>NC_011899.1:962500-2297500 GCF_000020485.1 Halothermothrix orenii H 168
TCCATAACTCCGGAGGGTGATGTCGAGCCGAATGAGGCGAAGTTGTCCAATGAGCCGCCGAGAAAAGCCGCTAGTGAGGTTAATAGTGCCCGTACCGGAAACCGACACAGGTAGGCAGGGAGAGAATCCCAAGGCGCGCGAGAGAACCCTTGTTAAGGAACTCGGCAAAATGGCCCCGTAACTTCGGGAGAAGGGGTGCCGCGATAGGGTGAAAGCCCGAGGCGGTTGCAGTGACCAGGCCCAAGCGACTGTTTATCAAAAACACAGGTCTCTGCTAAGTCGAAAGACGAAGTATAGGGGCTGACGCCTGCCCGGTGCTGGAAGGTCAAGGGGAAGGCTTAGCGCAAGCGAAGGTCTGAACCTAAGCCCCAGTAAACGGCGGCCGTAACTATAACGGTCCTAAGGTAGCGAAATTCCTTGTCGGGTAAGTTCCGACCTGCACGAAAGGCGAAACGACTTGGGCGCTGTCTCAACAAGGGACTCGGCGAAATTGTAGTGTGAGTGAAGATGCTCACTACCTGCGACAGGACGGAAAGACCCCGTGGAGCTTTACTGTAGCCTGATATTGGGTTTTGCTACAGGATGTACAGGATAGGTGGGAGGCTGAGAGGCTGGTGCGCCAGCATCAGTGGAGCCGCCGGTGGGATACCACCCTTCCTGTAGTGAAATTCTAACCAGTGGCCGTAAACCGGTCATGGGACATTGTCAGGCGGGCAGTTTGACTGGGGCGGTCGCCTCCTAAAAGGTAACGGAGGCGCCCAAAGGTTCCCTCAGTGCGGATGGAAATCGCACGAAGAGTGTAAAGGCAGAAGGGAGCTTGACTGCGAGACATACAGGTCGAGCAGGGACGAAAGTCGGGCTTAGTGATCCGGCGGTGGAGCATGGAATCGCCGTCGCTCAACGGATAAAAGTTACCCCGGGGATAACAGGCTTATCTCCCCCAAGAGTTCACATCGACGGGGAGGTTTGGCACCTCGATGTCGGCTCGTCGGATCCTGGAGCTGAAGCAGGTTCCAAGGGTTGGGCTGTTCGCCCATTAAAGCGGTACGCGAGCTGGGTTCAGAACGTCGTGAGACAGTTCGGTCCCTATCCGTCGCAGGCGCAGGATACTTGAGGGGAGCCATCCCTAGTACGAGAGGACCGGGATGGACACACCGCTGGTGAACCAGTTGTTCCGCCAGGGGCATAGCTGGGTAGCCATGTGTGGAGTGGATAAACGCTGAAAGCATCTAAGCGTGAAGCCACCCTCAAGATAAGGTATCCCACTCTTTAAGGAGGTAAGACCCCTGAGAGATGATCAGGTAGATAGGCCGGAGGTGGAAGCGGAGTAATTCGTTAAGCTGACCGGTACTAATAGGTCGAGGGCTTAATCTCATCTCATCATTGTATGCTGTTTTGAAGGTGTGAAAGTGGTTAATATTGAGAGGCCAAAAAGTTAAAAAAGCTGAAATAAAGTGTTGACAAGGCGAAAAAATCTGTTATAATAGAATATGCGAATGAGAGATAAGCAAAAAGTTTTCCGGTGGCAATAGCGGAGGGGCAACACCTGTTCCCATTCCGAACACAGAAGTTAAGTCCTCCAGCGCCTATGGTACTGCGGGGGTAACCCCGTGGGAGAGTAGGTCGCTGCCGGATATTTAATATTAAAATTTAATAGATTTAATAAGTGGCGTTCCCCGATAGCTCAGTTGGTAGAGCAGATGGCTGTTAACCATCGAGTCGCAGGTTCGAGTCCTGCTCGGGGAGCCATTTTTTTATGCCCGATTTTATTTATTATTCCAAAAATTATTATTCTAAAAATTCCGGAGATTAATTTATATCAGGATCTATATTTTTAAAAAGCAATGATTAATTTAAGAACCAATGATTAAAATAAATTATTATACCTTTTATATCAAAAGCTTTTATATTAAAATTTGTGCCTATTCAATTATTAATTTTATGGACATTGAGATTACAGCAATTGTTAATATAAATTTAATTGGTTTATCACCTTTTTTTATGGCAAGGTTACTTCCCAGATAGGCTCCCAGGGAATTACCACAGGCCAGAAGCAAACCGGCCAACCAGTCAATGTTATTGGTGGATATAAATATTATAAGAGATGACAAAGTATATAACCCCACAACAAATACCTTTATACTATTAATCCTTACCAGAGATAAACCTGACATAATTGTTAAAGTACTGATTATTAGAATACCGACTCCAGCCTGAATAAAACCCCCGTAAATACCTATAAAGAAAAATACAATAATGGTAGTTATTTTATTATTCAATAAACTATTTTTATGCTTCTTAACATTTCGGCCAGGGTTCCAGAGAATTAAAATTAACATAGTAATCATGACCAGGGCCAGAATTTTATTAAAAAGTTTTCCGGGTAAATTTATTGCTATTCTGGCACCTATAAATGATCCAAAGACAGCCGGAATAGCTACCATTAATGATATTTTGAGGTTAAAATAACCTTTTTGTTTAAAGTTTAAAGTTGCCACAATATTCTGTAGTAATATAGCAATTCTGTTTGTACCATTGGCTACAGCCGGGGGGAGTCCCATAAAAATTAAAGCAGGTAAAGTCAGGAGGGAACCACCACCGGCCATGGTATTAATAAAACCGGCTCCGGTTCCAGCCAGTAATATAATTATTATTTTGAATAGCATATATTTTTACCTCCATTTTTTATTTAATTACATATAACCTTTATTGATATAATAGATTAAATTAATAATACCATAGTTTAGTTTATTTTCCCAGTCTGATTGAATTTTAAAAGCCTCTCATATATAATGATTATCAAGAATGTATATTATTTATTTTTGTTAATAATTCCTGTAACAAGTAAATTAGACAAAGCGATAAGCCAGGAAGTAAAACCAGATATGTTGTAGCGTTTATCAGTTTAATAATATTATTAAGGGGGATTTTTATGGATGATTTGAAAATGTTTAGAGAATACCGGGAAAAAATGAATGAAAAAATATTATCTGAAAAAAATTTGAATATAAACCGTTTTTTTAACCTGGACACCAGGGTTTATAAAGATGGTTATCTCTCCAGCAAAACAAAGGAGATGCTGGGTCTTGTTTCTTCAATGGTATTAAGGTGTGATGATTGTATTAAATATCATCTAATTAGATGTAAAGAAGAAGGTGTTATTAGGGAAGAATTCTTTGAAATATTTAGTGTAGCCTTAATAGTCGGGGGTTCTATAGTTATACCTCATCTTCGTAGAGCTGTTGATTTTTTAGAAGAACTCGAAAAAAAACAGGAAAAAGAAAAGTAAAATAGATGTTAACTTTAATAAAGGTTGTGTTTATATGGAGTGGTTAGATAACTTTATTAATATAAATTCAGAATACAGAAACAAATTAATTTATACAGTTATTATTGTTACTGTTATAGCAATTATAAGGTGGGGTATTAACAAAATAATTAGTTCAAAGGTTGATGATGTTGCTCTTAAATACAGATGGAGAAAGGTATCAAATTATTTATCTTTTTTATCAGGAATAATATTTGTGTTACCCCTCTGGTTAAAAGGGTTTCAATCCCTGATGACTTTTCTGGGACTGTTTTCAGCTGGTCTGGCTATTGCCCTCAGAGATTTGCTTTCTAATCTTGTAGGGTGGTTATTTATAATCTGGAAGCGACCTTTTACCCTGGGAGACAGGATTCAAATTGGAGAGTACTCAGGTGATGTTATAGATATACGAATATTTCAGTTTTCTTTAGTTGAGATTGGTGAATGGGTACAGGCAGATCAGAGTACCGGAAGGGTATTACATATTCCCAATGGGAAGGTATTAAATACCAGTGTGGCCAATTATACTGCCGGATTTGAGTATATATGGAACGAGATACCGGTGCTGGTAACCTTTGAAAGCAACTGGGAGAAGGCCAGACAAATATTACTGGATATTGTGAGTAAATATGTTGAGGATACTGAAAATATTGTTCGAAAAAAAAACTTAAACAGGCATCAAAAAAATACCTGATACAATATGGCAAATTGACTCCCATTGTGTATACCAATGTCAAAGATAGTGGGATTCTTTTGACTGTCAGGTATCTATGTGAAGCAAGAAATAGAAGGACCAGTGAAAACTTAATCTGGGAAGATATCCTGAGGTCTTTTTTACAGGAGGATGACATAAATTTTGCATATCCAACCCAGCGTCTGTATTTAAAAGAGTTATCTAAATATAATGTAATGGGAAACCGGTCTAACGGAGAAGGGATTAAAGGTGGAGATGAAGATGTTTAAAATTAAAGCTGTCGCTTATGTAAAAACCCCGATTAAAAATAAAATAAACCAAAAACAAATATCCAATTCCAGTAATTATTATATTAAGCTTAAGGAAGAATTGAAAAATAAAATAAACATTTATAAAAATAATAAACAATTATATATTATTTATTATGATTGTGATACCGTTAACAGTTTAAATAATCTGGCTATAGATCTTGTTAAAGTAAAGGATTTAAAAAACAGTAAGTTGATTATAGATCCAGTCGATATCAGGGATGAGACCCCAGTTCTTGATATTATACCCTGTTGTGATAATAATGGAGTTAATTTTAAAGAGAGGGATATTTCAATAACAAGGGAGATGACAAAGATGGAACCAATTAAAGTATATACAGATGGTGCCTGTTCCGGGAACCCGGGACCAGGTGGTTATGCTGCTGTTATATTGAATCAGGGGCAGGAAAGAGTAGTAGCCGGGTATGAAGATGAAACCACCAATAACAGGATGGAACTGAGGGCTGTAATAGAAGCTTTAAAAGAGATAAAAGAGGGTAGAGAGGTCCATGTTTATTCTGATTCAAGTTACATAATAAACGGTATGAAGAGCTGGATTGATGACTGGAAAAAACGGGGGTGGAAAACAAGTAGTAATAAACCTGTTTCCAATAAGGATCTGTGGTTAAAGCTTGATAATCTATCCAGTAAATTTAACATTAAGTTTAAAAAAGTAAAAGGACATTCAGGTGATGAATATAACGAAAAGGCTGATTCTCTGGCCAGGAAACAGATAGAAGAGAATAGTCCTGAATAAAAAAGAATCATAAACTTTTTAGTTATAAAATTTGTTTAATATAATAAAACAGGTAAATACCTTTTAATTTATGGTATTTACCCTGTGTTAAACTTTAATTTTTGTTTTGACATTCTGGACATACCCCGTAAAATTCAGTACGATGATAAGTGACTTTAAAGGCAGTATTTTCATTAACTTCTTTATTAAGGGATTCTTTTACTGGAATATCCACATCATAAACACGCCCACATTCCAAACATTTAAAATGATAATGGTTTTCAGGGTTGCCGTCATAACGGCTGTAGGTACTCCCATAATCCAGGACCATTATTTTTCCCATTTCAGCCAGTACGTTTAGATTTCTATAAACAGTACCAAGACTGATATTGGGTATTTCTTCTTTTACCTGTTCATAAACCCAGTCAGCAGTAGGATGGGACTTTGTGCTCTTTAATACTTTAAGTATGGCCTTGCGTTGTTTGGTCATCCTTGTCTTTTTTCTTTTATTTTTTACCATATTGTCACCCCCTTGATAAAGGAAAGTGTAATTAGTAACTATTATTAATTTATTTTAACATAATTCATCTGAATATGCAAGGTTTCTTTATAGTATAGTAACAGAGCTGATAAGGGTCAGTTAATTTTCTTGACTGTTTATTACGATTTTGGTATGATAAATAAAAATAATTTTCCTTTTGTGGAACCTTATGCCCTTTGCTTTTTATATGGGATGGGCATTTTTTTATAATGCATATTATTGAGGAAATAACAGGAGGGGTGGTTATAATGGCAGAGAAAAAAAAGAAAAGGATATTAACAGGAGATAGGCCGACCGGGAAATTACACCTGGGTCATTATGTAGGGAGTCTGCAAAACAGGGTAAGATTACAAAAAGAATATGATACCTTTTTAATAATTGCTGATGTTCAGGCCCTGACAACCAATTTTGAAACACCTGAAAAGCTGTCCCGGGATGTCAGGCAGGTAGCCACAGATTATCTTGCTGTTGGGATAGACCCTGAAGTGACAACAATATTTGTTCAATCTATGGTACCTGAAATTGCAGAGTTGACTGTTTTTTATTCTATGATTGTTACTGTTAACCAATTACGGCATAATCCAACTATTAAGTCTGAAGCTGCCCAGTATGGCTATAATGATATGACATATGGTTTTCTGGGATATCCGGTTAGTCAGGCAGCTGACATTACTTTCTGTAAAGCCAATCTGGTCCCCGTAGGTGAAGATCAGCTTCCTCATATTGAGCAGACCAGAAGAATTGTAAGAAAATTTAACAATCTATATGCTCCTGTATTTCCAGAACCCGAAGCACTTGTCAGTGATATACCAAGGTTGGTTGGGCTTGATGGCAAAAGCAAAATGAGTAAAAGCCTGGATAATGCTATTTATCTTTCTGATAGTGAAGAAGAGGTTAATAGAAAGGTTCAAAAGGCGGTAACTGACCCGGCCCGTATCAGGAAAACTGATCCGGGACATCCTGAAGTTTGTACTGTTTTTGAGTATCATAAGGCTTTTAATTCAGATGAAGTTAATGAAATTGAGGAAAAATGTCGGGCTGGAAAAATTGGCTGTGTGGCCTGTAAAAAGCGTCTGGCAGAGGTTTTAAATAATCTACTGGAACCAATGAGGGAGCGCCGTGTTAAATATGAACAGAATCCTGATATTGTTGACGAAATATTAATGGCAGGCACTAAAAAAGTCAGGGAAATAGGCAAAAAGACACTTGAAGAAGTACGGGAGGCAATGCATTTAAATTATTTTAAGTAATATTATCGTTAAAATGCTGTAATTATTAATAAGGAAAATAAAGTTATGTATATAAGAAAGGAGATTAAGAAAGGGGTCTTGGTGTGAGTAAATTAAGGCTTGGAGTTTTGTTTGGGGGACGCTCTCAGGAACATGAAGTTTCTGTTATGTCGGCCAGGTCAGTTGTCAAAATGGCCAAAAAAGAAAAATATAAGGTAATTCCCTTTGGTATAACCAAAAAAGGTCAATGGGTCGGACCCGAGGAATCGTGGAATATACTGAACAATGGAATAAATGAAGTTAAAGCCAGTAAAGATAGGTGTATTACAGAGAGTGTCAGGGTATTCCTGGATCACAAACTGGATATTGTTTTTCCTGTTTTACACGGTCCTTATGGAGAGGATGGCAAGCTTCAGGGATTTTTAGATTGTCTTGATATCCCCTATATAGGAGCCAGTGTTTTATCTTCGGCAGCCGGTATGGATAAGGAAATAATGAAAAACTTATTTAGCTATCATAAAATTCCCCAGGCCAGATACAGGGTTTATCGACAGAATCATTTAGAAAATGGACTGGATGGCATTATCTCAGAAATAGATCGATTTTTAGGATGGCCCTGTTTTGTTAAACCGGCTAATATGGGATCAAGCATCGGGGTCAGCAAGGTTCATTCTCCTGGGGAAGTAAAAAAGGCCCTGGAAAAGGGATTTTATTATGACCGTAAACTTATTTTTGAAGAATTTGTAGAGGGGCGAGAAATAGAGTGTTCAGTGCTGGGTAATGACCAGGTTGAAGCTTCACTACCCGGTGAAATTCTTCCCGGAAAAGAGTTTTATGATTACGAAGCTAAATATAAAGATAACAAAACCCGACTGGTGATACCTGCCTCTCTGGATGAAAGTGTTATTGATAAGGCCAGAAACCTGGCAATTAAAGCTTTTAAAGCTATTGATGGTAATGGGTTTGCCAGAGTTGATTTTTTCTTAAAGAATAACGGAGTGCTTTTAGTAAATGAGATTAATACAATACCTGGTTTTACTCAATATAGTATGTACCCCAAATTATGGGAAGCAACCGGTCTTAACTACCCTGATTTAATAGATAAATTAATAGAACTTGCCCTGGAGGACAGATAGGTTTAGGCCAAAACAAACCAGGGGGCGACAAACATGGAATTGGATATTATGCATGTAGATATGGATGCCTTTTTTGCCTCTGTGGAACAGCTCGACAATCCTGAATTTAGAAGGAAACCGGTCATTGTAGGTGGAATAGATTTGGAAAATCGCGGTGTGGTATCCACTGCTTCATACGAAGCCCGCAAATACGGGGTAAAGTCTGCTATGTCAGTGGTAGAGGCCAGGCGGCTTTGCCCTGAAGGTATTTTTGTAAAAGGGAGGCATAGCAGGTACCGGGAAATTTCAGAAAAAATATTCAGGATATTTAATACTTATACTCCTCTGGTGGAGAAGGTTTCTATAGATGAAGCCTTTCTTGATTTAACAGGCTGTCATCGCCTCTTTGGTTCTTCTGTTGAAATTGGTAAAAAAATAAAGAACAAAATAAAAGAGCAGCTCGGATTAACTGCTTCCATTGGTTTGTCATATAATAAGTTTCTGGCCAAGCTTGCATCTGGAATGGATAAACCAGATGGCTTTTTTATCATTGATGATAATAATGTAGACAAAATTCTCAACAAATTATGTGTTGGTGAGGTCTGGGGGATAGGAAAAAAGACAGAGCAATTACTTTTAAGTAAAGGGATAAAAACAGTTGGTATGTTAAGGCATTTATCTAAATCAGATTTAAAAGGTATACTGGGAAAACAGGGACTTCAACTATATTATCTGGCCAGAGGAATTGATGACCGTCATGTGGAGCCTGGAAGTGATATAAAATCAATAAGCCATGAAGAAACTTTCAGTGATGACCTTATAGACCCTGATGAGGTTATGTCCCATTTGATGAATATGTCGGAACGTGTGGCGCGTCGTTTAAGAAAAAACTGCTTGAAAGGGAGTACAGTATTTATTAAGGTAAGATATAATAACAGGGTTACCCTGACTCGCCGAACTACCATAAAGGAGTATGTTGATGATACAGATAGTATTTATAGGACAGGTTTATTATTAATTAAAAAACACAACTTATTAAGTAAACCCATAAGGCTTCTGGGAATAGGTATGGCTAATCTTACCGACAATAATGGCATTCAGTTATCATTATTTACTGACAGAGTAAGGAAAAAAAGGCTTACTTCTACTATCGATAAAATAAAAGATCGTTATGGAGAAAAGAGTATTACCAGAGGTCGAAATCTGACATAATTTTAATATTATATTTAAACCTAATAGTTAAGATTTTGTTAGAGTGTCCCTTCCGGGCGCTCTTTTTTATTTTTGTTTGTTTCGTTTAAATATTTTAAGCCATTTTAAAAAGGAAGGCAATTTAAAAGCACCACCGATTGTTTTGGTGTATTCATCTTTTTTATCCTTGTTTTTAGTCCAGGCAAAGAAGAAATTAATTTTCATACGAATTCCCTCCTGTTCTTCACAAGTATAATATGCAATAAATAGATAAAAAGTGAAAAAATAAAAAGGATTTTTTTTAGCAACAAAGAATAAATAAATATAGTGGTAGATAGTGGGGTATTGTGGTTAAAAAGTGGTAGAGGGTGAGCCACCATGTTTATGGGTGAATACAAACACAATATGGATAGTAAAGGAAGAATAATAATTCCTGCTAAATTTCGTAGTGAGCTGGGGGATAAGTTTGTGGCCACCCGGGGTTTAGACCACTGCCTTTTTGTATATCCTATGCATGAGTGGAGTAAATTAGAAAAAAAATTAACTTCATTGCCGATAACCAGTAAAAATGCCAGGACATTTGTTCGCTTTTTTTTCTCGGGAGCAACAGAATGTGAATTTGACAAGCAGGGGCGAATTTCAATTCCTTCAAACTTAAGAGAATATGCAGAACTGCAAAAAGAAGTAGTTATTATTGGACTTGCTAACAGAATTGAACTCTGGTCTTCCAAGAGATGGGGAGGATACCTGGATTCTGCCGAAGAGTCATATGAAGAAATTGCCGCTGCCATGGAAGACTTAGGTATTTAAATGGGAGTGTTTTTGTTGGAACATAAACCTGTATTATTAAAAGAATCACTTGACTATTTAAAGTGTAAAGAAAATGGAATATATATTGATGCCACCCTGGGTCGGGGTGGCCATACTGAAGAAATCATAAAGGCTATAAATGACAGGGGCCTTGTAATCGGGATTGACCGTGATCATGAGGCCATTGAGTCGGTTAAAAAGAGATTAAAAAAGTATTCAAGTTTAAGGACTGTACATGATAATTTTACAAATATACCATTTATATTAGAACAATTTAATATCAAAGCCGTGGATGGAATGTTGTTTGACCTGGGGGTATCATCACCACAGTTTGATAATCCGGAAAGGGGTTTCAGTTATCGTAAAGAGGGTCCCCTTGATATGAGAATGGATAAGAATCAGGAACTGACTGCAGAATATATAGTAAATAACTTTTCCCATGAAGAGTTAACAAATATATTTAAAGAATATGGGGAAGAACGATGGGCTTCCCGGATTGCCAACTTTATCATTAAGTCCCGCCAACATAAACCAATTAAAACCACATTGCAGCTTACCACAATTATAAAAGACGCTATTCCTGCTTCTGCCAGACGAAAGGGTGGACATCCTGCCCGTCGCACTTTTCAGGCCCTGAGAATTGCAACCAATGATGAATTAAATATTTTAAAAAAGACCATAAACCATGTTGTAAAATTTTTGAAACCAGGTGGTAGAATTTGTATCATTAGTTTTCATTCTCTGGAAGATAGAATTGTTAAAAAAACCTTCAGAGAACTGGCCCGGGATTGTGTTTGCCCCCCTGATTTCCCGGAATGTGTTTGTGACCATAAAAGGAAACTTAAAATAATTACTAAAAAACCGGTTAAACCAGGGGAAAATGAAGTTGAAAATAATCCAAGGGCCCGAAGTGCCCGGCTCAGGGTTGCTGAAAGAGTTCTAAATTAAGAGGTGGGTGAATAAATTGTTACAGACGAGTTATAAGTATGACTATAACTATAATAATTTAAAAAATGAAGATAAGAAAAGTAAAAATAATCGTTCTGTAACCAGGGTTGTTTTTACTTATTTGATAGTAATTATTATTATGGGAACCTGTATTGTTGCCTATTTGTCACAGACCCTGACAATAACCCACCTCTCATATAAGGTTAATGAACTTCAGAATGAATTACAAAAAATAGATAAAGAAAACCATGAGTTAAGTCTGGAATTGGCCAGGGCAACTTCGCTATCTAAAATAGAGAAGATTGCCAGGAATGAATTACATATGGTTGAACCGGAAAAAACAGAAATTATAGTTTTGAATAATAATGACACAGATATCAGTAATAAAAATAAGAATTCAGATAGAGATAAAATATTTTTTCTCCATTTTATTGATAAGATAATAGATAGAATTGGTACTGTTAAGGCTGGTTCCCGTAAGTAGGGAGGCTGGATCATGAACCTGCCCGGGTTAAAAATAAAAAAAAGAATAGTATTTTTGTTTATCATATTATTTTTACTTACTTTTTCTCTGGGGTTAAGACTGATCTGGATTCAGGTTATTAATAGTGAACATTATCAGGAAGAAGCCTTAAATCAGAGGTTGCGCCATTTAAAGGTTGAGCCCAAAAGGGGCACCATTTTTGACCGTAATGGGGGGAAACTGGCTGTTAGTGCCAGTAGTGAGACCGTAATGGCGATACCCCTAGAAGTTAAAGAACCCCGCCAAACTGCTCAAAAGCTCAGTAGAGTTCTTGATATGGAGCCTGAATATATATATAAACGACTCACGAAAAACGCCAGTGCTGTATATATAAAAAGAAAGGTAGATGAAAAAACAGCCAACCAGGTTAGAAAATTAAATCTTCCCGGCATTACTTTTACAGAGGAAAGCAAACGTTATTATCCCAAGGGAAGTCTCGCCTGTCATATCCTTGGCTTTGCCGGTATTGATAGTCAGGGGCTTGATGGTGTAGAATTATTTTATGACAGGTATTTAAGAGGGATACCTGGGAGAATTGAAGTAGAAAGAGATGCTTCGGGTCAGACTATCCCGGGAGGGATACAGGAGTATGTACCCCCTGAAAATGGATATAATCTTTATCTGACGATAGATGAAGTAATCCAGTATATAGCTGAGCGGGAACTGGACAGAGCTTTAAAAGATTTTAGTATATCTGGAGGCACTATAATTGTTATGGAACCGGAGACAGGTAGTATCCTGGCTCTGGCCAACCGGCCTGCTTATGACCCCAACAATTTTGGAGATTTTCCTCAAAAATACTGGAGGAATCGTGCTATTTCAGATGGCTTTGAGCCCGGCTCTACCTTTAAAATTATAACAACGGCTACAGCCCTCGAAGAGGGAGTTGTAAATGAAAATGACCGTTTTGTTGATCCCGGGTATATTATAGTCAGTGGTGAGAGGATAAAATGCTGGAAAGCAGGTGGCCATGGCAGTCAATCCTTTGCTGAGGTTGTAAAAAACTCATGCAACCCTAGTTTTGTTCAGGTTGGAATGAGAATAGGTAAAGAAAGTTTTTATAACTATATTAACGCTTTCGGGTTTGGAAAAGATACCGGTATAAAATTACCAGGTGAGGCTGAAGGGCTTTTGCCTGGATTTGATGACATCGGCCCGGTTGAACTGGCTACAATGTCTTTTGGTCACGGGATAACTGTTACTCCCATTCAACTGGTAACTGCAGTTTCAGCAGTTGCCAATGACGGAATGTTAATGAAACCGAGGCTGGTAAAGGAAATCAGGACCCCTGATGGGGAGTTGGTTAAAGAGATTAAACCGGTCAGGGTCAGACAGGTTATATCAGAGGAAACTGCCCGGAGAACTTTAAAATTACTGGAACAGGTCGTAGCTGATGGTACCGGAGTTCAGGCCCAGATAGATGGTTATAGAATAGGTGGTAAAACCGGTACAGCCAAACATTATGGGGTTCAGGTCTATGATTCTTCTTTTATAGGTATAGTTCCGGTAGATAACCCGCGTTTTGTAATTCTGGTAGTTTTATATGATGTGACCGGGTTTCCCTATTATGGAGGCCAGACGGCGGCACCGCTTTTCAGAAATGTTGCCCTTGATGTTATTAGATACCTTGATATACCTCCCCAGTACTCCCCCCTCGATAAAAAACAAGAAGAGACTGAGGAGGTAGTTGTACCAGATATTATAGGGAAAAAGGCAATAAAAGCTGAAGAGGTATTGAGAAAAGCCGGTCTAGATGTTAAACTAGTAGGTATGAAGGAAAAGGTACTACGACAGGTACCCCTACCAGGTGCCAGGGTAAAAGAGGGAACAACCGTTATTATATTTACAGAAGAAGGAGAAGGTATTGAGCAAAAATATAATGTAACCGTACCTGATTTAACTGGGATGACGGTTAATGAAGCATTAGACCTACTCTTTGAACTGGGGCTTAAAATGGATTATAATGGCAGTAAAGAAAGTTTAATTATTACCCAGGATATCGAGCCTGGCAGCAGGGTTCCAGGTGGCACCACTATAATAGTTGAAGTCAGTGATGATTAAATTTAACCTGATGTGGTTAAAATAAATACGGGGGGAAGAACATTGAAAATATCGGAATTAATTAAAGATATAACACCAGTTGAAACCAGGGGAGACCTGGATAAAGAAATAGATAATATTGTTTATGATTCCCGACAGGTTACTGATAATTCCCTTTTTATTTGTATAGAAGGTTTTAATACTGACGGGCATAAATATATAGATAAAGCGATTAAAAAAGGGGCTGTAGCTGTAGTTATAGAAAAAGACCTGGAAGTATATTCTGAAGATATTACCTATATACGGGTTAATGATAGCCGGGAAACTATGGGTTATTTAGCCTCTACTTTCTATAATTATCCTTTAAAAAACTTATCTTTAATAGGAGTAACCGGTACTAATGGTAAAACTACAACAACATACCTCATAAAAGCTATACTTGAAGAAGCCGGTTTTAATACTGGTTTAGTAGGGACTATAAAAAATATAATTGGTGATGAAACTCTTCCAGCAACCAGAACTACCCCTGAATCACTGGATTTATACCGCCTTTTTGCCAGAATGGTTGACTCCGGGGTTACCCATGCTGTTATGGAGGTTTCTTCCCATGCCCTTGATCTTAAAAGGGTTGAAGGTATGGAATTCAAAATAGGGGTATTCACAAATATTAGTCAGGACCATCTTGATTACCATAAGTCCCTTGATGAATACCTTAAAGCAAAAAGTCGCCTCTTCCGGCAACTGGAACCAGGAGGGTGGGCGGTTGTTAATATTGATGATTCTCATTCAGATAAGATAATTAAGTCTACTACAGGTAATATTATAACTTATGGTATTGAAGGAGATTGTGATTTAAAGGCTAATGAAATTAATCTGTCGCCAACAGGTGTTTCATACCATGTTTCCGGTAAAGAGAGTTTTAAGATTGACCTTAATCTAACCGGTCTTTTTAATGTTTATAACTCACTGGCTGCAATATCCTGTGGACATGTGCTGGGAATTAATGGAGAAACAATAAAAGCGGGAATTGAAAAAGTCCAGGGAGTTGCCGGTAGGTTTGAACTGGTTAACGAAGGACAGGATTTTGCAGTTGTGGTGGATTACGCCCATACCCCTGATGGGATGGAAAATGTGCTAGAAACAGCCCGGGAATTTGTTAAAGGAAATATAATAGTTGTTTTTGGTTGTGGTGGTGACAGAGATAAGGGAAAAAGACCACTGATGGGTAAAATTGCAACCCAACTGGGGGATTATTGTATAATTACCTCTGATAATCCCCGGTCTGAAGACCCCATGGAAATAATAAAGGATATTGAAAAAGGTATACAAGAAGAAGTGATTTCAGATACACCCTATGTTAAAGAACCTGACCGCAGAAAAGCAATCTTCTCTGCTATAAACTCTGCCCGTAAGGATGATATGGTAATTATTTTTGGAAAAGGGCATGAAACCTATCAGATTTTTAAGGATAAGACTATTCCTTTTGATGATAGAGAAGTAGCCAGAGAAGCTTTGAAAAATAGAAAAAAGGGTGAAGACCATGATACCAATGAGTCTGGCTGAGATTAGAAATGCTGTTTCTGGAAAAATAATTCAGGGAGACCCCAAGAGTAAAATAACTGATATATCTATAGACAGTAGGACTATTAATCCTGGTGATATGTTTGTTGCCATTATTGGGGAACGTTTTGATGGTCATAGTTTTATTCCTGAAGCGGTTTCGAAAGGGGCCAGAGCTTTAATTGTGGATCACAGTATAAAGGCCTATCCAGGGGTAGGAATCATCCTTGTCGAGGATACTACCAGGGCCCTCCAGGATCTGGCCCGGTATCACCGGATGTTAATAAAGGGTTTAACGGTAATCGGTATAACCGGTAGTGCCGGCAAAACTACTACCAAAGATATGATTGCTTCAGTATTGAAGGAAAAATATAATGTTACTAAAACCAGGGGTAATTTAAATAATTACTATGGTCTTCCCCTGACATTGCTTTCATTAGATGGGGATGAGGAGATTGCTGTCCTCGAAATGGGAATGAGTAAACTGGGGGAGATAGAACTTCTGGCCAGTATTTCCAAACCAGATATAGGTGTTATCACTAACGTGGGTCCCACTCATCTTGAAAATTTAAAGACAGTCGGTAATGTGGCCCGGGGTAAGAGGGAGTTGATAGAAGGACTTCCTACCAATGGTCTGGCAATTCTTAACTATGATAACAAATATGTCAGGGACATGAAGGATTATGTAGAGGGGAAAAAAGTAATATATTATGGGTTTTCTCCTGAGGCCGATGTTTATGCTGAACACATAAAAGTTGATGAAAAAAATAAAAATATAAGTTTTATTGCCCATTATAAGACCGAAAAAGAAAGAATTACTTTACAAAAACCGGGAAAGCATAATGTCTATAATGCCCTGGCGGCCATCGCAGTAGCCCGTTATTTAAGGGTGGACTGGGGTGGTATAAAAAATGGTCTGTATAATATTGATCTGTCATCATTAAGATGGGATGTCAGAGATTTAGGTAACGAGATTACCCTGATAAACGACACCTATAATGCCAATCCTCTTTCCATGAAAGCTGCTATTGAGGCCACTTTTGATATAGCACAGGAAAGAGTGATAACCGTTCTTGGAGGTATGCTCGAACTCGGCGACATGGAAGAGAAGGCCCATGTTGACCTTGGTAGATATGTTGCAGAAAGAAATGTAGATGTTTTAATTACAGTTGGAGAACTGGGGAGGTTGACGGCCAGGAGTGCCGAAAAAGAGGGTATGAAGAACGTTTATCAGGCTGATAATAATCAGGAAGCCTCCAGAGTGTTACTGGATTTAATAAAAAAAGGTGATACAATTTTGGTTAAGGGTTCAAGAGGAAACAAAATGGAAGAAATAGTTAAGATGGTCAGTTCACAGGAGGATTAAAACTATGGAATATTTTGTAGCCCTGTGTGTGCCGTTTTTAATATTGATGATATTTGGACGGGGGTTAATCAAATTACTAAAAATATTAAATTTTGGTCAACAGGTCAGAAATGAAGGTCCAAAATCCCATTTAAACAAAGAAGGAATACCTACCATGGGCGGGGTTTTAATAATACTGGCTATTCTGGTTACTTCCTTAATCTTTGTTGATTTAAAGACCCCGGTTATCTGGGCCCTCATTACTACAACCGGTATGGGACTGGTCGGTTTTTTTGATGATATTATTAAAGTAAGGACCAGGAGGTCACTGGGGTTAAGGGCAAGAGAAAAGCTGGCCGGACAGGTTTTGTTTGGCCTGCTGCTGGCCTTATATGTTTATTATTATTCAGATATAGGTTCAACACTTATTATACCCGTTTCAGGACAAGTTATCGACCTTGGCTATGTTATTATTCCCTTTATTATTGTGGTCGTTATCGGGACTGCTAATGCTGTAAATTTAACTGATGGACTGGATGGACTGGCTGCTGGAGTTACCCTGATTGTAGCCAGTGCTTTTGCAGTTATTACATCTGGTCTGGGTTTGCAGGGTTTAACCTGTTATTCCCTTATTATAAGTGGGGCCTGTCTCGGTTTTATCTGGTATAATAGTCATCCAGCCCAGGTTTTTATGGGGGATGTGGGTTCACTGGCCCTTGGTGGAGCTATTGCTTCCATAGCAGTTCTTTCCAGAACCGAGTTGTTTTTACTGATCATAGGAGCTGTTTATGTTGTTGAAACCCTGTCAGTTATAATACAGGTTATCTACTTTCGGTTAACAGGTGGTAAAAGAGTTTTTAAAATGACTCCAATTCATCATCATTTTGAGTTAAGTGGTCTGGCTGAGTCAAAGGTTGTAGCCAGATTCTGGATAATAAGTCTTATATTTGCTGTACTCGGAATTATATCTTTTTATCTTATCGGTAGTTAACTTAAGGTTTTTTATAATTGATTTTATCCTTGCAAAAATGTTTGAGTAAAAAGGAGTAGACTTTCCATGATAGATGTAAGTAGCAAAAAAGTTGCCGTTATAGGTTTAAGTAAAAGAACCGGTGTTTCAGTAGCCAGAACACTTGTAAACTGCGGGGCAGAGGTCATTGTTTCTGATATAAAAGAGAAAAAAGACCTTAAGGACGAAATTGAAATGTTAAATGAATATGAGGTTGAATTTGATCTGGGTGGTCATTCAAATAAATTACTGGATGTTGATTTAATAATAGTCAGTCCCGGTGTCCCCCTTAATCTGCCATTTTTTAAAAGTATTTCTGAAAAAGGGATACCTGTTATCAGTGAAATAGAGTTTGCCTATCATCTTACTGAAGCAAACATTATTGCCATTACCGGAACAAATGGCAAGACGACTACTACTGCTTTAACTGGTGAGATATTGGATAAAGCAGATATTGGAGAAGTCAGGGTTGGTGGTAATATTGGAAAGCCATTAATTGATGTGGTTCAGGGACTGAAGAAAAATGACTGGGTGGTGGCAGAAGTTAGCTCATTTCAACTGGAAACAATCAGGGATTTTAAACCCCATATCAGTGCCTTTTTAAATTTTTCCCCTGATCATCTGGATAGGCACTTGAGTGTGGAGAATTACTGGAAAGCTAAAAAAAGGATTTTTGAAAACCAAATGTCCGGTGATTATGCCCTTGTCAATTATGATGATTATAAGGTACTAAAAGCAGTTGAAGATTGTTCAGCGAGAGTTTTTGGTGTTTCTTTAAAAGACAATATAGAACAGGGTATATACCTTGAAGAAGATAAATTAATTATTAATTCAGCAGATAGAAGTGAAGTTGTCTTACCTGTTGAGAGCATTCCTTTAAAGGGTAAACACAATATATATAATATAGCCTTTGCTTCCCTGATAGCTTACCTGGCAGGGGCTAGTACTGAAGCTATAAAAGAAGGGGTTTATCAGTTTATACCTGAACCTCATAGACTTGAAGAGGTTACAGTGCTGAAAGATAGGGTTATGGTTATAGATGATTCCAAGGCAACAAATCCCCATGCGGCTATTAATGCCCTTAAGTCCTTTGATCAACCTATTGTTTTGATAGCAGGTGGTCAGGATAGAGATGCTGATTTTTCTGAATTTGCCAGGGAAATTGTGTCCCGGGTCAGGGCTCTGATTCTGTTAGGGGAGACAAAAGATAAACTGGCAGAAACTGTATTAAGGATGGGATTTAATAATATATATAAAGTAAGGGATATGAATGAAGCAGTGAGAAAAGCAATTGCCCATACCGAACCAGGTGATGTATTATTATTATCCCCCGGATGCCCCAGCTGGGATATGTATGACAGTTATAAAAAAAGGGGCCAGGAGTTCAAGGAGGCAGTTAATAAGATAAGGGGGAGTTAGTTGTGGAGGACCAGAAAACCCCGGATCTGGTACTGTTTTTTGTTGTGGTTACTTTGCTGGTGATTGGTTTAATTATGATCCTCAGTGCCAGTTCTATAAGGTCTTTAAAACTTTACGGAGACAGCTATTACCTTTTTAAACATCAGCTTATCTGGGCTATAATCGGAATTATTGCAATGATATTTTTTATGAATGTAGATTATCATATTTACCTGAAGTATGGTAAACTAATCATTTTAATAACGATTATTGGTCTCTTTCTGGTTCTGATTCCCGGCGTGGGGCGTGTGGCTGGAGGAGCCAGAAGGTGGATAGACCTGGGTCCGATCGGTATTCAGCCCTCTGAACTGGCTAAATTAGCTATAATAATATATTTTGCCCAGTATGTAACTACAAAACCGGATAGGATTTCTTCTTTTAAAAGGGGGATTGTTCCTCCTCTGATTATACTTGGGCTAGTATTTGGTCTTATTTTAAAAGAACCAGACCTGGGGACGGCAGTTACGGTAGCCGGGATCTTTTTTGTAATGTTGTTTGCTTCAGGGTCCAGGTTATCCCATCTGTTTTTACTTATAACTGCCAGTATTCCCTTAATTATATTTTTTATCCTGAGTGAAGATTACCGGAGAAAGAGGCTTTTTGCCTTTTTAGATCCCTGGGCTGATCCCCTTGATACCGGGTATCACATAATCCAATCTTTACTTGCTCTTGGTTCCGGTGGGATTTTTGGAATTGGTTTAGGTAAAAGCAGACAGAAATTTTTGTATTTACCGGAACCGGGTACAGATTTTATATTTGCTGTACTCGGTGAGGAAATGGGATTAATTGGAACCATGCTTGTCCTTTTCCTGTTTTTTATGTTTGCCTGGCGGGGTTTGAAGATAGCCCTTTCTGCTCCTGATACTTTTGGGACAATGATGGCAGTAGGACTTACTTTTATGGTAATAATACAGGCCTTTATTAATATTGGTGTCGTAACGGCTTCAATGCCGGTTACAGGAATTACCCTGCCCTTTATCAGTTATGGAGGCACATCTCTGGTGATTATGTTATCAGGGGTTGGAATTTTATTAAACATATCCCGTCATATTCTTGAATGAGGTGGAAGAAAGTGAAATTAGTATTTACTGGAGGGGGGACAGGGGGACATATCTATCCAGCCCTGGCCCTTGCAGAATCGTTTCGCAAAAAAGGAGATGAAATTCTTTACATTGGTTCTAATGATGGCCTCGAAAGGAGAATAGTACCAGAAGAGGGTTTTGATTTTCAAGGTATTGAGGTAGCTCCTTTTCCCAGGAATCTCTCTGTTCATCTCTTTTCTTCTTTGTTAAAAACAGGAAGGGGTTTTATTCAGGCCAGAAAATTATTGAGAAAATTTAAGCCAGATGTTGTAATCGGTACAGGAGGTTTTGTGTCCGGACCTGTAGTACTGGCTGCTGCTTTACAAAAGATCCCAACAGTAATTCACGAACAGAATGCCTATCCAGGACTGGCAAATAGATTACTGGCTCCATTTGTTACCCGGATTGCTTTAAATTTCAAAGAGGCGGACAGGCATTTTAAGGAAAAAGCAAGGGAAAAAATAGAGATAACCGGAAATCCTATCAGGGAAAGAATATTAACAACTTCCAGGGAGGAAGGACTATTAAATCTGGGTCTTAGAAAAGGCAAAAAAAATATACTTGTTTTTGGGGGAAGTCAGGGAGCTAAAAATATTAATGAGGCAATGATTGCTTGTTATAGATACTTTAAAAATAATTCTAAACTACAGATTATTCATTTGACAGGGATGAGAAATTATCAAGAGGTTCTACAGGATTTAAAGGAAAAGGGATTAGATCCCTCTAAATATACACAATATAAAATAATGCCTTATTTAGATAATATGGAATGGGCTTATGCCGTGGCTGACCTGGTTATTTACAGGGCCGGGGCTACTGGTCTGGCTGAGATAACAGCAAAAGGTATCCCTGCAATTTTGATCCCCTACCCTTATGCAACCGGGAATCATCAAGAACATAATGCCCGTAGCCTTGAAAAAGCGGGGGCGGCAATAGTTATTAAAGATAGCGAATTAAAGGGTCATAAGTTAGTGAAACTAATAGAAGAATTAATTAATGACGGAAAACGTTTAAAGAAAATGGCTCAATCCAGTAAAAGGATGGGTAAACCCTGGGCCCGCAATACTTTAATAAATTTAATTGAAGATACTGCAAAGGGTAGTTGAAACAGGGGTACATTATAGAGTTAAAAAATGCATATACTGAGATGTGATAGATAAAAGGGGGGAGTATTTTGGCCTCAAAAAAACATGTTCATCTGATTGGTATTGGTGGTATTTCAATGAGTGGAATTGCCCAGATGTTATTAAAAAGAGGCTATAAGGTTAGTGGATCTGATTTAAAGGATTCACCTTTACTCGATAGATTACGACGGTCAGGAGCCAATGTTTATATTGGTCATTCCCCTGAAAATATAAAAGGGGCCGATATGATAGTAATTTCAACAGCAATTCCTGAGGATAATAGTGAACTTCAGGCTGCCAGAAAAGCAGGACTACCTGTTTACGGTAGGGCACAGATGATTGCAAAACTTATGGAAGACAAGAAAACAATAGCTATTTCAGGTACCCATGGAAAAACCACTACTACATCAATGGTAGCTACTATTTTAAAAGAAAACAAAATGGATCCTACAGTTATGGTTGGTGGTGTTTTGAATAACATTGGTGGTAATGTTTATCTGGGGAAAGGTGAATATTTTGTTACAGAAGCTGATGAGAGTGATGGTTCATTGCTGTATTTTGATCCTAGCGGGGTTGTAGTTACTAATATAGAATTTGACCATCATGATTACTATGATAGCAAAGAAAAGCTCTTAAATACATTTAAAGAATTTGTCAATAAAATTCCTAAAGATGGTAAGGCAATTGTTTATGCTGAAGATGATAACATAAGAAAAATATTAGACAATGAGGACCGCAGGGTTTTAACTTACGGAATTAATGCTGGAAAGCTAAAGGCCATAAACATAAATACCCTCCCCTTTGGAAGCTATTATAACCTGGTATATGGGGAGCGAGTCCTGGGAGAAATCAGGTTACAGGTTCCTGGAGTTCACAATGTATTAAATTCCCTGGCTGCAGTGGCAGTGGGAATGTATGTTGGCCTTAGTTTTACCGATATTCAGGAGTCACTGGGCAAATTCTATGGTGTTCACCGGCGTTTTGAGAAAAAGGGGTTAATTGATAGTATCCTTATTATTGATGATTATGCTCACCATCCTACTGAAATAAAAGCTACCTTAAAAGCTGCCAGGAATACAGGTTATGAAAGAATAATTGCTATTTTCCAACCACATCGGTATTCCCGTACCAGGCACTTTATGGAGGAGTTTGCTAAATGTTTCGACGATGTAGACCATCTTATAGTAACAGATATTTATAGTGCCAGTGAAAAACCGATACCGGGAGTTACTGCTGAAAAGCTGGCCTTGAAGATTGATAATTGTAACGGTCCTGATGTGGATTATATTCCTGAACTTGAAGAGGTCGTAGACTATGTTGAAAAAATAATTAAACCCCGGGACCTGGTTATTACAATTGGAGCAGGGAATGTTTACAAAGTTGGAGACCGACTTGTCAATAGATTAAGGGAAAAGCGGGAGATGGCATAAACCAGGGGGAGTGGCCAAGGTGACAAAGCCGCAAAACTACTATATTTATATACTTGTTTTGATAAGTGTAATAGCTCTGGTTTCATTTTTATCATCCCCTTATTTTAAAATACATTCAATAAAGATAAATTCTTTAAGTGTATTGAGTGAGACTGAAGTGAGAAAATCTATAGAACAATACAGGGGTGTTAATATCTGGTTAGTGGATACCCATGAAGTTAGAGAACGGTTGCTGGTGGACCGTTATATAAAAAATGCTATTGTGAGAAAAGAACTTCCTGATACCCTGAATATAAATATACAAGAACATATACCCCTGGCCAGGATAAATATTAATGGTAAGTACTTTACTTTTACTTCTAGAGGTTATATCCTGGAGAAGGGGTCTTTAAACGCCAGATTAGATGTGCCTGAAATAAAAGGAATGAAGTTTAACTATACAGATGACAGGGTGTTATTTGGTCCATCTTTAGAAAAGATTGTACAGGCCCTTGAAGAAATAGATATTGATACCAGAGCCCGGATAAGGCTAATTAATAAAAGTCAGGATAGATTAATTGCTTATATTGGTCATAATTACAGGGTTTATCTGGGTTCAAGTGATAAGGTCATATATAAATTGAAAATTCTGGAGTCAATTCTTTATAAAATAGATGAGGAAAACCTCAAGGTTGATTACATAGATTTGAGCATAGTCCGGAAACCGGTAATCAGGCTCAAAAAATGAAGTAAAAAATTTTTATAAAAAAAGGAATATGACCCTGGCATGTTGAATTAGTTTTTTAGAGTTTAGCCGGGAGAGGAGGTATAAATTTGTGGGTATTCGTAGAATTATTACCGGACTAGATATAGGGACAACAAAGATTTGTGCTATGATAGCAGAAGTTAATTCTGAAGATAAACTGGATATCATTGGTATTGGCCTCTCCCCTTCCCATGGTTTAAGGAAAGGTATTGTGGTTGATATAGATAAAACCAGTAATGCCATTAAACAGGCCGTAGAGAAAGCAGAAAGAATGGCCGGGCGGCAGATAGATTCAGCTTTTGTCGGAATCGCCGGTTCCCACATATCTTCTCTCAATAGTCATGGGGTTGTAGCTGTTAGTGGAGAAGAAAAGGAGATAAAACCCAGTGATATCCAGCGGGTTATGGAAGCTGCCAAGATAATTCCCCTTTCTGCCGAGGAAGAAATTATTCATGTCCTGGCCCGGGAATTTATAGTTGATGGCTGTCCTGGAATAAAGGATCCTCTGGGTATGTCAGGGGTCAGGCTAGAAGTGGAAACCCATATCGTTACCGGTTCTACAACTTCGATACAGAATCTGGTAAAAAGTGTACTCAGGGCAGGACTGGATGTTGATGATATTGTTCTGGAACCCCTTGCTTCCAGTGAATCGGTTTTAACCGAGGATGAGAAGGAATTAGGGGTAGCCCTGGTAGATGTGGGTGGTGGAACTACTGATCTTATTGTTTTTCAGGAGGGTAGTATTACATACACCTCTGTTTTACCAGTTGGGGGAAATCATGTTAGTAATGACATAGCTGTTGGATTAAGAACCCCGATAGCTGAAGCAGAGAAGATTAAAATAATGGCAGGTTCGGCAACTACAAAAAATATAGGAGATGATGAATATATAGAAGTGGTTTCCGCCAGTCGGAAAAAAAAGAATAAAATTCCGCGAAAGGCTCTGTGTGAAGTCATAGAACCCCGGATGCAGGAAATTTTCAATCTGGTAAAAAGGGAGCTGGATGAAGTTGGCCCCCGGGATTTAACACCGGCCGGTGTTGTTTTGACCGGTGGTGCTTCCCTGCTTGAGGGAGCAGAAGAGCTGGCTTCTGAGGTTATCGGCCTGCCGGTTAGACTTGGGGAACCTGATTATGTAAATGGGTTAACCGATGTAATCGATAATCCGGTATATGTGAAAAAAGGCAAACAGGTTCCTAAAGCAATATTCTCAACAGCGGTTGGATTGGTAGAGTATGGATTAAAATATGACCAGCCATCCCGTGATAATAATCGTGGCGAAATAGTTAGTGATTTTTTCGGAAAACTTAAAAACTGGTTTAATGATTTTTTCTAGGAAAGGAGGTACTACCCGGTGTTTGATATCGGAACAGAAATAGAGCAATTTGCCAATATAAAGGTTGTTGGTGTCGGTGGGGGTGGCAATAATGCAGTAAATCGGATGATTGAAGAAGGACTCGATGGTGTTGAATTTATTGCCATTAATACCGATGCCCAGGCTTTACTGTCATCTAATGCTGGTATGACTATTAGAATTGGTGAAAAGATTACCAGGGGGTTAGGGGCAGGTGCTGACCCTACAATCGGGAAGGAGGCTGCTGAAGAAAGCCGGGAAGAGATCGCACAGGTGTTAGAAGGTGCTGATATGGTTTTTATTACTGCTGGAATGGGAGGTGGCACTGGAACAGGAGCAGCTCCGGTTGTGGCCGAAATAGCCAAAAATCTGGGTGCCCTGACTGTAGGGGTAGTTACCAAGCCTTTTACTGTTGAAGGCAGAAAAAGGATGGAAAAGGCTGAAAAAGGGATAGAAGAACTCAAGACTAAAGTAGATACCCTGATTATTATTCCCAATGACCGTCTCCTGGAAGTTGCTGAAAGGCAGACAAGTTTAATGGAGGCCTTCAAAATTGCTGATGATGTTCTGCGACAGGGCGTCCAGGGTATTTCGGATTTGATTACTATTACCGGAATAATTAATCTTGATTTTGCTGATGTCAAGACTATTATGACTGATGCCGGTTCAGCCCTGATGGGGATTGGCCATGCTAAAGGAGAAGATAGGGCTACAGAAGCAGCCAAACTTGCGATAGCTTCACCCCTGCTGGAAGCCTCAATAGATGGGGCCAAAGGTGTTTTATTAAATATTACAGGTGGCACGGATCTTGGTATTCATGAGGCCAATGAAGCTGCCCGGGTTATTCAGGAAGTAGCTGACCCAGATGCCAATATTATTTTAGGGGCTGTTATCGATGAAAGCCTGGAAGATGAAGTGAAAGTAACGGTTATAGCAACCGGCTTTGATTCACAGGAAAATAAAGAAGAAAACCATATTGAAGACTTCAAACCAGATTTTAATACAGAGAATTTTACTGGTGATGATCTGGATATTCCTGCTTTTCTTCGCCGCCAGAAGGGTTAATATCATATAATTTGTCTTCCGAATTATTAAAGTTATTTTGTTATATTAATTTTACGCTTAGTGAAAATGAACAGTTATACTCGATGCCATATCAGGCGTCGAGTTTTTTGGTTTTTAGTGTATTTGACAAAAACCCTGAAAAAAAGCAGTAATATCATCAAATCTTGCTGCATAAAAATTTTATAGGGTGATTTTTTACGGAGGATAATATGGTTATCTATGCTGATATTACCTTTATTAATAATTTTTTAATGACATTGGCCATAATCTGGGCGGTTGGCCATATCCTGGAATACAAGACATCCTGGATTAGATTATTATTAGCAGCCTTAATAGGTACAATTTACTTATTTGTGATTATTATTATTAAGATATATCAACTTTCATTATTTATAAATATAGCCATACATATATTATTAAATATTTTAATAGCCATTGCCATGGTCAGGGTGGCTTTTGGTAGAATTTCAAAAAAACATCTCTGGAAAGGAGTTGGTTACCTTTATCTTGTTAGTTTTATAACTATAGGTACTACCATATCTATCTTTTATATGTATGGTGGTGCTCCTATCCAAAGCAGTGGTTTTGTATTAAGAGTGGTAGGATTGCTAATACTTGTTGTTATCGCCAGGTATGGATGGAAGTTTGTGCAGAGTTATGTAACCCCGGATAACTTTTTTGTTCCTGTAACTATAGTTACCGGTGACCACAGGATAAGGCTAAAGGGACTGGTTGATACAGGAAATAAATTAAAGGACCCTCTGACCGGTGTACCTGTTGTTATTGTATATATAAAAGATATTATAGAGTTGTTTCCCGATAAAATAAAAAATAAAATAAATTCCAGGAATTATGATATATATAAGATTATATCAATTTTTAATGATGATGGCTGGGGGAACAGGGTCAGGGTTTTACCCTTTTCTGATCTCGGACAAGAGCATGGTATTCTCCTGGGGTTTCGTCCTGATACTATCATAATTGAATATAAAGATAATTATATAAAGACCAGGAAGGTTATAATTGGTTTATCCGGACATAAACTTGATGATGAGGATAGTTATCAGGTTTTACTTCATCCTCAACTTATAAGACTCCCGGTGTAAGGAGGTATTAAGATTATGATTAAAAGGTTTTATTTCCTGTTAAAGTTTAAAATACAAATATTATGGATTAAGTCCCTTCAGAAATTGGGATTATATAAGTCTCCGGTTTATTACCTGGGTAGTAGTGAAACCCTGCCACCTCCATTGGAGGAAGATGAGGAAGATTACCTTTTGAAAAGGTTGAGTGAGGGGGATAATAGTGTCCGGCAGTTGCTGATAAAACACAACCTTAGACTGGTTGTTTATATTGCCAGGAAATTTAGTAATACCGGTATTGATATTGAGGACCTGGTTTCAATAGGAACTATTGGCTTGATCAAAGCGGTTAAGACCTTTGATGTTAACAAAAATATTAAACTGGCTACCTACGCTTCCCGGTGTATTGAGAATGAAATACTTATGTATTTGAGGAAAAATAGCCGTAAGAAGGCAGAAATTTCGTTCGATGACCCCCTGAATATTGACTGGGATGGTAATGAATTAAAACTGTCAGATGTTATGGGGACTGAAGGTGATATAATTTACAGGAATATAGAATCAGAAATTGACTGGGAACTATTGAAAGATGCCATGAAAACATTAAGTGATAGGGAGAAAAAAATCCTTATATTGAGATTTGGACTTTTAAATTCAGGAGAAACAAAGACCCAGAAGGATGTAGCTGATTTACTGGGAATATCCCAGTCATATATATCCAGGCTTGAAAAAAGAATTATAAGAAAATTAAAGAGAGAAGTGGCCAGGATGTGTTAGTGCTCTTTGTAAAATTAAGTAAAAGCCCAGCCGATAACTAATCGGTTGGGCTTTAATTTTAATTAAATAAGGGACTGGCTTTGCTAAATAAGGAAAAATATGGTAAAATAAAAATAGAGCTACAAAGAAATTATATATTGATAAATTTAAATTAATTAAGGCCTCCAGTTACCGGTCACGGGCTATGAAAGGAGGTGATGATAGTGCGTCTCCTGTTTAATACCTTGATCGCACTAACATTTTTTGCCATCACCATCGATATAGCCCTACACATAGATGTATATATTTTCTAACTGACATGAGGACCGGTAATGGAGGCTCTATCCGGGCAGGGTAAACTGCCCGGTTTTTTTTTATGTTTTTAGTATATAATATGTTAATTATAAAAAATATTGACAATTATTATTATAAATTTGGACAAGTATATATTACCATAATAAATAAAAATTGTCAATATACAAGATATTAATCTATATATAAATTTGAAACAATTATTTATATAACAAAGTAATTTTAAATAACTTGTGAAGAAGTTTTTTTTTGCTTGTTTAATCTCTATAATATTGTATTTAAATATTAACATAGATATTACTGAAAATGACCAGGGGCTTATGGTTACCTATATTTACATGTATAAATAGGGTAACGATGGCAATAATGATAATAGGAAAAAAATAATACCAGTAGCGGGGGGATAAACATGGGAAACAAGGTAGAAATAAGTGGAGTAAACACTTCAGAACTACCTGTTTTATCCAATGAAGAAATGCGTAAGCTCTTTAAGAAAATGCAGCAGGGCGACTGGTCAGCTCGTCAGAAGATAATAAATGGGAACTTAAGATTAGTATTAAGTGTGATACAACGTTTTAATAATCGAGGAGAAAATGTTGATGACCTTTTTCAGGTTGGTTGTATTGGTTTAATTAAAGCCATTGACAACTTTGATTTAAGTCAAAATGTCAGGTTTTCAACCTATGCTGTTCCCATGATTATCGGTGAGATAAGAAGGTATTTAAGGGACAATAATCCTATCAGGGTCAGTCGTTCATTACGGGATACTGCCTATAAAGCCCTGCAGATGAAAGAGAGCTTAAAAAATAAAAAGTCAGAAGAACCCTCATTAAAAGAAGTTTCTGAAGAACTGGGAATTCCCAGATCTGAGATTATATTTGCGCTGGATGCGATTCAGGACCCGATTTCCCTCTTCGAACCTATCTACCATGATGGTGGTGACCCCATATTTGTCATGGACCAGATAAGTGATGAGAAAACAGAGGATGAAAACTGGCTTGAAGGTATTGCGGTCAGGGAGGGATTAAGAAAGTTAAGTCCCAGGGAAAAGCTTATTCTGGCTTATAGATTTTATGAAGGCAAGACCCAGATGGAGGTAGCCAATGAGATCGGAATATCTCAGGCCCAGGTTTCAAGACTGGAAAAGGCTGCATTAAAAAGGTTAAAAAGGCATGTAAAGGAGGATAGATAACCATGAAAGTATTGAAAGTTATAACCGGACTAATATTTTTAACTGTTGTATTATTGAGTATAAATGCAAATAGCGCCTATGTAATTAAAGATACTTCTGATCTTATTAATGCCTATAATAACAATAATCTAGTTCGATTCCATGTAGTTGCCAATAGTAATTCACCTGAGGATCAATATATAAAAAGACAGGTCAGGGATGAAGTAATAAAGTATATGTCAAGAACCAGCCCTGACGGGTTAAAGAAACAGGTTAGTAAGACACGTTTACAGGAGATTGAAGAATTTACAAATAACCTCCTTACGAATGAAGGCGTGGATTACCGGGCCCGGGTTCAATATGGAAGATTTTATTTTCCGAAAAGGACGTACGGGAAACTTACATTACCAGCAGGAGATTATAATGCCCTGAAAATAATTCTTGGTAAAGGACAGGGAGCAAACTGGTGGTGTGTTTTGTTTCCACCCCTTTGTGTCCAGGAAAAAAATCAATCTGCTTCAGTATCAGGGAGTATAAAATCATCAAAAATTGAGTTCAGGTTTAAAATTTTGGAGCTTTTACAGGATAATAAGAAGAAAATTAATGATATAAAACTGACCCGTATTTTAATAAATAAACTGGAGCTGAATAAATTTATTTATAGAGAAAAATTTATAGATAGTCAGCCAGAGGGGGTTTATAATTAAACCCCTTTTTTTTATTCACATAGCTTCCCCCTGAGTCATATTATATGTAGGTAAGAGAAGAGGGGAGGTTAAGAATTATGGTAAAAAAGTCAGAATTAAGTCTTAAGGATGTAGTTGATATATCCCGGGGAAAAAAACTGGGATATATTGAAGATGTTGAAATTGATCTCGATAAAGGAAAAATTAAAGCCTTTGTTGTTCCTGCTCATCCCAGCAAAGTAATGAGATTTTTTACTAAAAAAAGTGATCTGGTAATAAACTGGGAAGATATTAAAAAAATAGGTGAAGATGTTATACTGGTAAACTTAAATAATGATGGCCAAGTTTAAAAAAAATTGTAGATGTGGTATACTAATGACAGTAATCTACGGAGGATGATATTGATGAAATGCCCATACTGTCACCATCTGGAAAGTAAAGTAGTTGATTCGAGGTATACTAAAGAACATACTTCAATTCGTCGTCGGAGAGAATGTCTTAACTGTGGGGAAAGGTTTACAACTTATGAACGTATTGAAGATATACCCCTTATGGTAATTAAAAGGAATGGACAGCGGGAGTTTTTCGACAGAAATAAATTGTTAACAGGTATAATGAAATCCTGTGAAAAAAGACCTATTCCCCAGGAGAAGATTGAACAAGTTGTTGATGATATCGAAAAAGAGTTAAATAATAAAATGAAGCAGGAGATAGCCAGTACTGAAATTGGAGAAATGGTTATGGAACGTTTAAAAGATATTGATGAAGTTGCTTATGTCCGGTTTGCTTCTGTTTACCGCCAGTTTAAAGACGTAAATAAATTTAAGCAGGAGCTGGAGAGATTACTCCAGGAAGATTAAGGAGGGGGTTTATTCTTTGTTTGTCTGGAATGGAGCCGGGCCCTTACAATACTTAGAAATTGAGGAATTTAAGGACAATGGGGTTACAGCTATTTTTACAAGTAGGCGCGGTGGAGTTAGCAAAGGGAGTTATGGCACCCTTAATCTAGGATTTCACTCCGGTGATGACCACCAAAATGTTGTTGAAAATAGAAAGATTATTTCTTCTTCAATTAAAATAGATTACCATAACTTTGTAGCCGGGGAGCAAGTTCACGGTAATAAAGTATATATAGTTGCTGAAGAAGATAAAGGCAAGGGAGCCCTGGATTACAATACAAGCATAAGCGGGGTTGATGCCTTAATAACTGATAGGCCCGGGCTTCCTTTAATATCATTTTATGCCGATTGTGTTCCTCTTTACTTTTTAGCTCCTTCCAGGAGAGTAATTGCCCTGGCTCATGCTGGCTGGAAAGGAACCTTATTAAAAATAGGGCAGAAAACGATAGAGAAAATGAACCAGTATTTTGATATTAATATTAAAAACTGTCTGGCAGCAATTGGTCCTTCTATTTCACCCGATGTTTATGAAGTTGATGACAGGGTAGTGGGCAGGTTCAAAGAAAAATTTACTGAATGGCGAGATATTGTGGTAGATAAGGGGAAGGGATACTACCTGTTGAACCTGTGGGAGGCCAACCGGATTGTTTTAAATAAGGCCGGTATACCTTCTAAAAATATAATTACCAGTGGCTATTGTACTTATAAATATGATAATTTCTTTTATTCATACAGGAGAGATGGGGCAAAGACTGGAAGAATGGCCAGCATTATTGTAATCTAAAAAAGGACTTTTCAAATTTTTGGCGAATTTTAAATAAGGTGATTACCTGCTATGCCTGAAAAAATATATTACCTTGATCAGAAAAAATATAAAAGAAATAAATCCCCTGTCAGGAAATATAATAAGATTATAATTGTTATTTTGTTATTAACAGGATTTATTTATCTCCTTACCAATGATCGTATCCAGATGATGGAGGTAAGATATGGTCAAATTATAGACGGTTTTTCTTCAAAGGCTGTAATTATAAGAGATGAGAAGTTATTTTTCTCTCCGGTTAGTGGACGGGTTATACTAAAACAACAGGAAGGAAGCCGGGTCAGTAGTGGTCAAAAAATAGCTGTAATTAAAACTGGAGAAGGGGAAATAACGATTTTTAACCATACATCGGGTTTAGTCAGTTATGCTACAGACGGTCTTGAGAATCGTTTCAATGTTAAATTTATAGACAATATTAAACCATCTTTATTTAATAACTTTCAAAGAGATTATAACCAGCTTGTTAATGGTGATTATATAAATAAGGGACAGCCTTTATACAGGATTATTAATAATTCCCTTGTATTTCTGGTTGTAAAGACTGATAGAAATGAAATTAATCGTTACCAAATTCATGAGGTTGTTTTTATAAGATGGAATAAGCTGAATACCGGTTTAATAAAAGGCAGGGTTATTGATAAAATAATATATGATGATGGTAGTTACCTTGTAGTTGAACTTAATCGTTTTGTCCGGGAATGGTTAAATATGCGGTCTGTTCAGATTGATTTTATTAAAAATATATACAGGGGTATTGTAATCCCCAGAGACGCTATTTTTACCCAGCCCGAAGGTGAAGGTGTTCTGGTATGTACTCCTGAGGGTGATTTTATATTTAGAACGGTAAAAGTACTGGATGGTACCAGTAAAAGGGTTGTTGTGGAAGGTATAGAAGTCGGAGATAAAGTTGTAATTAACCCTGAGGTAATTAATTACGGCTGGGAGGTGGAGTAAAGTGGTTACCAAAGACTTACAAACAAGGCTGGAAGAGATTAATAAGAGAATCGATGATGCCACCCGCAGATCCGGTAGAAAGGATAAAGTTAAACTTTTACCTGTTAGCAAAGGACAATCCCCTGAAAAAATTAAATATTTTCAGAGACAGGGATTTACTATATTTGGAGAAAGCAGGGTTCAGGAATTAAGGGAGAAAGATGAGAAACTAGATGGAGTTGAGTGGCACTTTATTGGTCATTTGCAGCGTAATAAAGTAAAATATTTAATGAGGATGGAAAACTGTACCTTAATACATTCTCTGGATAGCTGGCGCCTGGCCAGGACAATAGATAAAAGGGCCAGAAAAAATAACAGGAAGATACCTGTCCTGGTGCAGGTTAATGTTGCCCGTGATCCCAATAAATTTGGTATTGAGCCTTCAGAAGTAAAGGATTTTGTTTATGAGGTATCTAAATTAGAAAACATAAGAGTAGAGGGATTAATGACCATAGTTCCTTATTCTGAAAACCCTGAAGAAGCCAGGCCATATTTTAAACAAATGAATAACCTGAAAAACATGTTATGTGATAAAGGTTTTAATGTAAAAGAGCTGTCAATGGGGATGTCTAATGATTTTGAAGTAGCCATAGAGGAAGGGGCTACCATAATAAGAATAGGTACAAAATTATTTGGTGAAAGGGTATACAATTAAGGAGGTTGATTACTGTTGGGGGTTAAGTCTTTCTGGGATAATTTTCTTGATTTTTTTGGACTAAATGAAGAGCTTGTTGAAACTGAAGATGAGAATCATCTTCATTCCAGTCAGAAGATAGTCAGTATCCACCGGACCAAAGGTTTAAAGGTATCGGTATATCATCCCGTGTCAATAGATGATGTTAAAATTATTGTAGATGATCTGAAAAATAGAAAACCGGTGGTAATAAATTTGGAAGATGTTGATCTGGAAACAGCCCGCCGCATAGTTGATTTTATCAGTGGGGCCATTTATGGCCTTGACGGTAATATTAAAAAAGTGGGTGAAGCAGTATTTTTAATAACTCCCAACAATATTAGTATTGATGGGGATTCTATTGAGGATAACAGTGAAAGGTCATTTTTGTTAAGTTGAGGTATAAAAGGAGATGATATTGGTGATTTCATCTTTTCTAACAGGGTTAATAAACCTTGCTTATGAACTGGTAGTTTTACTTATTTTTATCAGGGTTATAATTTCCTGGATCCGACCAACAGTTCATAATAGTACATTTATTAAAATTTTAAGGATTATATATGAACTTACCGAACCAATTTTAAGTCCGATAAGACAATTGTTACCCCAGGGAAATCTGGGTATAGATTTTTCACCATTTATTGCTATTATAATTTTGTCTTTATTGAGAATTATTCTGGTAAGTCTGGTTAATGCCTTTTAAGGAGTGGTTTTTTAAATGTTTAATCGGGAAAAAATGTTATCACATTTACACACTGCAGAGGAGCAAAACCTCGGAGGTCAGATACTGGATAAAATAGAAATAGTTGTAAAAAGGAAATCAGAGGTATCTACTAATTTTTTAAATCCCCATGAGCAAAGTATTGCAGAAGGTTTAATAAAACAGGTATATGATATAAATTACAAAATTGACGGAGGTTATGACAGGGCTGAACGGAAACGGGTTACTCTTTTTCCCGATTATCTGTATCCGGAACATGTAAAAACCCCTGTTTGTATTCTGAAAGTTGAGGGGAATTTTAAATTTAATTCTGTCAGTCACCGTGATTTTCTGGGAGCTATCCTGGGATTGGGAATTAAAAGGGAGATGATTGGAGATATCCTAATCCTTAAAGATTTTGCCGAGGTAGTTGTGGCAGAGGAGATTAAAGAATATATATGTTTAAGGTTGAAAAAAGTTCACCAGGTTCCGGTAAATGTTGAAGAATTAGACAGGGAAAATGTAGTTATTCCAGCAGAGAACACCAGGGAATTTACGACCACTGTTCCCTCGATGCGCCTGGATGCAGTCTCCAGTGCTGGCTTTGGTGATTCCCGGAATAAAATAAGTCGGATTATAAAATCTGAGAAGGTTAAGGTAAACTGGAAAAAGGAGAATAACCCTGCCCAGACTGTAGAGATTGGTGACCTTATTTCTATTAAGGGTAGAGGGAGGGTACAGATAGTTAAAAATGAAGGCCTTTCCCACCGGGGGAGGGTAAAATTAAGATTAAAAAGGTTTTTATAGAAAGGAGGGCTCAAGGTGAGACTTTCACCACTGGATATTTATAATAAAGAGTTTAAGAAGACTACTTTTGGTTATAGCCAGGCCCAGGTTGACGAATTTCTTGACGAAGTAGGACGGGCCTATGAAAGGGTTTTAAAAGAGGTAAACCATCTCAAAGATGAAAATGAAAAATTACGGGAACGCCTCGGTAATTATGAAAACCTGGAACAGGATTTAAAGAACATGATGGCTGCTATTGAGGAGACTGCTAAAGAAAAGACAAAACAGGCCCAAAAAGAGGCTGAGATGATTATCAATAGGGCCAGGGTTAAAGCAGATAATATAGTTAAAGATGTTAAGGAGCAGATACAGGAAGAATATAGAACCCTTCAGGAACTAAAAGAGAGCCGGGATCTATTTAAAATCAGGTTTAAAACCCTGCTGGAAAGTCATCTGAAGATGCTCGAAGAAGATGATGACCAGCTGAACATAAATGAGTTTGAAGATAAGGTAGCTGCCAGTGAAGTTGAACTTGACGAATAATATTTTTTGGTTTATAATTATAAAAAATAAATATTGAATAATAACAGTGAATGAGAGAGTAGCATATAATTGATTTTACAGCGACCTGGGTATGGTGAAAGCCAGGAAATTAGTTATATGTGAAGATCACTCAGGAGTTGGCAGGTTGAATTTGAAGTAGGTCTGCCCGCTGACCGGCGTTACAGGTTGGAGTGAGTATAATTGCAAATGAATTGTGCAATTGTACTAAATAGGGTGGTACCGCGGTCCTTTCGCCCCTTGGGCGTAAAGGGCTTTTTTTAATGTATAGATAACCTGATCATGGGTTATCATATCTTTTTTTATTAAATTTGCTTTAATTTAAATATAGATTGTTTAATTTTTAAATTATATTATATATGTGAAAATGTGTAACTTGCTTAAGAATCAGTAAACAGTATAAAAGGAGGTATAAAATTGGATTATAAAGAAACCATTAATCTACCAAGAACAGAATTCCCAATGAGAGCTAATTTGAGTAAACGGGAACCCGGTATTGAAAAATATTGGGAAGAGAATAATGTCTATGAGAAGGCCATAAAAAACAGGGAGGGTAATAAACAGTTTATTCTTCATGATGGACCACCTTATGCAAATGGTGATATCCATATCGGTCATGCTTTGAATAAGATATTAAAGGATATTGTTACCAGGTATAAAACCTTATCAGGTTATTACTCTCCTTATGTACCTGGCTGGGATACTCATGGACTTCCGATTGAACACAAAGTCACCAAGGAGATGGGAGATAAAGCTAAAGACCTTTCTGTATCTGAGTTGCGAGATAAGTGCAGGGATTATGCCTTAAAATATGTTGAAAGACAGAAAGAACAGTTTAAACGCCTGGGAGTATGGGGTGAATGGGATAAACCCTATCTTACTCTAAACCCAGAATATGAGGTTAAACAAATTGAGGTTTTTGGTGAAATGGCCAAAAGAGGTCTTTTCTATAAAGGGAAAAAACCGGTTCACTGGTGTCCCAGTTGTGAAACTGCCCTGGCAGAAGCTGAGGTCGAATACGGAGAACACCGGTCACCTTCTATTTACGTTAAATTTCCATTAAAGGATAAGGTTAATGTCGGCGGGGTGGAATTAACCCCTGGAGATAGTTATGTTGTCATCTGGACGACAACACCATGGACAATACCGGCCAATATGGCTATAGCCCTTCATCCAGAATTCGATTACGTAGTTGTTAAGGCTTCAGGGGAAAAACTGGTTATGGCCCGGGAGCTGGTTGACAGGGTTATGGAAGAGGCTGAAGTTGAGAACTATAAAGTGGTTGGCCAGGCCTTTAAAGGGACTGAACTTGAAAACAAGAGATGCCGGCATCCTTTTGAAGACAGGGATTCCATTCTTATTTTAGGAGACCATGTTACTCTGGAACAGGGGACCGGCTGTGTTCATACAGCCCCTGGACATGGCCATGATGACTATTTAGTAGGTCTCAAATATGATCTTGATATATATGCACCTATGGATAACCGGGGTGTCTTTACAGAAGAGGCTGAACGCTTTGCCGGTATGTATTATGATGATGTAAATAAAGAAGTTACCAAAATTCTTGATGAAAAGGGTTTATTAATGAATTTGAGTTTTATAAGCCACCAGTACCCCCATTGCTGGAGGTGTAAAGGTGCTTTAATATTCAGAGCAACTGATCAATGGTTTGCTTCAATTGAGGCCATTAAAGAGGAAGCCCTGAAGGCTATTCATTCTGTAGATTGGTACCCGGCCTGGGGTGAAGAGAGAATGGCCAATATGATTTCAGAGAGAACAGACTGGTGTATTTCCAGACAGAAAAAATGGGGAGTACCGATCCCGGTATTCTACTGTAAGGATTGTGGACACAGTATTATAAATGATGAAACTATTGAGGCTGTTAAGAAATTATTTGCCCGGGAAGGGTCTTCAGGTTGGTATAAATACAGTGCTGAGGAAATTTTACCTGAAGGTTTCAGCTGTCCAGAATGTGGTGGAAAGTCCTTTAAAAAAGAAGAAGATATCATGGATGTCTGGTTTGATTCAGGGTCAAGTCATAAAGCTGTTCTGGAGACCAGGGACCATCTATCCTGGCCTTCTCAGCTCTATCTTGAAGGTACTGACCAGTATCGTGGTTGGTTTAATTCTTCATTGTTGACAGCAGTGGCAACTGAGGGCAAACCACCCTATGAAGCTGTTGTTACCAACGGTTTTGTGGTGGATGATAAGGGTAATAAGATGTCCAAATCTATTGGAAACGTAGTTTCTCCTCAGGATGTTATTAAGAGGTACGGAGCTGATATCCTTAGATTATGGGTTGCTTCTTCTAATTTCAAAGATGATGTCAGGGTATCAGACCGGATTTTAAAACAGAATTCTGAGGTGTATCGCCGCATAAGAAATACATTCCGGTTTATCCTCGGTAACATTAATGACTTTAACCCCGGACAGCATTATGTAGATTATAATGATAGAGCTGAAATCGACCGGTGGATAATGATTAAACTTCAGGATTTGATTAAAGATGTAACCCGTGCCTATGATGAATATGAATATCACCGGGTATATCATGATGTTCATAATTTCTGCACCATAGAAATGAGTTCACTTTACGTAGATATTGTTAAAGACCGACTCTATACAGATGGAACAAATTCTCTAAGCCGGCGCTCAGCCCAGAGTACCCTCTATGATATCCTTCTTGTTCTGGTTAAACTGGTAGCTCCTGTATTGGCTCATACAGCAGAAGAAGTCTGGCAGCATCTTGATGAAAGCTCAAAAGATGCAGAGAGTATCTTTTTAACAGACTGGCCTGAGGTTGTTAATGAGTATTATGATGATAGGCTCATGTCTAAGTGGGATAAACTTCTTGAGGTCAGGAAGGATGTGGCCAAAGCGCTGGAGCTGTCCCGGGAAAATAAGGAAATCGGTAATTCACTGGATGCCAGAGTGATTCTGGTGCCTGTTGATGATAAACAAAGACAATTACTGAAAGATAATATAGATATTTTACCGGATCTATTCATTGTTTCCCAGGTAGAGTTACAGGGTGAAACTGGTGAAGGATTCCATAAAGGTAGTGAAACCGGAATTTCTGTTTCTGTAGTAAAAGCTTCAGGTGAAAAGTGTGCCCGGTGCTGGAAATACAGTGAAGCGGTAGGCAACGACGAAGAACACCCCGAATTATGTGAACGCTGTGTTGAAGTGGTAAGAACTGAAGTTTAAATGACAGGAATAAAATAACAAGCCCCCTGACCTTTTTCCGGGTCACGGGGCTTATTTACTTTTAACCTGTTTATTTATTTTTTTCTGGTTTATAATATTTCATTAATCAAATATTTTTATTTTAGCCCATTTCATAGATTTAAAGCGGCGATTTATTAGTATTGAGAAAATTATAAAGGAACTTATTTCTGCTATCCAGACTCCGGCTACTCCATATTGTAAAATGATGGCAAAGACATAGGATAAAGGAATAAAAATAGTCCAGAGTCTTAATGATGTCAAGATCATGGCTCCCCTGGTATCACCGGCTCCCCTCAGAGCCCCGGCCATAATGATCATAAAAGCCAGGAGGGGTTGATTAAAACCGGCAATCTTAAGAGAATTAATGGCCCTTGATATCAAAGGAGATTCACTGGTAAAAATACTGAGTATTGGTACCGGTAACAGGAAGAAAATAGTTCCCATAAAAATACCCCAGACTATTCCCAGCAGGGCAGCAGTATACCCGGTATCCAGGGATTTTTCAGGATTTTTTTCTCCAAGGTGTTTCCCCACCAGGGTTGTAGTGGCTATAGCTATTCCGATGGCCGGCATAAATGAGGTTGATTCAATATTTATTAGTATTCTGAAAGCTGCTTCTGATGTTGTATCCAGTTTTGAAATAATTATACCATTAGTAAAAAAAGCCAGCTGCATAAAAAATTGTTCCAGGGCGGCAGCATAACTTAACTTCCAGAGGGGTTTTATAATATAAGTAGAAATCCTGAGACTATGGAAATGAAGTTTAATCTTTCTTTCGCCTGATATTAAAATATAAAGGTACAAAAAGGCAGCAATAGCCCGGGAAATAGTTGTAGAAAGGGCAGCCCCGGCTATACCGAGCTCGGGGAAGACATAGAAACCTGTCATCAGGGCATAGTTCCCAAAGATATTTAAAATGTTAGCCATACCGGTTATATACATTGGTGTTTTGGTGTCTCCCGCTCCCCTGAGGCTGGCAGCGGCCGCAAACGAAATAAACATAAATAACTGACTGAATGAGACAACTTTTAGATAGCTAAGCCCCATCTGGTATACGTTTTTTGAGATATCAAATACTTTAAGAATTTGATCTCCATAAAAGTAGGATGCCATAAAAATAATAATGCCAATAAACAGGTTTAGGGTTAAATTTTCACCGACAATCTTATTCAAACGTTTATAATTTTTCTCACCATAGCTTCTGGCCACCATAGCTGTGGCTCCAGCATTGAAAGAGGAAAATATAAATATCAGGGTAAAAATAATTTGATTGGCAAAACCTACGGCAGCAAGACCTTCTTTTCCAATTATCCGGCTAATCATCAAGGTATCGGCAAACCCCAGCATGGTATTGAGGCTCATTTCCATTACTGCCGGAAAGGCCAGGACAAGTATATTTTTTATCATTTCTTTTCTTCGGTTTATTTCATTGATTAACAGCATAATAATTTCCCCTTCATTTAATAGATTATTGTAATTTTATATATACAAATAAATTTAAGTATGTAAGTTACAAACATAATCATACCACAATCGTTATTAAGAATAAAGGGAAAAAATAAGGGGATAATATTAAAACCGGCAGGTGGTAATATATATGGTAACTGAAGATGATAAAAAGGAAATCATGGAAAAACTGGATGAGATATCTGACAGGTTGCAGAAGTTGAATATAGCTGAATATATTGAGCTTGTTAGATCTCCAAGGAGAATGCTTTTAATAAATTTTATAGCAGGACTGGCCAGAGGTCTGGGGGTGGCTATAGGTGCTACTTTTCTCGGGGCAATATTTTTAGTTATTTTATTTAGGCTTGCCCGGTTAAACCTGCCGTTAATTGGAGAATATATAGCCAGGATTGTGAAAATAGTTCAGACATATCTCTAACAAATTATAAGCTATAAAGTACAAAATTAACAGCTTTATTATATAATGACTAAGTGCAATTATAGTTTAATAGAATTATTTAATAACAGGGTCAGGTTTTTTTGATTTATACTATTTTTTAAAAATCTATTACCATTAAAAGTTTATAATTAAGTTCCCGTTAAAATTCCAATATTATATATTTTACTCATTACATTTTCTTCAATATTAAATTGATTCAGGAAAGAGGTAATAGAATGGATAGGACAAAAGAGAAAAAATACCGTCAATTATTAATAAATGAAAAAAATAGTTTATTACATGAGCTAAAACATTTTTCTGATGACGAGTTTGCCAGTGTTAAGGACTCAACCGGAGAATTATCCAGTTACGATAATCATCCAGCCGATCAGGGAAGTAATACCTATGACCGGGAGAAAGACAGAGGTTTAAGGGATAATGCACAGGTATTATTAAATAAAGTCGAAAACGCCCTTAACAGGCTAGAAGAAGGTAATTATGGATTGTGTGAAAAATGTGGCCAGGAGATAAGGGAGGAAAGACTGGAAACCATTCCTTACGCAACCCTGTGTGAGCGTTGTCAGGCGAAAGAGGAAGGGAAGGATTATAACAGGGACCGCCCCCTTGAAGAAGAAAATTTGACTCCTCCCTTTGGTAGAGGGTTCTATGACGAGACAAATTATAATGCCTATGATGCTGAGGATACCTGGCAGGATGTGGCCCAGTATGGAACTTCCAATACACCCCAGGATGTCCCTGAAGAGACTTCAGGGACGGGGGCAGAGGCTTATATTGATTCAGAAGAGACTGTTGGGTCAGTTGGATTTGAAGATAGTATCATTGATGATGAAGCAGATAATTTAGAAGAGGCATCTGAAAAAGAGAGTACTTTTACCGGGGAAAAAGGAAAGGATAAAAAATAGATAATATAACGGTATAGCTTCTGGTTATACCGTTATTTATTTGTAATTAAATACAAATGTAAGTGGGGAGGTTTTTAATTTATTTTGAAGAATATTTTATATATAACCCTTACTTAAGGAATTGACATAATTAAAGTCCCGGGGAAATTATATTTTGTATTATAAATTTAAAAATATAGAGGGAGGGGTAATGTATGGAAATAACCCTAGAGGATGTAAAGAAAGCATCTGAACGGTTAAAGGGGGTAATTCACCGTACTAATTTAATTTATTCATATACTTTTAGCAAACTGACGGGTAATAAAGTCTATATGAAACCTGAAAATTTTCAAAAAACCGGTTCATTCAAAATCAGGGGGGCCTTTAATAAAATTGCCTGTCTCAGTGATGAGGAAAAACGCCATGGGGTAATTGCTTCTTCAGCCGGAAACCACGCTCAGGGGGTGGCTTTCGGAGCCAGTCAAAATGGCATTAAATCCACTATTGTTATGCCCAAGAGGGCTCCGATGGCTAAAGTAACCGCTACCAAAAATTATGGAGCTAAAGTTGTGTTATATGGAAATAATTATGATGAAGCTTATGAAAAGGCAAAAGAGATTCAGGAGGAAACTAAAGCCACCTTTGTTCATCCCTTTAACGATCCTTATGTTATTGCCGGTCAGGGGACACTTGCTCTTGAAATAATTGAGGAGTTACCCGATGCTGATATTATAGTTACCCCCGTCGGTGGTGGGGGATTAATATCGGGAATAGCTCTTGCTGCCAAGGCCCTTAATCCCTCTATCAAAATAGTTGGAGTTGAAGCCTGTCAGGCTGCATCAATGGCTAATTCATTAAACAAAGGGAAGCTTGCAACACTGACTGAAGTAAATACTATAGCTGATGGAATTTGTGTAAAAACTCCGGGGGATTTAACATTTAATATCTGCCGGGAATATGTAGATGATGTAGTAGCTGTCAGTGAAGAGGAAATTGCTAATGCCATATTAATGTTAATGGAAAGGGCTAAAATGGTTGTAGAAGGAGCGGGAGCAACCTCGATAGCAGCCCTTATATACAAAAAACTCGGCGTTCAAAATAAAAAAATAGTTCCGGTGCTGAGCGGTGGTAATATTGACTTTAATATTATTTCCCGTATTATTGAAAGGGGTTTAGCCAAGGCCGGCCGAAAAACAATTATTAAAACATACCTGGAAGACAGACCGGGTAGTTTGCAAAAACTACTTAGTTTGATTGCCGAGCTTGATTCCAATATTATTTCTATAAATCATAATCATTATAACCCCGATATTTCTATAGATAAGGCGGAAGTAGAACTTGAACTTGAAACAAAACACCGGGACCATGTTAATGATATAATCAAGAAGTTAAAGGAAAATAATTATAAAGTTATCCGTCTTTTGTAACCTGACCGTAACCCGGACATATTTATATTATATATATTTTATAGGACAGGAAGATTGGGAAAAAAGTTATTAATTTATAAAGCAGTTATTGCCATCGATTACTGGCTATGCTACAATGAGGTAAGGGGCCTGGAATAATGGTATATATTGTTGTTTTAATAGTTATATTACTTGATCAGATGGTTAAATTATTAGTCATGGAAAAAATGAAGGTTTCAGAATCTATACCGATTATAAAGGATGTTTTTCATCTTACCTATGTTCAAAACCGGGGGGCAGCCTTCGGGATTTTACCCGGCCGGAGGTATTTATTTATAGTCATTACTGTAGTTGTAATCTCTTTTCTGTTAATTTATTATTATAAAACCAGGGGCTCTGGAATGGTTACCCTGTCTACAGGATTAATAATTGGTGGTGCCCTGGGTAATTTAATTGACCGTATTAGATTTGGTTATGTGGTTGATTACCTTGATTTTAGAATATGGCCTGTTTTTAATCTGGCTGATTCTTCTGTTGTAATTGGGGCGGCACTTTTAATACTGTATCTCTGGCAGCAGGAAAAAGTAGGTGATTAAGCTATGGATGTGGATGAAAAAGTTTATGAAGTTTCTTCTGAAGAAGAGGGGAAGAGGATAGATAAATATCTTAGTAAGTTAAATAAAGATTTATCACGTTCTTATATTCAGAAACTTATTGATAATGATAAGGTTCTCGTTAACGGGGAATCTGTTAAACGAAGTTTTAAAGTAAACAGGGGTGATCATATTCGATTAATCATTCCCCCACCGGAAGATTCCGGGATAAAACCAGTGGAGATGGATCTTGATATTATTTATGAAGATAAGGATATTTTGGTATTAAATAAAAATGCAGGACTGGTTGTCCACCCGGCACCAGGTAACCATGAAAACACCCTTGTTAATGCTCTTATAGCTTACTGTGATAACCTGTCAACAATAAGTGGGGTAAATCGTCCAGGGATTGTACACAGGCTTGATAAGGATACATCCGGGGTTATGGTAATTGCCAAAAACGATATAAGTCACCGGAAACTGGTAGAACAATTTAAACAGAGAAAGACAAAAAAATATTACCGGACCTTATTAAAAGGAGAACTACCATATAAAGAGGGAAAAATAGATGCCCCCATCGGGCGAGACCCCCATGATCGTAAGAAAATGGCGGTTACCAGGAAGAATAGTAAAAAAGCGGTTACATATTTTAAAGTACTGGAATTTTTCCGTGACCATTCCTATGTTGAGGTTGAATTAAAGACGGGTCGAACCCACCAGATCAGGGTTCACTTTTCTTATATGGGTTTTCCTGTTGTTGGTGATAGTATTTATGGAAAAAAGAGAAACAGGTTACAGGCTACAAGGCAGCTTCTTCATGCCTACCGGCTGGGTTTTTATCATCCCCGTAATGATAAATGGGTTGAGTATAAGGCCTCGCTTCCTGATGACTTTAAGAAGGCCCTTGATATATTAGAAAACAAATTTAAATAATTATGCAAGAACGTGTAAAATTTAAGTAGGAAAAGAAGGAAAACAAGGTATAGATAAAGAAATAGAGACCTCAAACAAACCCGACCAAAGGAGTTGAGGTCTCTATGGTAAATATTTTACTACAAAACATAACAGATATCAATACCTTGGAGAAGGCAGCACTGGAACTTGCAAGGCAGATAATGGAGAAGGTAATAGAAAAGCTTGAAGAAGAGCTATTTAAAAATAAAGATAAAAATTTAGAAGTAGTAAGATTTTTAGAAAGAACGATATCGACTAAAGTTGGAAACATCAAGCTTAGAAGGCGACTATATAAAGACCAAAAAACAGGAAAAAGCGTCATTTTACTGGACAAAAAACTGGGGTTAAAAAAGAAAAAAAGAGTAAGTGGAGAATACCTAAAACTGCTGGTAATACTGGCAAGTAAGATGAGCTACAGGCAAGTGGAGGAAGTACTGGCTGAAGCCGGTTTTCCCCATTTAAGCCATACAACTATCTTTAATGAAGTCAGGGATTTTGGAAAAAGGGAGTCAGAGAGACTCAAACATGAAAAAGAGGAAGTATTCACTGGAGGTAAGATTTTAAAAGGAGAGGAAAAAGAAATACCACTACTATTCATTGAAGCTGACGGGATAATGGTTGGTAGTCAGGAAGAAGGAGGAAAGAAGCTGGAAATCAAACTGGGATTAATCCATGAGGGCTGGGAATACACTAGTCCAGCAAAAAAACGGAAGAGATTGAAGGAGCCACAAATAGTAGCAGGAGTCTATGGAAAAGCAGATGACTTTTATGAAGAATTAATCCATCAAATAAGCAAAAAATATAATCTTGAAAACACTTTAGTAGTATTAAACGGGGACGGTGCCAGCTGGATACAAAAGACCAGTAAGGAATACTTTGAAAATATAATAGTACAACTGGATAGGTATCATATAAAAAGAGATATAGGATTATACTTTGGAAGAGAAGTTGCAGATGATTTATGCAGGGTATTAGCAGAAGGAAGAAAGCAGGTATTTCTGGACACATTGGAATCGTTAATATGTATGGGAGAAACAGCTGAAAACCGAGAAAAGAGGAGGAAAATAATAAAGCATTTTAAAAAGTATGAAGAGCACTTATTAGATTACAGATATCGAATACCAACAGAATTAAGGAATAAAGAATTACATGGGATGGGAGCAGCTGAGGGCTATGTGGATAAGAATGTGGCTCGCAGGATGAAGAACCAGGGAATGAATTGGAGCAAAAAAGGTGCTGAGGCAATGGCTAGAATTTTAATGTTAAAACATAACAAGGAATTAAAAGAAAGACTTGGAGATCAGTATTACACAATAAAAAACCCGGTAAGGAAAATAAAATATATGTTTAAGAAAGTGGACAGGGATTGGAGTAAGTGGTTACAGGCAAAAATACCTGCAATAAATGGTCCAGATAGCGGTAAAGATTGGGTAAAAGCAATAAGAGGACTGGCAACTATTTAGAATAAATATTTATGGGTTGTTTGAGGTGAAATATTCTTCCTACCTTTTCTTGACACGTACATTATGCAAAAAAGTCTTGACAAATTTCACTGGTTTTGATACATTTATATAAAAGCAAATAAAGGGTCCTTTAAACTGGTCCAGTGAGGCCGGTAAGGAAGACGGAGAACATATAGATAAAGTAAACCTTCTTGCCGGTCGGTAAGAAGGTTTTTTTGTACCTTCATACCAGGATAGGTAAATTATCTTCCGGGACCTGGGGAAAGGAGGGAATTATGGCAAAAAACGTAAAAACGAAAAAGGAGATTATTGATGGCAGTGGTATCAGACGGGCTTTAACTAGAATTGCCCATGAAATAATTGAGAAGAATAAGGGAATTGAAGATGTTGTCCTGGTTGGTATTAGAACAAGGGGAGTCCCCCTGGCAAATCGTTTGGCCGATAAAATTAAAGAAATAGAGGGTAAAAGACCCCCTGTTGGGATTCTGGACATAACCCTGTACCGTGATGACCTGTCAACTGTAGCCCAACAGCCGATTGTTCATAAGACTGAAATCCCCTTTGATATTACGGGTAAGAAAGTTGTTCTGGTTGATGATGTTCTTTATACCGGGAGGACGGTAAGGGCGGCAATGGATGCCCTTATTGATCTGGGCAGGCCCCGGGCTATTCAGCTGGCCATAGTGGTTGACAGGGGACACCGCGAGCTACCGATACGGGCAGATTATGTCGGTAAAAACTTACCAACTTCAAATGAAGAAGTGGTAAGTGTTAACTTAAAAGAAACCGATGGTGATGACCGGGTTCTTTTACAGGAAAAAATAAATAGTTGACCCTTGAAATCAGTCCCGTGAGGCTGATAAGGGTGGTTGTTTAACACTGGATAACCATCTCCTTATCAGTCTGTGGCTGGTAAGGAGTTTTTTTGTATATTATTAAGACTGTTAAACAGTCTGGTATTGAAACAAATGAACTGAAAACTTAACAGGAGGGATATTAATGAAATTTATAAACCAGATGAAGAATAACATAACAAAATTAAGAGAAAATAATATTAACAGTTTTCAATGTTTAATGATGGCATTACAGCACATATTTGCCATGTTTGGGGCTACTGTATTGGTACCTGCCCTGACCGGATTAGACCCTTCGGTAGCATTGTTCACCTCCGGGCTGGGGACACTGGTATTCCATATAATTACAAAAGGAAAAGTTCCGGCCTATCTGGGTTCATCTTTTGCCTTTATTGCGCCGATAATTGCGGCCAGGGCAAAGGCCGGTGTTGGTGGAGCTATGGTAGGAATTATAACAGCGGGAATAATTTATATCTTAATGGCAGCTTTAATAAAGTTAATCGGACCAAAATTTTTTAAAAAACTTTTACCCCCGGTTGTGGTAGGACCGGTTATTATAACTATTGGACTTGGTCTGGCACCGGTAGCTAAAGACTATGCCTCTGAACACCTGTTAACTGCCCTTGTAACTCTGGTTATTACCATAATCTTTAGTGTTTTTGCCAGGGGTATATTCAAAGTAATACCTGTCCTGATGGGGATCATCGGTGGATACATCTTTGCCAGTACTCAGGGTCTGGTTGATTTCACTCAGGTAAGGGATGCTGCCTTAATTTCTGTGCCTCACTTTACCTTTCCTGATTTTAGTGGCAGTCTACAGGCAATTTCTTTAATAGCACCCATTGCCCTGGTTACCATGGTTGAGCATCTCGGTGATGTTCTGGCTCTCGGTTCTACAACAAAAGAAGATTATGTAACTGAACCCGGTTTGCACCGCACCCTTCTTGGTGATGGGATTGCAACAGCCCTGGCTGGATTACTGGGTGGTCCTCCAAATACGACATATGGGGAAAATATCGGGGTTCTGGCAATTACCAGGATATATAATCCACTGATAATTGAGTTAACAGCTATTATGGTTCTGGCCTTCAGCTTTATAGAAAAAATTGGAGCAGTAATCAGAACAATTCCCCAGGCGGTTATGGGTGGCATAGTTTTTCTCCTCTTTGGGATGATCGCTTCTATCGGACTCAGGACTTTAATTGAGAATAAGGTGAATTTTTCTGATAACCGTAACCTGGTTATTGTTTCAGTGATACTGGTTGTTGGTATAAGTAATTTAACAATAACAATCGGGCGTTTTGAATTTGCTGGAATGGGACTGGCTGCTCTGGTTGGGATTATATTGAATTTGCTCCTTAATATCCTTCCTGAACTATTAAATCCTGAATACAAAAAACAGGTTATTAAAAATGAAATAAATGAGCTGGGATATGAGACTAACTAATAATACAGGAACCCTGATGGTAATCCATCAGGGTTTTCTTTAAATGCTTTAACCTGAACCAGGCCACTTAACACGTTAATAAAAATGTATTATTAAGGAAAGGGGGACTAAAATGGCTTTGAAAAGAAAAGATTTTCTTGGTTTATACAATGTAGAGGCAGATGAAATAAATGAAATACTGGATACGGCCCAGGCCATGAAGGAAATTTTTACAAGAACAGTAAAAAAAGTCCCGACCCTTAGGGGTAAAACTATTATAAATCTGTTTTTTGAGCCGAGTACCCGGACCAAGTCATCTTTTGATATAGCTGCCAAGAGGCTCAGTGCTGATGTTATGAGTATTTCAAAATCTTCCAGCAGTGTGGCCAAGGGAGAGACTTTACTTGATACAGCCCGGACCCTTGAAGTTATGGGAGCTGATGTTGTGGTTGTCAGGCACAGTGCCCCGGGGGCAGCCCGGTTTCTGGCAGAAAACCTTTCAGCCAGTGTCCTCAATGCCGGGGATGGAGCTCATGCTCATCCAACCCAGGCTTTACTGGATATGTATACTATTAAGGAAAAGATGGGGAAAATAGAAGGTTTGAATGTTTTAATTATCGGGGATATAGCCCACAGCAGGGTGGCCCGGTCCAATATCTGGGGGTTAACTAAACTGGGGGCCAGGGTTCGCGTTGTTGGACCTGGTACCCTTATCCCCAGGGATATAGAGGAGATGGGGGTTGAGGTATACCGTGACCTTGATGAAGCCCTTGAAGGTGTGGATGTTGTAAACATTTTAAGAATACAGCTGGAAAGACAGCAAAAAGGTTTGTTCCCTTCCATCAGGGAATACAGGCATTTTTACGGAATGAATGAAGTAAGACTAAGGAAACTGGAAGATAGAGCATTGGTTATGCATCCTGGTCCCATGAACAGGGGTATAGAGATTGAAAGTATTGTTGCCGATGGGGAACAATCTGTCATCACTGAACAGGTTACTAACGGGGTTGCTATAAGAATGGCTTTATTATACTTACTGGCCGGGAGGGAGATAAATGATGAGGACCTTGCTTAAAAACGGTACAGTAATTGATCCGGTTAATAATATCAGGGGCCAATATGATATTTTGATAGAAGGAAAACACATCATTAATATAAAAAAAGAAATTAAACCAGAAAATTGTCAGGTTATAAAGCTTGAAGGTAAGGTTGTTATTCCCGGGTTGATTGATATGCATACTCATCTGAGGGAACCAGGTTATGAAGAAAAAGAAACAATTATAACTGGATGTGAGGCTGCAGCAGCAGGTGGTTTTACGACAATAGCCTGTATGCCCAATACCAGACCGGTAGCTGATAACCCGGCAACAGTTGAATATATTAAATCAAAAGCCAGGGAGGCTGTAGTAAAAGTACTGCCCGTCGGGAGTATTACTAAAAATCTTGAAGGGAAAGAACTGGCCGAAATTGGTTTTCTGGCCAGGGCCGGGGTTTGTGGACTTTCTGATGACGGCAATCCGGTCATGAATTCTGAGATAATGAGACGGGCCATGGAATATGCCCGGGCTTTCGACCTTCCTATTATTAGCCACTGTGAAGACCTGGACCTGGTAGGTGATGGGGTCATGAATGAAGGTTACTATTCAACTATACTCGGGTTAAAACCAATTCCGGCTGCAGCTGAAGAGGTAATGATTTCCAGAGATATTATTCTTGCTGATTTTACCGGTGCCCGTCTCCATATTGACCATCTCAGTACCAGAAAAGGGGTTGAAATGGTTGCCCGGGCCAAGGAAAAAGGGTTACGGGTAACAGCAGAGGTTACCCCTCATCATCTAATATTGACTGATAAAGCAGTTAAGGGCTATAATCCAAATACCCGTGTGAATCCTCCCCTCAGGTCTTCAGAAGATAGAGCAGCCTTAAGACAGGGGATTAAAGAAGGGATAATAGATGTAATAGCTACTGACCATGCTCCCCATACCTTTGAAGATAAACTCGGTGAATATGATTATGCAGAAAACGGAATATCGGGACTGGAGACAGCACTATCCCTTATTTATGATAGATTGATTAAAACAGGCGAAATCAGCTGGGAGGACCTGGTCAGGTTAATGGTTATTAATCCGTCAGAAATAGTCGGGGTCAAAGCTGAAGGTATTAAACGATACGCCAGGGCAGATATTACTATATTTGATCCGGATCGCACCTGGCAGGTTAACCCGGAAAACTTTAAATCAAAAGGGAAAAATACTCCTTTCGCCGACTGGGAACTTACCGGTAAAGTTGTTATGACTATAGTGGATGGTAAAATAGTTTATGATGACCGGAGTGGTAATAATGAAGTCCTTTATAGATAGGTTAATAGAAAAGGTGAAAAAAAAGCGGAGTCATGTCTGTGTTGGACTGGATCCCCACCTTGAGCAGTTGCCCAAGCACCTGATGAATAAAGCCCGGGAAAAGGTAAAAGGAGATAACTCCAGGCAGGTGGCCTTGGGACTTGCCATCTGGTGGTTTAATAAAACCATAATTGATAATATTTATGATATAGCAGTAGCGGTAAAACCCCAGGTTGCCTTTTATGAAAAGGTAGGTTCATCGGGGATGCTGGCATTAAAAGAAACGGTCCAGTATGCCAGGCAAAAAGGTTTGCTAGTAATACTTGATGGGAAAAGAAATGATATAGGTTCAACAGCAAGGGCATATGCAGAAGCCTATCTAAAGGGGCAGGGTCTCGATAATTCAATTCAGGCGGATGCCATTACTGTAAATCCCTATCTCGGGGTTGATGGGATTAAACCTTTTATAGAAAATAAAGAGAACGGGGCTTTTGTGTTAATAAAAACATCTAACCCCAGCTCCGGTGATTTGCAGGATTTAGTCTTAAAAGATGGGAATAAACTCTATCAGAAAATGGGCCAGTATGTGTCTGAGTGGGGACAAAATAGTATTGGGGAGAATGGTTATTCTAATCTGGGGGCAGTAGTTGGTGCCACTTATCCAGAGGAACTTAAAATTCTCAGGTATGAGATGCCACACAGCTATTTCCTGATTCCAGGATTCGGGGTTCAGGGTGGGAGTGTCTTAGATGTAGTTAACGGTTTTAATGATGATGGACTGGGGGCTATAGTTAACTCCTCCAGGGGTATTATCTTTGCCTATCGTAGAGAACCATGGTCTGGCAGGTTTGTTGAAAAGGAATTTGGACTCGCTGCCAGAGCAGCTGCTCTGGATATGAAGGACAAAATAAATTCAGCCTTAGGAGGGAGAAGATAGTATGAAAGGGAAACTTAATTTGAAGGGCAGAAATTGTATTAAGGGTACATTGGTCGGGGTAATTGGCAAGAAGGTAGAAGGCAGGGTAGCCAGTGTAGGTAACATAGGGGACTTTTGTAAAAAAGAGTGTGAAGGAATGCTGATGGTAATAAGGGATGAATGGAATGGCAGGGTGGTAAAAAATTATCACCCCACTGAAGTAATGGTCGGTGGAGTAATCCTTGATAAGGATATAAAAAATGTAAGGAAATGGGAGGACTATTTGAAACAGCACGGGATTATGGGAATATACGGAGTGGATACAGACTCAATATTAGATGACAATAAAGAAACAGAATTAACAGGTAGTATTGAATTGGTATAAGGTATAAATAAGCTAAGAAAATGTTTATATCCGGTTCCCGGTAAATTACCAAGGGAACCGAGTCTCTCCATATACCAGGGAATATATGTGAAAAATTTCAGTGATATTATTCGGGAAGTTGGTGTTATTATGGCGATTGTCAAAAATAGCAAACAACTTGGAAATGGTTATTACAGGTTAGATCTAGCTGATAGTATTATTGCCAGGAAAGGGATACCAGGTCAGTTTTTACATATAAAAATTAGCTCTGATAATGTTTATGACCCTCTACTCAGGCGTCCCTTCAGTATTTATGATATAAACCGGGATAAGGGGATAGTTACCATTGTTTACCGGGTAGTTGGGCGGGGCACCCAGATCCTCAAAGAAGTGGATAGAGGTAATCATCTGGATGTACTCGGTCCTCTTGGTAGAGGTTTTTCAACAGACTGGAAAAATAAATTTTTAATCTTGATAGGTGGGGGCATGGGACTGGCACCATTATATTTTCTGGCTAAAAAGCTGGTAACCAGTAACAGAGTTCTGGTACTGGCTGGTGGTAATTCAGAAGAGGATCTGGCTTTTTTTAATGAAAGCTATGGTTTACTTGACCTGAATTTGTTAAACGCTACCCTGGATGGTAGTACAGGCTATAAGGGAAATGTCATTGAATTATTTGAAGAACAGCTTTCTTACTATAACCCGGATTATATTTTCGGGTGTGGCCCCCGGGGAATGTTAAAGAGATTGAAAGAAATTACAGAGGAACACAATTTGATGGGAGAAATTTCTTTAGAAGAAAGAATGGGTTGCGGGTATGGTGTCTGTTTATCCTGTGTTTGCAACACTGAAAAAGGTAACCAGCGTGTCTGTAAGGAAGGGCCTGTTTTTAACATTAATGAGGTGATTTTTGATGGACAGGATTGATCTTTCAGTTGATCTTGGTCCTTTAAGTTTAAAAAATCCAGTTATGACTGCTTCCGGTACCTGTGGATATGGTATTGAGTTTAAAGATTATTATGATCTCAATAAGCTCGGGGCGATTGTTATTAAAGGTTTAACTCTGAAACCATGTTCAGGTAATTTAAATCCAAGGATTGCAGAAACCACTGGTGGTCTTTTAAATTCAATAGGACTTGAAAACCCGGGTATAGAGTCCTTTATTAAAAATTATATAGGGGTACTGCGGGATTTTAAAATACCGGTCATTGTTAATATTTCGGGACATGCTGTAGAAGATTTTGCCCGCCTGGCCGATAAACTTGCTCCCTATTCTGAGATATCAGCTCTGGAAGTTAATGTCTCCTGTCCAAACCTGGCAGGTGGGGGAATGGCTTTTGGAACAGATAGTGAACTGGTTTATAGAGTTACAAAGAAGGTTAAAGAAAACTACCCGGGGTCTGTTATTGTTAAATTATCCCCCAATGTTACTGATATTGTAGAAATTGCCCGGGCTGCTGAATCAGCTGGGGCAGATGTTTTATCCCTTATAAATACTTTACTGGGGATGGCGATAGATGTAGAAAAACAAAAGCCTGTCCTGGGAAATATTTTCGGGGGGTTATCCGGGCCTGCCATAAAACCGGTAGCCTTAAGAATGGTTTACCAGGTGGCTCAACAGGTTGAAATTCCTATTATCGGAATGGGGGGGATTATGTCCGGAAAAGATGCCCTTGAATTTATTCTTGCCGGGGCCAGTGCTGTAGCAGTAGGCACTGCAAATCTGGTTGATCCCCTGGCCGGTCAAAAGGTTTTACGTGAGATACATGACTATCTTATTAAACATAATATTGAGAGAATAGGGGAGTTGAAAGGAAAGGCTTTATAAATATACTCTAAACAGGTAGTCCAGAAATTATGTTTACAATTTTATAAAAGGAAGGTGGTATTAATGTTGAAACAGGACAGAATTATTGAAATTTTTAAAAAAACCGGTGTTCTCAGGGAAGGACACTTTCTACTGAGTTCGGGAAGGCATGCTGAAAAATACCTCCAGTGTGCCCGTGTCTTGCAATACCCTGAATACGCCAATGAACTGGCAGAAGGAATTGCTCAATTTTGGGAAGATGATAATCTTGATGTCGTTATTGGTCCAGCTATTGGGGGTATTGTTGTTTCCTATGCCGTTGGACAGGCTTTAGGAATCAGGGCTATTTTTGCAGAAAGGGAAAATGGTCAAATGGCATTAAGGCGTAATTTCAAAATTGAAGTTGGTGAAAGGATACTGGTTGTTGAAGATGTGGTCACAACAGGTGGTTCGGTTAAGGAAGTACTCCAGCTACTCGAGAAAACAGGAGGTACCATTGTAGGCGTAAGTTCCCTTGTCGACCGGAGTGCCGGTAAGGTTGATTTTAAATACCCCTATCGTCCTTTAATTAAACTTGATATCAAGTCATATTTACCTGAAGAATGCCCCCTTTGCCAACAGGGTTATGAGGTTGAAAAACCTGGTAGTAGAAATATCCAGTCTTGATTTACCTTATTGAGTTGTAAATGTGGTAATGTTATAATAGGAATGTTAAAAGATTATTTATTATTTCAGTACCTCTTATAATTTGTATTTTGTTATAATTGATTTTCGTAGCTTTAAAATTCCACGTTAATCCTTGACTATGGTATTTAAATTAATTTTAGGCTAGATAACTGGAATTAGTTAAAAGGGGTAATGTTGTTATGAAAAAGGTAACCCAACAGGATATTGCTGATATGCTTGGTATTTCCAGGACTACTGTTGCCCGGGCCTTGAACGGAACCGGACCAGTGGATGAAAACACCAGGAAAAAGGTAATAGAAACAGCCCGAAAGCTTAATTATCAAATTAATCCGATTGCCAGGACCCTGGCCCGTCAGAAAACAGTGGGGGTCAGTGTTTTTTGCGCTAAAACAAGTAATGATCATTTTAATCATCATATTGAAGCTGGTTTTAATCTTGCTTTTAATGAATTTAAACATTTTGGGGTAAAATATAATCTCTACTGGACCAGTACTGAAGACCCGGATAAACAGGTTGAAAAAATGTATGCAGTGTTAGAAAAAGATAAAGATATAGATGGGGTAATTGTTATGCCTTTGAATGTGGAGAAAGTTAAAGAAATCGCCCGGGTCTGTAAAGAAAAAAATATTGAATTTGGTACGGTAAATATGGATATTGATTGTGATGATAGATTATTTTTTGTTGGTAATGATGACTATAGTGGAGGGAGAATAGCAGGTGACATTTTATCTAACCTCCTTACTGGAAGAGGCAATATAGCCATTATAGGGTCTGTTTATCAGTATGTTTCTTCTTATAAAAGGCTTAAGGGTTTTATGGACATTGTAATGGAAAGATCTCATCTCGATATAAGTACCTGGCAGAATGTTAAAGACCTGGATGAAGCCTATAAAATAACCAAACAGATACTTAAGGAAAAGACAGACATACATGGGATTTTTACTACAGTAGAAATTCTTTATGTAGCCCGGGCCCTTAAAGAATTGGGTAAAAGAGATGTAGTTTTAGTGGGTTATGATCTTAATAAAAAAGTGAAGTCTTACATTAAGCAAGGAATTATTAATTCGGTGTTGTATCAACGCCCCTTTCTTCAGGGGTATCTTGCCCTTAAGTATATGTTAAACTATTTAATTTATGAAAATACTACCCCCACTAAAGAAGTGACCATTGGATATGATATAGTTACTAAAGAGAATTTAAAGGTGGAGGAGCTTTATTTAAAAAACTTTTTACAACAACCTGTTTATGATACTGAGAGAACCCAAATTAAATAGGGATTCTGGTCGCGAGTACAATTAATAAAAAACATAATTTAGATGATTTTGATTAGTTTTTAAAAATTGTTGACAAATTTCTTTAAATTAAATAAAATATAGTTATAGGAGCAATTAAATCTGATTAATACCAGGTTTAATTAGTAAGATTTATAACTTCAAACTTAATACATGTAGAGGGAAGGGGTGGTTTAAAGCATAAAGCAAGGGGAAACATATATTTTTTTAACAAAAATGTTAGCGCGAACATTTTACTTGCTGATAATAAGTTTTATATAAAATCAGGAAAAGTTTTTATCACCCTGCAATAACTATATTAACAAGGCTTATAAGAGGAATTTATTTTTTTATAAAAAAATGTTCACGAGAACAAAAGGGGGGATTAAATAAATGAATTTAACTCTTAAAAATGATAGAACCCGGATAACGATAATTGCTTATCTTTTGATTACTTTTATTGGTTTATGTGGTGGCTCTCTAGGAATAATTATTACCTCAGCTGCTAAAGACCTGGGTGTAGATACTTCAGCTATTGCAGCTACATTTTCATTGTTTAGTCTCGGGAGTACAATAATGATTATTTCAACAACTGGTTTTGTCCTGAATTTCTTATCTATTAAGAAAACTATAATTCTAAAAACCCTGGTTCTGCTTACTGGTGGGGTTGCCATGTGGATGGCCCCAGGTATTAAAGTGTTTACATATGCTATCTTTCTGTATGGTTTTGGGGTTGGGACAGTCTATTCACTGGGTAATTATTTTATTGTCTCAATGTATGAAAACAAAGAGCGTAATGCAAAATTAGCTTTCTTACTCTTTTTCTATAGTTTAGGTGCTACTGTTGCCCCCTATCTTGGAGGGGTTATGCTTGAAGCAGGCCTTTCCTGGAAACTGGTTTTTACCTATTCACTGGTAGTAATTTTTCTGTCTTTTCTGCTATCCCTTGGAACTAAATTTGAAAATGTTATTACTCCTGTTAAAAAGAAAGAAGAAAATGATGATAGAGAAGTTGAACCCCCTGTTCTAGAACAGATTAAGAGCTGGCCCTTAAGTGTATGGGTACTGGTTATTGGATTGTTATGCTATGCTCTATCTGAAGTTTCGCTGACAACCTGGTTAACTGTATATGCTGAAAAAGGTCTTGGTATGAGACTGGCCAAAGCTGGTTTATTGACATCTATTTTCTGGATGTTTGTTGGTATTGGTAGGGCCGGGGCCAGTTATATTCTTAAAAAGATTACCGGAGAAGTTTATATTATGTGTGTATCTGTTTTAACAATAATTGCTTTACTCATTTATGCTTATGCAGCTACCCCGGGTCTAATATTTGTGATTGTTGCTTTGCTCGGTTTAGGTTTCTCCGCGATGAATTCAACTATTACTTCATTTGGTACCCTTCAGGTTAGAAAAACCACTTCAAAATTGGTAACTCTGTTCCTGGGGACAAGTTCTGTGGGACCAATCGTTGCTCCTGTTATTTCCAGTGGTATTAAAGCATCCTTTGGATTAAGGGCTACAGTTGTGTCAAGTGCTATTTTTATGGGAATAGTATTTGTGGCTACCTTCATAACTGTTGTTATTAATAAAGCCAGGAATTATGACCCTTATGCAGATGAAATTAAAGATAGTTCTGATAATAAAGCAGTAAATCCTGCTTAAGTTATATAAACAAACATTTAGTAAGCAAAGTTATTTAAGGAGGCTGAAGGAAATGACTAAAAAAGAGAAAAGCTGGTGGAAAGAGGCGGTAGTTTATCAAGTATACCCGCGTTCTTTTAATGATACTACTGGTAATGGTATCGGGGACTTAAGGGGTATTATTGAAAAGCTCGATTATATAAAAGACCTTGGTGTTGATGTTATCTGGTTAAATCCCGTTTACGAGTCTCCATGTGATGACATGGGGTATGATATTAGCAATTATAGAAAAATATTACCCCAGTTTGGCACCATGGAGGATTTTGATCTTCTCCTCTCTGAAATGCATAAGCGGGGATTAAAACTTGTCATGGATCTGGTAGTGAATCATACTTCTGATGAACATCGCTGGTTTGTTGAGTCCAGGAAGTCCAAAGATAATCCCTACCGGGATTATTATATCTGGAAAAAGCCAAAAGCTGATGGTAGCCCTCCCAACAACTGGGTTTCCTATTTCGGGGGTTCTGCCTGGGAGTATGATGAACAAACCGGTGAATATTATCTCCATCTGTTTTCCAAAAAACAGCCTGATTTGAACTGGGAAAACCCAAAGGTCAGAGAAGAAGTAAAGGATATAATGCGTTTCTGGCTTGATAAAGGTGTCGATGGATTTAGAATGGATGTTATTGGATTTATTTCAAAGGATCCTGATTTTGAAGATTTTCCAACTGATAATCCCAGTGGGAAGGATCTTGGTGATAAATATGCCAATGGGCCCAGATTACATGAATTTTTACAGGAACTCCATGATGATGTTCTTAGTCACTATGACTGTATGACCGTTGGAGAATGCCCCGGAGTATCACCTGAAGATGCCCTGTTAATAGTTGGTAAAGACAGGCGAGAACTCCAGACTCTCTTTCAATTTGAGGGAATGGACATTGATTATGGTAAAAATGGAAGCCGCTTCAGTATAGGTAACTGGGATGTTCATGGTTTTAAAAAAGTATATACAAAATGGCATAAAAAGTTATATGGTAAGGCCTGGAACAGTATTTATCTTATGAACCATGACCAACCACGGGCAGTGTCCAGGTTTGGTGATGATAAAAAATACCGCAAAGAATCTGCTAAAATGTTAGCAACCTTCCTGCTGTCTATGTGGGGTACCCCCTATATCTATCAGGGGGAAGAAATAGGTATGACAAATTGCCCCTTTGAAGGTGTGGAAGAATTCCGGGATATTGAAATGATTAATTATTATAATGAACAGATAAGTAAGGGTAAAACTAAGGAAGAAATAATGCCCGGATTATTATACAGAGGACGGGATAATTCCAGGACTCCAATTCAATGGAATGACTCCAGAAATGCAGTTTTTTCTGATGCTGAAGAGACCTGGATAAAGGTAAACCCCAATTATACTGAAATTAATGTTGAAGAAGCTGAAAAAGACCCTGATTCAATTCTCCATTATTTCCGTCGTATGATTAAAACCAGGAAAGATAATGATGTTCTAATATATGGTGACTATGAACTGGTAGATGAAGGAAATGACGATGTGTATGCCTATCGAAGATTTCTAGACAATGAAGAAATGCTTGTTCTTCTAAACTTTACAGATAAAGAGACAAGCTGTGATGTTAGCCCTTATAACTTAGAAGATAAAGAGCTGATTATCTCTAATTATAAGGGGGGTCAAAAGGTCAAAGGAACTGAAGTGACTTTAAGGCCTTATGAAGCCAGGATCTATAAGATAAAATAAAATGTTTATCCCCGGTCAGTATTGGCCGGGGGTATAATTAATAAATTTTTCAGTAAGTTTTGTAATCAATGTTCAGTATTAATTTTGTAAAGAGTGTTAAATTTTAAACACAAGGGAGGGGTAAATTAGATTATGGATAATCTGGTAATTAACTTACTTGATAATGGTGTTATTAATTTGAAAGTTCTGAATAACTATGATGATAATAACCGCATTTCTATTGTAAAAAATAAAAAAGTATTGAAATCTTTTGAAGTTAGTAATTTAAAAACTGTGGTAGAGTATGAGGTCGATGCTGAAAACGTGTTAGTTATAAACCCTGACCCATTGGAACTTAAAGTACATAGCAAGAAATACAAAAATGATATATTTGCAACTAAACTTGATTTTATTTTTGAAACTGAAAAGGAAACAGGTTTAAGGTTTGATTATAATGAAGATGAAATAGTACTGGGATTGGGTCAGGACCATATGGCAAACCTTGATAACCGAAATGTGCAAAGAGTAGCCTGGCATCAATGTAATGCCTATGATCGGGCTAATAACTGTACAGTCCCATTTTATCTATCATCGAGGGGTTATGGTTTTTTGTAAATACTTCATATCCGGTCAGGATGGCTTTTGGAAAACCGGTTGTTCCCGATGAGCCGGTAATTGCAGATATTGCTCCATCCCCCTTTGACTGGAACAGAAAATGTTGTGAAAACGGTGAAGATACCATATCAATACTGGTCTGGGAAGATCCCGAAATTGATGCTTATATTCTTCTGGGAGATTATCAGGAAGCCCTGAATAAATACTATGATTTGACCGGTTATCCGTCCCTGATGCCAAAATGGTCTCTTGGTTTTATACAGTGTAAAAACCGTTATAAAAGTGCGGAAGAGGTATTGAGGATTGCCAGGAAGATGAGAGAAAAGGAAATACCATGTGATTGTCTGGTTATTGACTGGATGTGGTTTAAACAGTTCGGTGACCTGGAATGGGATGGTAAATATTTTCCTGAAAATATGAAGGAGATTATAAAAGAGATTAACGATCTTGGTATTCAGATAATGCAGGCCCAGCATCCCTTTATTGAAAGGGATAGTCTTAAGTATAATAAATTTAAAGAAAAAGGACTTATCACCAGAGTTCCTGAAGGGGCTAGACCCACTTTTGATCATTTTCATCCCGATGCAAAAAAAGAATGGTGGAATGAAATTTCCAGACTGTATGATGATGGAGTAAGAGGCTACTGGACTGATATGGGTGAGCCTGAATTTGACTTACCGGGTAGCGAAAATTCACTGGGGTCAAGGGAAAAATATCATAATATGTATACCTATCAATGGAGTAAAAATCTATATGAAGCCCAGACTGAAGACAAAAAGACTCGCCCCTTTATTCTGGCAAGAACCATGAGCCTTGGTATTCAAAATTATAATACTGCTTTATGGTCAGGTGATGTATTTGCCAGCTGGCAGATTTTAAAGGATAGTGTTATTCAGGGACAAAATGTATCTATCTCAGGACAGCCTTACTGGTGTACTGATATTGGAGGATTCCATGCTGATCCCCGATTTACACCGGAAATGTATGTCCGCTGGTTTGAATTTGGAACTTTCTGCGGTATTTTTAGAACTCATGGTACAAAAGTAGAGAATGAACCCTGGTCCCATGGTCAGGATACAGAAGAAATTGTAACCGACTATATTAAACTACGCTATAGTTTAATGCCATACATTTATTCTTTAACTAAAGAGATGACCGAAAACGGAGTCAGTCTGGTAAGACCATTAATATTCGACTACAATGATCGTCGGGTCATGGAATATCCCTATCAGTATATGTTCGGGGATATTCTGGTATCACCTGTTGTCGATAATGGGTCCAGAACAAAAACAACCTACCTTCCAGACGGTATCTGGTATGACTTTTATACGGGGGAAAAGCTTCATGGCAGTCAGGAAATAACTTCACTGGCACCAGTTGAAAAACTGCCACTTTATGTAAGGAACAACTCAATTATAATAAGAGGGAATATTGAACAAAATGCTGTTGACATAAACAAAGAGTATGATATTAATGTATATGGTAATGATGGGGATATAAAATATATTTATGAAGATAATGGAACAACCTATGAATATGAGAGTGGCAAATATAATAAGATAAAGGTCGAATTATCGGGTGGAAAGTTGATTATAACTACTGAGAATCATGGTTATAAAATAGATAATAAAACCAGAAAGCTTACAGTAACCCATGTGGTCGACAAATATAAGAAGGCTTCTAAAAGTTTTGAGTATGAACTGGGAACGGTCAGGGAAGTTAAACTTTCTGACCTTGAATTGGAAACAGAAGAAGATAGGAAACAAGACCTTGAACTTTTTGTAGATACCATGGACAGGCGCTACAACGGTCAGGTTAAAATGAATATCTTACTGGTTAATAATACTAAAGAAACCAGGAAATATGTGCTTGACATCGAAAAACCAGTACACTATTATGTTGAAGGTATTCCAAATCGTCCTGTTGAAAAATTTGAAGTAAACGATTACTACCATAAGCAAGTACTGTTTAAGCCATTAACCGACAAAATGCCCCAGTGTGAAGAAGTGAAAGTTTATATTAAGGACAATGATGGTAATGTTGTTTTCGAAAGGAATGTAAATGTTGGTAATGGTTATGCAAAAAAATGGAGAGTGGCTGTTTCTAAAGAGCATATTACTGATAAAGACCTTTTCTTCGATGTATCTGAAAGGGAGAATAATGCCTGGGGTTATGTAAAATTACTGAGTTACCTCAATATTGATGCTAAAGGTGTGTGCCCGGTTGACTTCCTGGATTATTCCGTAAAGAAAGGATATGCTAAAGGTTTTGTAAATATTGAAAGTGATAAAGATAAAGAAGTATATTTCAGGGTTAAAGGGGAGACAACCATTAAAGTTAAGGTTAATGGGAAAACAATTATAGACACAGATGATTATGCAATTGATGAATTAGTTAAAACTAGACTAGAACAGGGTGAAAACAGGGTAGATGTAGAACTTACCTTTGAATCAAACCATCCCTACACCGGACGTGAATTTGGCTTTTCAATTCAAGTTTTAAATGAAGATATGGAGATTGATAAGGATATCTTATTCTATTAATAAATAGTTTTCGGAGCAGGTCTATAATTATCAGGAGAAGGGTCTCTTTCTATAAACCCGGATAAAATTCCTCCCCTGTAAACTATCGGAAGGGATTCTTCTCCATAAACTTTGTAAAAAAACGTTGATTTTTTGTGAAAATTGTACTACAATAAATACAGATGTGCCCGTGAACACAAAAAGATGCTGGTTATATTAAATTAAGTCCCTTAACCGGGGAGAGGAGGAAAAGATTTTGAAGAAAAGTAAATTGAGGGGGTTTTTATTAGTAATTACTGTCTTACTGGTTATAGGTTTAATATCCGGGTGTGGATCTAAAACAGTTGGGGAGAAGGCAACAAAAGATAAACAGTTTAAGTTAACATTCTTCTTTTATAAAAGTGAAATTGCAGATGCTATGGAGACTATGGCCCGGGCTTTTCAGGAAGAACACCCCAACGTTGTTATTAAAAATGAAATAATAGGCCAGGAGTATAATACTGTTCTTAAAACCAAAGATGCAGCAGGCCAATTACCGGATATATTTGCTGCCTCAATACCCGGGGAAAGGGCTTTAAAAGATTTTATTGAAGCCGGTAAAATAAGGGATGTCAGTGATTTTAAAGTAATGGATAATTTATCAGATGATTTTAAAGAGTCTTTAACTTTTTCTGATGGTAATATTTATATAATTCCCCTGTTTATTACCGGACGTGGTATAGTCTATAATGAAAAACTCTTTAAGAAGGCTGGAATTAAAAAATTTCCTGATACCCTTGAAGGGCTTAGAGAAGCATGCCGAAAATTAAAGAAAACAGGAATAACACCATTTGCCGCCGGAGCCAAAGATGTCTGGACTCTGGGAAGTCCTTTATTTCAGGTTGGGCATGAAGTTATGAACCCTGATGGTTGGGTAAATAAAATGTATCAGAAAGAAGCCAGTTTTAAAGATTATACACTACCGGTTATGGATTTTGTTGACTTATTTGTAGAATACAGCCAGGATAATCCACTGGGTACCGATTACACAGAATCTGTTGTCCTTTATGCCCGGGAAGAAGCAGCTATGCTGGTACAGGGTCCCTGGGTTATGGACCTGGTTCAGGATTTAAATCCTGATGTGGCCAGTTCAAGTCACATGGCTCCCATACCTTTTACCAATAACCCGGAAAAGAACAAACTCTATATAGATTATGATGGTTATTTTTGTATTAACTCCAAAACTGATAAAGAGGTTGTAAATCAATATTTTGATTTTATGATAAATGGTTCAGGTCGTAAAATCTTTAAAGAAGAAATTAAATGTCTTAATCCCTTTGGAATAACTTTTGAGACCCATGGAGTTAATGAGGATATTATTACAGCGATTGAAAGTGGTGAGGTAATTCAGGATACCCAGTTTGTAAAGATGCCTGATAATTTCTTTATTACTATGGGAACAGTTCTGCAGGAATATATAGCCGGTAAACTTACCAGAGAGCAGGTTATGGAAAAGCTTGATGCAGAATGGTTTAAATCTATGGATAAATAACTGATAAAAAATATGAATTAATACATTATTTAATTTTTATCAATAAGGTAATATCCAGGAGGAAAGTTTATGTTTCTTGCAGATAGGTCAAAACGCCGAAAAATCTATTTGTTTCTGGCCTTTGTTGGTCCTATATTTGTGTTATATACCTTATTTTTTATCCTGCCCCTGTTTGAAGGGATATATTATTCCTTTACTGATTGGAAGGGGGTAGGGGGTAGTATAAACTGGGTTGGTTTTGATAATTATATAAACCTGTTTAAGATAGATGATGTGTTTATAAATTCCATAAATACAACTTTTTATATTGCTTTTGTTAATGTTTTATTAACAAATATCCTGGCTATGATTTTTGCCATTGCTTTAACTAATAATTTTAAACTAAATAATCTATACAGGGGGATAATACTCCTTCCCAACATGATTAGTATGGTTGTTTCGGGTTTTATCTGGAAATTTATGTTTTCTAAAATATCAGGGAGCTTATATGAGGCCACAGGAATTGAATTGTTCAATAATAGTTGGCTTGGAGATATTGAGATTGTTATCTATTCAGTGGTAATTGTTAGCCTGTGGCAGGGACTGGGATACATAATGACCATTTATATTGCGGCCCTGCAGGGTGTTGATGAAAATGTTATTGAGGCTGCTTCAATAGATGGTGCAAATTCATGGCAGATATTCTTTAAAATAAAACTGCCATTAATGCTTCCCATTGTATCTATTGGTGCCTTTCTCAATATATCAATGTCTCTTAAAATATTTGATATAATATATTCTTTGACCGGGGGTGGACCAGGCCATGCTTCTGAAGTAGCCATGTTAAATATTTATCGGGAGGCTTTTGTCTTTAACCGACTGGGTTATGCCAATGCAAAAGCGATAGTTTTAACAATTATAATTGTAATTATTACTGTAATTCACTTCCGTATTACTTCCCGGGAGGAGGTAAAGATATGAGCAAGCATGGTTCTAGCAACAGTAACAAAAATGGAAGTGTCATTCATATAACTGTTAACAAATATGTCATTGGTATATTAATGGGAATTGTTTCTGTAATCTGGTTTATTCCTATATATTTTATGATAATAAATTCTTTCAAACCATTCCGGGAGGTATTGATGTATACTTCCCGGTTTCCTGAAAAGTTCAATTTAAATAATTTTGTTGAGGTCTGGGAAAAGGCTAATTACTTAAAATTATTTACAAATTCAATTATAATTACATCAATATCCCTTCTGGGAATTGTTATTTTGGCATCAATGGCCGCATACAAGCTAGCCCGTTCTCATGATAACGTAAGCAAAGGTCTGTTAGTATATTTTATTTTAACCCTGGTCATTCCTTTTCAGGCTGTAATGATACCCCTGGTAAAAATCATGAAAGATATTAATGTTATAGATACCCGTATTGGAATTATACTGGTTTATATCGCACTGGGTTCACCCATGGCAATTTTTTTGTATTATGGGTATATTAAAACATTACCGATGTCGTTAGAAGAAGCAGCCCTTATTGATGGAGCCGGTGAGTTTCAAATATTTTTTAAAATAATATTTCCCCTGTTAAAACCAATCACCAGTACAGTAATTATTTTACAATCTTTATGGATCTGGAATGATTTTTTACTACCCTTGATAACACTTCAATCTGAGGCAAATAAGACCATACCCCTGGGAACAACAGCAACATTTATGGGCCAGTATACTCATCGCTGGGACCTGGCAATTACAGCCATGTTTCTGGCTTCATTGCCTTTAATGGTATTGTATTTCTTTGTCCAGAAATATATAGTAAAGGGGATAGTAAAGGGTGCCATTAAAGGATAAAAATTTTTAAGTTAACTATTTTGTTTATACCTTTATAATTGTCTATATAGTAAAAAAACCGCCTTTAAAGGCGGTTTTAATATTTTTACAGGGTTATTTAACAGGTCGGGGCCCCCTGAATATGCTAATATGTTCTGATTTAACGATAGTTAAAGTTTACGGTTTAATATTTAATTTTTTTATTGAGAGCTTTAATAAATTATAGTATTATATATATGAAAATAAAAAAATGGATAAACTTACAATTTTATTAAAATAAATATTACTTACTGTAGTTCAACATATCAAAGTTAAGAAGGAAAACATTACAATTAAAAAAGTTATGAATCTGGTTTTACAATACCATAACAATTTTAAAGGAATAGAGTAAAATATTAATGGAGGAATGAAAAATGGGTAAAAAGAAAATAATTTTAATAATTGTTACTATTATTTTTATTATCAGTTTAATTACTTACAAAACATATATGGAAAAAAATATAATTAAAGAGGTTGTAATTGAATTTGGGAGTAATTTAAAAAAAGTTTCACTTCAAAGTCCCGAGGATAAGTTAATAAAAGATATAAATAAGTATTATAAAGATTATGTAACAAGGGAATTACTTAATAAATGGTTAACAAATCCTTCAAAGGTACCAGGGAGATCTTTTTCAAGTCCATGGCCAGAAGAAATAGAAATTAAGAAAATAAAAAATATAGGAGGAGATAAATACCGGGTAATTGGAATAGTAAAAGAAGTTACAAGTAAAGAACTGGTTAAAGGGGAACCATTGAATAGATACCAGGTCGAATTGATTGTAAAAAAAATTAAGAATAAATGGCTAATAAGCGATTATAGAAGGTTACCTTGTAACTAAAAGAATGTTAAATTTTATGTTACGGGGGGTTGATAGGTATTGTGAAAAAGCAAAATAGAAGTATGAAATCTTAAGGGGTTAAAACGGTTATTTACGATGTAGTTAAACACATTTTAGAAATGATATGGGGAATCGGCCATAAACCCGGTTTCATCGATAGTTAATAAGGTTGGCTAGACGAATAAAAAAGCACTAAAAGTAATAATAGTATAACAAAATTAAAAATTTCCGCAAAACGTTTGACTAATAATTTAAAATGAAGTATAATATAGGTAAATAATTTAATTGGTGCGAATATTATATTAAGTTTTAACAAACAAAAAATTATTAGTATTATTTAATTATATTTTTTATTTTTTAAAAATATAAAACCGATTTCATAATTAAAAGGGTGTTAGTTATGATTACTATTTATGATGTAGCTAAGGAAGCGGGAGTTTCACCTTCTACAGTATCAAGAGTTTTAAATAATTATAATAATGTAACTGAAACAACAAGAAAAAAAGTAGAAGCGGCCTGTAAAAAACTAAAATATGTCCCCAATGCTAATGCCAGTAGCCTTAAAAAAGATAATACTAAAACATTAGCATTAATAATTCCAGATATAGAGAATCCTTTTTTTATTTCAATTTTAAAAGGATTTGATGATAAGGCTAATAAGTTAGGTTATGATACTATTTTATGTAATACGGATGAAAGGTTAGAGAAAGAAAAAGATTATATAAAGATGGTATTAAAAAAAAGAATAGATGGTGTAGCTATAAGTACAGTAGGAAAAACGAGTGAACATATAAGTGAATTTAGTGATAGAAATATTCCATATATATTATTAGATCGTAAAGTTGAGGGATTAGATGCAGATATTGTATGTGGTGATAATTATCAAGGTGCAATAGACTTAGTCAACCATCTTATAAATAATGGACATAAGGATATAGCTATGATTACTGGGCCTTTACATGTATCAACTAGTAGAGAGAGATTTGAAGGGTATAAAACTGCTTTAAATAGAGCAGGTATCAGTGTTGAAGAGGATTATATTAAAATTGATTATGTAAGTCAAGATTATTCTGGAGAAAAAGCTTATGAAATGACAAAGGAATTATTGGGTTTAAATGAACCCCCAACTGCTATATTTGTAGCTAATAATTTAATGGCCCTGGAAGTTTATAAAGCTTTGAAAGAGGAAGGAATATCTGTACCTGATGATATTGCGATAGTGTGTTTTGATGATCTTAATTTAATTTATGAAATAGAGCCGTTCTTTACTGTTATGAAGCAACCTGCTTATACAATGGGAGAAGCTGCGGCAGAGATATTAATTAAAAGAATTGAAATGAGTGATAATGGACATAGAAAAAGAAAAATAGTTTTTGAACCAGAATTGATAATCAGAAAATCATCCATTAAAGATAGTACGTAAAATTAAAGATAGTACGTAAAATAAAAAATTAAAAAAATTAAATCAAAAAAATATTTTAAAAAAAGCTTGACTATTTAAAATTGATATATTATAATTAAAATAGTAATAATGGCGTGATTTAAAAATAAATAAAATCGGTTTCATAAAAAATAATATATTAATAAAAATTTATAATAATATATTTAAAAATATTTTTTTGAAATATCATAAAACCGATTTTACTAAAAATAAGAACAAAAAGCTTCAATATATGGGGAGTAATATAATATAACTTTTAATAAGAACCCACATCAACTTTAAGTATTTATTCTTAGAAGTGGGTTTTTTTTAATTTATTTCATAAAAACGGTTTTATAAATACAAAATGTTCTAAATTATATATTAATAGGGGGTGGTTATATTTGCTAGGTATTTAAACAGTAAAGAAAAATAATTAGTTATAAGGTTTAAGTCATATAATTATAGGAGTATTCAACAAAGAGAATTACACAAAAGCAACATATATTTTAAAAAAATTAAAAATATTAAAAAACAGGAGGAGATTTTAAGATGACTAGGAAAGCGTTATTTGTTGCTTTGGTAGTATTGTTGCTCACAGTTGGATTTTTAAGTGTAGGAGATGTACAGGCATCAGAAAAATATCAAATTTTAGTTAGTCCAAAAGGTTTAAGTCAATCTTATTGGTTAACTGTAAAAGCTGGGGCAGAAGCAGCTGCTAAAGAATTAGGTGCAGAAATTGTTTGGAGAGGTCCTGCTCAGGAAACAGATGTGGCTAAACAAGTAAACGTAATCAATGATTTTGTAAACAAAAAGATAGACGCTATTGTTGTTGCTGCTACTGATGCTAATGCTTTAATACCACCTTTAAAAAGGGCACATGAAGCGGGAATTCCTGTAATTACTATAGATTCTGGTATTAATGCAGATTTTCCTATATCTCATATAGCTACCAATAATAAAGAAGCTGCCAAGAAAGCGGCTGAAGTTTTAGCAAATATAATTGGTAAAAAAGGTGAGGTTGCCTGTATACCTTTTGTAGCTGGTGCCGCAACTTCTATAGCCCGTGAAAATGGTTTTAAAGAGGGAATTTCAAATTATAAAAATATTGATTTAGTAGCTGTTCAGTATTCCCAGAGTGATTATGCTACAGCAATGAAAGTAACTGAGAATATTTTAACAGCACATCCAAATTTGAAAGGTATTTTTGCAGCTAATGAAGCAGGAGCAGTTGGTGCGGCAAGAGCCTTGAAAGCTAGAGGAAAAACAGCAGATGTAATATTAGTTGGTTTTGATGCAGCACAAACTGAGATAGATGCTATGAAAGAAGGTATTATTGATGCCCTGATTGTACAAAGACCATATATGATGGGATATGAAGGGGTAAAAAATGCTGTAGCTGCTTTGGAAGGAGAAGAAGTTGAAAAATTAATTGATACAGGAGTAGTTGTAGCCACTCCAGATAACATGAATGACCCTGAAGTTTATAAAGTCTTATTTCCATTAAAACAATAAAATAACCTATGTATAAACCATTCTCTTCTTCTCTGATCAGAATCAGAGAAGAAGAGAATGGATACAGAAAGGAGGGTTTCTTCTTGAACTATGAAATTGCTGTTAAAATGGAAAAAATAACAAAAGTATTTCCAGGTGTTAAAGCCCTTGATCAGGTTGATTTAGAAGTAAAAAAAGGAGAAGTTCATGTTTTGTTAGGTGAAAATGGTGCTGGTAAATCTACATTAATGAAAATTTTAACAGGTGTGTATTCAAGGACTGAAGGCGAAATTTATATAGATGGTCAAAAAGTCGAAATTCAGAATACTAAAAAAGCTATGGAACTAGGTATAAGTATGATCTACCAGGAATTTAATTTAGCCCCTCATTTAAATGTTCAAGAAAATATTTTTCTGGGAAGAGAACCTTTTAAAAATAAGTTATTAGGGTATATAGATGAAGAAAAAATGTATAAAGAAAGTAAAAGAGTATTAAAGAGATTGGGTGTTAATATATCTCCTGAATCTAAAATAAAAGATTTAGGAGTAGCTCAACAACAAATGGTAGAAATAGCTAAAGCTCTGTCTTTAAATTCAAAAATTATTATCATGGATGAACCTACAGCAGCTTTAACTGACGAAGAAAAAGAAAATTTATTTGAAGTAATTAAACAATTAAAGAATGAAGGTATTTCAATAATATATATATCACATTATATAGAAGAAATTAATAGGATCGGAGATCGAGTTACGGTATTACGAGACGGGAGAAAAATTGATGTTGTACCCGGGTCTACTGACCCTGATAAGCTAATATCATTAATGGTTGGAAGGGATGTTGATGAGCTTTTTCCAAAAGAAAAAGTTGATATTAAAGGAGAAACATTACGGGTGGAAAATATATCCCGGGGAAAAATTTTGAAGAATATATCTTTCACTGCAAGAAAAGGTGAAATTGTTGGTATTGCAGGTTTGGTGGGGTCCGGGAGGACAGAATTGCTCAGAGCCATTTTCGGTGCAGACAAAATAGATTCAGGTAAAATATTTGTTAATGGTAACCAAGTAGAAATAAATTCTCCTGGTGATGCTATTGAACTGGGGTTAGCCCTTGTTCCTGAAAGTAGAAAAGAACATGGATTAAACCTGGGTATGAGTGTCAAGGATAATATTACTTTAACCCATTTAAAAGAATATGTTAACAATATTTTTATCAATAACGACAAGGAAGAAAAAGTAGGTAAAGAATTTGTAAATAATTTAAGAATTAAAACACCTTCAATAGAACAAAAGGTTAAGTATTTAAGTGGTGGTAATCAACAGAAAGTAGTTATAGCCAAATGGCTATCCAGGAAATGCAATATTTTATTTTTCGATGAACCTACAAGAGGGATTGATGTTGGGGCAAAAGCAGAAATATTTGAATTGATGAACCGTCTGGTGTCAAATGGGGCAACAATAATTATGGTTTCTTCATATTTGCCTGAAGTCCTGGCTATGAGTGATAGAATTCTTGTTATGTCAAGGGGTGAAATTACGGGGGAATTAAGTTCAAAAGAAGCGACACAGGAAAAAATTATGCATTATGCCACTATGAATGTAATTAATTAAAAATTAAATTAAAAAGGAGTGAAAAATAGTGATTGATAATGGTGTCAATGAAACCCAAATGAGTTTTTTTAAGAGGTTTTCTGAGAAGATTATTCCTTTTACTGGATTATTGATAATTTGTATAATACTTTCTATTGCATCACCCTATTTTCTTACCTTAACTAATATTATGGCTATAGGTATTCAGACTACAGTTATTGCCATATTAGGTATAGGTGTTACGTTTGTAATAATTACTGCTGGAATAGATTTATCTGTGGGGTCAGTACTAGGATTAGCAGGAGTAATAACTACCATAAGTATGGCTAATGGAATCAATATGTATTTATCTATTATTTTTGGATTATTGGTTGGTGCAGCAATAGGTTTTGTTAATGGTCTAGTGACGACCAAGGGTAAGATCCATTCTTTTATCGCAACTTTAGGTATGATGGGTATTGCCAGGGGATTAGCATTAATAATTACAGGAGGTATTCCAGTCTCAGGTTTACCAAGTGAATTTGATTTTATGGGAGCAGGAAAAATATTTGGTTTTTTTCCAGTACCGGTTTTTATTTTAATTATTGTTGCTATAATAGCACATTTAATTTTATCGAAGACAAGAATAGGAAGATATACATATGCAATAGGTAGTAACGCAGAAGCAACTCGCCTGTCAGGTGTTAAAGTTGATAAATATTTAATAATTGTTTTTACTATATCAGGGTTGATGGCATCATTAGGTGGCATAGTTCAGGCCTCTAGATTAGTAACCGGACAGCCTACTGCTGGAACAGGTTATGAGTTAGATGCTATTGCTGCTGCAGTAATCGGTGGAACAAGTTTATTGGGTGGAGAAGGAAGTATTTTAGGTACAATAATTGGAGCCCTAATTATGGGTGTGCTAAGAAATGGTGCTAATTTATTAAATATATCTGAATTTATTCAACAGGTTTTAATTGGGATAATTATAATTTCAGCTGTTATTTATGATAGACACCGCCGTAGTAAGAATTAAATTAAAAAATAATATTCTTTAAAAATAATTTAGATTTTATAGGAGGTAAAATTATGTCAAATAAAACAAATTTAAAAATTAACAAACAACATCGCTTAAGAGGTAATTTACCTAAAATCGGCATAAGGCCTGCTATTGATGGTCGTCGCAAGGGAATTAGAGAATCATTAGAAGGTCAGACAATGGGAATGGCTAAAGCTGTGGCTAATTTTTTAGAAGAAAATCTGAAGTATCCAAATGGTACACCTGTAGAATGTGTTATTGCTGATACTTGTATAGGTGGGGTAGCAGAAGCAGCTGCTACGGCTGAAAAGTTTTCACGAGAAGGTGTTGGAGTTTCGATTACAGTTTCACCATGCTGGTGTTATGGTTCAGAAACAATGGATATGAATCCATTGATACCAAAAGCCATCTGGGGTTTTAATGGTACTGAAAGACCTGGTGCAGTTTATTTAGCTGCTCTTAAAGCGGCACATGATCAGAAAGGGTTACCTATTTTCCCTATATATGGACGTCAAGTTCAGGATGCTGATGATAGAAGTATTCCAGAAGATGTTCAGGAAAAAATGCTCCGGTTTGCCAAGGCTGGATTAGCTGTGGCTATTATGCGTGGTAAGTCTTATCTGTCTATGGGTTCAGTTTCTATGGGAATTGCAGGTTCTATGGTTAATGAAGATTTCTTTCAGGAGTATTTGGGTATGAGAAATGAATATGTAGATATGTCAGAATTTATAAGAAGAATGGAAGAAGAAATTTATGATAAAGCTGAATTTAAAAGAGCAATGAAGTGGGTAAAAGAAAATTGTAATGAAGGTAAAGATAACAATCCCCCTCAAGTTCAACATTCTAGAGAGACAAAAGATGAAGAATGGGAAACAGTAGTTAAGATGACTTTAATAGCAAGAGATTTGATGGTTGGTAATCCCAAACTTGCTGAAATGGGTTATGGAGAAGAGGCTATGGGTCATAATGCTATAGCCGCAGGTTTTCAGGGTCAAAGACAATGGACTGATCATTTTCCAAATGGTGACTTTATGGAAGCTATTTTAAATTCTTCTTTTGACTGGAATGGACTCAGGGAGCCATTTATTATGGCTACTGAGAATGATACTTTAAATGGAGTATCAATGTTATTTGGTCATTTATTAACTAATACAGCTCAAATATTTGCTGACGTAAGAACTTATTGGAGTCCAGAATCAGTTAAGAGAGTAACTGATAAGGAATTAACTGGTAGAGCCCAAAATGGTATTATCCATTTAATTAATTCAGGTTCAGCAACATTAGATGGGACCGGTCAGCAAACTAAAAATGGTAGGCCTGTGATGAAACCTTTCTGGGAAATTAGTTCAGAAGAAGTTGAAGCTTGTCTTGAAGCGACTTCATGGCGACCTGCTATGTTGGATTATTTTAGAGGAGGAGGATTCTCGTCTAATTATTTAACTAAAGGTGGCATGCCATTAACAATGATTAGAATAAATATTATTAAAGGATTGGGACCGGTCCTCCAGATTGCTGAAGGTTATTCAGTAGATTTACCTGAAGACGTTCATAGAATTCTGGATCAGAGAACTGATCCTACCTGGCCTACTACATGGTTTGCTCCTATATTGACAGGAAAAGGTGCTTTTAAAGATGTTTATTCAGTAATGAATAGATGGGGAGCAAATCATGCAGCTGTCAGTTATGGTCATATTGGTGGAGATTTAATTACTCTAGCTGCTATGCTTAGAATCCCTGTTGCTATGCATAATGTATCAGAAGATAAAATTTTTAGGCCAAGTGCCTGGGATGGTTTTGGGACTAATGATTTAGAGGGAGCAGACTATCGTGCATGCAAGACTTTTGGACCTTTATATGGGTGAATGAATTCATTATTTTAACAAAGTTTAGTTGCTTATAATAAGGGGGTTTATGAGGTGGATTATTTAATAGGGGTAGATATAGGAACTCAAGGAACAAAAGCTATAATGATTAATAATCAAGGAAAAATTATTGCTCAAAGTTATAAAGGGTATAATGTAGAAACACCTAAACCTTCTTGGGCTGAACAATGGCCAGATGTTTGGGTAAATGCAACATATTTTACCCTGCAAAATGTTATTGAACAATCCAAGGTTGATCCAACTAAAATTAAAGGTGTTGCGATCAGTAGCTTATACGGAGGGTCAGGTATTCCTGTTGATGAAAAAGTTACCCCCCTGGCTCCCTGTTTAATATGGATGGACCGTAGGGCCGAAGAAGAAGTTAAATGGGTAAAAGAAAATATTGACTTGCAAGAACTATTTCAGATTACAGGTAATTTTGTTGATTCCTATTATGGGTTTACGAAAATGTTATGGATTAAAAATAACTGGCCCGATGTGTGGAGGAAAATCAATCTATTTTTACCGCCAAATGCCTTTGTGATTTATCAATTAACAGGTGAAATAGCAATTGATTATTCTTCAGCAGGTAATATAGGTGGAATATTTGATATAAAACACAGGAAATGGTCAACTAAGATGTTAGAAAAAATGGGTATTCCTTTAGAATACCAACCCCAAAAGATAATTTCTTCAACTGATATAGTAGGTAAAATTACTAAACAGGCAGCAGAAAAAACTGGGTTAAAAGTAGGAACTCCAGTAATTGCAGGAGGGGTAGATGCAGCTGTAGCAACTTTGAGTGCAGGGGCTTTAAGTGAAGGAGATCATGTAGCTATGATTGGCACTTCTATGTGCTGGGGATTTATTACAGAAAAAAGTAATATATCAAAGAAATTAGTTACTATGCCCCATGTAATTGATCCTTTAAATAAATTATATACATTCGGTGGTGCTGCGACAGCAGGTGCAATTATTAGATGGTTCAGGGATAAATTGGGAGAGGAAGAATTAGCTGTTGAAAAGAAACTTGATATTAATGCATATACCCTGTTGGAAATGAAATGCAAAGATATACCAGCTGGTTCAGAAGGTTTATTAGTGCTTCCTTATTTCATGGGTGAGAGAAGTCCCATCTGGGATAGTAATGCAAGGGGGACTATTATTGGCCTTAATCTTTACCACAACAAATATCATTTATATAAGGCCTTTATGGAAGGGGTAGCATATGCGTTAAGACATAATATGGAATCTGTTTTTAACAAAGATATAAATTTAGATGGAGAAGTAATTTTAGTTGGTGGTGCAGCTAAATCAAAGATCTGGCCTAAAATATTTGCAGACGTTACTGGTTTTCCAGTCAAAATAATTAAAAATGATGTAGAAGCTCCTTTAGGAGATGCTTTATTAGCTGGTGTAGGAACAGGTGTTATAAAAAATCCTGATATTTTAAAAGAATGGTTAATTTATGAAGACATAATTATGCCAGACAGGACAAACAAAGAAATATATGATGAATATTATGTGCAGTATAAAACAGCTTATATGAACTTGAAAAGTAATATGGAAGTTTTATCTCAATTAGGATGAAATTTCAGATAAATAGGACCAAGGAGGTCATCATATGGTAAAGGGTGGGTTGATTCATCCACATATATTAGAAAGTGTTGCAGCTGCTGGACATGGTGCACAAATATTAATAACTGATGGAAATTATCCAGCTTCTACTAAAACAAAAGAAGATGTAAACAAAGTATATTTAAATCTTGCTCCGGGGTTAGTTAATGTTACTGATGTACTTAAAGTTTTAGTTGAAGTTATTAATATAGAAGAGGCTACGGTAATGGCACCATCAAAAGGAGACAAGCCAGCTATATTTAAGGAATTTAAAAGAATATTAAGTTCTGGAACAGATTTTAATGAAATTGGACGTTTTGAATTTTACGACAAATGTGTATCTAATCAAGATCTATGCTTAGTCATTGTTACAGGGGAACAGAGAATATATGCCAATATATTATTGACAATTGGTGTAGTAAAATAATTTATAATATTTAAGAAAATACCTGGCCTGGTATGTATTTAGGGCCAGGTATTAAAGTTCTGATTATTACTGAAGTATCTTAATGAAAAATTTTAAGGAAAAAGTTTTATATTTTTAAGGAGGTGATCTGATGAATGAATACTTAAATCTTTTAGCTATTGATTTAGGTGCTTCTAATGGTCGGGCCATTATAGGTAAATATGATGGTAACAAAATAAAACTAGAAGAAGTGCATAAATTTAAAAATGGTCCAGAAAGGGTAACAAATAACTTATACTGGGATATTTTAAGACTTTTTCATGAAGTAAAAACCGGTATTACAAAAGCAAGTGAGTTTACAGATTATAATATAAGTAGTCTTGGTATAGATACCTGGGGGGTTGATTATGGTTTATTAGATAGAGAGGGTAATTTACTGTCAAACCCTTATCATTATAGAGATAATAGGACTGATGGTTTATTAAAAGAAATATATAAAAAAGTTAGTAAAAAAAGGATATACCAATTGACTGGAATTCAATTCATGCAATTAAACACTCTGGTTCAGCTCTATGCAGATTTGAAATATCGACCATGGGTTTTAAATAATGCTAAAAGTCTTTTGTTTACTCCAGATTTAATAAATTATTTTTTAACTGGAAAAAAATATAATGAATTTACTATATCATCAACTTCACAATTGCTTAATCCGCTTACAGAGAAATGGGAACATGAACTCTTTGAAGAATTAGATATTCCCAGTAATATTGTGGAAACTTTAATTTACCCTGGAACGAAAATAGGTAATATTATACCTGAGGTAAAAGAAGAGTGTGGGCTTAGGGGAGATTTGCCTGTAATTGCTGTTGGAAGTCATGATACAGCATCAGCAGTGGCTGCAACACCTTTAGAGGATAATAAAAATAGTATTTATATAAGTAGTGGGACCTGGTCACTGTTAGGGATGGAACTTGACCAGCCAATAATTAATGAAAAATCATTAAAAGAAAATTTTACTAATGAATGTGGTGTTGGTAAAAAAATAACTTTCCTAAAGAATATGTGTGGTTTATGGATGATTCAAGAATGTAAACGAATTTGGGAAAGAGAAGGCTTAGATATAAGTTATTCAGAAATTAGTAAGGCTGCCATGGAAGTTGATTCTTTTATATTTAATGTAAATCCTGATGATCCCAGATTTTTAAATCCCAAAAATATGCCCTTGGCTATAAAAGAATATTGTCAGGAAACTGAACAACAAATACCATGTAATTATGCAGAAATGGCCAGAGGTATTTATGAAAGTTTAGCGTTGAATTATAAAAGGGTTATAGATAAATTAGAAAAAATTGTAGGTGTTAAAATTGATAAAATACATATGGTAGGTGGAGGTATAAAAGCAGAAATATTATGCCAATTCACAGCAAATGTAACCGGAAAAACGGTTATAGCAGGTCCAGTTGAAGCTACTGCTATGGGAAATATACTGGCTCAGCTAATGGCCCGGGGAGAAATTAAAAATTTAAAAGAAGGTCGAGAAATAATTAAAAATTCAGTTGAATTAAAACATTATAACCCTTAATTAAAATCAGATAGGTGGTGTGTAAATTGCTTTTAGAAAAAGAACGAAAACAGATAGTTGAATATGGCAAGAAATTAATAGATTCAGGTTTGACCAGGGGAACAGGAGGAAATATAAGTATATTTAATTTTGAAAAAAAGTTAATGGCAATTAGTCCAACAGGTATAGAATATTTTGATACTTCTCCGGAAGATGTCGTAGTTATGAACTTAAATGGGAAAATTGTAGAAGGAAGCAAAAAGCCTTCCAGTGAATACAGGATGCATCTTATTTTTTATAAAAATCGAAATGATGTTGGTGCTGTAGTACATACTCATTCTATTTATGCAGCAACAATAGCATCTTTAAGATGGGAATTGCCTCCTGTTCATTATATGATTGCAGTTGCTGGTAATAAAGTACCCTGTGCAGAATATGCTAGTTTTGGAACAGAAGAATTAGCTACCAATGCGTTTAAAAGTGTGGGAGAAACATATAACGCTACATTATTGGCTAATCATGGTTTAATAGCTTTGGGTAAAAATATCTCTGAAGCATTTAAAGTAGCAGAAGAGATTGAGTTTACAGCTGAAGTTTATTATAGAGCTAAAGCTATTGGGGAGCCTGTAATTTTACCAGAGGAAGAAATGAAAGTTATGTTAAATAAATTTAAAACGTATGGTCAACAATGAATATCATATGTTGACAAATAATTTATTAATGATACTAAAGTTCGACAAATAAAAACACAATATCCCAATCTCTGTCACCAACAAGTTAAACCGGTCATATATATGTACTAAAAATGCAAAGGAGGCGATATTAATGGGAGATTACCGACGTGATAGAGATTGGGACCGGAATAGAGACCGGGATCGAAATAGAGATAGAAAGAGATACAGAGACCCGAGGTATCCCGGATGTCCCCGGTGTCCTCGTTGTCCCCGTTACCCGGACTGTCCTTACAGGCCTGACAGGTAAAGTGACAAAACATGTTAGTTTATATAATTTATTTTTAGTATAATTGATTTATCTGACTTTACTAAAAAGGTTGCCCGCCGGGCAACCTTTTAATTTACATATAAGAAAAAACAACATATAATAAATATGATAAAGATGCTTGTTATCTTTAATAAATATTATTTTGAAACTGGGAATAAGGAGGTGGGAGAAGTGAAAAAGAAATATTTCCCATCAAGACTTAAAAGGTTTTTAGCCTTTTTATTAGATATAGTAATTTTATGTTTTATAATATTTATTATAGGAAAATCAGGTAAAAATATATGGATAAGTATTGGTAAGTGGGACTGGATAGTTGGTTTTTTAGTCAGCATAGCTTATTTTGGCTTATTTAACAGTGCTATCGGAAAAGGAAAAACCCCGGGAAAAAGGTTATTTAAAATTAAAGTGGTAAATAAAAAAGGAAGATATTTATCTGTAACCAGGTCTGTTCTGAGAGCTGCTATTCTTTTTTTTCCTTATTTTTTTTCGACTGGATTGATTATTTTACACTACAAAACATTGTTTAGAATATATTTGACAATAATAATAACTATGGTAATTTCTTTATTGTACTTCTTTTTATTCAATAATAAATCACATCAAAGTTTACATGATCTAATATTAAATACTTATGTTGTCAATGAAAAGGTCAAGGTTGATAAAAAAATTAAAGCTGAATTTAAAAATTATCTGAAACACCTGGCAATAATAACGGTAATAATATTTACAGGAATACTTATATACACTTCAACACCAGTATTTTCGGGAATATATCAAGGTATGACCAGTATATACGAAGTCTGTAGTAATGTTAGATATGTCAATTCTTTTATTTATGATGACGAAACCGACACAATTGTCGTAGAGGTATGTTTAAAAGAAAAACCTGAGTCATATAAAGAAATTGCCAGACAGATAGCCCGTTCATTATTTAAGAATAAGTTAGTAATACATGGTCATGAAATTAAAAAAATAAAGATTAAATTGAAATACGGATATAATTTAATCCTCTACAATGAATACATTACCAGGACATTTTACTTTGATAAAGATGAAATTACGGGTAAATAAACACCATAATGGGTTTTATTAGTGTAAATTATTTTACCCCTGTCACTTCATGTGCAGGGGTATTTTTTAATGGAGTTTGTCATCCATTCCCATAGGGCCATCTCGAGACGTGTTACAATGGAAAATTATTTTGTTGCATATAACTCAATAATTTTTAAAATTACATCAACAGCTTTTTCCATGGCAAATACAGGGATATATTCATACCGGCCATGAAAGTTGTGCCCACCTGTAAAGAGGTTTGGTGTTGGTAGTCCCATATAAGAAAGACGGGCTCCATCAGTACCACCACGGATAGGGTTAACCCTGGGAGTAACCCCTACTTCTTCCATAGCCCGACGTGCTGTATAAACAATATGTATATGCTCTTTTATCTTTTCTTTCATATTATAATACTGGTCTTTAAGGTTCAGTGTAATTGTGTTTTCTCCATATTTTACATTCAAATAATCTGCAATTTTGACCATTAGATTCTTTCTTTCTTCAAATTTGTTTTTATAAAAATCTCTGATAATAAAGTCAAGCCTGGTTTGTTCTACACTTCCGGTTACAGACATTAGATGAAAGAATCCTTCATAGCCCTCGGTATGAGCGGGTATTTCCGCCGGTGGAAGCATATTTATTAATTCATTTGCTATTAGAAGAGAGTTTTTCATTTTATTTTTGGCAGTTCCAGGGTGAACATTAACACCATTTACAGTTATTTTTGCCCTGGCTGCATTAAAATTTTCATATTCCAGTTCTCCAATAGGACCGCCGTCAACAGTATAGGCAAAATCTGCGCCAAATTTATCCACCCTGAATTTATCTGCACCCTGTCCGATTTCTTCATCAGGGGTAAAGGCTATTTTAATTTCACCATGGGGGTATTCAGGGTTATTCATGAGGTGTTCAACAGCGGTAATTATTTCAGCAATTCCCGCTTTGTCGTCTGCTCCAAGAAGGGTTGTCCCATCTGTTGTAATTAAAGTCTTTCCAGTATATTTTTTTAGTTCGGGAAAATTATCAGGAGACAGGATAATATTTTTACTTTTATTGAGAACAATATCTTTTCCATTATAGTTTTCTACAATCTGTGGTTTAACATTAGTACCACTCATATCAGGGCTGGTGTCCATATGGGCGATAAACCCGATGGTGGGCACCTTATGGTCTACATTTGAGGGAACAGTAGCCATAACATATCCATATTCATCAAGGTGAACATTATTTAATCCCAGTTCTTTTAACTCATCAACAAGTAATCTGGCAAACTTTAGTTGTCCTTCAGTACTGGGGAATGTTTCTGACCCTTCCTTTGATGTTGTGCTGTATTTAACATAACTAATAAATCTATCAACTACTTTGGCCATAATAACCCCTCCATTTTCAAATATGATATATTATATATTATACCTGCTTTGAATAGTAATATAAACCATAAAGAATAATTTTTATTAAGGGGTATATTAAAAATATTTCTAAAACAATTAAATGTTGGTTTATTAACTACCGGATTTAAGATATAATAAGAAACAAGCTTATAAAATGGAGTGGTTTTTTATGGAATTAGAACATATATATGATAATATTTATTACTTTCCCCATTATGCCAATATTGGTGTGATAAAATGTGGTCCAGGTAAAGTTCTTCTGATTGATAGTGGTCTTGATAAAGGAATAGCCAGCAAATTACTAAAAAGCCTTACCCAAAATAATTTAACTCCGGTAGCTATAATTAATACTCATTCTCATGCTGACCATTGTGGGGGTAATAGTTATCTCAAGGAAAGAACGGGTCTAAAAATTTATGCACCTGAACTGGAGTCCTGTATAATTGAAAACACTATTTTAGAACCAATATATTTTTATTCGGGAGCGTCCCCCATTAAAGATTTAAAGAGTAAATTTTTAATGGCTCCACCTTCAAAAGTGGATAATGTTATTACCAGGGGAGAAAAAAGTTTGAAGATAGAAGGGATTGAACTAAAAATTTACTGGTTAGATGGTCATTCCCCCGGCCACATTGGGGTAGGTTATAACGGGATATTATTTTGTGCTGATTCTGTATTTAATAAAAGTGTTATTGATAAACATAAAATACCCTTTTTTACTGATATAAAGGGGCAGATAAAGACACTTGAACAGCTGGAGAAGCTTAATTACAATTATTTTTTACCATCACATGGTACTCTGGTTTCTGATATTAAGCCCCTTACCAGTTTAAATATGAGGGTTATTAAAAGAATAGAACAGATTATATTGAATACTCTCATTTCCAGAAAAACTACCGGAAAGATTATTTCAAAAACCGTCAGTGAAATGGGGTTTGAAATAAGGGGGCCTCAGACTTATTATTTAATGCATACTGTAATAAAAGCCTTTTTAGGTTATCTTTATAGTGAAAATAGAATAGAGATAGAGTTTGACCACAATTATCTATACTGGGTAAAGAAATAAGATAAATTTAAAGTAATAGAATAATAATAAGGATATAATTTTATTTAAAAACCTGGGGGGGTCAATTTAACTTGAAAATCATTGATTTACATTGTGATACCATCAGTAAACTGTATAAATTTTCTGGCAGACAGGGATTAAGGAGTAATGAATTACATGTTGACCTTGAAAAATTGAGACAGGCAGGTAGTAAAGCCCAGTTTTTTGCCCTGTTTCTGGACAAAAATAATTTGCCAGCAGGTACGGATTCTTATCAAATCTTTTTAGAAATGCTCGATGTTTTTAAAAAAGAGCTTGCCAAAAACAGTGACATGGTTTCCCTGGCCAGAAATTATAGTGAATTACAAAAAAATGAAAGCGAGGGTAAAATATCTGCCTTTTTAACGATTGAGGAAGGGGCTGTTCTTCAGGGTAAATTGAGTAATTTAAAAAAAATATACCGACTCGGGGTCAGGCTTATTACTTTAACCTGGAATTACCCCAATGAGATTGGTTTTCCAAACATGAAAAATTATAAAGATAAGGGTTTAACACCTTTTGGTAATGAAGTTATCCGGGAAATGAATCACCTGGGAATGATAATAGATGTATCTCACCTGTCTGATAAAGGGTTTTATGATGTTATAAATTTATCCAGAAAGCCCGTTATTGCCTCTCATTCCAATGCACGTTCTTTACATAACCATCCCCGGAATTTAACCGATGATATGATTAAACTTATTGGTGAACAAGGGGGAGTTATCGGGATTAATTTTAATTCATATTTTTTAGGGGATACAAAAATAAGCACCATTGCAGATATTATTAAACATATTAAGCATGTTAAAAAGGTCGGTGGTAGTGATGTTATTGCCCTCGGTTCAGATTATGATGGGATTTCCTGCCAGCTGGAACTCAAAAATATTGGGCAAATACCGAATCTTATTTATACCCTGGAAAAGTATGGATTCTCTGATGATGATATAGATAAATTTACCTATAAAAATGTGGAAAGAGTTATCAAGGATGTCTTAAATTAATTTGGTTTATCTGTACTGGGTTATTTATATTAATTATTTTTACAGTAAAAGGTTTTTGGGTCTTTTCAAAGAATTAATTATATAAATTTGTCTTTTATAGAGTATAGTTTCTTAATTCTATGTTTGATTACTTATGTATTTTAGAGAGGAGCTGTAGCAAGTGGAGGATAAGCAAAGGAAAGGGTTTATCAGTAAATTACCTGTATGTAATAATAAGGAATTTGGTAAAGGTTTTGTAGCAGGATTACTTGTAGCCCTGATCCTGGTTGGAGTTGTAGCACTATTTTTTAGCGGGAAAGTGGTTGAAGTAATTAACTTTGCTTCCAGGGAAGAAGTAAAAGTTATTAAACACCCTGAAGGTGAAGTCGACCCCCGTGCTAATTTATATATTAAATTCTCTAAGAAAATTGTGGATAATAATATAGTCGGGAATACTATAAGTGATGGTATGGTCAGGCTAAAACCTTTTGTTCCCGGTAGTTACCGCTGGATTAAAGGTGACGAACTTTGTTTTCTACCAGAAGAACCTTTAAATCCTTCAACTGAATATGAATTAATTATAAAACCAGGTGTTATAAAATCTGATCAATATAGACTCAACGGGGAGAAGAGGTATACTTTTCAAACCGGGCGATTTAAGGTATTATCATTTAAAATCGATGTTACTGATTCCTGGGGTGAGTGGTTAAAATTAGAAGGAAAACTTAGTTTTAATTACCCTGTGTCTTTTAAAGAGCTTGAAAAATATTTAAGACTTTATCTTTATTCGGAAAAAGAAGGAGAAATATCTTCCTTAAATTATTACTTAAAACCTTCTTCAGATAGTAATGAATTTAAAGTTATTGTCCATCGGGTTAAACTTGAGGATAAAAATCATAAAATAAAATTATTAATTAATAAAGGATTGACCTGTAAAGACGGTGGACAGGGACTTTTAAAAGACTATGTGAAACTTTCCAGAATAATTAATGAAGACCCTATCAAAGTTGGTTATATCAGGACTCAAAGTGGTTTTAATCAGGGAGAGATAAGGATAGATTTTTCTAATCCTGTGGAAGAGGAATCTATTGAAGCTTTTGTGACAGTTACTCCTGAGGTTCCTTATAATATTGAGGTTGCCCATGATGACATATATTTAATAAGTAAGGAGTTTAAACCCGGTAGAGTTTTTACCGTCACTTTAAAAAAGGGGTTACCTTCAAAAAACGCGGCTCCTCTGGCCAGAAACTATACCAGAAATTTACGCATTCCAGACCTGGACCCGGTGGTAAGGTTTAAATCACCTGGTTATTATTTAAGTAAAAAAGGTAATAAAAACATTGTGTTAGAAACAGTTAATATTGATGAAGTTGATATGAGTATCTATAAGATTTATCCCAATAACCTTGTTCATTTTTTACCAGATAGTCCTACCACTCTTTCTAAATCCAGGTTATCTCACCTGGGTAAAGTTGTTAAGGAATTTACCCTTAAAACAAATGGTGATAGAAATGAATTGAAAAAAAGTATAATCTCTCTAGCGGGTTTTATTGAAAAAGAAGGGAAGGGAATCTACCAGATAGATGTCCGGGACCGGGATCATTACTGGCGCAGTGCTTCAAAAATTGTTTTAGCTACTGATATCGGAATAGTAACAAAAGTATCTGAAGATGAACTGTTAGTCTGGGTTAATTCGTTAAGGGATCTTAATTCAATTTCCGATGTTGAGGTAACCCTGTTAAGTGTTAATAACCAGGTTATATGTAAAGGAAGAACCAATAACAGAGGGCTTGTAAGGTTTAATGGTCTTGAGGATAAAATAAAGGATTTAAAACCATATATAGTTCTCGCTGAAAAGGGAAATGATTTTTCCTTTTTGAGGCTCAGCCACGGCCGGGTAGATTTAACAGATTTTGATATAGAAGGCAGGCAATACCTTGATGAAGGTTTTGAAGGGTATTTATACACTGATAGAGGTGTTTACCGTCCTGGCGATAAAACTAATATTGCTGCCATTATCAGGGGTGACGGTGGGGTTGATATCGGTCAACTTCCCGTTAAACTTGAAGTCCTTGATCCTGCTGGAAATATTTACAGTGAACTTGTCAAAAAAACCGGGGCAGTCGGTCAACTTGAGTTTAATTTAGATTTGCCGAATTATGTCAAGACGGGCAAATATACTGCTAATCTTTATATTGCAGATAATATAATTGGTTCGACTGAATTCAATGTTGAGGAATTTGTTCCTGACCGTCTCAAGGTCAGTATAAAATCAAACAAGAATAGTTATAAGAGTGGAGATAAGGCTAAAATTATAGTAAAAGGTCTTAATCTTTACGGGCCACCGGCATCAGGACGCAAAGTGGAGCTGTCTGTCAATTTAAACAATTATAAGTTTACCCCTCCCGGTTACAGGTCATATAGTTTTGGAACTTCAGATTCAGATTTAAAAGTAAAAGACCGTCAAATTTCTTCCGGCAGCCTGAACAAAGAAGGCGTTTTCAGCTATATGTATAGTTTTCCGGAAGGCTATGATACTGGAAATATGGTTAAGGCAGTGTTTAAAGCAACTGTCAAAGAAGAAGGAGGTAGGGCTGTCAGTGCCTATTATGTTGTTGGCTACCATCCTTATGATTATTATATTGGCCTCAGACCAGGTCGCGAGAAATATGCTAAAATAAATGAACCTTATCCCATTAAATTTGTGGTAGTTTCACCTGATGGTAAAAAGGTAACGGTTGATGACCTGACTGTTAAAGTCTATAGAATTATCTCCCATGGAATATGGAAGAAAGCCTCTGATGGACACTGGTATTACGAAAGTAATGAGGAGAAATCTGAATTATTAACAAAAGACCTGGAAGTTAATTCCTCAGAAGGTGAGTTTATTTACAACCCTCCAGATTACGGGAGGTATGAAGTAGTTATTAGTGACAGGGATACAGGAAGTAAAAGCAGTCTGTCTTTTTATGCCACCGGTTGGGGGTATTCACCATGGGCTTTAACGAACCCCAATAAAATTGGATTGACGTTTGATAAAACCCTGTATAATCCTGGGGATATTGCCAGGATTCAGGTAAAAGCACCGTTTTCAGGGAAAGCCCTGGTTACAGTAGAACGGGAGAAAATCCTGGAAACAAGGATTATTGAGGTCAAAGAAAATTCAGCCCTCCTCAGAATGAAGGTTAAAGAAAACTGGAAACCAAATGTATATATATCTGTACAATTAATAAGGGAACTTAAGCCAGGTGAAGAACGGATGCCTCTCAGGGCTTTTGGTACTTCACCACTCCGTGTAAATAGTAATGATCAGAGGTTAAAAGTTAGTATAAATTCTAAAGGGGAATTGAGACCTGACAGTAAGGCCAGATTTGAAATAGAAGTAGATGGGGTTAAAAAAGAAACCTATGTGGCAGTAGCTGCTGTAGATGAAGGGATTTTACAGTTAACTTCATTTAAGACTCCTTCACCGTTTCAGTTCTTCTATGGTAAAAAAAGTCTTGAAGTAAAGAGTTATGATTTATATAATATGGTTTTACCCGAGGTCGAGAGGGTTATCAGTAACAGTTCTCCAGCTGGTGGAGAAAGTAGGGGATTTAAAGAATCCATCAGAAAAGATAATCTTAACCCCATTAGCGTGGCCAGGGTTAAACCGGTCAGTCTGTGGTCCGGGTTTATAAAAGTAAATAATGAAGGAAAAGCGGATATTGAATTTGAATTACCCCAGTTTAATGGTTCTCTCAGAGTTATGGCAGTAGCTGTCTCTGAAGATAGATATGGTTCTATAGATAAAAATGTACTGGTCCGGGATCCACTGGTTATTAAGCCGACTTTTCCCCGTTTTGTAGCCCCGGAGGATTCCTTTGTGGTTCCTGTCAATATATTCAATGCTTCAGCCGGTCCAGGTGAATTTAACCTTGAACTCTTAATTGATGGTCCTGCCCGGCTAACAGGAAAAAAAGGCAGGACTATTAAGCTGGACCAGGGCGAGGAGACAATGGTCTACTACCGGGTAAAGGCAGGTAAAGCTTCAGGTAAACTTAAATTCAAACTGAAAGTAACCGGTAATAATGTAGAGACTGATTATGATGTTGAATTACCGGTAAGGCCTGCTTCCCAGAGGGTTAATGAAATAGTTACCGGTCAGATTTCTCCAGATGATGAAATAGATTTAAAGCTGCCAGAAGGCTGGTTTAAAGGTACAGATAATTATGTTTTAACAGTTTCACCTTTCCCGGAAGTTAAGTTCAGTGAGAGTCTGAGTTATCTTTTAAACTACCCATATGGTTGCCTTGAGCAGACTGTTTCCAGTGTATTTCCATTATTGTATTTTAATGACCTGGCCAGGACTGCCGAACCGGAATTATTTGAAGATGAAAGCCATGGTTATTATATAAAAGAAGGGATAACAAAGATACAGTCTATGCAGAACAATGATGGTAGTTTTTCATTCTGGCCCTACGGTAACCTGAAAAATACCTGGGCATCAGTCTATGCTTCCCATTTCCTGGTTGAAGCTAAAAAAGCAGGGTATGAGGTGTCAAACCGGGTCTATGACCGGATGTTGAGGTATTTACAGTATGTCAGTAGATTGCAGGCTATAACCCCTGATGAACTACAGACTAAGGTATATGCCCTGTATGTTCTGTCACTGGCCGGGGAACCAGATGTTAGTAGTATGGCCTACCTTAAAAACCACCAGATGGGTAGTCTGTATCAGGATTCCAGGGCCCTCCTGGCGGCGGCATATTATCTGGCCGGAAAAAGGGAGGAATCAAAGGAATTATTGCCGTATCAGTATAACCCACCGGTGGTAGAACGTCAGACAGGGAGCAACTTTAATTCAGCTGTGAGGTCCCGGGCTTTGATTTTACTGGCTTTAACCGAGATCAATCCGGTTCATCCCTCAATCCCTGTTTTAGTAGATGATATCTCTGAAGAGGCTAGTTCTGGAAGATGGGGTACAACACAGGAAAATGCCTTTGCCCTGCTGGCAATAGGTAAGGCCCTTGATCAAAAAGGTAATGAAGAATATACCGGACAATTATATCTTGATGGTACTGAAATAGGGAACTTTAATCAGAAAAAACAGCTAGTAATAAAAGATAAAGGGCTTGGAGGAAAGAAAATTACTATAACCATGGAGGGTAAAGGAACAGCATATTATTATGCCCGGGCCAGTGGTATTCCTGAATTAAATAAAATAATAGAAAAAGATAATGGTATTAAAGTTACCAGGAAATTTTACAATAAAGCTGGGGATGAGATAGACACCAGTGAGATAATACAGGGTGAGTTAATAATAGCCGAGATAACAGTTGAAGCTGATAGAAATAAGGTTAATAATGTGGTAGTTGTTGATATGTTACCAGCTGGACTGGAAATTGAAAATCCCAGGCTGGGTTCAAGGTCACGTCTAGAATGGGCTGAAGAAAGCACCTTACCGATAGAATATCAGGATATAAGGGATGATAGATTATTATTATTTACAACCATTAAGAATAAAGGAAGAAAATATAAATACTACTATACCCTCAGAGCGGTTACAGCAGGTGAATTCACTTTACCTCCAGTTAAGGCTGAGTGTATGTATGAACCGGAGTTAAACAGTATTTCTTCTTCTGGTCAAATTAAAGTTATCAGAGGTAAGTAATTTAGGGAAGGGTCTGCCCCTGTCAGACCCTTCAATGTAATACCTGTATTTTTTATCTGGATAACATGAAGTATATGTAAAGGAGAGGGACGGTGAAGAACAGACTGATGAACCACAGATTTAAAAAACCTTTGTTTAAAATATCAGTAATAGTTATTGTAACTTTTGTACTTCTTGAAGCCCTGATCTTTATTATCCCTTTTCCAGAAGAAAAATTAAAAAGGTCCCAGTCAACCCTTGTCTATTCTAAGGAAGGTAAGGTTTTGCGGGCCTTTATATCGAAGGATGGAAAGTGGCGGATCTGGACTCCTCTTGAGGATATATCTCCCCATTTGATTAAATTTGTTGTTAATTACGAAGACCGGTTTTTTTACTATCACCCCGGGGTTAATCCCCTGGCAATAATGAGAGCATTCTGGCAAAATATAAGGACCAGGGAGATTGTTTCAGGTGGTTCTACTATTACCATGCAGGTTAGCCGCCTAATGGAACCCAAAAAAAGGACTTTAAAAAATAAGATAATTGAGGCCTTCAGGGCCCTCCAGCTGGAGCATTTTTATACAAAGAATGAAATTCTTGAAATGTATCTTAATCTGGCCCCATATGGAGGTAATATAGAGGGAGTTGAAGCAGCCAGCTATTTATATTTTGGAAAAGCTCCCTCGCAACTTAGTTATGCTGAAGCAGCTTTAATAACATCATTACCACAATCACCGACCATATTAAGGCCTGATTATAACCCTGATGGGGCACGCAAAGCCAGAAATAAAGTTCTTAAAAGGATGTTGAGGTCTGGTGTAATTGATAAAGATAGTTATTTAGAAGCTATGGAGGAACCTGTTCCTGCTTCCAGAAGGGAATGGCCTTTTATTGCCCCTCATTTATGCCGGGAGCTCCATCTTGAGAATAATGATAGGTCCAGAATTTATGCAACAATTGATAGTGACATACAACTAATGACAAAAAGGATGCTGGTTAACCATCTCCGGGCCTTTAAGAGCAAAGGCATAACCAATGGGTCTGTAGTAGTTATAGATAATAAAACCCATGAAATAAAGGCCATGGTTGGTTCTGTCAGCTTTTTTGATGAAGATAATAATGGCCAGGTAAATGGGGCCCTGGCCCTGCGTTCTCCGGGCTCTACTCTGAAGCCTTTTATATATGGACTGGGTATTTGTCAGGGAATAATAACACCTGGTCATTATTTAGAAGATGTACCAATTGACTATGGTGGCTATTCACCTGAAAATTATGATAGAACATATAATGGTATAGTATCAGCTGAAGAAGCATTGAAACGTTCTTTAAATGTTCCTGCTGTAAACCTTAATGCAAGACTTAATGAAGGTACTGATCTTTACAGATTACTGAAAAAAGCCGGGATTAGTTCTATCAGGAATTTAGATAATTATGGACTGGCTATCGCCCTCGGTGGTTGTGAAATTAATTTGCTTGAGCTTACGTCTTTATATTCTTCCATGGCCTGTGGTGGTTACTATTATGAGCCAATATTAACAGAAAACAAGAAGACAACATCGGTAAAATTATTTGATGAGGGAACCAGTTTTATAATAACAGAAATACTGACAGAATTAAGGAGGCCTGATCTTCCTGCAGCCTGGCAGTTTACTGATTTGCCCCGGATAGCCTGGAAAACAGGCACCTCATATGGGCACCGCGATGCCTGGAGTATAGGTTATAACCCCCGTTATACTGTCGGGGTCTGGCTGGGGAATTTTGATGGCAGGGGATCTCCTAATCTTGTTGGAGCCAGGGCTGCGGCTCCATTATTATTTGATATATTTAATGTCTTGAATAAAAATAATCCGACTGGATGGTTTGAAAGGCCTGATACTGTTGGAATAAGGAAAGTCTGCAGTCTCAGTGGTCAGCTTCCCAATAAATATTGCCCTGCTACTGTTGAGGAGTATTATTTAAAAGACCGTTCTCCAACTGTAAAGTGTCAGTTTCACCGTATTGTATATCTTAATGAAGAAGGTTACCGGGTTCCTAAAAGCATAAAAAAAGATTTTAACCTGGAAAGAAAAATATATATTCACTGGCCCCCCAGGATCGCCAGCTGGAGGACCAGCCATGGTTACCCAGTCTACCAGCTACCAGAATTACAACCTGATTTTCAGCATCAGCTTTCAGGTAAACCTCCGGTAATTGAATCACCGGTTGAGGGTGTTATCTATGATTTGCGGCAGGGTGTATCTGATAAATATCAAAAAATTGCTTTCACAGCTTCTGTCTCCAATGATGTTAGCCATATTTACTGGTTTGTTGATGGTAGTTTGATTGGGACAGTAAAACCTGGAGAAAAGCTTTTTTATCTGCCTGAACCCGGTGAACATGAGGTAGTTTGCCAGGATGATATGGGGCGTTTGAATAAAATTAATATAATTATTAAAAAATAAAGCAAGAGTAAAAAATAAAACAAGTGACATTTATCTAATAAACAGAGGGTGATTGAATTGGGTGTACGGTTTAAACGTGATTATGATGAAATAGTACAAGAACTGGTTGAAGCCCTGGGGAGAATAGATAACTTTTATGAATTTGTTGACCTCTCAGATGAAGAGTGGAATAGCTTAAGTCAGGAAAATCAGGAAAGGTGTTTGGAGGCTTTATCCATTGATGTTTTTTATGGTCTTGGAGGAGTTTCGTCATTCCCGGTTGGTAAAGGACAGGTAAGTTATGATCAGGATTATAACGTAATAAGAGTAACCAGTGGGGATAATGTAGTCAGTGTTATTAAACTGGATTAAATGAAATATGAACACAAGTTAAGACAGGGTTATATAAAAGAATAAACTACTTGTACGTAATACCGAGGTCTTCCCATAGTTTTAAAACAGCCCCATCCTGTTTTTTGGCTTCAACCATTACATCAAACTTATATTCCCTGGCGATTTTATAAAAATTCAGGAATTCTTCAGGATTTATGTAGTCTGCATGTTTGAGGGGGGCGTTTTTGCTTTCTGGGCTGGAAAAATGTATTTTTGGTGGTCTGTCAAGCCTGTCCCATGTAGAAAAAATATCCTCAAGATAGTCTTTTAAATTTTCTCCCTGATTGTTATAGGCGTGATGGTGAACATCCAGTACCATTGGACGGTTTATTTCCTGGCAAATAGTAAGAACATCCTTGATTGTATAATTGGTATCATCGTTTTCAACAACTATTCTTTTTTGAACTGAATCGGGGAGACGTTTAAAATTCGTGATAAACCTTTTTAAGGACTTTTCTTTATCTCCATAGACCCCACCCACATGAACTACCATTACTGCATTTTCATCTAGACCCATAGAAGTGAGCACTCTATCATGGTATTTAAGGTCCCTTATTGCATTCTGAAATTTTTCTTCATGTTTAGTATTGATTACAGTATATTGCCCCGGGTGAGTACTTACCTTTAACCCGTTCTTCTTTACTATATTACCAATTTTAGATAATTCTTCATTGAGTGTTTCTGTAAAATCCCAGATTTGGCCGAGGGGGTGATTTCCCAGGGGGATTAATTGGGATGAAAAACGATATAGTTTAATTCCTTCTGCAATATTATGCCAGAGTAATCTAATAGTATTGGTAAGGTTTTTCCGGGCGACCTTTTCCAGTCGATATATACGGCTTTCTTTATCTTTTATTTTTTTAAATTTTCCCAGAGGTACAGTACTGGCTGTAGTACAGTTTTTAATTATTGAACTGATACAGGCATACCCGAAATCAATGTTCTGGATATCCAATGAGATAACTCCTTTTTTTATTTTGAATTAAAAAGCATTATATATTGTTAATCTTTATTTAGTTTTATTTTTTTATTATGTTGCCTTTTATATACAGTAAGGTAATTCCAGCAATAAATAATAGATAATTTTTTGATAAAGTTAACTACCTGGGTTTAATTTAATGATATTGGTTTAATTTAATGATATTTTTTTATTTTGGCAGGTAAGTTCGGCCTGTGCCTATAAGTATAATAATAAAATTGAAGTAAAATACATAAGTTGTTATTTTTTTAAAACCAAAGGTATTGACCTGTATTTAGTTAAAAGTAAAAACCACTTATAGTTATTCTAACATTTCACAGGGAGGTATTTTTAGTGACTATTAAGACATCCGACTGGCTAAAATCAGCTATTATTTATGAGGTGTTTCCACGAAACCATACACAAGAAGGAAATATTCAGGGGATAACCAGGGACCTGGAAAGAATAAGGGAACTGGGGGTTGATATCGTCTGGTTAATGCCTGTATATCCTGTCGGCAGGAAAGGAAGAAAAGGCAAAGAGGGAAGTCCCTATGCTATAAGGGATTACAGGTCTATTGATCCGGCTCTGGGAACATCTGAGGATTTTAAAAAATTGGTAGATAAGGCCCATCGACTCAAATTAAAAGTTATAATTGATGTTGTATTCAATCATACAGCTATTGATTCGGTACTGGTTAAAAAGCATCCAGAGTGGTTTTATAAAACACCAGAGGGGGAGATATCAAGAAAAATTGATGACTGGTCAGATATCGTTGACCTTGATTTTTCCAGTTCTAAATTAAAAGAGTATTTAATTGATACCCTCCAGTACTGGGTAGACCTGGGGGTTGATGGGTTCAGGTGTGATGTAGCAGCATTGGTTCCATTAAGCTTCTGGAAAGAAGCCAGAGAACAAATTAAAACCGACAGGGAAATTATATGGCTAGCTGAAAGTGTTGAAAAATCTTTTGTTAAATTTTTGAGGGAGTCAGGATATGTATGCCATTCAGATCCCGAGCTCCATGAGGTTTTTGACCTGACTTATGATTATGATGGTTTTGAATATCTTAAATCTTACTTTAAAGGGCAGGGACAAATACATGATTATATAAATCACCTTTATATTCAGGAAACTTTGTACCCGGAAAATGCCATCAAGATGCGTTTTCTGGAAAATCATGATAATGTAAGGATTGCTTCTATTATTAAAGATAAAACCCGTTTAAAAAACTGGACTGCTTTTTATCTTCTTTTACCTGGTGCTTCTTTAATATATTCTGGTCAGGAGTACGGGATCGATAATACACCTGATTTATTTAACCAGGATCCTATTGACTGGGAAACTGGTGATCCTGATTTTTATTCATATATGAAAAGACTGGTCAGTATTGCGAGAAAAATAAAGTCTAACTGTTACCGGTTCAGTATTAAAGAAATCGTTAAGGGGATTATTGAAATAAAATGGCAGGGTCGTGAGGACTGTTATCTGTCTCTCCTGAATCTTGAAGACAGGTATGGGTATCTTGACTGTAATAGTGTTTATTCCGGGTATGATATGTTAAACGACCGGGTATATGAATCAGGGGAAAAAATGAAAATAGAGAAAAATCCCCTTATTTTAAAGCTAAAATAGATTATAAAGTAGGCAGGATAATGTATAATTATTATATTTAAGGGTTGATTTTTATAATGGAGAGGGGATAATATTAGATGGGAAAAGATAATTATGATGTAGTTGTTATTGGGGCAGTAGGTGTGGATACAAATGTCTATTTGCCCGGGCAGGATATAGATTTTGATGTGGAAGCCAATTTTACAACAAATATAGATTATCCGGGGTTGGCAGGTAGCTATACCAGTCGGGGTTTTGCCAGACTGGTTGATAAGGTAGCTGTTATTGCCTATATTGGTGAGGATCATAATGGTTGGTATGTCAAAAATGAACTGGAAGGGGATGGCATTGATTGTACTTTCTTTTTAGACCCCGTGGGGACTAAAAGGAGTATAAACTTTATGTATAAGGATGGGAGAAGGAAAAATTTCTATGATGGCAAGGCGTCAATGGAGGTAAAACCCGATATTGACATTTGCAAATCTATCCTTAAAAAAACAAATCTGGCCCACTTTAACATTGTAAACTGGACCCGTTATTTATTACCAGTGGCCAGGGAACTGGGAGTTACCATATCCTGTGATATTCAGGATATAACAGATTTAGATGATGAATACAGGCAGGATTTTATAAATTATGCAGATGTCTTATTTTTCTCAGCTGTTAACTTTAAAGATCCTGTACCTTTAATTAAAGAATTTATTAAAAGAAAACCTGATAGGATTGTCATCTGTGGTATGGGTGACAAAGGATGTGCCCTGGGTACAGAACAGGGAATAAAGTTTTATAAAGCCCTGGATATGTTAGAACCTGTTGTGGACACTAATGGGGCCGGTGATGGATTGGCGGTTGGGTTTTTATCAAGTTATTTTATAGATGGGTTTTCACTTGAGGATTCTATATTAAGAGGTCAGATTGTAGCCAGATATACATGTACTAAAAAGGCAACTTCGTCAGAATTAATAACAGGAGATAAATTAAATAAATACTTTGAAGAAATGAAAGAGTCCGGATAAAGCAATAAGAATAAATGACAGAATATAAAAAGCCCTATAAAAAGAATGTAGGTGGTTGTTATGAGAATTTATGCAATTGGAGATTTGCATTTATCTTTTGAGAATAAAGTAATCCCTGGGGACTGGGAGAAGGTTAGTCAATATAAACCCATGTCCCTGTTTGGAGACAAATGGGTTGAACATTACCGGAAAATATATAAAAACTGGAAGGCAGAGGTTACCTGTAAGGACCTGGTGTTGGTTCCCGGTGATATTTCATGGGCTATGAAGCTGGAGGAAGCTGTTTATGACCTTGAATTTATCGGGTCAATGCCCGGTAAAAAAATTTTCATAAGGGGAAACCATGATTACTGGTGGTCAGGGATAAGTAAAGTAAGGTCAATCCTTCCTGATGGTTGTTTTGCTCTGCAAAATGATTGTCTGGAATTTGAAGGGGTTTCTATTACAGGGACCCGGGGGTGGATTTGTCCCAATGAAGATAACTTTACCGAACACGATGAGAAAGTATATAAAAGGGAAGTAAACAGGTTAAAATTGTCTCTGGAGTCTATAAAAAATACTGATAAGAAAAAGATAGTGATGATGCATTATATGCCTGTTAACGAAAACCATGAACATAATGATTTTATTAAGGTTATGATAGATTATAATGTAGATATTTGTATATATGGTCATCTTCATGGGGAGGACTCCCATAAAATAAGGCTGCCTGAAGAGAAATGGGGAATAAGATTTTATCTGGTCAGTTCTGATTTTCTTAACTTTAAGCCCTTAAGGATTATTTAAAATATTTTAAAGCATACAAAAAGTTATTGGTTATTTATGGAGGGTTATCGGAGTAGCGGTTTAATGGCGGGGTTAAAAGTAGAACTGAGGCTAAAAAGCCGGTTGAAAAACTGGCTTTTTAGCTCTGGCAGGGGGAAATTTCCTATCCTGTCAGTATTGAAGATGAATAAAGAACAGGATGTATTCACTAAAATTTAAAAAGTGGAATTAATAAAATTCCGGTAAAATTTTAAAACAAATATTCACAATATTGCAGGAATTTAAAGGATTATATAGAATATAAAAATTGAAAAGAGTATTGTTATTCTGGCTTTCGCAAGTATTTTCAGGAATAATTTAACTGTTATGTGCTATATTATTTCTAGAGAGTGTTTTTATCTTTTTTATTTATTAAATATAAAACAAATAAAATATTGAAAGGTTGGTGTTAAGATTGGCTTCTGTAAAAACAGACAAAATTAGAAATCTGTGTTTAATCTCCCACGGGGGAGCGGGAAAAACAACAATAACTGAAATGAGCCTTTATAATTCCGGTGTTATAAAGGAACCGGGCAGGGTAGAGGATGGTACAACTCATTCTGATTACATGCCTGAAGAGAAAAAACATCAGTTTTCTGTAGTTAATTCGTTTTTTTCCATCCCCTGGAACGGAAATCAGATAAATTGGGTTGACACCCCTGGTTATGCTGATTTCAGGGGTGAGGTTTCCAGTGCCCTGAAAATTGTAGATGCAGCAGTATTGATAATTAATGGTAATTCAGGTATAGAAGTAAATACTAATTATGTCTGGACTATGGCTGAAGATAATAATGTAGCCCGTTTTGTATTTATCAACAAGATGGATAAAGACGGGGCCAAATTTGATAAGGTTTTTGAAGAAATACAAAATAATTTAAATGGACATTTTGTCCCCCTTACTATTCCTTATGGTGAAGGAGAAAATTATAAGGGGATAATAGATCTCCTTAAAAAAGAAGCCCTGTTATATGGTGATGATGGAGAATCAAAATCTGATATCCCTGATGGGCTGGCAGACAGGGTTGAAGAACTCTGGACCGAATTACTAGAATCAGTTGTTGAGCTGGATGATGAATTAATGATGAAGTATTTCGATGATGAAGAAATCACTGATAAAGAGATGATAAAAGGTTTGATTAATGGTGTCAGGGCAGGGGATATTATCCCCGTAATGGTTGGTTCTGCTATCAATAATTCAGGTATTAAAACCCTTCTCAACTACTTATCAAGTCTGGTTCCAGCACCTACTGACATTGGTACAGTTACCGGTACATGGGAAGGGGAGGAAATAAAGATTGAAGCAGGGGAATCCGGTCCCTTTGTCGGTCAGATCGGAAAAACAATGGTAGATCCCTATATTGGAAAGCTTTCAATCTTCAGGGTATTATCTGGTAAACTAAATACAGGTTCAGAAATTTTTGTTCCCAGGTTAAATAATACCATAAAAGCCAGTAAATTATACAAATTAAATGGGGAAGAACAGGAAACTGTGGATGAGTTAAAGGCCGGGGATATTGGTGCTATTGCCAAAATAGATGATCTGGAAACATCAGATACACTTTCTGACCCGGATTTTAAAGTAGAGCTTGATCCTATAATATTTCCTGAACCTATGCTTACCAAAACAGCTCTTCCGGCTTCAGAAGGTGATGATGAAAAAATGTCAACCGTATTACACCGCATAAGCCAGGAAGACCCGACCTTTAAGGTAGAATATAATAAGGTCACTAAAGAACTTCTGGTTACAGGTATGGGTACAGTTCATCTGGATGTTATTAAAGACATCTGTAAGCGCAAATTCGGTGTTGAGTTTGTAACCGGTATTCCCAAGGTTGCCTATAAAGAAACAATCCAGTCCAGGGTAGAAGTTGAGGAGAAATATAAAAAACAGAGTGGGGGCCGGGGTCAATATGGTCATGTATTCTTAAGGATTGAACCCCTTCCAAGAGGTAAGGGATTTGAATTTGATGAAGAAATTTTCGGGGGAGCCATTCCAAGTCAGTATATTCCAGCTGTTGAAAAGGGTGTTGTTGAGGCTATGGAAGAAGGGGTTATGGCCGGATACCCTGTTGTCGACTGTAAGGTAACGGTTTATGACGGCTCATACCACAGTGTTGACTCCTCGGAAATGGCCTTTAAAATTGCAGCTTCGAAGGCCTTTAAAAAGGGTATGGAACAGGCTAAACCGGTCCTCCTGGAACCCATTATGGATGTTGAAGTTATTGTACCTGAAGAGTATATGGGGGATATAATGGGTGATTTAAATTCAAGGCGTGGCAAGATTCAGGGAATGAGTTCCCGGGACGGCCTTCAGGTCATAAAAGCCCATGTACCCCAGGCTGAGATGTTTACTTATGCTACCGATTTAAAATCCCTTACCGGGGGACATGGAAAGTTTACTATGAAATTTGCTTATTATGATAAAGTTCCCAAGAAGATTGAAGATGAGATAATTAAAGAAAGAAATACAGAAACAGCTTAAAATTAAGTCTATAAAATATCAAACAATAAACCCTTCCGGACATCCGGGAGGGTTTTTTTAAGTTAATAATATAATATTACTGGAAGGGGTGGAGAATATAAAAATAACCATAAAATGGAATATATACTTGCATTTTACCTTAAATTGTGATAAAATAAAAATGCCTCTTATGTATTACTATATAGCTATTTGTTAGCATTTTAATTACACCAGTCACTTCGCCCTGAATAAGGGCGTATTTCTATCTGTTTAATGAATATAAATTATATAAAAAGTTATTATCTCAGTATTTTTACTATTTATATACGATTTTTTAAAAATCTATAAGGGGGGTTTTTTATAGAAAAATATTGAGTGGAGGTGTTGTAAATGTATAAAAAGGTTGAACGTTTTGCAGTTCTTGGTGCCGGTAATGGAGGTCAGGCTTTAGCGGCTTATCTGTCATTAAACGGTTATACAGTTAACCTTTATAACAGGAGCCCGGAAAGAATTGAACCGGTCAAAAAAGCAGGTGGTATTCACTTAAGTGGTGTTTTTAAGGGTTTCGGTAAATTAAATGAAGTTACTTCTGATATAAAAAAGGCTGTAAAGGGAGTAGAAATTATTATGGTTGCTACTCCGGCAGTCGCCCATAAATATCTCGCCAGAGAATTGAGTCCTTTCCTCGAAGATGGCCAGATTATTCTCCTCAACCCTGGAAGGACCGGGGGAGCCCTTGAGTTTTATAATACTTTACAAAATAATGGCTGTCAGGCTGATGTAATTATATCAGAGGCCCAGACTTTTCTTTATGCGAGTCGGGTTATTGGTCCTGCCAGGGCTAAGATATACGGGGTAAAAAATAGGGTCGCCATTGCTGCCTTCCCCAGTACAAGGACAAGGGAAGTTATCGATTGCCTTCACCCCGTTTTTCCCCAGTTTTCACCAGTTGAAAATGTATTAAAAACAAGCCTTGATAATATTGGCGCTATTTTCCATCCTGCTCCTACTTTGTTAAATATGGCCAGGATTGAATCCGGTGGAGAATTTGAATATTATCAGGAAGGGATAACTCCATCAGTTGCTAAAATACTTGAAGCAATGGATAAAGAGAGGATGGAAGTGGCTACAGCCCTTGGAGTTGAGCCGACAAGTGCCCAGGATTGGTTAATACTCTCATATGGTGTCAAGGGTCGGAACCTGTATGAACTACTTCAGGATAATAAACAGTATCAGGGGATCGGTGCTCCTTCCAGGATAGACCATCGTTATGTTCTTGAAGATGTCCCCATGAGTCTGGTTCCCATTGCTTCACTGGGTGATTTGCTGGGGGTTGATACTCCGACCATTGATATAGTCATAAACCTTGCCAATATAGTTTATGAAACTAATTTCTGGGAAACTGGAAGAACAGCAGCATCACTGGGACTTAATGGATTAACACCTGACCAGATACAACGGCTTGTTAACCAGGGTACTATTGAAGATTTCAGGGTTGCCTTTGAAGTTAATCAATCTTTATATAGAAAAGCAGATAGTCTAATATTCAACACATATAAACGGGATGGTGAGGTTGAAGCATGGAACGATTAATAATTGGGGCTTCGATTGGAAATTGTGTCCATGTAGCCGGTGTCCTAAATTTTCTTAGATTAGCTGAAGAACATGGTTATAATACTAAATTCTTGGGGCCCGCAGTGTCTATTGATTACCTGTTAGATGCTGTCCAGGAGTCAAACCCGGAAATGGTAGCAGTAGGATACAGGTTAACTCCGGAAACCGGCTACAATTTATTTAAAAGGCTAAAAGAAAGTGTTATTGAAAGGGGATTGACCGGCTATAAATTTGTGTTCGGTGGGACCCTACCTGTTGCCAGAGAAGCTAGAAAGGTAGGGCTTTTTGATGCTATCTTTAGTGGTGAAGAAGAACTTGAAGAAATTATTGCTTTTCTGGAAGGCAGGGAATTTAAGTCTGAAGATATCAACTTTGGTGAAAATTTGCTGGAGAGAATAGAGATTAAAAAACCATATCCTGTTATTAGACACCATTTTGGTCTTCCTTCGGTTGAGAAAACAAGAGAGGGAATAAAGAAGATATCGGAAAGCAAAGTCCTGGATGTAATTTCCCTTGGACCTGATCAAAATGCCCAGGAGTCATTCTTCAGGCCTGAAGAGATGGATGAAGATGAAAAAGGAGCCGGTGGTGTACCTGTGAGGACAGAACAGGACTTGATCTCATTATATGAGGCTACCAGACGGGGTAATTATCCCCTGATGCGGTGTTATAGTGGTACCCGTGATGTATTTAAAATGGCAGAGATGCTTTTAAGAACGATACATAATGCCTGGGCTGCCATCCCCCTTTCCTGGTATAATAGACTTGACGGTAGGGGCCCCAGGGGGCTTCTCGAGTCTATCAGGGAAAATCAACAGCTTATGAAATGGCATGGAGTACGTGATATACCCGTTGAAGTAAACGAATCTCACCACTGGAGTTTGAGAGATGCCCATGATACTGTAGCCGTGGTTATGGCTTTTTTAGCTGCTTATAATGCTAAACAAATGGGTGTTAAAAACTATATTGCCCAGTATATGTTCAATAACCCGGCAGGGACTACAGCTTCTATGGATCTGGCCAAGATGCTGGCTAAAAAAGAACTTATTGAAAGCCTGGTTGATGATAAGTTCAGGGTATTGACCCAGGTCAGGGCTGGTCTGGCCAGTTTTCCACCAAATCTGGACAGGGCTAAAGGTCAGCTTGCTTATTCAACCTATTTAGGTATGGCTTTGAAACCGGATATTGTCCATGTTGTAGGGTATTCAGAAGCAGACCATGCAGCCACAAGTTCTGATGTCATCGAAAGCTGTCAGATAGCAAGGCAGGTTATAAATAATTCCATTTATGGTTATCCTGGAATTGGATATGATCCTGATATTAAAAAACGTAAAGATGAACTATTAAAGGAAGCAGAAATTCTTCTAAATGCTATTAAAAATGTTGCTAATAATGATGTTGAGGATCCGTGGTCTGACCCTGAAACCCTGGCCCGTTCTATAAAGATTGGTTTAATTGATGCTCCTCACCTGAAGGGAAATCCTGAAGCAGCCGGAAAACTAACAACCCGCATGGTAAATGGAGCCTGTTATGCATATGATTATAACGAAGATAGAATAATAACAGAAGAAGAGAGAATACAACGCCTGGGGGGTTAGATGTGGCCAACGGTAAGGATTTAAGTTTTTTGAGGAAGTTTATTTTATTCTCTGAAATGAGTGATGAAGACCTGAGTACGGTTGCTTCTTTGCTGCAAACCCGTATTTTTAAAGATGGTACCAATATTTTTTTTGAAGGGGAAGAAGGGGACCGGGTATATTTCCTGAAAAAAGGAAGGGTAAAGGTCAAAAAAACTTCCCCTGATGGGGGTGAACAGATTCTGGAAATAATAACCCCGGGTGATGTATTCGGTGAGGTTGTTTTGTTCGGGATAGATAGGTATCCAGCTACTACTGTTGCTATTGGCGAGGTAGTAGTTGACTATCTATCCCGTTCAAAATTTAGAAGATACTTTACCAATAACCCGGAAATAGGGTGGGGAATGTTAAAAGTTATGGCCCGTAAACTGGCCCGCTCCCAGAAACGAATTGAAAATCTGGGGCTCAGGGATACCAAAGGCAGGGTTGCAACCCTTATTATGGATATGATGAGGGATTTTGGAGAGAAAAATAATCAAGTTGTTAAGCTTCATTTTAATCGTCAGGAACTGGCCAATTTTATTGGAACATCCCGGGAAACGGTAAGTCGGACTTTAAGTGAATTTAAAAGTGAGGGGTTAATAGATATTAAAGGGAAGAAGTTGATTATTAAAGATATAGAGGGTTTAAAGCGGTGGTTATAGAAATAATATATAAGATTTTAGATAGTTATTGGAGTACTATTTCCGGTTAAGTGGGAGGATAAACATGTCTTTATTATTGCCATTTATAAGTGGTTTATTTTTTATAATTTCACTTAGCTTTTCACATTATTATATCCTGGGATGGTTGGCCCTGATACCTTTACTTTTTGTTTTACGTAAAGCCAAACCTGCCCAGGGGTTATTTAAGGGTTGGTTTACCGGTTTTATAATTATTAGCGGGACCGGTTACTGGCTTTACAGTCCCCTGAAATCTTTCAGTGGTTTACCTGTTTATGGTGTTGTAATACTACTTTTATTACTTTTTATTTTAGTCAGCAGTTTTTACGGACTCTGGGGATTCCTTTTTTGCTGGTTACAGAGTAAAAAAGGGTTAAACGTCCTGTTACTGGGCGTAAGCTGGACAGGTATGGAGTTTCTTCGCTTTTTAATTATACCTGATTACCCTTTTGCCTTTTTAGGTTATACTCAGTCATGTTTTCCTTATCTCCTCCAGCTTGCTGATATTGGGGGGGTGTTTCTGGTTTCATTTGTGGTGGTTTTAATAAATGGACTATTATTTAAAATTATTGTAGAAAGAAGAACGAGTCAATTTATATCTCTGCTGTTAATTTTACTTTTAGTAGTTGGTTATGGAAGCTGGCGGATTAATCAAATTAATAAAATTACCCCTGAAGTTGTTAAAATAGGATTTGTTCATACTGATTTATCTCCAGTAGAAAAATGGCGGGAAGAGAATATAATCCCCAATATAAATAATCTGTTAGAAATGACAAAAGGGATATCTGATACCAGTATTGTTTTCTGGCCTGAGTCATCTTTAACATTTAATATAATAAAAGATGATGGTTACCGGGAATTTTTTTATAGTAAAATAAAAAATATGAAACCATATCTCCAGGTCGGGAGTCTCTCAGGCATAGATGGAAAATCAGGAATATATAACAGTAGTTTTCTTATAGATCCCAACCGGGGTATATTGCAGAGATATAATAAAATAAGACTTGTTCCCTTTGGTGAATATATGCCCCTGGCTAACATAGTTGAATTTCTTACCGGGATAACCATGCTTTCAGAAATCCATGGTGATAAAGTAACAGTATTTAATTTACCAGGGTATAAATACAAGGTAGTAACCTGTTCTGAAATACTATATCCCGATACTGTCAGGAAAAAAGCTCAATTTACCAATTTTATTGTAAATCCTTCCAATGAAGCGTGGTATAATGCCGGCAACCTCCAGCAACAAATGTGGGTGGCAGCGGTATTCCGGGCTGTTGAAAACAGGCGTCCTGTAATCAGGTCTACAAATTACGGTCTGTCAGGGGTAATTACTGCAGTTGGGAAACCCCGGTTAAAAATTTTACCCCACAGTAAAGGTGGATATAAAAGTACGGTTGTTAAAGGAAGGGGTACAACCATATATCAGTTAGCTGGTGATTTACCGGCCTTTCTAATATTATTACTTTTAATAGTCTGGTTTTTATTAAAAGTCTACCGGGATCATTTTTGATAGGCCAGTTTTTCGATTATTTTTTTGTCTGGATTGACGTAAATAGTTTTATAATTTTCATAATAGACCAGACCAGGTTTAGCACCTTTTGGTTTTTTGACATGTTTTATCTCAGTATAATCGACCGGAACGTTTTCTGACATCCTTCCTTTGCTATAGTAGGCAGCGATAATAGCTGCCTCTTTTATTGTTCTGGTCGGTATTTCATCCCCGGTATGATTCCTGATTATAACGTGGGAACCAGGTAATTCTTTGACATGGAGCCATAAATCCTGATTATTTGCTATCTTTTTACTGAGTTTATCATTCTGGCGATTATTCCGACCAACCAGGATATCATGACCGGTTGTTGCTTTAAACCTGAGAGGGGGTAAGGGTTTTTGTTGTTTTCTTCTATTATTTATCCTGTTCTTTTTTTTAATATAACCTTCATCCCCTAGCTCTTCTTTTATTTCCCTGATTTCCTCCCTGCTTTCAGCCTGTTCCAGATTTAACATGACCTGCTCTAGGTATCTTTCTTCATGTTTTAATTTCCTTAATTCCCTTTTGATATATTTTACACCCTTTTTAGCTTTGTTGTATTTTTTGAAATATCGCTGGGCATTTTCTGAAGGACTTAACTTAGGATCAAGTTTGATGTTGGTTTTTTCCTGACCCGGACTAAAATAATCAATAACTTCAGCCTGTTTCATTCCCTTTGTCAATATATACATATTGGCCTTTATTAACTCGCCTATTTTTTTATATTCGTCCGCCCTTTTACTCTCATTAAGCTGTTTTCTCAGTTTATTTCTTTTTTTTCGATTTTTCTTTAAATAGTTGGATACAACCTTGATTAGACTATTTTTAATACTACCAATATGGGCTAATTTAATTTTGTTTTCATAGTAATAATCAAACAGGGAAGCTGTATTATCAAATATTAAATCTTTTTTAATATCCTTATTATGTTCAAGGGGAAAGGCGGAAAAATAACAGATATTATTATTATTATCAATACCAATAGTTGGTTTAAATTTACCCTCAATAACGAGCCTAAATATATTATTAAAACCATCCCATAATTTATTTCTTTCAAAAGGTGATAAACCGCCGTAGGGTTTTTTATGGTCAAGTCCCGACCTATAAACAATTTCTTTTGCCATGTTGGGTCCAATCCCCCTAAAATTATACATAATGGCCTTGAAAGAGGACTGGGAAAAATCATCAGGAATCTTTTTAAAAAACTCTTCCCTGGTTACCTTAAGGGGATTTAATTTATCCTGCCTGGGAGGATAATGATACTTTATTCCAGGGTATAGTTCCCTTTTAGTATTAACTTCTTTAGTAATTCTCTTTATGGCATCGAGTATGTAACCATTGTCATCAGTCAGGATTATATTACTGTGCCTGCCCATTATTTCTATTATTAGCCTGTAAATATTATTTTTTTTATTTATGGTTATTTCCAGAATTCGTTCAAAATCAGGTTGTTTTATCTCCCCGATGGTTCCATTAATAAGGTATTTTCGTAATAACATACAAAAAGCTGGTGGGGTCAAGGGATTTTTGAATTTAAGTGAGGTAATATGTATTCTGGGGTTTCTGGCTCCGGCTGAGATAAAAAGATTAATATTTTGACCTGGTTGTCTCAGGGTAAAGGTTAAATTGTCAGCTTCAGGCTGATATATTTTATCAACCCTTGCCCCCTGTAGTTCTTCGGTCAGCTCTTTTTTAATTGCCGCTAGCATAATTCCATCAAGTGCCATTAAAATCAACTCCTTATCTATATGATAGTATATGCCATCTTGTAGTATGAGTCAATTTATTTTGTTCTTTTTGACACTGGCTATGAATATGATTATTATGAAACTTTCTCCTTACTGTGGTGAAATTTAAAAATAAAAAAACAATTTTGAAGGTTAAACCTGGGGTGGTTATTTATGGAAGATAGAGAATATTACCGTCTGTCAAAAAAAGAAATTGAAGACAGGTTTCAGACTTCATTTAAGAAGGGAATAAGTAGCCGGGAGGCCAGACGAAGACAGTTTGATTACGGTCCGAATCATTTAAAAGAGACAAATGGTCGAGGTATAATTCATATATTTTTAAGTCAGTTTCAGGATTTTATGATAATGGTTTTAATGTTTGCTACCATATTATCCTTTTTACTGGGTGAAATCAGTGATGGTTTTACCATTCTGGCCATAATTGTATTAAACGCAATTATGGGATTTATCCAGGAGTATAGGGCTGAAAAGTCCCTTGAAGCCCTGAAAAAGTTAACAGCTCCAAAAACAAAAGTAATCAGAAATGGAAAGATTCAGGAAATCAACGCCCGGGAACTGGTACCTGGTGATATTATTATGATAGAAACAGGTGACAGGATTCCTGCTGATGCCAGAATTATTGACTCAACAAATCTACAGGTTGATGAATCCCTTTTGACCGGTGAGTCGGTGGCTGTTGATAAGTCCAGTAAAAACATTACCCGAAAAAATCTGGCCCTTGGTAATCAGACCAATATGGTGTTTATGGGAACTACTGTAACCCGGGGCAAAGCCAGGGCTGTGGTTGTAAATACTGGTATGGAAACAGAAATGGGTAAAATAGCCAGTTTAATAAATAATAATAATGACAAAGAATTAACCCCACTCCAGAAAAGGCTGAAGCACCTGGGTAAATGGCTGGTTTTTCTCAGTGTATTCATTACCATGTTGATTGTTGTAATCGGTGTTTTAAAAGGTCAATCGATTTATCAAATGTTTCTGGCCGGGGTTAGTCTGGCAGTAGCTGCTATCCCGGAGGGATTACCAGCTATAGTTACTTTAGCCCTTGCTATCGGTGTACAGAAGATGATTAAGAATAATGCCATAGTAAGGCGTCTTCCTGCCGTAGAAACCCTTGGTTGTGCTACAGTTATTTGTTCAGATAAAACAGGCACCTTAACAGAAAATAAAATGGAAATGACTAAAATATATCTTAATAGAAAAATAATGAAGTTTAAAAAAGATTTAAAATCCCCGGGGCTTAAGAAATTATTAATGATAGGGGCTCTCTGTAATGGAGCCCAACCTGCAGAAGAGGAAAAAAGTGGCCCGTTTAAAAAAATCAGGGAATTTATTTCCGGAAATCAGGTACCTTCTTTTTTGGGTGATCCCACCGATGTGGCCCTGGTAAGGGCTATATATAAATATGGACTTTCTTTGAGAGATTTAAAGACCGATTATGAGGTTTTAAAGGAAGAACCCTTTAATTCTGTTAGAAAAAGGATGTCAGTTTTAATAAAGGATACTTCTACAAATAAAAGACAATTATGGGTTAAGGGGGCCCCTGAAGTTATCCTGAGCCTCAGTGATTATGTTGAAATCAATGGTAATATTCAGAGATTAACCAAAAAGGCCAGAAAAGAGATATTAAAGGCCAATGACAGAATGGCCGAAGATGGTTTGAGAGTCCTGGCCATAGCCTATCGTGATTTTTCAGACCGGGCCAGGAAAAAGGATTTGACCAGATATGAAGATAAACTAATTATTCTCGGTTTAGTAGGTTTAATTGATCCCCCTCGTCCTGAAGCCTATAGGGCTGTTGAAAGTTGTTACCGTGCTGGAATAAGACCGGTAATGATTACAGGTGATCATAAAATTACAGCCAGGGTTATCGCTGAAGACCTCGGAATTATTTCCAGGGGAGGACGGGTTCTGACCGGAAATGAGCTTAAACAGGTCAGTAATAAACAATTAAAAGGACTGGTTAAGGAAATACAGGTCTATGCAAGAATATCACCTGAGGATAAATTAAGGATTGTTAAGGCCCTGAAGGAAAATAATGAAATTGTCGCCATGACAGGAGATGGGGTGAATGATGCCCCGGCTGTCAAAGAAGCTGATATTGGAATTGCTATGGGAGCCAAGGGAACAGATGTTACCAAAGAAGTGTCATCATTAATATTGGCTGATGATAATTTTGCTACCATTGTTAAAGCAATTAAAGAGGGAAGAAAGATATATAATAATATAAGGAAGTTTATTAGATACCTTTTATCCTGTAATATAGGTGAAATACTGGCTATTTTTCTGGGGATCACCCTGGGTTTACCTATTCCCCTATTACCTATTCAGATTTTGTGGGTTAATCTGGTAACTGATGGACTTCCTGCTCTTGCTCTGGGAATGGAAGATGATGGAGAAGATGTAATGGAGAAACCTCCCCGGGACCCTGATGAGAGTGTCTTCGCCCATGGAATGGTAAGTAATATTACCAGTCAGGGTTTTTTAATAGGAATCAGTACCATGCTTGCTTTTCTTCTGGCAGTTTTTAAATTAAACCTTGATATTAATACAGCACGGACTATGGCTTTTTCAACCCTTGTTTTCTCACAGCTATTTTTTGTATTTAATTGTCGGTCTGAAGAAAGGCCGTTCTGGAATATGTCTCCTTTTTCCAACCCCTATCTCTTCATGGCTGTTTTAATCTCACTGGTTATGCAGTTGGGTGTAATCTATTTACCTTTTTTAAGTAAGTTCTTTAAAACAACAGTTTTAAATCCAGAACAATGGCTAATAGTAATTGTTCTATCAACATGGTCAACTATATTTTTAGAAATAATAAGGGGTATTATAAATAATTATAAAAGGGATTGAAAGAAGACAAATTCCTTGTCAAATTAGGCATACTGTGGTATTATAAATAAAAGCAAATGAGTAATTTATGTTCCATTTTTATTTACATAAATAACACAAGATGCTAATGAGGGGGATTTAAAATTGAGTGTTAATTTAATTAATATAGGATTTGGAAACATTGTAGCAGGAAACAGGGTAATTGCTGTTGTTAGTCCTGAATCAGCACCTATAAAGAGAATAATCCAGGAAGCCCGGGAGAGGGGTATGCTCATTGATGCTACCTATGGTAGAAGGACCAGGGCTGTCATCATTACAGATAGTGATCATGTTATTCTATCAGCTATTCAACCAGAAACAGTCTCCCACCGTTTAAGCGGGGAAGATGGGAACAGATAGGGAGTAGTGAAAGGAGACCTAAAATGGGAAAGGGGAAACTTTTTGTACTGTCAGGTCCTTCTGGTGTAGGTAAAGGGACGGTTTTAGATAAATTATTATCTGATTTTAAAGATGTCCAGTACTCTGTTTCTGCCACTACAAGAAAACCCAGACCGGGGGAGAAAGATGGAGTAGATTACTTTTTTCTCAGCCGTGAGAAGTTTTTTAAAATGGTTGAGAATAATGAATTTATCGAATGGGCCGAAGTCCATAATAATTATTACGGAACTCCTAAAATATTTGTAGATAAATGCCTGGCTGAGGGTAAAGATGTTATTCTGGAAATAGATATTCAGGGGGCACGCCAGGTCAAAAAGCTCTACCCCGATGCCATCTTTATTTTTTTGGTTCCCCCGTCTCTTAATGAATTAAAAAGGCGTTTAAATCATCGTGGTTCAGAAGATGAAAAAAATATGAAAATCAGGTTAAATAATGCTGAAGATGAATTAAAAGAGGTTAAAAATTATGATTATAAAGTTGTTAATGACCGGCTTGATGATGCTGTTGAAAAATTAAAATCTATAATTATAGCTGAAAAATGTAAAATAAGGGAGGAGGATTGTCAATGATAACCTATCCTTCAATGGGAAAGCTTTTAAAAAAAGTGGACAGTCCTTATACTTTAGTTATACTGGCTTCAAGGAGGGCCCGTCAATTAAACGTGGGAGCCAGGGGACTTATTGAAGAATATAAAAGTAAAAAACCTGTCTCCAGGAGCCTGGAGGAGATCGCAGCGGGTAAAGTCACCTATGAAATTAAAAGACGTAATTAGTTTTTATAATTCTTTTTAAAATTCAGGGAGAGGTTATAAAATGGATGAAGAAAAAAAACACGTTCTGCTGGGGGTAACTGGTGGAATTGCAGCCTACAAGGCTGTCGATGTGGCCAGCCGTTTAACTAAAGCAGGGGTATCAACCCATGTGGTAATGACAGAATCAGCCAAAAAGTTTGTAACCCCACTAACCTTCCGGAGTATTACCCATAATCCGGTAGAAGATGATTTGTTTACTCCTCCGGCCCATTATAATGTAAAACATACTTCCCTGGCCAGCCTGGTCGATGTCTGCCTGGTGGCCCCGGCAACAGCTAATTTTATTGGCAAAATAGCCAGTGGTATTGCTGATGATCTGTTGACAACAGTAATTATGGCCACCAATTCACCGGTTTTAATCTCTCCTTCAATGAATGTTAATATGTATAACAACCCTATAGTTCAGGATAACATTTCATACCTGAAGGATAAGGGATATAAAATAATTGAGCCTTCTTCGGGTTATCTTGCCTGTGGTGATACCGGGAAGGGAAGGTTACCTGAACCTTATCAACTCGTTGAACATGTCTTAAAATATTTATCTGATAAAGATCTGCAAGATAGAAATATTTTGATTACGGCAGGACCTACCAGAGAGCCTCTGGATCCGGTCAGGTTTTTATCGAATTATTCCAGTGGGAAAATGGGTTATGCCCTGGCCCGGGCTGCTTCTTTCAGGGGAGCCAGAGTGACCCTGATCTCTGGACCGGGGAATCTAAAGCCTCCTGTCGGAGTTAATTTTATTAGAGTAAAGACGGCCAGGGATATGTTTGGTGAAGTAAAAAGTCTGGCAGACGATCAGGATATTTTTATTCTGGCAGCTGCTGTTTCTGATTACCGACCATCCCATTTTTCCAGACATAAAATTAAGAAAAAAGATACAGATATGAAACTGGTTCTGGAACGCAATCCTGATATTGCTGCTTATTTAGGTAAGAATAAAACCTCAAAACAGTTATTAATAGGATTTGCGGCTGAATCAGACAGTATTATAGAAAATGCCCGGGAGAAAATGATAAAAAAGAATCTTGATATGATTATTGCCAATGATATTACTGGAGAGAATACCGGTTTTGAAAGTGATTATAATAAGGGTTATTTAATTCGAAGAGGGAATGTTGAAAAATTACCGGAGATGGATAAATATAAACTGGCTAATTTAATTTTAGACCAGATAAACAAATAGTTACGGGGTAAAAAAAGGAGCAGGTTTAACCTGCTCCTAATATTATGTGTCCGGGATAAACCCGTCCGGGCCCGGTTACTATATTAAAATACTATGTTTATATTAATAAAGCTAAAAAATAAAGCTAAAATTAGATGACAGAACTACTTATTAGCTTTTGCTAATTCCGGTTTTTGATTAGCCTCTTCAGATTGTTCAGCCCGGAAACTCATACAGCTTATTGCTTCATTTCCGGTGGCCTCGGGAGTATTTGTCAGGACCCTGATATTTTTTCGAGTACACTTACGGGATTCGTTATAAACACAATTTTTAACATCACAGATTATTTCCTTTGGCATATTAAATCCCTCCTTTTCTTTTAAATAGTATAGCCATAATAAGATAAAAAATTACAAAAGAGTTTATTTTGTAATTTTTGCAGGAATTATTATTATAATGTTTAAGTAATTATTGGATAAACTATGATTGGTGTGTTTAAAAAAATATTATTCAAAACTTTAGTTATTTGCTTTCATGGTCACATTTTATAATTGTTTTTTCTGGTTGCAACCGGGTGACGACTTCCGGTTAAATGGTCTTTCTATTTTTCTACGATTATCATTTTATTAACAAAGAAGTTATAAGGGGGGTGAATTTTATAATAGATCCGGTAGCATTTCAAATTGGAGGTTTAGCAGTTAAGTGGTATGGTATTATCATTGGATTTGCAACCATTCTTGGACTGGGTCTGGTCCTTCGGGAGGCAAAATATTATCATAAGATTAAACCAGAATTTTTTCTAGATTTTTTTATTTACGGTGTGCCAGTAGCCATCGTCTGTGCTCGTTTATACTATGTTATTTTTAACTGGAAATATTACAGTAAAAATCCGGTAATGATTCTGGCCCTGCGCCAGGGTGGTATTGCTATTCATGGAGCTATTTTTGGTGGTTTATTTGTTCTTATTTATCTCTGCAGGAAGAGAAGGGTAAACTTCTGGGAGAGTGTAGATATCCTGGCTCCAGCTGTAATTTTAGGACAGGCTATTGGACGTTGGGGTAATTTTATTAATCAGGAAGCCCATGGCGGGGTAATAAGTCAGGAATTTATCAGTCATTTTCCTGAATTTATTCAGAGACAGATGTATATTAATGGTAGGTATTACCACCCTACTTTTTTATATGAATCCCTGTGGGATGTGTTTGTCTTTATAGTTTTAATAATCCTGCGGAGGAAGAATTATGTGAAACATGGGGATATTTTTGCCACATACCTTATCGGTTATTCTACCGGCAGATTTTTTATCGAGGGGATGAGAACTGATAGTTTGATGTTTGGGCCATTCCGGGTGGCGCAGCTGGTAAGTATTGGGTTGATTATTATCGGCCTTTTCTTAATTTATAAAAGGCATAGAAGCACTGTTAGATTAGGAACGTGTAAAATTTAAGTAGGAAAAGAAGGAAAACAAGGTATAGATAAAGAAATAGAGACCTCAAACAAACCCGACCAAAGGAGTTGAGGTCTCTATGGTAAATATTTTACTACAAAACATAACAGATATCAATACCTTGGAGAAGGCAGCACTGGAACTTGCAAGGCAGATAATGGAGAAGGTAATAGAAAAGCTTGAAGAAGAGCTATTTAAAAATAAAGATAAAAATTTAGAAGTAGTAAGATTTTTAGAAAGAACGATATCGACTAAAGTTGGAAACATCAAGCTTAGAAGGCGACTATATAAAGACCAAAAAACAGGAAAAAGCGTCATTTTACTGGACAAAAAACTGGGGTTAAAAAAGAAAAAAAGAGTAAGTGGAGAATACCTAAAACTGCTGGTAATACTGGCAAGTAAGATGAGCTACAGGCAAGTGGAGGAAGTACTGGCTGAAGCCGGTTTTCCCCATTTAAGCCATACAACTATCTTTAATGAAGTCAGGGATTTTGGAAAAAGGGAGTCAGAGAGACTCAAACATGAAAAAGAGGAAGTATTCACTGGAGGTAAGATTTTAAAAGGAGAGGAAAAAGAAATACCACTACTATTCATTGAAGCTGACGGGATAATGGTTGGTAGTCAGGAAGAAGGAGGAAAGAAGCTGGAAATCAAACTGGGATTAATCCATGAGGGCTGGGAATACACTAGTCCAGCAAAAAAACGGAAGAGATTGAAGGAGCCACAAATAGTAGCAGGAGTCTATGGAAAAGCAGATGACTTTTATGAAGAATTAATCCATCAAATAAGCAAAAAATATAATCTTGAAAACACTTTAGTAGTATTAAACGGGGACGGTGCCAGCTGGATACAAAAGACCAGTAAGGAATACTTTGAAAATATAATAGTACAACTGGATAGGTATCATATAAAAAGAGATATAGGATTATACTTTGGAAGAGAAGTTGCAGATGATTTATGCAGGGTATTAGCAGAAGGAAGAAAGCAGGTATTTCTGGACACATTGGAATCGTTAATATGTATGGGAGAAACAGCTGAAAACCGAGAAAAGAGGAGGAAAATAATAAAGCATTTTAAAAAGTATGAAGAGCACTTATTAGATTACAGATATCGAATACCAACAGAATTAAGGAATAAAGAATTACATGGGATGGGAGCAGCTGAGGGCTATGTGGATAAGAATGTGGCTCGCAGGATGAAGAACCAGGGAATGAATTGGAGCAAAAAAGGTGCTGAGGCAATGGCTAGAATTTTAATGTTAAAACATAACAAGGAATTAAAAGAAAGACTTGGAGATCAGTATTACACAATAAAAAACCCGGTAAGGAAAATAAAATATATGTTTAAGAAAGTGGACAGGGATTGGAGTAAGTGGTTACAGGCAAAAATACCTGCAATAAATGGTCCAGATAGCGGTAAAGATTGGGTAAAAGCAATAAGAGGACTGGCAACTATTTAGAATAAATATTTATGGGTTGTTTGAGGTGAAATATTCTTCCTACCTTTTCTTGACACGTACGTTAGATTAGGGTAAAATTGACATACAATATATTGTATGCTAAACTATAATTAATTATAAATTAATACATATTGGTACAAATTTCATTAAATTATCTAATTTTAAATATTAATTATTAAAAATATAATTGAAAGTGGTGATATAAATGGGCAGAAGGTATTTATTTACCTCAGAATCTGTAACAGAAGGTCACCCTGATAAAATCGCTGATCAGATTTCTGATGCGGTACTTGATGAGATACTGAGTAAAGATTCTCAGGCCAGAGTTGCCTGTGAAACTTTTGTTACAACCGGTCTGGTGCTGGTATCGGGGGAGATTTCTACTGATTGTTATGTAGATGTTCCCCATATTGCCAGAGAAACTATCAAAAAAATAGGTTATGACCGGGCTAAGTATGGATTTGATGGGGATACCTGTTCTGTTTTAACAGCTATTGATGAACAGTCACCCGATATTGCAATAGGTGTTGATAAGTCCCTGGAAAGCAAAGTAGGGATAGACGAAAATCAGTTGGGTGCCGGGGATCAGGGGTTAATGTTTGGCTATGCCTGTAATGAAACCCCCGAACTTATGCCTTTACCTATTATTCTGGCTCATAAGCTGGCCAGAAGGCTGGCTGAAGTTAGAAAAAAGGGGATTCTACCTTACCTGAGACCTGATGGTAAAACCCAGGTTACAGTAGAATATGAAGACGATCGACCAGTTAGAATTGATAAAGTACTGGTTTCAGCTCAGCATCATCCGGATATCAGTTCTACCCAGATTAAAGAAGATATTACTAGACATGTTATAAATTATATAATTGACGAAAACCTGAGGGATGATAGGACAGAGATTTTAGTAAATCCAACCGGTCGTTTTGTTATCGGTGGTCCTCATGGTGATACTGGTTTAACCGGGAGGAAGATTATTGTAGATACCTATGGTGGTATTGCCAGACATGGGGGAGGTGCTTTCTCCGGTAAAGACCCGACAAAAGTTGACCGGTCTGCAGCGTATGCAGCCCGGTATGTGGCTAAAAATATTGTAGCGGCTGGTTTAGCCGACAGATGTGAGGTTCAACTGGCCTATGCAATCGGGGTGGCCCGGCCGGTATCAATCATGGTTGATACCTTCGGGACAGGGAAAGTAAGCCATGATATCCTGGTAAAATTAATAAATGAAAATTTTGATTTAAGACCGGCCAGTATCATAAGGAACCTGGATTTACGCAAACCAATTTATAGTAAGGTCGCTAAATATGGTCACTTCGGTCGCTCTGATCTGGATTTGACCTGGGAGAGGACCGATAAAAGTGAGGCCCTGAAAGCTGGTGCAGAAACCTTGGCAGGAAGCAAAATACCGGAGGATTAATTCCTTCGGTATTTATATTGTTTAAATATGATTAAATTGTGGTTGGAGATGGGGGTGAGCTCTTGTCTAACAATTCAGGTGGGGTTAGTGTAATTGACAAAAATACCATAAAAAAGGGTTTAAAATATGCAGTAGTAATCAGTTTAGTAATTTCGGCCCTCATTGTATTATTAACATTTGATAAAGCCAGTTTTGAAAGAGCACTGGCCAGTATTAACCCTCAGTTTATGGGGGTCTTATTGTTTCTTCTCCTTATAAACTGGCTGGTAGCAGGGTTAAGAATTAAAATACTGGTAACCACAGTTGGTGGGAATATAACTTTACTTGATGGTATAATTATATATCTATCAGGTGCTTTTGTCTCAAATGTCACCCCGTTTGCTACCGGGGGTGGGCCCTTCCAGGTGTATTTCCTCCATAAAAAAGGGTTGAATGTGGGTAAGGCTTCTATAGTTGTTGTTACCCAGTTTATTTTAAGAATTTTTTTCTTTGGTATTTTAACACCATTATTTTTAATTTTTTTCAGGTGGGCTATTTCACCGGGAATTATTCCTGATTATCTTTTTTATACTGCTTTTGGTTTTGGAATTTTATTTTCCACAATTATTATTATCTTTAGCCTGGTACCAGGGGTTACTGATACATTATTGAATTATCTTTTCAGTATAGATAAAGTTAAAATGTTTTTTAAGAATAACCAGAGGGCCAAAAGATTACTTGTCAAGGCCAGACAGGAGCTATATGATTTTCGTCGTTCTCTGTCATTACTGGCAAAATATAAAGGGAGGCTTTTACTGGCCGGGTTGTGTACTGCCCTATACTGGAGTACTTTATTTATGATAATGCCGATAATACTCGGTGGGTTAAATTTAGAACCTCATTTTTTCAGGTCTTATATTATGCAGACAATATATTATCTGGTAATTCCATATATGCCAACACCAGGGGCCAGTGGAATAGCAGAAATTGGTTTTGCTTCATTATTTGTTTCCTTTATTCCTGGTGATCTTATCGGTCTGGTTACCTGTATCTGGAGATTTATCACTTTTTATGTCGTTTTAACAGTTGGAGGTATTTTTGCCCTCCGGGAAATAACCAGAAGTAGGGGTCAGGAATCATGAAGAAATATGCCAGGGTTGTTGTTGATATAAAGGCTCCCGGTCTTAACCGTTCGTATGATTATAAGATACCGGAAGATCTGGAAAATAAAATAAGTATTGGTACTGCCGTAAAAGTACCTTTTGGAAAGCAGATTATAACCGGTTTTATAACCGGTTTTTCTTCTCAAACGAGGGTTGAATCAGTAAAGATTAAAGAAATTATGAATATAATATCTGAAGAACCCCTTTTTGATAAAAGTATGTTAAAATTATTTGCATGGGTAGCTTCTTATTATAAAACATATTTGATAAATGTAATTAAAATAGCAATTCCCACCGGTCTTGTTTCTGGAAAGGTCGGCAAAATTAAAAAAAGATATGTTAAATTGTTACTTGCTGAAGAGGAAGCCAGGCGGGTTATTGAAAAAATAAATACCAGGGCTCCCAAGCAGGCCCTGGTTGTGAAGGTATTAATGGAAAACGATAATATTGATTATACTGTAAGTAAACTGGCTGAAACAGCCGGAACCTCTCCCGGTACTGTCTACAGGCTCATAGAAAAGGGCTATTTAGGGTATGTTAAAAAAGTTAAAATAAGAAGACCTGATTTGGGAGAAAAAGAAGATGTTAAGCCGGTTAAACTTACTCCGGTTCAAAAGCAGGTCATTGAGAAAATTGAAGACAGTATAGAAAAGGGAGTCCCAGATACTTTTTTACTACACGGGGTTACTGGAAGCGGTAAGACCGAGGTTTACATTAATACTGCATCCAGGGCAGTAGAACAGGGTAAAGGTGTTATCATTCTGGTTCCAGAAATATCCCTTACTCCTTTAATGGTCAGGCGTTTTTATAACAAATTTGGGGAACAGGTAGCTGTAATGCACAGTAACCTCTCACTGGGAGAAAGGTATGATGAATGGCGTCGTCTAAAAGAAGGAAAGGCTAAAATAGTTATCGGGGCCAGATCAGCTGTATTTTCCCCGGTCAGGAATCTGGGATTAATTGTTATTGATGAAGAACATGAAAATTCTTATAAACAGGGAGAAAATCCATATTACCATGCCCGTGAAGTAGCTGTTATGAGGGGTAAACTGGAAAATGCTTCAGTGGTATTGGGGTCTGCAACTCCATCACTTGAAAGTTATTACCGGGCCCGGAAGGGATTTTATAAATATTTGTCGCTACCAGAAAGGATAAATCAGGAAAGACTCCCACCGGTTGAAATTATAGACATGAGAGATGAATTGAGACAGGGTAATACCAGTATTTTTAGTAGATCACTGCGGGATGCAATTAACAAAGCCTTATCAAATAAGGAGCAGGTGATTATTTTTTTAAATAGAAGGGGTTATGCTAATTTTGTACTTTGCCGGGAATGTGGCCATGTTATAAAGTGCAATAATTGTGATATTTCTCTTACCTACCACGCTGACGAAGACCTGTTAAGATGTCATTATTGTGATTATACCAGGGGTAAACCTGATAAATGTCCCCTGTGTGGTAGTAAATTAATTAAAGAGTTTGGAATAGGTACGGAAAAACTCCAGAATGAACTGGCTAATGAATTTGTCGGGGCGCGAGTTGATAGACTTGATGTGGATACAACAACGAGAAAGGGTTCCCATCACAGGATATTAAAGAGATTTGAGGATGGGAAAACTGATATTCTGGTAGGGACACAGATGGTGGCAAAAGGGCATGATTATCCTAATGTGTCAGTGGTTGGTGTAATTTCTGCAGATACAATCCTCAATTTACCTGATTTTCGTTCTTCTGAAAGAACCTTTCAACTTTTAACCCAGGTAGCCGGAAGGACAGGGCGGGGTTCTAAACAGGGACGGGTTATTATTCAGACCTATAACCCTGACCATTATAGTATTAAATCGTCTAGTCATCACAATTTTAGAGAATTTTATCGTCATGAGATTAGGTTAAGACATGCATTAAATTATCCTCCCTTTTCTCTGTTAGTAAATATAATCATAAGTGGGTTAAAGGAGAAAATTGTAGTCAAGAAAGCTCAAAAATTATATAATTTTTTAATGCAGTATAACCAGCAAATAAATGAAATGCTCGGGCCTGCTCCGGCCCCTGTTTATAGATTACGAAAAAAATACAGGTGGCAGATAATTCTTAAATTTAAAAGCTATAAAAAGAGGAATCACGTTTTGTCTGAATTACAGAAATCTTTCTTACCTGACCAGGGTAGGAATGTCAACATTATTATTGATGTTGATCCTGTTAAAATGATATAATTTGTTAGGGAGGTGGCGTTAGTGCCAGTTTTACAGATTAGAAAAATAGGTGATCCTGTTTTAAGAAGTAAAGCTAAGCCTGTTACAGAAATAACAAAAAAGACTCTTAGTTTAATAGATAATATGGTTGAAACCATGTACCAGGCCGAAGGGGTTGGTCTGGCTGCCCCCCAGGTTGGGGTTTCAAAGAGAATTATTGTTGTGGATACCGGGGAAGGTCAGGGCCTGATTGAACTTATTAACCCTGAAATTATAGAAACCGAGGGCAAAGATATTATGGAAGAAGGTTGTCTGAGTGTACCAGGACAGACTGGAAAAGTTATACGTGCCAGCAAAGTTACGGTTAAGGGTTTGAACCGGGGCGGGAAAGAAGTCAGGATCAGGGCTGAAGGTTTTCTTGCCAGGGCCTTTCAGCATGAAATTGATCATCTAAACGGAATTTTATTTATTGATAAAGTGGTCAGGATTGGAGAAGAAATGATTTAAGAAGGTGGTATTGGCATGAATATAGTGTTTATGGGAAGTCCTGATTTTGCAGTACCCGGTCTTGAGAAATTGTATAATGAGCCCGGTATAACAATAAAGGCTGTGGTCACCCAGCCTGATCGAAAAAAAGGGAGGGGCCATAAGCTAAGGCCTACTCCGGTAAAACAGATGGCTCATAAACTGGGATTAAAGGTGCTTCAGACTGACAATATAAACCGGGAAGAATTTATTACTAATTTAAGGGATTTAAGTCCAGAAGCTATTGTAGTTGTTGCCTTTGGACAGAAGTTGGGTAAAAAGGTTCTTGAATTACCATCTTACGGGTGTATAAACTTACATGCCTCTTTGCTTCCCAGATACCGGGGAGCCAGTCCGATACATCGGGCTATAATAAATGGTGATAAGGTTACTGGGGTTACTACCATGTATATGGATGAGGGCTGGGATACAGGAGATATTATATATAAAAAAGAAGTCAAAATAAACAGAGAAGATACAGCAGGTACCCTTCATGATAAACTGGCCAGTATCGGTGGGGATTTACTGGTAAAAACCCTTAATGATATTGAAAAGGGTGTTGCTCCCAGGGAAAAACAGAGTGAAGATAAAGCCAGCTATGCTTATAAAATTGACAGAAAAATCGGGGAACTGGACTGGTCCAGAAGTAGTGAGGATATATTTAATCTGGTCAGGGGGGTAAATCCCTGGCCCGGTGCCTATACCACCTGGAAGGGTAAGTTGCTTAAAATCTGGTGGGTTGAACCCCTGAAGTTAACAGTGACTGAGAATGATAAAAAGATGGAAGCAGGGGAAGTAATTACAGCCAGTCAGGAGGATGGTATAATTGTGAAAACCGGGGATGATGCTGTAAAAATTATTGAATTACAGCTGGCTGGAAGAAAAAAAATTACTGCTGACAAATTTGTTTTAGGTTATAATATAAAAGAAGGAGATAAACTTGGCTAAAGGAGGTATGTTTTATGTATATGCCCTTTTTCTATGATCCGACTGCCATTCTTTTGATACCGGCTATTATTATTGCCATCTATGCTCAGGTTAAGGTTAAATCTACTTTTAATAAATTTAACAAAATCAGGTCACAGAGTGGTTATTCCGGGGCTGAAATTGCCAGGAAAATACTTATAAGTAGTGGGATAGATGATGTTTCTGTTAACCAGATTCAGGGTCATTTAACAGACCATTATGACCCCAGAAAAAAAGTCCTGAACTTATCACCTGAAGTTTATTCAGGTAGATCACTGGCAGCCCTGGGGGTTGCTGCCCACGAGGCAGGTCATGCTATACAGGACGCCAGGGACTATAAACCCATGAGAATAAGGGCGAGTCTGGTTCCTGCTGCCAGTATTGGTTCCAGCTGGGGCTTACCGCTGGCTGTATTCGGGTTTTTTATGCAGTCAAGATTTATGATTGGACTGGGTCTTATAGTATTTACAGCAGCAGTCCTGTTTCATATTGTTACTTTGCCGGTTGAATTTAATGCCAGCAACAGGGCTATTCAGATTCTTAACAGGGGTTTTTTGAGTAAAGAAGAATTGAATGGTGCCAAAAAAGTTCTGAGAGCAGCGGCATTTACCTATGTTGCAGCGACGCTTGTAGCTATTATAAACCTTTTAAGAATATTAATATTATTTGGTATGGGCAGGGATGAGTAATAGATGCCGTTATTAACAATATTTTTTCTATTTCTCATTATATTCATGGCTCCATACTTAATTTTACCATTATTCCTTTTTATAGGCCTGCTCTTGCTTTTAATTCCCTTTAAATTTACTCTGGATTCTATTTTTAATCTGATCACAGTTCCTGTACAGCTTTATCATATCGCTACCAATCCTGTATTACGAAAAAATCACGGGCTGGAACATGCTACAGTTAATGTCCTCGAGAGGGAATTTGGTTATAAAAACCTGGCTGGTTATGCCGAAAATTCAGGTTTTTATATTATTGGGGCTGATAATGTACACCTGGTAGAAGAAGCTGCCCGTCGTGGCCTACGGTTAATGAGGTCTGGTTACAGTGATTTAGCTATTCATCGCAGGTGTGGGACCAGTTTAACGGTAGCTAATTTTGTATCAGCGGTTATTTTCCTGTTACTTCTGTTTTACACTGGATATTTTAGTCTCTTTTATATAATTATGGCCATTATTATAGCCAATATTGTAGCTAAACCGTTGGGTATGTTTGTCCAGCAATACTTTACAACTACATCAGATGTAGGGGATATACAGATAGTCAGGGCAGAGTATGTTAATATGGATAATTTCTGGAACCAGCCCGTTAAAATATTTGTCCATACCCGACAGATACCGTATATTAATTAAATTTTTAGTTTATAAATATAATAAGGGTTATGTTAGGAGATATTTTTATGTCAATATCAAGAAAAGTAGCAATTAAGGTATTAATTGAGATTGATAAAGGGGCATATTCAAATTTAGTTTTGAATAAAGAATTAAATAAGGTTTCAGATAAAAGAGATAGGGCCTTTATTACAGAATTAGTATATGGAGTTTTAAGACAAAAAAAACGACTGGATTATATGCTATCCTGTTTTTCAAAACGCCCCCTGAGAAAAATGGATAATGAAGTATTATCAGCTTTAAGGGTCGCGCTGTACCAGATCGAATACACCGATAGTGTACCAGCCCGGGCTGCAGTTTATGAAACAGTTGAAGCCCTCAAGTCTTTTACCGGACATGGTGCTGTTAAATTTACAAATGGGGTTTTGAGGTCTTATCTCAGGAATAAAGATAAAATAATCTTTCCTGACCGGAATCAAAACCCGGTAAACTTTTTAGCAAACTATTATTCTTATCCAGAATGGATAATTAAAGAATGGATTAATAAATACGGGTTTAAAGATACAGAAAGGTTATGCCAGTATCTGAATGATTCACCACCGGTTACGGTACGGTACAATCGGTTACAGGTAGATCAAAAACGTTTTCTTGAAGTTTTTAAAAAATATAATATAGAGGTTGAAAGTACTACTGTTCCTGATTGTTATGTTGTTAACAATTTTAATACTATTAAAGACCTGCCTTTATTTAAGGATGGAGGTTTTATAGTCCAGGGGCCTGCTGCAACCCTGGCAGGTTTTGTTTTGGGCCCGGACCCCGGGAACAGGGTACTGGATATGTCTGCAGGCCCGGGTGGAAAGACAACCCATCTGGCAGAGTTAATGAATAATCGGGGAGAGATTATAGCCCTTGATATATATGAACATAAGTTAAAGTTAATCGAGGAAAACTGTAACAGACTCGGTGTTAATATTGTAAAGACAATAAAGGTTGATGGTCGTGATTACACCAGTCAAGAAAAATTTGATATGGTTTTAGTGGATGCCCCCTGTACCGGCCTTGGGCTTGTTGCCCATAAACCAGAAATAAAGTGGAATAGAACAGAGAATGATGTAAAAAAACTTCAGGAAATACAGAAGAGTCTTTTGCATAATGCTTTATCTCTGGTCAGGGATGGGGGATTTGTACTGTACAGTACATGTACTCTTACCCGTGCTGAAAATGAAGAAGTTGTTAATCAGGTATTACAGCAGACTGATTTTGTAGTATCCCCTGTTAATATGGAAAAAAGGCTGTCTGAAATAGGGTTTTCAGGTAAATTTAAAATAACCCCGGAGGGTTACCTGGAGTTCTTCCCCCCTGAAAGTAAGACCGAAGGTTTTTATGGCTAAATTACAAAAATATGGAGGAAATTATTGATGGAGACAAAAGAGGATTTGAAGTCATTAAGTAGAAAAGAGTTATTAATGTGGTTTGAAAAGAGGGGATATCCTTCATTCAGAGCCAGCCAATTGTTTAACTGGATTTACCGTAATGGGGTTGATGAATTCTCCAGGATGAATAATCTGCCTCTGGTCTTAAGGGAGGAGCTGGAGGAAAAAAGTTATCTTACTAAATTAAAGATAGTTAATAAAAGCAAAGCAGAAGATGGAACTGTAAAATACCTCTGGGAACTTAAAGATGGGGAAACTATTGAAAGTGTTTTTATACCCTATGAGGGAAGCCGTAATAGTGTTTGTATTTCGAGTCAGGTTGGTTGTTCACTGGGGTGTAAATTTTGTGCCACCGGACTAACTGGATTAATCAGGAATTTAACACCCGGGGAGATTGTTGATCAGGTTTTACAGATTCAAAAGGAAATTAGTAATGATAAATACGGGTCCCCCAGGGTATCCAATGTTGTTTTTATGGGGATGGGGGAACCCCTGGCCAATATGAAATCTGTCCTTAAAGCAATAGAAATCATGAATGATAGTAAGGGCTTAAATATTGGCAAAAGAAAAATTACAGTGTCGACCTCGGGATTGGTACCCCAGATCAAAGAACTGGCTGATAAAAAATTGCAGATAGTTCTGGCTATATCTTTAAATGCACCCAATAATGCGCTCAGGGATAAACTAATGCCTATAAACCGGAAATTTCCCCTGGAAAAGCTCCTTGAAGCTGTCAGATATTATACAGAGGTTACCAATAGACGGGTTACTTTTGAGTATGTTTTATTAAAGGGAACAAATGATTCCCCTGAACATGCTTTTCAGCTTGTAAATTTACTGAGTGATATTCATGGCCACGTTAATTTAATACCCTTTAATCCTGTTCAGGAAACAGAGTTTAAGAGACCTTCGAAGGAAACTGTTAACAGGTTTAAGGATATACTTATTAATAATGGTGTAGAAACCACGGTCAGGCAGGAAAGAGGTACCAGGATCGAGGCTGCCTGTGGTCAGTTACGCCGCCTAAATTATTAAAGGGGTGGTTTTTTTGCAGTATTCTGTTTTCAGTGATAAGGGAAAGGTCAGGGAAAAGAATGAAGATAATTATCTGATAAAATTAAACCCCATCCCGATTCTGGCAGTTGCTGATGGACTGGGAGGTCATAAAGCCGGTGAGGTAGCCAGTAAAATGGCTATCGATTTTATAAAAGAATACTCCTTTGATCCTGAAGGAGAATTACTTGAGGATCTTTACAGGGGGTTTTGTGAACTTAATAAAAAAATTATAAATTCAGCCAGAGAAAACACCTCATGTCAGGGAATGGGGACCACCCTCTCTCTGGGAATTATCTGGAATAATATTCTTTATATTGGTCATATTGGGGATAGCAGAATTTATTTATTTAGAGAGAATAAGCTAAAACAACTTACTACTGATCATTCCTTAGTAAATGAACTATTACAGGAGAATAAAATTACAAAAGAAGAAGCATATAACCATCCCCAGAGTCACATATTAACCCAGGCTCTCGGGACCAGTCCTGACCTTGAGGTAGAAACAAAAAAATTCCGGTTAACTGAAAAAGATTATTTGTTACTGTGTACCGATGGGTTAACCGATATGGTTCCTCCAGATGATATAAGCAAAGTATTTAGAAATGAGAATGACGTTGATGGTATTTCCAGGCAACTGGGAAAACTTGCTTTAAAAAGAGGCGGAGTAGATAATATAACTATTATTGTTTGTAGTATAAGCTAGGTGGGTGAGATTATGAAAGGAAAAGTTTTCAACAATCGTTACAAAATCATAAAAGAACTGGGCAAAGGTGGCATGGCTATTGTATACGAAGCCCAGGATCTTTTGCTTGATCGTCGGGTCGCTTTAAAGATGCTCAGACCCGAGTATGTCCATGATAAAGGTTTTTTGCGAAAGTTTCGACATGAGGCTAAAGCTGTAGCCCGGTTATCCCATCCCAATGTTGTTAATATTTTTGATATCGGGCAGGATAATGATTATCATTACCTGGTGATGGAGAATGTTAAGGGCAGGAATTTAAAAGAAATTATTCAAGAACGGGGAAGATTAAGTATTCAGGAAGCCCTTGATATAGCAAATCAAATCTGTGCTGCCCTCAGTGTTGCTCATGAGAACAATGTTGTCCACTGTGATATAAAACCTCACAATATATTATTGACTGAAGATAATCAGGTTAAAGTAACCGATTTCGGGATCGCCCGGGCTGCTACTTCATCAACTTTGACAATGACTAACACTATTATGGGTAGTGCCAATTATTTTTCACCTGAACAGGCCCGGGGTGGTGAAATTAAAACCTATTCTGATATATATTCCCTGGGTGTTGTCCTTTATGAGATGCTTACCGGGAAAGTTCCCTTTAATGGTGACAGTCCTATATCAGTTGCCCTTAAACATATTCAGGAAAATCCTAAAAAACCATCACTATTAAATCCTGAAATCCCACCTGAAGTTGAAAGAATTGTAATGAAGGCCATGTCAAAAGAACCGGAAGAGCGGTTTAAAAGTGCCCGGGAAATGAGGCAAAAAATAACAGCTACTTTAAAAAATTTAAAAAGTAATAACCAGGAATCCGATAAAACAATCGTTTTGTCAGATGATGGAGATACCAAGATATTGCAGAAAGTGGATCCTGTCGAAAAAAATGATAAAAGTAAAGGTAATGAAAGAGTATATTTAAGTAAGACTGATAATAAAGCTTCAAATAACTGGATGAAGTGGGCTTCCCTGATAATTGGAATCATATTTTTGGTGACAATGGGGGTTTTTATTTTTTACCAGCAATATATGGAAGTACCTATTGTTGAGGTACCTGATGTTGTGGGCTTAGAGATAGATGAGGCCCGGGAAGTCGCTGCCCAGGTTGGCCTGCATATTGAAAAACAAAACGATGTGCATCACCCGGAAGTTCCAGAATCACATATTATATCGCAATATCCAGTTGGTGGTGAAAGGGTACGCCAGACCAGAGTTATTATGGTTACCGTCAGTAAGGGGCCGGCTATTTTAAAGTCACCTGATTTAGTAAATAAAACCCTCAGGGAAGCGGAAGTTATCCTGGATAATCAAAATTTAAAAATCGGAAAAAAGGAATTTGTTTATAACGACGAATACCCCGAGAATGTAATTATTGAACAAATGCCAAAACCTGGTGATGAAATCAATGTAGAATCAACTATTGACCTGGTAATTAGTAAGGGAGCTAAACCCAGGATGGTTTCTGTGCCCAATGTTGTGGGGTTAAGACTCGAAGAGGCTGAAAAGATAATTGAAGAAAATGATTTAAAAGTTGGGGAGATTAATAGAGAATGGACAAGACGATTTATAAAAGGGCAGGTATCTGGTCAACAGTATCCGGTTGGTAAAAAAATACCTGAAAATAGTACTATTAATCTTACCGTAAGCCAGGGACTTATAAACGAAAAACGTTCCGAAGTCCATCTGGGAACCAGGGTTGATTTCTATGTTCCCCCTGGAGCGAGAGAGAATAAGATAGAGGTTGTTGTGATTGACGATAATGGTCGGGATGTTGCCTATCAGGGAACCCATAAACCTGGAGAAAGGGTTATACAGTATATAAATAGTGTCGGTACTACTACAATTGAGGTTTATTGTAATGGTGATTTGCTCGGCTGGGAAACAATAGATTGATAAGTATCGAGAGGGGGGTTTGATGAAAGGACTGGTAACAAAAGCCGTTGGCGGGTTTTTCTTTGTAGCTGATGAACAACAGAATATAATAAGAACCAGAATACGTGGTAAGGTAAAAAGGAAAGTATATCCAGGGGATTTTGTAAAAGTGAATGATGCCATGATAGAAAAGCTTTATCCAAGAACAAATTTGCTATTTCGACCTGCGGTAGCCAACGTTGACCAGGTACTTGTTATTCATTCTATTCAAAATCCTCCCTTTGCCCGTAAAATGCTGGATAAATTTCTAATTATGGTTGAAGCTATTGGAGTTAAACCAGTTATTATCATTAACAAGATTGACCTGAAGGTTCCGGATATTGAGCTTGAAAAAGAGATGAAGGATTATAAAGAAGAGGGTTATCAGGTTTATTTAATTAGTGTTAAAGAGAAGATGGGATTAAATGAATTATACCTTACTCTGGAGGAAAAGTTAAGTGTTCTGGCCGGTCCTTCTGGAGTTGGCAAATCTTCATTAATCAAAGCACTGGTTCCAGAGGCCAGGGTCAAAATTGGGGAAGTAAGCCAGAAATTAAAAAGGGGCGTTCATACTACCCGCCATGTAGAGTTATTACCAATAAATAAAGGGGGATGGATTGCCGATACACCCGGGTTTTCTGCCCTTGATTTACGTGGTATTCTTAGTGAGAATTTGAGGTTTTATTTTCCTGGACTGGCCCGTTATGAGGGTCAATGTAAATTCAGGGGATGTACCCATACCCATGAGCCTGGATGTCAGGTTAAGAAAGCGGTAAAGGAAGGTATGATTTCTGAAAAAAGGTATAATTCTTATCTGAATATATATCGAGATCTTGAAGAACGGGAGTGTTAGCATGGTAGAATTTGCGCCATCTATTTTATCAGCAGATTTTAGTAATTTAAAAGAGGAAGTTGCCAGGGTAAAAGAGGCCAATTATTTACATCTTGATGTTATGGATGGTATGTTTGTTCCCAATATTACAATTGGACCTGGTATAATAAAGAGTATTAGAAAACATACCGATTTGAAGTTTGATACCCATCTGATGATTGAGGAGCCTGAGAGATATATAAAAGATTTTGCTGAAGCCGGTAGTGATATTATTACTGTTCACTGTGAAGCTACTAAACATTTACACCGGCTTATATACCAGATAAAGGACCAGGGATGTCTGGCTGGAGTTGCTTTAAATCCAGCAACATCATTAACCAGAATAGAACATGTGTTAAAGGATCTGGATCTGGTTTTAATTATGTCCGTAAATCCCGGGTTTGGTGGTCAGAAACTGATTCCAGAAACTCTTAATAAAATTAAAACCATAAAACAAAAGATCAGGGAGTTAAATCTCAGTATTAAAGTTGAAATCGATGGTGGTATAAATAATTCGAATGTGAAAGATGTTTCCAGGACAGGGGTTGATATTATTGTGGCTGGTTCTGCTATTTTTGGTCAACCTGATCCAGGTAAGGCTCTGTCGGAACTAAAAGAAAGAGTAATATCTTCATAAATAATTGATTTTAATTCTTTACATTATTATAACAAATGTGTTATAATTAAATAAATGTAAAAAATAGAATAGGTTATTTTTACAAATGCTAACGGGATACGGTGAGATTCCGAACCGGTGGTGAAAGTCCACAAGCCATATTTATTATGGTTGATTTGGTGAAATTCCAAAACCGACAGTATAGTCTGGAAGGGAGTTAGCATTGAGCGGGTAATTTATACCTGTATATGACTAAATCCCTTCCCGGTACTGGAAGGGATTTTTTAATGTCATGAATCAGGCCCTCGTTCTGTGGATAGGGGATAAGGACTTTACTATATTGATGTATTAATAAAAAGTTGACTAAATAGATAAATATACTTAAAAAAGGAGAGTTACTTAATGGATAAAGATATTTATTACATGGAAAAAGCATTGACCCTGGCCCGAAAGGGGGTCGGTTATACCAGCCCTAATCCAATGGTTGGGGCAGTGGTTGTCAGGGATGATAAAATCGTAGGAGAGGGTCACCACAGGTATTACGGCGGGCCCCATGCTGAAGTATATGCCCTGGAGGAAGCAGGGGAAAAGGCGTTTGGAAGTACCCTTTATGTAAATTTAGAACCATGTAGTCATTATGGTAAGACACCACCCTGTGTCTTTAAAATTATTGAATCGGGTGTTAAAAGAGTAGTTATTTCTATGGTGGACCCTAATCCCAGGGTATCGGGCAAGGGTATAGAAATGTTAAAAAAAGCAGGCATTGAAGTAACGGTCGGGGTTTTAGAGGAAAAGGCCCGTAATTTAAATGAGGTTTTTATAAAAAATATTACAAACAGGATGCCCTTTGTATATTTGAAGATGGCCCAGACCCTTGATGGCTATCTGGCTACCTCTTCCGGAGATTCAAGATGGGTTACTGGTAAAAAAGCCCGTCAATATGTACACAGACTGAGACACCGGGTTGATGCTATTCTGGTTGGTATTGGTACAGTACTTAAAGATGACCCCAGACTTACAACCAGATTATCTGATGGTAAAGGTAAGGACAGTATAAAAATTGTACTTGATAGTAAATTAAAAATACCTCTGACAGCAAATATTTTAAACCAGGAAAATGATGCCCCTGTCATAATTGTCTGTGGTCACAGGGTAGATAGTCATAAGAAAAAGTCCCTTAAGCAACTTAAAAGTGTTGAGGTTTTAAGTCTTGATTTAAATGAGTATGGCCAGATCCCTATAAAAGAATTATTAATTAACTTAAACAAAAAAGGTATTTCCAGTTTACTGGTTGAAGGTGGTGGAAGAGTAAACTATTCTTTCCTGAAGGAAGGGTTTGTTGATAAAATGTTATTTTTCATTGCTCCCAAATTATTGGGGGGGAGTGACGGGGTTTCTGTTTTTGACGGAAAAGGGGCAGAAGTTATGGCAAAAGTAAAGAAATTAAAAAAATATAAAATTGAGGAAATAGGAGAAGATATATTGATTACAGGTACTTTATAATTTTGAGCAGATTACAAAAAAGGGGGGATATTTTGTTTACAGGTATAATTCAGGAAATAGGTAGCCTTGAAGGAAAAGTAAGGGGAACAAATAAATACCAGCTGACTTTCAAGGCCGATAAGGTTCTTGATGGTATATCCCGGGGAGATAGTATTGCAGTAAATGGAGTCTGCCTTACGGTTGTAAAAAGTACACATAATTTTTTTACGGCTGATGTTATGCCGGAGACTCTTGAAAAGACTAACCTTGGGTTATTGAAAAACGGTGATAGAGTTAACCTGGAACAGGCGATGAAAGCTGATGGTTTTTTTGGTGGTCATCTGGTTCAGGGGCATATAGATGGTACCGGAAATATAATTTATATTAAACCCATTGGAAATGCCCGGGTAGTTGGTGTCAAGATAACCCCGGACCTTGAGAAATATATGGTTGATAAGGGGTCTATTGCTTTAAATGGAGTCAGCTTAACTATAGTTGAGGTTGATAAGGGAATAATAGAAGTGTCCCTTATTCCCGAAACCTGGAACGGGACTATTTTTCAGTATATTCAGGTTGGAGATGAGGTTAATATAGAAGTTGATGTAATTGGGAAATATGTGGTAAATACCCTGGAAAAGGTTTTTTTGAATAATGGTACAGGTATCAACAGGGAATTTCTACGACAGAATGGGTTTCTATAAGGGGGGTTTTTAAATGAACACAATTGAAGAAGCAATTGAAGATATTAAACAGGGGAAAATGGTTATAGTAGTTGATGATGAAGACAGGGAAAATGAAGGAGATCTGGTTATGGCTGCCGAAAAAGTAACTCCTGAAAGTATTAATTTTATGATCAGGTTTGCCCGCGGGCTGGTCTGTGTTCCCATGGAAGAGGAAAGACTTAGAGAACTTGATTTACCTATGATGGTTGTTAATAATACCGACCCCCAAGAAACAGGGTTTACTCTTTCAGTAGACCACCGGGATACAACAACTGGAATCTCAGCCAGGGAACGGGCTTTGACTGTTAAAGAACTGGTTAGCGATAATAGTAAACATACAGATTTCAGGCGACCCGGTCATATTTTCCCCCTCCGCGCCAGGCCAGGCGGGGTTTTAAGGAGGGCAGGACATACTGAAGCTGCAGTAGATCTGGCCAGGCTGGCTGGTCTGAAACCAGCCGGTGTTATTTGTGAGATTATAAAAGAAGATGGTACAATGGCCAGGTTACCTGATCTGGAGGAGTTTTCTAAAAAGCATGGACTTAAAATAGTTACAATTGAAGATTTAATAAAATATCGTAAGTCTAAAGAAAAACTTGTCAAAAAAGAGGCTGAAGCCCAACTTCCAACCAGGTTTGGTGATTTTAAAATAAAAGTTTATAAGTCTATCATTGGTAACCAGGAACATATTGCCCTGGTAAAAGGTGAGGTAGCTGGCAAAAAGAATGTTCTGGTAAGAGTACACTCAGAATGTTTAACAGGTGATACCTTTGGCTCTTTAAGATGTGATTGTGGTCAACAGCTGGCCGCAGCTTTGAAAATGATTGATAAAGAAGGCCATGGTGTTTTGCTATACATGAGACAGGAGGGAAGAGGGATTGGTCTTTTAAACAAAATAAAGGCATATGCTTTACAGGATAAGGGGATGGATACTGTTGAAGCCAATCTGGCCCTTGGCTTTCCTCCTGATCTGAGGGATTACGGGATAGGAGCCCAGATTCTGGCAGACCTGGGGTTAACCTCTATACGTCTTCTTACCAATAACCCACGAAAGATTATCGGACTGGAAGGGTATGGTCTTATGGTTGTAGACAGGGTTCCCATTGAAATTGAACCCAATGAAACCAATAAATATTACCTTGAGATAAAAAGGGATAAAATGGGTCATTTATTAAATTTAGAAGAAAGGGGTAAAAATAATGGGTAAGACTTTTGAAGGAAAATTATTAGGTGAAGGAATAAAGGTTGGAATTGTCGTCAGCAGGTTTAATGAATTTATTTCCAGTAAACTTCTTGATGGAGCCCTGGATGGATTAAGCCGCCATGGTGTTATCGATGAGGATATTGATATTGCCTGGGTTCCGGGTTCCTATGAGATACCCCTGGTTGCCAAAAAAATGGCTTTAAGGGGCAATTATGACGGTGTTATCTGCCTCGGGGCTGTTATTAGAGGCGAAACCCCCCACTTTGAGTATGTTTCCTCTGAAGTAGCCAAGGGTGTGGCCAAGGTTGGTCTTGATTGTGGGGTTCCTGTAATATTCGGTGTATTGACAACTGATACTATAGAACAGGCTATAGCCAGAGCGGGAACAAAAGCTGGCAATAAAGGATATGATGCAGCCTTGAGTCTGATTGAAATGGTAAACCTGCTGGAAAATTTTAAATAATAGAGAATTTTAAAATATAGTCATGAAATTTATTCTTCTGACATCATTTTTAAAAATAACTAAGAGAACAATCTAAAAATTATTAGAAGTTTTTAGAGGAATTTCAGGTAGTTAAATAGAATATATTATCTAGTAAAATATTAAAATTTGGGGAGCTTCGGCTGAGAGAGGCTGAGAGGATGCTAGAGCATCGACCCATTGAACCTGACCCGGGTAATTCCGGCGTAGGGAAAATAAGATGAACTGTAGTCTACAGTTTATCTATCTCCTCCAGCCGTAGTGTACCCAGAGAAAGGGAGGAGATTTTTTTATGAGAGAAAACAGAACACGATTAATAGTTGAAGCTGGTATGGCTGTGGCTCTGAGTGCTGTTTTTAATTTGATTCCATTATGGAGGATGCCTCAGGGAGGATCTATTAGTCTGGAAATGTTACCGGTTTTGATTATTGCTTTTAGATGGGGGGGAACTCCGGGTTTAATCACCGGGTTTGTTTATGGCCTGGTTCAACTTGCCATAGATCCCCATATCTACTACCCTCTTCAGGTAATTCTGGATTATCCACTGGCCTATATGCTGGTCGGGATTGCGGGTTATATTCCGGTTAAAAATACAGGAAGTAAAATTCCATTTATAAGAATTATCGGTGCTTCCTTGCTGGGGGGGCTTTTACGGTTATTTTGCCATGTCCTGTCAGGGGTTCTTTTCTTTAGTCAGTATGCCCCTGAAGGGCAAAATGTATGGGTTTATTCAACAGTATACAATGGAACTTATTTAATACCGGCCCTCCTGTTATCAATGGTTTTAATTATCCCTTTATACAGAAAGTTGATTTTATATAATAATGAAAATATATGAGGTAGGATAAAATGGGTGAAAAGAAAGCTGTGATTGCTTTAAACGGCTTCCTGACAGGAAAAAAAGAAGATTATCAAAAATATATCAGGGATATAGACCTTGTAATCGGGGCAGATGGTGGGGCTCTTTTATTAAAAAAAATTAATGTAATTCCTGATTTAGTTATAGGTGATTTTGATTCCCTGACTGAGAGTGAACTCAACTTTTTTAAAAAACAGGGGGTAACTATAAGAAAATACCCTGTTGAGAAGGATGAAACTGATGGTGAATTGGCGTTAAATTATTGTATTGAGAAAGGTTATGGTATAGTATATTTTATTGGAGCTCTGGGAGGCAGGGTAGATCAGCAGCTTGCCAACATATTTTTGCTGGAAATGGCCAATAGATATGGTGTTAAGGCCATTGTTAAAGAACCTGATGAGGAGATAGGCTTAATTAATGACAGATTATTGATAAGAGATAAACAGGGGGCCAGATTCTCAATACTTCCCCTGGACGACAGGGTTTCTGGTGTTAGCCTTAAGGGATTTAAGTATCCCCTTAAAAATGCCATTTTGAATCGATATAAAACCAGGGGAATAAGTAATAAGATTGTTGAAAATAAAGCAACAGTTAAAGTGGAAAAAGGATTGTTGATGTATATTATTTCAGAAGAATAAAACCCCTTCCTTTAAAATATTATTTAAGTAGAGGAAAGGGGAGGGGGTAATGGAACTAAAAAGTTTGAAACTGGGGGATCTGGTTTTAAAGAAAGATTCCAGTTATGGTTTAGTATATCAAATTACCGGGTTTGATGGTAACTTTATTATTCTTAAAGGAATTAAAATACCTATAATTACAATCTGTACTGCAGATGAATTAATTAAAATCAATAGAACAAGAAAGGTATCGAATAATTCAATTAGGTGCATTAAGTAAACAGCAGTTATTAACTGCTGTTTCTTTTTTTCAGGAAAGTTTTATACTACCCATACTCAACTCTAAAAGGGGATATATTTTTCAAATTAGCTTATATAAATTAGCCCAAAGTAAAAATTATACTTTGAAGGAGAACAGGGATAATTTGTTGAAGATATATAGTATAAACTATATTAAAAAATACGTAAAAAACATATGATATAACATATAGTAACCACGTGAACGATTTATATTGTTAAAATATATTTAAAAAGGGTGGTTGGATGAGGACAATTGAGGCTGAAGAGATTACTAAAGTTGTAAAGGAAATGATAAAAGAAGCCAACTATTATCTTCCCGAAGATGTTTTAAGGTTTTTAAAAAATAATAAAGAAAAGGAAGAGTCATCCATTGGCAGGGATATTTTAAAACAGATAGTAAAGAATGCTCAAATAGCCTGTGAAGAAAAAATGCCTATCTGTCAGGATACTGGTCTTACCGTTGTTTTTCTTGAAATAGGAAATGAAGTTCACATTAATGGAGATATTTACAGGGCTGTTAATGAAGGGGTTAGACAGGGGTCACAGGAAGGTTATTTAAGGAAATCAGTTGTAAAAAGTCCCCTTAACAGGGTAAATACTGGAGATAATACACCGGCTGTTATCCATACTGAAATTGTACCCGGGGATCGGTTAAAAATTATTATTGCTCCCAAGGGTGGTGGTAGTGAGAACATGAGCACGGTAAAAATGTTGAAACCTGCTGATGGAATTGAAGGTATAAAAAAGACTGTATTAAAAACTGTTGAAGACGCTGGAGCCAATCCATGTCCTCCAATTATTGTTGGGGTAGGACTCGGAGGGACCTTTGAAAAAGCCGCCCTTCTGGCTAAAAAAGCATTACTCCGTCCTTTAGATGATTCCCACCCTGATAAAGATGTTGCTGCTCTAGAAAATGACCTTTTAAATGAAATTAATAAACTCGGAATCGGTCCCCAGGGACTGGGTGGAGTTACAACAGCTCTTTCTGTGAAAGTTGAAGTGTATCCATGTCATATTGCCTCTTTACCCGTTGGTATAAATATTAACTGCCATGCAGCCCGGCACAGAGAAATTATCCTTTAATATATACTTAAGTGGGGGATGAACATGATAAAAATTAAGACACCTTTATCTATTGATGATATTAAAAAATTAAAATCTGGTGACCGGGTCAGTCTTTCAGGTGTTATTTATACAGCCCGTGATGCAGCCCATGCCAGGTTGGTAAAATTAATTAAGGAAAAAAAGCCACTTCCAGTACCTCTTGAAGGTGAGGTAATATATTATGTTGGTCCTACCCCGGCTAAGCCGGGTAATCCCATTGGCTCTGCTGGACCAACTACCGGTTATAGAATGGATCCATATGCCCCACTGTTAATGGAACAGGGGCTAAAGGGGATGATCGGCAAAGGGGCAAGATCACCTGAAGTAAAGAGGTCAATGGTTAAGAATAAGGCTGTTTATTTTGCAGCGGTAGGTGGGGCAGCAGCTTTAATTTCAAAGTCAATCAAACATGCAGAAGTTATTGCCTATGATGACCTGGGTCCTGAAGCCATTCGCAGGCTTGAGGTTGAAAATTTACCCCTGATTGTTGTTAATGATATTTATGGTAATGACCTTTATGAAATAGGACGGAAAAAATATAAAAAAATATAACAGGAGATGGTCTAAATGGATTTATATCGGGAAGCATTAAATATGCATAAACAGAAAACCGGTAAAATTAAAGTAGAGTGTAAGGTGGATTTAAAAGATCAACATGATTTAAGCCTGGCTTATTCTCCCGGGGTGGCCGAACCCTGTCGTCAGATAGCTAAAAATAAAGAGCTTCAGTATGAATATACTGCTAAAGGGAATCTGGTGGCTGTTGTATCTTCAGGAACAGCAGTACTAGGGTTAGGTGACATAGGGCCTGAGGCAGCCCTGCCGGTGATGGAAGGTAAGGCTGTTCTTTTTAAGAAGTTTGCCGGTATTGATGCTTTTCCCCTGTGTGTGGGAAGCAAAGATGTAGATGATATTGTGAACTTTGTAAAGCTTCTAGAACCTACTTTTGCGGGTATCAATCTGGAAGATATTGCAGCTCCGGAATGTTTTGAGATTGAAAAACGTTTAAAAAGAGAGACAAATATGGCTATATTCCACGATGACCAGCATGGAACTGCTATTGTTACCTTAGCAGGTTTAATTAATGCTTTAAAACTGGTAAATAAAGATATAGCTTCAGTTAAAATTGTAGTTAATGGGGCCGGGGCATCAGCAACAGCTGTTACTAAACTTTTACTTGAAGCCGGTGCCAGGGAAATTATTGTGTGTGATAGACTGGGTGCCCTGTACAGTGGCCGGAGTGAGCATATGAATGATGCTAAAATAGAGCTTGCTGAAATAACCAATCCAGGGAAAGTAAAGGGGCCCCTTTCTAAAGTAATTAATGGGGCAGATGTATTTATAGGACTTTCAGTCGGTAATATCCTTACTGGTGATATGGTTAAACTTATGGACAGGGATCCGGTTATTTTTGCTCTGGCCAATCCTACACCCGAGATAGATCCCGGTCTGGCCAGAGAAGCCGGGGCTGAAATAATTGCTACTGGAAGATCTGATTATGCCAACCAGATAAATAATGTACTGGCATTTCCCGGGGTTCTTAGAGGAGCTTTAGATGTCAGGGCTAGAGATATAAATGATAAAATGAAACTGGCAGCAGCCCATGCTATTGCCAGACTGGCTGAAAAAGAACTCAATAAGGAATACATAATACCGGCTCCCTTTGATTCCAGAGTAGCCCCGGAAGTGGCAGCAGCAGTAGCTAAAGTGGCTATGGAAACCGGAGTAGCCAGAATTAATATTTCCCCGGAGGAGGTTAAAAGACATACTGAAAAGATAACTGAACTGTAATATTTTGTTTAATTTAATTTTCAAATAATAAAATTAGGGATAGTCCCCTGTAAGAAGGAATCGAGACCTGTTTGATGATTTGAAACTGTTATTGACGCTGGTTAAAGATAAGATGTCAATAAAAAAAGAGGAGGCTTATTCATCTTTCCATGTGATAATGAATAACCTCCTCTGAACAATTAATATGCTCTTTCAACCCGCCCTGATTTTAAACACTTTGTGCATACTTTTATTCGCTTTGGTCTGCCGTCTACAATAGCTTTAACTTTAACCAGGTTGGGCTTTTGCCTCCGTCTGGATGTTTTAGTAATGTGTTTCCCAACACCGCCTTCTTTTTTTGCTTTACCACGGCGGGTAATTCTATTGGCTTTAACAGTTCCTTTACCACATATTTCACAAACCCTGGACATTTTTCCACCTCCTAGGTTGTTTCATTACAGTGTCTGGTTAATATAAGTATAAACACCTAGAAATTATTTTAACATAATTAATATTTATTTAGCAAGGGCAAATTAAATATTATAATTAAATATTACAGTAGTTTAAAATATTTATAGTCGTTTTATAGTTTATTTTTTATTACATGTTTACTCATTAAGGTTCAAATAATAAGTAAAGCAGTTGCATTAACTTTTATATTATTGTAGAATAATTATGAGAAAAGAGAGGTGGTATTAATGGAAAAGGAATGGACTAACGAGTTAGGAAAAATTACTATTGCCAGAGAAGTGATTTCAAAAATAGCAGGTCTTGCTGCCATGGAATGTTACGGTTTGGTTGGTATGTCAAGCCGTAATGTGCAGGATGGCCTGGCAGATTTACTGGGCTGGGATAATCTCAGTAAAGGTGTTGCTGTTGACATTGAAGATGATAAAGTAAGTTTGGAATTAAATATTATTGTTGAATATGGAACCAATATACATGAAGTAGCCCATAATATTATGGAGCGGGTAAAGTATACATTAGAGGATAAAATAGGAATAAATGTGGAAAAAATTGATATCAATGTACAGGAAGTGAGAGTTGGCAATGCCGGTTAATGAGATTTCCCACGGTTCATTAAGTAATGTAGACGGAAAAAAATTTAGAGAAATGTTGTACACAGCACTGGCCTGGTTAAAAGAACAGCAATCCTTTATAGATTCCCTCAATGTATTCCCGGTGCCTGATGGTGATACCGGTACCAATATGTATCTAACTTTTCTGGAGGCAATTAAAGAAGTAAAAAAGATAGAGACAAATAATGTTTCTGAAATTACTTCTGCTATGGCCAAAGGAGCCTTAATGGGAGCCCGGGGCAATTCAGGTGTAATTTTATCTCAGCTATTGAGGGGGTTTTCCCAGGCCAATGAGGCCAATAGCAGCTTGACAGCAACCCATCTGGTGAAAGCCCTGAGGAAAGCCTCAGATGTTGCCTATCAGGGTGTTTTAAAACCTGTTGAAGGTACTATTTTGACTGTTTCCAGAAAGGCAGCTGAAGGTGCTGAATTAGCCCTTGAAAATAATCTCGATATTAACGGTATTATGGAAAACACGGTTGCTGCTGCCCGTGATGCTTTAAATAAAACCCCTGAACAGTTGCCGATTCTAAAAGAGGCCGGGGTAGTAGACGCCGGAGGACAGGGTTATTTAATTATCCTAGAAGGACTTCTTAAAGGGTTAAACTCAGAGTATGTCCCCCAGGGAGACCTGGAGGTTGTAAAGCCTTCAAAAAAAGAACAACAAATTGCTGAAGACATAAAATATGCCTATTGTACCCAGGCTTTAATTAACCTTCAAAAAGATACTACAAAATCAATAGAAGAAATAAGGAATGACTTACAACATTACGGTGATTCCCTGATGGTGGTTGGTTCAGATAGAACCGTAAAAATCCATATTCATACCAACCATCCGGGAATTATTTTAGAGTATGGTTTAAAACTGGGCTCCCTCATTGATATTAATATAGATAATATGAAAATCCAGAGTGCCGAGAAAGTTCGCCAGACTGAAGAACAGCAAAGGCAGGAATTCATGCCAGCTAAAAAGAAGGGCATTATTGCTGTTGGTAAGGGTGATGGTATTAAGGAAATATTTAAAGATCTGGGAATAGATGTTGTTATTGACGGTGGCCAGTCTATGAATCCCAGCACCAATGATTTTCTGGAAGCAATTAATAACTTGAATTCTTCAGAGATAATAATCCTACCCAACAACAAAAATATAATTTCAGCCGCAGAACAGGCAGCTTCTTTAAGTGATAAAGATGTGGTTGTGATTCCGACGAAAACCATACCTCAGGCTGTTAGCAGTATGATGGTTTTTAATGATGAGGCTGATTTAGATGAGTTAAAAGAAGCTATGGAAATGGAAACAGAAAATGTTACCACCCTCGAAATTACCAGAGCTGTAAAATCATCAAAAGTAAATGGTCATAATATTTCAACCGGTGATGTAATAGGTCTTGAAAATGGTCAAATAGAAGCAGTTGGTAAGGAATATCAGGACGTGATTGTTGAACTTCTTAAAAAAGTATGTAGTGGTGATGAATTTATTACAATTTTCTATGGAGAGGAAATTAACGAGGATGAAGCCGGTGACCTGGTTGATACCCTGGAAGAAGAATTTAATTTTGAAGATATAGAGCTATACAGAGGAGGGCAACCACTGTATCCGTATATCATATCAGTAGAATAGGGGTGTAATTGTGAAAGTAGGAATACTAACTGACAGCACATGTGACCTCAGTGAAGATATATTAAAACAGCACAATATAGAGATGATCCCGCTTACAATACATTTTGGTGAAGAGATTTTTAAAGAACGTTATGAAATTACCCCTGCTCAATTCTTTGAAAGGCTGGAAAATACTGAAATAATATCAACTACGTCCCAGCCTTCCATTGGGTTGTTTGTGGACAAGTATAAAAAGATGGCTGAAGAGTATGACGCCATTATCTCCATACACCTTTCTTCCAAGTTCAGTGGTACGGTTGAATCAGCCCGGATTGCTTCCCAGCAGGTTGATGGTATTAAAATTGAAGTTATTGATTCTAAATCAATTAGCCTTGGACTCGGTTATCAGGCACTACTGGCAGCCAAACTTATTGAAGCTGGATTCAGTTTTAAAGAAATAGTGGACATGGTTAAAAAAGCCCGGGAGCATGTTGATATTTATTTTACTGTTAATGATTTATCATATCTGGAAAAGGGTGGACGTATAGGCAAAGCCCAGGCATTTATTGGTTCTATCCTTAATGTTTATCCTCTTCTGGCTATACCGGGGACTGATGGAGAAATAATTCCTCTGGAAAAGGTCAGGGGGAGTAAGCGTATTATTAAAAAACTGGTCAGTCGGGCTTTAGATTCTTTAAAAAATGAAAAATACGCCTGGATTGGTCTGGTTCATGGGGCTGACAAGGATTCCTTTAACAAGTTAAATAAAAATTTAACCAATCAAAAATATATTAAAGAAAGAGCTGACTTATATCAGATAGATACTGGATGGATTAGCTCTATTATAGGTTGTCATGCTGGTCCTTCAGTTTACGGGATTGTTTTAATTAAAGGGGATATATTAAATTATGAAGGAGAAAATGCCCAGTAGTGTCCAGTTCGTCAGGGGAGTTGGACCACGGTATGCAGAGGTATTAAAAAAATTAAATATTAATACTGTCAAAGACCTCCTGTACTACTTTCCCAGGACTTACCAGGACCGAAGCCAGTTTACTCCCATTAAATATATAAGACCAGGTTATGAGGTTACAGTACAGGGGGAAATTATCAAAATTGAGGAAAATAAAATCAGGAAGGGGCTTTCAATTTTAAAAGCCACCATTACTGATGGTAGTGATGTTCTTAATGGAGTCTGGTTTAACCAGAATTACATAAAAAAACAGCTAAAAAAGGGCCAGACCTATATTTTTAGTGGTAAACTTAATGAAAAAAGTTTTAGATTTAGAAAAAAAGAAATAAGTAATCCAGTTTTTGAAAAAGTTGATAAAGGAGACAGTATTCATACCGGAAGAATTGTACCTATTTACCCCTTAACTTCAGGTGTCACTCAGAAGAGATTAAGGACTATAATTTATAACGCCCTTAATGATTATGCCCATCATTTGACCGATTATTTACCTGGTTTTATAAGAAAAAAATATAAATTTCCCGACATTTCCAGGAGTATCTGGGGTTTACATTTTCCTGAAAACCGGGAACATTATATATACTCCAGAAGGCGACTTGCCTTTGAGGAGTTGTTTTTTTTACAGCTCCTTGTTTTAAAACGAAAGAAGGGCATTATTGAGAGCAGGGGAATCAACCATAAAGATGAGGGGGAGGTAATAAAAAAATTTTTAAAATTACTTCCCTTCAGGTTAACTGCAGCCCAAAAAAGAGTCTGGAGAGAAATAAAAGCCGATATGGAAAAACCCACCCCTATGCAGAGGTTACTCCAGGGAGATGTCGGTTCCGGTAAGACTATAATAGCAGCCCTGGCCTTAATTGAAACGATGGCCAATGGTTACCAGGGTGTTTTTATGGCTCCAACTGAAATACTGGCTGAACAGCATTACCTTAAACTTAAGGACCTTTTAGAGCCATTAGGATACAGAACCGCCCTTCTGGTTGGAGGTATAACCGGTTCACAGCGTGAGAATATTGAACGGGGTATTGAAGAAAAGAAAATTGATCTTATAGTAGGCACACATACGCTTTTTCAGGAAAGGATTAATTATTTCAGTTTAGGTCTGGTTGTAATTGATGAGCAGCATCGCTTTGGGGTGGAACAACGATTCAAACTTGAGAAGAAAGGGGATAACCCTGATGTTCTTGTAATGACAGCTACCCCTATCCCGAGAACTATGGCTTTAACAATATATGGTGACCTCGACCTTTCTATAATAGATGAGCTGCCTCCCGGAAGGAGTCCTGTAATTACAACCTGGAGAACACAAAATTCCAGGAAACGGATTTATTCCTTTGTTAAAGAAAAGTTAGAAGAGGGTCGGCAGGCTTATGTGGTCTGTCCTGTGATTGAACCCTCTGAAGAGCTTGAAGTAGTTTCAGCGTTGGAAATAAAGGAAAAACTTGAAGATAAATATCTTAAGGGTTATAATGTTGGTCTGCTTCATGGGAAACTTCCCCCGGAAGAAAAAAAGCAGGTTATGGAGGACTTTCGACAGGGGGTAATAGATGTTCTGGTTTCTACTACAGTTGTTGAAGTAGGGGTTGATGTTCCCAATGCTACTATAATGATTATTGAAAACGCCGACCGTTTTGGCTTGGCTCAGCTCCACCAGTTGAGGGGAAGAGTTGGGAGAGGCAAGTATCAATCTTACTGTATACTTATCGGTAACCCTACGACTGAAGAAGGGAAAAGAAGGCTTAAAGTTATGACCAGCCTTAATGATGGCTTTGAGATTGCAGATGAAGATTTAAAAATCAGGGGTCCAGGTGAGTTTTTTGGGACCAGACAACATGGTATACCTGATTTAAAAGTAGCCAGTCTTATTAAAGATAAAAAACTTTTACAACTGGCCCGGCAAGAGGCTTTTAATATTATTTACTCTACCCGGGACTGGCAGGATAAATATAGAAACCTTAAAGAGAGGATAGATGAACTTGATTTAAAGATTTAAACCTGAAAGATAATAATATGATAAAAAATTAGGAGTTGGCGCTGTGCCAACTCCTAATTTGGGAGAGGAGAAATTGGAGGAAGAGTTTTAATGGGGAGGACTTCTGGTATACAACTCGTCTTTCCCCACCTCCCTACCGGAACTAATATTATTATGACTCCAAAACACCTTAAATATACATCTAATAATAATTTATTTACAAGGAAAAAATAGGTATTCAGGAAGGGTAATTACCAAGGAGGAATATTAGTGAGAATTATTTCAGGGATTGCCAGGGGAAGAAGATTAAAAAGCATCAGGGGTTCGGGAACCCGACCCACTACTGATAGGGTGAAGGAGGCTTTATTCAATATCCTGGGACAGTCGGTTATTGAAACAGATGTCCTTGATCTCTTTGCCGGGTTTGGTAGTCTGGGCCTGGAGGCCTTAAGCCGTGGCGCTAATTCTGCTGTTTTTGTAGAAAAAAATTATCGTAATGTTAATGTTATAAATGATAATATAAAGCTTTGTGGTTTTGAAGAGCTGGCTGATGTAGTTAAAAAAGATGTATTTACTTATCTTCGGGAAACCGGTTCTGATTTTGATGTAATATTTATGGACCCTCCTTACCATAAGAAACTGGCAAATAAAGCGGTTGGTTTGATTGTTGCAGGTCGGATAATAAGAGAGCAGGGGTTAATTGTTATAGAACACCATCCCGGAGAAGAAATAATTACACCGGAAGAACTGGACTTAATAACAAACAGGGAATATGGTAAAAGTGGAATAACAATTCTAAAAAAGTAGGTGGTATATATGTTAAACAGGGTTGTTTATCCAGGTAGTTTTGATCCAGTAACATATGGACATTTAGATATTATAAAAAGGGCAGCCCAGATATTTGATGAGGTTATTGTCGCTGTTTTTAGAAATCCCCGGAAAAATCCTTTATTTTCAATGGATGAGAGAGTAAAGTTATTAAAGGAAGTTACTAAAGAAATAGACAGGGTTCAGGTCGATTGTTTTAATGGTTTGTTGGTTGAATATGCCAGGTCAAAAAAAGCCAGGGCTGTAATCAGAGGGTTAAGGGCTGTTTCCGATTTTGAAGGAGAGTTTCAGATGGCTTCGATGAATAAACAACTGGATAGTGACATTGAAACAGTCTTTTTTATGACAGATACAAAATATGCTTTTTTAAGTTCGAGTGTTGTCAAAGAAGTGGCCCAGTTTAATGGAAATGTTAAAGGAATGGTTCCTGACGTTGTTGCTAAAGCCCTGGTAGAAAAATATAATTATTCACGGTAGTGGAAGAATATGACCTCTATACGCTGTAGTAAATACAAAATCATTGATAACATAAAACTTATCATTAAAATTAAAACTATAAAACCAAAGCTAATAATAACACCATTTTGTGGCACAAGGTTGTTAACTACAGTTAACATGGTTGGTTCTGTTTCTGTAATAAAGGGTTTAAAGAGGAATATAGTAACAGCACCGGCGATAACACTCTGTAAAATTCTCGCCAAAAAATATGGTTTTAGATTAATATCAGTACCATGGACCATAGTTGCTACCTGCGCGTGGACTGATAGGCCACTCCAGGCAATTATGGCATTTACTACAATCATTTTGTGTAACATGGGACTTTGTGTCAGACTGGCCAGATTACTTCCATTGGTTATCTCAAAAAAGCCACTTATCATCGGTAAGACCATTTCTGAAGATAGACCCAGGGGATGGAGAATAAAGGATATAATGTTTGATAAGACTGTTATTAAGCCGGTTACAATTATAATCTCTGTTATAACTGAAAAAAGGATTATAAATCCACCGATTAAAAGGAGGGTGTTTACTGATTCCTTTACGGCATCACCAACCAGCTCTCCCAGGGGTCTTCCGTCATTTTTACGGGCTTCAATTAGTTCTTCAAGGGCATAAATAAATATGTTTTTCTTTCGTTTTTTTTCTGTTTTATTTTTTCTTTGTTCTCTTCCCCGATAAAATCTCATTATAAAACCAATAATCAGACTGGATATATAATGGGCTCCGGCAATAATTATTCCCAGGTCTGCCCGGTGAAACATACCTACTGCTACAGCTCCAATCATAAATAGAGGGTCAGCGGTGTTGGTAAAGGAAACTAACCTTTCTGCTTCAGTTTTGGTGCATAATTTTTTACGTCTTAAGGCTGCAGTTATTTTAGCACCGATGGGGTAACCGGAAGCCAGCCCCATTGCCATGGCAAAGGCCCCTACCCCTGGTACTTTAAATAATGGTCTCATAAGTGGTTCCATCAGTGCTCCCATAAAGTGGACCACACCCAGTCCCATTAATATTTCGGCAATTATAAAAAAGGGTAACAGGGAAGGAAATACGACTTCCCACCAGACTTCTAACCCTTCCAAAGCTGCATTAAAGGCATTTTCTGAAAAAATAATAATTAGGATAGTAGTTATAACTGCAATTATAGCTGTTATAACTATTTTTTTATCATGGTTATAAGAATGCATTTTTAGACCTCCTTTGATACTGCTATAATTAATTTTTATTTTAAAAAATAACATAATATAACTATTTATTTCCAGGAAAGATACAATAAACCAATACAAACAATGCCTGCCGGCATGACTTTTAAAGCCTTTTTTAATAGATTTTTGAGGACTTCGGTGAGTGTTCCCCGGGCAGAAAGTTTGACTTTAAAGCCTTAACTTTAATAAACTATAAATTACTGGTATAATATATCTATATTATATTTAAAAATATATCTAACAGGGGTGAAAATATGATAGAAGCCGTAATTTTTGATATGGATGGAGTTATAATAAACAGTGAACCTATTCATTATAAAGTAAATCAAATAATATATGAAAAACTGGGGATAAAAGTGCCACGAAGTGAATATAACACCTTCATTGGGAAATCAAATACTGACATCTGGTCTTTTTTAAAAAGGAAATATAATTTAAAAGAATCTGTCTCCAGTCTTATTGAAAAGCAGATAAGTGGGAATATTAAGTATTTAAAAAGCCATGAAGTTAATCCCATTCCAGGAGTCAAACCGCTGCTGGATGAATTGAGTGAAAAACAGATTACAACAGGTCTGGCTTCTTCTTCACCGGAGATTTATATTGAAACAGTTCTGGAAGAATTAGGTTTAAAATCATATTTTAAAGTAACTGTAAGTGGAGAGACTGTTGCCCGGGGAAAACCGGAGCCTGATATATTTGAAAAAGCCGCCCGGATTCTTGGAGTAGAACCACCCCACTGTGTTGTAATTGAAGATTCAAAAAATGGTGTTAATGCTGCTAAAGCAGCCGGTATGATCTGTATTGGTTATAGAAATGAAGAATCAGGGGACCAGGATCTGTCGGCGGCAGATGTGGTAGTCGATAGTCTTGAAAAAGTCAATTATCAATTTATTAAAGACCTTATATAAAAAACCTAAAAAATATACCTTTTTCTTAAATCTTAAATTTAGCTCCCTGGATTAAATAGTGGTTATTTTTGCAATCTGGCAAACCTTGCTGTATAATAGTTTAAGAGATTATTTTATGTATTTTTCAGGTAAAAAATTGCGGGTTTTTCTTAAGTATAAAATTAGATATAACTTTTTTTGGTAATATTATGTCTGTTTATTAATATATTAAATAGGGAGGAATCCTGTTGGTAAATGGCCTTAAAATAGGTATTGCCCTGGGAGCTGGAGCAGCCCGTGGTCTGGCCCATATCGGGGTTTTAGAGGTTCTCGAAGAAGAAGATATTGAGGTAGATATGGTGGCGGGCTCAAGTATAGGGAGTCTAATCGGGGGTATTTATGCCTGTGGGGTTCCCCTTAGATATATAAAGGGTTTGGCCAGTGAGATAAACTGGGATCATATTACCGATATAACCTTTCCCCGGAAGGGATTGATTAAAGGGGATAAGTTGTTATCGTTTTTGGAGATAATTACCAGTAACAAAGATATATCTGAACTAGAAATCCCCTTTGCGGCAGTAGCCTGTGATATAGAGAAGGGGGAATTAATTGTAATAAAGGATGGTCCTTTGGCCAAGGCAATTAGAGCCAGCACCTCGATTCCAGGGATATATGTTCCCTATTTTTATAAAAATAGGCTCCTGGTCGATGGGGCTGTTCTTGATAGGGTTCCGGTTTCAATTGTTAAGGAGATGGGGGCTGATGTTGTAATAGCAGTGGATGTTGGTGTAAAAAATATAAATAAGAAAGTCAATAATATGTTTGATGTGTTATTTAATACCTTTGATATCATGCAACATGAAATGGATAAATATCGTAAGATAGAATCTGATATTCTAATAAGGCCAGACTTAGGTTATTATTCTTCATTTGACCTTGACAGGGCTGAACACTGTATCCAGCTAGGTTACAGGGCTGCCAGAGATTCTTTGCCTGAAATTATGAAAATTATTGAGGAGAGGGTTGAATGACTGAGAATAAGGGTTTAATTAAAAGTAATGCTGTTAAATTATTTATAGCAATAATTATACTTTTTATTATTGTTAATTTAGTTCCGACAAAATATTATGTGATGTCACCCGGGATTGCCCAGGAATTATCTCCGATTATTACAGTAAAGGGTGGACATAAAGGTGTTACCAGTGGTGATTTTATGTTGACTGCTGTTGCCTCTCACAGGGCCACCTTATTTGATATAATATATATATCCTTAAAAAAACCAAGGGGAATAGAGATTGAGTCGGTAGAGGAACAGCTACCACCGGGAATGGATATGGATGGATATCTGGAAATAATGGCCAACTTAATGGAAGAAAGTAAATTACACGCCCAGGCAGTGGCTTTTAAAAAACTGGGTTATAGAGTTAAGGTTGAGGGCAAAGGGGCTGAAATTGTAGAGGTTTTACCTGAAGGCTCGGCCGGTAATGTATTGAAAAAAGGAGATATTATAGTCGGAATAGATGGAAAAGAGGTTAGCTTTGCTACGGATGCTGTTAAACTGATTAGAAAACATAATATAGGTGAGGAAGTCAAATTGAAGGTCCTCAGAGGAAAAGAGGTTATGCATTTCAGGGTTAAGACAGTAGAACTCAAAAATAGTCCTGGAAAGGCCTCAATCGGAGTTTTAATAACAACAAGGGATTTATCCTATTATTTTCCTAAAAAGGTAATCTTTAATACGAAAAATATTGTTGGTCCTTCAGCTGGAGCCATGTTTACCCTGGAAATTTATAACCAGTTGATACCTGAAGATATCACAAAGGGGAGACGAATTGCTGGTACGGGAACCATTTCCCTTGATGGTCATATTGGAAAAATAGATGGTGTAACCCAGAAGGTAATGGCAGCTGAAAGAGCAGGAGCCGATTTATTCCTGTCACCGGCTAAAAATTACAGTGAAGCGAAAAAGGCTGCCAGGCGTATCAAGGTAGTGAAAGTTAATAATATTGATGAGGCTATACGTTATTTAAAAAACAATTAAATTATTTAAAAAACAATTAAAGAATTGTTAATATTATTTTTTCCAGCAAGAAACCCGGGGCTTCTATTGAAGTCTTATTCTTCCCGTTTATTTAGTCTTGGTTTCAATACCCTAAATATTTTTTATAACCGGTATTAAAAAATCCTTTCTTCCTCTTCTTTTAGACGGATCAGGGTATAAAAGGGAATACATATCTGACGATAAGACATCATAACTCAGGGATTTTTCTAAAAGATTAAGGCTGTTCCTGTTTACCTGCTTTAAATGAGGCTTGAGATGGGTAATCAGGGGTAGCCTTGAATTTTGTTTTATTTTAGATAAAAGTTTTTCTCCCTTTTTATTAAACCCCAGTACCCTGAAATATCGGGGACCTTTTTTATCCAGTATTCTAAAATCTTTTTCTCTTATATTAAACAAAATATGTAAAAGGGTTCGTTGGATCCTGGTCCAGGTAAGGTTTTTATTTTTAATATTTTCTATTAACCCGGTCAGGGTTCCTGAGTTATGGGCAGCTTCAAGAAACCGGTATTCTAAACCGTTTTTTACACCTTCATATTGTCTTATTTTTTCAGGGGTTAATTTCCTTAATTCAGCCAAAATAGCATGTTGTAGTAATTGTTTCTGAACCGGTCCTTTTCCATTTTCGAATTCTTCTTTTAATATTTTATATGTAACCGGGGTAATGGCCTGTTTTACAGAGTTGAGGCCTTGTTCATAAATCCCTTTTCTGATAGCAGTGGCACTTGTTATTTTTGTTTCAAGGGAATGGGAATGATATCCTTTGCCTTTTCTCCTGATGGCTACAGGTTTAATAGTTGAGTTGATTCTAAATAAAGCCTTTATATACTCAATCCCCAGGATATTATTTGGTTGTTTAATTACATCGGCAATTTCATTAACAGAATATGGAATATTATCTGTTTGTTGAACATATTTTAACAGGGCTTTTTCCCGGGCCCGGGGAAAAGATAAGCCCTGTGAGATATATTTTTTTAAATATTGTTTGAAGTTATGTGGTTCCTCATAGAGGATCCGGGCTACAACTTTTAATATATCTGTATTCCCGCTTTCACTACCAAAAACAAGATAATCAACTGTTTTTGTCTCTTCTAACAGGGTTACCGCTCCATAGGCAAAGTACTCAGCACTCCTTATACCGTAAATCAGGGGTAGTTCAATGATAAGGTCAACACCGTTTTTAAGGGCCATCCGGGTCCGGGCCCATTTATCTATTAGAGCCGGTTCCCCCCTCTGGACGAAATTACCGTTCATAATACAGATAACAGCGTTAGAGTCTGTTATTGTACGGGCCTGATTTAAATGGTAGAGATGACCGTTATGGAACGGGTTATATTCGGTTATAATACCTAATACAGGCATATAGTCACAACTCCTTTTTACCAGGTATTTTTCTAAAAAATAAGACAAGTATAACTTTTAACTGCATTAAAGGATAATAGTATTAATTGTAGTATATATATAAGTGTGGTTAAAAGTATTTCTAAAATCTTATTATAACAATTTCTTATTTTTTTAGCAAAACTTAATAAACTTTAAGGGGGATTTTTTTATGGGTATTCTGAAGAGATTTAAAGAAAAGGCAAAACAGGATACAAAGACAATTGTTTTGCCTGAAGGAAAAGAACCCAGAATTTTAAAGGCAGCGGAAAAAATTACGGAAGAGGGTTTGGCAGAATTAATTGTATTGGGAAATGAAGATGAGGTTAATGAGATTGTCCAACAAGAAGGGGTTAATCTCAGAGGGGTCAATATAATTGATTCTGCTAAATCTAAATTAGTTAATGAGTTCACAGATGTGTTTTATGAATTGCGTAAACATAAAGGTATTTCCCGTGAGGATGCTGCGAAAACAGTCAAGGATCCTCTATATTTTGGTACTCTTCTGGTACATACGGGACACGCTGATGGTATGGTGGCTGGTTCAATTAATGCAACAGGAGATGTATTACGTCCGGCTTTTCAGATTATAAAGACCAAGCCTGGTATTTCTATTGTGTCCGGGGCCTTTGTCATGGAAGTTCCAGAGTGTGAGTACGGGAATGACGGGATTTTCCTTTTTGCAGATTGTGCCGTAAACCCATCTCCTGATTCTAATCAGCTTGCTGAAATTGCCCTTTCTTCTGCAAGAACTGCCAGGACCCTTCTGGGACTGGACCCCCGGGTTGCTATGTTATCCTTTTCGACAAAAGGAAGTGCCCGTCATGAACTAGTTGATAAAGTAAGAAGGGCTACGGAAATAGCCAGAGAAAAAGCTCCTGACCTTATTCTCGATGGTGAGTTGCAGGCAGATGCAGCCCTCGTTCCCTCAGTAGCCAAAACAAAGGCGCCTGAAAGTAATGTGGCTGGACAGGCAAATGTTCTTGTTTTCCCTGATTTACAGGCAGGAAATATTGGTTACAAACTGGTACAGCGCCTGGCTGGAGCAGAAGCTATTGGTCCAATTTTACAGGGGATTGCCAAACCGGTAAATGATCTTTCCCGTGGTTGTTCTGTTGAGGATATTGTGAATCTGGTAGCTATTACATCGGTCCAGGCCCAGGATAATTAAGTTTGAGGTTATGTTTATTTATGTCGTGATAACGGTATTACCGTAAAATATATCCTTAATAAAAAAAGGAGGATTAATTATGAAAATACTTGTTCTAAATAGTGGTAGCTCTTCATTAAAATATCAGTTATTTGATATGGAAAAGGAAACGGTTATGGCAAAAGGGGTAGTTCAAAGAATTGGAATTGATAATTCATTTTTAGAACATGAAAACTATAGAGGTGAGGAAACAACAATTGAAACCGATATACCCGATCATAACCGGGGAATTCAATTGGTTATAGATACCCTTCAGGATGAAAAATACGGTGTCCTCAATAACATGGAGGAGATTGATGCTGTTGGCCACCGGGTTGTCCATGGTGGAGAAAAATTTGCTGAATCTACTTTAATTACTGATGAAGTAATTAAGCAGATAGAAGAAGTTTCAGAACTTGCCCCCCTTCATAATCCACATAATCTGACAGGTATCCGGGTATGTAGCAAATTAATGCCTGGAATTCCTCAGGTAGCTGTTTTTGACACAGCATTTCATCAAACAATGCCCAGGAAAGCTTATGTTTATGCCCTTCCCTATGAATATTATGAAAAATATGGGATTAGAAGGTATGGTTTTCACGGAACTTCACACAAATATGTTGCTGAAAGGGCTGCCCGTTTAATGGACAAGCCCCTTGAAGAACTTAAGATTATAACATGTCATCTGGGGAATGGAGCCAGTGTGGCTGCAATAGACGCGGGTAAATCTGTTGATACCAGTATGGGATTAACACCGTTAGAAGGTCTAGTAATGGGGACAAGGTGTGGAGATATAGATCCGGCCATAATCCCTTTTATTATGGATAAAGAAAACCTCGATATTAAGGAAGTGGACAATGTCCTGAATAAAAAGAGTGGTCTTTATGGGGTTTCCGGTATCAGTAATGATTCCAGGGATGTAGAAGAGGCTTCTAAAGACGGTAATGAAAGAGCTACAATTGCCCTTGAAATCTTTAAATACAGGGTTAAAAAATATATCGGGGCCTATACTGCAGTCATGGGGGGAGTAGATGCAGTTGTATTTACTGCTGGAATAGGCGAAAATGCCATTGAAATGAGAGAATCCATTGTTGAAGAACTGGGCTTTTTGGGTGTCAAACTAGATCGTGACGCCAATAACAACCGGGGTAAAGAAATTGAAATATCTACAAAAGATTCAAGGACAAAAATCTTTGTTATTCCTACAAATGAGGAATTGGTTATTGCCCGCGATACTGCCCGTATAGTGGAATCTTGATTTTTACTTGACAAATTAAGGGCAGGTAGTTATAATTAACTTTGGTTTATTACGTGATCCGTCAAAGAGGTGAAACTATGGAAATTGACCTGTCCCGGTTAGAAGAGACTGGCAGCCATGGAAAAATATCTCGCCAGGTTGATTTTCCAGATATTTCTTTCAGGCATGAGAAACTTGAAACTCCATCGCCTTTCAAGCTGGAACTTGATATTTATTCTACTAAAGATTCCTTTGTGTTCAGTGGTATATTGGAAGGGGAGATCTTGCTGACCTGTAGCCGGTGTCTGGAAAAGTTTTTACACGGGATAAAGCTTAAAATTGATGAAGAATTAATGAAGAATGAAATCGATGATTTAAGCAGAGTTGATCTTACATCTAACCTGGTTGAAGATATACTGCTTTCTTTGCCTATTAAGCCTGTCTGTTCAGAAGACTGTAAGGGTTTATGTTCCGTATGTGGTCATAACTTAAATGAAGGGGATTGTGGTTGTAACCGGGAAAGCATAGACCCTAGACTGGCTAAATTAAAAGAGTTTTATGATAAACAATAAGTTTTATTATTTAATCAAATAATGTATTATTTAGTTAAGGAGGTGTAGTAAATGGCTGTACCAAAGAGAAGAACTTCCAAGGCACGCAAACGGAAGCGCCGTACCCACTGGAAGTTAAAAAGTCCTAATCTTGTAGAATGTCCTCAATGCCATGAACTAAAACTTTCTCACAGGGTATGTCCTTCCTGTGGTTATTACAAGGGAAGAGAAGTTGTAAGTAAATAAACTTACTATAAATAGGTGGAGCTATTCCACCTATTTTTTAATTTAACTTAAAAGAGGAGATAATATTTTTTTAGTAAATTTTTATTATTATTGGGTGACATGAGTAATTTAACCTTGCAAATATGAATTAAATAACGTATAATATTAGTTGGAATTAAGAGCTGGTCTTAAAAGGTGGTCATAAAAAATGTCGAGGCTGTCAAAAAAAGAAAGACAAAAATTACTTAAACAAGTAATTAAAGATAACCCTTTTTTAACTGATAAAGAACTGGCAGATAAATTTGAAGTTAGTATTCAGACAATAAGACTTGACAGGTTGGAACTGGGGATTCCAGAGGTCCGGGAACGGACTAAAACAGTAGCACAAAATGCCTACGCCCGATTACGGTCAGTAAATGAAGGGGAAGTTATTGGTGAATTGACTAAACTCAAACTTGATAACTACGCCGAATCCTATTTAACAACAACCCGGGAGATGGCATTACAGAAAACACCTATAATAAGAGGACATCATATCTTTGCCCAGGCAAATTCCCTTGCTGTAGCTGTAATAGATGCTGAAAAAGTGGTAACTGGTAGTGCTGAAATTAAATTTACCAGACCAGTTATGGTAGGTGATGTAATAAAAGCCAGGGCTGAGGTTAAAGAGATTAAAGGTAAAAAGTATTTTGTAGAAATAAAAATATATAAAGATTCAGACCTGGTTTTTTATGGTGATTTTACAATGTTTAAACTTGAAAATGGAGGGGTATAAATGAGAATAGTTATAGATGGAATGGGGGGAGATAAAGCTCCTGAAGAAATAATAAAAGGAGCTGTAAGCGCCCTAGATTCGTACGAAGATATAGAGTTAATAATAACGGGGATAGAAAAACACCTTAACAGGGAACTAAATAAATATAATTTTCCAGAAGACAGGGTTAAAATAATTCCTGCTTCGGAAATAATAAGTATGAATGAATCTCCATCTAAAGCCCTCAGAAAGAAAAAGGATTCGTCAATAGTGAAAGGAATTAATCTTGTTAAAGAGGATAAGGCTACTGCTTTTATCTCAGCAGGTAACACCGGGGCCGTTATGGCCGGTGGTTTATTTTTGCTGGGAAGGCTGCCCAGTATTAAAAGGCCTGCCATAGCTACTGTTTTTCCTTCACGTAACGGGGGTACTCTTGTAATTGATGCTGGAGCCAATGTGGATAGTAAACCAGAAAATCTAAATCAGTTTGCTATAATGGGGCAGATATATAGTAAACATGTTTTAGGTGTTAAAAACCCGAGGGTAGGCTTATTAAGTATTGGAGAAGAGCAGGCCAAGGGAAACCAGCTTACCAAAGGGGCCTTTTCCCTGTTAGATGAAGATAAAAGGATAATCAATTTTGTTGGAAATGTAGAGGGAAGAGATATATTTAACGGAAGTTGTGATGTGGTTGTCTGTGATGGCTTTGTAGGAAATGTGGTTCTGAAAACCACTGAAGGAGCAGCTTCATACATATTTGATTTAATAAAAGATACCTTTAATAAAAATATCCTCACCAAATTAAGTGGGCTTATGATTAAACCTTTTTTAAAAAAACAGATGGCCCTTGTGGACTATCGTCAATATGGTGGGGCTCCCTTATTAGGAGTTAATGGTGTGGTTATAATAAGCCACGGAAGTTCCAATTCTACCGCTATTAAAAATGCAATAAAAGTGGCCAAAGAGACTGTTAATAAAAATGTGGTAGGATTAATTAAACAAGAAATTAATAAGGATGGTGAGTAAGTATGGGAAGGAGAGCAACGGTAACAGGAGTGGGTATGTATGTTCCTCCAAAGATTTTAACAAATAAAGATTTAGAGAAGATGGTTGATACCAGTGATGAGTGGATAACTACCAGGACCGGTATTAAAGAAAGAAGAATTGCTGCTGATGATGTGCCGACCTCAGAACTGGCTTTAAAGGCAGCCCGGAAAGCGCTGGCTGATGCCGATTTGAAGGCAGAAGAGCTTGATTTAATTATGGTGGCAACAGTAACCCCGGATATGTCTTTTCCATCAACTGCCTGTATTTTACAGGAAAAACTGGGGGCTGATAAGGCTGCTGCCTTTGATATGGAGGCCGGTTGCTCAGGGTTTGTCTATGCAATGAGTGTAGCCAGTCAGTTTATAGAAACAGGTATGTACGATAATATCTTAATTATAGGTGCTGAAACCCTTTCCAAGATAACAGACTGGGAAGATAGAAGTACCTGTGTTCTGTTTGGAGATGGGGCCGGTGCTGCTGTATTACAGCCAACTGAAAATGGAGGTATACTGGCCACTGAACTGGGGGCAGATGGTACCGGTGGCAAGAGCCTGTTTATGCCAGCCGGTGGTTCCCTGAATCCAGCTGATAAAACGACAGTTGAAGAGAAAATGCATTATATAAAAATGGAAGGAAATCAGGTCTTTAAATTTGCTGTTAAAAAAATGGGGCAGGCTTCCCTGGATGTTATTAAAAAGGCTGGTTTAAATCCCGATGATGTTGATTTATTTGTTCCCCACCAGGCAAATATTAGAATTATAGATGCTGCCGCCAAAAGATTGAATTTAACCAAAGACAGGGTTTTTGTCAATTTACCTAAGTATGGAAATACTTCAGCTGCCTCTGTGCCCATTGCCCTGGCTGAAGCTAAAGAAGAAGGTTTAATTAATAATGGTGATATAATTGTACTTGTTGCCTTTGGGGCTGGCCTGACCTGGGCATCTGCAATAATTAAATGGGATGAGGGGGAGAACTAAATGGGATTGAAAACAGAATTATGTTCACTCCTTGATATAAAATATCCAATTTTACAGGGGGGTATGGCCTGGGTAGCTACCGGTGAGCTGGCAGCAGCTGTCTCTAAGGCCGGGGGGCTTGGAATAATTGGAGCCGGAAATGCCCCTGTAGATGTAATAAAGGATGAAATCAGGAAGGTTAAAGAAGTGACTGACAGACCTTTTGGTGTCAATATAATGTTATTATCACCTTTTGTTGATGATATTGTGGAGCTGGTTCTTGAAGAAAGGGTTCCGGTGGTTACTACCGGAGCAGGTAACCCGGGAAAATATATTAAAGGTTTTAAAGAAGTGGGAACAAAAGTGATACCGGTTGTCCCCTCAGTTGCTCTGGCTAAGAGGATGGCCCGACTCGGAGTAGATGCTTTAATAGCTGAAGGTAATGAAGCCGGGGGGCATATTGGAGAATTAACTACCATGGCCCTTGTTCCTCAGGTGGTAGATGCAGTAGATATTCCGGTAATTGCTGCCGGGGGAGTTGCTGATGGAAGAGGACTGGTTGCAGCCCTGGCCCTTGGTGCAGCCGGGGTTCAAATGGGGACAAGATTTGTCTGTACGGAGGAGTGTACAGCCCAGGAAAATTACAAAAAAGCAATAGTTAAAGCCAGAGACAGGGATGCTGTTGTGACCGGTCGGTCTACCGGTCATCCAGTTCGTAATCTTAAAAATAAATTGACCCGTACTATGAATAAGCTGGAAAGACAGGGAGTTTCTAAAGAAGAGCTAGAAAAGCTAGGCAGTGGAAAACTACGTCTTGCCGTAGTAGAAGGTGATATAGATAATGGTAGTGTTATGGCCGGTCAAATATCTGGACTTATAAATGATATAAAACCGGTAGAAGATGTACTCCAGTCAATTGTCAGGGATGCCGAGAATATAATAAATAAACAATTTAATTTAATCGGGGTGGATAAAGATGAGTAACAAAATAGCCTTTTTATTCCCCGGTCAGGGTTCACAATATGTTGGTATGGGTCAGGAATTAATTGAACATTACCCTGGAACTGATGATTTTTTTAAAAAGGCAAATCATATTCTTGGTTATGATCTTAAAGAGTTATGTTTTAATGGCCCTGAATCTAAATTAAATAATACTAAATACACTCAACCTGCCATTTTTACAGTAAGTATGATTATCTACAGTATATTGAATAGTAATAATATATACCCTGATGTTGTAGCCGGACATAGCCTTGGTGAGTATAGTGCCCTGGCAGCGGCGGGTGTTTTTACCTTCGAAGATGGTCTTAAACTTGTACACAGGAGAGGTAATTTAATGGATGAAGCCCTGCCGGAAGGTCAGGGGACTATGGCTGCCATAATAGGGCTTGAAAAGAAACAGGTTTTATCTATCTGTCAGCAGGTGGATGGGGTATGTGAAGTGGCTAATTACAATTCACCTTCCCAGTTAGTTATAACCGGGGAAACCCCGGCGGTTCAAGAAGCTATGAAACTGGCTGAGCAAGAAGGGGCTAAAAAAGTAGTTGGTCTTGATGTTAGTGGGCCTTTCCATTCTTCTTTAATGAAACCGGCCCGGGATAAACTTTCAAATTATATTAATGAAATTAATTTTAATGACCCGCAGGTACCTGTTGTAGCCAATGTAACCGGTGATTATGTTAAGGATAGTGCAGGTATCAAAAAGCTTTTAATAAACCAGTTGACCGGTAGTGTGCGCTGGGTGGAAAGCATGAACAGGTTATTGGAAGATGGTGTGGATATTTTTATTGAGGTTGGTCCTGGAAGGGTATTAAAAGGATTAATGAGGAGGATCAACCGGAAGGCAAGGGTATATAATATAGAGAATATAAAGACCCTTAATAAATTACTAGATATATTAAAGTAAATAATTATTATTTTTATTGACAAAAGGTATGTTAATAATTAAAATGGGGGTTGAGATATGAATTTAAAGGGTAAAGTTGCAGTAATTACAGGAAGCTCAAGGGGCATAGGAGCGGCAACTGCCAAAAAGTTAGCCGAGAAAGGGGCCAATGTTGTTATTAATTATCCTTTTCCCGGTGAAAAGGAGAATACTAATAAAGTTGTTGCAGAAATTGAAAACATAACTGGTGTTGAAGCTATTGCAGTAGAAGCGGATGTTTCCAGCCTGGATGCTGCCAAAAAACTTATAAAAAAAGCAGTAGATAAATTTGGTAAGGTAGATATTTTAGTAAATAATGCCGGTATAACCCGTGATAATTTGCTGTTAAGAATGAAAGAAGAAGAGTGGGATTCAGTTATTAATGTTAATTTGAAGGGTGTCTTTAACTGTACTAAGGCAGTTGTCAGGAGTATGATGAAACAACGTTCCGGTAAAATTATTAATCTGGCTTCTGTGGTTGGTATTATGGGAAATGCCGGTCAGTCCAATTATTCTGCCTCTAAAGCAGGTGTAATTGGCTTTACCAAATCTATAGCCAAAGAATTATCCTCCAGGGGAATAACTGCAAATGCTGTAGCTCCTGGTTTTATCAAGTCACATATGACTGACCAGTTATCAGATGATGTGAAAGAAGCCATGTTAAATGCTATACCTCTGAAAAAATTCGGAACAGTAGACGATGTTGCCAGTTTAATATGTTTCCTTGCTTCACCAGAAGCTGATTATATAAATGGTCAGGTTATCAATGTTGATGGTGGTATGGTAATGTAAAATATTTGAAAGGGGGTGAATATGGTGGACAATACTTTAGAAAAGGTAGTTGATATTGTTGTCGAAGAACTGGGAGTTGACCCTGATGAGGTTACCCCGGAAGCATCCTTTATTGACGACCTTGGAGCCGATTCCCTGGATGTAGTAGAATTAGTAATGGCTTTCGAGGAAGAGTTTGGGATTGAAATTCCTGATGAGGATGCTGAAAACATAGAAACTGTACAGGATGCTGTTGATTATATTGAGGAGAATTTATAATTACCAGTTTATAATTGATTCCCCGTTTATGTTTATATAAACATAAACGGGGTTTCAACCTATTAAGTAATATCTTTTTCAGGAATAAATATATAATTTATAAAGTGTTGAAAGGAGGAAGATAATGGATAAGCGCGTTGTTATAACTGGTCTGGGTGTTGTTTCCTCCTTGGGAATGAACCTGAATGAATTCTGGGAAAACATAAAAAATGGTAAATCCGGTATAAGTAAAATTACCAGATTTGATACCAGTGAATTCCCCAGTAAAATAGGGGCTGAAATAAAAGACTTTAATCCCGGGGAATATATAGACCGTAAAGACGCCAGAAGAATGGCCATATTTACTCAGTATGCTGTTGTTGCGGCCATGAAAGCTCTTGCGGATTCAAATTTAGAGATAGATGAAGGTAATGCCCATGAGGTCGGGGTCCTGATAGGTTCAGGTATTGGAGGTATTGAGGTTTTAGAGGACCAGATTGAGAGGTTAATAAAAAAAGGTCCCCGCAGGGTAAGCCCGTTTTTTGTTCCTATGATGATCTCCAACATGGCCTCTGGACAGGTTTCAATATATACCGGAGCCAAGGGACCCAACAGTAATGCGGTAACCGCCTGTGCTTCTGGAACTACTGCTATTGGGGAAGCAACCGAAATTATAAGACGTGGTGATGCCAGAGTAATGATTGCAGGAGGTTCTGAAGCAGGTATTGCTCCATCAGCCCTGGCCGGATTCGCTTCAATGAAGGCTCTGTCGACCCGTAATGAAGAACCTACTAAAGCCAGTCGTCCCTTTGATGCCGAACGGGATGGTTTTGTAATTGGTGAAGGTAGTGGTATTGTAGTTCTTGAAGAAATGGAACATGCTAAAGCCAGAGGGGCAAATATTTATGCTGAAGTAATTGGTTATGGAGCCAGTGGTGATGCCTATCATATTACTCAGCCTGCTCCAGAAGGAGAAGGGGCAGCCCGGGCGATGAAAATGGCAGTTGAAAAATCCGGTCTGAAGCCTGAAGAGTTGGATTACATTAACGCCCATGGCACTTCAACAGGTTTAAATGATAAATTTGAAACAATTGCTATCAAGAAGGTGTTCGGAGACCATGCCCGTAACGGGTTAATGGTAAGTTCTACTAAATCTATGACCGGACATTTACTGGGGGCTGCCGGGGGAGTAGAAACGGTAATTTCCTGTTTAACCCTTAGAGATGGAGTTGTTCCCCCGACAGTTAATTATGAAAATCCGGATCCGGATTGTGACCTCGATTATGTACCTAATGAATCTAGGGAAGTACCTGAATTAAAAACAGTTATGACCAATTCTTTTGGATTTGGGGGTCAGAATGCCTGTCTGGTACTTCGGAAAATTGATGAATAAGGAACCAGGGGAGTAATTTTAATGATAAGAATTTATAATAAAAAGCTTTTAAAAAAACTGGAAGAAAAATTAAATATCAGATTTAATGATATATCCCTGTTGCAAAAGGCTGTTACCCATAAATCCTTTGTCCACGAAAAGTCTGATCCGGACCTGGAGGATAATGAAAGGCTTGAATTTCTGGGTGATTCAGTTTTAAGTATTGTTATAAGTACTTATTTGTATAAAAATTTCCCTGAATATAATGAAGGGGAATTGGCAAAAATGAGGGCCTATATTGTCAGTTCTTCCCATCTTGCCTGCAAGGCCAGGGAGTTAGGTCTTGGTAAATATATTTTAATGGGCAAGGGGGAAGAACTGAATGGTGGTAGAGAAAGAGAATCTATTCTGGCTGACACACTGGAAGCAGTAATTGGAGCCATATATCTAGATCAGGGTTTTAATACTATAACCGATTTATTAATAAATTTTTTTAAAGATGATGTTAAAAAATTAGACCAGGGGAATATTATCAGGGATTACAAAACCTATTTACAGGAATTTATTCAGAAGGATGGTAGTTGTGAAATAAAATACAATATTATTAATGAATATGGCCCCGATCATAATAAGAAATTTGAGGTTGGGGTTAAAGTTAATGGAAAAGAACTGGGCCGGGGGACCGGTTTTAGTAAAAAAGAAGCAGAACAAAAAGCGGCTAAAGATGCTCTGAGTAATTTAGGAGAAATATAATTATTATGAAAAATAAATTAAATATTAAACTTAACCTCCCGGGATATTTCCGGAGTTAACTACATAAGGATGTATTAAAAAGAGTTACTCCCTGGGAGGTTGTTTTATGGGTGGATTTTTAAAAAAACTTGAAAGGATTTTTATGACCTTTCTGGTTATAACCTTAATACTAATGGTAAGTGTTCAAATTTTATTAAAAGATGATATCTCCAGGAGTAAAATAAAGAATATTGAAATGGCCATTAAAAATGTAATAGCTCCGGACCGCAATACTGTACCGGTCAGTTCTATCGATAATTACAAAAAAGAAATAACAGAAAAAAAGGGATATATGGTTATTGACCTACTGAATAACCTTAAATTGCCACAGGTTTATCTTATTAAAAATGGAAAGCGAGTGGCTAATTTTAAAGATGGTGTGGTTACTGTCAGGGTGGATAATGGTGATTTTCTGGAGATTGATGCCCGGTTTTATAAATCACCCCTGTGGTTTGAAATTACTGAGCTTTCCCCGTCTATTAAGACCTGGAAACCAGGTCAGCAGTTTAGAGTAAATGGTAATGAGAAAAAACTGGGAATTGTCCGGTTTTATGAAAAACTCTAGTTGATATAATTATTAAATTGTGTTAAAATATACAAAATCAATAAAAACACCCCATTTTTACTCCCGGTTTGTCGGGAGTAAGTTACTACAGGCAGGGTGTTTTTTCTTTATATAGTCAGGTTAGTAAAAGGGGTGATGTCATGAGAGGAATCAGAGGGGCTATTACTGTTGATACTAATACAGCAGAAGATATCATTAATTCTACAAGGAGACTCTTATCAGAAATTATAAATGAAAATCATATCCAGCAGGAAGAAATTGTGAGTATTATATTTACAGCCACTGAAGACCTTGATCAGGAATATCCTGCAGTAGCAGCCCGGGAGATGGGTTATAATAATGTACCTTTATTATGTCTGCAGGAAATGAATGTTACCGGTTCTCTGTCAAGCTGTTTAAGGGTATTAATACATATTAACCGGAACTGTAGTCTATCTGATATTAAACATGTTTATTTGAAAGAAGCTAAAAGGTTACGGCCTGATTTAGTAAATAATGTAAAAAAGGGGAGGCTTAGTTAATGATTGTGGTTATGAAGGATAATGCCAGTAAAAATGATATTGAAAAGGTAGTAAAGAGAATAGAAGAGCTGGGATATAAAACACATATTTCACGGGGTACTGAAATAACACTTATTGGAATAATAGGAGAATTAAACCGTGAGGAGCTAATTGATTCTCTGGGGGCCTATCCCGGAATTGAAAGGTTGGTTCCTATTCAGGAGCCCTATAAACTGGCCGGGAAATCCTTTAATGACTCCAGATCCAGGATTAAAATTGGTGAAGATGTCGTTATTGGTGGTAAAGAAGTTGTAATGATGGCTGGTCCCTGTGCAGTTGAAAGTGAACAGCAGATTATTAATACAGCCCGGGCAGTAAAAAAGGCAGGTGCTAAAATTCTGAGGGGTGGGGCCTTTAAACCAAGAACCTCACCCTACAGTTTTCAGGGTTTACATGAAAAGGGATTAAAATACCTTAAAAAAGCAGCCGAAGAGACTGGTTTAAAGGTAATAACAGAAGTAATGGACCCCAGGGATGTTGAATTAGTGGCCAGATATGCTGATATCTTTCAAATCGGGGCCAGGAATATGCAAAACTTTTTCCTGTTAAAGGAAGTTGGAAAAACAGATAAACCGGTTATGTTGAAGCGTGGTATGAATGCTACTTATAAGGAATTTTTAATGGCAGCAGAGTATATTATGTCAGAAGGAAACCATGATGTCATATTATGCGAAAGGGGTATTAGAACTTTTGAAACATATACCCGTAATACCCTGGATCTGGTTAGTGTTCCTGTTTTAAATAAACTAAGCCACTTACCTGTTGTCATTGACCCCAGTCATGGAACAGGTCAATGGGACCTGGTAGGCCCGGCAGCAAGAGGGGCAGTAGCTATAGGGGCAGATGGACTTATTATAGAAGTTCATCCTGAGCCGATTAATGCCTTAAGTGATGGACAGCAATCCCTTAAATTTGATAAATTTGAAGAACTGGTAGATGATCTGAAAAAGATTGCCAGGGCAATAGGTCGTGACCTATAATGTACCGGGTTGGTATAATTGGACTGGGGTTAATGGGGGGCTCTCTCGGACTGGCCCTCCATAAATATCTACCAAATATCCAAGTATATGGTCAGGATATAAAAAAAGATAATATAGATTATTCAATAACACATGGTATTATTGATAAGGAATTAACCACTTCACAACTCAAAAATATGGATCTTATCTTTATTGCCACCCCGGTGAGAAAAGTAGTGGGAGTTATAAAAGAAATATACCCTTATCTCAATTCAACTAAAACTATAATAACTGACATGGGAAGTACTAAAGCCGGTATTATAAAAGAAGTAACCAGGTTTTTTCCTGATTTAAAATTCATCGGGGGTCATCCCATGACCGGTAAGGAGACCAGTGGTCCTTCTGTTGCTGACCCTGAGCTATTTAAAGACAAGAATTATATTCTGGTCACAGAGGGGAAAGATGCCGAAACCGGGATAATAGAAGACATCTTAATTAAAATAGGGGCCCGGATTTATTATTTAAATCCCGAAGAACATGATTTTATGGTTTCCTTTACCAGCCATTTACCCCAGGTCATATCAACTCTGATGATAAATATCCTGACCAGACTAGAAAAGGATTATAATGAAATTACCAATCTTATTGGAGGTGGCTTTCTGGATTTAACACGTATTGCAGCCAGTAATCCTGATATGTGGGTTGATATTTTTATTTCCAATAGAGATAATATTTTAAAACAAATTGATTTATTTATGACTGAATTTAATAAAATTAAGGTTTCACTAAGAAATAATGACGAAGAAGTACTTTATCGCTTTATGAAATCAGGGAGGCAGAGAAGAAAAGATTTAGAGAAGGTGATAACTGGTGGAACTCAAAATAAAAAAGAGTAATCCCCTTAAGGGTGAAATAAATATTCCAGGTGATAAATCTATCTCACATCGTTCGGTGATATTTACCTCTCTTGCAGAAGGAAGAAGTTTAATCAGGGGGTTTCTGGAAAGTGAGGACTGTTTAAATACCCTCAGGGCTTTCCAGATGATGGGAGTTAATATTGAGAAGATAAAGCCTGGAGAATATATAGTAAATGGGGTTGGCCTTTATGGTTTAAAAGAGCCTGGTGATGTCATTGACTGCGGTAATTCCGGAACTGGTATGAGGCTTTTATGTGGTCTTCTGGCTCCCCAACCTTTCTATAGTGTGTTGACAGGTGATAACTCTCTTCGAAATAGACCGATGGGAAGAGTGGTAAACCCTTTAAGACAGATGGGGGCCAGTATCTGGTGCCGTGATGGGGGGTATGCCCCTTTAAGCATTAAGGGGGAGAAACTTGAGGGAATTTCCTACACTTTACCGGTTGCCAGTGCTCAGGTAAAATCCTCTCTGTTACTGGCAGGGTTGTATTCACAGGGAGATGTTTTTCTTACCGAACCAGGTCCCTCCCGGGACCATACCGAGAGAATGCTTAAGGGTTTTGGTGTAAAAGTTTATAAAAAAGGTAATTCTATAAAACTTCCCCATAGTGAGGACACTAAATTAACTCCCCAGGAGGTTTTAATACCCGGTGATATCTCTTCAGCTGCTTTTTTTATTGTTGCTTCTTTAATAACACCGGGCAGTGAGATTCTCCTTAAAAATGTTGGTCTAAACCCGACCAGATGTGGTATAATTGATGTTGTAAGGCAGATGGGAGGGAACCTTGAATTGTTAAATGTAAGAGAGGTTAATGGGGAGAAATCAGCTGATATTTTAGTAAAATATAGTGAGTTAGAGGGTGTTCATATTGATGGAGATATTATACCGAGACTTATAGATGAAATACCGGTTATCGCAGTTCTGGCGTCCCAGGCCCGTGGGGAAACAGTTATTAGAGATGCTGCAGAATTAAAGGTTAAAGAGACTGATAGAATCAAGGCTACCGTTACTGAACTCGGTAAATCAGGGGTTGATATTGAAGAATTACCTGATGGCATGGTTATTAAAGGCCCCTGTTCTATTATAGGGGGAGTAAAATTAGAGAGCTATAAAGACCACAGAATAGCCATGTCCCTGGCTGTAGCTGGACTGTTAGCTGAAGAACAGATTACTATTAAAAATAGTGAGTGTATTAACACATCTTTCCCGCAATTCAATAAACTATTACAGAAATTAATTCAATAATACAGGTGATGAAGATGAAGAAAAACCTTGAGTATTTTTATGTACTTTTTTTAATTCCTTTTTTATGGGGTAGTACTTTTTTGTTTACCAAGGTATGCCTCCGGTTTTTTCCACCGGTTTTTCTGGGGGGTTTGAGATATTTAACAGGTGGTTTAATATTTGCAATAATATTGATTTTAAAGTATGGATACAGTCATACAATAACTACAATTAAAAGAAATTTTGCTGGTATTGTCCTGGTTGGGTTTACCGGGGTAACGATAGCTGTTCTTTTTCAAAATCTGGGTTTGATGTATACAACAGCTTCTTCAGCAGCTCTATTAAACTCATTTGAACCGGTAATGGTTTTTTTCTTATCTATCTTAATCCTGAAAGAGAAAGCAACCCTTAATAAAATACTGGGATTAATTATTGGTTTTTTAGGTGTTATTATAATAATTAGTAATGGTAATTTAAGTAGTTTATTTTCTTTAAACACTAATTTATTAGGAAATCTATTAATGCTTGTATCACTTCTTGGTTATTCTTTTTATACTATAATCGGAAAAATTGTCTTAAATGATACTCCGCCCCTGATTGTAGTTGGAGTAAGTACCCTGTTCGGGGGTATTACCCTTTTAATACCTTCATTTTTTCTGGAGCAAATTCCTGATTTGACTTTAACTCCTCCTGAAGTATGGTTCAGCTTTATTTATATGGCTACATTACCAACGTGTTTAGCCTATTATCTCTATTTTAAATTATTACAGAACATAAATGCCTCTAAAACTGTTGGTATCATCTTGATGATTCCTCTTTATGGTTCTGGACTGGGAATACTTATTCTAAAGGAACCAGTCAATCCCTGGTTTGTTCTGGGAAGTATTTTGGTTCTGACAGGGGCCTGGTTAACCGAATCAGGCAAAAAAATATTGAATTATGTGAGGAATATAAGAAAGTATTTTGAGCCTGCTCAGGTAGAATAAAGATGCATACAAGACCGGTTGATATTATAACAAATATATAACTGAAATTATTACATTCCTCTGGATTAATTAGCTGGACAAGTTTATTTTACGTGAGGTGGTAGTTATGAATAATGTAATAGCAATTGACGGACCAGCCGGGGCAGGAAAGAGTACTTTAGCCCGTTTATTGGCCCGGAAGCTTAAATACAGGTACTTAGATACCGGAGCAATGTACCGGGCCGTTACCTGGTTAGCGCTAAGGGAAAACATTGACCTTGACAATATTCAGGGGTTGACCAGCCTTGCCAATAACATAGATATAGAGTTTTCTCCACCTTCCGGGGATAGAAAAGGACGGATATATGTTAATGGTAATGATGTTACTGAGGAGATAAGAACACCACTTATTAATAAAAATGTGTCAAAGGTGGCCAGGGTTAAAGGTGTCAGGGACGCCATGGTCAGGCAACAGAGGAAACTGGCTCAAGGTGGCCATATTATTATTGATGGTCGTGATATAGGTACCAGGGTAGTTCCTGATGCTGAATTTAAATTCTTTATTACGGCTTCATTAGAGGAGCGGGCCAGAAGGCGTTATACTGAACTTAAAGAAAAGGGTACAGGGGTAAATTTTCAAGAGGTGAAAGCGGAAATAGCAAGGCGGGATAAAATTGATTCAGAACGGGAGTGTTCTCCCCTGACCAAACCGGAGGACGCGTTTTTAATTGATACTACTGGTATGTCCATTGATGAGGTGTTAACCAGGGTTATTAATATTATCAGAACAGGGGGCCAGGATTTAAATGAATAAATTAAGGCAGGTATTAGGAAAAGTATTATACTGGTTAGCCTATTCTATATTTAATATATATTTTCTTGTGGTACATAGATGGCAGGTTGTCGGGAAGGAGAACCGCCTGACAAAAGGACCACTTATTGTAATGTCCAACCATGTAAGTAATCTTGACCCACCTGTGGTTGGTTGTATAATGAATAGACAGGTTCATTTCATGGCTAAAAAGGAATTATTTGAAAATCCAGTATCCAGATGGGTATTTAATACCATCGGAACTTTTCCTGTAAAGAGAGGAAAACCTGATCGGAAAGCCCTTCGCCAGGCTTTTTCAATATTAAAACAGGAAAAAGTACTGGGAGTCTTTCCTGAAGGAACAAGACATCGTCAGGGAAAACCGGGTAAAGCCCGCCTGGGGGCAGTTATGATTGCTTTAAGGAGTGAAGCCCCGATTTTACCGGTGGGAATTAGATATGATGATGGTAAAAAGATCAGGGTATCTATCGGGGAACCATTTACCCTGGATGAATATTATGGACGAAAAGTAACCAGGGAAGAAATGAAAGAAGCCGGACAAATTATCATGGACAGGATAATACAGCAGCTTAATAATATTGAACCGGGGTACGGCAAATAAATTATTAATTATATAAAACTAAAATAAATAATATGATAAACCATAAACCCTCCTTAAAACGGAGGGTTATTTTATTTTCTATTTTTAAATTAATACCCGGGTAATTTTTTTGCAGAATAAACTACAAAAATAACATAAAATAGTAAAAAATAATAATGATTGTCATTAATGTAAACATATGTTATTATTAAACTGGATTAATATTGGAAGGAAGGGGGAAATTAATGTCAGCTATAGATTTAGAAACAGGTCTTTTATTTATTTTAGTGAGAAATATGGGTGTTGTTGTCACTTTTGCCTATATATTAAGTATGACCAGGCTCTTTAAAAGATTTTTCTATGCCCCATTATCTCGAAAAGAAAAGATTTTTCTGGTCATTTTTTTTGGGCTCTTATCGGCATCAGGCACATATCTCAGTATATATATTATGGATGCTTATGCAAATATAAGGGCGATTGGGGCCGTAGTAGCTGGCTTTCTGGGAGGTCCCCTGATAGGGGTTCTGGTCGGGACTGTTGGTGGAATACACCGTTTTACGCTCGGGGGGTTTACAGCTCTGGCCTGTGCAATAGGAACCATGACTTCTGGTTTAATCGGTGGTTTATTTCATAAATCTTTTAAAAATCAACAAATTAATAGTAAGAATTCTTTTTATATTGGGGCAGTAGCTCTGATTATAGAGATGGTAATTGTAATTATATTTAGCAGACCAATTGAACTTGCCCTTCAACTGGTGTCGGTTATAAGTTTACCAATGATAATAGCCAATGCTGCAGGGATTTCATTATTTGTCAGTATTCTCAATAATGTTGAAAAGGAAAATGAAAATATTAAGGCAAAACAGGCGAGATTGACGCTGGATATTGCTAATCAGACCATAAACTATTTCAGGGAGGGTTTAGCCCACGGCAGGGCTGTTAAAAAAGCATCAGAAATTATATTACAAAAAACAGGGGCTTCTGCAGTAGCAATTACAGACAGAGAGAAGATTATTGCCTTTGCCGGTAAGGGTTCAGATCATCATTTTCCGGGAGAACCATTTTTAACTTCTGTTACCAGACAGACCATAAATGAAGGTAAGGTTTCGGTGGCAAAAACTAAAAAAGAAGTCGGTTGTCCGGTTGAAAATTGTCCACTAGAGTCAGTCGTGGTAGCTCCACTGAAATGGGATGGGAGAGTAATGGGGTCCTTAAAACTATACCATACAGAACGTAAATTATCTAAAGTTGATATAAGCCTGGCCGAGGGTATTTCAACCCTCTTATCTACCCAGATTCAGCTATCCCGTTTATCGGAACAGGCTAAATTAAAGACAGAAGCTGAATTAAAAGCCTTACAGGCCCAGGTGAATCCCCACTTTTTATTTAATTCACTGAATACAATTGCCTCTTTTACAAGGACAGATCCAGAAAAAGCCAGGGAATTACTCCTGAGGCTATCCGATTTTTTTAGAACAACCCTTTCAAAGGGCCATGACCTGGTGTCATTAGAGACTGAAATTAAATCTGTCAGGAATTATTTCTTTTTAGAAAAAGCCAGGTTTGGAGAAAGGCTCGAATTAGTTATAAATATTCCTGATGAATATATGTCGGTTATGATCCCCAGTTTTACCTTGCAGCCCCTTATTGAAAATGCTGTAAAACATGGTATATTTCCAAAAAATCGAAAGGGGAAAATAGACCTGTCAGTCCGTAGCAATGAAGATATTATTGAACTAATTGTAAGGGATAATGGGGTTGGTATTCCGGAAGAAGAATTAAAAATGGTCTTAAAAGAGGGTTATGGTAAAGGTTCCGGGATTGGTTTAAGTAACGTTATGGCCAGAATCAAGAATATTTTTGGTCCAGAGTATGGACTTACCATGGAGAGTGAAGAAAATACGGGGACCGAAGTTGTAATAAAAGTACCGTTACAGACAATTAAAAGAGAGGAGAACACCCCATGGAAATGCAGGCTTTAGTAGTTGACGATGAAGCACCGGCCAGAAATGAGTTAATATTTATGCTTGAAAATAGTAAGGTTAATTTCCGGGTCAGGGAGGCAGATAATGGGAAAAAAGCCCTTGAGCTTGTAAATAATCATAATTTTGATGTGATTTTCCTGGATATTCAGATGCCTTCTTTAACCGGACTGGAAGTAGCTGCTGAAATTCTTAAGGTGGAGGATAAACCTGAAATTGTTTTTGTTACAGCTTATGATGAATATGCTATTAAGGCTTTTGAATTAAATGCTGTTGATTATTTACTGAAGCCATTTTCCAGGAAGCGTTTTGAGGAAACCATTAACCGGGTAATGAGTCATTCAAAAAAAGATAGAATAAAAGATACTATAAAAATAAATAAGGCTATTTCCCAATTAACCCCGGAATTAAAAAGGATACCGGTAAATTCAAAACGGGGACGGATTAAGTTATTAAAACCTTCAGAGATTTACTATGCCACAACTGAAGGGGGTAAGGTCTTTATAACATCTGAAGAGGGTGTATTTGAGTTTGCTAATGGATTAAAGGAGCTTGAAGAAATGTTAAACCTGCCCCAATTTTTTAGATGCCATCGAAGTTACCTTGTTAATCTGTCTAAAGTAAAAGAACTGATTCCCTGGTTTAAAGGAAATTATTATCTTATTATTAATGATGAAAGTGAAGAGGAAATTCCGGTAGGGAGAACCAGGGTGAACGAGTTAAAGAAAAAATTAAATTTATAGTTAAATTAATAGTATTTAAAATATATATTTTTATTTAAAATATATATTTTACAGTTTGTCCCCCTATTTTTACAATTTAGAGAAATTATATAGGTAATATCTTTGTTTTAAATTACAATTAAGGTGAAATATAAAACGGGGGGGACATAAATGAATTCTGCAGTAGTAGGACTTATTGCATTTTTTCTCTTATTTTTAGGTTATAAGTACTATGGTGGGTTAATAGAACGTAAGGTAGTTAGACCGGATGATAGCAAAAAAACACCGGCCCACCGTCTTTATGATGGACAGGATTATAGTCCTGGTAAAAAGTCTTTGTTGTTTGGACACCATTTCTCCTCAATTGCCGGGGCTGCCCCTATTATTGGACCTGTTGTTGCGGTTTATAACTTTGGATGGGGGTTGGGAGCTGTCTGGATTGTAGTTGGCGCTATTTTTATGGGAGCTGTTCACGATTATTTATCACTCATGGTCTCTGTAAGAAATGATGGTAACTCTATGGCAGATGTAGCCGGAAAGGTAATGGGTAAAAAATCCAAAAAGATGTTTGCTATCTTTATGTGGATAACCCTGGTATTAATTATTACCGTATTTGGCTGGGTTGCTGCTAAAACCCTGGCTACTAAACCGGAAATTGTACTACCTACCTTTTTGCTGTTACCTATTGCTATGTTGTTCGGGTTTGCTGTCTACAGGTTAAATGTACCTGTCTCTGTAGGAACCATATCTGCTATATTGCTGCTACTGGGTAGTATATACCTGGGTTATAAAGTTCCTATATTATTACCTTTTGCTTTAAAAACCAATATGATACTCTGGTTTACAGCTTTAATGGGGTATGCACTGGTTGCTTCGGTATTACCAGTATGGTTACTTTTACAGCCGCGGGATTATTTAAGTACCTTTGTGTTGTTTATCGGTCTTGCCGTTGGAATAGCCGGCCTGCTTGTAACCCATCCTGAAATTAACGCTCCGGTATTTACCGGTGTTATGTCAGGGCAGGGTCCTGTCTGGCCAACATTGATGGTTCTGATTGCCTGTGGAGCTATTTCCGGTTTCCATTCTATTGTATCCGGTGGTACAACTTCTAAACAGCTTGATAAAGAAAGTGATGGAAGGGTAATTGGTTATGGTGGTATGATTATGGAATCAGTTCTTGCTTTTATTGCTCTTCTTGCTGTCAGTGCCGGACTTTTCTGGAATCCCCCGGCTGGTATGGAGCAATTTGGTTTTAGAACTTTATTTGAACAAAAGGGCTGGATTGTGGCTTTTGGGACCGGTTATGGACGTTTTGTAGAACCCTTTATAGGGATTTCTCTAGGAACATTATTTGCCATGACCATGTTAAAAACCTTTATTATGACATCACTAGATACTTCTACCCGTCTGGCCAGGTTTATATTTACAGAAACATTTGGTGAAAACTCTAATATCTTAAAAAATAAATGGGTAGCTTCATTTATTTCAATATTACCGGCATTTATACTTGGTGTAACTGGAAGCTGGCAGGGTATATGGACACTTTTTGGTGCCTCAAACCAGTTGATAGCAGCATTATCTTTAATTGTAGTTTCGGCTTACCTTATCGGGGTTAAAAAACCGGCAAAATACACCCTTATTCCGGCAGGCATTATGCTTATTACAACTATAGTTGCTTTATTATACAAGATTTATTCTGACCTGATATTAGCACCTGAACCCAAATACTTTATTGTTCTGGTAGCTTTAGTAATCTTGTATCTCGCCATTGTAATGATGCGGGAAGCCAGGGATATCTTCTTTAATAAAAAAATAAACGTAGAAAACAATATGTAAATATATAAAAGACAAAATCATGTCTCAGGATACACCCCGGAATATTGATTCCGGGGTGTTTTATATGTGTGTCCTGTATGCGTAAACAGCTTTACGGTGATAATCCGGAACAGGAGTTTGCAACGCCAAACGTTAGTAGAATAGTAAGGTCATCTGATGTGAGGCAGTGTCTGAAGAAGACTGTAGCAAACTTCATCCCGGGAACAGGTTCCTCTTCTCCATTATAAATACCTATATGGATACCTAAATAATGCTTACATATCTGGGTGAGGTTGTATAACAGAATAAAACTTAAGTTGTCCGAAAGGTAAATAAGTAAATGGAAACAGGTGGTGATGTGAAAGGGGGCGGGTTAACCACCGTTACATAGTCGATTTTTTAGATTATTTATATATGCGATAATAAGGTATAGTAAAATTACAATAATATAATAGTAATAATAACTAATACTATTGACACATTACTATAAATATTTTATAATGTTTATAAAGCGATTATATATTGAGATAAAAATATCGAAAAGGGGGATAAATATGTTTAAATGGAAAGAAGAGTATTCTGTGGGGATTAAGGAGATAGATGACCAGCATAAAAAATTATTCAGTATTGCCGACGAATTATTTCTTGCCCTGGAAAATAATGAAGAGGGATTTGACCAGTATGACACTATTCACAAGCTATTAAAAGAATTGCATGACTATACTGTTTACCATTTTGAAACTGAAGAAGAATTAATGGAAAGACATGATTTTATTGGACTGGGTAGCCACAGGTTTCAGCATAAAATATTTGTTAAAAAACTGGAGGAAATTGACCTTGAAGAACTGGACCTTAATCAAAAGGAAGGAATTATGGATCTCCTGAATTTTATTGTAAACTGGATTGAGAAACATATTCTTGAAGAAGATCAGAAATATGGTCCATTTTTAAGAGAAAAAATTAATACATAAAATCATTACATAGTAAAGCCTAAATATTAAAGTTTAAAACATTGCCATAAAACCCTATTATAATTATGTTTTAAATGATTATGGAATAAAATAGGTATGAAATAAAATAGGTTATATACATAAAATTAAAAATATATTAAGATTAAGCTGACTATTACCAGTTTTGCTTAATCTTTTTTATATACATCATTAAAATTGCAGGTTTTTTTACCTGCAGTTTATTTTATGTGTGCCCGGGCATGAATAACAGTTATACGGTGAAAGTCCGGAACAGGGGTTTGCAACATCAACCGTTAACCGAAAACAAGGGGTGCCTGACGTGAGGTAGGATCCGGAGGAAACTTCACTACAGGAACACATTCCTCTTCTCCATTATTGGTGTACTTATATGGGGTGGCCTATATGAGTTTACATATATGGGTGAGGTTGTACAACACTAAAACCCTAAGTTGCTCGAAATGAATGTCAGTAAATGAAACGGGGGGATGTAAGAAGGTGGCGGGTTCCCGGGTCCTACTCAATTTAATTTAACCCACTAATTTTTTGATATATGAAAACTTTTTTTAAGTTTTAGGGAGGATTCTTGAGATTAATAGCGAAAAGTTATAAAGGGTATGAAATAATGTTGTATTTAATGGGTATACTAATTAGCAAATGTTGCATAGCTGGTGCTGGGGTTGAAGGGGGTGTCGGTTCTGGAGGTATATGTCGCAGATGAATCTGGTTTTTGTTTTGGAGTTAAACGAGCAATTAATCTAGCAATGGAAGCTGCCGGGAATAATAAAGAAGAAATCCCTGTATATACCCTGGGCCCTTTAATTCATAATCCACAGGTTGTAAAAAGATTAAAAGAGATGGGTATTGAATCTTTAGATTCACTTGATATAATTGATAATGGGGTTATCATTATACGGTCACATGGTGTACCCCCTGATATAATAGAGAAAGCCCGTCAAAAGGGTTTACATATAATAGACGCAACCTGTCCCTATGTAAAAAATGCCCAGAAGTATGCCAGAGAGCTTGTTGATAAAGGATACCAGACAATAATTTTTGGGGATAGAGACCACCCGGAAGTTATCGGTATCAACGGGGCAGCGCGTAATGAGTCCATTATTATAAGCAGTGAGAAGGAAATAAAAGATATTAACCTTTCCAGTAAAGTTGGGCTAATAGCCCAGACTACCAAATCACCTGCTTCTTTTCAAAAGATTGTAAGTTATATTTTACCTGAAGTTAAAGAGTTACGGATTTACAATACTATCTGTAGAACTACAGAAACAAGGCAAAAATCTGCCGTTGATTTAGCCAGACAGGTAGATGCTATGTTCGTAATTGGGGGAAAAAACAGTGCTAATACTACCCGGTTAGCAGAACTGTGTGCTGAAACTGGGACCCCAACTTATCATATAGAGACTGCCGGAGAGATTGATTTCAGGCAGTTGAAATCTTACAATAAAATAGGTATTACAGCAGGGGCTTCGACCCCAGACTGGTTAATTAAGGAGGTTATTGAGGCTATGAGTGAAGAAAAAAGAGATGCAGAATTACAGGAAGAAATTCAAGAGGGAGTAAATACTGATAATACTCCTGAAACACCAAATGGTGAAGAAAATCCCATTGAAAATGAGGAAGAATTTAACTACGATGACAATAATCCCGCTGATTTAAAAAAAGGTCAGCAGGTAAAAGGTAAAGTTGTAGAAATTGGGGATAATGGGGTTTATGTGGATGTCGGATATAAAACCGAAGGTTTAATACCCCTCAGGGAATTAAGCCACCGGGATTTTGAAGACCCCCATGAAATTGTCGAAGAAGGTGAAGAAATCGATGTAATCGTTCTTACCCTTGAAGATGAAGAAGGAAATATGGTCTTATCAAAAAAACGGGCTGATTTTGAGAAGGCCTGGGAGCGTATCCTGAAAGCCTATGAAAATGATGAAATCATCGAAGCAGAAGTTACCAGAGAAGTTAAAGGTGGTCTTGTAGTAGATATTGGTCTCCGTGGTTTTGTACATGCTTCCCATGTGGCAATTGGATATGTTGAAGATTTAAGTGATTATGTTGGGAAAACATTACGTTTAAAAGTTATAGAAGTTGAACGTGATAAAAACAATGTTGTTCTATCTGCTAAAAAAGTTCTGGAAGAAGAGAGAGAAAAGCAGAAAGAGAAAACCCTGGAAGAATTACAAGAAGGACAGGTTGTTAAAGGTAAAGTTACCAAGATAGTAGATTTTGGTGCTTTCGTGGATCTGGGAGGAATTGAAGGCCTCTTACACATTTCAGAAATGTCCTGGGGTAGGATAGAACATCCTTCTGAAGTATTGGAAGAAGGTCAGGAAATAGAGGTTAAAGTACTGGCAGTAAACAAAGAAGAGGAAAGAATCTCACTTGGACTAAAACAGCTTTTACCTGATCCCTGGGAAGAGTTTGCTAAAAAGCATTATGAAGGAGAGGTAGTTTCTGGTACAATTACTAAAATAGTAGACTTTGGAGCTTTCATGGAAATTGAAAATGGTATAGAGGGATTAATTCATATTTCACAGCTATCACATCGTCATGTAAAAACTCCAGATGAAGTAGTATCTGTAGGAGAAGAAATCAAGGCAGAGATTATTAATATTGACCCAGAGCAGAAAAGGGTTGGATTGAGTATAAAAGCACTTGAAGAACAACCAGAAACACCAAAAAAAGTCGAAGCACCAAAAAAGGAACCTACCAGGGAAAATGAATCTACCTCTGGAGTAACCATTGGAGAGATTGTTGGGGATATTCTTAAAAAAGAAGATGATAAATAATCACAGTTTAATATAATTTTTGCTGTTTTTAGATCATAACCGCCTCCGGGCGGTATTTTTTTTATGTATATACAACCTGATTGTGGGAAACATATTTTATAAAGAATACCAACCTGGAGGTGGCATGATGTCAATTGGTGCATTACTTCTTATTGTTCTAGGAGTTTTGATTTATTTTGGGGCTGCCCAGCGAGTACTGGATAAATTATATTTAACTGATATTATGGCTCTGGTTGTTATTGCCGGTATTATTATCGGTAGTTTCGTTGATTTTACCGTACTGCGGAATCCAGTGGTAACTATAAACCTGGGAGGGGCAATAATACCGGTTATTCTGGCTATTTACGTTTTAAGCAGGGCCGGTACTTACCGCGAACTGGTACGGACTATTATAGCAGTTGTCTTAACTGGTGGGGCTATATATGGTTTAAGTCAATTTTTTAAAAATTTTGGTCATGGCAGGGATATCATCGACCCCATGTATGTTTTTGCCATCAGTGGAGGTGTTATTGCCTATTTACTGGGAAGATCGAGGAGGGCTTCATTTATAGCAGGGACCCTAGGATATTTAACTTATAATTTAATTATTTTGGGGCAGGTATTAACTGGACGTGTTGTTTCTCAGGTTATGATCGGGGGAGCGGGTGCCTTTGATAGTATTATTATTTCGGGTTTACTGGCTGTGCTACTGGCTGAACTGGTCGGTGAGACCAGGGAACGCATCCAGGGAGGACCGGTCAGGGGTAATAATTTACCTGGCAAAGAAAGGAGGAGTGATGATGATGAGAAGTAATAGAGGTCTTTACAGTATACTTTTTATTTTTATAATTATATTATCATTGTCTGGATTTGTTTCTGCAGAATTTGTTGGCCACATTGAAGAAAATTGTGTTAAGGTATATGATAATGACGGTAATTATATATTCAGTACAGCCATGAAAGTATCAAAGGGTGATAGATATATTAATCAGGATAATATGGAGTATATTGTAGAATCTATTAACGGTAATCGTGCTATTGCCCGTAAAGTAGGTGAGGTGGATTTACTGGAAGGTATTAAAACAAAAGCAGGTGAATTACTGCCACTGGCTGCAGGTGGAAAAAAACTGATTGCCGTTTATCATACCCATAATGGTGAATCATACCTGCCAGGTCCTGAAAATATACCTGATAGAGGCGAGATTCATGAAATAGGTAGGGCATTTAAAGAAGCACTGGAAAAAAAGGGGATAAGGGCAATTCAATCTGACAACCTCCATTTACCCCATGATGGGGCGGCCTATGAAAGGTCAAGAGCGACTGCTGTTAACTTACTGAAAAAAAGACCAGACGCTATTTTTGACCTTCACCGGGATGCTGTTCCCAGTCGCAAAGAGTATTTAACCAGAGTGAATGGAAAGGTAGTAAGTCAGGTCAGACTGGTGGTAGGAAGGCAAAATCCTAACCGGGAGGTTAATGAAAAATTTGCTAAACAGTTAAAAGCAGTGGCTGATAAACAGTATCCGGGGTTAATCAGGGGTATATTTTTTGGGCGAGGTTCTTATAACCAGCATCTATCACCACACGCCCTCCTGTTAGAGTTTGGTACCCATGTTATTTCTGAAGGTCAGGCCAGGACAAGTGCTATTATGCTGGCTGATACGATTAATACTTTATTATATGGAGCCGGGGCCAGACCGGGTCAGGCACAGCAGAGTGAAGAAAACAAAAGTGCTTTTACTAACTTGATTCTGGTTGGGGCGGTAGTTATAATTGGCCTGGTTATCTATCTTTACCTTAATGAAGGCAGTTTTGAGGGTGTTATAAGAAGGTTAAAGAGGTTTCTGGGGAGAGAGGTACTTGATAAAGGAGATAATAAATAATGTTTGAATATGGTGACCTTCTGGTAACAAGCCTCCTGGTGGGGTCAATTTCGCGGGGATTAATGCTAAATGTTGACTATCGCCAGTTTCCCAGTTATCCCCATTCCTATGTGATACATTTAACCCTGGGTATGATTGCCTCTGCCCTGGGGGCTCTGGTTTTACCGGCTCTGGCGGAAAAGGAATATATTGCGGTAACTTTTTTGACTATTGGAGCTCAACAATTCAGGGATGTGAGAAACCTGGAACGGGAGAGTCTGGCCAGAATTGAAGAGACAGAGTTAATACCACGTGGTAAGGCTTATATTGAAGGGATTGCAAAACTTTTTGAAGCCAGGAATTACCTTGCCTTAATTACTTCCCTGGTTACAAGTATTATCTTTTTTTATACCAATATTTATCTGGCTGTAAGTGGAGGATTTTTAATAGCATATTTACTTCATCGGTTTATGAAAGGCCCTTATGTCTCAGATATAGCCAGGGTAAAAATAGTTCCTATAAACTTTAAAGGTAAAAATATAGGAATTGACGATGTGATTATTATGAATGTAGGTGAAGAAGAGGCTTTTCAGAAGTGGTATAATGAAGGGATCGGGATTAAAATTATCCCCAGAGATGAGGATGCCAGGGCTACCCTATCAAATGTTGGTCAAAGACAGACAATTCTCCATGATCTATCTATACTGATGGGGGTAAAACTCGATATCGGGGTACAACAATTTACTCCCCTGGCCAGGTTAAACCTGGATAATGGGACTTTAAATATTATTATGATTCCCCAGGAACCAGATGAGGAATTTATAAAAAAAGCTGTAGAAAAAATACCGGTAGTTGAAAGTTCTCAGCGTAAACCATTGAAAAGTAAAATGGGAAGGAAAGCAGCAGATTAATAATATGGGGGTTTGACAATGGGTGAAGATGTAAACTTAAGTAATAATATCCTTGCAGTGATTACCACAAAGGATAAAAGGGAGATGGTTAGTGGTGGGGCCCCTATATTTATTACAGAAGATAAGGAAGAGATGGAAAATGTCAGCATGCTTATTGCCCGGTTGACCCTGGGTATGGTTCATGACCTGGGTAATGGAGTCAAAATTATTATAAGACATTAACTAAAATTCTCTGTTCTAATATAGATATAAGGTGAAAATATGAGAATAATATTTCATCATAGAAGAAATGACCTGCTTTCTGAGTTTATTATTAAATATTATTTAAAATATGAAGAGGTTAAAAATAAAGATGGTCAGACAGAATTTAAGAAAAAATTAATCAGGGAAGTTGTAAATGAAGTTGTTCCTCAATACAAACCAGGGGAATTAAATTTTATTGGGCTAGATGGTTATGGAAACCAGGTTCTATTCATTAATAGAAAAAAACATGAGAAAATTGTTTTCAGGACTCTTTTGGGTATTAACAGGATTTTCTCAAGAAATAGTCCGATAATCCTCTTTAATGTAAGTGCTTTTGAGAATTATTATATAAAATTGGCAATATTTTTTAAAAGTATCGGAAATAACTATTATTGTAACAAGTTTCTGGAAAATGGTCTTGATATAAATATAAAAACCCTGGAAGATTATTTTGCAAGGTTAAATTGACATCAATAATAAGATTTAATAAGACCTGATGCTAAGACTTAATACGAGGTGGCCTTATGGTTATTATTTATTCCTGCTTTGGTAGTGCCCATTCTTCCGTGCTGGCGGCAGCTATCCATACTAACATGTTACCAGTGGATCGCATTCCGGAAACAGGAGAGATTATTAATCTTCCTTACTATGATAAAACCCCTTCTGACTTAATTGGAACCCCTTTTTATTTTGGTAAGGATGAAAGAGGGAATTTTATTTATATTCTCGGTACGGGAAAAGCCAGGCAAGTTATAGAAAATATGCTAAAAAGCTTTATTAACCTTGAAGGACTTGAAGGTGAAGTTATTATTAAAAATACCTTACAATATGTTAATGTCCTTGTCAGGGTTGGAGGTTATTTATCAAGGCGACTGGGTTTAGTTTTTCCGGGAAGATTGATGACGGTTTATGGTTTAAAGAAGGTTTACCCTGATTTTGTTGAGGTTGTAAAAAAAGTAAAAGAGGAAATAGGTATTGCTTATAAGTAATAAATATGGTATTATCTCCATACAGGGGGTAGCTAAATGCCTGTAATAAAAGCAATCGAACCAGGTAGTATTGCCGATGATATCGGACTTAAACCAGGTGATACCATATTGGAGATTAATGGTAAAAAGATAAATGATTATATAGATTACCAGCTTGAAATCTCTGAAGATTTTATAGATATACTTATCAAAAAAAAGAATGGTGATTACTGGGATATCAATGTCGAAAAAGATTACTCACAGAGACTGGGAATAGAGCTGGAAGGAATCATTTATGATGGATTAAAAAGGTGTCAAAATGATTGTCTTTTCTGCTTTGTAAAACAGATGCCGCCGGGTTTAAGAAAAACCCTTTACTTAAAAGATGATGACTACCGTTTTTCTTTCCTGCAGGGGAGTTTTATAACACTGACTAATCTGGATGAAAGTGATCTAAAACGGATTGCTTCTCTGCGTATTAGTCCACTTAATATATCGGTTCATACTACTGATCCTGTTTTACGGGAAAAGATGATGAAAAATACCAGGGCCGGTGAATTAAAAGGGCAGCTTGATTATTTATCTGAACACGGAATTAAATTTAATACCCAGATAGTTTTATGCCCGGGTATAAATGATGGGAGAGCACTTCATAAAACCATTGAAGATTTACTCAGCTTTTATCCTTCTTTACTATCTATAGGAATTGTCCCGGTCGGTATCACCCCGCTTCAGGAAGGGGCTATATCCCCTCAATAAGCCCCGGAAAAGTGAGGCTCAACAATTATTGAAACAGGTGGAAAAATGGCAGGAAATATGTCTCAAAAGGTTTAATAAACATATGGTCTATCCTGCTGATGAATTTTATTTTATTGCTGGGAAAACTATCCCATTCCGGGAAGAATATGACGGATTTCCCCAGCTGGAAAATGGAATTGGTCTAACCAGGTTATTATGGGATGATTTTAAAAAAATATATGAAAAGATGCCTGCTTCAGTTCCTGATAAAGATTTTGGTATTGTTACTTCTGAACTGGGAGCTAAGGCTTTAAAACCTGTTATTTCTGAACTAAAAAAAATTAAGGGACTTAATGTGATTTCAATTCCTGTTATTAACAATTTTTTTGGACAAACAGTTAATGTAACCGGTCTTTTAACCGGACAGGATATTATTAACCACCTACATAATTATCATGGCTTACCATAACATATTATTTTGCCCGGTATAGCTGTTAATGAAAATTGTAAATTCCTTGATAGCCTGTCAATACATGATATATTAAATGAGTTTCCTGATAAAAAAATATACCTTTGTTCCAACATTGATGAAGTAATGGAGGTGATAGTTAATGGCGAAGCCAGTAGTAGCTATTGTGGGACGTCCCAATGTCGGTAAATCAACTCTTTTTAATAGATTGGCCGGTTACAGGATTTCAATTGTAGAGGGAGAACCCAATGTGACCAGGGATCGTATCTATGCAGATGTAAACTGGCTTGATAGGTCTTTTATTATTGTTGATACCGGTGGTATTGATCCCTATGATAGGGACCAGATTAAAAATATGGTTAAGTACCAGGCCCAGATGGCAATAGATGAGGCCAGTCTTATACTCTTTGTTGTTGATGGCAGAAATGGACTGACGGCTACAGATGAGGAAGTTGCTGCCTTTTTGCGGAAAAGTAATAAAAAGGTTATACTTGTTGTTAATAAAGTCGATGATTTTAAAAATATGGAAGAAGACTGTTGGGAATTTTATACCCTCGGTTTTGACAAACTGATCCCCATTTCAGCAGAACATGGTAAAAATACAGGTGATCTCCTGGATGAAATAGTAAATATGTTACCGGAAAAAGGGCCAGAAGATTCCGATGATGATGCAATAGATGTTGCCATAATCGGGAAACCCAATGTAGGTAAGTCTTCACTGGTTAATTATATTGTGGGCCAGGAACGGGTTATAGTAAGTGATATTCCGGGGACAACGCGGGATGCCATTGATACCCTGGTAGAGAAAAATGGTCACAGGTATAATTTAATTGATACAGCAGGCCTAAGGAAGAAATCACGGGTAAAAGAAGCTACTGAATATTACAGTGCATTAAGGACAATAAAGGCAATAGACAGGTCTGATGGGGTTATAATGATGATTGATGCCCTGGAAGGGGTTACTGAGCAGGATAAAAAAATTGCAGGTTATGCTCATGAAGCCGGAAAGGCTATTGTTCTTGCTGTTAATAAATGGGATCTTGTTGAAAAAGATACCCATACTATGGAAAATTATAAAGAAGAAATATATTATAATTTAAAGTTTTTACAGTATGCTCCTGTTACTTTTATTTCAGCCCTTACTGGAAAGAGGGTTCAGGAGCTCTTAAAGCTAATTGAATATGTGGTTGATCAGAATTCACGTCGGGTTAAAACCGGATTATTAAATGAAGTGGTTCAGGAATCTATTCAGCTCAGAGAACCTCCCACCAGAAAGGGAAAAAAGTTAAAAATATTTTATACTACCCAGGTAGGAATAAAACCTCCGACTTTTGTCTTTTTTGTTAATAACCCCGGGCTTGTTCACTTTGCCTATCAACGTTATCTGGAAAATTCACTCAGAGATGCTTTTGGATTTGTGGGGAGCCCAATTAGATTGAAATTTAAACAAAAAACATAGAGGAGGGTATTATGGGTATTATAACGATAGCAATAGGTTATATAATAGGTTCAATTCCTTTTGCCTATATTGTAACCAGGTTAATCTCTGGTAAAGATGTCAGGAAATTTGGCAGTGGGAATGTAGGTGCGACCAATGCCACCAGGGTTATGGGGTTACCGTATGGTTTAATGGTTGCTGGCCTGGATATTTTTAAAGGATATATTGCTGTATTACTGGCACGGTTTATCCTTCCGGTGGAAACCCCCTATTATTTTATTATTCTGGCCGGGGTGGCAGCCATTATCGGTCATAACTGGTCTGTATTCTTAAAATTTACCGGGGGTAAGGGAGTAGCAACAACCTGTGGAGTATTATTAAATTTAATACCTGTAATTTTTTTAATATATGTACTAATCTGGATTGTGATAGTTCTCTCTACCAGATATGTTTCCCTTGCTTCAATATTAGGGGGGATTGCTTTACCTTTTGTTACATATTATGTAAATGGAAATATATTGAATGTTATTCTTACTGCTTTTCTGGGTATATTGATTTTATATAGACATAAAGGTAATATTAAACGGCTTCTTTCAGGAATCGAAAACAGAATGAAATGGCCTCCCAAGATTGAAGGGAGTGATAGTGATGTCAGATAGGATAAGTATTATCGGTGGAGGTAGCTGGGGGACTGCTATTGCCTATTTGTTGGCCATCAATGGTAAAAAAGTATTAATGTATGTCAGAGATAATAATCAGAAGGATTCAATAAATAAAAAAAGGGTAAATAATAAATATTTTCCTGATCATCAACTCCCTGAAGGGATTGAGGCCACCACAGATATTAAAGAGGTAGTTTCTTTCTCAAATATTGTATTTCTGGCAGTACCTACCCATGCTACCAGGGCTGTTATGAAAAAAATAAATCATCTTTTAAATGAAGAACAGATCCTTGTTTCTACAGCAAAAGGAATTGAAGAGGTCAATTTTTTACGTAATTCCCAGATAATCAAAGAATACTGTAACAATAAAATCGCCGTTTTATCGGGTCCGACCCATGCTGAAGAGGTTATAGATGGTCTGCCAACCGCTGTAGTGGTAGCCTCCCGGGACAAAGAAGTTGCAGAATCCATTCAGGATATCATGATGTCATCAACCTTCAGGGTATATACAAATCCTGATGTAGTCGGAGTAGAAATGGGTGGGGCTGTTAAAAATATAATTGCAGTGGCTGCTGGCATCGCTGATGGCCTTGGGTATGGTGATAATACCATGGCTGCCCTGATTACAAGGGGATTACATGAGATGAGTCGTCTCGGTGTTCATTTTGGAGGAAAATTACTTACTTTTGCCGGTCTGGCCGGTATGGGGGACCTGGTTGTTACCTGTACCAGTAATCATAGCAGGAACAGGAGATTTGGTATAAAAGTAGGAAAGGGTATGAATACGGAAGAGGCCCTGTCAAGTGTAAATCAGGTTGTCGAAGGGGTCAGGACTACCAGGGCGGTTTATGATTGGTATCAGGGTAAAAAACTTAATTTTGAATTACCTATAACCAGTCAAATTTATCAGGTATTATTCAATGATAAAAATCCCCTTGATGCGGTTAATGAATTAATGTTAAGGGGGCCAAAACATGAAATTGAAGAAGTTGTTGATGATGTGAACTGGTAGTTGTCCAGATAAAAAGTTAACATAGGTTTGTCAAAACAGGGTAAACAACCCTGTTTTTTTTATGTTTAATGGTGGCATATTTTAGACTTGCACTCATATATATATAATGATATCCGAGGGGCATAAATATATATTAACTATAAACCTTAGGAGGGATGAAAGTTTTGACAAACACAGATAATAAAAAGGGGGGAGGAGAAATGGAGAAATTTGATATCTACAAGGATATCGCCGAAAGAACTAATGGAGATATCTATATAGGGGTGGTTGGACCTGTCCGGACCGGAAAATCAACTTTTATTAAAAAATTTATGGAACATAATGTTCTTCCTATAATAGAAGATAAATTTATTAAAGAGAGAGCCAATGATGAATTACCCCAGAGTTCCAGTGGCCGAATGATTATGACCACAGAACCAAAATTTGTTCCTGAAGAAGCCATTGAAATAAAGCTAGAAGACAATCTTTCCTTCAGGGTCAGGTTAATAGACTGTGTTGGCTATACAGTACCTGGAGCAGTAGGTTATGAAGATGAAGAAGGCCCCAGGATGGTTTCTACTCCATGGTATGACCACGATATTCCCTTCCAGGAAGCTGCAGAAGTAGGAACCCAGAAGGTAATTAATGAACACTCTACTATCGGGCTTGTTATAACCACTGACGGCAGTTTTACTGAGATTCCAAGACATAATTTTGTAATGGCAGAAGAAAGGGTTGTCAATGAATTAAAAGGAATTGGAAAACCATTTATTATATTATTAAATTCTTCCCACCCCGGCAGTGAAGAGACAGTTGACCTTGCTCAAAAGCTAACTGAAAAATATGATGTTCCAGTGGTACCCGTCGATTGTATTAATTTAAGTAAAAATGACATTGATAACATATTGAAAAAAGTATTATATGAATTTCCAGTCAAAGAATTTTATATTAATCTTCCCAGCTGGTTAAATAAGCTACCGGATGATCACTGGTTGAAACAAAGTTATGATGAAACCATAAGGGCTTCAGTAGCCAATGTCGAAAAAATAAGGGATATTGATGAAGTTGTTGATTTGCTGGCAGATAATGAGAATACCCAGGAGGTATTCCTGGAGAACATCAATTTAGGAGAAGGATTAGCTACCATATCAGTTGGTTTACTGGATAATCTTTTCTATGAGATTATAAAAGAATTTTCCGGGTTTGAAGTCAGTAATGATGAAGATTTACTCAGTCTTATTCAAGATTTAAGCCATGCCAAAAAACAGTATGACAAGGTTGCCCAGGCAATGATTGATGTTCAGGAAAAAGGATATGGAATTGTAACACCGGATCTTACCGATATGAGTTTTGATGAACCAGAACTTATAAAACGTGGTAATCAGTTTGGTGTTAAACTAAAGGCATCTGCTCCATCTATACATATGATAAGGGCTGATATTCAGGCTGAAGTTTCACCGGTAGTTGGAACAGAGAAACAATCTGAAGAATTAATTAAGTTCTTACAGGCTGACTTTGATGAAAACCCCAATGCAATCTGGAATACAGAGTTTCTGGGTCGTTCCCTACATGATCTTGTCCAGGAGGGCATATCAAATAAACTATACCGTATGCCAGAAAATGTACAGCGAAAACTCAGGGATACAATAGAAAAAATAGTGAATGAGGGCAGTGGAGGCCTGTTATGTATAATCCTCTAGACAAACAAAACATGTATTTTTTTTTAAAGCTTGAGGTAAAATAACCTTGAGCATTTTTTTTATAAAAAAATTTTTCAGAAAAAGCAGGAGAATTGGTGTTATACCACGAATAATAAGAAATGAAAATGCATTATCGATATACTTTAAGGAGGTGAATATCATGACAAAAACTGATTTAGTTGATGCTGTTGCTGCAAAAACTGGTTTAACAAAAAAGGACAGCAATAAAGCAGTAAAAGCAGTTTTTGATTCAATTGTCGAACATTTAAGTGATGAGTCTAAAAAAGCCGAAGGTGATCGTGATAGTGTACAGATAATTGGATTTGGTACTTTTGAAGTTAAAGATCGTAGTGCCCGTAAGGGACGTAATCCCCAGACCGGTGAGGAGATTACTATTCCGGCCAGGACAGTACCTGTTTTCAGGCCTGGTAAATCATTTAAAGAAGCTGTAGAAAAATAAAGAAACATGTAAAATAAAAGTTCTATTAAAAGGACTTACATAAATATTATTTTTAAAGAAAGGGTTTTTAATCCCTTTCTTTTTTTTATTTTTTAAAGTATTGAAAAAAGATCTAAACATATATTTTATACAAAGGAGTTGATACCAAGTGGTGAAAATTAATGTTATTTAATAAGGGGGATAAAACAATTGTTATTATGGGTGATAATAAAATAACAGTGAGTATAGCCCGGATATTAAGTAAAAATAATGATGTAGTTTTGATTTCTAAAGACCCTCTGCTACTGGAGAATAACAGGGCCCTGGATGTTGAGTTTATTGTCAGTAGTAATAAAGGACTATTTTCTATAATGGATAATATTGGTTTTAAAAAATCTGACATATTCTTATCCTTGACCGCCAGTGATGAATTTAATTTATTTGCCTCTTACCTGGCTAAAAATAAAGGAGCTGATAAGACTGTAAGTCTTGTTAACAATAATTCTTATCTGGAATTAGAAGCAGGTGACTGGGTTGATTTGATATTTAATCCCAACCAGATATTAACCGATCTAATCAGTGTTCTGTTAAAGGATACCAGATTAATAAATATAAAAAACCTAATACCGGGTAAAGTTGATGTTACCCAGGTTACGGTTACTCCTGGTGATAAATTATCATATTTAAAAATAAAAAATATAGATTTTAATAATGGAATTATTGTTGCCATTAAAAGAGGAAATAAATATATTTTTCCAGACCCAGAATTACCATTATACCCTGACGACAGGTTATTTATATTATATAAGAGGGGAATGGTCAGTAAATTATTAAAAAATTTTATAAAAAAGCGCCATAGTAAAAAGAAAATATTTATTCTGGGGGGTAATAAACTTTCCGTGTCACTGGTAAAGGCCTGGGAGGGCATATATAAGAGGTTAATAATTATTGAACCTGATTTAAATCAGTGTAATCATCTTGCTGAAAAACTTGAAGATATTTTAATACTTCATGGAAATGGTGTAGACCTTAATTTGCTAAGGGAAGAAGGACTTGATAAGGATAGTATTTATGTTGGTTCCAGTCTTGGTGATTTATCAAATATTCTGGGTAGTTATATTGCCATGAAAACTGGTTGTACAGAAGTAGTTACTGTATTACATAACCCAGTTTATAAAGGAGTAGCTAATATCCTGGGCCTGAAGATGGTTATAAGTTTACCGGAACAGATAGCAAAATATGTGTCCAATTATTTATCTTCAGGTGAGGATATAAACCCCCATATATTTGGAGATAGAATTAGAATACGACAGATTCAAATAAACACACTTCCTCCCCGTTTAAGGGGTAATCTCGGAGAACTTGTAATACCACAGGGAGTAATTATAGCTGTAATATTGAGAAAAGGCCAGACCTTGATACCTGCTAAAAATAATAAAATTAAAAAGGGGGATAAGTTAGTTATAATCTATGATGTAGATAGGGAAGATAAAGTTATGGGATTTTTTTATGAATTTAGGAATTAAAATACTCTATTTATATTTGTTTAGTATTTAAAAATACATGAATGGCCCTCAGGGGTTAATGGTTATGGCCAGAAGCCATATTGTTTTTTATCCCCAGTTGACATTAATATTATTGCTGTACTTAATAAAGTTGAAAAGGGGGTCTTTATCCAGTAGTGATTTTTGTAAACTGGCTAACTCATTTATAGTTGTATTGCTGGACATATGTATGTTAATGGTTAAATTTATTAATTTATCAAGTTCATTATTAACAGTACCTTCAATAATTAAATAGAGATTTCTTATGTTTATACCTTTTTCTTCACTGTTTTTTCTAATAGTCATTGTTAAACTCCCACAGAGGGAAAGAGCGAAATATTCAAAAGGGTGAGGATATCTTTTAAAATTATTGAATTCAGTAGTTAAATCGGAATGAAAATGGGGAAAATGTGGAATATTTAAGGTCATATTTTTATTTCCGTTCCATTGTCCTTCTATTCTGAAGGTATCCAATTTTTGACCTCCTTTTTTAATTTAAACTTAGTTTACCCTTTTTATAAAATATTTATAGCTAAATTCATTATTTATACAGGTAAAATATCTATTAAAAACTATTTTTAAAAAGATTTATAGAGGATTTTTTGTTTTATTCTAGAAGTAAACTTGTAGTCTACATAATTATTCCATACTTTTATTTTTTTAAATACATATAAGGAGTGGTATGATTGAAAAGAATAATTGCTATCACATTAATCCTGGTTTTATTAATTTCTTTACCGGTAATGGCTAATGGACAATTACCGGATGTAGATAGTGAAAATATTGCTCAGATAACTTTAAAAAAGGTTGCTACACGGGAGGAGAGGTCAAGAATAATTGCAGCAGGTACCCTCGGGGCACTGGGAGCAGGTACTTTTATTCTGGGATTTACAATGGATGATCCAGATGCCCGGACCGCTCTTCAGGTCAGTGGGGGTGTTCTGGCAGTAATAGGTGGGATAAGATATATTTTAAAAGGCCCGGCTGAAAGGGAATTTGAAGAAGTAATGTCGTTTCCTATAAAAGACAGAGAATACGCTGCTGAGGACTCTTTAGATTATCTGGCCCAGAATGCTCGAAAAAATAGAATCATTCAGGGTGTTTCCTATGCCGGTATGGCTATATATTATTTGACGGCTGATGAAAATGCATATTCCGATGATGCTGATAATACTTATAGTGCTATATTTTGTGCGGGAATGGCTGCATATAGTTTTCTAAACCAAAGTTATGTAGAAAAAGCCAATGAAAAGGTTAAAAGGGTTAAAGCAGAGTCCCGGGATAATTTGCAGGTTGGTTTTGTTCCGGGGCAGGAACAACGGCTAGTTATTTCTTATAATTTTTAAAATACTGCCATAACCAAATTTTTTATATTTTGATAGCTTTTCAAGCTTCAATTAAATATTTATTTTTTTATTTTTAAATTCTCTTATTATATATAGAGTTTATTGTTGTATTCCACCCCTCATATCTATTGTATCTTGAACATAATTATAGTTTAGAAAATTATGGGGTGGAATTAAATGAATTATAAAGCAATACTAAATATTCTGGGGACATTATTGATAATAGTGGCTGCGGCCATGATACTTCCTGTTCTTGTTGGGTTATATTACAGGGAAAAGGATATCTTTGCCTTTATAATTACATCTGGAATTACCTATTTGAGTGGGAAATTATTAAAAAAGTGCACATATGAGGGAAAGGGTTTACAGTATAAGGATGGTTTTGTTGTAGTTACCCTGGGATGGTTTTTGGTATCTATTTACGGGGCCCTGCCCTTTTTAATCTCAGGTGTTTTTAAAAACCCAATTGATGCTTTTTTTGAATCTGTATCTGGTTTTACCACAACAGGAGCAACGGTGATAATGTCTCTGGAAAGTGTCAGTAAAACCGTTTTATTCTGGAGGAGTTTAACCCACTGGTTGGGTGGTATGGGAATTATTGTGATGACAATGGCAATACTGCCTGAGCTGGCAGGTAATATGCATCTATTTAAGGCTGAAGTTCCAGGTCCGCTTCACAACAGAATTCAGCCCCGAATTCAGGATACAGCCAAAACGCTGTGGCTGTTATATTTTTTTATAACAATATGTGAAATTATTTTACTGTGGATATCGGGGGTGCCTTTCTTTGAGTCAATAATTCATTCTTTTGGAACTGTCTCTACAGGAGGGTTTTCATCCCGGGCTTTAAGTGTCAAGGCCTATAACAGCCTGTTGGTTGATACGATAGTTACTTTTTTTATGTTTGTGGCCGGTACCAACTTTAATTTGATTTATGATTTGTTCAGAGGGAAAATAAGGACGTTTATAAAAGATGAAGAATTCAGGTTTTATATCTGGATACTGCTTATTGCTATTTTTCTTGTTTCAATTAATTTAATTTTTAATGTTTATGATAATCCTAATGATGCAATCCGATATGCTTCATTCCAGGTGGTTTCCATATCGAGCACTACTGGATATGCTACTGTTGACTATGATACCTGGCCTCCTTTTAGCCGCTGGATTTTATTGATATTGATGTTTATCGGGGGAAGTGCCGGGTCAACTGCCGGGGGAATAAAGGTAATTCGAATTAAGGTATTGTTTAAAAAAGGGTTACAGGAACTTTACTATTTACTCCACCCCCGGGCCATTAAAAAAATAAAAATTAATAAAATGGTTGTGTCTGAAAGGGTTTCAACAAGTATTCTCGGGTTTTTTTTTCTGTATATTATGGTTTTTGTAATGGTTACCGTAGTCCTGACCTACTTTGGTATAGATTTGATCAGTGCTATATCAGCAGTGGCTGCTACTCTGGGAAATATAGGACCTGGTCTGGAGCTGGTGGGACCGTTAAATTCATATTTACCATTCCCCGATTCTGCTAAATTATTATTATCCTTCTGTATGATGTTGGGGAGACTTGAAATCTATACAATCCTGGTGTTTATGTTTATGGACTGGAGGTAAAATATAACATCAGAAAGTTATGTAAACTTTCTCTTGAAATTTTTATATATTTTGGTATAATCAAAAAAGCCAGTATAGGTCGGTTTTTGTCTTATTTTTTGATATAATAATATTAAAATAGAGTAGAAATTATAACAGGAAATAGGAGGTTATATTATGTCTAAAAAAATATTAATAGTTGACGATGCTGCATTTATGAGACTAACCTTAAAGAATTTGCTTGAGAATGAGGGGTATGATGTAATTGGAGAGGCTTCTAATGGGCAGGAGGCTGTAGAACTTTATCAGGAATTAGAGCCTGATCTGGTTACTCTGGATATTACTATGCCGGAAATGGATGGTATTTCGGCCTTAAAAGAAATTAAAGGAATTGATCCGGACGCAAAAATTATTATGTGCAGTGCCATGGGGCAACAATCAATGGTTATTGAAGCAATTGAAGCAGGAGCTAAAGATTTTATAGTCAAGCCCTTTAAAGAGGATAGAGTTAAGAAAGCTGTTAAAAAAATATTTAATAAAGATTAAGACAGATGTAATATATTCAATGAGGTAATGAGTATAAGAATTTTTGAGAATTATTATTTTTACAAAATGAGGGGTTGTACATATGTCTATTGAAAGGGATTATTTAGTTAGAGGAACAGCTGCCGGTAATTCGGTACGTTTTTTTGCAGCCACTACAGGTAACCTGGTCAAGGAAGCTCAACAGCGTCATAGTCTATCACCAACTGCCTGTGCTGCCCTGGGAAGGTTATTAACAGGTGGAGCTATGTTCGGGGTTATGTTAAAAGAAGGAGAAGATGTAACCCTTCAGATTAAAGGGGATGGTCCTCTGGGCACCCTTATGGTGACAGCTGATAGTCGTGGCCATGTCCGGGGTTATGTGGAAAATCCCTCTGTTCACTTACCACTAAATGAAAAGGGTAAGTTGAATGTCGGTTCTGCAATCGGTAAGGGTATGTTATATGTAATAAAGGATTTAAAAATGAAGGAACCCTACCGGGGATCTACTCCATTAATTTCTGGAGAGATTGGTGATGATTTAACTTATTACCTCACCAGATCAGAACAAATACCCTCTGCTGTTGCCCTTGGTGTTCTCGTTGATAAAGGAGCCCGGGTCAGGGCCAGTGGAGGATTTATGCTACAATTACTCCCAGATCATGGTGATAATGTTGTCAGTATACTGGAAACAAGATTAAATAAACTAAAGGATATTAGCCGTAAAATAGATAATGGTATGACACCCGAAGATATGGTTGATTTGCTGTTAAATGGGCTGGACTGGGACATAAAATCCAGGGTGGATTTAAAATTTCAGTGTAACTGTTCCCGGGAGAAAATGGAACAAGTAATAGTATCTCTCGGGAAAGATGAAGTTGATGCCATTATAAAAGAACAGGGTAAAATTGAGGCCCAGTGTCGTTTTTGTAATGAAAATTATATTTTTTCTCCAGAAGAAGTTAGTCAGCTATTTAAGTCGCAATTTTAACGTTATTAGTATATAAAACAATAATATATAACCTAAATGGGGGTTTAATAAAAATGGGTTTTTTTAATTTTATAAATAATCTTTTTAAACCAAAGAAGGATTATAATCTTGTAACTGTATACCTGAAGGATAATAAATGTGGTAATAAAATGAAATTAGTTTTAAGAAAAAGTTATGATATCCATCGGGTTTATGATAAGAAAAGGGAAGAAGAATTTAAGTTAACTAAAGTTGTTATATGTGATAAGTGTTATCATAAAATAAAGGTTGAGCTTGGTTTTGATAAATCATACAATATTATAACCAAGGATATAAAAGGAGGAACACTAATAACTGAAGAAGAATATAACAGCTAATTGAATTGAAACGGAGGAGTTTCCGGTGAATATACTACCAAATTTACTAACCCTGGTCAGAATAGTATTAATTCCTGTATATATTAATTATTTTATAAGTGGTGATTATATCACTGCTGCAGTAATATTTTCTATATCAGGATTATCTGATTTTTTTGATGGTTTTCTGGCGAGAAGATACAATGTAACAAGCAAGCTGGGGAGGATTTTGGACCCTCTGGCAGACAAACTTACTATTATAAGTATTTTGTTTTTACTGGTTACGGTTGATATTATCCCTGAACTGGCTGCTATTGTTATTTTAACCAGAGAGATACTGGTATTATTGGGTTCAGGGATAGCATATGTTTTAGGAATAGATATGATTAATCCCAGTATCCTCGGGAAAATATCAGTTTTTTTATTATATGTCACCCTGGCCGGTAAGCTTTTTGATATAAAATATATTGATATTATTCTTATATACATAGTTATTCCCTTAAATGTAATATCAGCAATAGGATACACCATAACGGCGGTTAAAAAGGTCAGGGCCTAAAAATTAAAAATGTTTAAATCTGGATATTAATTTATATAGAGAATTATGGATAATTGTGGAATATAAATTATGCATTAAAGACGGTTTTGGAAAAAACCGTCTTTTTTTGTTTTTTATACTCATAAAAAAATTATTACCCCCGACAAAGGTAGACATTATCTTTAAAGGAAAAAAATATAAATTATAGAAATATATTATGTAAACAGGGATACGTACCTGAATAGGGGGGATATAATGGCATCAACTTTCAATGCTTATAAAAAGCAAAGTGAAGCAGGTACTTATGAAAACCGATTGCTTAAGGTGTGTTTAAAACTATTTAATATTAATCATTATATTAATGGAAAAGGATTTATTGAATTAAACTGGAAGTCAACAAAAAGAAAGGGTTTAATTTTTTTTAGGGAAGATATTGAAAAAACCCCTGAAATAGACCCTGCTGAATCTGAAATTGATTTTATTGTCACTGTATTACTTCCCGGTGCTAAAATTGATTATAATAATGTTAAAATATCCTGCAAAGACCAGAGAATAATAACCTGGATCCCGGTTGAAGTAAGTGAAAAAGAATTAGTGTTTATTTTGGATGAATCTGAAAACGAGTTGAAAACAAAAAAATTACTTAAGCAGTTATACCTTAAAGGAGTAATTAAAAATTATAAACATGAATATAAAGATTTTAATAAGAATACATGTCATGGTATTTTGGAAGAAGTAGTGAAAGATGTTCTTGATAAAACCTATTATAGACATCCACCGGGGTCAAAGATGGCTTTTGAAGATATGATTTACAGTGAAATTAAAGAGGTTTTTGAAGAATATAAAATTTTTGATGATTTTTATGAAGAGTTGAAAAAAGGTAATTTACATTCAATAGATAGGGAGGTTTATCCCTTTTTCAGGGATAAACCTTATGGCATCCCACGTAAAGCAATTAATTATATGATATTAGCTGCCCATGACCGGGGTTTTTGCAGGCTTTATAAAAAAAACGGCCAGATTATTGTCTTAAATAACTACAAAGATAATGTGGAAGAAAACCTGGCCAGAATTAAATCTAAAGATATAGAATTTGTAGGAAAAGGAGAAACCGTTGCTGAAAGAGATTGGAAAGAATGCCAGCTTATATTAAAAGAGTTTGGATACAGTATTACGGGGAATCTTACTTTAAAAAAACAGGATAAATGCTGGGAAATGCTGGTTAATATCCAGAATAATATGAAAGAGGAACTTGAGCATGCCATCAGAATTAATTCTGAACTTTGTTACCTTCTAGAAGAAGCAAAACAGGTTAAAGAAATAAATAAACCTCTATTTAAACTAAATCATGTGATGGAACAGGATTTTTACAGGTTGGATAATGATTCTTATGATGGAATAAAAAAATTTATAAATCTGTTGTATTCTACATACGGCAATGTAAATAGCTTTAAAAAAGAACTAAAAGAGGTAAAAGAGCTTCTTTATTTTGTTCGTATGAAAAATAACAGGGTTCTGGCTGAAGAATACTATTATTTAAAAAAAATATCATTACCATTACGTGGGTATGAAGATTTAAGGATGGCCCTTATAACCCTTTTAAAAAAAATATCAAATTTGAAAGTGATGGTAAGTAACCAGGAAAACTTTAAATCATTTCTTGAAGAATTAAGTCAGTTTAAAGATAGATATAAAAAACAGTATTTGAAAGAACACTTGAAATATCAAAGAGAACTGGTTAGTTTTACTGAGAAGTTACGCTCATTAAAAGAATATGAAGCCCTGAGGTTATTATCCGGTATAAAGGTTATCAGGGTTGCCTATAATATTAAACCAATTAAAAAATATATTGATACTTTTTTTCCAGGTAAATGTCAGGTCGATAACCTGGATCAGCTCTTAGATAAACAGCCCCGGTGTAATTGTGGTTTTTCCCTGGGGGAGGTTTCGACAATTCCCTCTTTGCAAAAAATTAAACCAATGCTTTTAAAAGGAGTTAAAGAATATATTAAGAAGTTACATACTCCTAAATTTAAATCATTAATTCAAGATTATATTCAGAAAAAACCGGATTCACTTTTAAATACATTTAATAAATGTGAAAAATTATATGACAAAATAGAATTAATAAATCCAACCCTTATCAAAGAAATTAATAAAGCTCTGAACTGTACTTATACAATTAAGGTTTCATGGCAGGACCTTGGTGAATCTCTGAAGGGCTCCTATCCCGCTAGCAATTTAGATACTGTTAAGGATAAATTGGAAGAAAGAGTAATTGAAATCTTAAAACAGAAAGAAAGCTCAAATGACCTTAATTTAGATAATATAATTATAAATTTAATCTAATAAAAAGGAATTTAATATTTAAATAGTGAATTTATTAGTAGAGAGTATAAAAAGGAGGTAAATACTGGTGAAAATATTAATAAAAAATGTTGATGTTATATATACAGCTGATAGCAACAGAAGTATTATTAAAAATGGTTATATTATAATTCAGGATAATAAAATCAAAGAAATAAATGATATGGATAATTTAGTGTATCAGTCTAATGATTTTGATGATGTAATAAGTGGAAAAGGGAAGATGGCTTTACCTGGACTGGTTAATGCCCATACCCATTCAGCCATGACCCTGTTGCGGGGGTTTGCTGATGATATGCCTTTACATAAGTGGTTGCAGGAAAAAATATGGCCTTTTGAAAAAACGCTAATCCCTGAAGATATTTACTGGGGTGCAAAACTGGCTATACTGGAAATGATCAAGACAGGTACTACTACTTTTGCCGATATGTATTTTGAAATGGGACAGGTTGCAAAGGTGGTAGAAGAAGGAGGCCTTCGTGCTGTTTTAAGCCAGGGTCTAATTGAGGCCAATGATGGAGAAGAAGGATTAAACAGGGCTTTAAAATTCTGTCTTGAATGGAATAACCGGGCTGATGGGCGTATTTTAACAATGCTGGCTCCCCATGCCCCTTACACCTGCTCACCTGATTTTTTCAGAAGAGTGGTTGATTTATCACAGGAATATAACCTCGGCATACATACCCATATCGCAGAGACAAAGGAAGAGTTTCAGCAGATTAGGGAAAAGTATGATTGTACCCCTTTACAATATTTAGAAAAAACAGGTGCCCTTAAAAGGCCTGTTCTGGCTGCTCATTGTATTTATATTACAGAAGAAGATATGGATCTTATGGCTCAGAAACCGATCGGAGTGGCCTATAATCCCCAGAGTAATATGAAACTTGGAAGTGGTATTGCTCCGGTAACCAGGATGTTAAGTAAGGGTATTAAAGTAGGGATTGGAACAGACGGTACCTCCAGTAATAACAATCTGGATCTTATTGAAGAAGCAAGGAGTGGCTCCTTTTTACAAAAGGTGAATGACCTTGATTCAACTGCTTTACCTGTTGATACTGTTTTAAAGATGTTGACTGTTAATGGGGCGAAAATACTTGGTTTTGATAAACTCGGAGTGTTAAAGGAGGGTTATCTGGCCGATATTATTTTAATAGGATTAAATGAATCAACATTCTATTACCCCCACTATAACAATCTTTCAAATCTGTTTTATGCCGGTAGTGGTAATGATGTTACTACGGTAATTGTAAATGGGCGGGTAATCATGAAGGATAGAGAAGTTTTAACTATAAATGAGGAAGAAGTATATTATAAGATTGAAGAAATCGCCCGCAGAAAGCTATAAAGTTTCCCATGAATTACAACTTATTACAGGCAGGAATTACACCTTTTAGAAAGAATTATGTATTAAATTAAGCAGGGAGAAATATAATGTAGTATATTAATTATGAAAACAGGATAGAAGGGAGAGGAGATTATGATAAACGTATACTGCTGGAGATGTGGTACCAAGGTCAGTAAGAAGGATATTCTGGGTTTAGGTCATTTTGACCAGCAGATTGGTAAGTATCAGGGAAAGAAGTTTATTGCTTTTAAATGTCCCAAGTGTAAAAAAGCCAGATATCAAATACTCGATACTGACCTCTTTTCATTTCAAAAGAAGACTTCGCAAAAATTTAAGAATTCTCCCGGGGTAAATAATGAGGCTGGAATTGACATAGATCAGGTTATTGATTTTTATAAAGTATTAAATGATATAGATACAGTAGATAACTTTCTTGAAAAATGTGAAATGGCTTCTGATACAATTAGTACTGAACTGGATAAACCAATTGTTCAGCCTTTAGATGTTTATAATCTTTTCTGTGAATTGAATACAACTAATGACAAGAGACTGATGATTTTAACACTGGATGAAGATAATTATTTGATTACATGGGAATTTCTGGGTGAAGGCACTAATAAGCCAATTAAACTGGATCCGAAAACTATTTTTCACACCTCGTTTTTACTTGAAGAAAAGACTTCAGTTATAATTGCCGAAAACATGAATGATAATTTTACCAGACCATCCCAGAAAGATGTTCTGGTTACAAAACGACTGGTAAAAGCCGGCAAAATTCTGGGAATTGATTTTCTTGATCATATTGTCATTGAGGCTGATGGATACCACAGTTATGATCAGTTAAATTTAATTTAGAGTAATTATCTGACTTATAAAGGTTTTTTAAAAAAATATTAAAAAATATGATTACTTAAAACCTGTCTCTTCAGAGGCAGGTTTTTTTAATGTGCAAAAATCATACACAATTTTTTGGGTAGTTAAAAAAAAAAACCATAAAATCTTATTATTAATATGAAATCTATCTTGTAATAAAAAAATCTAAATATTATACAAGGTTATTGAGGCTTTCGTGTGCCTTTTAAATGATATAGTCGCAGGCCTAACATATTCTTTTGTTCTATTTTATTAGAGAATGATATATATTTTAATAAAAGGAGGATAAAGTATTATGAATAAACAACTGAGGGTGTTACTGGGAATTCTTTTAATAATTGGATTATTTCTGGGTTCATATGAAGGTATCTGGAAACAGGGGGCAAAAAAAGTTTCAGGACCGGATATTAAAAAGGCAGACAATAATGAAATATACCTTGAAGTCATCTGGGACGCCTCCGGTAGTATGTGGGGGAAGGAATATGGAGTTGAAAAAATTATCAGGTCACGGGAAGTATTAAAAACCTTTACTGATAAACTCTCGGGTGAAATCAATATGGGTTTAAGGATATTTGGGGCAAGGAGAATAGGGGATTTAAAAGACTCATTTCTGGCAGTCCCCTTTAATGAAAAGAATAAAGATAAAGTCTTAAACTTTATAGCCAATGTTAAACCCCTGGGGAAATCACCGATCGGGTATTCATTACTGCAGGCAAAAGGAAGATCTGGCAGGGGTTTATGGAAAAAAATATGTACTGCTGGTAAGTGATGGGATAGATAACGGAAAAATACCAACCAGAGAGGTTGTTGAGGATCTAAAGGAAAATAATATAGTCTTACATATTATTCATATCGGTGATATACAGGATCAGGAACTTAAATCAAAACTTAAAGAAATGGCCAGCATTACCGGTGGTAAGTATTTTACATATAAAGACCATGAAAATGTTATTCCAACCCTTCAGCAATAAATTTATATTTATTGCTGTTTTTTTTATTTTTATAGCAGGACATTTAATAAAATAACGGAAATATATAATAAAGGTTTTGTACAACTATAAGGGGTATTATTTATTTTAAGCTGGATATTACTATTAATAGGATTGTTATCATTGAGGAGGTAAACATATGACTAGAAGTTTAAAAATACTGGTGGCTATAATAACCCTGGTGATATTTGTTTTTTTGATTATTGTTTTTTCGGGATCTAAGATTTATACTGATTGGTTATGGTTTAAAAACCTGGGATTTACCCATACTTTTTTAACAATGTTTTTTACAAATTTATGGTTAAGATTACTGATTGGTATTATTTTTACAGCTTTTATCTTCATAAACTTATTATTTACCAGAAAACCCCTGATGGAGTTTTCTAAATTAAAAAATGATGATAATGTTGAATCCCTGTTTACCGGGAGCGGTGACAACCTGATAAACTGGGTCACTAAAAAAAGGTTAAACTATACATATTTTTTTGGTAGTGTTATTCTGGGGTTTTTATTCAGTTCCATAAGTCAGGATCTCTGGAAGGTTGTTTTGAAATATTTAAATAAAACTCCTTTTAATACAGTCGATCCTATTTTTAATATAGACCTTGGTTTTTATATTTTATCTCTACCTTTCTTTAATTTTATCAGGGAAATGGGTATGGTTTTAGTAATACTGACCTTAATTGTAATTGCCATTATATATACCATTGCTTCTGGTGTCAGGTCTTTAGGAGAAATGAAATTTAAATTATCAAACAGGGCCAAAGCCCATATTTCCATATTGATAGTTCTCTTTCTCTTTTTAAAGGCCTGGGATTACAAATTGAAAATGTATAATTTGCTTTACTCACCGAGGGGAGTTGTTTTTGGTGCCAGTTATACAGATATCCACGCAAACTTATTGGGATTAAAAATATTATTCTGGATTGTAATTTTAATTGGGGTTTTATTATTAATTAATCTTTTCCGGAAAAGTTACAAAATCATACTCTGGAGTCTGGGGATCTGGATTTTGGCTTCATTTATTTTTGGCAGTGTTTATCCAGGTCTTGTTCAAAGGTTTGAAGTTGAACCCAATGAAGTTGCTAAAGAAAGCAAATATATTAAGTATAATATTGATATGACCTTAAAGGCCTATGGACTTGATAATATCACTATCGAGGAATTTAAGTTGTCAAATGATTTAAATCAGCAAATTATTGAAAATAACCGGGAAACAATTGACAATATCAGGTTATGGGATAACCGTCCTTTACTGTCTACCTACAGGCAGCTTCAGGAACTCAGACCCTATTATAGATTTCCTAAAGTTGATATAGACCGGTATAATATAAATGGACAATACCGCCAGGTGATGCTCTCACCAAGGGAAGTTGACCAGAGCAGGTTATCATCAAGGGCCCAGACCTGGATAAATAAAGTATTAAAGTTTACCCACGGGTATGGCCTGGTAATGAATCCGGTAAATGAAGTTACTGAAGAGGGTTTACCAAGGTTTTTTATTAAAGATATTCCCCCCAAGGTAAATGTAGACCTCCGCCTGGATAATCCTTCTATCTATTATGGAGAATTAACTAACAATTATGTTATTGCCAATAATAAATCTCAGGAGTTCCATTATCCCCTTGGAGATAAAAATATATACACCAACTATAATGGGTCCGGTGGTGTTCAGCTCGACAGTTTTTTCAAAAAACTGGTTTATGCTCTCAGATTTAGTAATTTAAAATTTTTACTGGCAGATGATATCACTGCTGAAAGTAGAATTATGTATTACCGTAATATAAGGGACAGGGTTCGTCGGGTTGCTCCCTTTTTATCCTTCGACGGGGATCCCTATCTGGTTATCAGCCAGGGACGCCTTTTCTGGATACAGGATGCATATACAACAACTAACAGATACCCTTACTCCCAGCCAGTTAACCGGTACAACAATTTTAATTATATAAGGAATTCTGTTAAAATTGTGATTGATGCATTCAATGGATCTATGGATTTTTATGTTATAAATAAAAATGATCCCCTTGCGGTAACATATCAAAAAATATTCCCTGATCTGTTCAAAGATGGGGAAGAGATGCCAAAAGACATAAGAAACCATTTACGTTATCCTCAGGATCTCTTTGTCATTCAGTCCCGGATTTACAGCGTTTACCATATGAAGGACCCGATGGTCTTTTACAATAAAGAAGAACAGTGGACGATTCCCAATGAGAATTATGCCGGTACCAGTATTACAATGGACCCCTATTATATTATTATGGAACTTCCGGGCAAGGATGTATCTGAATTTATTTTAATGTTACCCTTTACTCCGGCAACAAAAAATAATATGATTGCCTGGATGGCTGGTCGTTCTGATGGTGATAATTATGGGGAATTGATTGTTTATCGTTTTCCCAAAGATACTCTTGTTTATGGGCCCATGCAAATAGAATCCAGGATTGACCAGAACACTGAAATATCACAGCTATTGACACTCTGGAGTCAGCGTGGTTCAAGGGTCATAAGGGGTAATCTTCTTGTTATTCCCATTGACAATTCAATCCTTTATGTAGAGCCACTTTACTTACAGGCTGAAACCAGTGAACTTCCTGAATTAAAAAGGGTCATTGTTTCTTACGGGGACCGGGTTGTTATGGCCAGGACCCTGGATCTGGCCCTGGAAGGGATTTTTAAAGGTGAACTAGATCTGGTTGATGATGGGGGTATAACAGAGCCTGATGAGGAAGTTATTCCCGGGACCTTACAGGAATTGGCTTCAAGAGCTTTTGAATTATATACCCTCTCCCAGGAAAGCCTGAAGGAAGGCAACTGGTCTGAGTATGGTAGATTACTGGAAGAACTACAGGAGGTCCTTCAACAGTTAAGGGATAAAACACAAATAGAATAATTAAAAACATTAAATATAACAATAGATACAGGGGAAGGTGACTATGAATAGATTAACAGTTTTTTCAGATTATAAAACAGTCAGTGATATAGATTTGCATATTTGCCAAAATCAAAAGTTTAAAACCAATTTATTACAGATATATATAACCCAACCCTTAATTAAGGAGACTGCCAGTGGTACTGCCCTGATACCATATATTCTGTACCGGGGTAGTACTACATACCCGACAAATAGAGAAATAGTACTTAAACTTGATAGTTTATATGGAGCCAGCCTAAATGTTTCGGTTTTAAAAAGGGGAGAAAACCAGCTTGTTTCTTTCTCCCTTGAGGTTCCGAATGAAAAATATCTTCCTGATAGGGAACCTCTCTTTGAAAAAGCCCTGGATTTCCTGTATGACATTGTTTTTAATCCCCTGGTGGTAGAGGAGGGTTTTAAAGGGGATTATGTTGATCAGGAAAAAAAATTTTTAGAAGAAGAAATAAAATCATTAATAAATGATAAATTCAATTATTCCCAGGAAAGATGTTATCAGGAAATGTGTCGTCATGAGCCCTTTGGCATTTATAAACTTGGAGACATTGAAACACTACCCCAACTGGATAGATACAAAGTTTATAACCTTTATTCAAAACTAATTAAAAATAATCCAATTAATATGTTTGTGGTGGGGGATATTGACGAAGAAAAAACTTACTACAAAATAAACGAAAAATTTTCTATCAAACGGTATAAAAAAATTGATGATAATAGTACAGAAGTTGTGAAGGAGATAAATGCTCCCAGGGAAGTAACTGAAGAGTTAAATGTTAATCAGGGAAAACTGGTAATTGGTTTTAGAACAGGTATTACCAGGGGTGATAAATTATATAATGCCCTTCTCTTTTATAATGGTATTTTAGGACGCTTTCCTCATTCAAAATTATTCCAAAATGTAAGAGAGAAGGCCAGTCTGGCCTATTATGCCTTCTCACGCCTTGAATCTACAAAAGGATTATTGACCATAAATGCAGGGATAGATTTTAAAAATTATGATAAAGCCAGGGAGATTATTTTAAAACAGATGGATGAAATATCAAACGGGAATATTTCCAGTGATGAGTTTGAATGGACCAAAAAGGGTATAATTAATAATCTCAAGACTATGGCTGATAGCAATAAAGGTCTGGTCAGGCACTATCTGCTGGGTTTGATAAATAATAAAGCTGAGTCCATTTCAGATATGATTTACGGTTTAAGAAAAGTGACAGTAGATGATATTGTAGAAGTATCGAAAAATATAAAAATTGATACGATCTATTTTTTAAAGAAAAAGGGGGCCTAATAGTGAAAGAATTCTATAATGAAATTATCAGAGAATATTTATATACAGATTCAATAGATAATGGTCTTAATGTCTATATAATGCCCCGGAAAAATTATAATCGTCAGTATGCTATTTTTGCCACCAGGTATGGCTCCATTGATATTAAATTTGTTGATCCTGAAACCGGTCAAAAGACAACGGTTCCAGAAGGCATTGCTCATTTCTTGGAACATAAACTTTTTGAAGGTAAAGATGAGAGTTCTTTCAATAAATTTGCCCGTCTTGGTGCATCAGCCAATGCATATACGAATTTCACCAGAACAGCATATCTGTTTTCCAGTACCGGTAATTTTGACAGGGCTTTAATTAATTTAATCGAATTTGTACAGTCACCATATTTTACTGATGAAAATGTAAATAAAGAGAAGGGAATAATAAGCCAGGAAATAAGAATGTATGAAGACGACCCTTACTGGCAGGTCTTTTTTAACCTTCTTCAGGGGTTATACCATAATCATCCAGTTAAATACGATATTGCTGGCTCTATCGAGAGTATAAGTAGAATTACAAAAAAAGATTTATATACCTGTTACCGCACTTTTTACCACCCTTCAAATATGGTACTGTTTATTACCGGTAATGTTGATGTTAAAGAAACACTTGATTTAATCAGGAGAAATCAGAAGGGTAAAAAATTTTCCGATCTCAACCCGATAAAGAGGTTTTATCCTGAAGAGCCCCGTGAGGTTAAAAAAACCAGTATTATAAAAACCATGGATGTTTCTAAAACATTATTTACCCTTGGTTTTAAAGAAAAAAATGTTGATGAAGAACATATGGTTAAACTGGAGATAGGGTCCAATATTCTTTTGGAAATGATGGTAGGGAAAGGGACAGAATTATACCAAAAATTATATGAAGAAGGTCTTGTAGATGATGATTATTCATTCAGTTACACAAGACAACCGGGTTATGGTTATGCTATGATATCCAGTGAAACGAGGAATTCAGAAGAACTTTATAATAGACTCGTAAATGGTATTGAAAAAGCAGATAAAATATTGACTGAAGATAATTTTACCAGGGTTTATAATAAATACATGGGAGATTTTGTTGAGATATTTAATTCTTTTAGTGTTACTGGTAATCAGTTTGTTGATTTTTATTTTAAGGGTGTTAACGTCTTTGATATTTTCAACATTATAAACGATATAGATCTTAATTATATTAAATCACGTTATATTGAATTGTTTACAGATAATTTGCCGGTCCAGTCAGTTATTAAGTCTAAATAGTTCTATTAAAAGTTTTTTAGATAATCTCAGGCCAGACAAAGCAATCAATTTATAATGAGTATCCGGTTTTCAGACTCCCAGTAGAATTAATTATTATGTGTATAATTAATTATTATGTATTACATTATGAAATTTGCTTAAATATATAAATTGAAAAATATATACTTTTTATATATAATAAATAATAAGCATTGTTTTACATATTTTTAAACCTCTCAACATACAGGAATCAGGGGGGTGATAATTCAAGAAGGGAGAAGTAAAGAAGGATTATAAATTTAGTAGAAAGAAAAAAAGAGTATTAAAGAAGGGAGCAGATGACTATGAAAAGAGAACACTGGAGTAGTAGAACTGCTTTTGTTCTGGCTGCAATTGGGTCAGCTGCCGGTCTCGGTAATGCCTGGCGCTTTCCCTATGTTGTCTACAAGAATGGTGGTGGAGCCTTTTTAATTCCGTATTTTATTGCCTTACTGACGGCAGGTATTCCGTTATTAGTGCTTGAGTTCAGTATAGGACAGAAGACACAGCTCGGGGCCCCGGAAGCCCTGGGTAAGGTAAGAAAGAAATTTGAACCATTTGGATGGTGGACCCTTGCCTGTGCTTTTGTTATTGTCAGCTACTATGCTGGAATACTTGGCTGGATCTGGGATTATATTGTAGGTTCTTTTAATGTAGCCTGGGGTAATAATGCTGAAGCTTACTTTTATAATAAAGTATTACACATTTCCGGTGGTATCAATGAACTGGGATGGTTCAGTTACCCGGTATTAATAGGGTAGTTGTGTCCTGGATAGCTATTTACCTGATTTTAAGAAAAGGGACCGAAAGTGTTGGTAAGGTTGTTCCCTATACAGTTATACTCCCGGTCGTGTTACTCTTAATTCTGATTATCAGGTCTGTTACCCTTCCGGGAGCCATTGAAGGATTAAACTATTATTTAAAACCTGATTTTACGAAGTTATTAGATATAGGTGTCTGGATTGATGCCTATACCCAGGTCTTTTTTACCCTCAGTCTGGGTATGGGGATAATGATTGCCTATGCCAGTTATATGCCCAAAAATTCTGATGTTGTCAACAATGCCCTGATTACTGTTTTTGCCAATTCAGGGGTAAGTTTCATGGCCGGTATAGCTGTGTTTGGAACCCTTGGTTATATGGCACAGGAACAGGGTGTTGCCATTGCCGATGTTGTTGCTGATGGTGTTATTTTAGCATTTGTTACCTATCCTAATGCTATCAATATGCTACCTGGAGGACCGATTGTAGCTGGCTTTTTCGGGGTTGTATTTTTTGTAACATTACTAACTCTGGGCATTGATTCTGCTTTTTCACTGGTTGAATCCAATGTGGCCGGTATCGTTGATAAATGGGGATTTAACAGGAGAAAAACAACTTTCTGGGTAGTTGTTTTATTACTTGTTACTGGACTAATCTTTGCCACCAGAGCTGGATTATACTGGCTCGATCTTATAGATCATTACGTCAATACTTACGGCCTTCTCCTGGGAGGATTGCTTGAAGCCCTGGCAATAGGCTGGTTTTACAATGCTGAAAAACTCAGAAATTACTTTAATCCAATTTCAGAGTACCAGTTTGGAAAATGGTGGAATATAATGGTTCAGGTTATTACTCCCATTATTCTTGTCTATCTTTTCGTATTCAACTTAAGTAAGGATATAGGTGCAAATTACGGCGGTTATGGAAAACTATACCAGTGGATCGGTGGCTGGGGCCTCCTGATAGTTATGGCAATTGTAAGTGTTTTATTATCTGCTATTAAAGGTAGAGAAAGTGTTACAGTAGACAGTAGTAGAGGTAACGTAAACCTTTAAAAGAGAAGGGAGAATTGGGAATGAACCTATCTTCTATAATTATGCTTATTTTTGCCTGTATCGTGCTCTATGGAGGTTTATTTATAACGGTAAATAAAGCAGTAAAAGCCGGGCATCAAAATGAAGAGGAGTTAGAAGAAAGATAGTATCTGGAGAAACCAAAGGCCCAGACCTTGAGTCTGGGCCTTTTTAAAGTTCTTGACATAATAAGTTATGTAGTAATATTATTAATAACAGAGATAATACAAGATTCAATAATATAACATGTAAGAAACGGGGTATGATACCATGAACTTTAAATTATTTAATTTTTTCTTTTATATAACAGCAGCTGCCCTTACTTATATAAATGTTTATTTTAAAAAAATTGGGTTTACTACAGGACAAATTGGTCTTATACAATCTGTTCCTGCAGCAATTTCATTACTCGTAATGCCATTATGGGGTATGGCTTCTGATTATTTTAATTCAAATAAGCGACTACTTATTTATGCCATTACCGGGACAATAATTTTAAATCTGGTTTTTTTAACAACTGAATACTACTGGTATATATTTATTATAATGGTATTTTTTGTTATATTTCAGAAACCTGTTATTCCTCTGGCTGATGCACTATTATTAAACTATCTCGGTAAAAGGGGGAATTTATACGGGCGGTACCGGGTATGGGGTTCTATTGGATTTACCATAACTGTCTGGTTAATTGGATATTACCTTGAAAACACAAATCCAGCAAACCTTTTTTATATAAATGCTGTGGCTCTCCTGGTAGCATTATTATTTATTTTAAAAGTACCGGAAGGCAAAGAGGCAATCAGGGTAAACAGATTGAAAGAATTTACAGGTCTTTTGAAAAACATGGATTTATTTTACTTCCTTCTTTTTACTTTTTTTATCCAGCTGACACTCTTTTCCAATTATACATTTTTTCCACTCTACGTGCTCGATAATGGAAGCAGGGAATCCCTTATTGGCCTTGCTTTAACTGTTGGGGCTACCAGTGAGATGTTTATCTTTGTTTATTCAGATAATATCTTCAGGAAATTTAAAATTAAATCTATTTTTATGATATCTTCCATAGCCTTTACCCTAAGGTGGTTTTTACTGGCCTATTTTCCGGTATCATCTGTTTTCATAGGTTCCCAACTTTTGCACAGTTTAACCTTTGGCTTATTCCATGTTACAGCAGTAAATTATATAAATATTATATGTGGAGAAGACTTTAAGGCGACCGGCCAGAATTTATATGCTACAATGCTGGGAATAAGTAGTATTGTCGGTAATTATCTCGGTGGTAATATATATGAAAATATGGGTGGCAATAAGCTCTACTTTTACTGGGCTTTGATAACTTTAATATCAGGGTTAATTTATTATATAAATCTGTCCCTTAATAAAAATAAAACATATCTAGTAAACTAATTATAATCAGACTTTTTTATAATTGGTCACAAAACCGGTCTTATAAATTTTCTATTATATGGGGCTTGAAAATTTGGTTATAACAGGAATTTAGATAGGATGGAAAAAGATGGATTTAACTACAATGATAAAAGCAAAAGCCAGGGATATAGGGTTTGATATAGTGGGTATAACTTCTGCCGCTCCGTTACTAAAAGCCCGGGAGGTACTGGAAAAGCGGAAGGAGGCCGGGCAATTACCAGGTTTTACTGATGAAGATATTTTATTATCAACCACCCCCCGGATGCACCTGGAGGATGCCAGGTCCATCATAGCCCTGGCAATGTCCTATGCCAGTAAAGTAGAGTTTGATGAGGAGGTTTATATTGCCCTTTATGCCCGGGGTAAGGATTATCACACTATTATGAGGAATAAAATGAATGAGCTTATTGACTTTATAAAAAATATAAATCCAGAGTCTAACTGTAAATCATTTGTAGATACCGGACCATTACTGGATAAAGAAATAGCAGCCCGGGCAGGCCTGGGATGGATCGGGAAAAATAATTTATTAATCAACCCTGAATATGGTTCATTCCTGGTTTTGGGGGAAATATTAACCAGTCTGGAGTTAAAATATGATAATCCCATAGAAAATGGGTGTAAAAACTGTCAGGCCTGTATTCAAATGTGCCCAACAGGGGCATTAAAACCCTATTACCTGGATTTATCGCGCTGTAGAAGTAATATCACCCAAAAGACAGGTATATTATCTGAAGAAGAAAAAAAGGCTATTGGTGAAAACCTCTGGGGTTGCGATTCGTGCCAGATGGTTTGTCCTTATAACGAAAACCTTCCTCTGGACTTACATCCAGAATATAGACCGGTCCTCCCGGGAAAAATAGAAGAAGTCTTAGGTCTGACAAAGAAAAATATGGGAGATCAATGGAAGAACTCACCCATGATGTGGAGAGGGACTAATATAATTAAAAGAAATGCCTTAATAAACCTGGTCAATTTATATAACAAAGGAGTAAATATAACAGATGTGCTGGAAATTATTAAAAAGGGGTTAAAGAGTCCTTCTCCGGTTGTCCGAATCACTGCAGCGTGGGCTGCCGGTAAAATTAAGGCCAGGGAATTAAAGGACTTTATTTTAAAGTTATTGAAATCAGAAAAAGATAAGGTTGTAGAAAATTATTTTAAAAAGGTTATAAAAAGATTAAATCAATAAATATTTTATGGTTATTAGGCCAGGAGGTATATTATGATTGAAGTCTATATTAATGAAAAAAAATACAGTTTTGATAAGGGTATAACCGTTGAGGAGGTTGTAAAGGAAACATACAATGGAAATTATAGAGAAGTAGTGGGGGCAATTGTAAATAATGAAGTAGAATCGTTAAATTACAAATTAAATAACCGGAGTCAGGTTTCTTTTCTTACAATTAATGACGAAAGTGGTAACAGAATTTACCGGAGAAGTTTGTTTTTTCTATTGACCAGGGTTATATATTATTTGTATCCCGGAGCCAAGTTATCCATAGAGCATTCTCTGGGAAATGGAATTTATTGTGAATTAAATAAAAATACACCCATAACCCAGTCAGATCTTATTAAAATAAAAAAGAGAATGGAAGAACTGGTGAGAAAAGACCTGCCTATCAATAAAATAAAGGTAAACAAAGATAAACTGGAGAAAATTTATACAGAGCAGGATTTTTATGATAAAGTTAAGCTAGTTAAACAATTAGATATCTCTCAGTGGCCTGTATATGAGCTCGATGGATTTTATAACTATTTTTATAGTATTCTGGTTCCCAGTACCGGTTATCTGGATAAATTCGATATCCACTTTAAAATGCCGGGATTTATTCTATTATATCCTTTTCCCGGTTCTAATAAAGAGGTTTCAAGGTATGTAGAGCAACCAAAACTTGCCAGTATATTTTATGAATATGAAAAATGGGGAGAGATTATAAATGTAAGTAATGTCAGTGAATTAAACGAAGTAATTACTAATAATGATTATGGGGATATTATCAGAATTACAGAAGCATTACATGAAAAAAAGATCGCTTTAATTGCAGATGAAATTACAGAAAAAATAGATAATAAAAGGGTTATTTTGATTGCTGGCCCATCTTCATCCGGGAAAACTACTTTTGCCCAGAGATTATCAATTCAACTCAGGGTAAATGGATTAAGGCCAGTTGCCATTTCCACCGATGATTATTTTGTTGACCGTGATAAAACGCCACGGGATGAAGAAGGGAACCTTGATTTTGAAGCTATAGAAGCTATTGATTTGAAATTATTTAATGAACATCTGGTAAAACTTCTCCAGGGTGAAGAGGTAGAAATACCGATCTATAATTTTAAAAAGGGAAAGAGGGAACCTGTAGGCAGGCATCTAAAGATTGAGAAAGACCAGCCAATAATTATTGAAGGAATTCACGGTCTTAATGAAAGGTTAACAGCTGTAATTCCTAAGGAATTAAAATATAAAATATATGTAAGTGCCCTGACCCAGTTAAATATAGACCGTCATAACCGGATTCCAACTACCGATAATAGATTAATAAGGAGAATTGTTAGAGATTATTATTTCAGGGGCCATGACGCTGCTAAAACAATTGAATTATGGCCCGCTGTCAGGAGAGGGGAAGAAAAAAACATCTTCCCATACCAGGAAAATGCCGATATTATGTTTAATTCTGCCCTGACCTATGAACTTTCTGTATTGAAAAAATATGCCTTTCCTATTTTAAAAGAAATAAAATCAGGTCAGGATGGTTATTTTGAAGCAAAAAGATTACTGGAAATATTATCGTGTTTTAATAGTTTACCTGATGAAAAAGATATTCCCAGAACATCTATTTTAAGGGAGTTTATAGGGGGGAGTTGTTTTAAATAATTCAAATATCTAACCGGCCCTCTCTTTATCTTTCTCTATATTAAAGGTTCTGATGATAATTTCATAGGCCCTTTCCCAGTTGTTAACACGATATAATTTTTTATGGTTATTATTTAAAGACCTGTTATGATATCTATCAAATACAATTACAGGAATTTTATATTCCAGGATTTCTTTAATATTTTCAGCTTTATCTTCTATAAAAAGATTAATTCCCAATTTCCTTACCAGAGGTGCTTTATCACCCTCATGGATAAGGGTATGATAGGGTATATTATGTCTATCAAGCCAGTTTTCAGTCAGTTTCCTGTATTTTTCATCCCTGGCTGTTATTAAATAGATATAAAATCCCTTATCTATAAGCCTATTTAGTTTTTCTCCAGCCTTCCGGGCCGGTTTTGCATCCCTATAAATTTGTTGTATATTTTTTTCAAGGAATCTTTCAATTATTGATTCTGACAGGTTATAGGCTTCAGTGAAATTATAAGCATCTTTAACCCTTTTTAAGTTTTCACCAGTAAAATTACAGAGGGCCTTATGCCAGACATTATAATCATCTGGTCCTTCATCTGTAATGACACCATCTATATCTACTCCGATAATCTTTTTGTTCATATAATTTACCCCCTTTGATTTTTCATTTTTTATGTTATAATATATATGCTCCATTAATATTTACCTGGATTTAGTGAAAAATTGTTATTCTAAAATAAATATACATCAAAAATATGATAACATTTTTTGGGGCTTAAGTCCAGAGAGGGAGTCTTACTATGGCAAGTTATCCTTATTTACAGGAACTAATAAAATACTTTGAAGATAGATACCCTGCTCCCGATACTGAACTAAATTTTTCTACTCCCTTTGAATTGCTTATCGCTACAATACTTTCTGCCCAGTCAACGGACAGGCAGGTTAATAAGGTTACAAAAAAATTATTTAAGAAGTATAAAAACCCCGGGGATTTTGCTTCCCTGGATAGAAAAACCCTGGAAAGAGAAATTAACAGTATCGGATTATACCGCAACAAAAGTAAATACATTATTGAGGTCAGTAACATTTTGATAAAAGAATATGGAGGTAAAGTTCCTGGTACCAGAAAAGAGCTTTTAAAATTACCCGGTGTTGGTAGGAAAACTGCCAATGTTGTTCTGGCCTGTGCCTTTAACAAAAAAACTTTTCCGGTTGATACTCATGTCTTCAGGATTTCTAACCGGTTGGGACTGGTGAGTGCTAAAAGGACTAACGAAGCTGAAAAGCAACTGATGGAAGTTATTCCTGAAGAGAAATGGGTTGATATGCACCACTGGCTTATCTTTCATGGCAGGGAAGTCTGTAAAGCCAGGAATCCCGCCTGTCATTTCTGTGAGCTTAAACCATTCTGCAATTATTATAAAAAGGAGAATGATTAGTTTTGGTATAAACACTTTTTAATTCTTTATACCTTAAATGAGAATTAGAAATTGATTTAAATATATAGAAATTAAATATATTTGGTACTTACACAGGTAAATATGTGGTATTAAAGATAAATAATACTTTTAATCAGGGAGGTATATATTTATGAAAAAGTTTATATCTAAACTGGGTTTGGTTTTATTGTTGATAATGTTAGTAACAGCTACTGTCGCTGCAGAAAATTTATTACAGAAAGGAATTAAAGCCTATAATAATAGGGAGTACAATAAAGCCATTGATTATTTAACCAGTTACTCAGCTGAACATAAGAATAATCATCTTGGTTATTTTTATCTGGGATTGACGTATTTAAAGATGGATGAATATGACCTGGCTGTAGATTCATTAAAAGTAGCCAATAAATTGAAGGAAAATAACTATAATATTCTTGTAAATATAGGAAGGGCATATTATTATAATAAAAAATATGATGATGTTATTACATATTTAAATAAGGCAAAAGAACTGGAAAATAAAGATGATCAGGTCTATAATCTACTGGGGTTAATTTATTTAAACCGTACTGATTATCAGAAAGCTGTTTCTAATTTCAAAAAGGCGGTAGAACTTGATAGTGATAATTATTATGCTTTGAACAATCTTGGCTTTTCTTTTATCCTTCAGGGTAAATACGAAGAAGCAGAGATTTATTTAGAAAAGGCTGTCAAGTTGAACCCTCCGGTAGCTTTTATTTATAATAATTACGGTATTACTAAAGAAAACCTGAGTAAATTAAAAGAAGCATTAAAGGCATATAAAAAGGCCCTTGAGGTTAACCCCGATTATCAGAAAGCTGCCAGAAATGTGGAGAGGGTTAAAAAACTTATTGAAAAAGGAGAATAATATTCAACAGAGGATGAATATTAATACATAAACTGGTTAAAATTTATTATCTAAATAAAATCTGTTTTGCGAAAAAACATGTAAAAAAATAAAACAATGGAAGGTTTTAACATAATTCCCTGTTTTTAAAAACAGGGAATTTTTTTATAATTTTTCTTGACAATTTCATATCTTGATAATATAATAATTAACTAAATAAACAGGTATATTTATTCACCGGGGAGGTGAAAAAATAAACCTACTTTGTATTATGGAGTTGTAAGGGTTTGTTTCCTTTAAGCAAGTAATTAACAATTAAGAGGAGGAGTAGAGAAGTTGAGTAGAAAAATATATGTGAACGGGTGTATTGTAGATGAGAAGGATGCGAAGGTATCGGTATTTGACCATGGTTATTTATATGGAGACGGTATATTTGAGGGTATAAGGGCTTACAATGGCCGTGTTTTTAAATTAAAAGAGCATATTGAGAGGTTATATAAATCTGCTAAAACCATCATGCTCGAGATACCCCTTACCCCTGAAGAAATGGAAGAAGCTATTTTAGAAACAATAAGGGCCAATAATTTAATGGATGCCTATATAAGGGTTGTCATATCCAGGGGGGTCGGAGACCTGGGTTTAGATCCCAGAAAGTGTAAGAAACCAACTGTAGTTATTATTGCCAGTAAAATAAAACTGTATGATCAGGAATTATATGAAAAGGGACTTAAGGTAGTTACCATACCTACCCGGAGAAATGGACCGGAAATGGTTAATCCCAGAGTAAAGTCCCTGAATTATTTAAATAATATTATGGCCAGGATTGAAGCCAATCTGGCCGGTGCTCCTGAAGCAATTATTTTGAACGATGAGGGTTATGTAGCTGAATGTACCGGTGATAATATCTTTATTATTGAAGGTGATGAACTTATTACCCCACCGAAATATGCCGGTATTTTAAGGGGTATAAAGAGGGATGTGGCTATGGAAATAGCCAGGGACCTGGGTTTAAATGTTAAGGAAGAATTATTTACAAGGTATGATGTCTTTAATGCTGATGAATGTTTCCTGACTGGAACTGCTGCAGAAGTAATACCGGTTATTGAAGTTGATGGAAGACAGGTTGGTGAAGGAAAACCGGGTAAATATACCAAAAAAATAATAGAAGAATTTAGGCGGATTGCAAATTCTACAGGAGTTACCATTTATCCCAAAAATGAAGTCAGGGTATCATAGAGAGTAGAAAAGTAGCAAAGGAGGTTGTTTTATTGGGGAGTGAAACAATAACACAAGGTTTTAAGAGGGCCCCCCATAGATCTTTATTATATGCGTTAGGTCTAGATGAAAAGGAGTTAGAAAAACCAATAATAGGTATTGCCAGCTCTTACAGTGAAATCATACCTGGTCATAAGCACCTTGATAAGATTGCAGAAGCTGTAAAGTATGGGGTTTACAGTGCCGGTGGGACACCGGTCATTTTTTCTACAATCGGGGTCTGTGATGGTATTGCTATGGGGCATTCTGGTATGAAATATTCACTGGCCAGTCGAGAAATAATAGCTGATTCAGTGGAAACAGTTGTCAGAGCCCACCAGTTTGATGGGTTAGTTTTAGTACCCAACTGTGATAAGATTGTTCCTGGAATGTTGATGGCAGCGGCCAGATTAGATATTCCAGCTATCGTTGTCAGTGGAGGACCCATGCTTGCCGGTGATTATCAGGGCAAGTCGCTGGATCTTCATAATGTCTTTGAAGCAGTTGGTGAAGTGAAAGCGGGTAAAATTACAGAAGGAGAACTGGAAAATATAGAAAAAGCGGCCTGTCCCGGGTGTGGGTCATGTGCCGGAATGTTTACGGCAAATTCAATGAACTGCTTAACAGAAGTGCTGGGGATGGCTTTACCCGGAAACGGAACTATTCCTGCAGTTTATGCTGAAAGGATCAGGCTTGCCAAAAAGTCAGGTAGACAGATTATAAATCTTGTCGAAAAAAATATTAAACCTTCAGATATTATGACCCGGGAGGCTTTTAAAAATGCTATCTGTGTTGATATGGCCCTTGGATGTTCTACCAATACAGCCCTGCATCTACCGGCAATAGCCCACGAGGCTGGTCTTGATTTAGAACTTGATTTATTTAACGATATAAGTAGGAAAGTACCTCACATTTGTAGTCTGACACCAGCTGGAATTTATCACATAGAAGACTTATACAGGGTTGGCGGTATTCCAGCTGTTATGAAAGAACTCAGTGAGAAGGATTTAATACAGCTTGATCAGCTTACCGTAACTGGAGATACTGTTGGCACTAACATAAGTAGAGTAGGTTATATTGATCATAAAATTATACGTCCTGTAAGTAATCCCTATCACAATCAGGGAGGGCTGGCTGTCTTAAAGGGGAATATTGCTCCCGGTGGTTCAGTAGTAAAGCAGGCAGCAGTAGCTGACAGTATGATGGTCCATAGAGGTCCAGCCCGGGTTTTTAAAGGTGAAGAGGAAGCTGTTGATGCCATCATTAATGGTCAGATCAGCGAAGGGGATGTTGTAGTTATAACTTACGAAGGTCCCAGGGGCGGACCCGGAATGAGAGAGATGTTAACCCCTACCTCCGCCCTGGCTGGTCTTGGCCTTGATGATAAAGTTGCCCTTATTACTGATGGGCGTTTTTCCGGTGCTACCCGGGGAGCTGCCATTGGTCATGTTTCTCCTGAAGCAGCGTCAGGTGGACCTATTGGAATTATCCAGGACGGCGATATTATAGAAATTGATATTCCTGCTAAATCTCTAAATGTAGACATATCAGAGGAAGAATTTGAGAAGAGAATGAGTAATTTTAATCCTGAATTACCTGACATATCAGGTTATCTGGGTCGATATGCTAAACATGTTTCTTCTGCAAGTACCGGAGCAGTTTTAGAATGATTTATTTAATGGTTTATAAAAAGTAAATATTAACGAGTATTAGAGAGTAGGGAGTAGTTGAGAAGGGTATTAACAATGCTTATTTTTCTATGTAATAGATAACCCTGGGTTAACTACACCCAGGGTTTTCTTATATTCACAGGAAATGGAGGTGGGATGGTATGTCACTTATGACCGGGGCTGAAATTGTTGTTCAATCTCTCCTTAAAGAGAAGGTTAAAGATATTTTTGGTTATCCAGGAGGAGCGGTATTACCTATATATGATGTTTTATATGATTCCCCTATAAATCATTATCTTACCAGGCACGAACAGGGAGCCATACATGCAGCTGATGGTTATGCCCGCAGTACCGGAGAGGTTGGTGTCTGTATAGCTACCTCTGGTCCAGGGAGTACCAACCTGGTTACCGGTCTGGCAACAGCTTATATGGATTCTGTACCTGTAGTTGCCTTTACAGGTCAGGTAACTACTAATTTTATAGGAAAAGACGCCTTCCAGGAGGCTGATATAAGGGGAATAACTATTCCTATAACCAAACACAATTACCTGGTTACTGATATTCAAGACCTGGCCAGAACCATAAAAGAAGCCTTTTATCTGGCCAGAACGGGAAGGCCGGGTCCTGTATTAATAGATATCCCTAAAGATATTACCAGGGATAAATGTGAATTTGTTTATCCAGATAAAGTTGAGCTTCCGGGTTATGATCCAACCTACAGGGGACATAAACTACAGATTAACAAGGCTGCCCATGAAATAAATAAAGCAGAGAAGCCTGTTATTTTTGCCGGAGGTGGAGTAATAGCCTCAGAGGCCTCAACAGAATTAAGAAAACTGGTTAAAAAGTCCAGTATTCCGATTACAACTTCATTAATGGGGCTTGGTATATATCCTGAAAATGATTTTTTGTCTCTGGGAATGCCGGGTATGCATGGTACCAGGTATGCCAATTATGCTATATCTGAAGCTGACCTTTTAGTAGCTGTTGGGGTCAGGTTTGATGACAGGGTTACCGGTAAGATAGAAGAATTCGCTCCAGACGCAAAAATAATTCATATTGATATTGACCCGGCTGAGATATGTAAAAATGTTGAAGCCCATATACCCATTGTAGGGGATGCCAGAAATATTTTAAAAGAATTATTACCCCTTATCGAGCATAAAGAACGTGGTGCCTGGCTTCAGCAAATTAAAGAATGGAAGGAAAAAAATCCATTAAAATATGAACAGAGTGAAACCAATATAAAACCACAATATGTTATTGAAAAATTATATGAACTGACCGGTGGAGAGGCAATAATCTCTACTGAGGTAGGTCAAAATCAAATGTGGGCTGCCCAGTATTATAAGTACAGTCACCCTAGAACATTCTTATCATCCGGTGGACTGGGAACCATGGGTTATGGCTTTCCAGCAGCTATAGGGGCTCAGGTTGGTAACCCGGACAGGGTTGTTATTGATATTGCCGGTGATGGTAGTATCCAGATGAACATCCAGGAACTGGCTACTGTTAGTAATTATAATTTACCTGTAAAAATAATTATCCTCAATAATAGTTATCTGGGTATGGTCCGGCAGTGGCAGGAATTATTCTATGATAAAAGGTATTCATCCACAGGCCTAAAAAATCCAGATTTTATTAAACTGGCTGAAGCTTACGGTGTCTATGCCCTAAAAATAGATAAAAAAGATGAGGTGAAACCGGCTTTAGAAAAGATCCTATCGGTTAATGGCCCTGCTTTACTGGATGTCAGAATTGAGGAAGAAGAAAATGTATTTCCCATGGTACCACAGGGAGCAGGAATTAAAAAAATGATAGGAGGTTAACAGTTATGACTCATATACTTTCGGTATCTGTTTTAAATAAGCCGGGTGTTTTAACCAGAATCGCCAGCCTTTTTAGCCGGAGGAATTTTAATATTGAAAGCCTGAATGTGGGCCATACAGAAAATCCGGAAATATCCAGGATGACAATTGTTGTCAAGGGGGATGACAGGGTTCTGGAGCAGGTGAAAAAACAGCTCCATAAATTAATAGATGTTATTAAAATTACAGAATTAAATCAGGATTCACTGGTCAGTAGGGACCTGGCTTTAATAAGGGTAAACTGTCCCCGGAAACAGAGAACAGAAGTTATTCAGATTGCTGATACTTTCAGGGCCAAGATTGTTGATGTGGCTTATGATAGTATGATGATTGAAACTACAGGAACTGAAGACAAAATTGAGGCTTTAATTGAAGTCTTAAAGGATTTTGGAATAATTGAGGTAGTCAGAACCGGTTTAGTTGCTTTAAGCCGGGGGCTTGACCTCCAGGGTAAAAATCAGAAAATAAGTTAAAGGAGTGGTTATTGTTATGATTCATGTCTATTATGATAAAGACGCCAACCTGGGATTACTTGAGGAAAAGATGATTGCTGTACTGGGTTATGGGAGCCAGGGTCATGCCCAGGCCCAGAACTTAAAGGATAGTGGTCTAAATGTTATAGTTGGATTAAGGAAAGGTTCCAGTAGCTGGAAAAAAGCAGAAAGTGATGGGTTTAGGGTATTTAAGACCAGTGAGGCAGTTAAAAGGGCCGATATCATTCAGGTATTGATACCTGATGAAGTTCAGAGTAGAGTCTATAAAGAGGATATTGAACCATACTTAGAAGAAGGTAATGCCCTGGTATTTTCACATGGATTTAATATTCATTTTGGACAGATAGTTCCTCCCGATAATGTTGATATTTTCATGGTTGCCCCAAAAAGCCCGGGACACCTTGTCAGGAGAATGTATCTTGAAGGAAAAGGCGTTCCAGGGTTACTGGCAGTAGAGCAGGATTATTCAGGTAAGGCTAAAGAACTGGGATTGGCCTATGCTAAAGGAATTGGTTGTACAAAAGCTGGTGTAATTGAGACTACCTTTAAAGAAGAGACCGAAACTGATCTTTTTGGGGAACAGGCAGTTCTCTGTGGTGGTGTTACTTCACTGGTTAAGGCAGGTTTTGAGGTCCTGGTTGAAGCAGGTTATCAGCCAGAAATAGCATATTTCGAATGTCTCAATGAATTAAAGTTAATAGTTGATCTTATGTTTGAAGGTGGGTTAACAAAGATGAGGCATTCTATAAGTGATACGGCCCAGTATGGAGACCTTATGGTGGGGCCGAGGATTGTAAATGATAATGTAAAGGATGAAATGAGAAGCGTATTGAAGGAAATTCAGTCAGGGGAATTTGCCAAAAAGTGGATTCTGGAAAACAAGGCTAACCGGCCGGTATTTAATGCCTTAACCAGTAAGGATGAAAATCACCTGATTGAAAAGGTGGGTAAAAAATTAAGGGATATGATGCCCTGGATTAATGAATAGAAGGTGTGTTTAAAATGGGTGAGGTTAAAATATTTGATACAACGTTAAGGGATGGCGAGCAGTCTCCCGGCGTCAGTCTTATTCCTGAAGAAAAACTTGCTATAGCTAAACAGCTCGCCAGGATGAAAGTTGATGTTATTGAGGCAGGTTTTCCAATTTCTTCACCGGGGGATTTTGAGGCTGTTCAGATTATCAGCGAGAATATCAGAGATGTTGAGGTGGCTGCCCTGGCCCGGAGCAGGAAAAAGGATATAGACCGGGCCTGGGAAGCACTAAGAAATGGAGGGGATCCTAGAATTCATGTATTTATTGCTACCTCTCCTATTCATATGAAATATAAATTAAAATTGTCTGAGGAACAGGTTATAGAAAAAGCAGTTGAGGCTGTAAAATATGCCTCTAAATACACATCCAATATTGAATTTTCTGCTGAGGATGCTTCCCGGAGCCAACCTGTTTTTTTATATCGGCTCTTTGAAAGGGTTATTAATGCGGGGGCGAAGGTTATTAATATACCTGATACTGTCGGTTATGCGATTCCTGAAGAGTTTGGTAAATTAATAAGAGATATAAAAGAAAATGTTTCCAATATTGATAAGGTTGATATCAGTGTTCACTGCCATAACGACCTCGGTCTGGCTGTGGCCAATAGTCTGGCGGCGGTAGAGAATGGAGCCAACCAGATTGAGGTTGCTGTTAATGGTATTGGTGAAAGGGCAGGTAATACAGCACTTGAAGAGATTATTATGGCCCTTTATACCCGGAAGGATTTTTACAATATCGGGATAAACCAGGATACAACCCAGATTGCGAGATTGAGCAAACTGGTTTCAAATTTAACCGGGATGACTATCCAGCCCAATAAAGCTATTGTCGGGGCCAATGCTTTTGCCCATGAATCAGGTATTCACCAGGATGGTGTCATTAAAGAAAGAACTACCTATGAAATTATGGATGCCCGGACAATAGGTCTTAAGGATAATAAACTGGTTCTGGGTAAACATTCAGGACGACATGCCTTTCGGGAGTTTATTCAAAAACTTGGTTATGATATAGATGACGAAACTTTTGAAGAGATTTTTATTGAATTTAAGAAACTGGCTGATAAGAAGAAAAATATTACCCATGTTGAAATTGAAGCACTTATCGATAATCATTATCATACTTTTGATAAGGTTTATGAACTGGATTACTTATCGGTTAATACCGGTAACAAAGTTCTACCGACAGCGACAATAAAGCTTAAAAAGGAGAATAATATCATTGAAAAAGCTGCCTGTAGTGGTGATGGACCGGTTGATGCTATTTTTCAGGCTATCAATGAAATTGTCGGTATAGATGATATTAAATTAATTTCATACCATATTAATGCTGTTACTGAAGGTAAGGATGCCCTGGGTGAAGTTATAGTTAAAACTAAAATTGAGGATAACACCTATACTGGACATAGTGCTATGACTGATATTACTGAAGCCAGTGCCCTTGCTTATCTCGAAACCATTAATAAATTTTTAACATCAGAACAAACAAGGCAGACAACTTCTGCACAAGAAGGCATTTAAAAGGAGGTTAAAATAATGGGTATGACTATGATTGAAAAAATAATTGCGGCCCATACCAATAGAGATAAGGTAAAACCAGGTGATATAGTGAATGCCAGGATTGACTTTGTCCTGGGAAATGATGTCACCACTCCTGTTGCCGTAAAAGAATTCAATAAGATCGGGATTGATGAGGTCTTTGATCAGGATAGAATAGCTATTGTACCAGACCATTTTACCCCCAATAAAGATATTAAATCTGCTGAACAGTGTAAATTTATTAGGGAATTTGCCCGGGATAAAGGGATTCATAATTACTTTGAAATAGGAGAAATGGGGATTGAACACTGTCTTTTGCCCGAAAAGGGGCTTGCTTTACCAGGTGAAATAATAATTGGAGCTGATTCTCATACCTGTACTTATGGGGCCCTGGGGGCTTTTGCTACCGGAGTTGGGAGTACCGATATGGCAGCAGCTATGGCAACAGGTTATACCTGGTTTAAAGTTCCATCGACTATCCAATTTGTTTATAATGGGGAACTTAAACCCTGGGTCAGTGGTAAGGATTTAATCCTGTATACTATTGGTGATATTGGTGTTGACGGGGCCCTTTACAGGGCCATGGAGTTTACAGGGGAAACCATTGAAAATCTTTCCATGGATAATAGAATGACCATATCCAACATGGCCATTGAGGCCGGTGGGAAATGTGGACTTATCGCTCCTGACGAAAAAACCTTTAAATATCTAGAAAATAGGGCTCAAAGGGATTATACACCATGTTACAGCGATGATGATGCTGAATATGAAAAGGTTATAGAATATGATGTCAGTGATATTGAGCCCCAGGTTGCATTTCCCCATTTACCTGAAAACACCAGGCCTATTAGTGAGGAAGGTGATATAAAAATTGATCAGGCAGTAATCGGTTCCTGTACAAATGGTAGAATGGAGGATTTAAGGATAGCAGCCGGTATTTTAAAGGAGAAACAGGTCCATCATGATGTCAGGTGTATTGTAATACCGGGTACTCAGGATATTTATAAGCAGGCTCTCAAGGAAGGACTTATTGAAATCTTTATTGAGGCCGGTGCAGCTGTCAGTACACCTACCTGTGGTCCCTGTCTGGGAGGTCACATGGGTATACTGGCCCGTGGAGAAAAGGCCATTGCTACAACAAATCGTAATTTTGTGGGGAGAATGGGTCATCCTGAAAGTGAAGTTTATCTAGCTAATCCTGCAGTAGCCGCTGCTTCTGCTATAAAAGGGTATATAGCCCACCCGGAGGAGGTTTTATAATGAAACTTAAGGGAAGAGTACTTAAATATGGTGATAATGTTGATACTGATGTAATTATTCCGGCACGTTACCTGAATACATCAAACCCGGATGAGCTTGCCCGTCATTGCATGGAGGATATAGACCCTGATTTTGCCAGTAAAGTAAAGGATGGAGATATTATAGTTGCTGGAAAAAATTTCGGTTCAGGTAGTTCCAGGGAACATGCCCCCCTCGCTATAAAATCGGCTGGGGTCTCCTGTGTTATTGCGGAGAGTTTTGCCAGGATTTTTTATCGAAATGCAATCAACATTGGTTTACCTATTTTAGAATGCAAGGATGTTACTGACAGGATAGAAGAGGGGGACTTAGTAGAAGTTGATTTAAATGAAGGTAAAATTAAGTTACCAGAAAAAAATATAAATATTGATTCAACACCCTTTCCCTCTTTTATGCAGGAAATTATTAAAGCAGGTGGGTTAATTGAAAAAATTAAAGGGGGAATAAAACATGCTTAAAATTGCTGTAATACCCGGGGATGGAATTGGAAAAGAGGTTACCGATCAGGGTCTTAAGGTTATGGAATATTTAAATGGTAAAAATGGATTACAGTTAACCCTTGATAAATTCGAACTGGGTGCTGAAAGGTATCTAAAAAATGGAGAAGTTTTGCCTGAAAAAGTTTTGAAAAAACTTGAAACATATAATTCTATATATCTGGGGGCAGTGGGGGATCCACGGGTTCCAGCCGGTGTCCTGGAACAGGGTATATTGTTGAAACTTAGATTTTATTTTGACCAGTATGTTAATCTAAGACCGGTTAAACTTTTTAAAGATGACTTTTCACCGTTAAAAAACAAAGGGGTTAATGACATTGATTTTACAGTGATCAGGGAAAACACTGAAGGGTTATATGCCGGGGTAGGTGGATTTTTAAAGAAGAATACCCCTGATGAAGTAGCCATCCAGGAGATGGTTAATACCCGGAAGGGTGTTGACAGGGTTATAAAATATGCTTTTGAATATGCCCTCAAATATGGAAAAGAACCCAAGGTTACCCTGTGTGATAAGAGCAATGTATTAACCTATGCCCATAATCTCTGGCAGAGGGCCTTTAAGGATATTGCTGTAACTTATCCCCGGGTTGAAACTGACCATTTTCTGGTTGATGCCATTACCATGAAGATGGTAAGAAATCCTGAAATATTTGATGTTATTGTTACCTGTAATATGTTCGGTGATATTATTACAGACCTGGGGGCTGAACTTCAGGGTGGTATGGGCCTGGCCGTTTCCGGAAACATTAACCCAGACAGTGTTTCCATGTTTGAACCCGTTCATGGTTCTGCTCCGGATATTGCCGGTCAAAATAAAGCAAATCCACTGGCTGCTATTCTGGCGGTTGGGATGATGTTGAAACATCTCGGTTATTCTAATCTGGGCGACCGGGTAGAAAAGGCTGTGGAACAGGCCCTGAAGGAAAATCAGGTAACCCCGGATATGGGAGGAAATTTATCGACTGATGAAGTTGGTAATTATATTGTAACTTTATTAAAACAGGACAGGGAAGGTGAGGATGATGAGTAGTGGGATTAGTCTCACTTTATGATACTACATTAAGGGATGGGGCCCAGGGAGAAGGTATTTCCTTTTCCCTGGATGATAAATTAAAAATTGTTTATAGACTTGATGAGCTGGGTATAGATTACATCGAGGGTGGCTGGCCCGGATCCAATCCCAAGGATGAGGAATTTTTTAAGAAAGTTAGAAATCTAAAACTAAATAATGCCCGGATTGTGGCCTTCAGTTCTACCCGGAGACCGGGTATTAAAGTTGAAAATGACTCCAATATCTTAAAATTACTGGAAGCAGGGGTTGACACCGTTACCATTTTTGCAAAAAGCTGGGATTTCCATGTAACCCATGCTCTCGAAATAACCCTCGATGACAATCTGGATTTAATATTTGATACAGTATCATTTTTGAAAGATAAGGGACTTAAGGTGTTTTTTGATGCTGAGCATTTTTTCGATGGTTTTGAGGCAAATCCTGATTATACTCTTAAAACAATATTAACTGCCCAAGATGCTGGTGCTGATCTAATCGTTTTATGTGATACCAATGGAGGACAATTGACCAGCCAAATAGAGAATACAATAAAAAAAGTAAAGGAAAAGGTTTCTGTGCCTCTGGGTATTCATTTACATAATGACGGGGGACTCGGTGTGGCTAATTCACTGGCTGCCTATGAAAATGGGATCTCCCAGATTCAGGGAACAATTGGTGGTATTGGGGAACGATGTGGTAATGCAGACCTATGTAGTATTATTCCTGCCTTAAAGGTTAAGTATAACGAAGATGTGATAACTGAAGAACAGTTATCTAAATTAAAGTCAGTATACCATTATGTAATGGAAATAGCTAACCTCATTCCTCAGAATCAAACACCATATGTAGGCAGGAGTGCTTTTACCCATAAAGGGGGTATTCATGTCAGTGCCCTTCAGAAAAATCCGGCCACTTATGAACATATTGAGCCAGAAAAGGTTGGAAACAGGAGGCGGGTCCTGGTATCGGAACTTTCAGGGAAGAGTAATTTAAAATATAAGTTAAAAGAACTGGGTTTCAATATTGATAATTTCACAAAAGCCGAATTATCTAGACTTACAAAAAAAATAAAGTTTCTCGAACATAAAGGTTATCAGTTTGAAGGGGCTGATGCCTCCTTTAATCTTCTTGTTAATAGAGAATACGGAAACCATAAACCCTTTTTTACTGTTAATGATTTTAAAATAATCAGTCATAACTCCGGTGAAATGACCAATTCAGAAGCTGTTATTAAGCTTGTTGTGAATAATGAAAAGGTTCATGTTGCGGCTGAAGGTGATGGCCCTGTCAATGCCCTTGATAATGCTTTAAGAAAGGGTCTTAGAACATTTTTCCCTGAGATTAAAAATATGAAATTAATAGATTATAAAGTACGGGTGTTAAATGGTGACCGGGGGACAGCAGCCAAAGTAAGGGTTTTAATTGAAACATCAAATGGTGAAGATACCTGGACTACAGTTGGTGTTTCAACAAACATTATTCAGGCCAGCTGGCAGGCTCTGATAGACAGTATTGAATATGGGTTATTAATTCACGAAAAAAAGCTTGAATAATTATAAATGTTATGGTATACTAATAAAAAATTAAAAATTTAAAGACAATGAAGAGGACTAAGCCATCTCGGAGTTGAATCCTGAACGGTTTATCTATGTAAATAAACCAAGTAAGGAATTCCGGTTTGATACCGTTATTAATCAAGGTAAATCCTGAATGATACCGGGGGTTTACCTGTTGAGGTTATTTTCGTGAGAAAATAACAAAGCCGGGTGGTACCGTGTTTATGATAACATCCCTGCCTTCTAGGGCAGGGATTTTTTAATGTCCATAAAAAAAGGAGGTTTATAAAGTGGATAGAGGTTTTTTTGCCAGCAGGTTAAAGAGGATGGAAAACAAAGAATTAAGTGAATTTATGAGCCTTATCGGTAGAGATGATATAATTTCATTCGCTGGAGGTATTCCAGATGAAAAAATTTTCCCGGTAAAGGAACTAAAACAACTCATTAATAAACTTATAAATATAAAAGGGCACAGCCTTTTTCAGTACAGCAGTACTGATGGAAAAAAGAATCTTAAAGAATATCTTGTTAATTACCTTAAAGGGCAGGAAATTACGGTCAATGAAAACCAAATTTTAATTACAACAGGTTCCCAGCAGGGTCTTGATCTTCTGGCAAAACTATTTTTAAACCCGGGGGATACAGTTGCCGTTGAAGACCCAGGTTATGTAGGGGGAATCGGAGCAATTAATAGTTATGAGGCCAGGATAATGGGGATTGAAGTTGATGAAAATGGACTCAGGATTGATATATTAGAGAAGTTATTGAAAGAGGGGGAGAAAATAAAATTTCTTTATCTGGTGCCAGACTATTCTAATCCGTCAGGGATGACCCTCTCCTTAAAACGGCGTTATAAGTTGCTGAAGCTGGCTAACAGGTATAACTTTTATATTATTGAAGATACCCCGTACCGGGAATTGAGTTTTTATAATAAACCCCTTCCTGCTTTAAAGAGTATTGATAATAATGAAAAGGTAATATACCTCGGTAGTTTTTCAAAATATTTTATGCCAGGTTTCAGGATTGGCTGGATATGTGGACCTGAAAAAATCATTGAATTACTGACCACTGCCAAGCAGAATACCGATCTGGCGTCAAATACCCTGGGACAGGAACTTATTGCCTATGCCGGCCAGGAAGGGATAATTCAGGAACAGATAAAAAAAATAAGACCATATTACCGTCAAAAATTAGTAAAAATGGAAGAAGGTTTAACAAAATACTTTCCGGAATGCTGTTCCTGGAAAAGACCTGAAGGGGGATTTTTCTTCTGGGTAAAACTACCGACTGGAATAAAGAGTAAAAAGTTATTAAAGCAGGCGATAAAAAACAGGGTTGCCTTTGTTACCGGCAATTCATTCTGTTCAGATTATAGAAGAGGGGATAATTATATCAGGTTATCTTTTTCAAATAATACCCTGTCTGAAATTGATAAGGGGTTGAGTATACTGGGAAAAGTTATTAATAATTTTTAAATCAGGATATAATACAGAAGGAAAATATTTATTAATCAAGAATTATTCAAGTATACAGAAGATTTTATAATACCAGGAAAGGAGTAGACGTAATGGGTGAATATACTAAGGGACGAACTTTCCTCGGAAGATTACCGAAAGGTGGTGACCTTTTACAGGAATTAACGAAAGTTGTTAGGGAAAATAATATTGAAACAGGTGTTTTTATGTTAATCGGAGCAGTGGAAAAAGCAAAATTCGGTTATTATTTACAGGATGAGAGGGAGTTTTTTTTTAAAGAAATAGATGAACACCTTGAGATAGTTAGCTGTAAGGGAAATATTTCATTATTGAATGGAGAACCCTTTGTTCATGCCCATATTATTGTATCAGACGAAAATGGAAATACCTATGGGGGGCATCTGTCAGAGGAAACAACTATTTTTGCAGCTGAATATTTTATTCAGGAATTAATAGGAGAAAAACTTGAGAGAACTTTTGATAAGAAAACAGGTCTCTCATTGTGGTCAATGTAAGGTTCTAAATGAAGGGAGGGGAGTTATGGCCAGTAAAATATTTGTACTTGATACCAATGTATTATTAATGGACCCGATGGCTATTTATTCTTTTGACGAACATGAAATAGTTATTCCCTTACCGGTAGTGGAAGAGATAGATAATTTAAAAAACAAGAATAATTCAATCGGGTATAATGCCCGGGAGACTTCCAGGATTTTAAATGACCTGAGGAGTAAAGGTCGCCTTAATGAGGGAGTAGAACTTCCTGATGGAGGTTTATTAAGACTAGTGATAGATTTTAATGATATGGTTTTACCTAAAGGTTTAAGTTTTACCAAAATGGATAACCGTATCTTATCTACTGCTATTAATATAAAAAAAGAAGAACCCGGGCGGGAAGTAATTCTGGTATCAAATGATATTAATTTAAGATTAATAGCCGATGCCTTTGGTTTAAAAGCTGAAGAACATAAATCCAGCAGGTTAAAAGATGAAGATATATATACAGGAATTAAAGAAATTGATGTTCCTTCTAAAGTAATAGATTTATTTTTTAGTAATGAGGGTATTCCCCCTGAGGATATAAATAATGAGAATATAGAACTATATCCCCAGGAAATGGTTCAGTTTAATGCAATTGATGTTGAAAACAAACATGCCCTCGGGAGATATGATGGTAACAGGGTGGTACCCTTTAAATTTTTGCGAAAACAGGCCTGGGGTATTAAACCAAGAAACAGGGAACAGTCCATGGCCTTTGAATTGTTACTCAATGATGATATTAAGTTAGTAACCCTTGCTGGAAAGGCAGGGACCGGGAAAACCCTGTTAGCCCTTGCCTGTGGCCTGGCCAAAGTGACTGATGAAGGAAGGTATAACCGTCTTCTGGTTGCCAGACCGGTTGTTCCCATGGGTAATGATATAGGTTTTCTTCCGGGGAGCAAAGAAGAGAAGTTACAGCCCTGGATGCAACCAATATTTGACAACCTTGAATATATCCTGGGGCAACCCGATAATAGTTCCGATTATTCTTTTGAATATCTGGTTGATAAAGATTTAATTCAGGTGGAGGCATTAACCTATATTAGAGGTAGATCTATTCCCGGTCAGTTTATAATAATTGATGAGGCCCAGAATTTATCCAGTCATGAGATAAAAACAATTATAACCAGGGTTGGTAAGGGTAGCAAGATAGTTTTAACCGGAGATCCTTACCAGATAGATAACCCTTATTTAGATTTACACAATAATGGCTTAACCCATCTGGCACACAAATTTCATCAGGAGAAAATAGGAGGTCATGTTACCCTTGTTAAAGGGGAAAGGTCAGAGCTTGCCGAAATAGCAAGTAAAATTTTATAACTCTGAAATATAATAGCTTCCAGGGGATTTTTATAATTCTGGTTGTAAAAAACTGGACGCGACTTCTGTTATAAAACAAATGCCTCTCCATTTCCTTTAATGGGATTTAGAGAGGCATTTATTTATTCATTTATCAGACCAGGGTAATAATCTTTTTAATAAGTTTTTATTATTTTCCTCCTTCCGCTGGTCCAATCTTTTGCGAATCTCTTTAATAAGCTCTCTGTCCCGTCTTTCAAAGGTAATATTTAATAACTTTATTGCCTGCAAGTATTCAGTCTTTAAATTCTGTTGTCCTTCTTTTAATTCTTTAATACCATTTTCTACCCCATCAATCTTATCAATAAGAATAGAAACAAGGGAACTAACCCGTTCATCTGTTTCTCCAACCAGTGTTGCTGCTACATCCTGTTTACTTTCCTCAAGGTTAAGTATTTCCCTTACCTGTTTTATGGAGAATTTTCGTTCATATAAATATTCCTTTATCTTCTTAAGGGTTTCAATATTGTCAGGAGTAAACTTTCTGTAGCCATTTTTATCCCTTGGGATTTTTAAGTAATTACCAAGTTCTGATTCCCAGTATCTTAATGTTGATGGGGCTACATTTAAAATTTCAGCTGCTTCTGAGGTAGTATAGTCTTTCTTTTCCATGCCATACCTCCTTTCTCTGTTATCAGCGTTTTTATAAGTATTTTTTATACTAAAAATAAGGAAAAAAACAGGCTTTAAGTTTCCTTGCTTAAACCATTGTCCAGCTGTTATAATGAAGTTACTATATAGGTTAAAGTTATTTACTTTATATGTATTATTCTATGTAAACAAGTAAAATCCTGCAAGAATAGAATAATATACCAAATATGTAATCACTATAAATTTATTTTTGTTTAATACAGGGGGAATAGAGAATGTACCATTTTAGTTATAAAAATACCTTAATTATATTAGTTGCCATGATAACATTTGTTACAATGCTGATCAGTATTGACGGAGAAAGGGTTAGTGGTCTAACAAAGTTGCTTGAGACTGATTTAACTGATTTTGAAATACATAATTTATATAAAAAAGCCAGAACAGAATATTATAACGGTAATCCCCTTAAAGCATATGATTTATATAAAACTATTCATGGGGCCCGGAGTAAAGACCTTAGGAGCCTTAAAAACCTTGTTACGCTTTCAGAAGAGCTGGGTCAATACGAAGATACCCTCTTTTACTTGAACAGGTTAATCAACCTTGAACCGGAGAACATTTACTGGAAATATAAAAAAGGACAGGTTTTTTACCAGTCTGCCAGATATGAAAGTGCTTATAAATTACTTTATGATACCTATCAATTACTTAACCAGAATAATAATAAAAATGGACAAATCCTCTCAAATAAAGAGAAATCACTGCTAAACTACTATCTGGGGAAGATACATCAGTTAAAAGGTGAAACAGATAAAGCTAAAAAGCATTTCCAGAATGGGATTAAATTATATTCTGATTTACCCTTGAATTATATGGGCCTTGCCGGGGTTTTTAAAAATGAAAGACAATATAAAAAAGCAGTATATCATTATAAATTATCCCTGAGCAGGGATTACAGTCTTTCTTTTATATATCCAGAACTGGCAATCTTAATGGAGAAACTGAATAATTACGAAGATGCCTATTATTACTGGAAGAAAAGTCTGGCAACCGGTAATAGTACCAACAGGGCCAGAAAAAAGATAACTTTTTACGAAGAAAACTACCCAGCTATCATCAAAAAAGAGGAATCTGAAAAAGAAAAAAAAAGGGAGAATATATACTGGCGCCGTGTAGAACCGGTTTATGGAGAGAATATACCTGAATTAAGGATAGGACTGGTTGAAGGCGTTAAGTCAATTTCCTTTCAGGCTTCATCTGATTTTGCCTTTGTTCTTAAAGGAAATAATAAGCCTTTACTACAGGGTAATGCCAATACAGAGTGGAGTGTAAAAAGGGAAGAGGGGACATATTTTATTTTCAAAGAAAAGAAACTTATAAGGAAGTATAAATCAAATAAACCTTTAGTTATAAAATCAAATAAACATGGATTATTTTTATTATATGACCTTGCCTATGGTAAAGGTTATTTCTGGGCAGACAATGAAGACCGTCAGTTCCGCGGTGCCCTGGAAGCCTATCCGGTCAATGATGGTTTCAACCTTATAAATATTGTTAATGTGGAAGCATATCTTTTATCAGTTGTACCATCTGAGATGCCGGCCTGGTGGCCACATGAGGCTTTGAAAACACAGGCCGTTGCTGCCAGGAGTTATGCCCTGGCCCATTTGAACAGACATAAGGATGACGGATATAATTTATGTGCTGAAGTACATTGTGCTGCTTACAGGGGGGTTGAGAAAGAAAGCCCACGGACAACAAAAGCTATTCTGGAAACAATGGGTGAGGTTATTACCTACCATAATAGAATTATTGATGCAGTTTTCAGTAGTAATAGTGGTGGGTTTTCCGAGAGTAGTTATGATATCTGGGGTAGTAAACTACCTTATTTACCGGGGTCCAATAATATGATTGATAATAATATTGAATTCCCTCTTGACCCCTATAAACTTGAAAGATGGTTAATCACAGACACACCTTCTTATTCAAATAACCCCCGTTATTCACCTAACAATAGTTATCGTTGGGTAAAATATTTACCGATAGGAGTCCTTGAAGAGAAGTTAAATATAAAAGATATAATAAATATAATCCCCCTTGAAAAAAGCAAAGGGGGAAGTGTCTTGAAACTAAAGATTACTGGTAGGAATAAAAGCCTGACCTTATCGGGGGGAAGGATTAGAAGTTATCTCGGGGGATTGAGGAGTAGTAGATTTTTAATAAAAAAAATATATAGTCCTGAGGGGACCATATCTTCATTAATACTATATGGAGGTGGTTGGGGGCATAATGTTGGCCTCGATCAAACGGCAGCTGCCAGTATGGCTGATGAAGGTTTTAATTATAAACAGATTTTAAAACATTTTTATAAAGAGACCGAGATAAAAAAATTATATGAGTAAAATGGATCTGTCTGTACTGCTTAAATCTACCTTCCATTTTCCATTTATATTGTTTAACTTTAATTTTATTGTTTTATTGTTAATATAGTATTCATCCCCCAGGACTTCAAAACTACCCTTTAATTTGAGGGTTGCGAAAGCTGAATTATTATTGTAGTCTAAATTTAAAATGTTATAGCTTAATTCCCTTATATCTGTTTTAGCCAGGCCCAGTTTCCAGAACAGGGGCCTGTTAATAGTATTTTTTTCTATTTTATCATAATTTTTTTCTTTGATTCCACTTATTAATTGTGTAATTGTATCTCTAATTCTGGAATAACGTTCGGTATTCATACTTAACCTCCATTTAATACTTGTTATCGTTACAAATCTAAGTTATAATATGATATGTAAATTAGCAATAAATTGATACAAATTAAACTATAGAAAAGGAGAATGTAAAATGAGGGATACTAATAAATTAACAGCAATCGGTGTACTGAGTGCTCTATCCTTATTGCTTATGGTATTAATAAAATTTCCCTTGATTCCTACGGCTCCGTATTTAATTTATGAGCCAGGGGATGTACCGATTTTAATTATTAGCTTTGCCTATGGCCCGATTCCAGCTTTAATTGTGACTTTTATTCTGTCTATTCTGATGGCCCTTTTTACTGGATTAGGGGGTTTATTTGGTGCAATTATGCATTTCCTGGCTACCGGAACTCTGACTTTGGTAGCTGGAGTTATATATAAGAGGAAGCATAACAGGAGTGGTGCTATAACAGGTCTACTGATGGGTTCGGTGGCCATGACAGTAGTTATGGTTATAGCCAATGTTTTACTTGACCCCTACTTTATGGGTTTCACACGTGAACAGATTATAGCCATACTTGCCCCGGCCATTATTCCTTTTAATATTGTTAAATCATTATTAAATTCTTTTATAACTTTTATTATTTATAAAAAGATATCCTATTTTCTTAAAGATAAGGGTCTTAAAGGGTTTAAGAGTGCCTGAGTTTTATCAGTAGTCTAAATTTATTATTATATAACTAAAAATAAAAGTATTTTAACAATCTCCAGCAGTTTACTGCTGGTTTTTTTTTAGGAATTGTGAATTACCTCCTATGTATATAATTTTTAAGTAATGGAAAAAATACATATAAATAAAATCTGTACTGTCTGGAGGTAACGGCACATGAAATTACTTAAAAATATAATTGTTTTATTTGTTTTCATTGTATTTCTTACCAGTCTGGTTCAGGCTGCTGAAACAACGGTGTATACTGTAAAAAGGGGAGATACTTTATCTAAAATTGCTCATTATTTTGATGTTAATATAGAGAAAATCATCAGTTTAAATAAAATAAACAATCCAGATGTAATAAGGATTGGTCAAAAGATAAAAATTCCTGTAAAAAAAGTTACTTATCAGGTTAAAAGAGGCGATTCCCTATGGGAAATAGCAAAAAAATTCAGGGTTAACATAAAAACATTAATTAAAATTAATCAAATAAAAAACCCCAGGGTTATTTATGCAGGACAGAAAATAATGATTCCAACAAATTCAGGTGAGGTCCGGTATACACTGGCTTCCCGTTCTTATGATTCCCATTTTATCTGGCCGGTTCAGGGGAGGCTTACTTCTGAATTTGGCTGGAGAATACACCCTATCAGGAAAGAAAAACACTTTCATACCGGAATAGATATAGCTGTTCCCATAGGTAGTCCTGTTTATGCGGCAGAAGAGGGTATTGTTATTTATAGTGGGTGGAAGAATGGTTATGGTAACCTTGTCATCATAAAACACCGGGATAATAAACTAACATATTATGCCCATAATTTAAGACTCCTTGTAAAAAAAGGGGAGAGGGTCAAACAGGGAAGAATAATTGCTTTAAGCGGTAATAGTGGTGATTCAACAGGACCTCATTTACACTTTGAAATAAGGGTAGGTAATCGGGTAGTAAACCCACTTCAGTATTTAAATAAAAGGTATTTGTTAAATGGTTTCCGGGTCTGAAAGGGGGTTAGCATGAATAGAAAAGAAAAAATAGATACAATAGCTAAATTTGTTGCCGCCTATCCAGAATCTACTGCCAGCCGCACTATACTAAAGAGGTATTATCTTTTTAATAATAATCTGGAAACCAGTGAAGAACTTGGTATTGTATTGAAATCTGTTTTAAAAGACAAAAAGGATGACGAAATTGATTTTTGTTACTATTTAGTTAAATAAGTTGACAAATAAACTCCCCTCTTATAAAATCCAATTAGAAAGAGGGGATTTTCTATGGAGATAGTATTTCTGGGAACAGGAACCTCTCATGGAGTTCCGGTCATTGGGTGTAACTGTAAAACCTGCCAGTCCAAAAATCCAAGGAACAAACGGACCCGTTCCTCTATTTATGTTAAATTTGAATCTTTTTCTATTCTGGTAGATACTCCCCCCGAACTCCGTTTACAGCTTCTCAATAACGGAATACATAAAGTAGATGCTATTCTATATACCCATTCCCACGCCGATCATATTATGGGCTTTGATGATATCAGGGCCTTTAATTTAATTAATAAAAGACCGCTGCCCTGTTATGGTAACAGTTCTACAATTAAAGATATCAAGAGAACCTTTAATTATATTTTTAACGCTGTACAGATGGGTGGAGGGTTACCTCAGGTTCAACTCATTGAGGTTAATTCTACTTTTTTTATTGAGGACATAAAAATCATCCCCCTTCCTGTCAAACATGGAAAACTTGATATCCTGGGTTACCGCTTTGGGCGAATAGCCTATATAACTGATTGTAGCCACATTCCTGAATCAACCTATGATAAGTTAGAGGGGCTGGATATACTGATAATAGATGCGTTAAGATACCGGCCTCACCCTACTCACATGAATATATCAGAAGCCCTGGAAGTTATTGAGAAAACAGGGGTTAGCAGGGCTTATTTAACTCACCTTTCCCATAGTGTTGAACATGAGGAGCTAAAAAAGAATTTACCTTCATGGGTTAGACCTGCCTATGATGGTTTAAAGATAATAATATAGATCAGGGAATGGTATTATATCAATCTATTATTAAAAAATTAATTATTATAATATTTGTTTATATAATAAATTTAACCATGAAAGGAGGATAAAACTTTGAATATAGTCCTCGTTGAACCTGAAATACCGCAAAATACTGGTAACATTGCCAGGACATGTGCTGTAACCGGATCAAGTCTTCATTTAATAGAACCCCTTGGCTTTTCAATTGATGACAGGTACCTGAAAAGGGCCGGCCTTGACTACTGGGATAAACTTGATATATATTATTATGATTCCCTGGAAGAGCTAATGAAAAAATATAAAGATTCCAATTTTTATTTTGCTACTACCAAAGCACCAAAGTCATATGATATTGTTTCATATCAGGAGAATGATTTCATTGTTTTTGGTAAGGAAACAGCCGGTCTGCCGGAATCTTTACTTAAGAATAACATTGAGAATTGTATTAGAATTCCCATGAAGGACAATACCAGGTCTTTAAATCTATCAAATTCGGTTGCCATTATTCTCTATGAGGCATTAAGACAGCTTAATTTTCCAGGATTAAAACATGAGGGTAAATTTATAAATATAGGCAAGTAGTATGGAATAAATTACAAATAAATGGATGCAGGAATTTATTAATATACTGTCGAATATAATAGATACCTATGTTTATTCTAAATGGTATATATAACCAGTTTCTTAAAAGAGGGTGGGGGTGATTTAAAATAAATAAAAAAATTTTTAAGGCAATTATAATATTTATAATTATTACTATGATAATTAGTAGTCCCGTCCTTGCCACCACCCTGAAGTTGGGTGATAGGGGAAGGGAAGTAAAAAAGGTTCAACAGATTTTAAGGGACCTGGGGTATGACATTGAAGTTGACAGTGTCTTTGGTTATAGAACAAAACAGGTTGTGCAGGCTTTTCAGTTAAATAATGGATTGGATGTAGATGGTATTGTTGGTGATAAGACTTTAAATTTACTGCATGAAATGGTAGAAGAAACTAAATATATAGTTAACAAGGGGGATACCCTGTCTGAAATCGCCCTGAAAACAGGGTCTACCGTACAGGCAATAAAAGATAGAAATAATCTTAAATCTTCTAAGATTTATACAGGTCAAAAATTATATATCCCTAAAACAGGTATTGGTGGCGGTAAGGATGGAATACTCTATGATAGAATAATACATGTTGTCCAGCGGGGAGATGCCCTCTATAATCTTGCTAAAAGATATGGGACTGAAGTGGAAACAATTAAACTGGCCAATAACCTTCATAGCAACCGTATTTTTGTAGGACAGACCCTGGTTATACCCCACCTTAAAGAAGGAAGGAAACATAATTTCAGGCTTAAAAAGGGAGCTTTTATATGGCCTGTGCTCGGCCGGATTTCTTCACCATATGGGTACAGGATCCATCCTATAACCAACAAACGTGAATTTCATGGCGGTATAGATATAGCTGTTCCTATTGGTACCAGAATTAGAGCTGCTGCCAGTGGTACCGTTATCCAGAGTGGCTGGATAAGGGGGTTTGGGAAAACCATAATTATTGACCATGAAAATGGTATCAGAACCCTTTATGCCCATAATTCACGTCTGTTAATAAGAGCCGGTCAAAAGGTGAAACTGGGGGATGTTATTGCACTGGCAGGGAGTACCGGGATGAGTACCGGTCCCCATCTGGACTTCAGGATTTATAATAAGGGGAAAACAGTGAACCCGATTAATTATTTACCTTAAATTATATTAGGAAATAAAATAAACTAAAAATTATATAGGAAATAACATAAACTAAGTCTGGAATATAACAATACTTTGTCAGGTTATCTATTATGATATTTTATCTGCTATAATATTTTTTGTTTTTCCTATACTTTAACAGGATTATATTTCTTAATTAAGAGAGGGTGAAGAGAGGGTAGAAGGGTAGGTTTTGACAAAAAATTAAAAGTTAATTTTAAAAAACACAGAGGGAACCGTTGAGTTCCTCTCTGTGTTTATATTTTGTATTTAATTAGAAATAAAATATTAAAGTAAAAAGATTTTATTTATTCTGCAGATGAGATTATATCCCTATCCAGGATTTTATCATAGGTTAACCTGTCTTTAAATTCTTCTTTTTTTCCCTTGTTCCACTGTGATACCGGGGTTAAAAAACCAACAACCCGGGAATAGACCTCACATTTCTGTCTCTTTTTTTCCATTACTATTCCTCCTTTTAATTTCTAATTCCCACATTGGATATATAAGGCGATATTTTTGATTTAAAATCCTCAAGTACATGAGGTGGAAATCCCTTTTTTGATTTAAAGGCACTATCCAGTGTATTATGTGGTTTAAAGTTCTGGATGAAATAACGACCTGCTCCTTTAATTAATTCAGCTATTTTTATCAGATCATTTTCTGTATGATAGCCAGGGATTACTGTTGTTCTGAATTCATAGTCTATATTTGAATTAAGCAGAATATTAATACTTTCTTTTATCTGATTATTATATTTAGAGCTTCCGGCCAGCAACCCATATCTGGAAAAAGGAGCCTTGATATCCATGGCAATATAATCAATTAAATTTTCCTTTACCAGTTTGTTTATTAGATCAGGTTTCGTTCCGTTGGTATCAAGCTTTATTTTGAATCCCATTTTTTTTATTTTTCTAATAAAAGGTTCTAACCCAGTCTGCAGAGTGGGTTCGCCACCGGTTATACAGACACCGTCTATTAATTTTTTTCTTCTCCTGAGAAATTCGAATAATAAATCCAGGGAAATAAAGTCAATATTTTTGTTGTTGTTTTTAACAAGACCTGAATTATGGCAGTAAGGACACCTTAAATTACAACCATAAGTAAAGACAACAGTTGATATTTTTTCAGGATAATCAATAAGGCTTGTTTTCTGTAAACCAGCTATCTTCATAGACCTCACCCGGTTTTCTCTACTTTATATCCAATTTCTGCATCACATTTGGGGCAATATTCATGCTCTCCTGGTAGATATCCATGGATTGGACATATACTGAAGGTAGGGGTTATTGTATAATAGGGGAGTTTAAAGTTTTCAGCAATTCTTCTGACAAGGAGTTTAGTACTGGTGGTTGAAGGTAATTTTTCACCTATAAAGCCGTGGAAAACAGTTCCCCCAGTATAACGTGTCTGCAAAGGATCCTGTAATTTCAGGGCTGTAAAAATATCATCTGTATATCCTACAGGTAAATGTGTAGAATTTGTATAATAAGGATCGGCATTTTCATTACGTACTCTTTCTTCATTTGCTGTAATAATATCACTAAATCTTTCCTTATCAAGCCTGGCAAACCTGTATGAAGTACCTTCGGCAGGAGTAGCTTCCAGATTATAGAGTTGTCCAGTTTCTTCCTGGTATTTAACCAGTCTTTCTCTCATCCTGTCCATTATTTCAAGGGCAAATTCTCTTCCTTTCTGACTGCCAATATCTTTGCCTATAAAATTTATGATAGCTTCATTCATACCATTAAGACCAATAGTATTAAAGTGGTTTTGCCAGTAGTTGTCAAATCTCTTTTTAATATCCCTGAGATAGAATTTGGAATAGGGGTAAAGACCGGATTCAGTAAGTTTTTCTAATACTTTTCTTTTGATCTCCAGACTTTTTCTGGCAATATCCATTAGATGAAAGACCCTCTGCATAAATTCTTCTTTATTACTGGATAAATAGCCTATCCGTGGCATATTAATGGTGACAACTCCAATTGACCCGGTCATAGGATTAGCACCGAATAGGCCGCCTCCCCGTTTTCTTAATTCCCGGTTATCAAGTCTGAGGCGGCAGCACATAGAACGGGCGTCTTCCGGGTTCATATCACTATTAATAAAGTTACTGAAATATGGTATTCCGTACTTGGCAGTCATTTCCCATATAGGTTCAAGAACAGGGTTGTCCCAGTTAAAATCACTGGTAATATTATAAGTTGGAATAGGAAAGGAGAAGACCCTTCCCTTAGCATCCCCCTCAAGCATAACTTCGGCAAAAGCACGATTTAACATATCCATTTCTTTCTGGAATTCCCCAAGGGTTTTATCCATGGGTTTCCCCCCTATAATAGCCGGTTGATCAGCAATGGCTGGAGAGGGTGTTAAATCCATTGTAATATTGGTAAAAGGGGTCTGGAAACCAACCCTGGTGGGGACATTCATATTATAAATAAACTCCTGCATGGCCTGTTTAACATCTTTATATGAAAGGTTATCATAATATATGAACGGGGCCAGATAGGTGTCGAAGTTGGCAAAGGCCTGGGCTCCAGCTGCTTCCCCCTGAAGGGTATAAAAAAAGTTTACTATTTGTCCCAGGGCTGTTCTAAAATGTTTTGGAGGTTTACTTTCTACTTTGGTAGAGACCCCACCAAAACCTGTTAGAAGAAGATCCTGCAAATCCCAACCACAACAATAAACGGAAAGATTACTTAAATCATGAATATGTAAATCTCCATTAAGATGATGTTCTCTAACCTCTTTGGGATAGATTTCCTGTAACCAGTATTGAGCTGTAATTTCCGATGAAATATGGTTATTAAGTCCCTGTAAAGAGAAGCCCATATTACTATTCTCATTTACCTTCCAGTCAGATTTATCCAGATATCTATTTATGGTATTAATGGCATCACTGAAGAGCTTTTTAGTATTCCTGAGTTTGGCATGTTGTTCCCTGTAAAGAATATATGCTTTAGCAGTTTCAGCATAACCCTTTTCTATCAATACTTTTTCAACTAAATCCTGGACCTGTTCTACAGTTGGTACCCCTTCATCTTTAAAAAATATATTTAAGTAAGATATAATCTCCCTTGTAATTTCTTCGCCAATTTCTTCTACATCATTCCTCCCTACGGCTTGAGCTGCTTTCATTACAGCATTTTTAATTTTTTCATGTTTAAATGGAACCAGACGACCGTCTCGCTTTTTAATCTTACCGACCATTAATAAACCTCCTCTGATATAGAATAACAGTCTTGAAATAAAATGACAGGGTCAATTGTATCCTATTTTTGTGGTTGTGTCAAGGGACTGCATTAATCACCTTACAATATATAGTGTGTAAAATAAATTAAAACCACAATATGTTGTGTTATATCATTAATTCTCTGGAGAGGCTAAAAATTCCTGCCTGATATTTAAAATAAATATGATTTTTTTAAAATAATTTGTTATAATAGTCAAGAAAGTAAGATTATTGTGGAAGGTTAAAATTTATGACCTTTAGAAAGGTGGGGAATATGAAATTAAAATATATTTTTGGACCGGTTTTATCGAGAAGACTGGGAAAATCCCTTGGAATTGATTTAATTCCCTTTAAAACCTGTTCCCTGGACTGTGTTTACTGTGAATGTGGTAAAACAGATAAACTGACCCTGGAGAGGAAAGAGTATGTACCGACTGAGGAGGTAATTAATGAACTAAAAAAATATCTGTATAACAGACCGAAGTTAGATTATATTACCTTTTCCGGTTCTGGAGAGCCGACCCTTCATAAGGGTATCGGAGAAATTATTTCTTTTTTAAAAGATAATTATCCCGAATATAAGGTGGCCCTACTGACCAATAGCACTCTTTTATACCGTAATCAGGTTATTTCAGAAATTAAAGGGTGTGATTTGATTGTACCTTCATTAGATGCTGTATCAGAAGAGATATTCCAAAAAATAAATAGACCTGTGTCTGGTTTGAATGCAGAATTAATAGTAAAGGGTTTGATAAACCTCAGGAAAAACTATAACGGTAAAATGTGGCTGGAAATATTCATAATTCCGGATTTGAATGATAATAAAAAGGAGTTAATGCTATTCAAGGAAGCAATTAATAGAATAAAACCCGATAAGATTCAGTTAAATGTCCTGGACCGACCAGGAACAGAAAATTGGGTAAAACGTATACCAGAAGAAAGGCTTATGGAAATAGCTGAATACCTGGGTGATAATGTAGAGGTTATTACTTAAAAAATTTTTTAATTTATTGCTTGACAACTCAAAATAAAGATGTTAATATATTTAACGTCGTCAACGAGGTGGGCCATTAGCTCAGTTGGTAGAGCACCTGACTTTTAATCAGGTTGTCGGAGGTTCGATTCCTCCATGGCTCACCAATATCGCGGGGTGGAGCAGTCTGGTAGCTCGTCAGGCTCATAACCTGAAGGTCGGCGGTTCGAATCCGTCCCCCGCAACCATTTATGGTGAGATAGCTCAGTTGGTAGAGCAGAGGACTGAAAATCCTCGTGTCGGCAGTTCGATTCTGCCTCTCACCACCAGATATTATTAACCCGGTTAGATACCGGGTTTTTTTTATTTATATAAGATTTAATTTCATAAAAATACTTTCATAATAAGAATCTGCAATAATATCTAATAAATATTAATTTTTTATACGTTAGTTTTCAATATTTAAGAAACCTTATAATAAACAATAGCTTTACTTTCCAATTTTTTTAAGATAAAATAAAATTAATTACAATTAGAGAAATGAGAGGAGGTAACAATGAAACTTACATATGTTTTGTGGATTATTTTAATAATCTTATTTATCCTTCCTGTTATAAGAAATAAATTATTGATTTATCAGCGTATAAAGCTGATAAAAAAACTTGAGAAAGAACGTAATAGCAGGGTTATAACCATGATACACCGCCAGGAAATATTGAGTTTTATCGGAATACCCTTTACCAGGTTTATTAATATTGAAGATTCTGAACAGATATTACGGGCTATCAGATCAACACCTGATGAAAAACCCATTGATATTCTATTACATACCCCTGGAGGGCTGGTCCTGGCAGCAGAGCAAATAGCCATGGCTATAAAGAAACACCCGGCCCCGGTCCGGGTTATTGTTCCCCATTATGCTATGTCAGGGGGAACACTGATTGCTCTCGCTGCCGATGAGATTATTATGGATAAAAATGCGGTACTGGGACCAGTCGATCCCCAGATAGGCCAGTATCCAGCCGTTTCAATACTTAAAACTGCTTCAACCAAGAACAAAGATGAGCTTGATGACGAAACCCTGATCCTGGCAGATGTAGCCAGTAAAGCAGTCCATCAGCTCCAGAATTTTTTATATTTATTACTGGAAGATAGAATGGAAAAAGAAGTTGTTAATCGGGTTGTTAAAAATCTTTCATCAGGAAAGTTTACCCATGATTTCCCCCTCAATTTAGATGTCCTGGAAGAACTGGGCATTGAAGTTAATACTGAACTTCCCGATGAAATCTATGACCTGATGGAATTATATCCTCAACCAGGCTGGGGACGACCCTCAGTATATTATGTTAATTAGAAATCCGGAAGTTCCTTTATGGCTTTTTTTCTCTGTTTGACATCGGTATGTGTATATATCTGGGTAGTTGAAATATCGGCATGCCCCAGTAAATCCTGCAAAATTTTTAAGTCTTTTGTCTTATGATATAGTAGGGAAGCAAAAGTATGCCTGAGTTTGTGTGGTGTTATTTTATCAGCATTTTTTACACCGGCCAGTTTAGCGTATTTTTTAACCATCATCTGAATGGTCCTAACACTTATTCTTTTACCATGTCTGGATAAAAACAGGGCCTTAATAGCATCTTCATTTTTGGGTTGAATTTCATTACGTTCAGGGAAATAATTTTTAATAGACATAATTACATCAGGATGGAGAGGTACATACCTCTCCTTTTTTCCTTTTCCATAGAATTTAATTGACTGGTCCTTAAAATCAATATCATCCAGATCAAGTCCAACAAGTTCTGAAACCCGTAAACCTGCATAGAGAAAGAGCTTTACTATAGCCAGATCCCTTTTTAAGTTAACCCCTCCGTGCTTTTTTATTGTTTCTATATACTTCTGGGCGTCATTAAGCTTCATATAAATAGGTTCGGCTCTGACTTCTGTTTTACTGGCTTCAATGGTGGCTGCTGGATTGACTTTTATGTATTCATATTTTACAAGAAATTTAAAAAAGGATCTAATTGAATAGAGTTTGCGGTTTCTGGTGGTGGGGGCATTGTCATGGACCAAGATAGTATCACCTAAAAATTCAGCTATATGGTATTTATTAATTTTATCTAGAGAAAAGTCATTTTTAAAGCCCATCTCATTGGTTAGATAAATATAAAAGAGGTTTAAATCCCGTTCATATTCCTTTACAGTTAGAGGGGAATAACCCCTTTCTGTTGCTAAATATTTTTTAAAACTTTTTACTGCATTTAAATATTCAACATTGTTTGCCATATTATTACCTCCTGCGACAAAGTTATCTTTTGCGAAATAACCTGTTTACTATATTCAATAAATAATAAAAATATCCTTCTTGAAACTGTATATAATTGAGGGCAAATATTAAACTAACAGGAATAAAATCCCCTCCTGTTTCATAAATAATAATACTGCCTGGTTTATATACAATATTTTTAAGGAGGGGATAATAAATTGTATCAAAAAAGAGTTGTCAGTAATAACTATTGCAGGGTAGAATGGAACGGGGTTATGTTTTATAAAACCCCTGAGCCAATTGAACAATTGATCCAGTCACCGGAGATTTATTTTAGCCAGACAATTTTTTTTAAGGATGATTTACCTAAAATAATGGGTAAATTACTTGATTTATTTGGACAGCCTAATGGACGCAAAAGCCATCCCTTAATATCACGGGAATATGATCTTGCCGGTGTTTATAATAATAATACATATTATTTTAAAGTTTATGACTGGTGTGCTGACCAGGTAAGAATAAGTTTTGAGCATAGTTTATTACCGGCCGGGGAAGGTTTAACATCATGGACCAGAGTTAATAAAAAATATTATATAGCTAAAAAAAACAGGATAGAGAAAATAATTGAGAAAAAATTTGTTGAATTAATTGAAGAACATGGAGATTTATGTGATTTTAAAGAGAAGTTTAAATATAATGGCATCACCTATGGGGTCAAGAATGGGAAACCGTATTTTAACTATAAAAAAAGCTAAATATAAAAACCCCCCGCCAGGTGCGGAGGGTTTAATTTTTATTAGACAAATTGACCATCTTTCATAATAACCTTTCCATCTATTTTCACGGTGGGTTTATTTATAATACCATCCAGGTGACTATCTACCTGCACATTACCGCCAAAGGTACTGTTATCACCAATGGCAATATGTATAGTTCCCATTACTTTTTCATCTTCAAGAACATTACCGGTAATGGTTGCCTTATCATTTGTTCCAATACCGAGTTCAGCAATGTTTCTGGCTTCTTTACCGTGTTTATCCAATAATTTCTTTAGTATTTCAGCTTCATGCCCACCGCTAATATCTGTGACATATCCATTCTCAACAACAAGCTTAATGGGTTCTTTAAGAATTCCAACCCCGGCCATCGCCCCGTCTACAACGATTACTCCATTTGAAGTACCCTCAACGGGTGCAATATAGGCTTCACCGGCAGGTAGGTTTCCAAAGCTGCCTCTTTCCGTATATATACCTGTATCTGGATGACCTTTACGACCCTTTATTGACATATTTATTTCAGTACCTGATTTTGTGGTAATTGTAACTTCAGACCCATTATCCAGAATCTTTGAATAGTTGAGGCTACGTTCTTTGATCATTTCATAATCAGCAGTTAAAGTTCTTTTCATAATGTCTTCAGTGATTCCAGGAAGGGTTGCCCCTCTACAACCGGCTTTATTGGCTTCTTTACGGGCTTTGGTGTGGGATAAAGACTTTGAAGTTGGGGCAATGAATACATCACAGGATTTCATAAGTTCAGCCACAGGAAGTGGTGGTTCTTCACCGTGGTTTGACCGTTCAATTATTTCCAAAAAGATAGCCTCTGAACCTATTTTCTTTGCTTCCTCCCAGATGGTTCTCGATATTTTACGGGAGGGTTTATCGGCAATTACTACAACCTTTTCATCCTTTTTTACCTGTAAACAATCTTTTACTATAATTCGTGCAGCATCAATTAATGAGGCCATATTATCCCTCCTTTTTTTGTGTTAATAATTCATAAGAAATTACTTTACCCCTTGAATGAATTTTAAGCAAACCCCTTTCTACCATTTCATCTAAAATACTATTGGCCAGTTCTTCAGGGTTTTCAACCTTTATAGACAGATTAGATAAAAAGCCACCTTTTAGTTCAAGACCATCAAGGGAATTTATAATATCTTTAAATTCAATCCTGTTTTTACCTTCAAGTAAATTCATGACTTTATTCCAGACCATTTTTTTGAACTTTAATTGTAAAACCTGAGGTTTGCGCTGGGCTTTAATAAACCCCCAGGCATAAAGGATAATAAATGCCATGGCAAAAAGGACAATACCTATGATTATATCCAATGAAACCACATCCTATATTATTTCAGAGTTATTAATCCATTATTCTTTAATATACCTATAAAAGTGACCAGCCTATCATAAACTGGGGCTGCTTCTTCAGGATATTGTTTTTTTAATTTTTTAGCTATCTGGTTTAAATCCTGATTACCATCACACTCCAGCCAGACAAAACTTCCTACCTTGTCGAGTTCAAGGGTTGTCTGTTTTGGTGTTTTAAAAACTTTTTGAAAGATCCTGTCTATCCAACCATTACGTTTAATTATAAGTGTTAAATTTCCGTCCTCATCTTCCTGCCAATCAATATTTTCTCTTCTTCTGGGTTTCATCTCTAATAGATTTTTTTTCCTAGGCACAAACAACTACCCCTTTTTTTAAATTATTTAAGAAAAGGTGTAAATAGCTATGGGGGATACATATAATATCCCCCATAGTTTTAATAATTTATCCTTTTAGCTAAATATTATTCTTTTTTGGCCAACCAGGAATACTTAATAAGGCTTAAGACCAGAAGGCCAAAGAAGATCAGGGCCCAGCTACTTCCAAGCACCGGAGAATCTGATAAGGCCAGAGAACCCCCGAAGAAGGCAACTATAGCAAGGATAACACCCAGCAGGGCATCTCCAGCAATTAACCCTGAAGCAAATAGAATTCCTTTTTCACGTTTTTCCTTCAAGTCTTCATCATTACTGGTGAATTTCTTAAGGAGCCCCCTGATAATTCCACCAATAATAATTGGAGTACTGAGATGAATCGGAAGATATAGCCCGACTGCAAAGGGAAGAGACCCTATACCAAAGAGCTCAACAATTAAGGCTGTAAAGACACCTGTTAAGACAAGAGCCCAGGGTAGAGTACCTTCCATAATACCTTTAACAACTAAAGACATCAAAGTTGCCTGTGGTGCAGCCAGTTCTTTAGAACCTATGGTATAGGCTTCATGTAACAAGATCAGGGTAAATCCAATTACAAGGGCAGAAGCAAGTACACCAATTATTTCACCAGTCTGCTGTTTTTTAGGGGTAGCCCCAACCAGAAAACCGGTCTTTAAGTCCTGGGAGGTATCACCGGCAACAGCAATAGCAATACATACCAGGGCCCCAACACTTAAGGCAGCAATCATACCAGTTTCTCCTGTCCAGCCAAAAGCCTTAAAGAGTACTGTAGTAAATAAGAGAGTAGCTATGGTCATTCCTGAAGCAGGGTTGGATGAACTACCAACAATACCTACAATTCTTGAAGATACGGTTACGAAGAAGAAGCCGAATAAAAGAACAAAAAGGGCACCGAGTCCACCTACAGGAATTTGTGGTGTAAAGGCAATTAAGAGGAATAGTATTACTAATATGGCAATTACCCATTTAATTGAAAGGTCATCAAAGGTCCTTTTGTTAATATCACCAATGCCTTCTGCAAACCCTGACAGAGCATCTTTAAATGAACTCCAGATGGTGGGAATAGCCTTTAATAGACTAACTATTCCACCCAGGGCTACAGCGCCGGCCCCTATATACCTGATATAATAGTCCCAGATACCCCAGTAACCCAGTTCAGCTATGGGAGCAGGGGCAGGGTAGAAGGGTTCAGGTAAGTTGTGACCTAAAGTTGCAATTAGAGGGATAAAGACCAGCCATCCCATAATACCACCGGCCAGCATTAATGCTGCAATTCTGGGCCCAATAATAAAACCAACACCCAGTAAGGCCGGTAGAACATCCATACCGATAGCTGCTCCCCTTAAACCGGGTAGAGTAGTTTCAATAGAGGTTGGCCATAATTTAAAGCCGTCGGCAATAAATTTATAAAGGGCACCGATACCGAGGCCTGTAAATACTGTTTTAGCACCACTACCACCTGTTTCACCAGCTACCAGAACTTCTGCACAGGCAGTACCTTCAGGATATGGAAGTTTACCGTGTTCACCGACAATTAAATGGCGGCGGAGTGGAATCATAAATAAAACCCCGATTAAACCACCAATCAAGGCGATAATAAACATTCTGAAAATACTCGGTTGAATACCCCAGATTATTAAAGCTGGAATTGTAAATATGACACCGGCTGCCAGGGATTCACCGGCTGAAGCTACAGTTTGTACCATGTTATTTTCTAAAATAGAATCTCGTTTCATAATACCGCGTATAATTGCCATGGAAATAACAGCTGCCGGGACAGATGCACTGACAGTCATACCTACTTTAAGACCCAAGTAAGCATTTGCAGCACCGAAAATAACAGCCATTAAAATACCTACTATTACTGACGTCAGTGTAAATTCTGGCATTACTTTTTCCGCAGCAACATATGGTTGATATTCTTCCCCGGGTATAACTTCATAAGCACTGGGATGGAGTCCCTTTTTCTTTTCTTCCATTAAAAAAATACCTCCCTTTGTAATTTGTTATTTCCCGGTCACTAAAATTAATTAATCATGAAAGTTATTTAAATAAACATCCATGAAAATTGTAAATATACACCCCCCTAAGTTAAGGTCCCTTAATTCAACTAATATCCCAATTAAATTATATCTTATGTTTGTTAGAACTTCAAGAAAATTGACAATACTTGAAGTATTTACTTATTTGATGTTAATATTATGAAAAATATAATTCTAAAACTCTGTAAAACATTCAGGACCGGGATTTAAACATGTCCTATCCTTAATGTATTCTTTTAGCTTTTTAATTATTACGGTAGAAGAAAAATAAATGGAGTTAATAGAGTTAAAAATAATGCACTTTAAAAAAAATTTTCTCTAGAGTAAATGATTAAATAATAATACCCAGTAAAGTTAAAATTTTAATGGTTACCGGGTTTATGAGAATTTATTTAATAGGTATATTTTTTTAACCGGTTTGCCAGTTCTGTGGGAATTGTTGCCTTTATAATAATAGAGTCATTAACGTATTTTTCTTTCAGTACTAACCCCTGGTGATGTATTGTATTAATCCATCCAGCTTCGTGGTAAGGAATTTTTAAATGAACTGTTGTCATTTCATTTAACATAATTTCACATATTTTTCCCATAAGATTATCTATACATTTACCCGATAGAGCGGATACAGGCACAGCACGTGGATATTTTATACCAAGGTCAAGTAATTGACCTTTTTCTAGTCGATCAATCTTGTTAAGGACCATTATTTTTTCTTTATGAAAGACCCCAAGTTCCTTTAAGACAGCATTGACAACCTTAATATGGTTTTCAAGTTCGGGTTCACTACTGTCGACTACATGAAGTAAGATATCAGCTTCTTTGATTTCTTCCAGGGTTGCCTGAAATGAAGCTACCAGTTGGTGAGGTAATTTTTTTATAAAACCAACTGTATCACTAATAATAATCTGTTTACCGAAGGGGAGGGTTAACCTTCTTAATGTAGAATCAAGGGTTGCAAATAGTTTGTCAGCCACTTCAGTATTTGCATTGGTTAGTGTATTTAACAGGGTAGATTTACCAGCATTTGTATAACCGACCAGGGCTACAACAGGGTCTTTTCTTGATTTTCTCTGGATTTGACGATTCTTTTTTACATTCTTTAATTCCTGTTTGAGTTTATATATTCTTTTTTCAATACGACGTCTGTCTATTTCTAACTTTGTTTCCCCGGGGCCCCTGGTACCAATACCACCCCCGAGTCTCGATAGTTCTTCTCCTTTTCCAGTTAGTCTCGGTAGAAGGTATTGAAGCTGGGCGAGTTCAACCTGGAGTTTACTTTCTCTGGTATGGGCATGTTGAGCAAAAATATCCAAAATTAACTGAGTTCTATCAACAACTCTGGTTTCCAGGAAATTTTCGAGATTCCTGAACTGGGCTGGAGTTAGTTCATTGTCAAATATTACAAGATTTGCACCATTTTCAAATACTAAATGTTTTAGTTCTTTCAGTTTGCCCTTGCCTATATAAAAGGCAGGATTTATAACAAAACGACGCTGCATTAATTTTTTTAATACTTTTACTCCAGCAGTATCAGCCAGTCGCTTTAGTTCTTCAAGGCTTATTTCATCCTGACCAACCACAATGGCCAGAGTAAATGCATTTCCCCTTAAATCTTCAGTGACGGTAATATTTTATCCCTCCACCTTTTTATATTCTAAGTCAATTATATCCAACCATTTTCTTTTAGTCAAACAACAGTGTTTAAGTAGTACAACATTTTTACATTTAGTTAATAATAGAGTAACAACCCTTTAACAACTGTATATTATAATAAGATTAACCAAATAAATAGAGGGTGAGAATATGAATAAACTTACCTATCAATTAATTTCAAAGGATATTCAATTATTATACATTTTCAATAACAGAATAAAGTGTAAATTTTTAGATTTATTTATGTCTTATATTACCCACCTCGGCGGGGCGGTAGTTTCTATAACTCTGTGCTTAATTTTAGTAGCTATAAACCCTGCAGGTAATAAATTAGTTGGCTGGGAAAGCCTACTCGTATTATCTTCAAGTCATGTTATTGTTCATGTGTTAAAGAGGGTGTCAAACCGACCACGCCCTTACAGGGTTATTGAAGAAATAACCAATTATATTATTCCAGTGGAAGGGTATTCATTCCCCTCAGGCCACTCAACTGCTGCTTTTTCTCTGGCTTTGGTATTATCATTTCATTTCCCAGCATTTAGTCTATTATTTACTACTCTGGCCACAATTGTAAGTGTATCAAGAATTTATCTGGGAGTTCACTATCCGTCTGATGTTTTTTTTGGTATATTAATTGCAATAGTATTTTCCTTTGGAACTCACCATTTCATTATTTTATAAGGGGGTAAAGACAATTGAAAGTTGCTTTGTTTACAGATACTTTTTCTCCTCAGATTAATGGAGTTACTAAAAATCTTGATAAATTAATAAATTATTATGAAAAACATGGTATTAAATATATTGTATTTGCTCCTAAAATGCCTGAGATAAAGGATTATATGGAGAACAATATTATAAGGTTAGCAAGTTTAAAGTTTATTTTATACCCTGAGTGCCGTGTATCTTTACCAAACTATTTCAAAATTAAAGAAAAGTTGGATAAATTTAAGCCAGATCTTATTAAAGTAATAACTCCCTTTAATTTGGGACTCTGCGGTTTAAGATATTCAAAAAGAAATAATATACCACTAATTGCCTCCTACCACACTAATTTTGATAAATACCTTTCATATTATAACTTAAGGTTTTTAGAAAAACCGGTCTGGAATTTTTTAAAGTGGTTCCATGGGCAGAGCAGTCTAAATTTGTGCCCCTCAAAAATGACCAAAAGAGAACTGGAGGAAAAAGGAATAGAAAATATTAGGGTATGGGGGCGTGGTATTGATACAGATTTATTTTCACCTGAAAAAAGGAGTAATAATGTGAGAAAAAGATATAATTTTGAAAACAAATTAGCTTTACTATATGTTGGGAGACTGGCTCCCGAAAAGAATCTTAAATTATTAATTAAAGCTGTCAAATTACTCAACAAAAAGTATAAAAATAAAATATCATTAATTTTAACAGGTGAGGGACCTATGTTTAGTGAATTAAAGGAAATTGCACCTGAAAATACTATTTTCACAGGTTATTTAACAGGTAAAACTCTGGCATCAATTTATGTTTCAAGTGATGTTTTTGTTTTTCCATCGGTTACAGAAACGTACGGTAATGTAATCCTGGAAGCAATGGCATCCGGTTTGCCGGTTGTTGCTTTTGATGCCGGTGGGGTTAAGGAAAATCTGATAGATAGGTATAACGGGCTCGCCTGTTTCCGGAATAATATAGATGATTTTGTAAATAAAATAGAAGAAGTAATAAGTAATGAAAGTTTAAGAGAAACACTGGGACAAAATGCCCGTCAACATGCTTTAAATAATACCTGGAATGAAGTTTTTAATGAGTTATTTGATTATTACAGATCTATACTTGGTAAAATAGATAATAATGTTATTAAATCAGCTTAAATATTTTTGTTCCTGATTTAAGTTCAGATAAAGAACTGGGAACTTTGAAGCCAATCAGTTAAATATTAAAACAAGCTCCCCGGTTTTTTAATATATACTTCCCTCATGGTCCTGCCTAACGGGGCAGGACTTTTGCCTTTTTAAAAATAAAAAGCCAGGGAGGAATTCCTTTTTATTAAAAGAATATACTATATTAGGGTCAGGTTATCAGGGGAGGTTTTAAAATGCCTGAATTGATTCTTTATTATTTTGAAGAATGTCCTTACTGTCAGAAGGTGCTGGACTATATTAAAAAAAATGAAGTAGAAGTGACCTTGAGAAATACAAGAAAGGACCATGAGGCAAGGAGAGAACTGGAAATGATAGGGGGTAAGTATCAGGTTCCCTGTTTATTAATTAACGGTTCCCCCCTTTATGAGTCAGATGACATTATCAGGTGGTTTCAGGAGAATAATAGTTAATAGAAGACCATTAACAGTTCTTACATGTTACATATAATTAATACATTAAAGGAGGTATTTAAATGGATATATATGAGGCAATTAAAAAGAGAAGGAGTATTCGTAAATACATATCAAAGCCTGTTGAAGAGGAAAAACTGAAAAGGGTGCTGGAAGCAGGGCGGCTGGCTCCCTCAGGCAAAAATGTTCAGGCCTGGAAGTTTATTATTACCCGTGATGTTGGGTTAAAAGATAAGCTCATAGAAGCCTGTAAAGGTCAAAAATTCATGAAAGAAGCTGATGCTATTATTACAGTATGTGTTAATGAGGAGGAAGTTTATCAATATCATGGTAATTATATGACGTCCTTTGCTGTAGACGGAGCCATTGCCTTACAACAGATGATGTTGGCTGCTACTGCTGAAGGTCTTGGTACCTGCTGGATAGGAGCCTTTTATGAAAAAGATGTAAAAAAGATTCTTGATATACCAGCTCCATACCGGGTTATTGGATTAACTCCCCTGGGATACCCTGCTGAACGGGGAAGGGACAGGGGAAGAAAACCCTTAAAAGAAATTGTGTATAATGAAAAGTGGGGAAATAGTTACAATTAGATTAACAATATAATAATAGTTATTTAAGGAGGTATGGCTATGGCGAGGATTAAAGTTGAAAGACCATCCCAGGAAAAACTTAGAAAATTAGGAGTGGAATCCTGGCCTATCTGGGAAAAGGATGTTTCAGAGTTTGACTGGTACTATGATGAAAAAGAAGTGTGTTATCTTTTACAGGGTGAAGTTGAGGTAAAAACCAATGAAGAAACAGTTAAATTTGGTGCCGGTGATCTTGTAACCTTCCCTGAAGGGCTGGAGTGTAGCTGGAAGATAACTAAACCTGTTAAAAAACATTATAAACTTGGCCAGTAAACAGGCTGGCACAACACCACTAAAACACCGATGCCTTTTAAGGCATCGGTTTATTAATATATAAAAAACAGAAAATTAAATAAAATTATTTTTCTGAAATGTGTATAAATGTATTTACTGTTCAATAAAAGATTAAAACACATTTACAATTATTATAATAAATAAACAGGAGAAAAAATATATTTATAATGTAGATTAAAAGAGGTGATTAGGGTTTTGACAGGGATAATAAATAAATCCTTTAAAAAGGCAGGAATGCCACCTGGTTCTATTATTTATACCGGTGATAAAACAAATGAAGAGATTAGTATATCTCTGATAGAATATAATAATGAAGATTATTTTGTAAAAGAAATGGAAAAACCAGAAGATATACCAGACCTGGATGATCATAACAAAGTTTACTGGCTAAATATTGTAGGGTTAAGTAAAACAGATATTATAGAGGGGACAGGTAATAGATTTGGAATCCATCCTCTGATACTGGAAGACATAGTTAATGTTAATCAAAGACCTAAATTAGAAAACCAGGGAAAATATATTTATATAGTTTGCCACTTGTTTTCATATGAAAAAAAGGTAGTTTCAGAACAATTAAGTATTATTCTAGGAAAAAATTACGTTATTACATTCCTGGAAAGTACAGACACCGTATTTGAACCTATAAAAGATAGATTGATAAATAACAAGGGACAAATAAGGAAAAAAGGATTATTACTGACCCGGATACAGTTGATGTCAAATCTATATATAAATTAAAGAGGGAACTTATATTTGTCCGGAAATCCCTGTGGCCTTTAAGAGAAGTTATCTCAAAACTTGAAAGGCCTGTAACTTCCTTAATAAAAAAAGAGACTGTTTTTTACTTAAAAGATGTTTATGATCATATAATTGAATTAATGGACATTGTTGAAAGTTACCGGGATGTTATCTCGGGTCTACTGGAAATTTATCTGTCCAGCACTAACAATAGAATGAATGAAATAATGAAGGTTTTAACTATTATCTCTACCATATTTATACCCTTATCTTTTATTGCCGGAATTTATGGTATGAATTTTAATTATATGCCCGAGCTTGAATACCGCCTGGCCTACCCACTTGTTCTTGTAATAATGTTAGTAGTGGCTGTAGTTATGCTGATATACTTTAAAAAGAAAAAGTGGTTTTAAAATAGTGTTAATAATAATATAATAAAATAATAAAATTAGAGTAAAATATTTCTTGTAATTTATTAAACAATCGTATATAATAATATTAGATAATCATAAAACATTATATATTTTTTATCATAATATTAGATGGTTGTATAAAATAAGGTTTTAGAATTCTAAAAAATAAAAAGGAAGGGGTTTATTTCATGTCCTCTAAAGAGAAGAGTATTTTTAGAAACACCAATTTCTTGTTATTATTTACTGGCGGGCTTGTTTCTCGAATCGGTAATGCGGTTCACTATGTGGGGTTAACCTGGTTTGTTCTGGAACTGACCGGAAGTGGAGCTGCAACAGGAATTATTTTATTTCTGTCTACCATACCCGGGGTAATTGTCAGTCCTTTTGGTGGAGTAGTAGCTGACAGAGTCAGCAGGAAACTCCTTATTGTCGGGATGGATTTAATCAGGGGTATAGCTGTAATATTTTTAAGCTGGGCTATATATACAGATGTTGTAACTTTTATTCACCTTGCTGTTATTACTGTTATTCTGGCTGTTTGTGGTTCTTTTTTCAACCCGGCAGTTTCGGCAACTATTCCCAATATTGTCCTTGATAGAAATTTACAGAAAGCCAACTCCATTGAACATTTTAGTCAAAACTTTTCACAGGTAATCGGCTTTGCTCTTGGGGGAATATTGATTGCCATCTTCGGGGTCGCTGGTGTCTTTCTCCTTAATGGAATATCTTTTATTATCTCAGCAATATCTGAGCTTTTTATAAATATCCCACCTGTAGAAAAAACATTAATAAAACATAAGACATCTTTTTTCTCTGACTTTAAGTTTGGAGTAAAATATTTATTCAAACATAAAACAATTTTGTCACTATTTAACACTGCATTATTTTTAAATTTTATTACATCTGGAATTATGGCAGTTGGAATACCGTATGTTTTTAAGGAAGTTATTGCTGTAGGAAGCAAATTATTTGGTTTTGCTCAGGCTGTAACTCCAGCCGGGGCTTTTATTGGTGCAATAGTAATGAATTTTTTACCCGAAATTAAAAAGTACTATAAAGTTTTTATTATAAATATAACAATACTGGCTCTTTTATTACTGGGATTTAGCTTTACTATAATGCCTTCAGTATTCAAAGCTTATGGGGTTAATAATGTTTATCTGACATTATTGGTTATCCTGGCAACGCTGGGTATTATTAATGCCATTATAAATATACCGATAATGGTCTTACTACAACGAATAATTCCTGATGAGATCCGGGGAAGAATATTTGGTTTGATTATGTCATTGAGCCAGGGTCTGGTGCCTATCTCCATGGCAATTACAGGTTATCTCTTTGACTTAATAGCTGCCTATTTACTATTTGCATATACAGGTGGTTTTACTTTAGTTGTTGCCTTTGTTATGACCAGAGTAAAAGCCCTTAGAAATTTAAATAAAAAAGCAGAAGATAATATAATGACAGATGATGTTGACTATTCTATGTAATATTATCTATTAATGAGGAGGAGTAAACATTGAAGATAAATACATCCAACATTATACTTCATACTAATTCAAGTTACGAATTACTGATAAGCTTAATCAGATTGGCCAAAAATGATGAATTACAAAAACTAATCCGGGAATTTAATTTAAATAGTAAAAAAGAAATACATGACTGGGTTAAAAACACCCTTAATTCATTTAATGATAACGAAAAGGAGTTATTAAATTATTACTTTGGAACTGAATGTTTATTTTCCCTGGGGTTAATTGAATATATAAATTCAATTGAGTTCAGGGAAAACGATCTTAATATAGATAGATTTATAAATGGTTTAAAAAGTCTGGAGTTAAACCACTTTTTATACTATTTACTGAAATCAAATTATGTCGGTCAAAAACCATTATCCCCCGGGTTTATAAATAACTGGATAAATAATGGAAATCTATTTGAAATCATTGATAGTAATTTCAACCTTGATGATAAAGGGAAGTGGATGGTGTATAAAACAATCAGCAGGGCCAGTACAACAAAGAAAGAATTCGTAGATTTTCTTTTTAATTATTATCATAAACATTTTAAGAGTAGAGAAGAAGTGGTTTTAAAAACAATAAATAATTATATTAACGAACATATAGAGGAACTGATAAATTCAGTAAATCAGGGCATGAAATATATATTCACAGAAAAGAGCAATCTTTTAAATACAGACCGGGAAATTAAAGTTATCGTTTCTTATTTTGGAGAGTATATTGATATTATTTTTCCATCTTCTCAACTAATAATTGTTGGCTATAAATTTCCCGAATATGCATCTAAAGTTATGAGAGGTAAAAAGAACCTTGAGGAACAGGCCCATGTCTTTAAAGCCCTTGGTGATAAAACCCGGTTGCTTATGCTGCAGCATCTCAGCCAGGGACCGAGTTATATGACTGAACTGGGTGAAAAGCTCAATATTAGTAATCCAACTGTAAATTATCACTTAAAAAAATTTATAAATTCAGGATTAATCAGGATAGATAAAGAAGGTAACAGAATTTATTATAAATTATGTAAGGATAGAATAAAACAGGTAATTGATATACTGAAAGAAACCCTGGGATTGTAATTACTAAAAGAGCCCCTATCTTTTGTGATAGGGGCTTAATAGTTTGTTTATTTGGGTATATAGTATCATAATTGTTACCTTTTATATGTATTGCTTTATCACTTTCATTATATTTATAATGTAGAGACCATAATATGTTTCATCATCTTCCATGACTGGAGGGATTGTTTTTGTATAAGCAATATATTTGCTGTCAGGACACCAGGAGATGTCTTCACCATCTGATAAATATGTTTCATTCCTACCATCAGGATTAATTATATATATTCCTGATTTTTTATCAAATATATTGAGAAAGGCTTTATCATAAACATAGGCTATCTTCTTTCCATCAGGGGCCCAGATGGGAATTACATCATCTTTTTTATTTTTTGTTAATTGTTTTAAACCTGTACCATTATCATTAATAACAAAAATATCTTTATTACCAGTTTGGTCTGAGACAAAGGCAATTTTGTATTTTCCTTCAAATAGTTTTTCACTACGTAAATGGTAGGAGTTATAATTAATAAAATAAGTAACATTACTGGTATTAATAATCTGTTTTTCATAGAAATAACCTCCTGAATATATTTATTTTTCTAATTCTACAAAATAATAAAAAATCCCTTTTTACGATAAAATTTGCAGGAATTTATTTATTAATGGAGAAAAATATATTTAAATTGAAAGATAGTAGATAAATTAGGGAGGTTTATAAAAAAGGTAATTTCCAGGATAATGTTAATATTGGTGGCGGTCTTGGGTATGAATACAATTCGATAGAGTCAATTGATAATATAAAAACCAGGAGTGAACTTGGTTATACTTCAGGTAATATATTATACATTTCAGCTGGTTTGAGAGTTTATTTCTAATAAGATTCTTTTATAATCTGTTTTTTTAATTGTAAAATGGTCTTAATTGGTAAGACTGGACGTTTTTCTGTTCCAGTAAGATATAATAGATATAATTTCAAAAAATAGTGTCAAAATAACATTTATTTGTATATTATGTAATTAGTTATTCAATTCATGGTGGCAAAATTAATTAATATAAATTAAATATGAAATTTATAGGGAGGTATTATTGTGAGAAGAGAACAGTTACAGGAACTAAGTAAATGGACAGGATTTGTAGGAATTGTCACTATTATATTCGGTGTAATAGCTACTATTTTTGGTCTTTTTCAGTTTGTAATAGGTGCTATTCCCGGAATTGTTACTATTGTTGTTGGGGTTAAGCTAAGGAATGCCAAAAAGGCTGCAGACAGAATGTTAAGGCCTGGAGGAGAGGAGAACCCTGAGGCTGACACTTATGACCTTTTTGAAAACCTTAATTCTTATTTTAAAATCCAGGGTATTTTGTTAATAATCTATTTAGTTTTATTAGGAATTTCTATTATTGCAGGAATTGCCCTTATGGGTACAGTATTTAGTAGTTTTTAATTTTAAATACCACTGTCTAATTTTAAATGCCACTGTAAATATAATATAATCTTGTACTAGTAAACGGGGATAGTTTTAAAACTATCCCCGTAAATATATTGTAAGGAAAGGAGAGATTTTTATTACTAAAAAAAGACCGACCGGTATTTATATCCTTTCTTTTTTCTTTTTTCTGAGTGGTGTAATATTAATTCCATTATTAATTTTTAATAATGGTCTATGGTTATCATTAACTAAAGGACTGGCTATAAATCAGTCAGTATTAAAATTTGTTATAACAAGTTTAGGTCTGCTTGCGATTCTAATTTCATATGGATTATGGAAGGGTAAAAGATGGGCTTACTGGCTTGCTTTAATTATATTTTTTCTTTCTATTGGCAGGAGTATAAGTATCAATATACTTTCTTTTTACAATTTCCAGTTTAGTATGAAATTTGTTTTTGAAGTAATTATTAATGGATTAGTTATTTTATATTTATATAGGCCTGTTGTTAAAAAATATTTTGGTATAAGTCAGAAATACCGTATTATAAGGATTGTAGTAAGTATCTGTCTTATTTCAATTCCTTTATTTATCTCAGTTTTACCATCATTGATTGATCAGTTTACATATTTTTATTATATGGGCCAGTTGGGTGAAATCAGTGAAATTTATTTACAGGGAGATCTGGATAGGGCCCTGACAGAAGCAAATAAGTTTGTAAAAAAATACCCGGAAAATGACCTGGCCTGGACTATAAGAGGAAATATACTTTTAGATAAAGGCATGGTTAATGAAGCTGAAAAAAGCTTCAAAAAGGCCCTTATAATTAATCCCGAAAACTTCAGGGCAAAAAGCACTTTAGGACTGGTTTATAAAATGAGAGGAGACCTTGACAAAGCCCTTAGCCAGTACAAAAAAGCCATTGAAATCAAACCAAATTATGGTCAGGCCTATACCAATATTGCTGTTGTTAAACTTATGCAGGGTCTTTATGAAGAGTCTTTACATTATGCAAAACTAGGTTATAAATATGATAAAAGTGACCCTGTTATTGTAGCTAACCTGTCATTTTGCTATCATGCTGTGGGGGACTATAAAAACCGGGATAGATATTTAAAAATGGCAGAAGAGATGGGGTATAAAAATGTTGAGGTCTTAAAAAGTGTTTATACTGAAGAAAGTAATTAATATTTTTAGACTTTTTATAAAAACGGAAAAGTTTTTGATCAAAAATGAATAAACAATAAAAAAGATTAGAATAAACCAAGGAGTAGCCGGAAGCTACTCCTTGATTAATTTGATAAAATTAAAAATTTAATTATAAAAAACCTAATCAGTAACCTCTATTTTAAAGAAATGGGCACTATACTGGAAGGGTTCATTAACTAGAAAAAAACTCCCCGTGGTATGTCCTGAAATAATTCCATTTTAGACACCAGGTTCAACATCTTCTTTTACTGTAATATTATTACTGTATGCTACATTGGATTTCATTGAATAAATTATAGTTGTTATATTAAAAGCAGGTACTTTCAGTTTTGTTATTACACTATCTGTATTTGTGTCTTGGTCAGAAAAGTTAACGGTAACTGATATATTTAAATCTTTATTTGGACTAACAGGCTCAGGCTCTGTTACAGTAAATTCTATTGAAGATTCAACTTCATTTTCGGTATCAAATGATTTAAAATTGTTGAGGCTCCGGTTTGCAATTTTCCAGTAGTCACCTTCTCTGGCCACATCATATATGATTTCCCCACTGATGGTAGCTAATTTTTTATCAAGTTCATCCATTGTTTTATTGTCATTATCTATATCATATAATGTAATTTCAATAGGAATCTCAACATATACCCAGACCGTACCTGTACCGGCCTCTTCATCAATCACAATATCTTTTATTTTTCTGGTTTTATTACCATGGTCGATATGAATATAGCTGGCCCATACTTCATCTGTAGTGGAAGAACTGTTAACACTACTTGTTGTCATTGGTGACTCTGATACATATTCTTCTTCTCCTTCTTCAGGGACCAGATATTTTTCCATTATTTTAACGTCTTTTAATACAAGGGTTTTTACCTCTTCTTCATCGGTTTTAAGTTTTTCACAACCGGTTATAAATATCCCCAGTAGAACCATAAAAAGCATAGTAATCACAAAAATTCTTTTCATAAAAAAACCTCCTTTTAAATTTTAGAGTTCTGTTAAGTTATATGAAACTTGAGTTAGATTCCTTCCCAGGATTAAAATGGTTTAAACAACTTTATATTACCTCCCGGGAAAAGAGCCCAGAATAAAGTAAAAGGAATACTAAATATATTTAATTAAATTAAATGGGGTTTTTAAAATGGTTTATTTAATTATTCTTCAAACATTAATTATTTTCCTTTTGTAATTAATCCTCTTTATATATTAATTTATAGTAATATGGTACTATTATTGAAAGTTTTGTGTAAATTATTAAATAACTTAATAAGATAAGTCATGTATATTAATAAAAAAGAAGGCACTGAAGGCCTTCCTGTATACTTTAATGGAGTTATATTAATAGATAGGTTCATATTCTTTAATTTCGTCAACACCGGTGACCTTTTCTGTTTTGATAGATTCCAGAATAGAAAAGATGGTCAGAGCATCACCGAATTCCATTTCTGGTGTTACTGAGAGGGGTTCCTGGCCGGTGACTGCTTTATAAAAATTTAAAAGTTCATTATAAAAACCCTGTTCCGGTTTATAGGGTATCTGTTTACTATTTCCATCATTATAGGCTATATTTATGGTGCCACAGTTACGTTCTTCAAGGTAAATCATACCCTTACTCCCGAATATTCTGAGGCCAATTAGTGGTCTCTGCATTTCCTTTCCTGCTGTGAAAAAGGTAAAATTACCGGTGACACCATTTTTAAATATCATATTGGCCTGAATGACTGAATAGGGGAAAAAATCCCTTTTTTCCTTTCTGGCAATAGCCTGAACCCGGTCAATGGCTCCAAATATATGTCGTAGGGCTGCAATATCATGTATGGCTGTATCCATAAATGTTCCGCCCGGGTATTCGGGATGTTGCCTCCACTCGGTTGCTGCAAATTTATTTTTTAACATATCCTCAGGAAAATTAATTACCCGGTTTTGGATAAAATAATGGACTTCACCAATTTCTTTTGTTCTTATTAGATCCCTGATTATATTGTTTTCCTCATTATACCTGAAATTTTCAGCAATCATAATGGGTATTTCATACCTGTCAACCAGGTTCCGGGCAGCCTCAATCTGTTCTCTGGTTGCTCCCAGTGGTTTTTCACAGATAATTGGCTTTCCGGCTTCTGCTACTGCCTCAGTGGTTTCATAGTTGATTTCAATTGGTACCATGATATCAAAAGCGTCAAGGTCAGGTCGTGTGATCATATCTCTAAAATCCCTGTAAATATCCCTTTCATTTAAACCCAGTTTTTCTTTCCATTGTTTTAATCTGTCAGTATTCTTATCAGCTATGGCCACTATTTCAAATTTATCAGTCAGTTTCCGGTAGGCAGGATAATGAAGGCGTTCAAAGGCCATTCCTGCTCCGATGATTCCCATCCTTAATTTTTTCATATAGTCACCCCTTTTTTTAGTATTCTTTAATAGTATGTTTTAATAGGTAGTTGTTATCCATGATGTCTAAATTGAACTTTCATGGTGGTGGTGTTAGAATATAATTACTGATATTTGCAGATTTTTATTATAAATTATAACTGTATTTTAAATTATATTTATAACCAAATTATATAAAAAGTATAATAAATAGTATTGAAATAGTATAAATAACTTTTAACCAAGATTCTTGATAACATAATGGGAAGGAGAGAAATGTATACAGTGATGGTTATGGGCTGGGTATTAATAATATTTTTGTTTATTATTAGTTTGGCCGGGGTTATTATTCCTCTTATTCCTGACATAATACCACTGTGGATTGGTATTATTATCTATAGTATTATCGGGAGTCAATCACTTCCATTAATATACTGGGTTATCCTGATTACAGTAACAGTGGTTATATTTACTTCTGATTATCTAACAAATGCCTATTTTGTAAAAAAGTATGGTGGAAACAAATGGTCAGTTCTGGGTTCAATTACAGGAATATTGGCTGGTATAGTTATACTGGGGCCTCTGGGTCTGGTAGTTGGTCCGTTTATTTTTGTATTAATAATTGAAATAATGAAGGGAAAAAGATTCGAAGCTGCCCTTAAGGTCTCTACGGGAACGGTTATAGCTTTTTTTAGCAGTATTTTTATTAAATTTAGTTTACATGTTTTTTTAATCATCTGGTTTATAATAATAATTATTTAGTGAACATAACTTTAGTTTAAAGGTAATTAATGGTATAATTTCTGTAAAGTTGCCATGGAAATTTGGTAATGTAACTCTAAGTTATCAATTGAACAGGAGGGATAAGGATGAAAAAAGTAGAATATAATGACTATATTAAAGAGATGACAGAGGCTTTACCCCGGGGGGCTTTTTTAACAGTTAAAAGTGGTGATAAAGTTAATACCATGACTATCGGCTGGGGTAATATAGGGTATATCTGGGGAAAACCAGTATTTATGGTTCTGGTCAGGGATTCAAGATATACATATCAGCTTATTGAAAACAGCAAAGAATTTACTGTTAGTATTCCCTTTAAAGGAATGAAGGAAGAGTTATCCTTTTGTGGGACAAAGTCCGGCAGGGATTTTGATAAGTTTAAAGAATGTAATCTCAAAAAATTAACCCCTGATCATGTAAGTACTCCTTTCATTGGTGGTTGTGATCTTCATTATGAATGTAAAATTATGTTTAAACAGAGGATGAATCCTGAAAACCTGGACGGCAATTTAGATAAAAAGTGGTATCCACACAAAGATTATCATACTTTATATTTTGGAGAGATACTGGGTTGTTATTTTGATAAAGATATTTAAATAATATAAGATATTTTTATAAATGACTGTAAGGAGGTAGAAGCATATGAAAATATTAATTCCACTGGCTGAAGGTTTTGAAGAGATAGAAGCTATTACCAGTATAGACGTTCTCAGGAGGGCCGGGATAGAGGTAATAACATCTTCTTTAACTGAATCAACTGAAGTTATGGGTTCCCATGATGTGAAAGTTACTGCCGATACTACCCTTGATAAGGTTTCTGTTGATAATCTAGATGGGATTCTTTTACCGGGGGGGATGCCGGGTTCAGCTAATTTAAAGGATGACATACGAATAATCAAACTAATTAAGAGATTAAATAAAAAATCCGGGCTGATTGCTGCTATCTGTGCTGCTCCCATCGTCCTTGAAAAAGCCGGTGTTATAAAAGAAAAAAGGGCGACCAGTTATCCGGGTTTTGATAAAGAGATGAAGACCTGTAATTATCAAGAAAATAGAGTAGTGGTAGATGGAAATATAATTACCGGACGGGGTCCCGGGGTGGCTATGGAATTTGCCCTGACTGTGGTTAATTATCTTACTAGCGAAGATATGGTTAAAGAACTTTCGGAAAAAATGATGGTTGAATAATAATTTATGAGAACATTCAATAACATATGTTTTATTGTAAATTAATCTAATTTTATAAAAATAAAACTTGATTTTAACATTTGTGAAGTTAAAAAAAGGTACCCCTCTTTTGTGAATTTAATAGTAGCTAACATAAAATCCTAAAATATGTATATAAAAGGAAGTGAGGGGGTAAATTACAAAACGAGGTTTTGGTCGTCCTCAAGGTAATTTCAATATTTACTCGACATATCAGAATTATAGAACAGGCAGAAAAATTTACATAAAATATAAATACAGTCAAATAATATTATTGTATTTTTATAAGTGGAGGTTTTTATAATGAAACTCGCTATTTTTGATTTTAATGGTACAATCTTTCCTAAAGAAACTATGCCATTCATTTTAAATCAATGGTATAAAAATAAATATTCCAAGTATAAATTGTTAAAAGTTTTTGTACCACTTATCCCCTTATATCTCAAATATAAAATGGGACTTACATCAAATTTGAGTAAAGAAGAAATGGAAATTGAAGCAGTAAGAGGGGTCAGCAAGATTTTCACTGGTATGAGTAAAGAAGAAATAAATAATTTCTTTAATAGGGCTGTAATCTCAGCTAAAAAGTTTTTTAACAAACCAGTTGTTATGGAAATTACCGAATGTAAGAAAAAGGGGTATCATACTGTTTTACTTTCCGGAGCCTATAAGCCTTTTTTGCGGGAAGTGGGAGAGCTGCTCAATATAGATACAGTAATCGGCAGTCAATTTTTGTACAAAGATAATTGTTTAAATATGATATCCAGAGAGGGAATTATAAGTGGTTCGAATAAGCTGGATAAATTGCAGTCATTTTTTAAAGAACATAAAATTGACTGGGAAAATAGTAAAGCTTATGCAGATAGCTATCATGATTTACAGCTATTAAAATCGGTTGGTAAGCCAGTAGCAGTTGACCCGGATTTCGAATTAGAAAAAGTTGCAAAAAGTAATAACTGGCGAATAATTCATTGTAATTAAGCGAATTTTATAAAGCTTGATTTTTCTACATATGTGAAGGTAGATAAATTATTGATTTTAATAGAATAAAGTTTGTTTTAAACTTCAAATAAGGGGATTATGAAAGACCCTTAAATAATATTTTTGTTGACTTTGCAATATCTTTTTGTTATAATTAAGAAAAATTTAATTAAATAATGCTTCAGGAGGTGAGCTGAGCCAGTTTAAGATTTTTAGAGAGTAGAGTTTAGCAGGAGATGAGAATTTAAAAAAAGAAGTTGTTTTAGCTGAGATTGGGTAGATTAGACAGGTGAGCCGAGGTTAGGTGAGGAGAGTATTTTGCTATATATTTTTTCAGGTACCTATAACCTTACTCACATGAGTAGGGTTTTTTTAATTTTAAGGAGGAGATATTAATGGCTTTAGATGTTAGACAACTGGAAGATGGTTTTTTTGGTAATTTTGGGGGGAGATATGTTCCGGAAAAATTAGTTCCGGTTCTTGAAGAACTTAAAAAGGCATTTTTAAAATATAAGGATGATGAAAATTTTAATAAAGAGCTGGATTACTATTTAAAAGAATATGTAGGGAGGGCTAACCCCCTGTATTTTGCTGAAAAATTATCAAAAAAATTAAATGGGGCCAGAATTTATTTAAAGAGGGAAGATTTAAACCATACTGGTGCTCATAAAATTAATAATTGTATTGGTCAGGGGTTACTGGCCAAAAGAATGGGTAAAAATAGGATTATTGCTGAAACTGGAGCAGGTCAACATGGGGTGGCAACTGCAACTGCCTGTGCTTTACTAGGTATGGACTGTGTTATTTATATGGGTGAAAAAGATACCAAACGGCAGGCCTTAAATGTATTCAGGATGGAGCTGTTGGGGGCTAAGGTTGTCCCTGTTAAGACGGGAAGCCGTACTTTAAAAGATGCAGTTGATGAGGCCTTAAAAGATCTGATTGAAAACTATGATAATACTTTTTATATGCTCGGGTCAGCGGTAGGTCCTGATCCCTATCCTACAATAGTTAGACATTTTCAGTCTGTTATCGGCAAGGAAGCTAAAAAACAGATAATTGAAAAAGAAGGTCGTCTGCCTGACTATATAATTGCCTGTGTCGGTGGTGGAAGTAATGCTATTGGTCTGTTTTATCCCTTTATTGAAGATAAGGAGGTTAATATAATTGGAGTAGAACCGGGAGGAAAGGGCTCAGAACCGGGGCAAAATGCAGCTCCCTTAAATTTTGGTGAGCCCGGTGTCTTACATGGTTTTATGTGCTATATGCTTAAAGATAAAAAAGGAAATGTTGCTTCTACCCATTCAATAGCAGCAGGACTTGATTATCCTGGTGTAGGACCGGAACATAGCTATTTAAAAGAAACAGGTCGGGCCCGGTATACAACCATAAATGATGAAGAAGCCCTTAAGGCTTTTAATCTTCTGTCACAGGTTGAAGGTATTATTCCGGCCCTGGAAAGTTCCCACGCCGTTGCCCAGGCTATAAAGCTGGCTCCAGAATTAGATAAAAACCAGATTATTATTGTTAATCTTTCAGGCCGGGGAGATAAAGATGTCCATCAGATTGCTGGTTTAATGGACAAAATTTAAATAGTTATATAGTTTATTAATAATTGTTTTACAGATTAAAAGTAATCTGTAGTATTTATTTACTTAAGCAAATTAAATAAAGTATATTAAGGGAGCATGGTTGTGCTCCCTTTTTTTATTCCTGGTCAGGAATACATATTTTCTGGCCAACCAAAAGGGCTTCAGGATTGATTCCCTGATTGGCTCTTCTTAATTCATCTACAGTTATATTATACCTTCTGGCTATTGAATAAAAGGTATCACCTCTTTTTATTGTATAAGTTATTGAGCCCGGGGGACAATCAACCGGCGGGGTGGCCAGGGGTATACAGATGACTGTACCTACCTCCAGGTTCTCCGGAACGATAAAAGGGTTAGCTTCAAGGAGGTCATCAAGGGAGACACTAAACCGTTGAGCAATACTATAAAGGGTGTCCCCTCTCTTTATTGTATAAAAATTTCCTTCCGGACAGGGTGGATAATATTCCTGCCGGGGTATACAAATTCTCTGTCCAATCCTTAATGATTCTGGGTCCGCTTCTGGATTGGCGGAAATAATTGCCGAAAGTGATATATTGAATCTTCTTGCCAGACTATAAAAGGTGTCTCCAGCTTTGATGGTATATGGCCTGGTATTGGGCGGACATCTTTGTGTCATGATATCCCTCCTTCCTTTTATTTCATTATATTCGGAAAGATAAAAATTGCTATTATTGTAGAAAAAATAATATGTAACCAGTATGTATATAAAAGGACTTTATACAGACAATAAGTTTAGGTTTTCTCAATACTGCCAGATAAAAATATAAAATTAACCATATTTATTATTACCTTATTATTAAAATAATAAATTTATAGGGGTGGTTTAAAATGATAGAATATACAAAAAGTAAATATACAAACAGGTTGATAAATGAAAAAAGCCCATATCTGCTTCAACATGCTCACAACCCGGTTGATTGGTATCCCTGGGGTAATGATGCCTTTATGAAGGCTAAAAGTGAAGATAAACCCATATTCCTTTCAATTGGTTATTCAACGTGTCACTGGTGTCATGTCATGGAGAGGGAATCCTTTAAAGATGAAGAGGTAGCCAGGTTATTAAATGAGAACTTCATATCGATTAAAGTTGATCGGGAAGAACGTCCTGATATTGATGCTGTATATATGAATGTATGTCAGGCATTGACAGGAAGTGGAGGCTGGCCTTTAACTATATTGTTAACCCCTGATAAAAAGCCTTTTTTTGGCGGGACCTATATTCCCAAAAACAGTAGAGGCGGAAGAATGGGTTTGATTGATCTTTTATCAAGAGTTACAGAATTATGGTCTAAGAATAATGAAAAAATTATAAAAAATGCAGATAAAATAACTTCAAGTATTCAAAGAAGTATGACCGATGATTCCTATAAGGGACATAAAGAAACATCTCTTGGTAAAAATACCCTTGAGAAGGCATTTGATGATCTGAAAGTTGTTTTTGATGTTGAATACGGTGGATTTGGAACAGCCCCCAAATTTCCAATTCCACATCAACTAATATTCTTACTCCATTACTGGTATAGAACAGGTAATGATATGGCTCTCTATATGGTTGAAAAAACCCTTACAGCTATGAGGTGTGGTGGCATATTTGACCACATAGGGTATGGCTTTCATAGATATTCGACTGATCGCAAGTGGATACTTCCCCATTTTGAAAAAATGCTTTATGACCAGGCTTTACTTACATATAGTTATTCAGAGGCCTATTTAGCGACTGAAAATAAAAAGTTTTTAACAACTATCAAAGAAATAATTGACTATGTAAGAAGAGAGTTAAAGTCTGACAGGGGTGGTTTTTACTCTGCTCAGGATGCAGAAAGTGAAGGTGTTGAAGGGAAATACTATACATGGAGTGTTAAAGAAATAGAAAATATACTTGGCAAACAGGCTGACCGTTTTATAGAAACATATAGCCTGAAATCTGATGGTAATTTTATTGATGAAGCAACCGGTAAAAAAACAGGGAAAAATGTACTTTATTTAAGGAATTATAAGGAAGAGGTAGAGGAGTTAAAAAAGGAAAGAGAAAAATTGTTTAAGGTGCGGCAGAGAAGAAGACCACCTTTTAAAGATGATAAAATTTTAACTGACTGGAATGGTTTAATGATTGCTGGACTGGCCAGGGCAGGGCAGGCAACCGGGGAGATAGAATATATAACAATGGCCCGGGAGGCAGCTGACTTTATAATAAATAATTTATATTCCAGTGATAACCGCTTATACCACAGATTCCGTAAAGGTGAGGTCTCTATAAAAGGGAATTTAAATGATTATGCCTTTTTTATCTGGGGTCTTCTGGAGCTTTACCAGGATACATTTGAGGTTAAATACTTAAAAAAAGCCTTGAAATTAATAGACCAACAGCTTAATTACTTCTGGGATAATAAAAATGGTGGTTTTTATTTTACTCCTGATGATGAAGAGGAGATTCTGGTAAGGCAGAAAGAAATATATGATGGGGCCACACCCTCCGGTAATTCAGTTTCTATATGGAATTTATATAGAATAGGCCATTTGACCGGAAACAGTGACTATGAAGAGATAGCAGAAAATATTTTAAGGGTTTTCTCTGATAAAATAAAAAATGATCCAGCTTCTTATAGCATGGCCCTGATTGGATTAAATTCATTGCTTGGTCCCGGGTATGATGTCGTTGTTGTTGGTGATAAAAATAAAGCAAAAACCCATAAAATACTTTATTCCCTCAAAAATGAATATATCCCAAATGTAAATACCCTGTTTAAACCTGCTCATAATGGGAAGATATTAACTGAACTGGGTCCCTTTATTGAAAATTACCATATGATTAATAATCTCCCCACCATTTATGTGTGTAAAGATTACTCCTGTCGCAGGCCAACCAATAATGTTGATGAGGCAATAAGTATGTTAAAAAAATAGATGTAAAGCAGAAACAGGGCAAAATAGATCAATAGACAGGTAAATTAAAAACTAACCAGTATTCCCCCAAGGTCTGCATAACCTGAAATGGTTGGACCCATGGGAGTAATTATAATATCTTTAAAATTATATTGTTTCTGAATCTCTTCTTTTAAATTAAGGGCTTTATCATAACAGTTGCAATGGGCTATTCCCAGTATTTTATCCTGAAAATTGGTACCATACTGACCGATAATATTTAAAATTCTTTTCATGGCCCTCTTTGAACCCCTTGTTTTACTATAAATATCAATTTTACCCTTATCATTTTTTCCCATGATAAACTTAATATTAAGGGCAGAAACTATTCTACCCAGAATTCGGTTTATACGGCCACTTTTCATTAGATTATCCAGCCTGTCAAGTATAAAAAAGGTTTTTAAATTCTTTATATAATTCTCAGTTGTCTCTATAATTTCGTTAAATGAAACATCGTTATTAATTAATTCATTTATTTTTAAAACAACTAACCCCTGCCCGACAGAAGCATTTAAAGAATCAAATATATGTACTGCCCTGTCCTTAACATCATCAAGTAACATTTTCCTGGCCAGCAGTGCGTTATTATAACTACTGCTCAATGAGGAAGATACTGTTACCACAAAAGAATTTTCAGCATCACTTAATTCATTTAGGAATTTTACCGGGGATGGACTGGCTGATGTTGTATGACTACTTGAGGATTTGAGCTTTTTATAAAAAGTCTCAAGACTTATGTCCCTTCTATCTTCATATTGTTCACCATCTACAGTTAAATTCATAGGTACAATACTAACATTTTTAAGCTTTTTTAATAAATTGTCTGGTAGATCACAGCAACTATCTGTTATTATTTTATTCTTCATTTTAAACCTCCTTAACGGGTATAATTTTAGTTTATTAATATCTTTCTCCTAAATAATTTAAAATCCTTTTTTTTTACTGTATAATAATACTGTTACTATTTGTTTAGAAATAATTTCGTTTATAATATTTTTATAAGGAGTTGAACAGATATGAGTAACATGTTTGTTTTAAAATGTTTGACAATACTACTGACAACAGGCATCTTAATGATTTTACCCTCACCAGATGTTTTAGCAGAAAAAAGGATTGATTATAAGTCCAGAGATAGCTGGAATGATATCCTTAACCATGAAGATACCGTAAATTACCCGGTTATATTTATTCATGGTATTGGTGGCAAACTATCATTCTGGGAAAAGACAATAAAAACCATGGTCGGTTCAAATTATTATGAAATGAGATATATAAAAAACAATAAAGTATACCATAATTATTACGGTGAAGAGCCAGAGAGATGGGTCTGGAATATTTCATATTATACTTTAAATGGTGTTAAAGAAACTATTTATGGTGATTTAAATCTCTATGCCAGAAGGTTACATAAAATGATTGAAATAATTAAAGAAATTACCGGCAAAGACAAGGTAATAATAGTTGCCCACAGTATGGGAGGCCTTGTTGCCAGAAAATATATGACCACTAATAACAAATGCTGGGAGTCAGTTTATAAAATCTTAACTGTAGGAACCCCTAATGAAGGTGTAGAAGTCTCTGTGGGGATCGTGGGACAACTAAGGGATTTAAAAAAAGGTAGTTCATTTATAAATAATTTGAACAGAGACTGGGTTAAAATGAAAAAACATCATGAAAAATGGGGTATTGTTGCCGGAATTAAAAATAATTCCTTTTTAATTGATTATAATTTTAACCCCAGGGCAACCGATGCAGCTGGCCCCGGCTTTGTAACCGTTTCTTCAGCTATTCCCTTTGGGGAGTGGGAAGGGGCATTCAGGACAGGAGTTGGTAAAGAAGCATATAACACCCCTCATTTTGGTTTCAGGATTCTGGTTGAAGCCAGTCATATGGATTTATTGTACCACCGGGGAACATTTATGGGAATACACTGGGCTCTAATGAAAAATGACAGGTAATTTGAATTAAGTTAAAACAACTGGTATAATTTACATGGTTATAAGGATACTAAAAAAGTAAGGTTAATTATTCCTGTTATTGAATAAGTAAATTACTGTTTGCATTTTTAATAAGTAAAATACCATTAACTACTTTACATCCCAATAAAACTGGAGGGAATCATATTATGCTATCTAAACAGGAGCTTAAAAAAAATTTAAAAAGTATTAATGGTAGAGGGTATAAGGCGTATAAGAAAATCCAGAATAACTGGTATGATTTTGGAGAATATCAGCTGGGTATCCCCTATGTACAGGGTGATCCATATGCCCGGCCATCAAGTATATTAATAAAAATAAGTCAGGGACAGGCCGGTTTTCCCGGATGGTTTTTTGATAATAAAATAAGGAGAATTGCTACAGCTGATTATTTAACAAGGGTTATAAGTAACAATATAAAGAAGTTTGTAAAAGGCAGACGTGGTTCTGGTAAAAGTGGTATTATTAATATTGCCAGAATTGGCCAGGAAGTTCTTGAAAGGACATCTGTAGAGTTTAATAAAGATTATGTTGAAGTAAGGTTGAATATGGGGTTGCCGGCCCGGGGAAGACGAGTCCTGGGATTTGAAGCCATTGATATGTTTTTCAAGGAAGTTCCTGAGATTGCTACCAATAGTCTTTATTACACCAGACTAAACCAGGATAAACTCAAAAAACATGTACAGGTTGTAGAAGATCAGCATATTCTTAGAAAGAAGTTAAAAGAAAAAGGTCTGGTCGCTTTTATTGCTAACGATTCCATATTACCACGAAGGAGTGGAATAGATGAACGACCAATGAATGGTGAAAATGTTGTTCCCTTTACCTCTCCTTCTGAATATGAAGTTGAATTTGAACTCCCATACCATGGATTAATAAAGGGGATGGGAATAAAACAGGGTGTTACCTTAATAGTAGGTGGTGGCTACCATGGAAAATCTACTTTGCTTAATGCCATTGAAAAAGGTGTTTACAACCATATTCCGGGGGACGGTCGGGAATATGTTGTAACCAGGGAAGATGCTGTAAAAATTAGAGCTGAAGATGGCAGGAGAATTGAAAGGGTTGATATTAGTCCCTTTATTAATAACCTTCCCCAGGGAGTAGATACCCGTAATTTTAGTACAGAAAATGCCAGTGGGAGTACATCACAGGCCGCCAATATTATTGAAGCCCTGGAAATTGGAACTGGTTTGTTATTAATTGATGAAGATACCTGCGCTACAAATTTTATGATCAGGGATGCCAGGATGCAAAAACTTGTTGCCAGAGAAAAAGAACCCATCACCCCCTTTATTGATAAAGTAAAATGTTTATATACAGATTATGATGTTTCTACGGTTATTGTTGTAGGTGGAGCTGGTGATTATTTTGATGTTGCTGATCATATTATATTGATGGATGAATATAGACCTTACGCGGTTACTGACAGGGCTAAAAAAATAGCCAGGGAGTTACCTAGCAAACGTATTGCTGAAAACTCCCGGACATTTGGTAATATTTCTAAAAGGTACCCCGATCCTTCAAGTATCAACCCGAGGAAGGGTCGCAAGGTTAAAGTAAAGGCCCGGGGAAAAGAGACAATACAATTTGGTCGCGAAAATATTGATTTAGGCCTTCTGGAACAACTGCTTAATCGTGAGCAGACCAAAACTATCGGTGATATAATAGTTTATGCTCTTAAAAATAACATAATTGATGGCAAGAGGTCAATAGGTGATATTCTGAATATTATATTTAAGAATATGGAAAGAGAAGGTTTGGGTGTTATATCTCCATTTGGACACCCGGATGGTGATTATGTTAAACCAAGGCCCTTTGAAGTAGGTGCGGCCTTGAACAGATTAAGAGCCCTTGTCATAAAGAATATTAAATATGATAACCAGGAGAAGTAAAGTCTGCACTTGAACAGTATATATACCCTTTTAAATATGGGGGATAGGGCTCAATATAGTTTTGTATCTTTAAATGAATACTTGAAGATATTTTTTTAAGAATGTAAGCAGGGGAATTTTCCCTGCTTTTTTTATTATATAAGAGAATAACATTTTGTATATGGGAAAATCACATTACTGATATAGTTGACATATTATAATATAAAATATGTTAAAAGGAGTGACAGAGATGGAAGGTAATAATAATGCCGGTGCTTTTGTTGCGAGTGTAATAAACCAAAAATCAGTAAATCAAAATGCTCAACAGGTATTGGTTGCAGTAGCTGCCCAGATTCAGAAGGTCTATGAATCCCAGGTCGGTTTTTCTACCAATGATGAAATGGATAAAATTAAAATATAAAAAAAATTAGTTAAATAATAATATCAAAGAGATATGAAGAGATGTGAAAGGAGGCGTGATAAATTGAAAGTAGGTTTTACTAAAGATAGTATTACGATAAATTCTAAAAAATTTGACCCTCTAAATATTTTGATAGGTGACCATGGACTAGAATCTGATTTCTCTGAAGATGAAGTAAATCCCTTTGAGTTAATAGAAAAATTAGCTTCAGTAGCAGAACAAGAAAATAAAATTGAAAAGCTAAAAGTTTTACAATCCATAGCTGAAGAAGATTCAAATAAACGACCACATCCGGGCTTTTCCAAAAGAGATTAATATTTAACATTTAATAAGGCCTCTTACGAATTAAGGGGCCTCATCTAATTTGTTTTTTAATATAAAATATACTTCAAAAACTGTAATCCTCACATAAATATGTAAAGGCACATATTATATAAAAAACAAGTAAAAGGGGTGAAAATAGTGACCAAAAAGAAATATTATCCCGGTAATTCTTCAGGTGATGTTTTTGTTGCCAGTGTAGTTAACCAAAAATCCGTAAACCAGAATGCCCAGCAAGTATTGGTTACCATTGCAGCTCAGATTCAGAAGGTCTATGAATCCCAGGTCGGTTTTTCTACCAATGAAGAAATGGATAAAATAAAAATATAATTTGGTATTTTATGATAACTTTTGATACGTATTGATAATATTGATAATTATGTCTTAAAAGTTAATCAGGAAGGAGTAATGGAGATATGAAATTTAGTATGAAAAGGGAGGGTTTTTTTGTAAATCAAACTAAAATAGACCCATTAAATTTTAATATTGGAGGATATGGCATCGAATATAGAAATTTAGATAAAGATATTGATCCTGTCAGGACCCTTGAAAAATTCTCTTCAATAAGGAGACATAATAAAGATAAAATGGAACTATGGAAGTCCTTATCATCCTTAATTAATGATTAATTAATTAAATGAATAATTAAAAAGGAGGTTTAGTCGATGTCTGATTCTTTTGTAGCCAGTGTAGTTAACCAAAAATCAGTCAATCAAAATGAACAGCAGGTGTTAGTAACTGTAGCAGCCCAGATACAAAAGGTTTATGAAAGTCAGGTTGGTTTTTCAACAAATCAGGAAGAAGATAAAGTATATTCTTAAGTAAAAGAAGTTAAATCCGGGTCTCAATAGAGACCCTTTATTTTTTTATTATAACTATTTACAAAACTTTTGCATATACATATTATAAGAAAAGTATTTTTATTATAATGGGGGGGTTTTCATATGTCAGAAAAAGGTATAAATGAAAAAAGACAGGATAATAATGAGCAACTTGAAACTGCAAATACCCCTGGTCTTAACAATGATAAGACAGAAACAAATATGGAAGCCAGCATTGTCGATCAACTTAATACAAATCAACAATCAAATATGGCCCTGAGTTCCCTTTCTGTAATTGACCAATCTTCCTCCACTATTAAAATAAATATAGTTCAGAATGAGGAGGGTGAAGATTATGGAGAAGGAGCAGAATAACAGCTGGCTGGTTATTAAAACAAAGAGTAAAAATGTCATAATACCTTCTGAAATAAAGATAAATAAAGATGGTCATGTATATATAAATGGCAAACCATATGATGAAAGTCAAAAAGAGTTTAGAAATTTAAGTATAAATGTAGATGTTCATGAAAAGGTTAATACCGGTGAAGAAACCAAAAAATTAATTGAAGCTGCCAGGAAAGCAAAAAGAGGGGAAACTAAAGTAATTAAGGATATTAAAGATGACGATAAAAAAGAACAAACCAGTGTTAAATTTTAGTAGGGAGGTTAATTTCATGACTGAAGAAAAAAAGAAAGAAGTAAGTGAACCCAGAAATAGATTTTTTGTTTCAAATAAAGACAATTCTATGTATATTGAAACAAAATCCATGGAAATACAAATTAACAGTGATTTCAATCAAAATATAAATCCTCTCGAATTAATAAACAAATTATATTCTATTAAAAATAAGGATCTTTCTTTAGATGAGAAACAGCAGTTAGTAAATACAGCTATAAAAAAATACCTCAAATAGTGGAGTGTGATTGTGTTGTCTGTAAAGAAGAAACTTTCTTTAAATCTTTCCAATCAGGCTAATTTCAGTGGGGTTTTCAAGACTGATCTTTTTCAGGTGAATTATGTATTTGTTATAGGACTTGATTATTTAAATAAAAATATTCATCATGATAAGAAGAAAATACCATTAACTTTTAAATTTAATAAAAATAATGAACTGGAAATAGAAGGGATAAACGGGACAATCAATGATGACAGTATAAAAATTTATACTGATAGAAAAGTCACAGAAAGCCAGGACTGATTTAATTTTTAAGGGAACAGCTTGAAGGGAGGGGCAAAATTGGAAAACTCTAACCAGAATGATAAAAACAATAACATTAATAAAGAAGAACAAAGAAAAAAAAATAATAATGAAGAAAACAATAAATCGTTTTCTGATAGCATACAGGAGTATAGCAATGAAAAAATTAGTGAAGAGGTTACCAGTAATGATAATGCTAAAGATAAGATATATAACTTTCTTATTAATGCCCTCAACCAGGCAAATGTAGTTAATACGAGTAATAGTTCATTTTCCCAGATAAATTCGCTAATTATACTAATAGATCCTTATCAAATTGAAAAAATTAATTTTGGAAAAAATATAATTTTAACATTAAAATTGACAACAATAAAGTCATAATTAATAACGATAAATATGAAATAAAGGAAGTATACCCAGGTATCAAGATCTTTGGAATTATTAAAGAAAAAGATAATTAAGAAATAATATATATATATTTTAAAGCATGATGAAAAAATTATTAAGAACAATTAAAAGAACAATTTTTAAGCTACATATTGCAATATACATGGTACAAATTATAATAGAAAATATATTAATATGATTTATACTTAACTTAAAAATCTTTGGTTAAAAATTTTCGCAAAACAATTCATTAAATTATATAGAAAAAATAATTGTAAAAATTATATAGAAAAAATAATTGTAAGTCACAAAATAATTTCTTATGTCATATATTGTAATAAATATAATTAAGGAGGTTGTTAAACAATATGAGTAAAGATTTAAAACAATATCTTAAAAAATTAGAACAACAGGAAAAAGAATTATTTGATGATTATGAAAAAACTAATGATATTGATATGGATATCGAAAAGGAATTTTCCCTTGAAGGACTAATTACTTTTAAATACTTCAAGAAAATAATATTCCTACTGAAGAAAAAAGTAATTCTGGAGCTGGTGCACTTACCAAAAGTAGATACTAAACTTGATAATATCATTGATCTACTGGAAACAAAAGTAGAACTTGAAGAAGATATTATTGATCGTTTAGACACTAAAATTGAGCTTGAAGAAGATATTATTGAACGTCTGGATACAAAAATTGAATTAGAAGAAGATATTGTTGATAGATTAGATACTATTATTGAACAGCTTGAAGTTAAAATTGGCCTGGAAACAGAACAACCAGAAGTAGACTGTGAATGTGCTGTTGTCGGAATTGGAACTGGTCAGGTTGTACAGGGACAGGATACTGGAACATTAAATATAAGTGTCTGTGAAGATTGTACAATTGATAACAGTTTCTTTATGATAACTATATTAAATCCCGAGGGTATGCCATTAAGAAGAATTAACTCTGTTACTTTTGAAACTGAAGAATGTGACTTAACAGATGGCGACGGAACTGTTACTATAACTGGCACAGCTGAAGTCAGGGTTGGTCAGGGCACTACCAGACTACAGGATTTTACACTGGTTTTAGATGTAGAAGATTTCAATGTAACTTCCTTTACCATCACCACTGATAATGTTACCAGGGAAGTGGAAAATATTCCTCCTGGAGACATTGTTGTAGAAGAAATTTGCAATAGTCTGTAACAATAATCTGTAACAAAAATAAAAATTACAACAATTGTTATAAATAAATTAGTAATTTTAGTATTTAATATTACCGCAAGCTTGTATTAAGGCTTGCGGTATTTTTAACATGATAATATTTTAGTTGGCCGAAATTTGTTAAAAAATCCTTAAATATACTTAAATATATATGATAAAAATTAATTTAAATACATTATAAATATATATGGCATATAGTTATCCACAAAAAACTAAAATTATCCACAAAATTATTATTATTGCGCAAAATGTGTATTTTACGAAGAAAAATAAACCTGTTTATTACCATATATTAGACAATATGTGATATAATAATTATTTTAAAAATGATATTTTATAAAATGTTATGTCAAAATAAGTAAGTAGAGTCAAATTAATAAGATTTAAGATGCTTGTGGATAATTTGGGATAATTATTTTATAACATTTGTAGATCCTTATAAAAATGTTGTTTAAATAATGTTATTTACAAGTTCTTTTAACGATTTATCAAATTATATAAAACTACAAAAATGTATAAAATTATTTTTAATTCTTTATTATAATATTTTATTTATAACATTTTTCTGTAATATCTCAATTGACAAGTTAACTTTTAATTTTGAGATGAAAAAAATTAAAAAAAACTCCTGATTATTTCAGGAGTTTAGTTTTGATTTTTTAAATTCCTGATATCGTCTGTGAACTGTTGCTCTGGATACATCATAGCCCAGTCCCCTCAAGGTTGCTGCAATCTCAGAAAATGTTAACTTTTTATTTCTCAATTTAATAATTTCTTCAACCGGAACCTTCTTTTTCTTCCTGCCTCCATTCTTATTCCTTTTTTTATATTTTAAATTTTTGTGTGGTTTATACTTCTTTTCATTTATTGCTTTACGCATACCTCTACTTATTTTTCTATTTACTAGCTTTTGTTGGTATTCTTCAACAACACATAAAATTTCAATAATCATCTCTTCCAGGTCATTCAGAGCGATAGGACCTTTATCTTCAAGGGTTATTACTTTCCCGCCAAGTTTATGTATTTGATGAATAAGGGCCATTTTAGTATTACCCCTTCCAAGACGGGTACTATCCTGAACTATAACATATTCTACAAATCCTTCTTTTATAAGATCAAGGACTTTTAAAATACCATCTCTCTCTTCAGAGAAACCACTTTCCTTTTCCTTTATTATTTTTTTAATTTTAAAGCCATTCTTAAAAGCAAATTCAACTAATTCGTCAATTTGCCTGTCAAGACTTGTTTTTTGTTCTTCTTTTGTAGTACTGACCCTGGCGTATATAACTGCATTCATTAAAAAACAACTCCTTATTCATAATTAAAAATTTGTATTTTTATTTTATAGTCTATATACTGGAAATTAAAAATCAATATAACTGGAATCAATTAACTGGAATTAATATTTGTTGTCCAGGCTGTATAATGGATTTATCAAGGTTATTGATTTGTTTTATTTTATAGACCATTTTTCGGGGGTCTTCGTTATAACTATTATATTTATTTGCGATACTCCAGAGAGTTTGTCCTGATTTTACAGTGATTTTTTTAAATTCTACTTTATTATTTCCAAGGGTTTTGTAGGCAAAAACAGTTATTATAACAACACATAATAAAAAAGTTATTATGTAGTTTAAAACCTTTTTCGTGACTCCTGGTTTTTTTCTGTGATAACTATTTTTTATAACCAGTTGATACATTAATATCCCCTCCTTTGTGAATCTATTAAAAACAGATGTACAATACATGTGTTCGACTTTATTTCATTATAACAGAACATCCGTTCTGTTGTCAAGTAATATTTTCAAAAAATTAGAACGGGTGTTTGTTTTTTTGGGGGCTTTATGATATAATTATATTAATTAAAGTGATATTTATTACCAATATGTAAAGTGTAAAATTACTTTGTGGGAGGACGTTATAAATGGAAGAATTAACCGAAAGGCAAAAGGATATATTAAGATTTATTCAGGAAGAAATTAAAGAAAAAGGCTATCCTCCATCTGTCAGGGAAATCGGCAAAGCTGTTGGCTTAAAATCACCTGCTTCGGTACACAGTCATCTTAAATCTCTTGAAAAATTCAATTATATCAGGAGGGATCCCTCTAAACCGAGGGCAATAGAGGTTTTATATGGTGATGAAGATAAGATTAATAAAGAAATGCTTCATATTCCCATAGTGGGTCAGGTTACTGCAGGTCAACCAATACTGGCCCAGGAAAATATAGAAGATTATTTTCCTGTTCCCACTGATTATGTCAGGACCTCAGATAAAGAGCTTTTTATGCTCAAAATCAAGGGAAATAGTATGATTAACGCCGGGATTTATGATGGTGATTATGTTATAGCTCAGAAACAGGATAATGCTGAAAATGGAGATATAATCATCGCTTTAATAGATAATGAAGCTACTGTTAAAAGATACTATAAAGAAAGGGACCATATCAGACTTCAACCTGAAAACCCTGACATGGACCCTATATATGTTAATTTTAATACCTATTTTAAAGTTCTCGGTAAGATTATTGGCCTTTACAGACAATTTTAAGAAAAAATATCAGACATTTTTATCTTTAAGTATAGATTTAAAAATTTAAACATATTGTGTAGAGAGCTCTCTTTTAAGAGCTCTATTTTGTTTTTTATAATATTATTATAATTCACCAGTTTTCTTAAGTTCTTTTATACGGTCTACTGCCTTCCTGATAACCTTAAAATCTCTCCAGACCAATTTTTTCATTTTGGGATTTCTCAAAAGAAAAGCTGGATGAAAGGTCGGAAAAAAATAATATTTCCCTATCTTCTTCCATTTGCCTCTTGTTCTCATTATCGATGCTTTTTCATCAACTAAATTCTTTAAAGCTACAGACCCCAGAGGTACAATGACCAGGGGATCTATTAATTTAATTTCTGCCTTTAATATAGGTGAACAGGCTTCTGCTTCAGAACGGGTGGGTTGTCTGTTATTGGGAGGGCGACACTTAACAATATTTGTGATGTAAACATCTTCCCTTTCAAGCCCCACTGAATTTAATATTTTAGTCAGCAGCTTACCTGCTTTACCGACAAAAGGTTTCCCCAGCCTGTCTTCATCAGCTCCAGGTCCCTCACCAACAAACATTATTTTTCTATCAATGGGACCATAGCCCATAACCACCTGGGTACATCCCTGCCTTAACTGGCACCTGTCACACTTCAGAGCTTTTTCTTTAAGTAGACTATAATCATTATCAGGATAAGTTATTAAACTACTGGATTGTATCTTACCATCTCTATCAAATATCATTTTTTCTCCTCCAACAATAAATACTATTATATACATAATCAAGTAACATATTTTTATATTCTAAATAAGGTATTGAAATTCCTGCAAGTTTAACGCCATTTAATTACCAGTTGCTCCAGTTTAACAATTATATAGTACATTAATCCAGCAATTAAACATAACAGGATAATACTCATCATAACCAGATGCAGATTAAACACCTGACCACCGTAAACAATTAAATAACCGAGACCTGCTTTTGAGACCAGGAATTCACCTACTATTGTTCCTACCATAGACAATCCCACACTTACCTTTAAGGCAGAAAATATGGTAGGAATACTCGCTGGTAAAATAACCTTAAACAATACCTGTTTTTTTGATGCTCCCAGGGTTGACAGTAGTTTAACCAGGTTTCCTTCTACTTCTCTAAAGCCATTAATCATCATCATTATGGTAACAATAACCGAAATTAGCAGGGCCATAACGATTATTGCCTGAGGGCCATTTCCCATCCATACAATGATGACAGGCCCCAGGGCTACTTTAGGAATACTATTAAGGATAACAATATATGGTTCCAGGAGGTCATAGAGGTATTCAAACCACCAGAGTATAATAGCTATCAGGGTTCCCAGAAGTGTACCCGATATAAATCCAATAATATTTTCAGTTACAGTAACACCAATATGGTTAAGCAATTGTCCATTCTGCGTCATTTTTACTAAAAGGCTTAAAATTTTACTGGGTTGACTGACAAGAAAGGTATTTATCACACCAAAATGACTTAATAATTCCCAGGTAGTAAATAATAAAACAATTATTAATATCTGAAAAAATTTTATACTTATAGCTCTTTTCCTTAATCCATACAAATAATCAGCATGATCTGGTGATACTGCCTCCCTGGTAAGCCATCTATAAAAAAAACCTTTACGTCTGGACATTAATATCTAACTCCTTCCAGATGTTGTTAAAATAATCCTGGAATAGTTTTATATTTCTCTTCTGCAATGGCGTCAGGCCCTTTTCAAACTCAATATCAACTATTTTTTTGATCTTGCCTGGTCTTTTTGATAAAATAATTACCCTGTTAGAAAGGGATATGGCCTCAGCTATATCATGAGTAACCAGGATTACTGTTTTTTGATCTTTATTTAGGATATCTGCCAGTTCTTCCTCCATCATCAGTTTTGTTTGATAATCAAGGGAAGAAAATGGCTCATCAAGAAGAAGAATATCGGGATCAGGTGCCAGTGTCCTGGCCAGTGCTACCCTTTGCCTCATTCCCCCGGATAATTCCTTCGGATAAAAGTCCTTAAAATCTGTTAATCCTGAGATTGCCAGTAACTTATTTATCCTCTCTTCAGTTTTTTTATTAACCCTTCCTTTTATCTCCAACCCGAGCTTTATATTGTCATATACAGTTCTCCACTGTAATAGATAATCTTCCTGGAGCATATACCCAATATGAGGACAAATCCCCTTTACTTTTTTTCCATTTATATAGACTTCTCCCTTATCAGGGGGAATCAAGCCACTTATTATTGATAACAGGGTTGTTTTACCACATCCACTGGGACCGACTATACTGATGAATTCATTTTCAAATATGGAGAAATTTATATCTTTAAGGGCCTGGGTCTCTCCTTTTTTTGAAATATACTTTTTTTCAACCCCTTTTACTATTACCTTTTCTTTAAACAAAATTGATCCCCCCGCTTATTTTTATTTATAAGAAACCAATTCTCAAAAATATAAGATTTATAAAAATAACTACTGTATGTTTTCAATGGCGTTATGAGCAAACTTATTATTAACAAGAACATCAAATGGAGCTTTTTCTTCAAGTTCACCAGCCATGATAATAATCTCTTCATATTTTTCAAAAATTTCTTTTTCAATTACAGGATTTGTATCCCAGGTTCCCTGTTCTTTGTAACGTTTAACAACACTTAACAGAATATCTTCATCGGTATCCGGAAAATAGGGTTTTATCTTTGTAACAATTTCTTCTACATTATGGCTATGAACCCACTGTTGAGCCCGGTATATGGCATTAGTAAATGCTTGAATTATGTCAGGGTTCTTTTTAATATAATTAACCCTGGCCATATAAACAGTATATGGCAATTCACCACCGGATGTTCCTAATGAAGCTACAATATAGCCCTGTTTTTTTAATTCAAGCAATGATGCATTTGGTTCAAAGAGCTGGACAAAATCTCCTAAACCACCAATAAAGGCTCCGGCATTGGCCTTAAAATCAAGATTAGTGATAACTTCAACATCTTTGCCGGGAATAATATTCCTGGTTTTAAGTACATATTCTAAAACCATCTGTGGTGCTCCGCCGGGTCGATTACCGATTATAGTCTTTCCTTTAACATCTTCCCATTTAAAATCTGGCATCGGCTCACGGGCCAGCAGGAAGGAACCGGCGGTATTGGTTAGCTGGGCAAAATTAACAATATAATTTTCGGCACCCCTCTGGTAAACATAAATAGTAGGTTCTGGTCCAATAAGGGCAATATCGGTAGCTCCTGCCATCAATGAGGCAGCAGCTTTATCACCACCCCAGGCTGTAGATAGTTCTACTTTGATTCCTTCCTCTTCAAAATAATTATTGCTCAAGGCAATATACTGTGGTGTATAAAAGATAGAATGTACCACTTCAGTTAGTCTAACAACCGGCATTTGAGTTTCAGCCATAGATACCTGGGTACAAAAGAAAACAACCACACTTACCCATAATAACACCTTGATTAATAATTTTTTTCTAAACATTAAGCCACCTCCTGTAGTTTTTATTCATCATACATTTTTATATTATGTAATAGGTATTTTTTTGTGAAATAAAAAGCCCCCGTCAAGGGGGGCTTTAAAGGGTTTATTTAATTCTGATCATTTTCATTTTTTTCTCAGTAAAGGTAGCAATCCTTTGACAGCCATTTTTAAGTAACAAATTTCCCATCAGTTTTAAATTTTCACCCACCCGTTTTGGTCCATGGGCATCAGAGCCCAGGGTTAGTGGAATACCCATCTTTACAATTCTTTTTATAATTGATAGTGACGGGTAGATTTCATTGACCGGTTTATTTAATCCATTTGTATTTATTTCTATAGCAAGGCCCCGTTTTTTTATTACTTCAAGGGCGGGTTCTACCATTTCAAGCATATTTATTCCTGGGGGTATGATATTAAAAATTTTAATCAGATCTATATGACCGATTATATTAAATAGACCACTGGAAGCGGCTTCTTTAACCAGTTCGAAATACTGTTTGTAAACTGTAATTAAATCACGTTTATGGTATTCTTCAATATAAACAGGATGATCTACCTCCCAGTCACCAATCCGGTGTACTGACCCTATTGTATAATCCAGTGGGTATTCTTTAATTATTTTTTTTATGTCATCAATTCTGTCCGGACTAAAATCAATTTCCAGGCCCAATTTAACATTATTTTTATTTTTCTCTTTAAATTTTAATAAATTATCCCAGTTAATTTCATCGATAAACCGATCATGATCTGAAAACCCTATCTCCTTTACTTCAGCCACCTTTGCCATTTTTAAAAATTTCTTTAAGTAATCAAAATTATGGGCAGGTTTAACATTATCTTCACCATGAGCATAGGGGTGGGTATGATAATCAACTAAATACATGAAAACACTCCTTTTATATATGGTTTATAATTATTTCTTACCATCTTAACAGATTATACTTTAATTATTTATACTTTAATTAATTATGGAATAAAGTTTGTTTTTATTATGTAATTTTTATCATTTTTAAGATTATAACATAATTCATATATATTAATCCAGCTTAATTATATATTTTTAATATAAAAAAATTCTGAATAAAACTATAAGTCTTGATTTGTTATACTAATTTATGTATAATTATTAGAAAACTAGCAGGAAGCAGGAAGGAGATATTTATATGAATGAACAAATCAGGTTGCCCGGGCCAACACCGGTACCTCCTGAAGGGCTAACAGCCCAGAGCAGGCAGATTATTGGTCACCGGGAAGATGATTTTTCCAAATTACTGGTCAGAGTTACTGAGAATCTTAAGAAAGTTTTTGAAACAAAGAATGATGTTCTAATATTTCCTGCCTCAGGAACCGGGGGTTTGGAAATAGCTGTTGTAAACATCCTCTCCCCTGGTGATAAGATTTTATCTGTAAATAATGGGGTTTTTGGTCACAGATTCAGGAATATTGCAAAAACCTTTGGTGCTGAAATAATAGATTTGTCATACCCATGGGGACAGCCCTGCAACTTTGTCGAATTTGAACAAACATTAAAAAAACACCCTGATATAAAGGCTGTACTTTTTACCCATAATGAAACCTCAACCTGTGTTCAAAACAACTTAGAAAAAGCAGGTCAAATTGTTAAAAATCATAATGCCGTATTACTTGTTGATGCTGTTAGTTCTCTGGGGGGACTACCAGTTAAATGTGATGACTGGAACCTTGATATTGTTGTTACCTCTTCCCAGAAGGCATTAATGACACCACCAGGTCTGGCTATACTTTCTGTAAGCCCGAAAGCCTGGAAACAAATCAGGTCTTCTTCCTTTCCCGTATTTTACTGGGACCTTAAAAAAGCCAAAAAATATTATGATGAACGTCAGCAAACTCCATATACACCACCGGTTAGCTTACTTTATGCCCTTGATATGGCCCTGAAACGTATTCTCCGTGAAGGCCTTGATAAAGTTTATAAACGTCATAAATTACTAACAAAAGCCCTTAGAAAAGGTATGGTCAAACTTGGTTTTAAACCCTTTGTCCCCTGGGAAATTGCTTCATATACTGTTTCTGCTTTTTATCAACCAGAATTTGTTGGTTATTCTCTATTTAAAGAACATTTATATAAAAAATATAAAATCCACTTTGCCAATGGTCAGGGGAATTTAAAAAGTAAAATATTTAGAATAGGTCATATGGGTTATGTTTCCAGTAATGATATTTTAAAAACCATTGAGATTTTCGGTAAAGGTTTAAAAGATTTTAATATTAATACTGATTTAGATGTCGCATTATCAGACTGTAAAGAAGTTTTGAGAGGAGTTGAGGAGTATGTATAAAGTACTGGTAAGTGATAATATATCTCCCAAGGGAATAGAAATTCTTGAACAGGAAGCAGATGTTACCTTTAATCCCGATCTTTCGCGGGAAGAATTCCTTGATATAATTGGTGAATATGATGGATTAATAGTTAGAAGTATGACTGAAGTTGATAAAGAGGCCCTGGATAAGGCCAGAAACTTAAAGGTAATCGGAAGAGCAGGTACGGGTTATGACAACATTGATATTGAAGAAGCGAGCAAAAGAGGAATAATAGTTTTCAATACCCCAACCGGAAATACTATTTCTGCAGTGGAACACACTATCGGAATGATGCTGGCCTTATCAAGGAACATACCACAGGCAAATCAAGCCCTTCATGAGGGGATCTGGGACAGAAAAAAATACATGGGGGTTGAAGTTAAAGGAAAAACCCTCGGAATTATTGGACTGGGAAGGATCGGTAGTCGGGTTGCTGTTCGAGCCCAGGCCTTTGGTATGAAGGTTATTGCCAATGACCCTTATCTACCACCAGAGAAAGCAGCTAAAATAAATGTACCCCTGCTCGGATTTAAGGAAGTATTAAAAAAATCTGATTATATAACACTCCATACCCCACTAACTGATGAAACATACCATATATTAAGCCATAAAGAATTTGCCATTATGAAAGATAATGTAAGAATTATAAATTGTGCCCGGGGTAAAAACGTAGATACACAAGCCCTGGCAAAGGCCCTTGCAGAACACAAGGTAGCCGGGGCTGCTATCGATGTTCATGAAGTAGAACCATTACCTGAAGATAATCCTTTACTGAAATATCAAGACAGGGTTATTATGACCTGCCACCTTGGTGGTACAACTACAGAAGCCATGGATAATGTCTCTATAGCAGCTGCCGAACAGGTTCTTGATGTCCTGAATAATGGTCTACCTGAATCCCCGCTAAATATTCCTTCTATAAACATTCAGGAATACAATAAAGCCAAACCCTATTTGAATCTTGTAAATAAACTGGGAAACTTTATAGCAAAATGGAAAGGACATGAACGCATTGAGATGATTGAAGCTGAATATGGTGGAGAAGTTATTGGTCATGACCTGAAACCATTTACAACAAGTCTTATTAAAGATATCCTTGATCCTATCCTGGATAGCCGTGTTAACCTGGTAAATGCTCAGCTGGTTGCTAAAGAACGTGGTATAGAAATTAAAGAAAGCCAGATTAGCAAACCGGACGGGGTTAATAACATAATAAGGGTCAGGGTAAAAACAAATAAGGGTAATTATAGTGTGGCTGGAACTAATTTGCCCATTGGGTTAAGGATTATAGAAATTAATGATTTTCGGATTGACCTTAACCTTGAGGGTAAATTCCTGGTTATCTCCTACCAGGATAAACCGGGGGTAATTGGTAAGGTAGGTAGCATTTTAGGTCAGGATAATGTGAACATTGCCAGTATGCAGGTTGGAAGAAAATCATATGGTGGGCAGGCCATAATGATAATACAGACCGATAATAAACCTTCAAAAGCAACTATGGAAAAAATAAATAAAAATATAGAGTTAACAGATTTAACATATCTGGAAATATAACTACAATATTAAATTATGACAGTTATTTTTAAGTATTTAAATTTTTCTAAAAATAACATGTAAAAAGATTTTGTTACCTTAAATTAGCTGATAATTATAAAATATGTTCTTAACAACTAAAAAAATATGTGTGATAACCAATATACCATCCAAAAACTAAAAAAACAAAATGGAATTAAATTATTTAAAAACAAATCTGTTGACCAGGTCACCGGATTTAGTAAATTCATACAGAGCCTTGAAATATTTTCCCTGTTCATAATAGGTTAATCCCAGGAGCAGGTGAGAGTATTTGTTACTTTTCATCTTGATAGCCTTTTTCAAAATATCTTCAGCCTGATCATAAAAATCAAGTTCCAGTAAAGTAGCTGCCAGGTAATTTTTCATCCAGACATTGTCTGGATCAAGTTTTACTATCCTTTCAAAATATGTTTTAGCCTTTTTATGGTTATTGTTTATTGAAGCGCTGAAGGCAGCATAATTAAGGAGCATTAAATTATTACGGTTCTCTTTATGGCCTAACCTTTCCAGGTAAGGTTTTATCTCTTTATTAAACTGTTGTGTCGAAATCCTGTTAGAAATACCCTGAATATAGTTATATGACTTCTCGATTTCTCCCAGGTTGGCCATGGCTATAGCCAGGCGGAAACTATAAAGTATGTTATCCGGGTCCTGTTTAAGGATTAAATTAGCCTGATTTTTAACAGAATTCCAGTCAATTTTAGAAGAAGTGTTTGCCGTAACTATATTAAAACCAGTTGTCAATGTTAATATATTAATTACAGTAAAATAAATTATAAAAATGAGTATTAATCTCCTGTTCTTTATTCTGGTATTAATCTCATTTCCCCCCTATACTAATAAAACATTTATATTTTACCATTATAATTTGAATTCAATGTTTTTACTCTGTAACACAATTATATCATGGTTACCATGTAATTGTATGATCAGTTAAGAAAAGGTGAAATATAAAAATAATTGAGGTATATTATAAAATTCTCGAAAATTATCTTAATTTCCTGCCTGATAAATACCCGATTTTCCTTAATCAGGGTGTTTTTCTAGATTAAAAACATTATAAAAACCGTTTTAAAATTTAAAAAACCTGTCCCCTCTGTGTCAGTTAACAGAGAATCTGTAAAATTACAGATAAAGGGACAGGTCTTTATTTTACTTAAAGTTTTATTTAAATTTTATATCACTATTTTTAAGTCTTTCTAAAGCTTCTTTTATACGCTCTTCTGTTACTGTTAATGCAATTCTGACATACCCTTCACCGAATTCCCCGTAACCATTACCGGGTGTAAAGAATATCCCGGTTTTTTCAAAAACATGTGTGGAGAATTCAGTGGAATTATAGCCTTCAGGTACTTTAGCCCAGATATAGAAGGTGGCTTTATTTACAGGGACTTCCCAGCCCAGTTCACGCAGGCCTTCTACCAGTAAGTCTCTCCTTTTAGAATATAATTCTGTCATTTTTTCAATATTATCTTCAGGGCCTGTCAGGGCTTCAATTCCAGCATACTGAATAGCTTCAAATATACCGGAATCAATGTTTGTTTTGATTCTTCCTAAAGATTCTATCACATCAGAACGACCAACTGCCCAGCCTACTCTCCAGCCGGTCATATTAAAGGGTTTGGAAAGAGAATTAAATTCGATGCCAACCTTTTTTGCTCCTTCAAACTGCATAAAACTGGGAGGATTATATCCATCAAGGCCAATTTCACTATAGGCGGCATCATGGGCAATTATTATATCATATTTATCGGCAAAATCAATCAATTCTTCATAAAACTCCTCAGGAGCAATTGCCCCGGTCGGATTGTTGGGATAGTTTATAAAAAAGAGTTTAGCTTTTCTGGCGATATCTTCATCGATTGCTTTAAGGTCAGGTAGGAAATTATTTTCTTCAACTAATGGAACCTGAACCGGTTTTCCTCCTGCCAGCAAAACTGAAGTCTTATAGACAGGATACCCGGGATCAGGTACAAGGGCTATATCACCGGGGTTTATATAACAAAAAGGAAGATGGGCTATCCCCTCTTTAGAACCAATTAAAGAAACAACCTCTTTATCAGGATCTAACTCCCTACCATAGTTATTTTTATACCAGTCAGCAACTGTTTTACGGTATTCATACATCCCTTCATAAGAGGGGTAACTGTGAGTAGAAGGGTCTTTAACAGCCTCTATCATTTTATTTATTATATTATCAGGTGTTGGTTGATCCGGATCTCCAATTCCGAAACTGATTACATCTACTCCCTCTTTTTTTGCTCTGGCAATCATTTTATCAATTTCTGCGAATAAATATGGCGGCAGGTTTTTAATTCTATCAGCATTTTCCATTGCTTATCCCTCCTGTATTACGATTTTTCCTGTGTAAACACTCTCTGCAGGACCTGTCATAAATACATCCTGTTCCTGCCATTCAATATTAAGGTCTCCCCCGGGCAAGTGTACAGTCACCATGTTTTTGAGGAGACCATTTTTAATACCAGCTACTACTGAGGCACAGGCTCCAGTACCACAGGCCAGGGTTATTCCACTACCCCTTTCCCAGACCCTCATAATAATTTCATCTTCGGATTGAATCTGAATAAACTCTACATTGGTTTTTTGAGGAAACAGCGGATTGTGTTCTATTTCCTGACCCCAGGTTGAAACCGGTATCTGGTTTACATCTTCTACAAATATAATAGTATGGGGGTTACCCATCGAAACACAATTAATGTTTAACTTCTTATTTCCTATTTTTAATGGGAAATTTTTAACATAATCAAGCTCATCTTCTATATTAACAGGAATTTCTTCTGATTTAAAATGAGGCCTTCCCATATTTACTTTTATTAGACTCTTATCACCATTATAAGATACTATCTCAGGAGTTATAATACCGGCCAGGGTTTCAATTTTAAGTACATCCCTGGTAGTCAAATTATTTTCCCGGAGATAGTGGGCAAAACATCGAATGCCATTTCCACACATTTCAGCCTCACTACCGTCAGCATTGAAGATCCTCATTCTAAAGTCATGTTCAACACTCTCCGGTGGTAACACAATAATTAAACCATCTGCACCTATTGAAAAATGTCTGCGGCATAATTGTCTGGCAAGCTTACTAAAATCTAAATCAGGATAGTTACTACCATTTACCATAATAAAATCATTTCCAGTTCCATGCATTTTTGTAAAACTTAGTTCCATTTAATACCCACCTTTACTCTGAACTTAACTGGATATCCACCTTTTCCTGTGGTATGATAGTTGAAATTGCATGTTTATACACCATCTGGTCCTTTCCTTCACTGTTAATTAAAATAGTAAAATTATCAAAACCGGTAACTTTACCTTTGATTTGAAAGCCATTAACAAGGTATATAACTACCGGAACATTCTTTTTCCTGACCTGATTTAAAAGGTTATCCTGAAGATTAAACTGGTTTTTCATAATAAGATGCTCCCTTCTATTTCTGTTATACTTTTTATTCTACATTTTTATAAAAAGTCCTGCTTAAATTTTCATTTTTTATCACCACATATTAAACAATGCCCCCTCTCCAGACTTTTTTGTAATATATTGAGAGGAGCTTTTGTATAACCATGCCTGTATCCCTTCCTGTAACCAGATTTAAACCCCAGATTATATCCGATAATAAAACCTAATAAAACACTGAGTATTACAAAAAATATCATTTTAATCAACTCATCTTTAAATTATGAGAATATAATTTATATAATTGCCAGAATAAAAGATACAGAGTAGTGGAGGCTATAACAAAATAAATAAGTTTAACTGGAAAAAACTTAAGACTGATTATTAATAATATCATAAAAAATGCTGTAGCCGTAGGAAACCCCATTACATCAAGTATATTATTTTTTTCTTTATATTTATCATACCTGTAATCGATAAAATCATCAACAATCTGTAATCCGGTTATGAGGATTATAGCAGATAAAGTCTGAAGCCATGAAAAAAATATAACACTCAGAATAAAAACAAAAATACTTTCCTGCCATGATTTTAATTTACTGGGTAGAACATAATTATTTATTTTAGCCATCCCCACAGTATAGCTGGCCAGAAAGTATGTAGCCGCTTCTTTAAAGTTAAGGGCAAGGGCTATAACAATAATAATTAAAGAATATGGTAGGACACCTCTATCCAGTACCCTTACAATATTAATCTCTTCTTTTAAGTTATCTATATCAATGTCCAGATAATCGTCCATAATTTTAATAACAAGGCCTACTAAAAAAATACTAAAAAACCTTTTAAACATAACTTAACACCAGCTTTTTTACTTCTTTAAAACCATATTTATAAAGGGCAGAGATCGGTATTATCACCTTGTCATTAATAACATTCTTCAGGAGATTTACCCTGTCTTTTACGGTCTTGAGGTCTACCTTATTGGCCAGGATAGCATAATTTTTTTCTAGACTGGCATAATTCATGATCATTTTATCAACAGACTGGAGTAACTCATCACTATTCATATTTAACTGGGTTAAATCTATTATATGTAATATAAGATCACTGTTTTTAATCAATCTTATGGTCGTAGCCATGGCCAGTCTAACTTCATATTCAGGATGAATACCATCACCGAGCCCACAGCTATCGATAATTTTTAGCTTTTTAATTACTTTACCGGACGGAATTTCTATATCTATAGACTGGACCGAATCGGTAAAGTTACTCTCCGGTGATACCAGTTGTTCTCTTGCTTCTGTGACTGAATAACTTCTAATAGATGTATAACCGGCCGGTTGTTTAATACTTAATTTTAACCTATCAAGACCCAGGTATTCTGCAAAATTAATTACAAAACAGGTTTTACCGACATTAGGCATCCCCGTTACCAGACAATCGGTCATTAGACCCTACACCCCCGGACAGGTCTTCCTCTTTTATCAGCATCAGAGTCTTTTTATTTATAACTTTCTGCTCTATAACCCTTTGGGCATGATGTCTTATCGTATCCTCGACCATATTGCGTACTGTTCGGGCATTACCTCTGATACTGTCTTCTTTGTTAAGAATATGGGTAAGAACTCGATATATATAATGTTTACTGTTTTCACTTAATATATATTCACGCTCGGCAAACATTAATTCCGCTATTTTTACCAGTTCATCAACAGAATAATCAGGAAAATCAAGTTGAATAGCAAAACGGGAGCGGAGGCCGGGGTTTGCATCTAAAAAGAATTCCATTTCTCTGGGGTAACCGGCCAGGATTATAATAAGTTTATCTTTATAATCTTCCATTGCTTTAACCATGGTATCAATTGCTTCTTTCCCAAAGTCCTTTTCTCCTCCCCTGGCCAGGGAATATGCTTCATCAATAAATAAAATCCCACCGAGGGCCTTCTGAATTACCTTTTTAGTTTTCTGGGCTGTATGCCCGATATATTCACCAACGAGATCAGCCCGTTCTACTTCTATCAAGTCACCTGTTTCAAGAAGACCGAGTTCCTTGAAAACACGTCCCAGCAACCTGGCCATGGTAGTCTTTCCTGTACCAGGGTTGCCCTTAAAGATCATGTGCATAACAACTGGTTCTGTCTTTAGCCCATACTGTTCCCTCATTTTTTGAACCTGAATAAATGAAATATATTCTTTAACGAGTTTTTTTATCCGGGTTAAACCGACCAGTTTATCCATATCCTTGAGTACCTTTTCTACATTGGTTTTGTTAAAGGGAAGGGAATTACCGGCTGTATCTTTATTCTTTTCATCACGGGGTGTAAATGCGGTTGAATTAGATGATTGTCTATAGTCATCCAATTCCATCAATAATTTAAAAGCCCGGGGAATTGTTATTTCCCCTTTTTTTAAACGTTCCAGTATTGTCTTCTGATCCAGGTTATTATAGTTTTTAATATACATAACCTCACCCCGTATTTTTAAATTGACACATCTATATATTATGAATGGGGTGAGGAAAATGTTAATATGTTATATACTATTTAAGCTTGTTTTTTGATAAGAAAGGAAATATCTTTTATAATTTTTGTAATAGCAAATATAATAATTAAAAATTCAAGGCGACCCAGAAACATTCCGATGATTTCAGTCCATAAAATAACACCAGGGGTGCTGGCTGAAGTTAACCCAACTGATAATCCAACCGTTCCTAAGGCTGATGCAAATTCAAACATGCTATCCTTTAGAGAATATCCATATGCAAGAAAGATTAAAACCCCTGTAAAATAGGTAATAACATAAATAGTAATAAAATTAGCTATTTCCTTTACATGGTGGCTTTTTATATACCACCTGTCTTCCCCTCTCCATACGTAATCTTCTTTAATAACATTTTTGGGATAGAAATGATTTCTGATTTCCCAGAATAAAGACTTTAACATTATATAAATTCGAAACTGTTTAATGCCACCGGCAGTAGAACCTGTCCCCCCACCTATTAACATTAATATGATTATAATCATATTAGCAAAAATCGTCCATTCATTAAAACTAATTGTTGAAAAACCTGTTGTAGATAATGCTGAAATTAACTGAAACGTTCCAACTCTAATGCTTTTAGTAAAGGAATTGTAAAGGGGAATTAGGGAGACAAACAAAATAACAGGTAGTAATATGCCTAACAATAAACCCATTAATTTAATTTCTGCATTTCTGAAGAACTTTCTTACCTTCCCTTTTAACAGGGTATAATGGGTGGCAAAATTGATAGTTCCCAAAAACATTAAAATTATTGTAAAACTTCAATAGATATACTATCCCATTGACCTATACTTTTTGGTACAGTAGAAAAACCACCGGTGGATATAGCTGCCATTGAATGGTTTATTGCATCAAAAAAACTCATTCCAAAAATGTAATAAAGTAAGGTCCCTGTAACTGTATACCCGGTATATATTTGCATAATCATTTTTGTTGACCGTCTAACATGTGGTAATAACTGGTCATTTCTACCTTCAGCCTGGTATAGACCCAGGCCCTGCATGGGAAGTATTGATGATAAAGCAATTACTGCCAGTCCAGCTCCACCTAAAAACTGCATAAAACTCCTCCAGAAAAGATAGATAGATGGTGTTGTAGTTACATCAATCACTGAAAGACCTGTTGTGGTCCAGCCACTTACAACCTCAAAAATAGCATGAGTCCAATTCATATTTAAACCCCAGACAAATGGAATAGCAGATAAGATAATGGCAATTATCCAGGAAAATACTACTATAATACCACCTTCCTGCAAGGTTAAGGAAACATTATTTTTTTGTTTCTTTGTAAGTAAGTACATTAAAAACCCCAATAAAAACCCAAATAAACCAGTAAAAATAAAGTAGGGGGCATAATCAAGGTCCTGTGGGTAAAATAACAGTAAAAATAAGGGTATTATTATAGATACCCCAACTAACATTACTATAATTCCTGTGTACTTAATAATTAATCTGTAGCGAAATTTAAGAATATCCAGGTAGTTCATTATTCTTCACCACCAAGAGCCTTGACTGCTTTTGCCTGATCCTGGGGCAGGGAAATAACCAGAACTTTATCACCTGGTTTAATAATTGTTCCTCCCCTGGGAATTACTATATCACCATTTCTGATTATGCCTCCAAGGACAATACTTAACGGTAAATCTAATTCTTTTACTGTTTTACCAACTGAAGGGGCATTTTCAGGAATAATAATCTGGGCTACACTTAATTTCCCGTCTTCAAGGGTAATTAAATTACTGATATCCTCAACGGCAACATGTTGTTCTATTAAGGAACTTAACAATTGGGTTGTATTAAATATAGATGTTATACCTATTTTCTTAAATAAACATTCATTATCAGGATTATTGACTAGGGCAGTAGTCCGTTCTACATTAAAATATTTCTGGGCCATTTTACATATAAAGAGATTATCATGGTCTTTAGGTGTTAAAGCAACAAGTATATCAGTTTTATACCCCCCTGCATCTTCAAGAATTTGAGGGTCAGAAGCATCCCCATACACAACGTTGGCTTTTAGACTGCGGGCCAGTTCCTTACAATACTGGGGATCTTTATTAATAAAAAAAGCCACTCCAGATAGACTGAAGTGGTAGAAATTCTTCATTATCTATCTGTCCTTTTAACGCCTACGAGGTTAGCTGTCGGGTTAGGAGTAAAAGGTCTCCTTCCAGTAATAATTATATTGATACTGGATTAACCCCATAAAAAACGGGTCCCCCGTTCCCAAAAAAATGGGATTCGGCAACAGATTTATTATATTTAATCATAAATGTATTAAAACATAATTTATTTTAAAAGTCAAGTAAAAAGTCCCTGCTCAGTTTTTTTATTTCTGAATAAATTTTCTTATAATCACCGGTTGAAAGGTTAAACCAGTTTATATCCTGATCCCGCCTGAACCAGGTCAATTGCCGTTTTGCATACCGTCTTGTGTTTCTTTTTAAAAGCCTGATGGCCTCTTCCCTGTCATACTCTCTTTTTAAATACCCGATAATTTCTTTATAACCGAGACCCTGTCTGGCTGTTTTACTTAAATCAGGGTATTTTGTTAAAAGGTACTTAACTTCATCAATGAGACCCTGTTCTATCATAATATCGACCCTTTTATTAATTCGTTTATAAAGTTCTTCACGCTCCCGGTAAAGCCCTATTTTCAGATTTCGGTAACGATCACCTTTTTTTTGTTTCTCTTTTTTAAAATAAGTCATGGTTTTTCCGGTCTGGTGATACACTTCTATTCCCCGTATTACTCTCCTCAAATCATTTGGATGGAGTTTTTTAGCAAGTTCAGGATCTATTTTTTTAAGTTTGTTATAAACATATTTATTTCCATACTGTTGCGCCTCTTTTTGAAGTTTTTGCCTTAATTCTATATTTTTGTCCATTTCAGGGAATAAAAATCCCTCTATAACAGCCCTTATATATAAACCTGTTCCCCCCACCAATATGGGGACTTTATTTCGATATACAATCCCGGGTATTAAGTTATCAACCATGGCCTGGTATTCAGCTACTGAAAACTCCTGATCTGGTTTAATAATATCAATCATATAATGGGGAATTATATTCCGCTCTTTTTGACTGGCCTTGGCAGTACCTATATCCATGTCTTTATATATCTGCATGGAATCGGCTGATATAATCTCTCCATTTATATCCCGGGCAAGCTGCAAAGATAAACTGGTTTTTCCTACAGCTGTAGGTCCCAGGATAACGATAAGGGTAGAATTATCAGGATATATATTCTTATTTCCATGATTTGTCAGGGGTTTAATCAAAATAATTACCTCCTCATTTACGCCCCATTCCCTTATTAATATCATCCTCTGTTATATGTATTATTATCGGTCTTCCGTGAGGACAGCGATAAGGGTTATCTGTTTTAAATAACCCTTCAATAATTTGTTCTGCTTCCTTTTTATCCAGATATTCACCGGCCTTTATTGCCCCACGGCACGACATATAGGAAATTATCTCATTAATTAATTCTGATGGTTTCATAGCTTTATCGTGTTCCAGGAGTTTATCTATTACTTCCCTAACAACCCTTTTATTTGAACGTTTTTTTATCAGGGAGGGAACTTCCCTGACTATAAAACTATTAATCCCAAAAACCTCCAGTTTAAAACCCATTTTTTCTAACTGGGGCAAATAACTTTTCAGCACTTCAGCCTCCGGAGCGGTAGTTTCAATGTTGACGGGAACTACCAGGGGTTGTGAGACAATCTCACTATTATTATATTTCTCAATAAATGATTGATATAATATACGTTCATGGGCATTATGCTGGTCAATAATATAAAGCCCATCCCTTCCTTCAGCAATAATATAAGTGTTTTTAATCTGCCCCAGGACCCTTTTTATCGGAATGTCCATCTTATTTTTATTTTCTTTAATACTATTATCTTTAATGTTTATTGAATCTGTTTTATAATGTTTATCTTTTTTGTAGTTATCGTTAATCTCGGTTTTTTCTAATTTGTTATTAATATCCATAAATTTATTTTGACTAACCTGAGAGTTTTTTTTACTATAAAACCCATTTTTTTTACTGGGAAGCAAAATTGAATCCTGTGAATCTAAGGGATTTTGATTTTTTAATATACCAGCATCGGAAGATTTATTTGTAATTTGCTCTTTATCTTCAGGTAGTTTTATTTTTTGATACTCACTTTTATCTTTAGTCTTGTCATCCCTATTTAATGGATTAATATTTCTTTTAAGCCTTGGAGATTTATCTAATTTTGATAACTCAATATTAATTCCATTTTGAATTACTTCTTTTATTACCTTATCTCTACTAAACTTTACTTCTTTTTTGGTGGGATGAACGTTTACATCAACCAGAATCGGGTTTAGTTTTAAATTTAAAAATACAACCGGATAAGCCCCGGGAGGTAAGAGCCCCTGATAGGCTTCTTCAACTCCCCTGTTTAAAATTGAGTTATGAACTGCCCTTTTATTTACAAAAAATATTTCATAACTACGGTTATACCGGTAATAATCAGGTCTGGAAATATATCCCGATACCTTTATATACCTGTCTTCATAATCTATTTTAACCAGACTTTGTGCCATTTCTTTTCCATATATCGCATAGATACAATCCAGGGTTTTTCCAGTTCCCGGTGTTTTCAGGACTATTCGTCCATTATGAATAAGGGTAAAATTAACCCCGGGATAAGCCAGGGCTTCCCTGGTTATAATGTTACTTATATGTTTAAATTCATTCCTTGTTGTTTTTAAGTATTTATAACGGGCTGGAGTATTAAAAAATAAATCTTTTACTATAATATCTGTTCCGACCGAGGCACCACAGGGTTCTTTTGATATCACTTTACCCCCTTTAAGTCTCATTTTAATAGCTTTTGTTTGAGATTTTGTCCGGGATATTATATCAAGAATGGAGACTGATGCTATACTGGCCAGGGCTTCTCCCCTGAATCCGAGAGATTTTAAAGAATAAAGATCATTTATATCAGTAATTTTACTTGTTGCATACCGGTCAAAGGCAATTTCTATCTCATCAGAAGGTATACCATGTCCATTATCTTTAACCCTTATTAAGTCCTTTCCACCGTTTTCAATTTCTATTAAAATCTTATTACTACCTGCATCCAATGAATTTTCAACAAGTTCTTTAACTACAGAAGCGGGTCTTTCAACAACTTCTCCGGCTGAAATTTGATTGGCAACAGATTCAGGTAATCGTTTTATCTCAGGCATAGTTTTCCCCCTTTTCCTTAAGCTCCTTCTGAATTTCAAAGAGAAAATTAATTGCTTCCATGGGGGTCATATTAACAATATCTTTATTTTTTATTTTTTCAATAACCCTGTATTCAGACTTGAAAAGGGGGAGCTGCTGTACTTTATCATTCGTATTTCTTTTCGTAAGATATTCTTTATCACTTTCGTGTATATTATTTATAAGGTCTGATTCGGTTTTATGGGATATATTTTTATTTTCTCCCTTACCTGTCTTTGTTGATTCTTTTCCTTTTTTTTCCAGTTCAGCTAAAATTTCCTGGGCCCTGATGATTATTTCCATCGGCAATCCAGCCAGCTGAGCAACCTCAATACCATAACTTTCACTGGCTTTTCCCGGGATAATTTTATGGAGGAAATGAACCCCATCTTCATCTTCTTCAACCAGAACATTGTAATTTTTTATCCCTGGTCTATTTTCTAACTGTGTTAGTTCATGATAATGAGTCGCAAACAGTGTTCTTGCTCCAATCCGGTCCGGATTATTAATATATTCACTTACAGCCCAGGCGATACTCAGACCGTCGTATGTGCTGGTCCCTCTTCCTACTTCATCGAGTATTATAAGACTATTTCTGGTAGCATTATTAACAATGTTGGCAACCTCATTCATTTCAACCATAAAAGTACTCTGACCGGTGGTTAAATCATCACTGGCTCCAACCCTGGTAAATATTCTGTCTACAATCCCTATGGTTGCTTTATCAGCTGGAACAAAGCTACCCATCTGGGCCATTAAGACAATCAAAGCAACCTGTCTCATATAGGTTGATTTTCCTGACATATTGGGACCGGTAATTATAATAAAACGTTCTTCTTCAAGGTCAAGGTAAGTATCATTGGGGACAAAAGCTCCTTTTCCCATATCTTCAACGACAGGATGACGGCCCTTAATTATTTCAATAACCCCATCATTATTAATCCGGGGCCGATTGTAATCCCGTTCCAGGGCATTCTGGGCCAGTGAAGTCAGAACATCCAGTTTGCTAATGATAGCAGCTGTTTTCTTGATACGTTTAATGTTATCCCTTACAATATCTCTGATTTTAACAAATAGTTTATATTCAAGGTCATTAATTTTTTCTTCTGCTCCAAGAACCAGGGCCTCTTTCTCCTTTAATTCAGGTGTAATAAAACGTTCACTATTTGAAAGGGTCTGTTTGCGGGTATAGTTATCAGGAACCCTGTCCAGATTTGCTTTAGTAATTTCTATATAATAGCCAAATACTTTATTAAAACCAACCTTTAGTGAACTTATTCCGGTTCTTTCTCGTTCTGTCTTTTGTAAGTTTGCTATCCAGTCTTTTCCTTCAGTACGGGCCTTCCTCAGTTCATCTAGCTCACTACTATACCCATCTTTTATCAAGCCTCCCTCTCTTACTGAAACCGGTGGTTCATCAACTATAGACCGGTCCAGTAATCCAGCAAGATCTATTAAGGGATCAAATGTTTCGTGCATATTTTTAAATAATTTAGTATTTAGTTGTTCCAGATCCTTTTTAATTTGAGGTAATTTCAATATGGAATATTTCAGAGCTGCTAAATCACGGGCGTTAGCAGAACCGTAGGAGACTTTTCCTAAAATTCTTTCCAGGTCATATATTCCTTTAAGGTGTTCCCTTATTTCCTGAAGAAGCAGATAATTATTAACCAGTTCTTCTACTGCATCAAGTCTTGTTTCTATTTTATTCCTGTCTATAAGGGGTTGATTAATCCATTTTTTAATGAGGCGTCCTCCCATTGAAGTTATAGTTTGATCAAGAACGTTTAATAAACTACCCTTATGTTTGTTACCCCTTATTGTTGAGGTCAGTTCCAGATTATATCTGGTGGCAGAATCCAGGACCATATAATCAGTTAAATTGTATGTAGTAATTCTGTTTATATGTTCTAATGTTCTTTTCTGGGTATCTTTAAGAAAATTAATAATTTCTCCGGCCGCCAGGATAGCAGCTGGTTTGTCTTCACAGCCAAATCCTGAAAGAGAGTTTGTTTTAAAGTGTTCTAATAAAAAATTATAGGCCGCCTTAACCTTTTCTATTCTGGAATAATTGTAGACGAAGTTCATCTGTTTCTTTTTATCTGCAAAATTTTCAGTTTCCTCAAGTTCTTTACAAATTATAACCTCCCGGGGTTGAATTCGGTCAAGCTCATCCCACACTTTATCACTGAACTTTTGTGAAAACTGGGTAACATAAAATTCACCGGTGGAAATATCAACATATGAAAAACCTAAATGATCTTTATAACAAATAGCTGACGCCAGGTAGTTATTCTCCTTATCTTTAAGCATTTCATTTTCTATTATTGTACCCGGAGTAATAATCCTTACAACTTCCCTGGATACCAGACCTTTTGCCTCACTGGGATCTTCTATCTGCTCACAGATGGCAACTTTATATCCCTTTTCCAGAAGTTTGGCAATGTATGATTCAGCAGAGTGACAGGGAACCCCTGCCATTGGTGCTTTTTCACCACCACCCTTATTTCGGGCAGTAAGAGCCAGGTCCAGCTCTCTGGCTGCTATTTTAGCATCATCATTAAACATTTCATAAAAATCTCCCAGACGGAAAAAAAGGATGGCATCTTTATATTTATTTTTGATACTTTGATACTGTTGCATCATCGGTGTTAGTTTACTCATACAGCATTTCACCTCAAATTGTCTCTATTCAATTTGATTATAGCATATTACAAACAGCCAATAAAGAAATATACCTGAAAGACAGGCTCTTTCAGGTATTTAAGACAGTTTCCCGGGTATTATCTATAACCTCACCATATAATGTCCAGCTTCCAACCCTGTTTATTTTAACATTTGCTATTTGACCCTTCAGGTTTTCATTTCTGGGGACTATAACCAGTTTATTGGTTCTGGTCCTGCCTTCAAAAGTATCGGGGTTATTTCTACTTTCACCCTCTATTAAAACCTCTACTGTTTTACCCTTGAGTTTCCTGTTGTTTTCTAAACTGATACTATTCTGGACCTCAATTAAGCGGGTTAATCTATCCTGCTTAATCTTTTCACTAACCTGGTCTTTATGTCTGGCAGCCGGAGTTCCCTTCCGGGGTGAATATTTGAATGTATAAGCCATATCAAATCTCACTTCCCTGATGACTTTTAAGGTTTCCTGGAAATCCTCTTCTGTTTCACCGGGGAATCCTACAATAATATCAGTAGTAATACTGTAATCCGGGATTTGACTCTTTATTTTTTTAATCAGATTTAAATATTCTGCCTGGGTATACCCACGGTTCATTTTTTTCAGGATTCTGGTGCTACCCGACTGGACAGGGAGATGAAAGTGTTCACATACTTTGTCACACTCTTTTATAATTTTAATCATTTTATCACTGAAATCCCGGGGATGAGAGGTCATATATCTTATTCTCTTAATCCCTTCAACCCTGTTAAGTCTTTTAAGCAGATCAGCAAAATCTATATCTTCCTTTAAATCCTTTCCATAGGAATTAACATTCTGCCCCAGAAGGGTTATCTCTTTAACCCCTTCACTGGCTAATTTACGGGCTTCAGAAATTATATCAGCGGCAGGCCTGCTCCGTTCCCGGCCCCGGACATAAGGGACAATACAATAGGTGCAGAAATTGTTACACCCCTGTATAATGGAGATCCAGGCCTTAAAGTCATCCTCCCTTTTATAGGGAATATCAGGAATTAACCCCTCTTCCTGATTCCAGACCTCAATGATACGTCCCCTTTCTTCTTTAATTCGTTTTATTAGTTCAGGGATATGGTGAATATTATGTGTACCAAATATGAGATCGACATGGGGGTATTTTTCATAAAGCTTTCTGGCATTTTCATCTATCTGCATCATACAGCCGCCGACTCCAATTATTAAATCAGGGTTTTTCTCTTTTAATCTCTTAAAATCTCCGACCCTGCCAAAAACCCTCAATTCTGCATTTTCTCTTACAGCACATGTATTTACCATAATAATATCGGCTTCTTCTAAATTATTTGTAGACTTATAACCCATTTCTTCAAGCATTCCGGCCAGTTTTTCAGAATCATGAACATTCATCTGACATCCATATGTCAAAATAAAGTATTTTCTGTTATTCATAATTTTCCTCCTGTACAAGATGTCTTTATATTTTATATTACATTATTTTATCAAATTAAAGTAAAATCATTACATAATAAAAAAAATAAGTCTTTAAATCAATTATTATTCTACCACCAAACCATGAATATTGCAAAATATATACATACCCCGGTATTATTGTACCCGGGGTTGGAAGTTAAAATCTATAATTTTAGACATAATAACAATTCAGTGATGGGAAAGAATAACTACAGGCCTGAAATATATGTGAAATCTAAGTGTAAATAAGTTAGTTTTAGAAATTGTTTTTTTTTACGCTTTATATTAAGCAAAAAAATAACTATAAAAAAACGTGTATTATACTTTTTTCAATTTATCAAGGTTTTCGTTTTTACCCATAACGATTAAAACATCCCCTTCTAATATTTTATCATTGGCACCTGGAGTGATATTAAGGTTTTTCCCGCGTTTTATAGCCATAACATTTACCCCATATTTGCTTCTTAATTCAAGCTGGGCCAGACTTTTACCTACCATTTCAGGTGATGCTATTATTTCAACTATACTGTAATCCGGAGCAAATTCCAGGTAATCAAGAACATTGGATGATGTTAAATTATGAGCAATTCTAACCCCCATATCCCTTTCCGGGTAAACAATTCTATCGGCTCCAACTTTGGTTAAAATCTTTCCATGAAGGGAATCTTTAGCTTTAGTAACTACATAGGGTACACCTAATTCTTTTAAAATCAAGGTTGATAAAATATTGGCATGAACATTATCACCGATACTGACCACCGCCACGTCAAAATTTCTTACACCCAGGGTTCTTAAGGCTTCCTCATCAGTAGCATCGGCTTCTACGGCATGAGTAACTTCATTACTTAGTTCCTGAACACGTTCTTCATCATTATCAATGGCCAGGACATTATATCCACTTTCAGCCAGAGTCCTGGCTACACTTGAACCAAACCTTCCCAGTCCTACAACAACAAACTGTTTCATTTTTAACTCCTCCTCAACCAATTAATATATCTTCTTGAGGATATCTTATGGCCTTTATTCTTTTTCTCCCCAGGGCCATGGCAATAGTAAAGGGACCAACCCGTCCTATAAACATTGTAATTATAATAAAAAGGCGTCCAGTGTTGCTTAACTGTGGTGTTATCCCCGTTGTTAATCCCACTGTCCCAAAAGCTGAAAAGACTTCGAAAACAATCTGGATAAACGCAAACTCTTCGGTAATCGATAGAACGATAGTAACAACAACTATTATTAGAAGGGATATAACAACAACAGACAGGGTTTTATATATATCCTTTTTTTTAATTCTTCTACGGAATATTTCAATATCCTCCTTACCCCGGGCCATATTATAGACAACAACAAGCAAAGTACCTGCCGTAGTTGTTTTGACACCACCACCGGTAGAACCGGGTGAGGCCCCAATAAACATTAGTACAATCATTATAAAGAGAGATACATCCCGAAATTGGTTAATGGGGATAGTATTAAAGCCTGCTGTCCTCGGTGTTACCGCCTGAAAATAAGAAGCCAGTAACTTTATCCCGGGAGTGTAGTTACCCAGGGTAGCCGGGTTGTTAAATTCTAAAATAAACAGGGCTAAGGTCCCCGAAATTATTAAAAACAGGGTCATTGATATAACCATTTTACTATGTAATGATAATTTTTTATACTGTCTTTTATTGTATATTTCAGATATCACGAGAAAACCCAGCCCCCCGAATATAAATAAAAAAGTTATAATCAGGTTTATATAAAGGGAACCGGTAAAATTCTCAAGACTATTACCAAAGAGGTCAAAACCGGCATTATTAAAAGCAGATATAGAATGAAAAAGGGCATAAAACCAGGCCCTGTTGTCGGGCATTAATCCCTTAAAATACAGGTATAATAAGAGTGTTCCTGTTATTTCTGTAATAAATGTTAATAAAATTATATAACGGGTTAGCCTGATAACACCTGATAATTTATTATAATTAATTTCCTCCATGACAATTAGTCTTTCCTGAAGAAGTACTTTCCGGCGCAGAATTAAAAATAACAAAGTAGTGGTAGTCATAAAACCAAGGCCACCAACCTGGATTAATAACATAATAACTGTCTGGCCAAAGCCAGTCCAGTGTTCGGCTGTATTAACAACTATTAACCCCGTAACCGCTGTTGCTGATGTTGCAGTAAAAAGAGCTTCTAAAAAATTTGTAGTTTGTCCTTCTACAGTTGAAACCGGAAGTAGCAGTAAAATTGTTCCAACCAGTATGACAGTACTATAACCGATAACCAGGATCTGGCCCGGTGATAAGTTCTTAAAAATTGAGATCACCCCGCAAGAGAAAAAATTAATACCAGATCAAATATTCCATAAAAATAGCTATTATTAATATTCCCCCTACAGGGTGAAATATATTATTGTTAACCTACCATAATTTTTTCCTTAGGATAATGATAAACTCCATTGTGCTTCCTTTCTGCAAAAGCAATGGCCAGTGTCAACGGTCCGACCCTTCCTGAAAACATGGTAATGGTAATTAATATCCTTCCAAAGGTAGAAAGACCCGAAGTAATACCAGTTGACAGTCCTACTGTACCGAAAGCTGAGACTGATTCAAAGAAGACCCTCAGAAAATCCATTTTTTCGGTAACAGTAAGAATCATAGTAACAGCAACAACCAGTCCCAGTGAGAGCATGGTTATAGCAAGGGCTTTGAATATAATCTCGTCATCGAGGCGTCGTTTATATATTTCAATATCCCTTTTTCCGGTAATAAGACTCCAAACTGTAATCAGCAGGACCCCGAAAGTAGTTGTTTTAATACCACCACCGGTAGAACCCGGTGAAGCCCCGATAAACATTAAAACAATTAATAAAAAGAGAGTTGAACTCTTGAGATTTCCGGTGGGAACAGTATTGAAACCTGCCGTACGTGGTGTTATCGAAAGAAATAATGATGACAGTATTTTATCACCAGTATTTAAATTTCCCATTGTTCCGGGGTTATTATATTCCAGACCCAGAACAGACAAAAAACCGGCTATAATTAATATTAAGGTTATAGTCAAAACTATTTTACTCTGCAGGCTCATTTTTTTGAAGTTCCTAATCTGGTAGAGTTCGGCCAGGACAGCAAAACCAAGACCACCCAAAACAATTAATCCCATAACAACAAAGTTCATTAAAATATCTCCTGTATAGTTTTCTAAACTATTACCAAAAAGATCAAAACCAGCATTATTAAAAGCTGAGATGGCATGGAAAATAGAATAATATAAAGCCTTCATAAATGGATAGTCTTTAATTAGTCTTACAAAGAGTAGTAAAGCTCCCAGTCCTTCAATAATAACAGTTACAAAAATTACATATCGGACCAGTCTTACCAGTCCTGATATCTTGAACTGATTTAAATCCTCCTGGATTATTAACCTTTCCTTTAAGGTTATTTTTTTGCCAATAACAAAAGCTATCATGGTTGACATGGTCATGATACCAAGACCACCAATCTGAATCAGGACCATTATCACTAACTGACCAAAGACAGTAAAGGCAGTACTTGTATTGACTACAATAAGGCCAGTGACACAGGTAGCTGAAGTAGCTGTAAATAAGGCATCTACTATGTTTAACCCCTGACCATTACTTGTGGCAAAGGGTAGCATCAATAATAAGGTCCCTATTATAATAACAGTAAAATAACCAAACACCAGGACCTGGGCAGGTGTCATATTGTTTTTGTTTACTAATTGAGGAAACTTCATATTTTATAACATCTCCTCTCTGCCAGCATTTCTCTCCCACACTACTTCTCTCCCACACTATGGTGTATTCTTAATGATGGTTCTCCGTCTACACTATGGTGTAAATTATACTATAATAACTTTTTAATGTAAAGTTATCAGGATTTCACTTTATTTTGGTAGTTACTGATTTCACGGTAGAATAATTTTGGTGAATAAATTGATTCCGGGCAAATATGTTTACTAATATTACTGGCTAAAACAGCCCCCAGTAACAGTGGTAATATCAGTGAATAGTTTCCGGTTAACTCAAAGATTATTAAAACAGCAGTTAAAGGAGCCCTTATTATACCGCTTATAAAAGCAGCCATTCCTACAATACCATAAGATTCAGGTGAAGTTACAATACCGGGTAAATATGTATTTAAAAAACCCCCACAAAAAAGACCTGTTGAGGCCCCGACCAGTAAACCAGGAGCAAAAATACCCCCGGAACCTCCAGAGCCCAGAGTCAGGCAGGTTGCCACTATCTTTAAAATAGCTAATATTATCAAAGTATTAAATAGATAACTTTTTGTAAAAGCTTTTGATATAACAGGAATACCTGTCCCCAGTACCCGGGGGATAAAAAAACCGGTTAAACCTACAAACAGACCTCCAATGATGGGTTTTAAATGGTAGTTAATTTTTAAATTGTTAAACAGGTTAGTAACCATGTAAAGCCCCTTTATAAAGAGGTTAGAGAATATCCCCAGCAGTATTCCCAGTATAATATAAAAAATATATTCCAGGGGATGGTTTAACTGAAATGGGGGCAAATCAAAGATAGGATTGTAGCCCGATATATTTCTTACAATAGCATCAGCACTAATAGCACTTATAACAATCAAACTTAATCTTTTAATCTCCAGGTTAGTATATAGGACTTCTACAGCAAACATAATTCCCCCCAGCGGGGCATTAAAAATTGCTGCAATTCCTGCAGCAGCCCCACAACCCAGTAGGGTCTGGTATGTACCGAGAGGCATATTTAATTTTCTCCCTGCAATATCCCCGAGCCCTGCCCCGATCTCTACCACCGGCCCTATTCTACCAGCAGAACCACCTGAGCCAATGGTGATAGCTGAAGCCAGCCCTTCAACCAGCAAATCTCTAGATGAAAGACCGTATTTATTAGATTCAATGGTTTCCAGAATAGCCGGTATTCCATGACCTTTGGCTGCCTTACTTCCAGTATATATTATAATTGAAGTAATAAATCCTCCAATTGCCGGTAAGATCAATATAAGATAGCTTCTCCTGCGGTTATTTATAAAACTGTTTATAAAAATATCTAAAAAACTATCTACTATATGGGCATAAAACAATGATATGATACCGGTTACAATACCTATGATTGCTGCTACGAAAATATAGAAATATTGTTTTTAAAAATTTCTTGCATAAAACCACCCCCCTGCAATAAAAAAGAAGCTACGGGTAAAAGAACCCGTAAACTTCTTAAAAGACATTATTCTTTTTCAAAGGCTAATATAATAATATTATCTTCTTTCTCTCTATTTAGCTCCTCTTCAAGATGTTTTATCTTATCAATCTCTTTCTCCGATAGATTACTGAATTCATAACCATGGATACCCAGATTAATCACCTTCTGTAAGATAAACTTTGTTAAGTGTTTTTGCCATTTTTCTTATCAAGTTTTTTGACAAAATCAACGATTTCCCTGGCATGCTCTTCCTGATCCTCAAAACTCATCCAGCCAAAAATAGCCGGCATATAATCGGGAGGTGGGGCCCCTTTTTCACGTTCTGGCTTAATGTCTTTTTCAGTCATGCAAGCCCCCTTTTCTTTTTAATCTTATTATCTCCTGCCCCGGTAATAATATTCAGTAATTTTATAGATATAAAAACTATCTTAGATATCCAATTCATCAACCATATCGGCATTGGAAATAATAAACTCACGCCTTAGACTGGCATTGGAACCCATTAAGCGGGTAAAAATTTCATCTGCTTCAATTTCATCATCAATTTCAATCCGTAGTAGTTTACGTGTTTCAGGGTTCATGGTAGTCTCCCATAGCTGTCTTGGATTCATTTCACCGAGCCCCTTATACCGCTGAATGGAATATGATTTATTTTCGAGCTCCCTTTTTAGAGATTCTAATTCTTTATCAGTATAAAGATAGCGAATATTTTTCTTCCATGAGACTTTATATAAAGGTGGTTGGGCTATATAAATATAACCTTCTTTGATTAGTTCAGGCATATACCGGTAGAATAAAGTTAATAAAAGAGTTGCAATATGGGCACCATCAACATCGGCATCAGTCATTATAATAATTTTATGATACCGTAGTTTATCAATATTAAATTCCTGACCAATACCGGTACCCAGGGCCGAAATAATGGTAGCTATTTCATTATTACTCAATATTTTATCAAGACGAGCCCGTTCCACGTTCATTATTTTCCCTTTTAACGGTAAAATCGCCTGGAAATGCCTGTTGCGTCCCTGTTTGGCTGAACCGCCTGCTGAATCTCCCTCAACCAGAAATAGTTCACTCTTTTCTGGTTTACGGCTGGCACAATCGGCCAGTTTACCCGGTAAGGAATGAGAATTTAGAGCATTTTTTCTCCGGGTTAGTTCCCTGGCTTTTTTGGAAGCCTGACGGGCTCTTATCGCCTGTATAGCCTTGTCTACTATCTTTTTACCAACTTCCGGATTGGAATCTAAATAGAGGCTGAGGTAATCATAAATATTGCTCTCAACAATACTCCTTATTTCACTATTACCCAGTTTAGATTTGGTCTGGCCCTCAAACTGGGGATTTGGTAATTTGACATTAACAACTGCAGTTAAACCCTCCCGGACATCATTACCGGTTAAAGTAGGGTCACTCTGTTTAAGCAGGTTATTTTGTTTGGCAAAGTTATTTATTGCTTTTGTTAATGCTGTCTTGAAACCAGTTAAGTGGTAACCACCATCAACAGTATTGATATTATTGGCATATGAAAAGATCCTTTCATTGTACCCCTCATTGTACTGAAGGGCTACTTCAATGTAGTAATCCCCATTCTCTTTTTCAGTATATATAATATCCTCATTTATAACCTGACGGTTTTTATTTAAGTATTCTACAAAGGCTTTTATACCCCCGTCATATTGAAAAACTTCTTTTTTAGTTTTATCTGATCTTTTGTCTATCAAAATGAGGGATAATTCTTTATTTAAAAAAGCAGATTCCTGAAGACGATGGGCCAGGGTTTCATATTTAAACTCAGTTACATCAAAAATCTCTGGATCTGGTTTAAAAGAGATAATAGTACCATTTCTATTACTGGTCCCCAGTTTCTGGAATTTTGTTTTGGGATATCCCCTCTCATAGCGCTGGTAATACTCATTTCCATTCCAGTATGTAGTCAGTTCCAGCCACTCAGAGAGGGCATTAACTACAGATATACCGACACCGTGAAGACCACCGGATACTTTATAACTGTTATTATTAAACTTTCCCCCGGCATGAAGGGTAGTCATTACTACCTGGGCAGCCGGTAATCCAGTCTCGGGGTGTTCTTCAGCCGGTATACCCCGCCCCCAGTCTTCAACGGTTATACTATTATCTTCGTTAATTGTAACTTCAATCTTATCACCATATCCAGCCAGGTACTCATCAATACTGTTATCAACTACTTCCCAGACCAGATGGTGAAGGCCCCGGATTCCTGTGCTTCCTATATACATTCCGGGTCTTTTCCTGACTGCTTCCAGACCTTTTAATATCTCAATCTGTTCCGCACCATATACAGCCCCTTCAAATAGCGACATGTCCTTTCACCTTCCTTTTCGCACTATATTATATCAAAACGAACAGATTTTTACCAGCTGTTTCTTGAAATAGTTAATTATTTGTTATAATATCAAGTATGAAACAAGGAATTAATTGAGAAAGGGGAATATTAATGGCTGAAAAAATCAGATCAATAGCAATTGAAGATAAAATGAAAGATTCATATTTAAGTTACTCCTTAAGTGTTATTGCCTCCCGGGCCCTTCCGGATGTCAGGGATGGTTTGAAACCTGTTCATCGCAGGATTCTTTATGCAGCCCGGGAATTAGGCTTAACCCATGATAAACCACATAAAAAGTCTGCCAGGATAGTCGGGGAAGTATTAGGTAAATACCATCCCCATGGTGATGCCTCAGTTTATGATGCTATGGTTCGTATGGCCCAGTATTTTAACCAGAGATATTGTCTTATTGATGGACATGGAAACTTTGGCTCAATTGATGGGGACAGCCCCGCTGCTATGAGGTATACCGAGGCCAGGTTAACCGAACTGGCTGAGGATATTATGGCAGATATTACTCAGGATACAGTAGATTTTGTAGATAATTTTGATGGTTCTCTTCAAGAACCGGAGATACTTCCAACTAAAGTACCAAATTTACTCATTAATGGAGCCAGTGGTATTGCAGTCGGAATGAGTACCAGTATTCCGCCCCATAATCTTGGGGAAGTAGTTGATGCCATGGTTCACCTTTTGAAACACCCCAATGCTAAACTTGAAACAATAATGAAATACATACCGGGGCCTGATTTTCCTACCGGAGCCAAAATAGTTGGACTTTCAGGTATTAAAAAAGCCTATAAAACGGGAAATGGAAAAATAACCTTAAGGGCCAGGACTCAAATTGAGAAAAAAGGCAGGAAAAAACAGATTATTATTAAAGAAATTCCTTATCATTTAAATAAAGTAAAGTTACTGGAAGATATTGCAGAGCTAATTAATAAAGGAAAAATAGATAATGTATCCGATTTAAGGGATGAAAGTGACCAGGAGGGTTTAAGGATTGTCGTTGAGTTGAAATCAGGAGCTGATCCGGATATCATTCTCAATCAATTATATAAATTTACTTCACTGCAGACAAATTATCGTATTAATATGCTTGCCCTGGATGGAAAACAACCCAGGGTTATGGATTTAATAACAATCTTAAAAAATTTTATTAATTTCAGGCGTCAGGTTATTACCAGAAGGACAAAATATAAACTCAATAAGGCGAAAGAAAGATTCCACCTTTTACAGGGCCTTATAACTGCAATTGATAAGCTTGACCTTGTTATTTCTATAATCAGACATTCCAAATCAACAAAAGAAGCCAGGCAAAAACTTCAGGAGAAACTTGTTATTACTGAAAAGCAGGCAGAAGCCATCCTGAGAATGAGATTGCAAAAACTTGTCGGTATGGAAGAGGAAAAGCTGCATCAGGAATCAGCAGGACTGGAAGAACAGATTAAGTATTATAAAAAAATCCTTAACAATAAAAATGAACTTGATAAAGTCTTGAAAAAAGAACTACTTGATATTAAAAATAAATATGCAGATAAACGTAAAACTGAAATTATCGAAGATGAAGAAAAAGCCATAATTGAAAAAACAGATTTAATCAAAAAAGAAAAAGTCTTTTTGACCTTTTCCTACCGCCAGAATATCAAACGCACCACTTCCTCAGAATATGCCCGGGCCGGCAAAAATGATTATATTATAGATACCATGACAGGGACAACCCTGGATACACTCCTTTTCTTTACCAATACCGGTGATGTTTATACATTACCAGTTCATAAAATACCAGAACATCATGGCTTATCAACAGGTGATAATATTAAAGATTTCCTTAAAATACCTCTCTCTAAAAAAATAGTTAAAGTTATTTGCCTTAATGAAGAAACCAAAGAAAAATATATTACTATAGCTACCAAACAGGGTATGGTTAAGAAAACAATAGGTGGGGAATATCAAACCACCTATTCCAGAATTAAAGCAATTAAATTAAATAAAGGTGATGAAGTGGTTGGTGTGGAAATAACAGATGGAAACCAGGAAATACTACTGGGTACTAAAAAGGCAAAAACTATAAGGTTTGAAGAAGATTCAGTTAGTGATACCGGTCGGAACACCATTGGAAGTATTGGAATAAAACTTGCTAAAGGTGATGAGGTAGTTTCCTTCAATCTTGTTAATAATAATACCAGTGTTGTCTCCATTTCAAAAACAGGCCGTGGTAAGAGAAGTCCTATCGAGGAATATAATCCCCAGAATAGAAATGGTAAGGGGTTAAAAACCTGTGGTTCAAGTATCTATAAAATGGCCGGGGTTATTTGTGCTAACCCTGATGATTATATACTGATAACTACTGGTAATGAAAAACTTTATACAGTTAAGGTTAACGATTTAACCGAAACTTCCAGAACGGGTAATATGTATGAGGTGGTTTCTTTGAAAAATGATGATAAAATTACAGGGGTTGAAAAACTACCTTTTGCCCCTGAGGAAGATAATAATTAAAGATTAGGGATAATAATATTCCGGGACTTTCTTTTATCTGGTCGCAAAACCAGGTGATGATAATATAAATTTAATTATTAAGTCTAAATTTAGTAAAAAAATGTGTTAATATAAAAAAGATAACTTAAACCAACAAAACTTACTTTTACAGTACAAAAAGTCTTAAAATAAAAAGGCTTAAAATACAAAAAGAGGTAGGCCATCTGGTCTACCTCTTTTTGTAATTAATACTAACATAACTTATTTTGCAAAGACATGGTTACCGATTTTAACGGTAACCTTTCTCTGGGAAAGCCACCAGAGGGTTTTAGCTGTTTTGGGATTATAAAAATATAAAGCACCCTGACTTGGATCCCTGCCATTTAATGCCTCCCTGGCAGCACGAAAGGCAATTTTATTTGGAATTAGATAAATTTGACCATCATCGACAGAAGAAAACTGTCCATCCTGAAAAATTACTTCCTTAACAGTATCCGGAAAATCAGGGCTCTCAACCCTGTTTAAAACAACAGCTCCAACAGCTACCTGCCCTTCATATGGTTCTCCTCTGGCTTCAGCATATATAACCCTGGCCAGTAATTCTATGTCTTCTCCAGATAAATTTATGTCACTGGGGTTGTCCACCGGTTCCGTGTTAGATTCAGCTGCTTTTCCCAATTTAGCAATCAGTACTAAAAGTAGGGCTATGCCTACTCCACGATAGACATCTTTCCTGTCTATTGAACTAGCCCGGGCTTTATAGACAAATATAGAACTGAATAATGCAGGTGTTAAAATATAAATTGTCAGTATTATTATTAAGGATAGTGCTATAGATTTACTATATTTTTTCAAGATGGTCAACCTCCATTATCTGGCAAGTAAGGCTAACAAAGCAACTCCAATAAGATATAATCTGTAATTACTATTTTCATTCCTAAGTTGTTTTATTTCAGCCTGGCTTTTGGCCAGTTCTTCTTTAAGGTTGTTTACCTCACCCTGTAAACTCTGGATTTTAGTCATATTGATAGACTGTTGGTCTTTTAAGTTCTGGTAGAGACTTTCTCCAAGATCCTTTTTGATCTGTAACATTTCCTGATCCTGATTATTTAATTCGACTTCAAGTTCTTCAATCCTGCTGTTTATTTTTTCTACTTTTTTCTCAAGGGTTGCTATTTTGACTATACTATCAATTATCTGGGTAATATCATTCTGTAAATCACTAATTTTTTCATTAACCTTACCGATATCCTCATTCTGAATGAGATCATCTTCTTTTAACCTTTCAATCTGATCAGAAAAGATTTCCTGTTTTTTGGCCAGTTCCACCAGGTCATCCCTGAATTCAAGGGATAAACGTTTTACCTGGTTAATATCCTCTTCTGACATAGATAATTTACCCTGTTGAATATCTTCAAGAAGTCGCCCGATAAGGGCTGCTATTTCATAACGGGTAACACTATCCTTACCCCGGAAAGTACCATCTTCGTAAAGGGATAAATACCCCTTATCGATTAACATTTTTATACTCTGATATGCCCAGTGGTCTTCTGGAACATCTTTTAAATCTGCAGCAGAAACAGTTAATCCTGAAAATAACATTAAAACAATTAAACAGGGAACAATAATTTTTTTCACACAAAATACCCCCTTAATATTATTCAATCCCACGTAGTTCTACTTTTATCGGGTTATTATTATTTCCATAAAATCTGGATTCACCCCAGGTGAGGTCAATTTGTTGTAATGATATTACTTTAAAATGGATGCTGGTTATTTTACCCCTGTTTACCTTCCGGGGCAATTCTTCTTTTACTATAATGACCCCTTCTTTATTTATATTTGGTTCTTCCCATGGCAATAATTTTCCATCTTTTAAGAAAATGTTTCCACGTGAAACATATATTGGTTTCAGGTGATATGGGTTATACTTTAACACCATATCCATTTTATTCAAATTTTCCAGATTTTCACCCATCACGTCAATAGTAATTATTTCACCTTCGGTTAACCGGTCTTCATCCCTTATATTAAGATAAATCAATGGTTTGCGTCCCGGAAGTTTTATATTCTTAATTTCAGTAGAATTATAACCACCAAGACCCCTGACTTCAACGGCAAAGGGTAGTTTCCCCTCTACATCCAGGGCTTTAACCTGCCACTTTACTTCAACAGATTGATCAGGAGGTATAAAGCCAGTGTATTTTCTATACCTTTCCTTTGGAGCCAGTACCAAACCGGGTGGTAATACCAGGGTAGTATTAACATCAAACAGGGTTGAATCCCCGGTATTATTAATTGTAGCACTTACTGTAAAGGGGTTTGGTGACAATTTGCCCAATTTAGTTACTAATTTATCTTTAAGTTTTAATTCAACATTTAAAATTGGTGGACCAACAAATTTTACATTTCGACTGACACTGTTGGAATCGGTATTATCAGCTTCAACTTTAACTTCATAACTGATCTCCCGCGGTAGATTTGAATCAGTTGGGGTAACCTTCCACACTATCTGTGATATATCTCCCGGTTCCATATTCCCCAGTTCTCTGATGGGTTGTTCCGTTGTTAGTTTGTCGGGTAAACTTAATTTGATTTTAACATTTTTAGCTGCAATTTCAGCTGTATTTTCTACATAGGCAATAACCGGGAATGATCTATTGATTTTATTTATAGTCACTTCCGCAGGTGAGGTAACCCCCAGTGAAATAAGACCTGGCACTATAGTAATACCACCAAGACCATACTCAGTAATATAGGTTTTTTCCTGGCCTGGTTTAAGTATTTCCGGTACCCAGAACATGGCAATGGCACTATCGGTTTCAAACTCCCCTTTTCTTATAAATTCTTCATTTGGGTTAAAATCAAAATTCCAGACACCATCAGCCAGACTCCCCCAGTCTGCCAGATAAACCTTATCCGGAGGGGTAACAGATGGTCCGTTAAAGGTACCCTGTGATGTAACATTAGGGTTACTCAGAGTATCAAATGCCTGCCAGAAGACGGGCAACTCTTTTTTATAATATAACCTGTCTGTGGTTACTGCATCCTGACCAAATCTAAAAGGAGCCCCATCATTTTCTCCAAGCATTGTATCGAGCATTATCCTGAGCCCGATTTTATGTGGTCTGGTATCATTATTTTTAATTCTATATTTTATCTGCACTGAATTAAATAAACCTGTAGTTGAAGATTTAACAGGTGTCAAGACCTGTTCAACAGATATTTTATTAAAAACTGTCATGGTATGAATACTATTATTTTTTACATATGGCTCTTTAGTCACTTCACCGTACTTACCATTCTTACCTGCTCTTCTCCCTGTCTTGCCACCGAAAACATAGTGTTCGCCATCAATCCAGATAGTAGTGTAAGATGTCCAGGGTTTCGGCCTACCATAAACCAGGGGTTTATGGTCATCATTATTCCTCATAGGAGCTCCCCCTGTTGTTTCTATCGCAAACCGACCCTGGGCATTTTCATCTTTATTAACAACAATTACAATATAATCATTACCCAGACGCAAGTTATTAAATTCATCTGTCTGTACAAACACATTGTCTTCAGCAGCAGTACAGGGAAAGGTAAACACTAAAATTGTAAATATCATAAACCTGAGTAATTTTTTTATATTATTCATTATATTAAATACCTCCCCCCTGATTGGCACCACTACTTAAATACTAATTCTCCTAATTTTACATTAACTGAAGAATTACCCTTTTCATCAACTTTGTATTCAATCATAACCTTAATTGTATAAGGCTTTTTATAGGGGTTAAATTTCCAGCCCCTTTTAATAGTTAATTGAGCATTCCTGTCCATTTGTTCTATACCTGATGATTTTGATAAGACAACATTTTCTATTTCACCATTTGTAGAAATTGATACTTCCAGTTCTACTACACCTGACAGGGCCTGACTGACCAGATCTTTAGGGTAATAAGGTTGTGGAGAAAAGGCAATTAGATCACCAGCAGTAGGTGGAGGGGGTGGTTCGGGCTTACTTTTTTCAGATTCAGTATTTTCCGATTCTGCTCTAGAATTTGATTTTTTTCCTGAACTGTTTTCCTCATTAACCTTTACTTCCATATCACTTTTCTCACTGGAGATTATTTCATTATTTTTATTACCTTTAGAGCTTTTATCATTCCTGGTTTCAGGACTATCTATACTATCTTTTACTTCGTTTTGTTGTTTTACATTATCATCAATATCAGTCTTCTCAGGATTCTTATTATGATTATCCTTAACAGAGTTCTTATCAGTAATGGAATTTTCTTCACGTGACTTGCTTTCACTGGTTTTATTATTTACGGGTTGTTCTTCAGTTTCTGTCTCTGCTATTTTTTCATTATTTTCTATATTTTCATCCTTTGCTGGTTTCTCCTGCCTGTTATCTTTTCTCTCTGGCTTAATGGTTGTTTCAGGTTTTACATGTCTTACTTCATTTTTAAATTCTACAACCTGTACAAATTCAAAATCATGCCTTGTTTCCCCTTTTCCACCAAGAACACTATAATTTCCCATTGTAAAAAACATAATAATCCCTAAGTGGATTAGGGATGAAATAATAATATAAAACATAAAACGACTGGAATCTTTTCTATAATACATTTAGATTACCCCTCTTTTTCGGCAGCAAGTGCCAGCTTATAAATTCCTACCTGGCGTAAATTATCCATAACCTGTACTATGTAACGGTATTTGGTATCCTTATCGGCATTAATAATAACAACTAGATTATCTGTTTGGTTAGTTCTTTTTTTAGCGATATTTTTTAACCTGGACATAGTTACCTTATCTCCACGGTAATATAATTCGCCCTTTTCATTTATATTGACAATCATATTATTTTCCTGTTGGCCGGTAACAGTTACCGCTTTTGGTAACTGAAGATCGATACCGTAAGGGGTTGTGCGAAAGGTTGTAAACAACATAAAAAAGACGAGTAAAAAGAAGATAACATCAATCATTGGAATTATATTAATAGATGGTTTTTTCTTAAGAGAAGTTTTTAACATTATCTTCCCTCCTGTTATTTCCAACCACCTCTAAAATATCGATCATACTTAAATTCATTTCATGGGCCTTATTTTCAACCTTATTGGCAAAGTAAGAATAGAAAACAGCAGTAGGAATAGCTATTATAAGTCCCAGGGCTGTACTAATTAAGGCTTCAGCAATACCGGCACTGATCTGATGAGGGTTAGCTGCACCGGCAGCAGCTCCCATAATATTAAAACTACTGATAATACCCATTACAGTTCCAAGTAGTCCCAGTAAGGGGGAAACTGTAGCTATCACATCAAGTATCGGTAAGTGCTTTTCCATTTTTTTAATTTCATCTTCACCTACCGCCTGGAGGACTTCTTTAATACGGCCAGGTTCTTCACTATGGTGGGCAAGGGCGGTTGACAATAATTTGGCATTTGGCCCCCGTTCTCCTTTCAATTCATTTAAGGCTGTTAAAATGTCACCTTCTTCGACAAGCAATTCAATTTTTTTAATCAGCCTGAAGCTATTATCACGGTATCTGGCAAAAAAAATCAATTTTTCTAAAATTACGGCAACCCCGAAAATAGATGCAATAATAAGGGGAATAGTCATCGGTCCTCCAAGAGATATGAAATTACTGATCTGGGAAAAATTCAAGTTAAACCACTCCTTTATATAAATATAGCATGATTCCTATACTTAGAATTCGACGTAAAAAAGGTTTTTCCTGCATTTTTGACAGTAACCATAATAATAAAGCTTTTGACCCGGTCTCATTAAATATTTCTAATGTTAAGGACCCGGTTTTTAGCATCCTTCAATATTTCCTCCAGTTCTTCTATACTGAGTTCAATATTGCGTTCTATTATTATTTCTTTAATATTTTCATCATATTGTTTTGTATAGTCATAAAAGATTTCTTCAAACATATCAATCCATTTATTTAGCATTTTATAACCCCCGGGTATAATTATGATATCACTAATATCATTTACATATTTAAGGTAAATTATACCCGTTTTCTCAACTCTTCAACTACGGTATAATCCAGTCTTATCTTTCCTAATCTCAACCCATCTTTATTTCCAGGCCCATGATCATCGGAGCCACCAGTAACCACCAAATTGTTCTCTTTAGCCATATTCAAGTATTTCTGACACTCTTCTTCACTATGTTCATAGTAAAATACTTCTAGTCCTTCTATACCGTGTTTGATAATCCATTTCACCAGGTCATCATCACCTACCAGCCCGGGATGAGCAATAACCGGTATCCCGCTACATTCCTTAATAAGCTTTATGGCTTTTAATGGAGTAAGTTTTTTACGTGGTACATAGGCAGGTGAATTTTTTCCAATATATTTTTCGAAAACTTCTTTCCAGGAATCAGCATAACCTTTATTTATTATAGCCTGACAGATATGGCTTCTTCCAATTGTTCCCTGTCCGGCAATATTGATTACTTCTTCCCATTCAATGTTGATACCCATGTTACGTAATTTCTGGACCATTTTCCTGGCCCGTTTTTCTCTCATTTTTTTAAGTGAACTTAACTCTTTAAGCAGATCAGGTTTTGTATAATCTATAAAATAACCCAGGATATGTAACTCCCTATCTTCAATATCTGTGTTTATCTCAATTCCTGGAATAACCTCCAGAGAAGATTTTCTGGCAACCTGCAGGGCTGGTATGATACCGGCAACGGTATCATGGTCCGTAATAGCAATTGCTTTATATCCCAAATCTATTGCCTTTTTAACAACTTCCCCGGGGCTTAGACTTCCATCAGATGCATTTGTGTGAATATGTAAGTCTACTGACATATTTGTATACGGTTAAAACCGATCTTTCCCCCCTTGATTTACAATTTAATGGTGTGTTCAATTAAGATTGTGTTTATTTTATTATACAGAACAATCAATAAAGTTACAACTTAAGGGACATAATTATTATAAGTTTTATAAAAATATATGTTTACATATAAATATAGCAGCAAAAAATCCAGCAACATCAGCAATCAATCCTACGATAATTGAATACCTGTAGTGTTTTATTCCAATAGCCCCGAAGTAAACTGCCAGGATATAAAATGTAGTTTCTGTACTTCCCTGAACTGTAGAAGCAAGATTCCCTATAAATGAATCAGGGCCAAACTGTTTCATTATTTGACTGGCATAAGATAGAGAAGCGCTGCCTGACAGTGGTCTTAAAAATAATAATGGAATCACCGGTTCTGGTATTTGAAGATAGCTAAAAAAAGGTTTTAAAATATTAATAAATATTTTCAGGGCTCCTGATTCCTTAAAAATATTAATAGCTACCATCATTGCCAGTAAATATGGGGTTATTTTTACAACTGTATTAAAACCTTCAGCCGCACCTTCAATAAATGTTTCATATAAATTAATACCTTTAAAGTAACCATATATAAGAATAATAACAAAAAAAAGGGGAATAGCCCAGATGGATACTACGAAAAATAATTCCATAGACTAATCCCCCCCTGTATAAATTCTAAAAACCTTATCCAGAATTAAAGCAGTTATGGTTGAAACAGTTGTTGCAAATATTGTTGTAGCTACAATAATTTCAGGATTGGTAGAACCGAGAGCAGTTCTAAGGCTGACAACAGTTGATGGAATTAAGGTGATACTGGATGTATTTAAGGCTAGAAGGGTGCACATGGCCGGGCTTGCTTTAGATTTATAATTGTTTAACTCCTGTAATTCCTGCATGGCTTTTATCCCCAGAGGAGTAGCAGAATTACCCAATCCCAACATATTGGCAGTAATATTTAATATAATGGCACCACTGGCCGGGTGTTCTTCGGGAACACCAGGAAAAAAATATGAAATAATTGGTTTTAAAAGTTTACCTAACTGTTCAACCAGCCCTGATTTTTTAGCAATATTCATTATACCCAGCCACAGGCTCATAGGACCGATTAATTTTATTAAAATATCAATACTTTCTGAAGCTCCTTTAAATATTGCATCTGTAAGTTTATCCATATTTCCAGTAAATGCTGCCATCATAAAGCCAGTAAAAATAAGTAAAGACCAGATAATATTTACCACGATGTTTGAACCCCCAACAATTTTATTTACAATAAAATATTATTATCATATATTTTAAAAAATGAAGAAAAAATAAAAAAACCTGTTTGCCTTAATGGCAAACAGGAATATTTATTGTAAAGCGTTAAATTTAGCGGGGTTCTACTATTAATTTTATTGCTGTCCTTTCTTCCCCATCGATTTCAATATCAGTAAAGGCGGGAATACATATTAAATCAATTCCACTGGGAGCAACAAATCCTCTGGCTATAGCAACTGCTTTTATTCCCTGATTTAAGGCTCCAGCTCCTATTGCCTGGAGTTCCGCACTTCCTCTTTCTCTTAAAACAACTGCTAATGCCCCTGCCACTGAATTTGGACTTGATTTGGCTGATACCTTCAATACTTCCATGTTAGTAAAATACCTCCTTGTTTTGTAAAATTTTAACTACTTTTATATAATATATTAGTCACAACTTAAAAAAATTCCTGCATAAATTTGAAAAAAATATATAAAAAATTTTCTCTATCTTTATTTGATTCAAACATTTTTGTGATTATAAAAAGGGCTCCATAAGGAGCCCGGATTTTCAAATTTTATTTGGCGTAATCAATTGCCCTTGTTTCCCTGATAACAACAACTTTAATCTGACCGGGATAATCCAGATTATCTTCAATTTTCTGAGCCAAATCCCGGGATAGTTTAGCTGCTTTAGAATCATCAACTTTATCAGACTCAACTATAACCCTTATTTCTCTACCGGCCTGAATCGCATAAGCCTTTTCAACACCATTAAAAGAATTAGCCAGCTTTTCTAATTCTTCCAGACGTTTAATGTAAGCTTCCAGCGTTTCCCTTCTAGCACCTGGTCGAGCAGCTGATATTGCATCAGCAGCAGAGACCAGTACTGCTTCGACAGATTTAAATTCAAAATCACCATGATGGGCTTCGATAATATGAAGAACCTTATCAGACTCTCCGTATTTACGGGCAATATCTACCCCGATTTTAACATGTGGACCCTCTACTTCATGGTCTATGGATTTTCCAATATCATGTAAAAGTCCACCACGTTTAGCCAGGTTAATATCGGCTCCAAGTTCAGCAGCCATTATTCCAGCTAAATAGGATACTTCAAGGGAGTGCTGTAATACATTCTGGCCATAACTGGTCCGATATTTAAGTCTTCCTAGTAGTTTTACAAGTTCCGGATGTAAACCATGAACTCCAGCATCAAAAGTAGCCTCTTCTCCTACTTCCCTTATATGGGCATCAAGTTCTTTTCTGGCCTTTTCTACCATTTCTTCAATTCGTGCCGGATGTATTCTTCCATCTACTATCAGTTTTTCGAGGGCAATTCTGGCTATTTCACGTCTGATGGGATCAAAGCCTGAAATTACAACTGCTTCAGGTGTGTCATCTATGATAAGATCAATTCCAGTCAGGCTTTCCAGGGTGCGGATATTTCTACCTTCACGACCAATTATTCGTCCCTTCATTTCATCATTGGGCAAAGACACAACCGAGACAGTTGTTTCAGCAACATGGTCTGCTGCACATCTCTGTATAGCCAGTGATAATATTTCACGTGCCTTTTTATCTGCTTCTTCTTTGGCTTTAGCCTCTTTTTCTTTAATCATTTTAGCGAATTCGTGGTCTAATTCTTCTTCAACTTTTTTAAATAAATACTCCTTTGCTTCTTCCTGGGTAAATTTAGATATTTCTTCAAGGGTTTTTAGTTCTTTTTCTTTAAGTTCTTTAATTTCAGATTCTAATTTATCGAGATTACTTTCTTTATCTCTTAAACTCTGTTCTTTTTTCTCCAGAATTTCGGTTTTCCGGTCCAGGGATTCTTCCTTATTAACCAGTCGATCTTCTATTCTCTGGAGTTCATTTCGACGCTTTTGAGTTTCTCTATTAGCCTCTTCTTTAATATTATGGGCAATTTCCTTGGCCTCAATAATTATCTCTCTTTTTTGTGATTCTGCATTTCGTTCTGCTTCCTGAAGGAGCTTTCTGGCTTCTTCTTCAGCCGTCTGAATCCTGGCTTCAGCAATATATTTTCTAATTAAATAACCTAATAATATCCCCAGTGGTAAAGCAATAATTACATAAAGCGCACCTCCATTAATATTATTCACCTCCTAACTTTATTTAGTTGTATTTAGAAATCTCCTTGAAATCAATTGGGAAAACGCCTGATATTATTTTATATCTTTTCTTTAGACCTGTCAAGAAATGAAAAAATAATACCCGAAATAAAGACAAAGACCGCCATAGCTAAAGGGCGGTCCTTTATAAAAAACAACTGTAAAATTATAAGAAGATGTCCTTATACATAATATTAATATGTTTTCTCATTATTGTTTTCAATCTGATTAATAATTTTATGGATTATATATAAACTAAATCCCTTTCGATTAAGATATCTCTTCAATTTTGATAACTTTTTATTAATATTATGGTTATGATGTAACCATTTTGTAGCAAGTTTTATTCCTATATTAATTTCAGTTTCTTCAGGGACCATTTCCTCTAATACATTTCTAATGGTACCCTCGTCCAATCCCTTCTTCCTTAATTCATAATACAAAAGCATCTTTCCCCTGGGATTATTCTTTATTTTATGCCTAACATATTTTTCGCAAAATCTATAATCATCTATATATCCCAATGTTTTGAGATGGTTTACAACCTTATCTGCTACATTTTTAGAATATCCTTTTTTAATCAACCTGCTGGCTAGCTCATACTGGCTCCGCTCCCGATAAGATAGGAGCCGAAATGCATCATCCTTGGCTTTTTGATATATATCCTCCTCCAAGGTTATCATCCCTTATTATATATAATTTATATCACTTTTTCTTACCTTTAGCTTTCGATTTTCCAGTTGATTTATTTTCTTTAGTTGAGGCAACTTCATCCTCCACTTCCAGACCTACCCGTTCTTTAATCTTCATTTCAATTTCTTTCATAATATCCGGGTTATCTTCAAGGAAGTTTTTAGCATTTTCACGTCCCTGTCCCAGACGCTCATCACCATAGGAATACCAGGAACCAGCCCTGTCAATAATTCCGGTATCAACCCCCATATCGAGGATACATCCTGATGTCGATATACCCGTTCCATACATAATATCAAAAATAGCCCGCCTGAATGGAGGAGCAACTTTGTTTTTAACAACTTTCACCCTGGTCTGACTCCCTACTATTTCATCTCCATTTTTCAGGGTCTGAGTTTTTCTGATTTCCATTCTTACTGAAGAATAAAATTTAAGGGCTCGTCCACCTGGAGTTGTTTCGGGATTACCAAACATTACCCCGACCTTTTCTCTGATCTGGTTAATAAAAATGCAGACAGTCTTTGATTTACTGATAGCACCCGATAATTTCCTCATGGCCTGGGACATTAACCGGGCCTGTAAACCAACATGACTATCTCCCATTTCTCCATCCAGTTCAGCCTTGGGAACAAGAGCAGCAACAGAATCTATAACAATTACATCGATGGCATTACTGCGCACGAGGGCTTCGGCTATTTCCAGGGCTTCTTCACCATTATTTGGCTGTGATATCAATAAATTATCGATGTTAACCCCCAGATTCTCTGAATATTTGGGATCAAGGGCATGTTCAGCATCAATAAAAGCAGCAACCCCGTTGCGTTTCTGGGCTTCAGCAATTATGTGTAAAGCCAGAGTAGTCTTACCCGAGGATTCAGGTCCATAGATTTCAATAATTCTACCCCTGGGAACACCCCCTACCCCTAATGCTAAATCAAGGGGTAAAGCACCTGTTGGAATAACTTCTACATTAAGGGCAGTAGCCTCTCCCAGTTTCATAATAGACCCCTGCCCAAATTGTTTTTCTATACGTTTTACAGCCATCTCCAGAGCTTTTTCCTTCTCGTTTTTAGCCAAAATTACCACACCTTCCCACCAATTTTTGAATTATTACAAAAACCGAAAATATGTTCAGTCCTGTTAGTTAACATTATAGAACATATGTTTTAAAAAAGCAAGGGTTATTCTAAAAAAACTGAAAATATTTCTTTATACACTGGTCCTGTTCTATAAAGCTCACTTTTCATCAAACTCAGTTTATTTATATTTACTCTGGCTTTAAAATCTTCAAGACTTTCTACTACTTTATTAAGACGTTTAGATAACTGGTTAAGATCAGTTCTTCGCCTGCTCCGGGCCAGAGTAAGATGTGGAGTAAATTCCCTATCATCGGCTTTAAATCCTCTATCTATTAAGTCTTTTTCTAACAGTTTATAGACAGAAGTCAGGTTATCACTACCTTCTTTAATACTTAAATACATTACCCTTGGCCTTGTGATATCTGGAAAAGCCCCAGGGCCATTAATTGTAATAGAAAACGGTTTTACTCTCTCTGAAATACTTTCTAAAGAATCCTTTATTTCGGAGACTTTCTCATCCCCCACCTCTCCTATGAATTTCAGGGTTATATGCCAGTTATCTTTTTTGACCCATTTTATACCCTGTCTAACCTGCCTTTTAATAGTGATGAGTTTACGTTCTATAAGGTCTTTTGTCCTGTCAGGAATATTAACAGCAATAAATAACCTCATAAAATTACTCACCCTCTGTTAATTTCTCTAACAGTTTTTGAGCACCGCGGTGATTTGGATTTAAGTGTAATGTTTTCTTTAATTCAGCAATGGCTGCATCTTCCATTTCTAGTATATAATAAGTTACCGCAAGGTGGAAATGGCTATCAGGGTAATTCGGGTTTTTTTCAATTGCAGTTGAATAATGGGAAATGGCTAAATAGGGTTTATCCTGTCTAATATAAATATCTCCCAGAGCGATATATGCTGAGGCATATTCGGGGTTATATTTGAGGGCCTGTTTATAATAATAAATGGCTTTATCCTCATTGTGGTTAATTTCATGAATTTTTCCAAGATAATAATAGGCTTTATAGGATTTATCATTGATTGATACTACTTTTTCAAATTCCTCTCTGGCCAGTTCATAATTGCCACTTAAATAATAGGCCTCACCAAGTTTAGTACTTATAGCAACAAAATCAGGATTAATCTTTTTACTTTCCTCAAGAACTTTTATCGCCTTCTCATAATCTTTATCATTCATGTAAAGTTCAGCCAGGTTTGAATAAATTGATATCCTATTCTGAGTGCTTTCAGTCATATCAAGAGCCTTTTCATAAGTATTAATGGCCAAATTCACCTTACCCAGTTTTTTATAAATAGAAGCCAGATTAATATAATCTTCGGCTTGTCCATTCTGGGCTATTATCATTTCATACTCCTCTTCTGCTTTATCTAATTCGTCAAGATTTTTATAGACAAGAGCAAGGCTCCTGTGGAAAAGAGTAGTATTAATACCAAGTAAATAAGCTTTTTCCAGTTCTTTTTTTGCTTCATTATAAAATGGACTATCAAATTGTTTATGTTTATTTAAGTAAACCTCACCAAGTTTCCAGTGAATAATTCCAAATTCATATCCCATTTTTTTTAATTTTAAGATGTTTTCTTTAGCTTTGACAATATCATTTTTCCCAATATAGCACAGGGTTTGATAGTAAAGGGAATCAACTATTATTTGTTCATTATTATTATTTTTAATTGCTTTATTTAAATTAACAATAGCTTCATCAAAGTTTTGATTATAATAAGATGTTATTCCCTTGATAAATGAAGAATTATCATTAATTTCAATAGCCAGTCCTGTAGTACTAAATGCCATTATAAAAATAAAAATTGATAATATTAATAAATAATACTTTCTTTTCATCAACATGCCCCCCTGGATATAATCCTCTCAAAAATATATTGTTAAAACATTAATAATAAAAAACTCTTTCAGATGACAACTTCCCTGTCATTTAAAAGAAAATTTAAGATACCGGTATAAATAATAAAAAGCAGACTGAGTAGTTAACCACCTGTTTTTATTACGATCACCTTTAAAATTTAATTTATATGTTTTTACCTCACCATCAATCCCGGCCAGACCGACGTACACCAGGCCTACCGGTTTTTCATCTGTACCCCCTTCAGGACCAGCAATACCGGTGACACTAAGTCCAATGTCAGCCTCCAATCTCTGGCGAACTCCACTAGCCATTTCAGCTGCAGTTTCCGGACTAACAGCCCCCTCTTTATTAATTGTATTTTTATTAACTCCGAGATGATTAATCTTAACTTCATTACTGTAGGCAATGACTCCTCCTTTAAAATATGCTGAACTCCCCGGTATATCTGTAATTCTTGCCCCAATCAGTCCCCCAGTACATGACTCAGCCAGGGCTATGGTAACCCCTCTTTTTGATAATAATTTACCTATTTCATCCGGTAAACTTGTCTCGTCTTCTCCGTAAATATATTCTCCCACTCTATTCCTGACAGTTTTGACTATTTCTGATATTTTATTTTCTATTTTTTTCTTCGTTCTTCCTTTACCGGTAATTTTTAATTTTACTTCTCCATCCCCGGCTAATAATGCCAGGGAAGGGTTCATAGAATCCATAATATCTTCTAGCTTTGTTTCCAGGGTAGACTCCCCTATTCCAATAAAATGTAGTTCCTTAGATATAATCATTAAATTATTTTTTTTCTTAATATATGGCAGGACACTTTCTTCAAACATTATCTTCATTTCCCGCGGTACCCCGGGCAAAGATATAATAATATAATTATCTTTCTCAAGTAATATTCCAGGAGCAGTACCAACAGGATTATTTATCGGTATTGCCCCTTCAGGAAGATACGATTGTTTCAGGTTATTGGGAGTCATTGTCGTTCTTTTATGATTGAAATAACCTTCAATATCAATAACAAGGTCTGGCCTCATTACTAAAGGACAAGTTGTTATTTCTGATATAGCTTCCCGGGTCAGGTCATCCATCGTTGGACCAAGACCACCAGTGGTAATAATCAAATCTGCTCTCTCGACAGCCTGTTGTAAAGTTTTATATAACCTCTGTTTATTATCACCAACTGTGCTAATATAATGAACATCTATACCACAGCCTGTTAATTTTTCAGCCAGGTAAGCCGAATTGGTATCGACAATATCACCATGGAGTAATTCTGTTCCTATTGAGATTATTTCAGCTATCACTTACTGTCCCCTTTCTTTTTCCATAGCTTATAACACTGAAAAAAGTTATTAACAAGTTCTTTAATAATTTAGTTATACTAAAAAAATTAAATAACCTCTATCCCACTTACCTTAAAAATTGAAATAAACTAATAATAAAAAATAATAAGTCAAGTTTTGCGACCAGAAAAATCAATTATAAATAACCCGGTTTAATAAAAAATTTAATTAAAACTAATTTAATTATACCATACCATATACATAATTTAAATTACATGAAATTGGGATTATGATTTATAAATTAAATTCTTATATTTTGTAAAGTTAATTTTGTGTATTATTTTGCGCATAATATATGTTTTGCGTTTTTATAATTCCTTCTGGTATAATGTTTAAACTTTTTAAACCTTTTGGATATTATTTAGTAAAATCAACCTAAAAACTTTTCTTCTATTATTTTAATTATGTATTAACCAGAATTACTGATACTTATCAGTAATCTGGCTAGATAAAGTATTAATCCGGTCTAATTATTTAATAATCTCCTTAGTTCATCTCCCGAAAACCTTTCTTCTTCAACCAACTTACGCGTAATCTTTTCCATAATTTCTTTATTATTATTAATGATATTGCGGACTTTTTTCTCTACTTTTTTAAATATTTTGGTTCTTTCCTCATGGAGTAATTGTTTAGGAACGGTACTTTCCTCAACAACACCGAGATCAGTCATCCCTGAAGCCACCATTTTATTGGCCAGTTTTACGGCTTTTTTAAAATCGTTGGTTGCTCCGGTACTCCTATCATTTAATAGAATATCTTCTGCAATTGCTCCGGCAATGCTGATACCGATTTGTTTTTCAATATAGTCTCTGGTCTGCAAATACATATCATCTCTGGGATTATGGCGGACATAACCCAGGGCCTTTCCTCTTGAAGTAATGGTTATTGCAGAAACAGAGCCAGGACAGAACTTCTCACCAACTAAGGCATGACCGGTTTCATGGACAGCAATTCTTTTCAATTCTTCTTTACCGGGGCGACGATCCAACTTTTCACCCATGATTACCTTGTCTATTGCTTCAAGAAAATGCTTTTGATGAATCTGATCTTCATTGCCTCGCATGGCCATGATAGCTGCTTCATTCGTAAGATTTTCTAGATGAGCCCCTGAGAATCCAAATGTTTCCCGGGCTATCTGCTCCAGATTAACTTCTTCTGCCAGGGGTTTATTTGACGTATGGATCTTTAAAATACTTAATCGGCCCTCTTTAGCTGGTAAATCTACCTGAACAATTCTATCAAAACGACCTGGTCTTAATAAAGCGGGATCAAGGATATCAATCCTGTTGGTTGTTGCCATAACCAGGATTTGAACTTCATCATCAACAGATAAACCATCCATTTCAACAAGTAATTGATTTAAAGTCTGATCATATTCAAGATGGCTGGTCACCTGTCCCCTTTTACCCCCAACAACATCTATTTCATCAATAAAAACAATGGCACTTGACTTTCCATACTTTTTGGCTGATTGTCTTGCTTCTTTAAAAAGTTGTCTAACCCTTTTGGCTCCTAATCCAGCATACATCTCAATAAATTCACTTCCTGAAGTTGCCTTGAAAACAGAATCGGTATAACGGGCTGACGCTTTTGCCAGCATTGTCTTACCGGTTCCCGGAGGACCACTCAACAGAATACCTTTAATAGGCCTGATCCCCATATATTTAATCCTGTCCAGGTTTTTTACAAAATTTAAGGCTTCAATCAATTCATTCTTGGCCGTTTCCTGCCCACCAATATCATCAAACTTAACATGAGGTATTTTTTTATTCCCTTCTTTTATACCTGTTTGACTGCTAATGGATAATGAAGGAGAAAGCATCTGCCATAGAAAAAACACAAGAAAACCAAAAAAGATTACCGGAAGTATATTAAAACCTTTAAGGGCAAGAATTATTAAAACCCCAATTCCTGCTCCAATTCCTACTTCTTTAACCACTACTATCACCTCCTGCCTTGAAAGATACGGTTATACCCTGACGGGGTATTACTTTATAATAAGAGGTTTTACCCCTGTTTAGCTTTAAATATACAGCCTTTTCATCAACCCATACCCTGTAGTCACTGACGTTATTTTTCTCTGCTATTTCTTTGATTTCATTTTTCATATAACTAAAGCGGTAGGTAGAAATTCCTTCAAAAATATAGTAATGCATCTGATAATAAATTTCTTCAAGTGAGTTATCTTCATTATTGACAATAATTTTTCCTAGTTCATTCCCCAGTTTTTCAGAGGCAATCTTTTCAAGCTGATGATACCTTTTATAAAAATCAACATCTGAAGATAGTTTTACACTTACATCTGTTTTGTCGCCACTTTCCAGTAATTTAACATCCTGAACCCCTTTAACAGACTTAAGCTCATCGGTTAAAGGTTTTTCAATATTATACAATTTAAATAAATGCTGACCGGCAAAGAATGCCAGGACAATAATAAGCATACTCAAAACAACAACATTTATTTTAATGCCTTTTATCTCCACAGGTAATCACCTTCCTTCTGCGGTTTATTATAACATACAACTAACCTATGTTTCTACACAATAACAAAAGTAATCTTTACCAGAAAAAAATATAACCGGACCAATCCATTAGACAAATCCGGTTATCTAATAAATAAAGTCAAAAACTATTTTTAATAGTTATTAAAGGAAGCTATATAAAAATAAAGACCAGTTTAATAATAGACATACTTAATAATCCAGCCAGAATATCATCCATCATAATTCCTAGTCCTGAGGGTAAATTCTGAGACCTATTTATTGGAAATGGCTTGAAAATATCAAAAAACCTGAATAGGATAAACCCTGCTAATAAAACCCACCAGTTGATTTCAACCCCTGTAAATGTGATAAAAATACCGGTTATTTCATCAATTACAATGCTGGGTTTATCTTTTATTCCTGTAAAATTTTCTTCAAGGGAAGCGACTGTTATTCCTGTTACAATGGTCAAAAGGAGCACCGGGATAGTAAGTAATCCCGGAAAAAATATAATTAAAATTAATGCCAGTAATGAACCCCAGGTTCCAGGGGCCACAGGGAGATATCCTGAGAAAAAACCTGTTGCTATTACTTTATTTAGTATCCTGAACATATCTTTATTCATCCTTTTCTTCTTTAAAAAAGTCAATGTCGGCATTTTTAAAGTACATAATTCCTGATATAACCGTAATGGTTACAGCAACCCATAAGAGAATACTGGACAGATTAAAAGGAAGTGGAATAATCTCAGGATCAAGGATCAAAGCTATTATTGCAATAATCTGTAGGGTAGTTTTCCATTTTCCCCAGTAGCTGGCCGAAATAACAGAACCTTCACTGGCAGCAACTACCCTTAAGCCCGTAATGGCCAGTTCCCGGCCTATAATAATAATTGCAGCCCAGGCTGAAATTTCTTTCATAGCCACAAATGAAATTAAGGCTGCTGATATTAACAGTTTATCGGCCAGAGGATCAACAATCTTTCCAAATTTGGTTACAATTTTGTGTTTACGGGCCAGGTATCCATCAAGTCCATCGGTAACCGCTGCAACAACAAATGTTATCAAGGCCAGTACTTCAGCATAACCGGGGTAGTCCTTACGGAGAAATAAAAAACCCATAAAAACAGGTACGAGTATTATACGGGTCAATGTTAATTTATTAGGCAAATTCATAAATACACTCTCCCAGTAAATCATATTCATAAGCCTCAGTAACCCTGCATAAAATCATGTCACCTTCACTAATTTTTCCATTACAGGAGACATAAACCTGGTTATCAATTTCAGGGGCATCATACTGGGTCCTTCCTATAGCCATTTCATCTGTTAGTTCATCTATTAATACTTTTACCTTCTCACCTATTCTTTCCTGATTTTTATTTCTTGATATTTTCTGCTGGACCTCCATAATTTTATTATATCTCTCGTCTTTAATTTTTTCACTAATCTGTCCAGGAAATGAAGCTGCAGGAGTATTTTCTTCCCGGGAGTATTTGAATACACCGAGTCTATCAAATTTAATTTCTTTGACAAAATTAAATAAATCATTAAAGTCTTCATCTGTTTCTCCGGGAAAACCTACAATTAATGATGTTCTGATTACTATATCAGGAACCAGTTCCCTTACTCTTTTTATCAAGTTTATAAGTTCTTCCCGGCTTCCTTTCCTATTCATTAATCTCCTTATCTTATTTGAAGAATGCTGAATGGGGAGATCCAGATAGTTACATATTTTATTGTTTTCTGCAATAAAAAACAACAACTCATCGGTTATTCTTTCAGGATAACAGTATAATAACCTGATCCATTTAATACTATCAATCTCAACCAGTTCTTTTAATAGAGGTAAGAGCATACTTTTACCATAAATATCTTTTCCATACTGAGTTGTATCCTGGGCTACAAGAATGATTTCTTTAATCCCCTGCTGACCCAGTTTTACAACCTCATTATAAATATCTTCTATCGGTCGACTTGTTAGTTTTCCTCGTATATAGGGAATACTGCAATAGGTACACCTGTTATCACAACCTTCAGCTATTTTAACATATGCAAAATGTGAAGTCCTGATTTTCCGGGGAACATCATTATAGTTAAAAGTCGGATTACCTATATTACTAACCCTTTGACCTTTTAAGACCTTTTTAATTGTAGGAATTATTTTATCAAAATTTCCTGTTCCCAGAATAGCATCAACTTCTGGCATATTCTCCAGTATTTCTTCTCTATACCGTTGTGTTAAACAACCGGTAACAATTAAAGCTTTACAATTCCCTACAGATTTGTACTGACCAGCTTCAAGAATCGTTTCTATCGATTCTTCTTTTGCATCCTGAATAAAACCACATGTATTAATAACTATAACATCTGCTAACTCAAGGTCGTCAACTTCAGTAAAATTTTTATCATTAGATAAAAAACCTAACATTATTTCACTGTCAACTTGATTTTTAGGACATCCAAGTGATATAAGCCCTACTTTAATCATGTTCACCACTTTCCTGAATATTTAAAACAATTCACAAAAAAAATTAACTGAGGCATTAACACCTCAGTTGTTTTATAAAAAAATGGTCGGGTTGCCGGGATTTGAACCCGGGACCTCACGCCCCCCAGACGTGCGCGCTACCCAGCTGCGCCACAACCCGTCAAGCAATATATATTATATATAAACATGTTTTTATTGTCAAGACCTACTTAACAAAATCTTTTTCTTTCAAAAGTTTTACCGTCTTTTCAGGCTCATCGGTAACAACAAATACTTCCTGTAAGGACGAACTTGTTTTTCCTATGATTTTAAGACCACTTGGTGTATTGTACTTAAGTTGAAGATAAGCCTGTATTCCACTTCCTTTTCTCCTGTTAATCCTACCCGGTATGATACTCTTAACCGGAGTTAATTTAGCAATCTCCTCTAGAAAAGGCATAATCTCATCAAGAACAGTATGCTCCTGCTTAATCTTATTATCTCTATATTTACCACCCAAGTAAACCACTTCCTTGATGAAAATTATAACACAAAATAAATGGTCATGGCAAGCCTGGTAAATAAATAAGTCTACTTTTTATAATGAATTAATATACAAGAATTATTAAGAGAGAGAAAGCTATACTGATATTTACTGATATAATTGTGTCTGAACCAAAATATATAGAATTGTTGGACTTGACCAGCTAAATCCTGTCAGATATAATAATTCTTGCGTTGAACAACTGAAGAAACACAGGGGAGTAGCTCAACTGGTAGAGTAGCGGACTCCAAATCCGTTGGTTGCGGGTTCAAGTCCTGCCTCCCCTGCCATTTATGGTGCTGACGTAGCTCAATTGGTAGAGCAGCTGACTTGTAATCAGCAGGCTACCGGTTCAAGTCCGGTCGTCAGCTCCATTTTTTTTTATTTAACCCCATTTTTTATTTGATGAATTTCTTTAAAGCCTTCCCCTGAAGGTATTCAAACTTCTTTCCCTGATAAGTTTTTCTCTTCTTCATTTCTTCAATGATGATATTGTATATTTTCCACCAGCTTTTATCCCAGTTTGCAAACAATGTCTTTTCTTCAGGTGCTCTCCCGAGTAATCTCTGAATAGCTATTTGAGGGTCAAGGTATTCTAAAAAAGTTATAACCCTCTCAACATATTCTTCAAGAGGTATTATATCAAACTCACCTTTTTTATATTTTTCAGCAAATTCAGTTCCTTCCCTGATATATAATGCATGTAGCTTTACATTATCCACCTTTAAAGCTGAAATTATTTTAGCATTTTCAATTACATCTACCATGTTATCACCAGGCAAGTTAAGAATGAGGTGAATCCCTATCTCAAAATTATATTTTTGGGCATTTAAAATTGCATCAATAACCTCTCCAAGTGTATGTCCCCTGTTTACCCTGGTCAGGGTATGATAATTTACAGTCTGTAATCCCAGTTCAAGCCCCAGATTAATTTCAGGGACTTTTTTTTCCATTTTCTCTTTTATTTTTTTTAAATAGACATTGTTGATACAATCAGGTCTGGTAGACAAAATTATGGCAGCAATATCATTAACTTCTGTAGCTTCTTCAAGGTATTTAAGCAATTTTTCAACAGGTAAATATGTGTTTGAGAAATTCTGAAAATAGGCAATAAACTTCTCAGCACCATATTTATTACCAATATATGTTTTATTCTTTTCTAATTGTTCTTTAACTGACATAGAAGCGGGATAATTTTCAAACCCTGCTCCCATTTCACCACAAAATGAACACCCACCCTCACTTAAAAAACCATCACGATTGGGACAGCTAACCGGTATATTAACTGGTAATTTATATGTTTTAACTCCATACTTTTCCTTTAAATATTTTGAGTAACGATAATATATGTCCATAAAAAAACCCCCTGAAAAACAAACTTAATAAAAAGTTTCACTTTATAATTTATATTTTATAATAATTGATTTTACTGGAAGTCATCTCCTCGTATGTGTCCATAAAAAGTGTATCCATATAAATTAATTATGAATGACCCTATAGCCTTTTTTTAATGGCCAGAACCTGAGGTGGTGTTTTTCTCTGATTTATAAAATGATAACGGAGCACATTATATTCAGTATAATTGAGTTTCTCCGCATATTTTATTATCTTTTCTTCTTCATCCTTACCTCCCTCATGTCCAGTATATATAACTATAACAACTATTCCCCCTGGTTTGATCAGAGGAAGACATTTTTTAAGAGCAGTAATAGTTGTATCAGGTGTGGTTATTATTTTTTTATCTCCCCCGGGTAAATATCCCAGATTAAAAATAACACCATCTATAAACTGCCCTTTTATGTAATTATCCAGGTTTTCATGCCCATCATGAATAAGATAAACCCTTTCTTCCAGGTTTTGTTCTTTTAAAAGAGCTTTAGTCTTTTCAATAGCTTTCTTTTGAATATCAAAAGAATAAACCTGTCCTTTTTCACCGACAAGGCTTGCTAAAAAGCAGGTATCATGTCCATTTCCGGCTGTTGCGTCTATTACTGTTGAACCTTTTTTTACATGAACCCTGAAAAGATCATGGGAAAACTCAACGGCCTGAATAAAATCATTCCTTATTTGATAACAATTCCTCACTTGATAACACCCCCGGTCTTATTTATAAATTTTATCTTATTGTTACTATCAAAGCAAATTTATATTTAGAAATGTACGTGTCAAGAAAAGGTAGGAAGAATATTTCACCTCAAACAACCCATAAATATTTATTCTAAATAGTTGCCAGTCCTCTTATTGCTTTTACCCAATCTTTACCGCTATCTGGACCATTTATTGCAGGTATTTTTGCCTGTAACCACTTACTCCAATCCCTGTCCACTTTCTTAAACATATATTTTATTTTCCTTACCGGGTTTTTTATTGTGTAATACTGATCTCCAAGTCTTTCTTTTAATTCCTTGTTATGTTTTAACATTAAAATTCTAGCCATTGCCTCAGCACCTTTTTTGCTCCAATTCATTCCCTGGTTCTTCATCCTGCGAGCCACATTCTTATCCACATAGCCCTCAGCTGCTCCCATCCCATGTAATTCTTTATTCCTTAATTCTGTTGGTATTCGATATCTGTAATCTAATAAGTGCTCTTCATACTTTTTAAAATGCTTTATTATTTTCCTCCTCTTTTCTCGGTTTTCAGCTGTTTCTCCCATACATATTAACGATTCCAATGTGTCCAGAAATACCTGCTTTCTTCCTTCTGCTAATACCCTGCATAAATCATCTGCAACTTCTCTTCCAAAGTATAATCCTATATCTCTTTTTATATGATACCTATCCAGTTGTACTATTATATTTTCAAAGTATTCCTTACTGGTCTTTTGTATCCAGCTGGCACCGTCCCCGTTTAATACTACTAAAGTGTTTTCAAGATTATATTTTTTGCTTATTTGATGGATTAATTCTTCATAAAAGTCATCTGCTTTTCCATAGACTCCTGCTACTATTTGTGGCTCCTTCAATCTCTTCCGTTTTTTTGCTGGACTAGTGTATTCCCAGCCCTCATGGATTAATCCCAGTTTGATTTCCAGCTTCTTTCCTCCTTCTTCCTGACTACCAACCATTATCCCGTCAGCTTCAATGAATAGTAGTGGTATTTCTTTTTCCTCTCCTTTTAAAATCTTACCTCCAGTGAATACTTCCTCTTTTTCATGTTTGAGTCTCTCTGACTCCCTTTTTCCAAAATCCCTGACTTCATTAAAGATAGTTGTATGGCTTAAATGGGGAAAACCGGCTTCAGCCAGTACTTCCTCCACTTGCCTGTAGCTCATCTTACTTGCCAGTATTACCAGCAGTTTTAGGTATTCTCCACTTACTCTTTTTTTCTTTTTTAACCCCAGTTTTTTGTCCAGTAAAATGACGCTTTTTCCTGTTTTTTGGTCTTTATATAGTCGCCTTCTAAGCTTGATGTTTCCAACTTTAGTCGATATCGTTCTTTCTAAAAATCTTACTACTTCTAAATTTTTATCTTTATTTTTAAATAGCTCTTCTTCAAGCTTTTCTATTACCTTCTCCATTATCTGCCTTGCAAGTTCCAGTGCTGCCTTCTCCAAGGTATTGATATCTGTTATGTTTTGTAGTAAAATATTTACCATAGAGACCTCAACTCCTTTGGTCGGGTTTGTTTGAGGTCTCTATTTCTTTATCTATACCTTGTTTTCCTTCTTTTCCTACTTAAATTTTACACGTTCTTCAGCACCAAACATATATAGTATCCCTAAATTTCAATTACTGCATGGTCGTTCTGACAGTCTACTGGGCGTACTATATGTACACCTCTCCACTTTTTTTGACTTCAACCCTGTTTCCCGTTAGTTCAATTAATACATCTTTAAATTTTGTAAAAAAATCCGGGTTGATCCTAAGGGTGACTACAACCCTGTCATTCTCATATTCAGTTGACAGAATCCGGGAGTGAAAAGCCTCTGACTGACCCAGAACTGTCCCCAGTTTATCATAATTTGTTAAAACCTTTATTTTATATTGCAGGGTTAATTTCTTTTTTCCTGATTCCTTTATTGCCAATCTGGCTGTATTACCATAAGCCCTTATTAAACCACCAATTCCTAATTTGGTACCACCAAAATACCTAGTAACTACTATTACAGTATTGGTCAAACCCTCACCTTCTATTGCCCTTAAAACCGGAGGACCAGACGAACCGGCCGGTTCTCCATCGTCATCAGAATATTTTAAAGCCCTGTCACCTTCTCCTATTTTATAAGCTGACACATTATGGGTAGCATCATGGTATGTAGATTTTATATTATTAATAAATTTCCTGACCTCCTCTTCAGAATCTACCCTGCTAATATTACCGTAAAACTTACTATCCTTTACTTTATAAACAACTTCCACTTGCCTGTCAGGAGTGAAAAATACCTTACCCATATTTACTCCCCCTCTATTTACCCTCTACATCATCATTACTATTAAGATTTTTTAAAAAATCAAGCCTCTGCTTTATCTTTTTCTCCCGGCCCTGCTGACCGGGTTTATAAAACTCTGTTCCAGTTACCTCATCAGGGACATATTGTTGTTTAACATAATGGTAGGGATAATCATGGGGATATTTATATCCTAACCCGTGTTTTAGATTTCTGGCTCCTTTATAATGGGCATCCCTTAAGTGAAGAGGCACCTCCCCAGTATCATTATTTTTTACATAATTTAAAGCAGCATCAATACCTGTTATGACTGAATTACTTTTAGGGGCTGTAGCAATATATATTACAGCCTCAGCCAGGGGAATTCTGGCTTCAGGTAAACCTACATATTCAACAGCATTGGCAGCTGAAGTAGCAACAACAAGAGCCATAGGGTCAGCCATACCCACATCTTCAGCAGCATGTACAATAATTCTTCTGGCTATAAAACGGGGGTCTTCACCTGATTCCAGCATTCTGGCCAACCAGAAAAGGGCAGCATCGGGATCTGACCCTCTCATACTCTTTATAAAAGCAGAAACTACATCATAATGGTTATCCCCCTGTTTATCGTATTTAAGTAGCTTTTTTTGTAGCGACTCAGAAATAATATTTTTATTAATATGTATAATTCCCTCTTTATCAGGAGGGGTAGTCAGAACAGCAATTTCCAGTCCATTTAAAGCAGTTCTGGCATCACCACCGGCAATTGAAGCTAAATACTGGAGGGCATCTTGACTTATATCTATATTATAATTCCCTAGACCCCTCTCTTCATTATTAAGGGCATTTTTTAAAATTTTAATTATATCTTCTTTTTTCAGTGGTTTTAAACGAACTATCCGGGAGCGTGATAAAAGTGGTGAGTTTACTTCAAAATAAGGGTTTTCGGTTGTTGCCCCGATAAGGGTTATGGTTCCACTTTCAACTGCAGGCAAAAGGGCATCCTGTTGTGATTTATTAAAACGGTGGATTTCATCAATAAATAAAATAGTTTTAATGCCATGAAGAGAGCGGTTTTTACTTGCTTTATCTATGACTTCCCTGATTTTGCTTACCCCTGAAGTCACAGCATTAATTCTTATAAATTTACCCTCTGTTTTTCTGGCAATTACTTGAGCCAGACTCGTCTTACCACAACCGGGCGGACCATATAATATTAAAGACTGGACCCGGTCAGCTTCAATGGCCCGGCGCAGTGGTTTCCCCGGCCCAATCACATCTTCCTGTCCATAAAATTCATCGAGGTTTCCCGGCCGCATTCGATAAGCCAGTGGTCTATTTTTGTCATTACTCTCAGAATTTTGTTCAAAAAGATTAATAATTACCACCCCCGGTTACCAATGTTTCGCGTTCCGTTATTACCATGTCTACAGGCTGGTCATAACGGTCAATTGGAAGGTTATCCAGAAGTAAAGCATGGTAAGTAAAACCAACTGTTAATACATTGTCTGGTAGTTTGACCAGAAACCTGTCATAATAACCTCCCCCATAACCTATTCTATAACCATCCCTGGAAAAAACAATCCCGGGGACAATAACAATATCAAGTCCTTTTAAGGGGGTATCAACACGATTTTGCGGTTCCGGAATTCCGTAGGCACCTTCAACAAGATCATTTTCAAGGTCTTTAATAGGGCTAATCTTAATTTCCTTTTTATCAGTAATGCAGTAAGGTACAAGGACCTGTTTACCATAACCGATTAGTTTAGTTATTAAGTCTCTGGTTTCTACCTCACTACCAGTAGAAACATAACACATAATCTCTTGAGCCACACTCACTTCACGTAAATTCAAAAATTTATTATTTATACTAATACTCAACTCATGTCTTCTTTCAGGGTTAATACTACTTCTAAATCCCATAAATAACTTTCTCAATTCAGCCTTGGTCTGCACACCTGACCACCCTTTATATAATATATTATCTTATATATAATATCAAAAATTTACACCAATATGAAGAAAAAATAAATTAAAACCCGGCATAAAAAAAACTAACCCTGTATGGTTAGTTTTTTAAAAATGAAATCTTTTTTATATCACTTTATTTAACGGTTCCGCCATGCCGTGTGGTCATTTATTTTGGTCCCTGTCTTCCAGGTGGGTGCCCTCCTACCTGGTTTGTATGTCCCTCTGTTAAAGGCATATACGCCGCAGGCAGAGTCCAGGCTCCCTTTCTATTTGGTGTTGGCCAAAACTAAATTAACCATCACGGACATGGCAGAACTTACTGTTCATACATATCTCAAGTTCAAATATATATTATCACAAAACATTGGCCGTTGCAAGGCTGAGATATACCAGTAAAAGTAAGAATATAACAGGAATCCACAGTAATTGAAATTGAAAAGAAACATAAACTGCCCTGTAAATAATAGCAGCCAGGTTCCTTATAAAATTATAAAAATACCCCTCAAATACTTTTTCTGTATCCAGGGTCCGGTACAGTTTGCGGGATAACTTAATAACCCTCACAAACAGAGCCCTGAATATTTTTTTGAAATCAGGCCAGGGTTTTAAATACTTTTTTATTCCTTTAAAAATCACAAGGATAATAATTGCTGTGGTAGCATCGGCAAAAAGAATAATGACATTATGAAAGGTAAAAAGAGTGGGTTTGCCATGCACAAGCCGGGTATAAACTAAATCAGGCTTTAACATAACAATTAACATAATTAAAATTCCGGTAATCTGTGGCCAGCTGGACCTTAATACCGTTAAGTCACCAATCTTGACCTTATTTAACCTGAAATTACTACCTAAATCCTTAAAAAAAGCAAACCAGAGGAGCCTGAATCCGTATAAAAATGTTACTATTCCGGTCAAGTGAATTAAAAACTCTCCTGCAAAACCACCTGGCAAGCTATATTTTAAATAATATTTGCTAAGATAACCGGGGAAAAATATAATCCCCATTAAAGACAATAAGGCCATTACTGAACTTATATAATTACCTGGTTGCTTTAAAAAAGGTTTTTTAAAATTAAATATAACCCGACCACGGTATTCCTGTTCCCAGTAGCCACTACCTATAAATAACACTGTTTTGGCCAGACCATGACTTAATATATGAATTAAAGCCCCTGCCTTCCCATAACTGGATCCAATTCCCAACCCCAGGGCAATATAACCCAGTTGACTTATAGTACTATAGGCAAGTATTAGTTTATAGTCACCGGAAGCAAGAGCCCTCAACCCACCATAAATTATCATTAAAACCCCAAGAAAAAAGAGTAAGCGGTTATCACCGGGGAGAGTTCTGGCCAGAAGTATATAGCCAAGATTAACAACCCAACCCGAGAGAAGGGCACTTATGGGAGAAGGAGCTTTACTATGAACTACTGGCAACCAGAAATGGAGGCCAAACAGAGCACTTTTAGTTCCGACCCCAATAATTAAAAGAGTCTGTAAACTGACTTCATTTAAATACCCTATCTTATCATACCCATGATTTATAATTATGGCAACAGCCAGTAGTAACAGGGAAGTCCCTGCAAGCTGGACTAAAAAATATTGAACCCCCAGGTTGAAATCTTTTCTAAAGATCATTATAGCAGTAAATAAAGTTACAAGTTCCCAGGCCACTAAAAATATAACCCAGTCAGAAGTTAAAATAACGATCAGAGAAGCTATTAATGTACCCAGGTTCAGGAATATATATATATATTTCCCTTCTTTAAAGTAATAACACCCGGCTACAATTGTTAGCATATTAATAATAAAAGCGGTCAATGCGAGGTACATATTTATATTAGTAATATCAATTAAATCCATTAATGGAATCATGATTTATCTCCCCAGCAGCTGGCTAATGTATTTGCCATTATCAAGTAATGCTTCAGCAGCACCCAGCAATGGGCCATCAAATCTGTAATAAAAAAAACCAGATAAAACTACTAATCCAAAAAATATTAGCACAACCATTACAACAGCTTGCTCCCGGTGAAATCCTGGAAACAGAACACTGGTTTCAAAAATATTATTTTCATTATAATCTACGTTTACTCTGGTAATCATGTATTTATAAATCCTGAGATAATAGATAACTGACAGAAAGCTTCCAAAAAGAACAACAAAAGCCCCAAAGTAATGGCCTTTTTCCAGAAAAGCTTTTAAGATAAACCATTTACCATAAAACCCATTCAGTGGAGGTATACCAATCATAGCCAGTCCGGCTGTAAAAATACTTAAGGTAACAGGGGGGTTAATATAAGCTATCCCCTTTAACTTTTTTATCCTGTGTTCTGAGGTAAACTTTAATAAATATCCAACCCCCAGGAAAAGTGTTATTTTCATAGTTAAATGGCTTATTACATGTATTAACCCTCCGTAGACACCTGAAATACTCCCCAGAAACAGGGAACCAATAATAATACCTGTATGGGCTATACTTGAAAAGGCAAGTACTCTCTTTATATCCTCTTCCTGCAAGGCAAAAATATGACCCAGCAGGGATGATACCAGAGCCATATAAATTATAACCGGTAAAAGTTTATCACCCTGGTTTATTCCAAAAACCGTCCAGAACAACCTGATGAAAACATAGATATAAACCTTCAATAGTAAACCTGATAGGAGAGCACTTATAGAACTGGGACAGGCACTGTGGGCTTTGGCCAGCCAGAAATGAAATGGGAATACCCCCAATTTTATCAATAAACTTGTAAGGAAAATAACTTTAATAAAATTTCTGGTGGTTAAAGGTATATGCTTAAATCTATCAGCCACTATAGCCATGTTCAAAGCCCCGGTAGTCTGGTATATTATAACTATTCCAATGAAAAATAACAGACCACTGATAATACCATATATTAAGTATTTTATTCCTGCCTCTGTCCCCTTTTCGGTCCTGGTAAACGCCACCAGAGGAGCCGATGCTACCGTTATTAATTCTATAAATACATACTGATTAAATATATCACCAGTTAAAACTACACCCTGCATAGCAGCAAAGAGTAAAAAGAGCAGCACATAATATTTGCCCTCATGGTGACCTATAAAACCAATCGAATATAAAATAATTAAAAACATGGCTATATTAATCAGGATGGTGAAAAATAATCCCAGTCCATCAACGGCAATATTAATTCCTATTTCAGGACCCCATCCTCCCAGTAAATAATAACTAAAATAATCCTTATAGCCTTCAACCCTGTAATCAATAATAATTCTTCCAATCAATATTACTTCCAGAAACGAGACACCGACTACGAGGTATTTTCTCAGACGCTTATTTATGATATCAATTAATGGAATTAAAAAGGCAGTAGACAGGGGTATTATGATTAACATTAATATTGACAAAGACATTAGTCATCCAGCCCCTTTAATTCATCAATGTTAACTGTATCCCGATGTTTACTTAATTCAATAATTAAGGTCAATAATAAAGCAGTCGTACTGGCCCCGATAACAATTGCTGTCAGGGCTAAAGCCTGAGGCAAGGGATCACTTACCTTTTCGACCATATCTTCCATATTCATAATTGGCGCTTTTCCACGGTCAGAAATAGCTATTAACCAGAAGAGGACCGAAGCTTCCATGATATTTAATCCGATAACTATCTTTATTAAATTCTTTTTAGTTAGTAATGTATAAAAGCCCAACATGAATAGCAGGATAAACACCAGGTGATATAACACTTTAATCCTCCTCAAAGGTTTTCTGGATCATACTATAAAACATAATAGCAAGTCCGGCCCCGACTTTAAAACCTATACTTATATTAATCAGGGGAATACTACCGGCACTGATAATTTTACCTATCCTGGCTTTAAAGATGGGTAAGTTGCTCAAAAATATTCCATCTATTAAAATACCTAAAATGGCTACAATAATAAAAACCAGGGCTCCTCCGGTCTCAATAATGGTTTTACTGTCAGGACTATATTTATTATAATCAAAGGCACTACCGTAAACAACACTAAAAATAATGGAAATAACTGCCAGAATTACCCCTCCCTGAAATCCACCACCCGGAGAAAGATGGCCATGGAGCATGAGGTAAATACTAAATAAAAAGATAAAAGGAGTTAAAAGCCCGAAGGTCCTTTTAACAATAAAGGTTAAACCCCTGGATGATACCGGCAACCTTTTCCTTGATAGAATTAAAACTATACCACTTACAGCGGCAAATATAACCGTACTTTCTCCCAGGGAGTCAAAAGCACGATAATCATATAAAATTGAAGTCACCAGATTTAAGGAACCACTCTCCCTTACCCCTTCTTTAATATAATGATCAGATGCTGAGTTAAAAGTTGAATTCAGAGGAAGTTTATTAAAGTAACCTGCCAGAATTAATCCCAGTGTTAAAAGTATAATGCCAACAAAGATATTTTTTAATTTTTTCCTTTGAATATTAATCATTATCCCTCCTCACCTGGCTAATAGCTGTAATAAATATTGCGGTATTTATTCCTGCACCTATAACCGCTTCAGCCAGTGAGACATCCGGAGCCTGGTAGACCAGGTACAAAATAGAGAGAACAATAGAAAAGATAGAAAAGGCCAGTACGGAGTTTAAAATATTTCTAAAACATACCGTTATTGTTGCTGTCACTACCAGGAAAACCAGTAAAATACCTTCAAGAATTATCATCAATCATCATTCCCGAGATATAATGAGTATTCATCCTTTTTATATTTATCCGGTTTTGCTATTTTTTTACGGTAGGAAGCCCGGGCAATGGCATGGGTAGCCATGGGATTGGAAATAAGAAAGAAAAAACCAATTAAAAGAATTTTCAAGCTCAGGTAAAATTCCCAGACATATATAGAAGCACCAACTGATATCAAAACCGCACTTATGGTAAGGGCAACTGCCCCGGCATGCATCCTGGTATATAAGTCAGGAAATCTCAATAATCCCAGGACTGTTACTACCCCAAAAAAGCCACCCAATCCAAATAATATATAGGAAATAATAACCCTTAAATAATTCATTTAAATAACTCCTTATGCTCAAAATATTTAGCAAAAATAAGGACATCTACAAATAACAAAACCGCATAAGCCAGGACTACATCTATTAATATTTCTATATTAAAATATAATCCCACCATCAGGATAACCATAGACAGGAGAACACCGATAGAATCGGCTGCAATCAACCTATCAGGAATAGTGGGGCCGACTATAACACGATATAGACACATAATTGCCAGTAATGATAAAAAAATACTCATAAATATTATCATCTAAAAATCACTCCAAGCCACCTTTCAAACCTCTCAATTAAGGCCTTTCTGGTTTCAGCTTCTTCTTCAGTGTGTACATCTATCCAGTGTATATAAAAGGACCTTTCACTGGTATCAAAATCAAGGGTTAAAGTACCGGGGGTCAGTGTAATCAAATTGGCCAGAATTGTAATGGCTGATACATTGGTTAAACTGGTCTTTACTTTGACAATCCCCGGTGAAAAACTGGGAGTCTTTTCAAAAGCATGTCGGGCTACTTTAATAGCGGCAACAAAGGCTTCATAAAAAAATACAAATATAAATAATATCATTAATAATATTTTCCGGACATATACTTTAAAGGAATAAGTCCTTGAAGAAAATCTGAATAACATATCACTGAAAAGAAAGCTGGATACCAGGGAAACAATTATCCCCAGTAAAAGAGTATCCTTACCCGGGCTGGCTGTTAATAACATCCAGACAAGAAAAACAAATATAAAAGTAAAGACCCTTCCTTTTTTATTTTTCTTCATAATTTAACCCCTCATTTTAAAATCTGGATGTAACTTTATTACAATCATTTAATTCCTATCATAAGTCTATCATAACCTGATGTAGCTTGACAATGGTTTTATTGTTTTTCTTTATAAATCATAATTACCGGATAATTGCGTATGGAAGTCTACATAAAAAAAGACTCTGTTACATAATCTGTAGTAATAGAGATTCAAGGAGTGGTCCCATGATAGCTGAATCTTTAACCACTATCTTTATTCTGGCCATCATCGTAGAAGTTGTTGTTAATGGAATAAAGGCTGCTTTTCCCGTTTTAAAAGGAAACAGCAGCCGTGTCGTGGCTGCTGTTGTTGGTATTGCCCTGTGTATAACTACCAGTATTGGTATTCTTGAAAAACTAAATATAGGGGTCCGTAACCCATTAATAGACCAGATAATAACAGGGATTATTATATCACGGGGTTCAAGTGCCATACATGATATAACATCCCTTTTTAATAAACAGAAACCTAAAATAATATAAAGAACAGGCAAAAGAAAAAAAGTTAAGTAAGAAATCAGAAGGTGTTAGTTTTCTAATCTATTTTTATATGGAGTTCTCGAAGCTGTTTCTCGGCAACTGTTGATGGAGCCTCTGTTAATGGTGATGATGCCTTCTGGGTTTTGGGGAAGGCAATAACATCTCTCATGGATTCTGAACCACTTAATACCATTAATAAACGATCCAGTCCAAAGGCTATACCGCCATGGGGTGGAGCCCCATAATTAAAGGCTTCCAATAAAAACCCAAATTTGTCACTGGCTTTTTCTTCACTTATATTTAAGGCATTAAAAACTTTCATCTGGAGATCTTTATTATTAATACGGATACTTCCCCCACCCAGTTCTTCACCATTTAATACAAAATCATAGGCCTTGGATCTAATTTTTTCAGGATTACTATCAAGTAATGGAATATCTTCATCTAGAGGAGCAGTGAAAGGGTGGTGTTTGGCTACATAACGACCTTCATCCTCATCATACTCCATCAAGGGAAAATCAACTACCCAGACAAATTTATAAACACCATCAGGAATTAAACCCTCTTCCCTGGCAATCTTAAGTCTGAGGTTCCCCAGAGCATCAGCGACAATCGAGGGCTTATCGGCTACAAACAGGAGTAAGTCTCCAGTTTGGGCACCCATTTTTTCTTTTATGCCTTCAAGCTCTTTTTCAGATAAAAACTTGGCAATCGGTGACTTAAGACCATTTTCCTTTAAAGCAATCCAGGCAAGGCCTTTAGCTCCAAATATTTTTACATAATCTGTATAACCATCAATCTTACTCCTGGGTGAGATGGCACCACCTTTAAAGTTAATGCCCTTCACCTGACCTCCATCCTTTACAACCCCGCTAAAAACCCTGAATTCACTATCTTTGACTACATCAGAAACATCCTTTAGTTCCATACCAAACCTTAAATCAGGTTTATCTGAACCAAACCTATCTATTGCTTCCTGGTAAGGCATAACAGGAATTTTTTCCGGAATCTCAATATCAACAAGGGCAAATAATCTTTTCATAAGACCATTTACCAGTGAGAAAACATCCTCTTTATCTATAAATGACATTTCAATATCAATCTGGGTAAACTCCGGTTGTCTATTTGCCCTTAAATCTTCATCCCGGAAACAACGGGCTATCTGAAAATATCTTTCAACCCCACCTACCATTAGCAGCTGTTTAAAAAGCTGGGGAGACTGGGGCAGGGCATAAAAATGACCGGGGTGAATTCTACTGGGCACCAGATAATCCCTGGCTCCTTCCGGAGTACTACGGGTTAAAATCGGCGTCTCAACTTCCCAGAATCCATTGTCATCAAGGTAATCCCGGGTAGTCTTCATGACCCTGTGTCGGAGTTCTAAATTCTTTTTCATGCGGGGTCTCCTCAGGTCAAGATATCTATACTTTAACCGCAAATCCTCCCCTACATTTATATCATCATCTATTTCAAAGGGAGGGGTCTCAGATTCATCCAGTATTCTTAATCTATTTCCCCTGATTTCTATTTCACCGGTGGGAATGTCTGGATTAATGTTACCTTCCGGCCTCTTTTCAACCTCTCCTTCTACAGCAATTACGTACTCAGACCTCAATTCAGTAGCCTTTTTAAAAGCCCGCTCATTATTATCAGGATTAAAAACCACCTGGACAATACCAGATCTATCCCTGAGGTCAATAAAAATTACTCCCCCATGATCTCTTCTCTTCTGTACCCAACCCATTACAGTTACCTTTTTACCTATTTGTTGGGTAGAAATCTTTCCGGCATAGTGTGTTCTCTTAAGTCCATTTATACTCTCAGCCATCAATTAACTTCCTCCTTCATACTAGCTTTTGCATTTCCTCTATAAGATTGGCAAGCATAATTTCAACCTGTTCACCGGTCCTCATATTCTTTACAGTTGCTTTACCTGAATCCAGTTCACTATCACCGATTATAATAGTATAACTGGCACCTGTCCTGTCAGCAGACTTCATCTGGCTTTTAATACTTCTGCCCAGATAATCTATCTCTGCTGTAATACCTGATTCTCTTAATAAATATGTATAGTTAAAAGCCGCCCGCTTGGCTCGTTCACCAATTGTAACCAGGTATACATCAATACTGTCATTAACAGGTAACTTTATCCCCTTTTTATCAAGAGCAAGAATAAGCCTTTCAATTCCCACAGCAAAACCAATTCCCGGAATAGACTTATTACCTATTTCTTCTGTTAACCCATTATAACGACCGCCACCAAAAATAGCATCCTGAGCACCCAGTTCTTTAAATTTAATTTCAAAGGCAGTGTTGGTATAGTAATCCAGTCCCCTGACCAGGGTTGGATCAACCCTGTATTTAATACCCAGTAAGTCCAGATATTCCTGAACATCCTCAAAGTGAACCCTGCAATTATCACATAAATAATCCAGTATTTTAGGGGCATTTTTAATCACCAGTGAACATTCTTCATTTTTACAATCCAGGATACGCAGGGGATTTTTATTGAGTCTTGCTTTACAATCTTTACAGAGCCTGTCCTGATGTGACTCTAAATATTGCTTTAGTTCATCTGAATATCTTGCCCGACACTCTGGACAACCAATACTATTGATAAAGACTTCTACATCTGTTAAGCCTAACCGTTTTAAAATATCGAGTCCCAGGGCAATAACTTCAGCATCAAGGGCAGGATCATTGGAACCAAAGGCTTCAACCCCCAGTTGGTGAAACTGCCTAAATCTACCGGCCTGTGGTCTCTCATACCTGAACATGGGACCTATATAAAAGTACTTAGTAGGCTGAACCTGTCCATAAATTTTATGTTCTAAAAAAGCCCTGACCACTGAAGCTGTTCCTTCGGGCCTTAAAGTAATACTCCGTCCACCTTTATCTTCAAAGGTATACATCTCTTTTTCAACAATATCTGTTGTTTCACCAATTCCCCGCTGAAATAACTCTGTATACTCAAATATAGGAGTCCTAATTTCTTTATAGTTATACATTTGAAAAATACGTCTTGCTGTATCTTCAATATACTGCCATTTTAAAGAAACGGGGGGCAAAATATCATTTGTCCCCCGTGGTGCCTTTACATCCATATTATCACCCTTTTATTACAATTTTCATTGATGTGTTAAAAGCCTGGGAAATTAATTATTTATTTTCAGTTCTGCCATTATTAGTCTGGGCTTTTTCAACGGAATCTGATTTCAATTCATTATTATCCCTTGATTCATTTACCTGCTCCTGAAGTTCCTTTCTGGCCTCTTCAATCTCTTTTTGTAGTTTTTTAACTATGTCAGATTCATGTTCGGCCTCTTCTTTAGCCCCGAGTCCAGCCAGAGCAAGATAGAGCCTGTAATGGGCCTGAATATCTTTACCGGCCAGTTCAGAAGCCTTTTTAAATTCTTTAATAGCCAGGTCTTTTTTATCAATATCAGCATATAAATTACCGAAATTGTAATGAAGATACCAGCTCTCCGAATTATCTTTAAGGGCCTCCTCAAAAACCTTAATGGCCTCCTGGTCATCTCCTTTACCATGATAAGCACGGGCCAGGTATACATAAACAATGGGGGCAGCATTATAATCTAAAGCTATCTTGAAATCATTAATAGCTTCAGTATAATTTTGTTCCTGTAAGGCTTTATAGCCATTCAATACGGGGTCATATATCTCAATATCGGCCTGCTTTTTGGTATCTCTGAGCCAGTTCTGATAGGTTCTATTCTGTTTTTGCTTTAAGAGCTGGTCTTTCAATTCTTCTCTTGACTTTTCAAATTCTTCTCCCCTGGCCAGTTTTTTATCAATGACTTTTACAATATAATAACCTTTTTCTCCTTCAATAATATCACTGGTTTTGCCCTTTTCGAGTTCAAAGGCTTTATCAAGTACTTCCTGGGGTAAAAATCCATTGTTCCTGCCAATAAATCCTAAATCTCCGTCTTTAAGTTTAAGATCAGAGTATTTTGCTGCTACTTCACCAAAGGCCTTCCCTTCTTCTAATTCCTTTAAGGCCTTTTCAATTTTTGCTCTGGCCTCTTTTTTCTTTTCACCTTCTATATTTACAGCTATTAAAGCTGGACGAACTTTTTCGTAGGCTTCCCTGATTTCATCCTCGGAAACCTCAACCCCTTTATAAGTGTGTTCTATTGTTTTTCTGATTATATTGCTGGTTTTGATATTATGTCTAATATCTTCTTTAAAATCTTCATATTTAATACCCCTTGAATCCAGTAATTCCTTTAGCTTTTCTTCGGTTATATTATAAGCCTCCAGCATCTTATTAATCTGTTCTTTTACCTCTTTATCAGTAGGGTTTGACTCAATACCCAGTTTTTCTGCTTCCTGTAAAAGCAATTCCCGTTCAATTAATTGATTTAATAAATTTAATCGATAGGGAACCTGTTGTTCTCTGCTTAACTGGGCAAACTGGGCATTATTCTGTAAATATTGATAATAGGTTTCCCGGGGTATACTGGTATCATTTACCCTGGCAATATAATTAGGGTCTATAACAGATGAAGCAGCCGGGCTACTATTCCTGTAAGCTCCAAAACCTAAAAAGGCTCCTGTTAAAACCAGTGCAGCTACCACAAAATAGATAATGTATTTACTATAATTCCTTAATTTTTTAAACATCCTTACACTCCTTTCAGAAATAAAAAGTGAAAACTATATCATTACATAATTTACTACTACAAGAAAAGTTTAACCTTTAATCATTTTAACCTATTAAAACGGCAATGTCAACTTATCCCCTTGCTGTCTCCCAGTAATTATTTTTAAAATCACCAATAGTCGTGCTGGCACCATGACCCGGGTAAACAACTGTATCTTCAGGGAGAATCAGGATTTTATTTTCAATTGACTGTATGAGTTTTTTTTCATTTCCAAATTGAAAATCAGTTCTCCCTACTCCCCTGAAAAAAATAGTATCACCACTCAGTAAATAGTTATCTTCCTTATTATAGAGACAGATACCACCGGGACTATGTCCAGGAGTAAAAATTACTTCAAATGACAGCCCATTACTTACCCCGATAACATCACCATCACCCAGTAAAGTATCTGCTCCCTGGCAAACAATTTCCTTTCCGATAAGAAAGGAAAGATTTTTATCAGGATCCTTCAAAAATTCATTTTCCTTTTCATGTATCAAAACCTCAGCCCCGGTCTCTTCCCTCAAATACTCTACCGCTCCTATATGGTCAAAATGGGCATGTGTAATGATTATTTTTGTCAAATTAATCTTCAAATCCTCAACTGAAGAAAGTAATTTCCGTGCTTCATCACCGGGGTCTACTATTATTCCATTACCATCTTCCTGTCCTATTATATAGGAGTTAGTATAATTGACCCCGACCGGTACTCTCTTAAAAATCAAATAAGGTCACCACCTTAAAATTGTTTATTACTATCAAGTAAAATGGTTACAGGTCCATCATTTATTAGATTTACTTCCATCATTGCCTGAAATACGCCTTCTTCTACCTTGAGACCGGTATTTTTCAGGAATTTCACAAAAGTATCATACATTTTTTCAGCATACCGGGGTTTAGCAGCTCCAGTAAAATTAGGTCTCCTTCCTTTCCGACAATCACCATACAGGGTAAACTGGGACACAGCCAGTATTTCCCTGTTAAGGTCCAGGGCAGAAAGATTCATTTTATGAGTATCATCTTCAAAAATTCTCAGATTTACTATTTTATCTACCAGATATCTGACATCTTCTTCAGTATCACCTTCTCCAATTCCCACAAAGACAAGTAAACCCTTATCTATTTTTCCTTTTATATCACCTGCAACAGTAACACTGGCTTCTTTTACCCGTTGAACAACAGCCCTCATAACATCACTCCTTAGGTTGGTTTTGCCCGTTTAACAGAAAGAACACCAGTTATTTTTTCAAGTTTATTTATAATATCCCTCATATGCTCCAGACTGCTTAACTCCAGTGATAATTCAATTTTGGCCCGGTTATAACGGTCAGTCCTGGCCATGACCGATAACAGATTAACATCCTCTTCTTTAATAAGAGAAGTAATATCATTTAACAGAGCCTTTTTGTTAAATGCATCTATAACCAGGTTAACTTCATAAGAATCAGTCCTGTAGTTATTCCAGTAAACATTTATTAACCTGTTTTTATCCCGTTTTGATAATTGTAGAAGATTGGGACAATCAGTACGATGAACGGAAACCCCCCTTCCCCTGGTAATATACCCGATTATTTTATCACCAGGAACGGGATTACAGCATTTAGCAATTCTAACAAGTAGATCATCCATTCCTTCAACCTTTACACCTTTACTGGTAGACTTTCTCCTCCTGGGAGTTTTCTTCAGTTTCTCAAGCTGGCTCTCTTCTTTAATCTGGACTGAAGGCAGTTTATTTATAATAGTTTTGGGGCTAACCTGATTATAACCAATGACCTCAAAAAGCTCATCGGCATTATTTTTCCCCATTTTTCGGGCTATTTCAACCAGTTCTTTTTCTTTTGCATCCTCTTTAAGTTCCACATTAAGTCTTTTTAACTCCCGATCAAATAATTCCTTACCTCTCTGTATTATCTGGTCCCTTTCCTGCTGTTTAAACCACCTTTTTATCTTACTTCTTGCCCTTGATGTTTTTACAAACTTTAACCAGTCACGACTGGGACCTGTACTATTTTTCGAAGTCAATATTTCTACAATATCACCATTGCTCATACGGTATTCAAGGGGGACAATTTTCCCGTTAACTTTGGCTCCAACACAGCTATGACCCACTTCTGTATGAATATTGTAGGCAAAATCAACGGGGGTACTCCCTGTAGGAAGAGAAATGACATCACCCTTTGGTGTAAAAACAAAAACTTCATCTTCAAAGAGGTCAATCTTTAAGTTTTCAATAAATTCCTGGGGTTCTTTGAGGTCTTTCTGCCACTCCAGTATCTGCCTCAACCAGGAGAGTTTTTCTTCAAAATCATCTTTACCGGTTTTCCCCTCTTTATATTTCCAGTGGGCAGCAATACCATATTCAGCCGTCCTGTGCATTTCCGGTGTCCTGATCTGAACCTCCAGGGGATCCCCTTTGGGACCGATTACTGTTGTATGAAGGGATTGATACATATTTGATTTAGGCATGGCAATATAATCTTTAAAGCGACCGGGAATAGGTTTCCAGATTTCATGAACTATTCCCAGGACTTCATAACATTCTTTAACAGAATTTACAATAATTCTAATTGCTGTCAGGTCGTATATCTCATTAAAATCAACTTCTTTTCTTTTCATTTTTTGATATATACTATAAAGATGTTTAGGCCGACCATATATCTCTGCCAGTATTCCCTGGTTACCCAGTTTATCATTAAGAATTTTTATAGCTTCCTTTATATCTCTAATTCTCTGTTTACGGTTGGCAGCAACTTTTTCTGCAATTTCATAATACATTTTGGAATCAATAAATCTAAAACTCAAATCTTCAAGCTCCCATTTTAATCTGGACATTCCAAGGCGGTGAGCCAGAGGAGCATATATTTCCAGGGTTTCTTTAGCCTTCTCTACCTGTTTTTCCTTCGCAAGAAAGCGTAAGGTCCTCATATTATGAAGCCTGTCAGCCAGTTTTATTAAAACCACCCTTATATCCTCAGACATGGCCAGAAACATTTTCCGTAAATTTTCGGCCTGATGTTCTTCTTTTGATTTAAACTCAAGCCTGGTCAGTTTGGTCACACCATCCACTAACAGGGCTATTTCATCTCCAAACTCTTCTTCTATATTTTTACTGGTAACTGAAGTATCCTCAACAACATCGTGTAATAAAGCAGCCGAGATAGAAATAATATCAAGTTCTAACTCGGCCAGAATACAGGCAACCCCGAGGGGATGCTCTATAAAGGGTTCTCCTGAAACCCGGAACTGTCCCTCATGAGCATCTTTAGCAAAATTGTAAGCCCTTTTTACCAGTTCCAGATCAGGATTTGTAGTATATTCTTTTATTTTCAATAATAAATTCTTAAGCTGCATATTTTATCCCTTCATTCCTGGAGTAATGTAAAAACATCATAACCTTCCAGTTTCTCTCTCCCTTTCAGATCAACTAGTTCAATTAAAAACCCTAAACTTACAATCTCTCCCTGTAATTTATTGATTAATTCTATAGCAGCCTTTACTGTTCCTCCGGTAGCCAGGAGATCATCTACCAGTAATATTTTATCACCAGGCTGAATAGCATCACGATGAATTTCTATTTCATTGGTACCATACTCCAGTTCATAACTGGTTGAAATCCTTTCAGCAGGTAATTTACCGGGTTTTCTAATGGGGATAAACCCTTTATTTAATGCTAAAGCGAGGGGAGTCCCTATTATAAATCCCCTGGCTTCAATTCCCACAATATAATCAATATCAAAATCCTTATAATAGTCCTTCATCTTTTCAATAGCCAGGTTAAAAGCCTCTTTATCTTTTAAAAGTGGGGTTATATCCTTAAAAATGATTCCTTTTTTAGGGAAGTCCGGGATATCTCTGATAAACTTTTTTAATTCCATTGCTCTTCCTCCTCCTGTTAATCTTCATTCAATTTATTAATTAATTTAAATAAATTATCCTCAAAAGCAAGTGTGGAAAAACTACCAAATTCCCTTGTTGCAGTAATAGTTTCATTATAACCCATTGACCGGGATAAGTCCAGTTTTTCTGCAGGACGAGGTAATATACTAACCCTCTTTCCATTAAATTTAATTAACTCAATCTCCTTTAATATGGAGAGGCTTTTTTCTATTAATTTTTTATTATAATTACGGTAATGCCGTTCTATCAGTTCATTTACCCGGAATTCTTTTTGGTAATAATGCTGTAAAACAGTATAAAACTTACGCAGAAACTCTTTATCTGGTAACATTGTTTTAAGTATTTTAACATTCAGATCATGTTCTTTTTTGCCATAGATCAAATGAACCCTGAGTTTATCTTCTCGGGATACCCTGTTAATTATGCCCTTCATCTGTTTAATTGAAAAAGGTAGAGACCAGAAAACCAGGTCTTTAACACTTAAATTTCCAGGTAATCTATTACCGGTAAATAAGAAAATTCCTTTTTTAAGTCTATTAAACTCTTCTAATATGTCACTTCCCCCAGTATAAACTTGACCCGTTTCGGATAATTTTTGCTCGAGAGTCTTTAACAAAGCCGTATTATTTAAATATACTGCTATTTTAGAATTGTTTTCCCTTAAAGAATTTATATATTCAATTCTATTCTGGCAACCCCTTTTATCAGCAAACTCAAGACCATCTGACTTAAAATAGATGGGATAATAATTAATACTCTCCTTTACATTAACGTCAAGTAATTGTAATTCCACTTCTTCTGCACCGTTCCAGGTGTTCAAGGTTAAATAAAAAGCCAGGTCCACCTTTTTATTTTTAAATTCTATAAGCTTATCTCCAAAATCAAAACCAATACCCTTCAAACCCTTATCAAGGGTAAATTTTAAATGTTTTCCATCCCTGCCCACCGTCCTCAGTTTATTAAATTGCATATTACTCAGAAAAAATCTGGGTTTAGGATTACCTACCCCATAGGGCTCAAGTTGTTTAAGGGTTTTATAAAAATTTAAGTTAATTTGCCCGGGTTTTAAAATACTATCAAGTTTCAGTACTGGGATTAAATCCTCTGGTGATAAAACACTGTCCACATAATCAAGAAAAGTATCCCGGAACTGTTCTATATCCTCTTTATTTATAGCTAAACCAGCTGCCTGCTCGTGCCCCCCATAGGAAAGTAGATAACTAGAGCAAAAATCCAGGGCTTTATAAATATTCAGCCCTTCGATACTACGACAGGACCCTTTGCCAATACCGTCTTCAAGGGAAATCATAATAACAGGACGATAATACTTTTCAACCAGCCGTGAAGCAACTATCCCTATTACCCCGTGATGCCAGTCAGGAGAGGCCAGAACTATCCCCTTATCTTTATTTAAATCAACAGTTTTTTCGATCATTTTTACTGCATCTTCAAAGATTTCTTCTTCTTCAGCCTGTCTGCTCTTGTTTAAATTTATTAACCTGTTAGCTATCTCTTTTGCTTTATCAATGGAGTCAGTGGTCAATAACTCAATCCCCAGAGAAGGGTCTTCCATCCTTCCCGCCGCATTTAAGGGTGGGGCCATAATATAACCGATATGGCCTGCATTTAAATCTTTACCATCCAGGCTTAACTTATCCATTAACACCCTTAACCCTTTATTAGAAGTATCATTAAGTTCACTTAACCCCCGTTTCACGATAATTCTGTTTTCACCAAGTAAGGGGACTATATCAGCGATACTACCCAGGGAAACAATATCTATTAACCGTAATAAAAAATCAGAAATCTCATGTCCTTTAATCTCTTTTTCAAGAGCCTGACACAACTTAAAGGCAACACCTACTCCCGCCAGGTATTTAAAAGGGTATTTGTCATCTTTACGGTGAGGATCCAGTACAGCTATAGCTGGGGGAAGCTTTTTTGCGGGCTGATGGTGATCAGTAACTATTACCTCCAGACCCTTCCGCGTAGCATACTCCACTTCTTCCAGGCCACTTATCCCACAATCAACAGTTAACATCAGATCATAGTTTTTATTTATTATTTTATCGAGGGCTTCTTTATTTAAACCATAACCTTCTTTTAAACGATTGGGAAGATAATAATCTACTTCATAACCAAGCCTTTTTTTAAAATATAAAAAAAGAAGGGCAGTTGAGGTTATCCCATCAACATCATAATCCCCATATACTATTATCTTCTCACCACTTTCAATGGCCGTTAAAATCCGGTCCACTGCTTTTCCCATATCTTTCATTAAAAAGGGGGAATGAAGATCCTGAATACGGCAGGATAAAAACCGGTTTATTTCGTCCCTGTCAGTAATCCCCCGGCTATAAAGGATGGATTGTAAAACTGGTTCCAGATCATTTAAAGAACCATCCAGTTTCTGTTTAATAAACTGCCATTTTTTCTTCATTAACTATCACCTTTTAATTATTTTCCCGATTTTTTCCGAAAATCCTCCTTAAATTTTGGTTATCATTGTCCAGAGAAAAAATACTCTGAGAACATGACATGCTTTAAAGTCAACGATCATTAAAACAAAAAACCCTGGTAAGCTTCTTTCCAGCTTCCAGGAATTTATAATAACTCCCCAATAATAGCTCTTAACTATACAGTGTCCTTATACTTCTTGATTATCAATATTATTCTCCCCTTCCGGGGTTTGTTCCATCACTTTCTTTTCCTTTCTCAGGTCCTCAAATTCATTTGTTAATACTCCAAGCCTTTCTTCAAGGTCTTTATTCTCTTTTTCTATACTCTTTAATCTTCTCCTTAACTTCAACTGTTTGATATAGGCAGGTATCCCCATCAATAAAGCCCCCAGGGCCATACTCCCCAGTGTAATAACCACTAAAGAAATTTCAAACCTCCAGCTAAAAAGAAACAGGGATACCGACTGAGCATTCTGTATAGAAAAGATAGCAATCAACAGGGCAAAAATCAACCCAAGGATAAGATTAGCCTGCATTTTATCAGCCCCCATTTATTAAAATCTACCAGATCTGAAAATAGCTATAATTAACCAGATACCCATAATTCCTGCTATAGAATACCCGGCAAAGCCAAGAAATGGTATTCCAAAAACCAGTGGTTTCATCTCAGTCTGAATTATCATAGAAGAACCAATAACCAGAGCTGAAATTATCAGGCTTACAGAAAGCCGGTTAGAAATAATGTCAATTTTATTAATCAATCCTTCCAGGTTAATATGTTTAAACCTTATAGTAACCTCATCATCTATAATCTTTTCAATTATATTACTAAACTTTTGCGGTAAACCACTGGTGGATTTCCTGAAAGTCCAGAGCCTGTCCACAATCCTACCAGCAATATTATCTAACTTAAATTGACTTAACATAAGCTCTCTCAGAAAACTATTCCCAACTTCAGCTAAATTAAGTGAAGGGTCCAGCATAAAACCAACCCCTTCACTGACACTAATAGCCCTGATTAGAAGAAAAAATTCCTGGGGTAAACTAATACTATAATTATAAAGTATTTTCTGTAAATCTTCAATAACCACCGAGAATTCAATATCTTTCAGATCAATGCCATAATACCTATTTATTAAATCCTGTATATCAAGTTTGAGTTTTCTAATATTTACTGATTTAGTGGTAATTCCAAGTTCTATCAAAATGTCAACTATCATATCAATATTTTTTTTAAGAACAGCAACAAATAACAGACTCAATTTGTCCCGGTCACTCTGGGTTAACTGACCCATCATCCCAAAATCAATATAGGCCAGTTTATCTGATCCAACTACAATAATATTACCTGGATGAGGATCAGCATGAAAAAAGCCATCCAGCAGGACCTGTTTCATCAACGATTTAGCTCCGAGCCTGGCCAGAAATCCCCTGTTAACCTGCCCAAGGCCTTCACCTTTGACCACCTGACTTAATTTTTTCCCTTTTATCCTCTCCATAGTTATTAGCCTTTTTGTAGATAACCTTTCATAAACATCAGGGGCCAGTATATATTTATGATCTTTAAAATTATTCTTAAATCTTGTCACATTAGCAACTTCAATTTGAAAGTTCAGTTCTTTTTTGAGGGTATTACTGAATTCTTCTACCAGGGATGTAGCCTTAATAAATTGTAAAATCAATCCCCTTTCATCTATAATAGAAGCAAGATTATGTAAAATTTCAAGGTCAACCTTTATTGTCTTTTCAATACCCGGCCTTCTAATCTTTAAAATAACATCAGAGCCATCATGTAATGTGGCCCGGTGGGTCTGGGCAATGGAAGCAGCAGCTTCGGGAGTTTCTTCCAGATCTTTAAATAATTCTCTGTAACTCTCACCCAATTCCTGGATCAGGACCTTTTCAATATCTTCAAAAGGTAATGGAGTGACCTTATCCTGTAGTTTTCTCAACTCCTGTATATAGACCGGAGGTAGAATATCAGGTCTGGTACTCATTAATTGCCCGAATTTAATAAAAGTAGGACCAAGCTCCTGTAATACCGCCCTTAACCGCCGGGCCAGGCTAAACCTGTCAGCTTTAATCTCTTCTTTATTGACCCTGTGCTTAACCGGTAAATATTTGGTCAAGTCAAGATGTTCTAATAAAAAACCGAGGCCATTTTTTACCAGCACCTGTGCTATTTGACGGTACCTCTTTAGATGGCGGTATTGTCTGGAAATATTAAGCTTCATACTTTAATCTCCCTTGTTTTTCAGTTCTTTAAGCTCCTGTTTAAGTTTTAAGATTTCATTTTCCAGTTCTTTTAATTCACTCCGGGTCACGAAGCCGGCTCTGCTCAATTTATTCTCCACTTCTTCAGAGATTAGATTTTTTAGATTTCTGGTTCTTTCCCTGGTTTTATCAATAAATTCATCCAGTAACTCCCGGCCTTCCTCCCGGGATAAATCCCCCTGTTCAATTAATTTATTTATCATCTTTTCAGCCTTCTCTTTGGTAATTACCAGTATACCCAGTCCCGATAACAGGATTTCTTTCAAAATAGAAGTCATAACACCATGCCTCCCCATATTATATATTTTAAAAATAATCCCCCCACATATACAGGGGGGGATATTTTTTCGTTAATTATTTTTTAGAAATTAATTTTTTATCCCAGCTGACAAGGAGAGGACTGGCCACAAAAATTGAAGAATAAGTTCCAGCCAGAATACCAATAAATAAGGCCAGCATAAAAGTCTTTATGGAAGCCCCTCCAAACAGGTATATAGCCAGAACAGCAACAAGAGTAGTCAATGAAGTATTTATTGAACGTGGTAAGGTGTCAATAACTGCCTGATTTGCCTGCTCTATAAATGGTTTACCCCTCATTAATTTCATATTCTCCCTAATACGATCAAATATAACAATGGTATCATTAATAGAATACCCAACTATAGTCAGTAACGCAGCAACAAAGGGTGTATTAATCTCCCGGCCAATTATAGCAAAGAGTCCTATAGTTATAATAACATCATGTAACAGGGCTATAATAGCCACAATTGCAAACCTGAATTCAAACCTTAAACTTATATATAAAACAATGGCTATAGAAGCTATCAGTAAAGCCCAGAAGGCTTTGATTCTTAACTCTTTACCGATGAGGGGGCCTACCATATCTGTTCTTAATACCTCAGTCGATGGGTACTTTTCTTTAAAGGCCTGTTTAATCTCCGAAATCTGTTCAGAGGATAAGTTATGGGTTCTTATAATAACTCCATTAACTTCTTCAGTCTGTTGAATTTTACTTGACTTGGCCAGATTAAGTGTTGCCAGAACCTCCCTGGCATCTTCTTTACTTACATATTTATCAAACTTGAGTTCCATCAGGGTTCCACCCTGAAAGTCGATCCCGAAATTTAACCCCTTAACCATTAAAAAGATTAATCCCAGGACAATAATAGTCAGGGAAATAGTATACCATATTTTTCTTTTTCCCATTAAATCCATTTCCTTACAACCCCCTCTTAACACTAAAGGCAGCTGAACTCTTCAGTAGTTTTGTATTTGTAAACAGATTTATAATATTCCTTGTAACATAAAAAGCGGTAAACATACTGGTTAAAACACCGATAACCAGAGTAACTGCAAATCCTCGTACCGTACCACTGGTATAATATGCCAGGATCAGAGCAGTAATTAAAGTAGTTATATTAGCATCAATAACTGTAGTAAAAGCCCTTTTAAAACCGGCATCAATTGAAGACTTGATACCTTTACCACTTCTGCGTTCCTCTTTAATTCTCTCAAATATGATGATATTGGCATCAACCGCCATCCCTATCGAGAGAATGAAACCGGCTATACCCGGAAGAGTCAGGGTTGCCTGAAGACCAGCTAGAACCCCGATAAAAATAATTCCATAGATAATCAGGGCTACTGCTGCCAAAAGGCCCGGGAAGCGATAATAAAATATCATATATATTGCTACTAAAGCCAGTCCAATCAAGCCGGCCATAATACTTCTATTTTTAGATATTTTCCCGAGGGTAGGCCCTACCATTCTGGTTTCAATCACTTTAACCGGAACTGGTAAAGAACCTTCCCTGATCAGAATAGCATCCTTCTGGGCTTCTTCAATAGTTTTATAACCGGTTATCTGTCCTTCTCCCCTGATAACGTTGCTAACACGGGGATTGTTAAGCAACTCATCATCAAGATAGATACCTATTCTCCTGTTTAAATATTGAGTGGTTATAGCTTCAAACTTCCTGGCCCCTTCATCATTGAGCTTAAAGGTTACAACAGGCCTGTGATAAAGGTCATAATCTGGCCTGGCATCTACTACATAATCACCGGTCATTAAAACTTCACCATCACTGTTACGAAAAGTCAGTACAGCTGTCCTTTCGATAGTATTAATGGCTTCAGTCGAATTATCAACTGCAGGTAATTCAACTATAATTCTATCCTTACCCTGCCTTTGAATCACAGGCTCTGTTAAACCCAGCTGGTTTACCCTTCTTTCAATAATATTTTCAATATCTTTCATTATCTCATTATTTATTTCCCGGTTTTCAGTAGGCTCAGCCCTCAATACTATATGAGAGCCTCCCTCCAGATCTAAACCGAGATTTAGCTGATACTGGTAATAAAGATAATAAGAGAATAATATAATTGCCAGTATAATGATGGCATTTAAAATCCTCTTCTGTTTATATCTCATACCTGACCTCCTGCCTTTCCTTCAAAATATTTGAACATCAATAACAACATAATTATCAGAAAGTCTATTCCACCTTGTGACCAATGAGCCTCATTTTGGTAACTGGCCAGTAAACCCAGAAAGCCCTGCCTTCTATTGATTCAAATGGCACACAGCCAAAGTGCCGGCTGTCCATACTGTTATTACGGTTATCCCCCATCACAAAAACACTGTTTTCAGGCACGTAAAAAGGGCCAAATTTTCTCCTCATGGGCCCATTAATAAAATCTTCTTTTAGAGGCTCACCATTTATATAGGTAACACCATCCCTTATAAATATAGTCTCACCTGGCAAACCTATAACCCTTTTAATAAAGCGTTTACTCTGCCCCTGATAGGGACGAAAAACAACTATATCATAGCGTTCCGGGGGATGAAATCTGTAAATGAATTTATTTACAAAAAGCCTCTCCCCATCATGCAGGGTAGGCTCCATAGACTCTCCATCAACAACAAAAGACTGGGCTATAAAGGTAATTATAAAAAAAGCCAGTATGGCTGCAATGACAAATGATTGGAAAAACTCTTTTATATCTGTACTATCCACCTTTTTCCCCCCTACAACCACAGGTAAATACAATAAAGATTATTCTTCATCTTCTGTATTATCCAGGCGGGCAATTGCATTTTTGACAAAATCAATATCCACATTGGAACTAACCCTTAACCTGATAATATCATCTTTTATTTTAATAACTTTACCTTTGATACCACCAATGGTAACAACCTTATCTCCAGTTTCCAGGTTGGCCAGCATCTCCTGATGCTCTTTCTGCTGTTTCTTTTGTGGCCTGATTAAAAACAACCAGAAAACCCCAAACAATATAACAAGTGGTAATACATAACCTACTAATACTTCCATTCTTAATTCCTCCCATTTATTTTTTTAATCTCTTACCCGGTTATAGTAGTGAATGGGCCCTTACCCAAAAAAGAGAACCTCTTGTTTACTATTCAACACATAGCTTTAAATTCCTGCTAAATTGAGGCTTTATTTAAATATTTTCTAAGGAATTCATCTCTAAATTCAAGCAGGGCGTCTTCCTTTATAGCTCCCCTTATTTTCTCCATCAAAGATAAGAGAAAATATAGGTTATGGTAGGTAGTCAATCTTACACCAAGGATTTCTTTTCTTTTTATTAAGTGGCGGATATAGGCCCGGGTATAGTTTTTACAGACATAACAATCACACTCGGGATCAAGGGGTGTAAAATCTCTCTCATACCCGGCATTCCTGACAGTTAGCCGGCCCTGACTGGTAAAGACAGTCCCGTGCCTGGCAATTCTGGTCGGTAAAACACAGTCAAACATATCAACCCCCCTGATAACACCTTCGACAAGGTCTTCAGGAGCACCAACACCCATTAAATACCGGGGTTTATTTTCTGGCATCAATGGTACTGTAAAGTCCAGGACCTCCAGCATCTTTTCTTTCTCCTCACCAACGCTTAATCCACCTATAGCATACCCCGGAAAACCAATATCTATCAATGCTTCAACACTTTGCTTTCTTAAATCCCGGTAGACACCACCCTGAATTATTCCAAACAGGGCCTGGTCCTCCCTCTCATGGGCTTTTTTACAGCGCCTTGCCCACCTGACTGTTCTTTCAAGGGACCGGGCCACATAATCATAATCACTGGGATAGGGAGGGCATTCATCAAAAGCCATGATAATATCCGCTCCCAGTTCCATCTGAATTTGAATAGCCTTTTCAGGGGATATAAAATGCCTGGAACCATCAAGGTGAGACCTAAAATAAACTCCTTCTTCTTTTATCTCTCTGAGGTCAGATAGACTAAATACCTGAAAGCCCCCACTATCTGTTAAAATTGGTTTCTGCCAGTTCATAAAGTTATGGAGCCCTCCAGCCTCATCTATCAAACTCGAACCTGGCCGCAGGTAAAGGTGATATGTATTTGATAGAATAATCTGGGCCTTAATATTCTCTAATTCATCAGGAGTCATAGATTTAACTGTAGCCTGGGTTCCTACCGGCATAAAAATAGGAGTATCTATATCACCATGTGGTGTTTTGAGCTTTCCCAGCCGGGCCCGGGTGTTTATCTCTCGATGTAATAGATTGAAACTAATGGACATATACTTATAAATCCCCCTTTTACTGGTACATCTCAAATTTGTAATTCCTTTTCTAATTCCTCTTTTAAAACTATCTTTTACTGGATCTTAGATTCATAATATTAACATGGCATCACCAAAACTAAAAAATCTATATTTATTTTTGATGGCTAACTTATAGGCAGACATAACCATATCTTTGCCGGCAAAGGCACTGACCAGCATCAATAAAGTTGATTTAGGTAAATGGAAATTGGTAATAAGCCCATCTATGACCTTAAAATTATAACCAGGGTATATAAAAATATCAGTCCAGCCCCTCATGGCTTTTAGGTGTCTTTTTTCTACAGCAGCAGATTCAAGGGCCCTGGTCACTGTAGTACCGACAGCAATAACTTTTTTCCCTTTTTCTTTTGTCTCTTTAATCCTGTTGACCACATCTGTTGAAACCTCAAAATACTCACTATGCATCTTATGGTCCTCAACATTTTCCGCACGTACTGGTCTAAAAGTGCCCAGCCCCACATGAAGGGTCAAATAGATGATTCCAATTCCCTGTTCCTTTATTTTCTTTAGAAGTCGGTCAGTAAAGTGCAAACCTGCTGTAGGGGCAGCTACAGATCCCTTTTTCCGGGCATAAACCGTCTGATACCGGCCTTTGTCTTCAACTTTCCTGGTTATATACGGTGGTAGTGGCATTTCCCCTAATTCTTCAATAACCTTATCAAAATCACCGTCATATTCAAATTGCATAATCCTACCACCAAAATCGGTATAATCTTTAACAATACCAACCAGTTTTCCATCACCAAAAGAAACCCGGTTACCTTTCTTCATCCTTCTACCAGGTCTTACCAGAACTTCCCAGAGGCCTTCTGTTATACTTTTTAGTAATAAGACTTCTATCCTGGTCCCACTCGGTATTTTTTCACCAAACAACCGGGCAGGTATTACTTTAGTATCATTTAAAACAAGTAAATCTCCTGGCTCCAGAAACTTAATAATATTTTTGAAGACTGTTTCTTCAATTTCTCCAGTTTTCCGGTGTAAAACCATTAACCGGGAATCATCTCTGTTAGGTAAAGGCTTCTGGGCTATTAATTCTTCTGGTAGTTCATAATCAAATTCCTCAACCTTCATTTTCAGACCTCCATAATTAGTTCAATATTAACTCATGTATTAATTATTAAAAAGAGATTGCGACTTATTCTTATAGTCTACATCAAGGTGTTCGTAAGCAGCCAGGGTTGCAACCCGACCCCGCGGGGTTCGTTCAATAAAACCAAGCTGTAACAGATAGGGCTCATAAACATCTTCAATTGTCTCTGTTTCCTCACTTATAGAGGCAGCAAGGGTATTTAAACCCACCGGACCCCCGTTAAATTTTTTAATAATTGTTTTTAGTAGTTTATGATCAATATGGTCTAACCCCAGTTCATCTATTTCAAGCAGCTTCAGGGCCTTATCAACCACCTCAGTATCTATAATACCATCTGCTTTAACTTCAGCATAATCCCTGACCCTCTTCAATAACCTGTTGGCAATTCTGGGGGTTCCCCGGGATCTTTTAGAGATTTCAACAGCCCCATCTTCATTTACTTCTATCCCCAGAACCCTGGCCGAACGTTTTATTATTTCAGCCAGTTCATCAGTACCATAAAATTCCAGTCTGTTAATTACCCCGAACCTGTCCCTGAGCGGCGAACTTAATAACCCGGCTCTGGTTGTAGCCCCAACCAGAGTAAATGGAGGTAGATCTAACCTTATTGAACGGGCAGAAGGTCCCTTACCTATTATTATATCCAGGGAATAATCTTCCATAGCCGGATATAATACCTCTTCTACAACTTTATTTAAGCGGTGAATCTCATCAATAAATAAAACATCTTTGGGTTGTAAATTTGTTAAGATAGCGGCCAGGTCACCAGGTCGTTCAATAGCAGGTCCTGAAGTAGTATGAATGCTAACATTAAGTTCATTGGCTATTATATTGGCCAGGGTGGTTTTACCCAGACCGGGGGGGCCATAAAGCAAAACATGATCAAGGGGTTCCTGCCTGGTAATTGCGGCTTCTATGAAAATACTGAGTTTTTCCTTAACCTTCTCCTGACCAATAAAGTTATTAAGCCTTTCAGGCCTTAAACTCCTGTCAAGAGCCATATCATCTTCTTTTTTTTCTGGTGAAATAATTCTATTTTCTAAATCCATGACTAACTCCCCTTACTACCAAGGTACCCTAATGCCTTTTTGATATTTTCTTCAAGGCTGCCATTATTTTTTATATCAGCGTTACTTAAGGCTTCTTCAATTTCAAGCTCTGAATAACCCAGGGAAGCCAGGGCATCAGATAATTCTGTATTTCTATTATCAGGAAGGGGTTCTTCAAAATCCCCACTCATATCTTTTAATTTACCCTTGAGCTCAAGTATTAATCTTTTTGCCGTCTTGGGGCCAATCCCTGAAACCTGCTTTAATATACTAACTTTTTCAGTTAAAATAGCCTCTATAAATTTTTTATAGGAAAGGGATGATAAAATATTTATAGCAGCCCGGGGTCCAATCCCCGATACAGATAACAATGTTTCAAATAGTTCTCGTTCTTCCATGGTTTTAAATCCATACAGGTCAAGACTATCTTCTCTAACATAGGTATATACAAAAAGTTCTAATTTTTCTCCTACCGGTTTTAGCCTGACAGTAGATGGTACTAAAACCCGATAACCTACCCCTCCTGTCTCCAGAATTACTTTATTTTCAGCCTTCCAGATAACATTCCCTTTTAGATAACCTATCACCCTTTTGTCCCCCATTTCCGATTTAAGCGGTAACTGTTTCCATGGCAAATAGAAATAGCCAGGGCATCAGCTACATCATCAGGTTTTGGTATTTCGTTTAAATTTAACAGGGCTTTTACCATTCGCTGAACCTGGCTTTTATGGGCCCGACCATAACCGGCAACAGCCTGCTTTACCTGAAGCGGGGTATATTCATAAATTTTAAGACGGGCCTGGGATCCTGCCAGCAAAATAACTCCCCGTGCCTGACCTACTTCAATGGCTGTTTTCACGTTTTTATTAAAAAAAAGTTTCTCTACAGCCATCTGATCAGGATTATATTTATTTATTATATTAACCATATCTGTATGTATTATCTTGAGCCTGTCAACACTTTCTAGCTTTGATGGAGTATTAATAGAACCATAATCTATTACTCTATATTTATTGCCCTGCTTTTCGATCAGAGCATACCCGACTATTGCCAGGCCCGGGTCAACTCCTAAAATAACCAACGTACCACCCCATTAATACTAATATATGTTTGTTTATATATTTCTGTAAAGTGTTAATTAATTCCTTCTGGATTTATAAACAGATTTACTGGTATTACCTGCTATATTAAGTTTAATCCCTGCTGTTTATACTTTTTAATCCCTCAAGGATTGATAATAACTCTTCCTGGCTATTAACTGTAATACCCTGTTTTAAAGCTATTTTGTCCTTTTGTGGTAAATCCTCAACATTTATATCTGTTTTCTGCTTTAACACCCTGCTCTCAGGGGTACCATAAAAAATTGCCACTTTATTTCCCTTAATACCGATAAAAACCTTATTCCTATCTTCTGGAGCCAGGTCATTGACCTCTCTATAAAGAATCAAACCCCTTTCAGGAATATATTTTTTTACCTCCCAAACACCAGAAACTGATTCCAGTTGTGTCGGGGTTAACCCTACAAAGGATTCAGGCATAGAGGTTATATTTTGAACAGTTTTTTTGCTTTTCTTATAATATGTACTTAAAATAAGGGTTTCCCCCGACTTGATTTTCCTGGTTCCGATTTTAAATACATCAAAAGTAAAATAATTAGAGTTATTGTTATTTTTATATTTAGAAGTAACCTGCTGTTCTAACAGGGATAATGAATGGTATACATCATCAGGTAAACTGGATATTTTAACTTTATTACCTGTAAAATTTAAATCCCGGGAAGTATTATTTTCACCTGTTAACAGAAGGTATACTGATATAATGGTAATAAAAAATAATGTTAAAATAACAACACGGCGCCTAAATAACAACATTTAACCCCATCTCCTGTATATTTTTTGGCTTATTATACCCAGTAAACCAAAAAATATACAAAAGACACTGAGTTAAATCAGTGTCTCTATTCTTCAGTAATCTCTTCCATTATTTCATCAGGTATATCAAAATTAGAATACACTTCCTGAACATCGTCATGGTCTTCCAGGGCATCCATTAACTTCAGGACTTTTTTTGCCGTTGATTTATCATCTACATTTACGTTGTTTTCAGGCACCATAGCTATATCTGCTGAAGAAAATTTAATTCCCTGTTCCTCAAGTTGTTTCCTGACTTCTTCAAAATCAGAAGGATCAGTATAGATAGTTAACAGGTTATCTTCTGTAACAACATCTTCAGCACCGGCTTCAAGGGCTTCAAGCATTAACTCATCTTCATCAAAATCACTCTCATTTAAGTCAACAATCAGCTGCCCTCTTCTCTTAAACATCCAGGAAACACAACCTGATTCTCCTAGATTACCACCATTTTTTGATAAAACATGTCTTATTTCAGCAGCAGTTCTATTTCTGTTATCACTCATAAGTTCTAAATAGAGAGCAACACCCCCGGGACCATAGCCTTCATAAACAAATTTTTCATATTTTACTCCTTCTAATTCCCCGGTTCCCCTTTTTATTGCTCTCTCTATATTATCATTGGGCATATTATTATCTTTTGCCTTTTGAATCGCTAACCGGAGGTCAGGATTCATTTCAGGGTCTCCCCCACCCTCGCGGGCGGCCACTGTTATCATCTTACTCAATTTCGAAAATAATTTACCACGTTTTCGGTCTTCTTTTGCCTTTTTATGCTTAATATTGGCCCATTTAGAATGTCCTGCCATAAAACCCCTCCTTAAAATAATGTGCAATTTATTTTAACATACTTTCTCTAACTTTTCAATGTTACTGTAATCTAACGGGGAAATTAATTTTATAAAAAGGGTCTACATAAGATATATATTCTTCCCATTCAATTTTTATAAAAATAAAATGTCAAGGAAAATAAATTTTCCTTGACACATGATTTCTTGCTAATTATAAACCTACTGAATCTGTCTTAACCTTTTAATCAAATTCTTTAATTCCTTTCTTCCACTATTCTCCCAGTTTTCAATAAAATCTTCTATAGTTTCGATTTCAGCAGAGGTCAATTCTTCAATATCCTTGTCGCCAAATGGGACTTCAGGGTCTACTTCTTTAATAATATTAATAGCTTTCTTAATAGGATACTGGACTTTATAATAGATCTGATCAGTCATTTAAACCACCTTCCGTTACTACCATGTTGTTATTTATTTTCTCATATATTGACCTGATTTTTGGAATCCCCTCATTTTCCAAAAATCGCAAATAACCCTCGAGTGTAATTATCCGGTTATCCAGAACTCTATCGCTAAGGTCTACAGTAGAAACATCAAAATCTTTTACCTTACTTAAAGCAGAATTCAAACGGTTAATTGCTTCTAGAATATTTGCTTTCTTCATCTTTATACACCTCATTTTATTTGTTATTTATATTATAATAATTTTTCCTGAAAATAATACAACGATTTTTGTTACTAAGTTTTAACGGCAATTAGTTATCCAACACAATTACCCCATAAATTATTTTTAAGCAAGTGTAACCCTGTTTTTACCGGCTTCCTTTGCTTTATAAAGAGCCTGATCCGCTTTATCAATAAATTCTTCCTGACTCCATTTTTTATTATATTGAGCCACACCTATACTTACTGTTATATATAGTGATCTATTATTATCAAGTACAATTTCATTATCTGATATCAATTTTCTTAATCTTTTAGCTATAAATTCTCCCTGTTTCAGTTCAGTTTCCGGCAAAATTATAGCAAATTCTTCTCCACCGTATCTTGCTATTAAATCACCCTCCCTCAAATTATGTTTTAACAGGTGAGCAAGTTCTTTCAAAACTTTATCACCAACAAGATGTCCAAATCTATCGTTAACCTGTTTGAAATTATCAATATCCATAATTATGAGGGTTAATGGATGTTTATTTTCCTGTTTTAATAAAAGATGTAACCTGTTCTGGAAATAAGCATGGTTATATAACCCGGTTAAACCATCCCTGTTGGCCATTTCTTCCTGTTTTTTATATAATAAAGCATTTTGTAAAGCCACACTGAACTGGTTGGCAAAAGATTCGAGAAAACTGTGTTGTAAAATAGGTAAATGACCCTTATCCATTGAAAAAATATTTATAGACCCTATCAGTTCCTTACCTCTGGTTACCGGGACAATTATATATTCAATTTCTTTACCCTCTTCAATATTATCAAGGGGTATAATTTTACTTAAATCATCATCAAAAGATACTTTACCGGCAATAACTTTCTTTTTTCTGGATAACTCTTTATAAATCCCGGATGATAGGTCCAAAACAATTTCTTTACTCATATCCAGGGAAGCTATCAGGGTATTTTGTTTCCTGGTATAGATGTCATCAAAAAGCTTATCTGTAAATAACACTATTGAACAGGTTCTCAGCCCAATAAGGCCTACCAGAGCATCCAGGGAAACATCCAGTAATTTTTCAAAATCAAGGGTTGCATTAACAAAATTACTGACATTTTGAAGGGTTATAAGTTCGGCAACCCTCTGCTCCATTTCCCGGTAAAGTTTCTTTTCTCCTATTGTAAGGGATAATACTTTGGTAAGCAATTTTAAAACTTTCACAGAAAAGTCATTAAAGGTCTGTGGATCCGTTCCATAAAAAAACAAAAATCCGAAGTGTTTATTCTTGTTAGTTAAAGGAATAACTAACAAATACTTTAATCTGTTTTCTGCTTCAAACTGCGGAATCAGGGTAAAATCTTTACTTATTTCCCCCCCGTAAATTCTATTATCTCTTTTAATTTTATCTGTCAACTCTGAATTGAACTCCATCCTGGTTATATCCTGCTTCAAACTTATTACTTCATTTCTACCTTCATCATCTATATATAGACCGGTATATTTCACATTCAACATTTTATAACAGAAATCATTGACATCTTTTATAATTTTATGGTTTGATGCCTCATGATCAAATGATAGAAAAAAATCAAATACTGATTTAATAATCTTATATCTGCTTACCTTCTTGATGGCCATTTTATTTCCCCCAGCCCACACTAATCTAATCTAGTCCTATTCTTCTCACTATTAAAAACAAATTTGAATAAGCGCCTTTTTTAATTGATTACCATAGCTGCAAACTCTACACAGGCTTCTGCTTATTTCAGATTATGGATTTTAAACTCCCTTTTCGGTCAGATAGACTTTTTCATAATTTGAAATGATTCCCGTTGTTCCATTTAAGAAGCCACATACTTCAATCATTATAAAATTTATTATAAGAATCAAAAATAAATGACTTATGTAAATATTATAAATAAAAATTAAATATTTCAGTATAAGTTGACCTGTAAGCCGAGTTCTGTCTTGAATGGTCATCTATCTGAGATACCAGTCGCCTGGTACCTTTAGCGTCCAGACCCGGGGAACGGGCGGGCCACCCTTAACTCCCCCTACATGGACTTGCTTCGGGTGGGGTTTACCTAGCTACCCAGTCACCTGGGCACTGGTGAGCTCTTACCTCACCTTTTCACCCTTACCTTACCATTAAACAGGTAAGGCGGTTTGTTTCTGTGGCACTTTCCTGGGAGTCACCTCCACTGGGTGTTACCCAGCACCCTGCCCTGTGAAGCTCGGACTTTCCTCGGCTATATATATAGCCGCGACCATTCGGCCAACTTATACTGAATATTATGCCTCATATAATTCCATAAGATAGTATAACATTGCATTATATAAGTGTCAAGAAGAAACCAGTTCAACTTCTGACTGCTCCCAATAAATCCTTGTAGGTGTCAGGATCCATTCCAACCTTTGTTTCCGGAACTATCATATCACTACCCATTTTTTCAGAACAATTCTTACATAACCTGGTTTCAGGGAGGATCTCAAGCCTTTCAGGAATTATTCTTTTCCCACAGTTAATACAGGTATGAAATATAAATACCATAGTATATCCCTCCCCTGCCTACTTCTTCCTGCTTACTTATTTATAAAGCCACGGGTTAGTATTAATACGGGACTTGCAGACACCAACTTTAAACCCATTCTCTTTAAATTTATCTGTTAATAAACCTACCAGTAAGCTTTTAACATGTTTTTCAGTACCATAATGACCAGCATCAACTACAGCCAGCCCCAGTTCACTGGCCAGCTGGGCATCATGATATTTAATATCACCTGTTATATATAAGTCTGCCCTTTTATTTCTGGCTTCTCTAATGAGATCCCCTCCACTCCCACTACAAACAGCGATCCTCTTAACAATATTATCATAATTACCAGTATAACGAATATGTCTGATACCAAGTTTTTCTTTTACAATATCAACAAAATCAACAAGTTTAATACCCTTTTCCAAAAGGCCTATCCTGCCCAGTCCATATTTCTCTCCGGTATTATTCAGGGGATATAGATCATAGGCAACCTCTTCATAGGGATGAACTTTTTTTATAATATCAATAACTTTACTAATATTGTTAGCCGGTATAATAGTTTCTAGCCTCAATTCCTCGACCCTGGCCAGGTGCCCTTTTTGACCTGTAAAAGGATTACTCCCTTCCAGGGGTTTAAAAGTTCCCTCTCCCTTCACCGAAAACGAGGTATGGCTATAGTTACCAATAAATCCTGCTAAACCACTATCAAGTATTTCCTTCCTGACAACATCAAAATGACTTTCCGGAATAAATACTACTAATTTTATATAGGGTTTTTCACCGGTTACTTTAAGTGGTTGAATATCAGATAAACCTAGTAGATGAGACAGGTAATCATTAATACCTGAACCTACTATATCGAAATTAGTATGGGCGGAAAGAACAGCTATATTATTTTTTATTGCCTTCAAAACTACTCTCCCATTATAACTTTTGTCGTGAATTGATTTTAATCCTTTAAATAACAGGGGATGATGGGAAATAATCAACTGACAGTTTTCCTCTATGGCTTCCTCTACCACTTCCTCAGTAACATCTAATGTAACTAATACTCTATTAATCTCCTGACTAAAATACCCAATCTGTAGTCCAGGATTATCCCAGTCCATGGCCAGGAAACGGGGAGCAATTTCATTCATTACTCCTACAATATTTGATAACCTTACCATAAAAAACCCCTTTCCTCTCATTATATTCTCTTTTGAAAAATAAAGTTCATATTATTTTCCTATCACTTAATTTTATTGCCTGATTTCTTTTTTGTCAAATCTTCCATATATTAAATAAATTAAAAACCGGGGTATTTATACCCCGGTGTAAATTGCCATGTACTATAATTTATATTATACCCATTCTTGCATTAAAAATCTTTAAATTAAAAATACCTTGTTCTCATTAAAGAACAAGGTTTATTTACAGAAAAATAACTGGTGGGCCCACCAGGATTCGAACCTGGGACCAACCGGTTATGAGCCGGTTGCTCTGACCAGCTGAGCTATGGGCCCGATTGACTGCTGTGTTCCTGACGCAAGACTTATTATACGATATAAGCTCCCTGAGGTCAATTATAGTGAAGTTTATTCTGATTTATTTATGCAAACATATCTCATTATATCTTGCTATATCTCGTCAATACTCTATTTTTTATATTGTATAAGTTTTATATTACTCAAGGTAATCTTTGAGTTTTTTACTACGGCTTGGATGCCGGAGTTTCCTTAAAGCCTTGGCCTCAATCTGCCTGATTCTTTCTCTGGTAACCCCAAATTCTTTTCCAACTTCCTCTAGAGTCCGGGGACGGCCATCCTCCAGACCAAAACGTAGTTCAAGAACCCTTTTTTCTCTATCTGTTAGTGTATCCAGCACATCATCGAGCTGTTCCCTTAAAAGAGTAAATGAAGCAGCTGAGGCAGGTGCTGGGGCATCTTCATCCTCAATAAAATCACCAAGATGACTATCCTCTTCTTCACCAATAGGTGTTTCCAGGGAGACCGGTTCCTGGGCAATCTTTAAAATTTCCCGGACTTTTTCGGCCGGCATTCCCATTTCTTCACCAATCTCCTCAGGAGTAGGCTCACGCCCCTTTTCCTGGAGTAATTGTCTTGATACCCTGATCAATTTATTAATTGTTTCTACCATATGCACCGGGATACGTATAGTACGGGCCTGGTCAGCAATAGCACGGGTTATAGCCTGGCGAATCCACCAGGTAGCATAAGTGCTAAATTTATATCCTTTACGATAATCAAATTTTTCAACAGCCTTAATAAGACCCATATTTCCTTCCTGAATCAAATCAAGGAAAGACATACCTCTTCCCACATACTTTTTAGCAATACTAACAACCAGTCTTAGATTAGCTTCAACCAATTCCCTTTTAGCCTGTTCGTCGCCCTGTTCAATTCTTTTTGCCAGATCAACCTCTTCTTCAGCAGTAAGAAGTGGTACTTTTCCAATTTCTTTTAAATACATCCTTACTGGGTCATCAATTCCAACCCCTTCCGGTATAGATAACTCCAGGTCATCATCTCCTTTATCATCATCAACTTCATCCACATCATCAACTACATCTATATTCATCTCGTTAAAGAGTTCATATATCTTCTCAATATCTTCAGAGGAGAGTTCTATCTCTTCCAGAGAATCCATAATTTCTTCATAGGTCAAATAGCCTTCTTCTTTACCTTTTTTAATTAATTCCTTAACTTCTTTAACTTTGTCTGGATTGAAATTTTTACCCATTACAATCCCTCCTTTCTGTGATTCCCTGACAACTTCTGAAAATTAATCAGTAATTTATTTAATCTATTGACATTAAGGTTATTTTCCTGAAGTTTTTTATATAAACCAACCTTTATATTATATACATTTTCCTCTTTGAAGTTAACTATTAACCTCTCAACCCCTTCAGGTTGGACAGTTTTATTATTAATCATAAGTTCCATAACTTTATTTCTTAAAACTTTACTTTCAATATTATTAATAATATCTCCTTTTAATGAATCCTTATTTTCCCATAAAAACTCTGCCACCTCTTGATACTCTTTAGAAAACATATCAGTATTAATTTCATTAACAATAGTATTCCTTAATTCAGGGAAATCTATAAAAGCGTGTAAAAGTTTCTCTTCTATAAAATGTATACTCCTAAAGGAATTTGTCTTATTATTCTTGTTAGTGAAATATCTTCTATTACTTTTTTTAGTATATCTTCTTGATGAATTTTTATCCTTATTTTTATTAATTTTAATCAATTTCTCGACTTCACTCTTTAATATTTCTGGATCCAGATTGAATTTATCGGAAACATTTTGTATATATATCTCTCTTTCAATCCGGTCCTCTAATGTAGCAAGAATTTTTACCAGCTTTCTGGTACCTTCTATTTTACCCTGAACATTGTTAAGATCAATATTTTCAAGGCCCTGCTTGATTTTAAACTCTACTAAATCAACCGCTTCTTCTAACAGGGTATAAAATTCATCTACACCCTTTTTTCTTAAATATTCATCAGGGTCACTATCCTGTGGCAAATCAACCACTTTTACGTTAAGACCAGCATTTTTAAGAATATCAAGCCCTCTCAAAGTTGCTTTAGTGCCTGCAGTATCAGCATCATATGAAATATAAGCAAGATTGGAATACCTTGCTATCAACCGGGCCTGTTCAGAAGTAAGGGCTGTCCCCAGAGAAGCAACCACATTATTGATACCCATCTGATGGGCACGCAAAACATCAGTATAACCTTCCATAATTATTACTTCGCTACTTTTTCTCATTTCATGTTTGGCCCAGTTTAAACCATAAAGGTTTTTACCTTTATTGAAAACAGGTGTTTCAGGAGAATTTAAATACTTGGGTTGAGATTCATCACTATCAATTAATCTACCCCCAAAAGCCAGAACTTCTCCCCGGCTATTAAATATGGGAAAAATAAGCCTGTCCCTGAACCTATCATAATAATTATTGTTATTACTTAACAGGACAAGGCCAGCCTTCACCAATTCTCCCTCCTCAAATCCTTTACCGGTTAAAAACTTTAAAAGCCCATCCCACCGGTCCGGGGCATAACCGAGTCCAAATTTCTTAATATCTTTTTTAGTAAAACCCCTTTTTTTGAGATAATTTATTGCTTTCAAGCCCTGGTCAGTTTCTAACAACAGGTAATGGTAAAATTTTGCAGTAAGATGGTTAATTTTAAAAAGCTTTTCTCTCTCTCTTAATTGTTGTCTGTGGCGGGGATCATCTCCAGGGACCTCCATCCCGGACCTCCTGGCCAGCATTTTAACACTTTCTTTAAAAGTTATATTTTCTATCTCCATCAAGAAACTAATTACATCCCCACCGACACCACAACCAAAACAGTAAAAAAACTGCCTCTCGGGGTTTACAGTAAAGGAAGGTGTTTTTTCCTGGTGAAATGGACACAGGCCAACATAATTTTTACCAACCTTCTTTAAATCCACATAGTCTGAAACTAGATCTACAATATCAAGTGAGCCTTTTAGTTCATCTAAAAATTTTTCAAAAGAACTCCCCACCTGTCTTCACCCTAACAATTCTACCCTATTTTTAATACTTCGTTAAAACTATCCTAATTCCTTCCCTGTGTCCCACTAGACACCCTTATCAATTATTCATCATAAAATCTGAATCTCCTGCAAAAAAATTTATTTTTTTATTTACCCCCATGGAGAAGGAAGAAATAATTCCTGTCCCATCTTAATAGCATAACGGTCAGTCATACCTGCAATATAATCAATAACCATTTGTTCTATATCTTCATTTCCTTCTTTTTGTTTAAATTCATCAGGGATCTCCCGGGGATGGTCCAGATAATAATAATATAGTTTTTTGACCAGATTTTTAGCTTTATTCTCTTCTTTTTTTGCCTTGGAACCGATATATACATTTTCAAAAAGAAATTGCCTTAGTTCAGTGGTTGCTTCTGCAACATCTCGACTTCTTTTTATAACTGATTTATTCCAGCTTTCCCTGATAATATCCCTCACCATTGTATCTATCCGGTCAGAATGGGTATTACCAAGTATCTTGATAGCTGTATGAGGCAAATCTTTTTCACTAATAATACCCCCTCTGAGGGCATCATCAATATCATGGTTAATATAGGCAATTCTATCTGCAATTTTCACAATTTGTCCCTCCAGGGTAGAGGGATCTTGTTTTCCAGTATGGGTTAAAATTCCATCCCGTACTTCATAGCTCAAATTTAATCCCCTTAAATTTGAATTCCTGACCTCAAGGTAATCTACCACTCTGAGGCTCTGGACATTATGGGAAAAACCATTTGAACTTATTTCATCCAGAACCTCTTCCCCGGCATGTCCAAAAGGTGTGTGTCCCAGGTCATGCCCCAGAGCAATTGCTTCTGTCAGGTCTTCGTTAAGCCCTAAACCCCTGGCAATAGTTCTGGCAATCTGGGATACCTCCAGGGTATGGGTTAATCTGGTCCGGTAGTGATCACCCTCCGGAGCGATAAAGACCTGAGTTTTATGTTTTAAACGCCTGAAGGCTTTAGAATGAATTATTCTATCCCGGTCCCGTTGAAATATTGTCCTGATATTACACTCATCTTCTGTTTTCAATCGCCCCCTGCTGTTTTTACTTAAACAGGCATAGGGAGATAAAACCTCTTCTTCAATCTGTTCTATTCTTGTCCTGCCATTCATATGAAATACCCCCCTCCCAGGAGAAGCTCATTTATCCATTAAGGTAATCAATAACTTCATTGGCTGATTCTTCTATAGATTTATTAGTAACATCAATCACCGGACACCCTATTTTTTCCATTGTCTTTTCGGCATATTCCAGCTCGACATTGATCCTGTCAATTGAAGCATAACTGGATTCGGGATCTATCCCCAGTGATTTTAACCTCTCCTGCCTGATTTCATTTAACAATAACGGGTCTATAGTCAAGCCTATAACCTTATTATCTGGATTCTCATAAATGAGAGGGGTAGGTTCAACTTCAGGAACCAGAGGAATATTGGCTGCTTTATATCCCCGGTATGAAAGATAAATACACATTGGCGTCTTTGACGTCCTGGATACCCCGATTAAGACAACATCAGCTTCTTTTACCCCCCGGTCATCATTGGAATCATCATATTTAACTGTAAATTCCATAGCCTCAACCCTTTTAAAATAATCCTTATCGAGACGATGAACCAGTCCTGGCTGGAGGCGTGGCTTTTTTTGAAAAAATTCCTCAAAAGCTTCCATCATTGGACCCATAATATCTACAGCGTAAATATTGTTTTTCCGGGCCAGAGTTGCTATCTCTTCCCTTAAACGGGGGTCTATCAGAGTATAGGCGATGAGGGTCTTCTGTTCAGTCGCTTTTTTTATGATATTATTTAATTCCCGTGTAGTTTGAACATAGGAAAATCGTTTACTATCTAAATAACCGTTAAACTGGCTTACAGTTGCATCTACAACATACTGGGCAGTCTCACCGATAGAGTCAGATACAATAAAAATTCGGGGTTTTTCTGTCATCATACCACCTCTATATTAATTAATCATCCAGAGCAATCTCACTTATATTCATAACCCCACTTACCAGATTACTGATTTCCTGGAGTAAAGCCAGCCGATTATTCTTAATCCTCTCATCTTCAACCATTACAACTACATTATCAAGAAAATTATCTACCGGTTCCTTTACATCTACCAGCTTTTTTAAACCTGAAAGGTAATTTTTTTTCTTAAATTGTCTTTGAATTTCATCTTTAATTTTGCGATATATATCATAAAGTTCTTTTTCTTCCCTGCATTCAAAGTATTCAGGGTTTATATCATTATTGCCTTCACCTTTTGAAGCCAGATTCCTTGCTCTGACGAGACCCTGAATTAAGTCAACAAATAAATCAGGGTTTTCCTTCCTTAAGGACATAACTGCTTCAGCTCTGGATAAAATATTATTGGGGTCATCATCACCTACTCTCACGACTGAATTAATAATATCATACCTGATACCACGTTCATCGAGAATGGTTTCTAACCTCTGAAGCAGAAAACTTTTTTCCTCATTCACAAAATCTTTATCTCCAGGCTCTAACACCTCTATACTCCAGTTCAACAGAGAAGATAATTTAAGGGGAAGTTGAGCATCTATAATAATATTCACAATCCCATTAGCCTGACGTCTCAAGGCAAAAGGATCCTGGGAGCCACTGGGTATCATCCCGAGACTGAAATGACTGGTAATATTATCTATTTTATCAGCTATACTCAGAATACGACCATATAAAGTCTGGGGTAGTCTATCACCGGAATATCGGGGAAGATACTGTTCATATATTGCAGTAGCAACCTCTTCATCCTCACCATTAATCAGAGCATATTCACGCCCCATTACTCCCTGTAATTTGGTAAATTCATTAACCATTTCAGTTACAAGGTCATTTTTGCTGAGTTCAGCTGCCCTAATAAGGCTCTGTAACTGGCTTTCTTTCAGATTTAATGATTTTCCAATCTGAATAACCAGTTGTTTTAATCTCTTTACTTTATCCATCATTGAACCAAGGTCTTCCTGGAAAACAATTTCCTCAAGTTCCTTTTGCCGTTCTTCGATACTAACTTTAAGGTCTTCTTCAAAAAAGAAACGGGCATCTGCCAGGCGGGCCCTGAGTACCATTTCATTTCCATATCTCACTTCTTCAATATAATCTTCTATCCCATCCCTGACCCCGACGAAGTAAGGACTGAGGGATCCATCTTCATCAATTACAGGGAAATATCTTTGATGCTCGGCCATTGAAGTTATTAATACATCATCGGGAAGTTCCAGATAAGACCTATCAAATTTACCGTAAAATGCAGTAGGGTATTCTACTAAATCAACTACCTCCGTCAGGAGATCATCTTCAACCATTACCTTCCCGATTTCCTTCTCTATTTCCCTAATTTGTTTTAAAATAAGTTCCCGCCTTTTATTATGATCGACAATTATATAACCCTTTTCCATAACATCAAAATAATGGTCAGGATCTTTCACTTCCAGCCTGTCTTTTACCAGAAATCTATGTCCCCTGGTATAGGCACCACTTTGAACACCGGCCATTGAAAAACTAATTATTTCTTCACCGAACAGAGCTAACAGCCACCTGATAGGTCTGATAAATTTAAAATTATAATCAGCCCACCGCATAGACCGGGGTAGTGGTAATTTATTAATAAGCCCGGGCAGAATATCCTTTAATAACCCTGCTGTATCCTGACCCTGTTCTATCTTTTCAACATAAACATAATCATCTTTTATAATGAGGTCATCTACCTCAACACCCTGGGCCCTGGAAAAACCTTTAGCTGCTCTGGTAGGAGTACCATCATCTTCAAAGGCAATAGACCGGGCAGGGCCCTTGACTACTTCCCTTTTTTCCTCCTGTTTTTCGGCAAGCTCTTTAACAAAAAGAACCAGTCTTCTGGGGGTCGAAAAGACCTTACATTCTTTAAAGTCAAGTCTTTTATCCTCCAGGGTATTTATAGCCAGGTCTTTTAAATCAGACCTTATTTTCCCTATTAATCCAGCTGGCATCTCTTCTGTCCCTATTTCAAAAAGAAGGTCTCTAGCCATCTCCATCACTCCTTTTATAATTTAGTCTTTAGTCCGGTTACACTTCCAGGATTTATTTTAAATTTTTTATACCTGTATACTAAAATATATACCTGTACCCGTTATTCCCGATATATACTGAACCATTTACCCAATGAAGATAAATAACTTTATTTATCCTTCAAAGAAGATAAATAGCTTTCAGCACAGAGATGAGCAAGTTCACGAACTCGACCTATATATCGTGTTCTTTCACTAACACTTATTGCCCCTCTAGCATCGAGTAAATTAAAGGTATGGGAACACTTCAATGTATAATCAAAGGCCGGTAATGTTAACCCATCCTCTACCAGCTGCCGGGCCTCTTCTTCATACATGTTAAACAAATTTAATAGTTTCTTTACATCAGCAACCTCAAAATTATACCTTGACTGTTCAACCTCATTCTGGTGGTATATATCCCTGTAAGTGATGTCATCAACCCAGACCACATCAAAAATACTGTCCTTATCCTGGAGATACATGGCCAGCCTTTCCAGACCATAGGTTATCTCTACAGTAACCGGCCTGGCCTCAAATCCACCTACCTGTTGAAAATAAGTAAACTGGGTTATTTCCATACCGTCGAGCCAGACTTCCCAGCCAATACCCCAGGCTCCTAAAGTTGGTGATTCCCAGTTATCTTCCACAAAACGTATGTCATGTTTTAAAGGGTCAATTCCGAGGGCTTTTAAGCTGTTAAGATATAGCTCCTGTATATTATCAGGGGAAGGTTTCATTATTACCTGGTACTGAAAATACCTCTGTAACCTGAAGGGATTATCTCCATACCTCCCATCAGTAGGACGGCGACAGGGCTGTACATATGCTGTATTCCAGCTATCGGGTCCCAGTGACCTTAAAAAAGTAGAAGGACTCATTGTAGCAGCCCCGACCTCTATATCATAAGGTTGTTCAATAATGCAACCTAGATCTCCCCAGTACTTATTTAAAACCTGTATTAAATCCTGGAAATTCATCGTTATCTCCCATCCTTTCTTAAAATATATTAATATTATGTGTTATATATATGTATAGAAAATACAGGATTAAAAGTTATAACAAAAATAAAACCACAGTTCCTGATTCCTGCTGATTTAATTTATACAATGTGTAGAATTAATCATATATTAAGTAGTTTTAATATAATAGAACTCCCATGAAAAATGCAAAAACCTCATCCCACTGGAACAGGGACGAGGCCTAATTCTACCATTAATTCTGGTCCTCTTTATCGATTTCCAGGGTATAATCCTTATACATGGCAGCCAGACCGGCCAGAATAGATATATACGGGAATAATACTAGCCCAACAATCCCTGCTGTAACCGGAATTTCAACAAGGGTTTTTTCATTATCTTTGACAACAATTTTTTTCGCATTACCTTCTTTAATAATTTCTTTAATTTTATTGATTAATTCCTGACCTTTAACATGGACTACGTTCTCACCATTTTTACCCATTTCTTTTTCAAGTTTAATTAAGGCCTCCACAACATCCCCGCCGGCTTCCTCAAGGGCCTGATTGGCTTTTTCATAGCTAACATTGAGTCGTTGCCGGATCATATCAATCTTTTCTAATTTATCCATAAAATCACCTCATAATAAGTTTAACCCAAATCTCTAATCATATGCAAAAAATCAAGGGATTTAAATCTAAGATCTAAATGATAAGTAATAAAAGAATCAAGTAGACCATCGAGTTCTTCAAAGGCCTGTGTTGATATTTTAAGTTTATCGAGAGGTTTTAATCCACTATCTATTATATTGGCCATTATCCTTAAAGATTCCCCCGATATTTTCTGGACTCCACCCATTCCATCCATATGATTAGAGCTACAATTATGACACAGGAGGCCACCACGTTCTATACTGAAAATATTAATAGAACCAGGATTATTCTGCTGTCCACAATCAACACAACTACTGAGCTCTGGCTTGATCCCCAGAATAACAAGTATTCTTATTTTGAAAGCAAGAATTATATGATTGTACTCAGAGATTTCTTCTGCCTTTAAGAGTCTGTGAAAACTACTTAAAAGAAGTGAAAATAATGCCCTGTTATTATCATCTTCAACACTTACTTTTTCAATAAATTCTGCCATGTATGAAGCATAAGCCATTCTTGTCAAATCTTCCCTGAGGGGTGAAAAGGAGTATTTAACCTTAATCCGGTTAATTTTATCCAGAGACCGCCCCCTGTAAATAGTTACCTCAGCATAACTAAAAGGGAGAACCAGACCGGATATAGAACTCCGGGTTTTACGAACCCCCTTGGCAACTGCCCTGAGTTTTCCCATATCTCTGGTAATAAAGGTAATTATCTTGTCAGCCTCACCGAGATCAAATTGTTTTAAGACAATACCTTCAGTATTAAATAATGGCATATATTTTAATACTCTTTATCCCCGTCATCAGTTTCGCCGGTAACAATAGCTACTCCGGAACTGGTACCAATCCTGTTGGCCCCTGCATCAAGCATAGCCAGTGCTTTATCAAAAGTCCGGATCCCTCCGGCTGCTTTAACCCCAACCTCTCTACCTACAGTCTTCCTCATGAGGCTGACATCATCTTCCCTGGCCCCATCAGAGCCAAATCCAGTTGAGGTTTTTACAAAATCAGCCCCGGCCTCCTTTGCAATTTCACAGGCCTTTGCTATTTCCTCATTATCCAGATAGCAGGTTTCAATTATAACCTTGACAATAATATCTGAAGTAACACCTGCGGTTTTGGTAGCATCTACTACTGCCTTTATGTCAGCCTTTACAAGGTCATATGCCTCTGATTTAAAGGCTCCGAGATTCATTACCATGTCTATTTCCTGGGCTCCATTTTTAATCACATTCCTTGTTTCAAAGGCCTTGGTCTCGGTGGTAGTTGAGCCCAGTGGAAAACCAACTACAGTAGTTACTTTAACTGAACTATCTTCCAGCAACTTGCTGGCCAGAGGAACAAAAATAGGATTGACACAGACAGAAGCAAACTCATATTCCCTGGCCTCATCACATAATTTTTTAATATCTTCAACGGTAGCAGTCGGTTTCAAGTTGGTATGGTCGATCATTTTTGCCATGTCACGAGGTTTGATTGCCATAACTTTCACTCCTTAATCATGTTATTCTTATAATATCCTGGTATTTAATTTAATATTTATATTCTTCGTTATCATAAATTATCCTTCTTTTATAATAATTTTTCCATTAAAAGTGTAGCCAGAGTAAAATAAATAAATAATCCGGACATATCAATTAAAGTCGTAATAAATGGCCCGGCTGCTACAGCAGGATCAGCCCCGATAGCTTCCATAATAAAAGGTATAGTTGTTCCCGCAATAATAGCTGTCACCAGTGTAATAAACATGGAAATACCCACAATTAGGCCCAGAACAGGATTATCCTGCCATAACAGGGCAACTACAGATAGCGAAGACCCCAGTATAAGGGCCATTACAATTCCTACCTTTAGCTCCTCCCAGAGATGGCTCCAGAACCGGGAAAAATGCAGCTCTCCGGTGGCGAGTCCTCTAACCACAACTGTCAGTGACTGTGTTCCTACATTACCACCCATATCCATCAATACCGGAATAAAAAAAGCCAGGGCTACAACCTGTTGTAAGGGCGTTTCAAAGTTTCTAATAACCGTTCCTGACATTAAATCCCCTACCAGTAAAATTAAGAGCCATGGAATACGTTTTTTGACACCTGACAGGAGACCATTTCGTTCAACATTTATATCAGCCGTAGCTGCCATTTTGTATATGTCCTCAGTGGCCTCTTCTTCAATAACATCAATAACATCATCCACAGTTATAATTCCCATTAATTGATTTTTATTATTAACAACAGGAAGGGCCAGCAAATCATATTTAGCAAAGATATGGGCTACTTCTTCCCGGTCGAGGTTAACACTTACTTTTATAACATTATTATTCATTATTTCCTCTAATAAAATATCAGGTTGGGCTGCCAAAAGCTGCCTGACCGATAAAACCCCTACCAGTTCCTTGGTACGGGAAATAACATATATATAATAAATCATTTCAGCATCAGGGCTAATCTCTCTAAGTTTTTCTAAAACCTGCTGGGCCGTCTGGTCACTATAAAAGGCTAAATATTCGGTGGTCATAAGACCCCCGGCACTCTCATCATCATAACCGAGTAGTCTTTTCAACTCTGATGCTTTATTAGTTCTTAACAGGTTTAAGGTTTCTTTAACTTTACCTACTGGCATTGACCCTAGAAAATCGGCCGCGTCATCAGGATGCATATCACTTAAAATATCTGATAGTTCCGATTCAGAGAAAAACCTCGATAAAAAATACATTAAGTCATGGTCAAGGTAACTTATAACCTCTGACCAGATTTCCCGGGGTAGTTTTTCCCTAAAAATATACTTGACTTCTTCTTCATCCAGTTTTGATAAAAAATCAGCAATATCAGCCGGATACGATTCCTCTAAAAAAAGTTCCAGCGATTCAAAACCATCAGGTAATTGCTCTTTTAATTTCTCCATTTCTATTTCACCCCTTGTAGCCCATACGCTTAACCAGTCCTTCTTTTTCCCTCCAGTCTTTTTCAATCTTGACCCATAAATCCAGATACACTTTTGTCTGAAGGAGTTTTTCTATTTCTTCTCTGGCCAGTCGCCCGATTTTTTTAATCATTTTTCCCTTATGACCGATAATAATTTTTTTGTGGGACTTCTTTTCTGCGTAAATATTGGCTCTTATATACATAGTACTGTTGTCCCGTTCTTTCATCTCCTCTATTTTAACAGCTACCCCATAAGGAACTTCTTCCCTCGTTAAAATAAAAACCTTCTCCCTTATTAGTTCAGCCACCACAAACTGTTCAATCTGATCTGTAACCATATCCTCAGGATAATACTGGGGGCCTTCAGGTAAAAATGTAAAAATTTCCTCAACCAGGGTATCCAGATTGGTTCCCCGGGAGGCAGATATAGGTATAACCGGAAAACCTGTTCTTTCTTCATAATTCTTTTGACGTTCCATAACTATCTCCTTATTGATCCTGTCAATTTTATTCATGGCAACAATGACAGGGACTCTGACACCTTTAATCTGATTATAGATAAATTCGTCTCCTTTACCAAAGGAATAGTTTCCATCTACCATAAAAATAATAACATCTATGTCTTCAAGACTCTCATATGCCTTCTCCAGCATATAATTATCGAGTTTATTCCTGGCCTTATGAATTCCTGGAGTATCTACAAAAACAATCTGGCCCTCTGGCCTGGTATATATTCCCCTGACACTATTTCTTGTAGTCTGGGGTCTGGGAGATGTGATAACAACTTTCTGCCCAATTAAATTATTGATCAGGGTCGATTTTCCCACATTCGGTCTCCCGATTACAGAAACAAAACCGGATTTATAGCTCATGAATCCAGATCCCCCCTGTTAAAGGCACCCGGAAGGAGTTCTTTAGCGGTTGTTTCTACAGTATTTCCTGACAAATTACCCATGATCACCTTCATATCAGGAGAAAATTCTCTAATAACCTGACGACAGGCTCCACAGGGCGGGACCGGTCTTGTGGTATCAGCCACTACAGCGAGGGCCTCAAATTCAGTATACCCCTCAGAAACAGCCTTGAATATAGCCGTCCTTTCCGCACAGTTAGTCAAACCATAGGATGCGTTTTCTATATTACAACCCGTAAATATTTTGCCCTCTTTAGTTAAAACAGCAGCACCGGTTGCAAAATTAGAATAGGGACTATAGGATTTTTCCCGGGCTTCTCTTGCTTTCTTAATTAATGTTTTAATTGTTTTATCCAAATTTAATCACTCCTCATAATCTACATAGGTGGTCTCCGGTACTATTATTATCCAGGTTTGACCGGGGTTAAAGGATACTTGTTCACCATTGTTATTATAAAAATCGGTCCTGGACCCATTAAGATTTTTCCACAACCCCTCGATAACAATACCGTTTTTGAAAATAAGGGCATCACCGGCTCCGGTTAAGTCCATTTCAAGCCTTCCCACATCATCAATAACACTGGTAGGAACATACTGAATAATAATATTACGGGCAGTTAAGTGTTTATCATCTTCGTTCCGGTGGGGGGTATTAAAATCATTAATATATCTGTAGTAGAGATTTTCTCTGGAATTGTATTTATACAAAACCTTGTAGCCGCCCCAGAAATATATATATATTTTACCAGCCCTTATATCACCCGAGCTTACAAAACTTACTTTATTAAACTTAAAACGTTCATCATATTCCTGACCGGTTAAATTCTTTAAATAATCTTTAATCTTAAATCCTCCGGTATATAAATTATGGGGAGCCTCTCTATCACTGGTTCGCCAGTAATAACTTCCTTTGAATATCTGATCAAGATGGTCAACATGACTCTTTTCCAGCAGAGCAAATCCCCGGGGACTGGCCCCGGCGTGTAATAATAAAGCATTATATTCAGAGGCAATTTTGATCATATATGGTCTAACACTTCGGATGGGACCAATCTGATCAGGTATATCCTGCCAGTAGAGGGCTAAAAACCTGGTAACACCACCCTCAACCAACATTTCATAAACAATCAGAGCCTCATCCAGGCCCGCCTGAGGCCTGGCAGCAGCTGAATTATCTATACAGGTCATAATAGTTCTTTCAAGGGATGGTTTTAATATCGGTTCCCCGGTAAATGGTGAAAAATACTCTGGATATACCGCAATGTCATCGTTATTTTCCTCAATCAGATTTTTATTTGATTTGGTGTTTTTTTTATCAGGAAAGTTAACATTTGTATCTTCCCCTGTTTTATCAAGGCCTTTATTTAAACCAATTCCATTCAAACTCAGATCCCCGACCTTACCGGGATCCATGGACTCATCAGAACTAGTACCGGTCTGGCTTTCTGAAAGGTTACCTCCATCTGGATTTGTAACCTGCTGTTTATTCTCTTTAGATATTTCCTGACTTTGTTCTACCGCGGCCTCTTTCTGACCTGAAGAACTACAACCCACAAGAGTAAAAATGAATATTATAGTCAGTAAAACCAACCCTATTTTTTTCATAAATTTCACCCCTTAATTCAACTCTGCCCCTTAAGCGATATTTCCTTTTGTTTAGTGACTTTAAGTTCAATACCAAAAGCCTTAAGATGGTTTCTTACTATATTTAAACTGCTTGCCAGTACCTCCGGATCCCCGACTGCTTTAATAACTATGGGATTAACCGGTATAGGTTTATTATTAACAAGAATAGTGGGGCCTACACACCTGATGGCAGAATGAACAGTTAACCTCTGTCCTCCTACTTCAACTCCTTTAGCACCTGCAATAATTAATTCATCAACGATATTCCTGATGTCAGTAGAATGTACAATTCCAGTTTTCTCCAGATTGCCGTTTTTGTCATACACTTTTATTATTATACCTGGCCCACTTAAGGGACCATAACCTGTTACTTTTTTTATCTCAGTTAATTGCCTTTCCAGCGAAGCTATCTTTGTCTGTAGATACTCGACCTGGTTAAATATATCTTCAGAAGTAATTACCCGGGCCCTTTTATTTTCAATAACTATTTCCACTGTCTGATTTAAGGAAATTTCTTTTATTTTTTTGCGGATTTTATCCTCCAAAATACCCCGCGGATCATAAAATTTAACCTTTCCGTTTACCATTGATATGGTAACACTACCCTCTTTTGGTAATTCCTGTCTGTTAATCAGGTCGAGAATGGTATTAAGCCTTTTATTCTGGACTTCTCTGAAAATAATATCCTGGGTCTGTCTCCCATAGTCAAGCATAAGGCTGGCTACTTCTTCAGGGTCACTGGATTTTTCTATTTCATACTTAAATCTGGCCAGAATATCCTTAACAGATTTAGATCTGGCAACACCATAGCTCTTTGCCAGGTCTTCACTATAATTAATTACTGCCTGGGCTCCCTGTTTAGCTTTATCCAGTGGGGTTACCTCTCCTGGCAGATAAATCCAGCCTAAAACCCTGGTTGTTAAAACAATATTTAAAATTAATAATGTAATCAGCAGAATATGGTATACTTTCTTACCATATTTTTTAAACATGATAATGACACTACCTTTCTTCCCGGTCAACTCCGGGTAAAGTCTCCGGGTTGAGTATGCCTCCAGAAATAATTAATTTTAAGGCATCTTCAACAGATAAATCTAAAATAATGGCATCCTCTTTTGGTATCATTATAAACATACCTGAGGTAGGGTTTGGAGTAGTAGGTAGAAAAATATTTAATAATTTCTCACCGGTTAAATAATCAAAATAAGGGGATGATTCAGAGGTTATAAAGCCAATCTGATAAAGTCCTTTCCGGGGATACTCAAAAAGAACAGCCTTTTTAAAAGTATCTTTTTTAGAAGTAAAAAGACCCTCAAGGACTTTTTTAATACTTATGTATATATTCCTGAAAAGGGGTATTTTAAGGAGAACCCTCTCCCCAAAAGATATAATTCTCTTTCCGATAATATTTGTAGCAAACAACCCCACTAAAAAAATAAATATGATTGTAAAAATAATTCCGACCCCGGGTATATTCCTGCCCAGAACAACCTTGACCATTGGGGCAGTCCATTTTTCTACACTGTTAAATAAAAACCACAAAACATATACTGAAGCAATGAGTGGAAGTAATACCAGAACACCTGTTAAAAATAAATTTCTTAATCTCCTGAACAACCCCTTACCCCCCTTCCTTTATTCTATTAAGTTTGGTAGAACTTTTTAACCTGACTTTTTTAATCTGATGTTTGCTGCTTTCTTCTACCAGGATATGAAGTCCATCCAGCTCAAGCTCTTCACCCGTTTTGGGGACATACCCCAGATAATGTAAAATAAACCCACTAATAGTTTCATAATCTTCTTCCCCTGGTAGTGGTTCTGGAAGGATCTCGTTAAGGTCATCTATATCTACCCGGGCATCAATTAATAATTCTTTATCATTGATAAATTCTATCTGGCTGGGCTCAGTATCATATTCATCCTGAATATCCCCGACAATCTCTTCCAGGATATCTTCAATGGTGACCAGACCCGATGTTCCCCCATACTCATCAAGAACAATGGCCATATGGACTTTCTTTTTCTTCATTTCTGTTAAGAGTTCATTAATTTTCTTACTTTCAGGAACATAATAAGGAGACCTTATAAAATCAGCCAGTCTGGCATCATTCTCAGGTTTGGTTAAATACCCGAGTAAATCTTTAACATAAACTACACCGATTATTTCATCAATAGTATTTTTATAAACCGGAATACGGGAATGACCCCTGTCTACAGCTATTTTTATAACTTCAGAGAGTTCAGTATCACTTTTAATACAGACCATATCTATTCTGGGAACCATTATTTCCTTAACCGTTGTATCATCAAATTCAAAAATACTATTTATCATTCTACGTTCATCGGTTTTGATGACCCCTTCTTCTTCACTGACATTTACAAACCGTTTAATCTCTTCTTCACTCAATAATTTTGATGATAGAAGATCTTCATTATCAACAAATATTTTTATTAAATACTCAAAAAAAACAACCACTGGATAAAGAACCCTTTCCAGCCAGTATAAATAAATTGAACTAAATTTTGAGTACCGGACTGCCTTTTTACTCCCCATAGCTTTAGGAGTTATCTCACCAAAGATAAGAACCAGCAGGGTAACAACACCTGTAGCGATCCCGACACCTTTGTTACCAAACAGGGAAATGGCTATAGATGTAGCAATGGCCGAGGCCCATATATTAACCAGGTTATTACCTATTAAAATAGTGGTCAATAATCTGGTTTTATTATTTAAAAGACTGTCGACCAGCCTTGCCCTTTTATCGCCCTGATTGGCCAGTTCTTTAATACGAATCCTATTAACTGACATCAAAGCAGTTTCTGCACCGGAAAAAAATCCAGATAAAATAAATAATATGATTAACCCAATACCGTTATATATCATAATTTCATCCCTCATTATTGCTGTTTTCCATCTCATTTATAATTATAGACCAAAGCAGGGTTATTGTAAAACAAAAGTACGGTTTGTTTATTTATAAAAACTGGAAAATTATAACAGTAACTATAATCCCGATCAGGGCACCTGTGATAACCTCCATAAGACTATGGGTATGGCTTTGAATCCGGCTTTGACCAACAATAAAGGCCAGTAAATAAACCAGGGAAGCCACCAGTATATCACTGGTTAAAAAGACAACTATAGTTGCCAGGGCAAATGAAAGGGCAGCATGCCCGCTGGGCATTCCCCCCTGAAGAGGGGTGCCTCTACCCCCAAGACTTTTTAAGAGTAAAATTATAATTACTATTATCCCCAGATCAATAAAGGTAAGATGGGCGGGATCCTGCTTAATCTGGTTTATTAGAGATAAAGAAAAACCCTTAATATCATCAAGAAAAATCAAATATCCTATTATAATAGCATTGAGGGCAGCCATAAATACCGCCCCGGCAGCCATATTTTTTGCTATTTTGGCCCGGAAACGGTATTCTTCACAGATCATATCAATAACTACCTCTATGGCCGTATTAACAAGTTCCATGGCAATAACAAAGGTTATTGCCAGAAAGAGTATTATAAGCTGCACCTTGGTAACTTCCAGAAACAAGCTTGCCAGAAGTACCAGAAAGGCAACAACAAAATGTATCTTCATGTTTCGCTGGGTCTTTAATGAATGGATAATTCCCTCAAGGGCATAATTAAAACTATCAATTAAGCGGTGTTCCTGCAAAATAATACCCCCTCAATCCCGGTAGAGCTCAAGTTCTTTAAGAACCCTCTCCTCTTTCTGCCTCATTACACATTTTTCTTCATCTGTTTTATGATTATAACCCAACAAATGAAGCATACCGTGAACGGTAAGAAAGCCCAGTTCCCTTTCCAGAGAGTGGCCATATTCATCGGCCTGCTGGCGGGCCCTATCTATAGATATAATTATATCTCCCAGGATATCTTCATCCATTGGAAAGGAAAGAACATCAGTCGGTCCCTCAACATTCCTGTATTTACTGTTCAATTCAGCAATAGTTTTATTATCTACTAAAGCCACACTTACCGTCCCCGACGCCTTTTCAACTTCAGCAGTTTTATTAATCACCGTTTCAATTAATTGTTTGATGTCATTATTGGATCCGGTAATACCCTGATTGTCATTTATCTCTACTTTTACCATTGGAATCACCCTTTTTGATTTCCTTTAACAGGTTTTCGGGATATTCAACCCGGTGATGATATACACCGGTTAAAACCTTGACAAAACTTCTGGCAATAACATCAAGGTCCTTCAGGGTTAAATCACATTCATCGAGCTGACCTTCAATTAATTTCTCCTTAATCATTTCCCTTACCAGACCTTCTATCCGGTTATGGTTACTCTTCTTAAAGTTTTTAGACCTGACTGCTGCTTCCACAATATCTGCCAGCATAATTATGGCTGCTTCTTTGGACTGAGGCTTTGGCCCATCATATCTGAAATCACTTTCCTTGATATTATCATGTTTATCATCACTTAAAGCCTCCTGATAAAAATAAGATATCAAATTGGTTCCGTGGTGTTGTTCTATTATGTCAATAATGGGTTTGGGCAATTTATATTTTCTGGCCAGCTCCACACCATCTTTAACATGTGATTTTATAATTAGGGCACTTAAATTTGGCTTCAGCTTATCATGGGGGTTTTCACCACCAAATTGATTATCTGCAAAAAAGTATGGGCGTTTAATTTTTCCGATGTCGTGATAATAAGCTCCAACCCTTGCCAGTAAAGAATCTGCCCCAATATTATCGGCTGCAGTTTCGGCCAGGTTACCAACCAGCAGGCTATGGTTGTAAGAACCCTGGGCATTTACCAGAAGTTTTTTCAAGAGGGGCTGGCTGGGATTAGCTAATTCCAGCAATCTTACTGATGATGTCAGGTCAAAACTATTTTCAAGAAAAGGCAGGAGCCCATTAGCAAAAATCGCAACCAGAAAACCGTTCAGAATACCGGCTCCAACTGGCCGGATTACCTCCATCCAGGTATAAAATGATCGGTTAAAAGATAACCCTAACACAGTAATAGCCATGACAGCCCCAATATTCAGAGCTGCCCTATTCAGATCTCCCCTCTGGGTTATTTTGGAAGTGCTATATATTCCTACCAGACCACTGATAAAACCAATTACTGCCAGGCTAAAATTAAAATCAAAGAGGATTCCTACCAAAAAACTAATAAAGATAGTTAAAATAATGGCTATATCTGTACTGATTAAGATGGTTGTTAGAATAGAAGCAACTGCAACCGGCACAGTGTACAGTAAATAATCCTTTTGAAATAAATCAATAATTTTACCCATTACAAGAATTATTATAACCATTAGTTCTAAAAAAACTACTTTTTTGTGGTCATTCCATATCTCTGGCTTATAATAATTTAGATATAATCCAACCAGGACCATTAAAATTATGATCGTTATAATAACACCAACAATACCGAGGTAATTTACCTGGGGTTTCTGAAGTCCCAGGGCCTCCAGGGCTTTAATATCATCTTTGGTAACTACATCTCCTTTTCTGACAATTATCTCACCCTTACGAACAGTTATTGTCTCAGGTTCGACCTGTTCCATTACCTCCTGTCGCCTCTTCTGGGTTTGTTCCACATCAAGCTTCATATTTGGTTCAACAAAGGTTTCAAGAATATTTACTAAAGCCAGGCGATATTTTTTGGAAAGGTCCAGCTCAAGGGCTTTTTCGGCCAGTTCATCTTTTGCTTCCGGTAAATCTTTGGGAAGAATACGCCTCTGTAACTGTTCTTCCATTAATCCAAGAGAGATACCCTTTAATTCTTCCAGGTCTTCAACGGGTGCTTCATATAAAGTCTTTATTGTAGTATCTGTAATAGGACCATATTTATCTTTAATATCACTGATTAACTTCTGGTATTTTGTTTCTTTAAGGATTTTTTTATCCATGAAGAGATCAAATAAGGATATTATCCTGTCTTTAACCCGCTTATTAACACTAACGTCTTCCTCGTATATTCTAATAGATTTAGCCTTCATCTTCTTAAGTTCTGAGGTCTTTTCCTCATCAATAAAAGTTATAGTCCGCGGGGCTTCAACATCACTATGGCTTACTTTTCCCGCCTCAAGATCAATCTTACTGGGAACAAGGTCAAGGGTTAAAATAAGAGATACTATAAGGAAAAATAAAATCGCACAAAAAACTTTGCGGTATCTTGAATTTTGTAAAAGCCTGTACATAAAACTCTTGCGATACCACTTTTTCAAAATTGTTAACTTAAACATGGTCAACTCCTACTTTCGTATTTTTCATAGGCCCTTATAATTTCCTTAACCAGGTCATGGCGAACAACATCCTGTTTGGTCAAATAAATAAAATCAATCCCCTTAACATCTTTCAGGACCTTTCTAACCTGGTTTAAACCCGAATTTTTGTGTTGGGGAAGGTCCACCTGGGTAATATCTCCAGTAATAACCGCTTTGGAATTAAACCCAATTCTGGTCAAAAACATCTTCATCTGTTCAGGTGTAGTATTCTGGGCCTCATCAAGTATAACAAAGGAATTATCCAGGGTTCTCCCCCGCATATAGGCAAGGGGAGCAATTTCGATAATATCTTTTTCCAGATACTCATTTACCTTTTCGGGACCAAGTACATCATATAAAGAATCGTATAAAGGCCTTAGATATGGATCAATTTTATCCTGCATGTCTCCAGGTAAGAAACCGAGTTTTTCCCCGGCCTCTATAGCAGGTCGTGTTAAAATAATACGTCCCACATTTTTATTTAATAGAAATTTAACCGCCATAACCACGGCAAGATAAGTCTTACCGGTTCCGGCTGGCCCGATGGAAAAAACAATATCTGAACTCTTCATGGCCTCAACATAAAGCCTCTGACCCAGGGTCTTTACTTTGATCTTTTTACCACGATAGTTTACCTGTAAAACATCATTATATATTTTATTCAAATCTGCCTGATTATTGGTTTTCAACAGTTCGAGGGAATACCTGACCTCCTGTTCTGTTAATAATTTATTTTCAGTTGTAATTTTCATTAACTCTGATAAAAGTCTTCTGACAAATTCAACTTCTTCTTCATCCCCAATAATTTTTATGGTATTCCCTCTACTAATTAACTGAACACCTGTCCTGTCCTCTATTAATTTTAAATTATTGTCCTTGTTACCTACCATATTTCTTAATAACTGGTAATTATTAATTTCAAATTCTTTTTCAGTCGCTACCACCAGGACCCTCCTCGTCTGTAATTTTAGCTATATTTTCTTCAGTCTGGATTAATAATTTAATTTTAACCACATTTTCATTTTTGGTTTCTATAACCCGGGAGTTAACATTTAAAATAATAGTCCCGGAATCTATCTCCCTGAGTATTTTTTTTAAGGCTTTTTCTTTAGCCAGAAAAAGCGCCGTCTTATAGCTTCTTTTTCCTTTGACATACTTTATCTGCCTGTACTCTTCTCTAATTAATTCTATAGGAATGCTGAGATTCCTCCATTCCGGGAGAGATTTAATTTCTTTTCTTATCCTGTAAGACTTCCAGTCAGGTTTATTCCATGGAATTGATAACCCATATTCTCCAAACTTCAATCTATAAATAGTTTTAGATTTTCCAGTATATTTTACCTCTTTATAATTTACAGGGACCTTACCTTCTGCCTCATACCAGACATAAGCCCTGACAATACCCCGGGCCCTCTCGTTTTTATCACGCTTGATAATAAGAGGTTGACCTGATAATACCGTATCTCCTTCTTCAACAACCGCTTTTCCCTTTAAAACAATGATTTCTTTTATCACTCCACTTTTAGCTGCAATGAGGTGTCCGGGTTCTGTTTTTTCTACTATTTTCTTTTCAACGGTCTCAATAAAAAGCCTGCTTCCCTGCCATTTAACATCCACCCAGGCCAGGCGAGGCTCTTCCTTCAGAATAATGCTTTCCAGCCGTTCAGGATTAACCCTGTTTTTTAAAATTCCGGGTCTTACCCCTTCTTCTTTAAGGATGTTAATAATCCTTTCTTCAGGTATTTTTTCAAGACCCTCAATGCCAATAAATAATAAAAAATTTGAGCCAACATAAAGTATTAAAAATAATATTAAAAAACCTACCAAAAGAAAATAATTCTGTTTTGCTCTGGTAATAAGGAAAGGAAGGCCACATTTATCCATTATCCTGACCCGGCACATCCGTTTCCTGACAAGAGGTCTTAATTTATTAAAATTCTTTATATCTATTTTGGCCAGATATCTGGATTTGTTTTCACGCTTAACATCCCACAGAATAATTTCCTTTTCAATGATCTGGTTTATAAACCTTTCCAAGGCATTCCCGGTAATTTCAATTAAAAGATAACCCTGGATAAAATTCATTATTTTTCTCAGCAAAGTTAACGCCCCCTACCCCTGCTCGTAGTTTAGCCCGGTTAATTTTCCCGACAGGGATAAGTGATCGGTCTGTATTTCTTCAATAACAAGATCCTGTCCGGTAACAATCAGGTAACCGGATTTAACCCTGATTTTAACCTCATCAGCCTGGTAGAGGGCAATTCCTTTATGATTTTCCAGGTATATCTTTTGCTGGCCTACCATCATTAATAGTGGTAAATCAAGTACAACTTCCGGAGATAACTCAAAAATATCACAAAACTGTTTTTTTAAACCTTCCATAATTAGAATATCCCCCTTCCCTCTTTTACAAAATTTATGCGAGAGAAAAGGGAAATAATACTGGTTAGGAATATGAGCCAGAAGAATTCTCTTATATTATAACACAATAATTATTTCTTACAAGTTTTACAAAATTAGTTTTATTCTCTATATACTCCGGTATGACAACCTCAACAGATCAGTACAACCCTGACCATCTGTAAAAAAATTGAATGGTGAGTAAAACTGAAATTTATCTCCCGGTTTTGCAACTATGAAAATCAATTATAAAAAAATTGTAAAAAAAATAATAACTCTAAAATTAAGACTGCTGACTATTAACTAGTACAGCAGCCCTTTCTGAATAATATTTTTTTCTCCTGATTTAATCATCTTCTTTTAATTTAATTATCTTTAATTTTTTCTCCTCACTTAACATTGCCAGTATAATTTGAGAAATCTCAAGTTCCCTTTTTTTAAGCATATTTTTTATAAAAAACTCATCTACCCCTATAATATCAAGGTTTATTTCATTAATTTTACCATCTACAATAACCGGCAGGTTAATCTTGTCCTGTATTTGATTGGTAATCACAGTTAACTCACCGGTAGTTTCCAGGAATGCCAGCTTTATTTCATGCAAATTAAAAACATTTTTCTTTCTCAGTTGTAATAAAAGATTACTTACCGTATATCTTATCTTCTTTAAAGCCTTAAAGTCTATTTCCCCTTCTCTGACTAAAACCACCGGTTTTCCATTAATAAATTGCCTTAAAGACTTACTTTTAAGGGAAACAAAAGAAATGAGTATTTCAAGAAAAACCAGTAGAACAATGGGGGTTATCCCTTTAATAAGATTTATTTTTTCTTTGTCAATTGGAATAACCGCAAGTTCAGCAATAAGAATAGCTACCACCAGATCAAAGGGAGATAGTTTACTTATTTCCCGCTTTCCCATCAATCTTACCAGGATAAGCAGTACCAGATAAACGGTAATGGTCCTTATTATTATATTTATCACTCTTTATCAGTCCCCATTTATCCATATTAGACTGTATCAATATTTTATAGTTTTACAATTTACTTTGCAGAAATAAAGATGTCTTTAAACTTTGTATTCCTGATATAATAGATAAATTAAAGATGATTTTACAGAGATAAAGATATCTTTAAACACTTATTGTGCCCTGAATCTAAAACCCATCATTATGTCCTGGATATTTTCACCCTCTTCCTCTGTCATCTTCCATCTAATCCCGGCTCTAAATTCGGGAAAAATTGTGTATTCTAAACCAAGGACAAAGGTATTATTATTATCATTAAATTTTCCGGAACAGTTAACATTCCAGTTATTATATTTTATACTACCACCGAGGTTTATATAAGAACCTGGCATAAATTTTTCCCGGTTAATATCCAGAGATAATGGAAATATTGAAGCTTTTAATTTTGCTTTATTAAAAATGGTTTCATCATAAAGTCCCCAGTATACCCGGGTTTTTTTATAATTATCATATTCCACATAATTGCTAAAATATAAACTATCTAACAATAATAAATCCAAACCAAGGGAAATCCTCCCGGTCTTTTCACCTCTTTCCACTGACCCATAAATTCTTCTGTTACCTCCCCGCTCTACATCGATTATAACATCATCACTGTTAAAAAATATATTTAATTCTCTTTTATTTAGAAACTTTACAGAAGGTTTTTTTCTTCTGTAAAAATATTGTTCAATGTGGAGACATTCCCGAGAAGTACAGTCGATTTATCGGTTATTCTGCCTACTTCAATCATTTTAGCTGTTGCATACAGGACTACAAATTTTAATGAATCATTATCCTCCCTCTTAACCATTAAAAAAACGGGTCTTCTGGTTGTCGGAGTTAAGGATTTAATAGTTTTAATTCTAGAAACCATATCTCTATACTGTATTGAAAAATATATTTCGGTTATTATCTTTTTTTGTGAAGTAATTAATTGTTCAGGGACAAGTTTTATTTTAACGGTATTTTCTTTAGTATTAATCATACCATGATTTATGTCTTCTATTTTAAACACTACTGGTCTGTCTTCAAGGGTAACCAGGTAAATATCTTGATAATAAAAGCGATGAACCTCAGAATTATTTACATTAATTATATGATTTACTCCCATTAATTCCATTAATTCCGGGTCAGATATAATTACCCAGCCTTTATCAGAAATTTTTTTATTGATATTAACACTGATATCAATATTCTGTTCAGATTGGTTATTAAATTCAACAAATTTCAATATATATAGTACATTTTCCTGATTTACACTAACTTCTGTATTATTATTTATTTGATTAGAATCTTGCTTATATTCTATCTTACCACTGGCCTGGACAGGGAGTCCAGCCAGTAATATTATCAGGAAACTTAAAGCAACAACAAAAACCCTGCTATCTATCATATAACTGTCCTCCTACTTAATTGTTGGAGTCACAAATATTAATAATTCTCTATCTCCGGTATCATTTACTTTTTTGGTAAAAAGCCATCTTAATAAAGGAATTTTATTTAATCCAGGTACAGACTTTTTATAATTATAATCATCCTGTAAAGTCATACCGGCTATAACCGCTGTCTGACCACTTGCTACCCTGACTGTAGTATCAAGTGTGTTTTCTCTAACTGCTATTTCAGGTAATTTAGAATTTACGAAATGGCTTATTGAAGGTGAGAAATCAAGTATCATTTCATCTTTAGAAATTAACCTGGGGGTTACTTTTAAAGAAATACCCACTTTAATATCTTTAAAGTACTCTATTTCCTCATCCTCTGTAATAAATAAGGTCTGTTTTTCTCCAATGAATAACTCCGCTGGCTCTCCATCCATGACGACAATACTGGGGTCAGCATGTATTTTAGCCTTTTCCTCTTCCTGTAAAATTTCAAGTCTGGTCAACAAATTTTCGAATATATTACCATTTAAAACCAGTGATGACCCATCATATTTTAAGTTTAAAGATGGATTATCCTTTTCCCGATATTCAAGAAAACCTGTCCCCAGTTTTTTGAGTTCTTTTGTTGAAACTTCACTGACTACTACTGTAATTTTAATCTGTTTTCTAGGTTTATCAATCCTCTTAATAAGATTAATTATTTTTTCCATCTTTGTCGGCGGTGCAGAAATAGATAACATGTCTCCTTTATGGTTTCCATAAACATAATCTTTAAGGTGGGGAGGAAGTATTGATAATACTGTGCTGACAGATACATTCTCCAGGTCAACAATCCTGGTATTGATCAGGTCACCAAAATTCCGACTCCCGGGGTCAGCCAGTCCAACCAGATAATAGTTATCCTTATGGTAAAAGGTATAACCCCCACCAGATAATATTATTTCCAGAGCCTTTTCCAGGGGAACATTATTTAAATCTGCCGTAACAACACCCTCTACTGTATAATCAGGTATAATATTTACTCCCGTTTGCAGTGAAATTTCATTGAGGGCTTCCCGTAATGGTGTCTCATAAAACACAATTGTAACCCGGGGTTGACTTTCATCTGCCAGCAGCACCCCAGTGGTGATTAACAAAAAAATTAATACTAAAACATTAATCCTGATAGACCTGTCCATAAGTGTACCCCCTGTTTTCGTCTTTTTATTTAATAACCCTGATAGAAACAGGTATCTCCTTCTTTTTTATTACTTTTTCTTCTTTATATACTGTAAATATTAAATTTCCCTGCAACCTGTCTTTATCATTATTTCGTGGCACTTTAAAGGCCACCAATAACCTTCCCTTTTGATAACCTGATAATCTAATATTGTTATTAATAATATCTATCCATGGTTTTAAATCAGGGTTCTTACAGTTCAGCAGTACCTGAGCAGCAAGATTATTTTTGAGTTTAAAAACCATTGTTTTTCTCTGACCACCATGAAGCTTTATATTTATCCTGTTGGGTTTTATAATAACACCCTTATCCTTAACAGTGGAATATAAAAAGTCACCCTTTTTTATTTCTATATCCCGGGTTTTAATAACCCGGACATGTTTCCCTATTTTTAAAAACACCCGAATCTGATAGGTACCTGCCGCTAATCTTTTTTTATCAGACCTGTAATCTTAATAATACTAACGGGATAAACCCTTATGGTAGTATAGTTTGTCTTTTCAAGTGCCGGACTAATAAGTTTTACCCTGTCTACCAGCCTGTTATTACTGTCTCTAATGGTAGCTTCTCCTGACAGGACACAATCCAGCAATGAAGGATTTTTTACATGTACAACCATCCTGGGAAGACCCTCATTATTTTTTCTTAAATCTATATCAAGTATTTTGACCTGAGGTCTAAGCCCCGGGGTTTTTACCCTGATATTAATCCGGACAGCATACTGAATAACATACTGAAGACCACTTTTATTTTCCTTCCTGGTCCGTAACATAAGAACTACTGTTTTGGTCCCCCGGGCCTGTAAGGGGACTTTTACTTTTCCTCTGATAACTTTTTTATGCCCGGGGTGTAATATAATTTTTCTTTTATCCAGCTTTACCCATTGAGCCGGTTCATAACTGTTTAAATCCTGTATTTTACGGTAATTTAAAGACCCATCTATTAGCTGAACTAATTGATATAGAGATACATTTACTTTTTCCTCATGTTTATCTGCCGTCAAAACAATCTGGAAGTCTCTTTCCGCCCCCGGTTTGGCTTCAAGGTTTATCACCATTGGAGATACACCGGCTGATTCAACATTATAATTTATTAAAACCGCAGATATTAAAGATAAAAAGATACAAATAAATACCTTCCTGAGAAATTTCAAGGTCAAAATCCTGTCACCACCTTTTTTATTAGAAGAAGGAGGTGTTTATCTGTAACCTCCTTCTTCTTATAAAATTACCCGATCAGTCTACCGGAGGAGCTGAAATTGTAAAAACTACATTTCCTTTGTAAGTACCCGGGGTTACTTCCCACCAGCCATTATCTGTTGAATCCCACTCTACGCCTTCTTTACTCCATTGTGGTAAAGTCATAGTTACATCAAAAAAATGAACCCCTGGATCATCAATATCTATTGTCTTTACAATACTATTCCTAGAATCCAGGGTAAAATCATTATCGGTAGTTCCAGACATAAAATCGAGGGTAAAATCAAGTTCTTCACCGGTTACTGTATTAACCAACTTACCGAACCGAGCGGTAATAGTCACATTACCATTGGTACGAACCCTTATCTTACCCTCATACAGTTCACTGTTATAGTCGGGGTCAGCAGTTTCAATTTTAACTGGAACCCCACCATCCATTACGCAGATTTCTCCATAGGTTCCTATTTTTGCCTCTAACCCCAGGGTACTGGTACCACCTGAAGTGCTGGCAGCCTGAATGACAAGGGACAAACCAAACAACATTGTCAAACTTAATACCACAGTAAAAATTCTTTTCATGGACATTCCTCCTGTTACTGTATATTTAATGCAGCTTTAAATAATCCCCCCTTTCTGCTGCAGGACTAACCATAAAAAACTTGTACAAAATTTTTTTTGAGAATTTAATCTCTTTAAGTAATTACAATCTATATATATTAAGGAAATTTATTTTTTATGCAATAAAAAAAGAAAAACCTGTACTCCACCAGAGTACAGGTCCCAACCTTTTATATCCCTATATTATATAGTAAAACATCAAACTGTCTTCAGTTATATAATCACTACATATTTAACACATCATGTGAATAATAATCTGGTTTATAGGCAATATTATGGATCGCTTCAATCTTCCTGACAGTACGGGTTTTTGACCTCATTACCAGAGAGTAGGTTACAGCCTTTTTTCTGGAATAGGTAACACCCTTTAAAAGGTCGCCACCGGTTATCCCTGTAATAGAGATCATCACATCATCCCGGACAAGGTCCCCGGTAAAATAAACCCTGTCCAGATTTTTAATCCCGAAGCTAAATGCCTTTTCAACATCTTCCCGATTGCGGGGTTTCAAGCGGGCCTGTATCTCTCCTCCAAGACACTTTAAGGCCGCTGCTGTTAAAACCCCTTCCGGAGCCCCACCTGTTCCCATCAAAATATCAACTCCACTATCTTTCAGGGCAGTTGCAATTCCACCTGCAACATCTCCATCACTGATAAGTTTAATCCTGCACCCCACCTGTCTTATCTCAGATATTAATTTTTCATGGCGGAGTCTATCGAGAACTATGACAGTTAAATCTTCCAGCTTTTTATTCAAAGCAGAAGCTACTTTTTCTAAGTTGGTGCGCACAGGGGCCTCTATATCAATTACCCCCCGGGCACCTGGGCCCACTGCTATTTTCTCCATATAGGTATCCGGCGCCTTCAGAAGTGTGTTCCGGGGACCAACTGCCAGAACAGCCAGGGCGTTGGGCAAACCCCTGGCAACCAGATTCGTACCTTCCAACGGGTCTACGGCTATGTCTAAACTTGGACTTTTACTCCCATTACCGATCTTTTCTCCAATATAAAGCCTTGGAGCCCTGTCTTTTTCACCTTCACCGATAACTACTTCACCATCAATCTGTATTGTATCCAGAACAGAGCGCATGGCTTTCACCGCTGCCCCATCTGCTTTTTTACGTTTTCCTTTACCCATCCATGGTGCTGCTGCTAAAGCAGCTGCTTCAGTAACCCTTACAATTTCAATTGCTAATTCCCTGTTCAATATTAATCTCCCTTTCCTTTCATATTGTCACAAAGAAAATCGACTAGATTCCTGGCAATATTGGTCTTGGAGAACCTCCCTACAACCTCCATATCTTCATTGACTACCGGTAATGAATCTATCTGATTATCTACAATTTTTCTGGTTGCCTCGAGATAGGAGTCATCGGAGGTTGCTATTATGATATTTGGCATTCTGGTCATAGCCAGACTTACAGGTGTTCTTTTTAGATCATTTTGACCCATACTCATTTTTAATAAATCTTTTCGCGAAATAACTCCACAGAGTTTTTCATTTTCATTGATAACAAATAAAGTCCCGACATCCTCTAAAAACATGGTTACAATCGACTTATATATACTTACATCTTCGGCAACAACAACAGGAGGAGACATAATATCCTTAATGGGTATTTTTACCAGTTCATCAACCTCATCTATTTGCAGCTTTTTTTCAATATAGAAATAACCTACCCTTGGTTTTGCTTCCAGTAAATTGGCAGCAGTCAGGACAGCCAGGTCAGACCGCAAGGCTGCCCGGGAAAGACCAAGCCTTTCTGCGATATCCTGACTGGTAATAGGTTCATTCTGTTTTACGATACGAATTATCTCCTTCTGTCTTTCAGATAGATTCATTATATTACTCACCCTCTTAACTTATTTAAAATTATCTTAACTTATTTAAAATTATTTTCTTCTCAATAGATGCAACTAACTTTTTTGTCTCAAAAACTGTATCCGGATTAACACTTATACTGTCAATACCCTCTTGAACTAAGAACTCGGTTAATTCAGGATAGGTTGAAGGACCCTGACCACATATCGAAACCGTTTTATCATATCTGTGCGCTATTGTTATAAGTCGTTTTATTGCCATTTTAACTGCAGGATCCCTTTCATCAAAATACCCCATCTGATTTAATATTCCTGAATCCCTGTCAGCTCCAATAATAAGTTGGGTCAAATCGTTACTTCCTATACTGAATCCATCAATTAGCCTGGAAAATTCCTCAGCAAGAAAAATAACAGACGGTACTTCAGCCATTATCCAGACTTTAAAATCTGGACCCCTCTCTAAACCTTCCTCTGCCAGTATCTTAAGAACCTTTTTAACTTCCCATGTTGTTCTGACAAAGGGAAGCATTACATATACATTATTCAAGCCATAGTCATCTCTGACCTTTTTTATGGCTTTACATTCCAGCCTGAAACCCTTTTCATATCTGGAGGAAATGTAACGGGCAACACCACGCCACCCGATCATGGGGTTATTTTCAACCGGTTCTACCTCTTCTCCTCCTTCCAGTCCCCGAAATTCATTTGTCCTGAAATCACTGAGCCTGACTACAAGTTTCCGTGGATATATTTTTCTGGCAACTTTAGAAACAGCTTCTGCCATTTTACGGATCAGGATATTCCCCTGTCCTTTTTTAAGTAAATAAAGGGGGTGTACCCCGACATAATTTGAGAATATAAACTCAGTTCTCATAAGGCCAATACCATCAAAGGGAATATCTTTGTATCTATCAATAAGATTTGGTTCCCCCAGGTTCATATATACCTTTGTAGCTGTTACAGGAACATACCCGGAACCAGCATAGTTATGTGATTTATTATTATTTAATCTTTCCTTACTGGTCTCAAAATTAAACCCGGAAAATACTGTTCCTCTGGTAGCATCAACTGTTACCTTCATTCCATCCTTCAAAATATCGGTCGCTTTTCCTGCCCCAACAATACAGGGAATTCCCAGTTCCCGGGATACTATTGCTGCATGACAGGTCCGCCCTCCCTCATCAGTAACTACTGCTGCCACCTTCCTCATAACCGGTACCATATCCGGGTTTGTCATTACTGTAACTAATATATCGCCTTCTTTTACCTCGTTTAATTTTTCCATATCATTAATTATCTTAACTTTTCCCTTCCCTATGCCTGGAGAGGCACTTAACCCTTTAACCAATGGTTTTAGTGACTTTTTTCTGGGTTTTAAAGTAGTTATTGGTCTTGCCTGTAAGATATATAGTCTATCAGTATATGCCCATTCTATATCCTGGGGTCTACCATAATGATTTTCGATTTTGAGGGCGGCCTCCACCAACTCTCTTATTTCCTCCGGTTTTAAAGAAAGTTTTTTAACCTTATCTATCCCCAGATAGGTAGAAATATCTACAACTTCAGTTCCTGACATTGCCTTTGTATTCTGGACAACCATATTGTTTTTAGTTCCCGGATTTTGTTCAATTACCTTCATGTTCCTTTTATCAACTATAAATTCATCAGGGGTTACCATGCCAGATACAATAGCCTCTCCCAGACCCCAGGACGAATTAATCATTATTTCAGTATCATTATTCGTTACCGGATTAACTGTAAAAAGAACACCTGATTTTTTACTATTTACCATTAATTGAACTACAGCACTGAGGCCTACCCCAGGATGCTCAAAACCATTTTCTTCACGATAAAATATGGCCCTGACTGTCCACAGGGAAGCCCAGCACATCTTAATTTTCTCTTTTAACTCTGCCATACCATTTACATAAAGGTAGGTATCCTGCTGCCCGGCAAAAGATGCTTCTGGTAAATCTTCTGCAGTAGCCGAACTTCTAACAGCCACAAACGAATTACCACCAGATACATCAATCAACTTATTATAGTTTTCTTTTAACTTCCGTTCAAACTGTGTGCTTAATTTAGAAGAAATAATAATATTTCTAATTTTTGTTGATATTTTTTTTAATGATTCCATATCGTCTCTATTAACTCTTCTTAGTTCAGTGGCAATTACTTTATCGAGGCCCTGTTCTTTTATAAAACGGTGATAGGCGTCTACTGTTACACAAAAACCCGGAGGCACTGACACCCCTAGCTGTGATAATTCCCCGAGATTGGCCCCCTTTCCTCCCACCCTGTTTACATCCTTTCCTGTTAGCTCTTCAAACCATTTAATGTACTTCATTTAATAGTATTACACCTCTTTCATAAATATTTTTATTTTATAACGTATACTTTATTTTTTATATTCTACACTTTTTTGAGTTTCCCTCTTTATATTGTACATTATTTTTTGTAAATATATTCTAATTAAAAAATAACAAACTGGCCTGTCCCGTAATCATGACATTGTGAATTTATTGATAACAGAACTACAGGATACAAATGTATATAATTTCCTGAACATTAAAAAAAACCCCTAAGTGGGTTTTAGGTTAAAAAAACTATCCTCACTTAAGGGGTGTATTAATAATAATTTAGTTCAAACCGTTAACAGCCTCTCTAAATTCCTGATAAGATTTAGATTCACTATGCTGTGAATGGTTCCGGATCTGATCGAATTCAGTATAATTATCCAGTAATAATTCGACTATTTCCTGATCCAGGTGACCTTCACTGGCCATACTCTGTAGTACTTTAATTGCCTGTTCTTTACCCATCCCGGAACGGTAGGGGCGGTCTTCAGTAATGGCCGTAAAAACGTCAGCTACTGCCATTATCCGGGACCCCTGTGGTAAATCTTTTGAATCCAGATGAAAGGGATAACCATTCCCATCAAGCCGTTCATGGTGATAAGAAGCCCATTGTTTTATAATAGCTAATTCTTTAAGGTTATCCAGCACCTGGTAGGTATAATAAGTATGGCTTTTTATAATATTATATTCCTCCCGGGTTAACTTTCCTGGCTTTTCCAGTATTTTAACAGGCACAGCCAGTTTACCGAGATCATGAAGATACCCTGCTATTTTCATCATCAATATTTCATTACCCGAATAGCCCAGTGAGCTGGCCAGGGTTGTTGCAGTAGCCGCTACTCCATCAGAATGGGTTGCCGTAAAGGGGCTTCTAAAATCTATTACCTGACTGAATAGCTTTGTAAGCTCAGCCAGTCCCTCTAAACCAAGGTAATTTCTCTTTATATCATTGTAAGCATCTAAAGGACCTTTAATTGCCTTTGGAGATATAATATTTAACCAGAAGTATTCTTTTTCCTGAATTCTTTTAAAAGCTTCTACAGCGTCAGGCCAGAACTTATTACCTGAATTCATCTCTATTAACCGGGTAATTTTATCCCTCTGGTTAAGGATATCAGCCCCCGATTTAATCAAAACGGCGATCCGGTCAGCCAGGTGTAAAACATGGGCAGTTAACGGGACCTTTTCCCCGTTATATGTCTGTCCCTTCCCATAACTCCAATCATAGTGATGATATCTGACAATAGGAGCAATCTCAGATAAGGGTTTTGAATTCATCAATAGATGGTATCCCACCCGGGCGTGATAGTCATCCTCTTTATCAAATCTTAAATTATTAATTCCTTCATTTAGATAAAAAGCCCCAACATCATGAAGAAAAGCCGCCAGGGTTAAGTTTTTTTTATCATCTTGACTCAATTCCATCTCTTCCCCCAGCATTGAAGCAATATAGGCTACCTGCTCATGATGCCCAACCACTGTTTTACTAATCAAATCCAGAGTATCAGATAAGCATAAAATAACATCATACAATGATACATCTAATCTGTTATCCATAAATTATATACACTCCTTATTATGTAATGTTTTCAAACCTGCTATGTAAGTTATTTCACATATTGGTAAAACATAAATCAATAATTTTCAATCTTCATATATATAATTCGTTTAGATATTATTAAATCCTTCCAGTTTTATTGTTTTTCGTTATTTTGTATTATTTTTTTGTTTTTTTATGTAATTTTATTGGACTTTAACTATCCCCAATCCAGTAACCTGACTTTTAAAATTATTTTTGAAGTAAATATAACTCAATAAAAAGCTTCTTTTGAATGTTTCTTATTTGGAAAATATAAGAATAAAAAAAGCCGGGGAATTTCCCCTGGCTTCAAAACGATAAACTCATAATATAACACCTGTAAATTTAAATTTTTTATATCAATACTTATATTAAAGTCTAACTTGTAGTTATATTAAAGGCTAACTTAATTTTTTCCTGACAATATTGTTAACAACCTTACCATCAGCCCGACCCCGGATCCGGGGCATAATTATTTGCATTACCTTTCCCATATCTTTCATACTTTCAGCATTAACCTCACTAATAACCTCATCTACTATTTTCTCAATTTCTTCCTTGGTGAGCTGTTCGGGAAGGTATTTAGACAGGATTTCAATTTCTTTATCCAGATCTTTAACTACATTTTCTTTGCCTGCTTTTTTGTATTCTTCAATAGATTCTCGCCTTTGTTTTACTTCTTTGGCCAATACCTCAACAACCTCATCATCACTTAAATCTTTCCGTTTATTAATCTCGACATTTTTTATAGCAGCCCTGGCCATCCTTATCACTGATAACTTCATCTTATCTTTTTCTTTCATTGCCTTTTTCATATCTTCAACTAACTGTTCTTTTAATGATTTCATATCTCAAACCCCCTGTTTAATTCAATATGTAATTAACCTGGAGGCCACTGCAAATTACGTCCACCCAGTAAATGGAAATGGATATGAAAAACAGTCTGGCCTCCCTCTTCATTACAGTTAGAAACTACCCTGAAACCCCTGTCAGCAATACCTTCTTCCCGGGCCAGTTTAGATGCGATTTTATATATATGACCAATCAGTTCTTCATCACTCTTTTCCAGGTCAAGAAGAGTCGGGATATGTTTTCTGGGCACAATTAAAAGGTGGACAGGGGCCTGTGGGTTGATATCTTTGAAGGCGACCACTTTTTCGTCCTCATATACTAAATCTGTATCCATTTCCCCATTTGCAATTTTGCAAAAAATACAATCACCCATAAGTTTCACCTCACTTATGTTGATTTATCAAATGTATTGATTTAAAAAAATAATGATACACTTAACTAAATATATTTTAACCGGGCTGTATAGTTATCTTTATATATCTTCTAGAATATATTATAAAACCCTTTATTTTATTACTTTTCCAATGGCATATTCATGGTTATAGGCTTTATCCAGCCTGACCTTACACATTTTACCACGCAATGAATCATCAGCGTTTTCAATCATAACCTTAATATAGTTACCAGTAACTCCAGTCAATAAGTTAGTCCTGCTGTCCCGATTATCCTCAATAATAACATCCCTGAGGTGACCCCAGAACCTTTTTTGATACTCTAACATTAATTTTTTATTTAGTTCACGCATCTTTTTGCTATATTCTTTTTTAACATCACCGGGAACCTGATTTTTCATCCTGGCAGCAGGTGTACCCTGCCTAATAGAAAAAGGGAAAACATGAAGCCTGCTAAAACCTAATTCCTTTACTGTATTATAACTTTCATTAAATTCCTTTTGCCCTTCACCCGGAAAACCAACTATTATATCGGTTGTTATCGCTATATCTTCTATTATTTTCCTTATTTTATCAACAGTCTCCTTAAACTCCTCAACCGTATAGGGCCTCTTCATCTTTTTTAGAATAGTATTACTCCCACTCTGTAATGGAAGATGCAAATGGGGACAAACCTTGTCTTCACTGCCCATTATCCTGATTAAATCATCATTTACCTCGGTAACTTCAAGGGAACTCAACCTGATTCGTGCAAGCCCCTTGACTTTTACAAGATTCTGAATTAATTCCACCAGAGCTTTATCATTATTTTCATCAAGTCCATATGCTCCCAGGTGAGTACCTGTCAGTACTATTTCCTTAACCCCGGCCCGGACAAGTCTCTCAACTTCCTGGATAACCGATTCCTCTTTTCTGCTCCTGACAGGCCCCCGGGCATAGGGTATAATACAATAACTACAGAACTGATTACAGCCCTCTTCAATTTTGATATAAGCCCTGGTTGTTTCTTTTACTTTATTTATATTAAGGTCTTCATAGGTGGTTAACTTTTTAAAATCTTTTACATCAGTTACTTCTTTTCCACCTGTCCTTACTTCTTCAACTAATTTAACAATGTCCTTCCTTCGATCTGAACCGAGAACAAGGTCAATGGCATCTATTTTCTTAACCTCATCAGGAGAAACCTGGGCATAACATCCGACCAGAGCCACTACTGCCTCCGGGTTTTTCCGCCTGGCCTTCCGGGCCAGCTGTCTTGATTTGCGAGCAGCTTCATTGGTTACAGTACAACTATTAATAATATAAACATCTGCCCGGTCATCAAAATCAACAACTTTATAACCGGCCTCTTCAAATATGCCCATCATGGCTTCTGTCTCATAATGATTCACCTTACAACCAAGGGTGTGGAATGCTACTGTATTCATCATCAGCCCCCTAAATCACCTGATTCATATAATAGCATGGTCAATACCACCAGTCCAGCAGTTTCAGTCCTCAAGATACGTGGTCCTAAAGTTATAGGAATTCCCCCAAGTTGTTCAATAAACTTAATTTCCTCCGGGGGAAAGCCCCCTTCAGGACCGATTATCACTAATATCTTACTGATTTCACTGACATTTACTGTTGATAAAACGTTTTTTAAGTTTTTACCCTGTTCCTCTTCCCAGGGAATTATTATAAGATCAAAATTAGATTTAAATTGCGTTAACTCTTTGAGACTATATACCCTTTCAACTGTGGGTATCCTTCCCCGCCCCGACTGTTTGGCAGCTTCTTTAGCAATCTTTTGCCATCTATCGGTTTTCTTTCGTTCTTTTTTTTTATTTAATCTAACTATAGTCCTTGTTGTTTTAAGGGGGATAATACTACGAACCCCGATTTCAGTTGCCTTCTGGATAACTAAATCCATTTTTCTTTTTTTAGGAAGAGCCTGGGCCAGGGTAATATTTAATGACGGTTCATTCCTGTTTTTATATTCTTTAATTATTTTCCCGGTTATCTGGTTTTCCTTTATCTCCTCAATAGTAGCAACATAATCCCGACAGTTTCCGGGGCAGACAATGAGTTTATCACCCGGATTCAGCCGTAAAGAATTAACAATATGGTTATAATCATTCCCTTTTATTATTACCAGATCATCCCGTATTTGTTCTTCAGATACAAAAAAACGGTGCATAAAACAGCTCAATCCTTTCTGGCAACCAGACTTACCCATTCGTTGAGTTTTACTTCTTCTAGCAGGTTAAACCCGGAATTTACTAAAACCGTAGCAATTCCCTCTGTTTCTTCTTCAATAATGCCAGACAGAATTAAAAACCCATTATTTTGAACAACGGAAATAAGATTGGGTAATACCTTATAAATAATATGAGGAAGAAGATTGGCAACTACCAGGGAATAATTACCTGTAACTTTATCTGAGGCATCCTGAAGAACAAAATTAACAAAATCTTCTACTCCATTAATTCTGGCATTCTCCCGGGCTGCTTTTATAGCAGCCCTATCCCGGTCGATTCCTACAACTTCCTTAACATCCAGCATAGCCCCCACTATTGACAGAATACCGGTGCCACAACCTACATCCAGCATATTTTTAATGTTATAGGTACTGGTATACTTTTCTATTAATTTAACACACATTCTGGTAGTTTCATGATTTCCCGTACCAAATGCCATCCCGGGGTCTATTTCAATGATCTTTCTGGTATTATCCCGACAATTCTCCCAGCTCGGACAGACAATAAACCTGTCACCAACCGGAATGGGTTTAAAATATTTGTGCCAGGAAGTAGCCCAGTCTTCATCTTTGACTGTATCAGTTATAATTTCACAATCACCGATATCAAATCCAAAATCCTTTAAATTAATTACCCTTTCCCTCAATAAATTCAATAAATCTGAGAGATTATTATCATCAGGGTAATATGCCGAAACCCGGCTTGTTTTTCCACTCTGGTCTAACTCAACTCCACGGGCCCCGAGTTCAATCATGATATTACTAACAGCTTCTTCTGCTAATATATTTACTTTTGCTGTTACTTTTTTCCAGTCCATTTATCCCACTCCAAAGGCATCTTTAACTTTTTTTATAAAGCTTTTTTGTTCTGGATTTATTTCATCTCCACTAATTTCGGCAAATTTCCTTAAAAGTTCCTTTTGCTCATCATTCATCTTTTCAGGAATAACTACTCTAACCTTTATAAATTCATCTCCTCTTCCCCTTCCATTAAGGTGGGGAATTCCCTTGTTTTTCAGGCGGAAAACAGTATCAGGCTGGGTTCCTTCAGGAATAGTAAATTTAACCTTACCCTCAAGAGTAGGAACTTCAATTTTATCACCCAGGGCTGCCTGCACAAAACTAATAGGTACTTCACAATATATGTCGTCATCTTTTCGCTCAAATATATCATGGGGTTCAACCTCTATTATAATATATAAATCACCATTGGGAGCACCTTTATCACCGGCTTCACCTTCATTGGGCATCCGGAGCCTGGTTCCAGTATCTACACCCGGTGGTATTTTAACCGTAATCTTCCGCTGTTTCCTAACCTTACCACTACCCTGGCAGGTAGGACAGGGATCATCAATTATAGTACCCCGACCTCCACAGCGGTCACAGGTTCTGGTCTGGGCAAATTGTCCAAACGGAGTCCTCTGGGTGTATCTAACCTGTCCACTCCCATTACACTGGGGACATGTTTTAGGACTGGTACCGGGCTTTGCTCCGGTACCATTACAGGTATCACATGTTTCAGTCCGGGGTATTGTAATCTTTTTAGTAGTCCCGAATGCAGCGTCTTCAAAGGGTATTTTCATCCTGTACTGGAGGTCAGCACCGGGCCGTGGGCCCCTGCGGCGACGACCCATACCACCACCGAAAAACATATCAAATATATCATCAAAGCCACCAAAACCCCTCTGCGCAAAATCTTCAAAGTTAAAATCTTCTTCATTGATACCGGCATGGCCATACTGATCATATCGAGCCCTTTTATCCGGATCACTGAGAATCTCATATGCCTCTGAAATCTCTTTAAACTTCTCTTCAGCATCAGGGTCATCTTTATTTATATCAGGATGGTATTTTCTGGCCAAACGGCGATATGCTTTTTTAATTTCTTTTTGATCGGCATCTCTGCTGACTCCCAGAATTTCATAATAATCTTTACTGGTTGCCACCTAACCACCACCTTTTTATTGCCTTTTTCACCTGTAGATTAATATATCAGTCCTTTACCATTTTACCACTACTTAATATGTTTTAAAACCCTTTTTTATTTTATGCTGTATCAAAAAACACGTTAATCATTCATTTTTCCCCTGAAAACAATTTTCTACCCAATATGAGAAAAGAAGGGGGAGTGGTCCCCTTCTTTCCTCGGAATAACTTTATTCTTTTCCTCATCATAAAAGCTTTATTTATCATTTGTCGTCATCATCTACCTCTTCATAGTCAACATCAATGGTCTTCCCATCGTTTTGTCCTGTCTGGTTATCGGTCTGGGCTCCCTGCTGCCCCTGGGCCTGTTGCTGGGCCTGTTGCTGTGCCTGAGCATATAACTGGGAACTTAATTCGGTTAACTCATTCTTGAGGGCTTCAGTCTTTTCTTTAATCTGGTCCACATCATCACCCTCAAGGGCTTTTTTCAATTCATCTTTGGCTTTTTCAACCTTATCTTTTACATCCTTACTGACCTTGTCACCGGATTCTTTAAGTGTCTTTTCAGTCTGATAAACCAGACTATCTGCTTCGTTTCTGGCCTCAATTTCCTCGAGACGTTTTTTATCTTCTTCCTCATGTTTTCTGGCATCGTTTACCATTTTTTCGATTTCGTCTTCAGATAAGCCACTGGAAGATTTTATGGTAATCTGCTGTTTTTTGCCTGTACCCAGGTCTTTAGCAGATACATGGACTATACCATTGGCATCAATATCAAACTTGACTTCAATTTGAGGAACTCCTCTCGGAGCAGGTGGAATACCGGTTAACTGGAAACGACCCAGGGTAACATTATCTTTAGCCAGTTTTCTTTCACCCTGTAATACATGGATATCAACACTTGTTTGATTATCAGCTGCTGTAGTAAAGACTTTCTTCTTTGAAGTAGGGATGGTTGTATTCCTCTCAATTAACTTTGTAAATACTCCACCCAGTGTCTCGATACCAAGGGAAAGTGGTGTTACATCCAGGAGAACTATATCATCAACATCTCCCGCCAGTACACCTGCCTGAATGGCTGCTCCCATAGCAACAACCTCATCAGGGTTGATACCCTTATGAGGGGCTTTACCGATAAAATCCTTAACAGCCTCCTGGACGGCCGGAATCCTGGTAGAACCACCTACCAGTATAACTTCATCAATGTCGCCAGGTTCTAAACCTGCATCTTTCAGGGCCTGACGGGTAGGACCCATGGTCTTTTCTACCAGGTCTTCTGTCAACTCATTAAATTTGGCCCGTGTCAAATCAATATCCAGGTGTTTGGGCCCATCTTCTGTCTGGGTAATAAAAGGTAAGTTTATATTGGTAGTCTTTACAGAGGAAAGCTCTTTTTTAGCCTTTTCAGCGGCATCTTTAAGCCTCTGAAGAGCCATTCTGTCATCCCTGAGGTCAACACCATATTCTTTTTTAAAGTTTTCGGCCAGATAATCTATTATCCTTTTATCGAAATCATCCCCACCCAGGTGGTTGTTACCACTGGTGGCTACAACCTCAAAAACGCCATCTCCAATTTCAAGTAAAGAAACATCAAAGGTACCACCACCCAGGTCAAAAACAAGAATGGTTTTATCTCCCTCTTTATCCAATCCATAAGCCAGGGCTGCTGCAGTAGGTTCATTGATAATTCTTTTAACCTCAAGACCGGCAATACGACCGGCATCCTTTGTTGCCTGGCGTTGACTATCTGTAAAATAAGCTGGTACAGTAATAACTGCCTCATTAACTTCTTCACCGAGGTATTCTTCAGCATCTCTTTTTAACTTCTGTAAAATCATTGCAGAAATTTCCTGGGGAGTATATTCCTTATCATTAAGGGTAACCTTATGGTCAGTACCCATATGCCTCTTTATAGACCTGATGGTCTGATCTGGATTGGTAATAGCCTGCCTTTTAGCAGGTTCTCCGACAATACGCTCCCCTTTTTTAGTATAAGCAACAACCGAAGGTGTAGTGCGGTTACCTTCTGCATTTGGAATAACCGTTGGTTCTCCACCTTCGAGAACGGCTACACATGAGTTAGTTGTCCCTAAGTCAATACCTATAATTTTACCCATTTCAATTCCCCCTTATCTTTCCTTTTTAACTTATAGATTATTTAGCAACTTTAACCATAGCAGGCCTGATTACTTTATCTTCAAGTATGTAGCCTTTTTGTAATTCCTCTACTACAGTACCGGATTCATACTTTGAATCTTCAACCTGCATTATAGCTTCATGAAGGTTATGGTCAAAGGGTTCACCAACAGCCGGTATAACTTCAACCCCTTCTTTTTTTAAGGTATCCATTAGCTGCCGGTAAATCATATCAACCCCCTGTTTAAATTCATCCTCATCAGGGGCAGAATTTAAAGCCCGTTCAAAATTATCAACAACGGGCAAAATTTTTTCAATCAATTCAATTTTAGCCCTGATACCAATCTTCCCCTTTTCTTTATTAGTTCTTTTCCGGTAATTAATAAAATCTGCCTGCAACCTCTGAAGTTTATTAAATATGTTATTCTTTTCTTCAGTCAATTCGTCTACTTCCGTTTCGAGCTCTTTAACCCGCTCTTTAAGGTGTTTTATATCTTCATCTGAGCCGTTCTTATCTTCCTGTTCCTGTTTATTGTCCCCATTGTCTTCTTTATTATTTGTCCTATCCTGTGATTTGTTATCGATCTGAATAGATTCATCATTATTTTCAACTTCTTGATCATTATTTTCATTATTTCTCACTGTTTCAACGTTATTTTTTTCTTCCTTTTCGTTAAATTCTTCATTAGAACTTACATGCTTTTCTTTTTCCATGACACATCACCCATCCATTCTAGATATTATTTTGCCAACAATTTTTGAAAGTGAATTTACTGTAGAAACTACCATGGGATAATGCATCCTTGTAGGACCAATTACCCCCAGTTTGCCCAGCGGTTTATCACCTATACAATAGGTAGCTATAACAATACTGCATTTATGCATTTCTTCCAGCTGGTTTTCATGTCCAATTACAACTTTTAATTCATTATCAGAAAAACTATTAAGTAATTTACCAAGTATTTCTTCATGGTCAAGTATATTTAAAACCTTTTTTAGATTCTCAAGATTGTTAAATTCTGGCTGTTCCAAAATATATGAAGTTCCCCCGAGATGAACCTTGAGTTCAGCCGGTTTAGCAACTTTTAGCATTTCATCAAATATTAATTTTATTATACGTTCAGACATCTTTAACCTGTTCAGTAATTCTTCTTCAATTTTACTCAAAAAACCTTCGTCTAGTGTATTCAGCTCTCTTTTCTGTAGTTTTCGGGAAAAAAACTCATTAAGGTATCTTAATTGTTTGGAAGATATTTCTTTAGTAAGACTTATTATTTTATTATTCACTATTCCGGTATCTGTCACTAAAACTATAAGTAAATTTTTACGGGAAACCTTTAATAATTTAATTTCCCTTATCCTGCTTTTTTTTAGTTGAGGTTCACTGATAACAGCAGTATATCTCGTTAACCTGGAAAGCATCCGGGCCAGATTGGACATTATAGTCTGGACATTCTGTTCAAAAGTAAACTCCCCTAACATTTTTCTAATTTCTTGTTCAGGATAGTCCCGGGTTTCCATCAGGGAATCAACATAATAACGGTAACCCTTATCTGAAGGAACCCTACCGGCAGAAGTATATGGCTGCTCCAGATATCCCATATCCTCAAGATCAGACATTTCATTTCTAATAGTTGCTGAACTAACACCAAACTCATAGTTTTTTGCCAGGGTCCGGGAACCGATCGGTTCGGCAGTCAGGATATGCTCCTGAACGATGGCCTTTAATATCTTTCTTTTCCTATCATCAATAAAGTCAACCATCCTGTTCACCCCTTATTTAGCACTCAACCCTACAGAGTGCTAATAGCTAATACTAAAATAACATATTAATTTTTTTTTGTCAAATATTTTAAGCCGGCAAAAACTCTACAAATACCTGATTTCCCAGCAACAGACCCTTTTCTGTTAGCTGTATCCTATCTCCTTTTATATGGATTAAATCCTTTTCAATTAGTTCTGTAATTTTATTATAATAAATTTCCTTTAAATCAACACCAAAGCATTCCTTAAACTCCTTAAAAGAGATACCTTTCCGCAGCCGGAGACCAAGAATGATATACTCTGACATCATTTCTTCTCTATCAAGTCTTACAGTATTGTCTACAGGCAGCACCCCATTTTCAAGGTGTTTGATATAAGGGGTGAGATTAGAATAATTATTAAACCTGGTTTTACCGGTAAAACTATGGGCAGCCGGTCCCAGCCCCAGGTAAGGTTCATACTTCCAGTAGAGAATATTATGTCTCGATTCAAAACCCGGTCTGGCAAAATTAGATATTTCATAATGAAGGTAACCTGCTTTACCCAGCTGCTTTTTCGCTTTTAAGTACATCCGGGCATCAACTTCATCTGAGACCGGTTTAATTTCTCCCTTTTTAACCTTTTTATAAAGAAGAGTTCCTTTTTCTAGTTGAAGATTGTAAAGGGAAAGATGGGGTGGTTTCAATTCCAGGATCTGTTTCAAAGAATATTCCCAGTTATCCATACTCTGACCAGGTATGGCAAAGATTAAATCAGTATTATAATTATCAAAAACCCTGTTTATTAAAAGCAGAACCTCCCGGGCCTTCTTAGAACTATGGAATCTGCCCAGTAATTTGAGTTCATCTTCCACAAAACTCTGGACCCCAAGGCTCAGACGATTAATACCCAGCTTTTTAAAATACTTTATTTTTTCTAAAGTCAGGGAGCCAGGATTGGCTTCCAGGGTAATTTCACCTTCTTCAGATACAGAAAAATTATTAAAAATAAAATCAAATATCCTGTAAAGCTGGTTATAAGTAAAAAGGCCAGGGGTACCCCCGCCCAGATAAATGGTCTTTATTTTTTTGGTAGGTATCTTTTTGCTGTAGATTTTAATTTCCTTTAGGAGAGACTCAACATATTTATTGGCAAACTCCTGGGTGTATTTTATTGAGTAAAAATCACAATAACTACACTTACGCAGGCAAAATGGGAAATGAATATATAGGCCAAAGGGCCTGTCATATTCTTTTAATTTAATCATCATCGTTCCTCTCTAATACTGCCATAAAAGCTTTCTGGGGAATCTCAACTTTACCTACCTTTTTCATCCGTTTTTTACCCTCTTTTTGCTTTTCCAGGAGCTTCCTTTTCCTGGTAACATCCCCTCCATAGCACTTCTGCAGTACATTTTTCCTTAAGGCTTTTATATTTACCCTGGCTATTATTTTATTCCCGATGGCAGCCTGAATGGGTACTTCAAACATCTGTCTCGGAATAAGTTTTTTAAGTTTTCGTATAAGGGAACGCCCTCTTGCTTCAGCACTGTCCCGATGTACTATACAGGAAAGGGCATCCACAACTTCCCCATTAATAAGAATATCAAGTTTAACCAGATTGGATTCCTTATAACCTTTAAATTCATAATCCAGGGTTGCATATCCCCTTGTTTTAGATTTTAGCTGATTAAAGAAATCTGTAATCAATTCACTCAGGGGTATTTCATATATCAGAGAAACCCTGTCTCTATCCACATACTGCATATCCTTAAATTCACCACGGTTATCCTGACATAACTCCATGGCCTGTCCGACAAATTCTTCAGGAAGGTAAATCTCAGCCCTGACAAAGGGTTCTTCAATACTCTCTATTTGTTGTTGTTCCGGAAATTCAGCAGGATTTTCTATTTCCAGCTTCTCCCCATCAACCGTATTTATCCGGTAATTAACACTGGGAGCAGTAACCACCAGATTAAGACCATACTCCCTTTCCAGCCTTTCCTGAATTATTTCCATATGAAGAAGGCCTAAAAAGCCACATCTAAAACCAAAACCCAGGGCCTCTGATGTTTCCGGTTCAAAACTCAAAGAGGCATCATTGAGCTGAAGTTTTTCCAGAGCATCCTTCAACAGCTCATAATCATTACTATCTGTCGGATAAAGACCACTGAAAACCATTGGTTTTACTTTTTTATACCCTGGTAATGGCGACTCAGCCGGTTTATTACTCAGGGTTATGGTATCCCCGACCCTACAGTTTTTAACATCTTTTATACCGGCAATTACATAACCAACATCCCCGGCCCTCAATTTATTAACTGTTTTCATATCAGGAACAAATATACCCAGTTCATCAACTTCATAGGTTTTCTGGTTTGACATCATCATTATTTTATCTCCTGGACTTATTTCCCCATTCACTATCCTGACATAGGCGACTACGCCCTGGTAAGAATCATAAAAAGAATCAAAAACAAGGGCTCTCAAAGGTCTGTTAACTGTATTTTCGGGAGGAGGAACCAATTCTACTATAGCATCAAGGACATCTTGAATCCCTGTCCCTTCTTTGGCACTGGTAAGAATAACATTATCTACTTCAAGACCAATTTCAATTAGCTGTTCCTTAACCCGTTCTGGATCAGCACTGGGTAAATCTATTTTATTAATGACAGGTATTATTTCCAGATCATGTTCAAGGGCAAGATAAATATTGGCCAGGGTCTGGGCTTCAACCCCCTGTGAGGCATCTACCACCAGAAGGGCTCCCTCACATGCTGCCAGACTCCTCGATACTTCATAGGTAAAATCAACATGGCCTGGTGTATCTATTAAATTTAGTTCATAACCCTTATAATTCAACCTGACGGCCTGAGCTTTAATGGTTATTCCCCTCTCCCTTTCCAGGTCCATCTTGTCAAGAACCTGATCCTGCATTTCACGGTCACTTATTGTTCCCGTATATTCAAGCAGCCGGTCAGCCAGGGTTGACTTGCCATGATCAATATGAGCTATTATACAAAAGTTACGAATATGACTGGTATCCACCTGGGTTGGACCTCCTCTACTCTGACTAATTCTCACACCATTATAACACCGTAATCATTAATTATCAAGGAAATCAATCCCTTTTATACAGTAAAGAAGAAATTACATCAGCCAGTAACCTTACCGAATTTATGGCCTCTGTGGTTGTATTATTGTAATCACCTATTTCCAGTAATAGAGCCCTGGGATGAAGGTCCTGATTATAGGTGGTATCTCTAATCTCCAGTCTTTTGAGGAGCCCAGGATACATTTCCTCAATTTTGCCTGACATTTTTTGAGCAAACTCAAGGTTTTTCTTCCAGTTCTGATGATGCTCTTTAAGATTCAATCTGGCAAAATCAAATTTACCGTTTGTCACCACTATCATTATTCTGGCAACTTTTTTTCCATTAAGGGTGGTAGTATATACCCCTTCTTTAATATCTTCAACTCCATCCCGGTGAATATCAAGTACCAGGTCAACTCCTTCGTACTTTTTTAAAATATTTTTAAGGGTTTGTCGTGATTTATAATAGGCCCGGGCATAACTTTCATCATGTACCCTGGTTGTATGTATAACCCTTATATTATGTTGTTCTGAAAGGATCCGGGCAAGCTCGGCTCCAACCCTCCCTATATTCCCGATTTGACCCGGCAGAACATGTCCGTTGTTATCCTGGGGTCGGGGATCATCTATATAGGTTTCTGAAGTATGGGTATGGTATATCACAACCAGAGGACGTTCTACCGCTTTTTTAATATTATCTGCTTCCCTTTGTTTACTTTCACGCAAATCAAATTTTAACCTGATAACACTACTTTTTTTACTTTTATCTTCTGCAGGTTCATAAACCTTCCTGGAAGGTTGTCTCAACGTGGCAGGGGTGTAATAACTTAATAAAGGTATTTCCCGTTTCAGGTAGGTAATAGGGGCCTTAATGCGGATCCCGGTTAGCTGATATATTAAATTATCGGGTTGCAGGGTTTTTTTAATTTTATCCAGGGTTCCCATATTAACCTGTCTATAGTATTTTTTATCAAAACTCGACCAGACCGGTATTGCTTCATTACCAGTAGTCCGGTATTTCATGATATTTAACCATGCCAGGACCAGAATAATTATAATTACCACATATTTGGCTTTATTAATAGACATTATAATTCCTCCCATAAAAATATATGAGAGGAAGGATAGCTATAGAACGAATAACCTTTACCTGTCCCCAAATTGTTATAATAATTATTTAAATTAATAATTAGTTTAACCGGACTCCGGCCCACATTACAAAGGCAGACATTACATTTATATAAACTGTAATTCTAAAATATAATGTAAAAATTTAAACCAGGCCAGTGTCCGGTTATAACATTATACTCTCAATATATAAATAAGCAAAATTTATTTTTATCTATAAATATTATTTTTTATTTATAAATATAATGATAGATTTTCTGGAGTAATATCAGGATGAAGGGCTACATTAACCCCTCCCCCAATTATTCGGCCAACATCCTTGATTAACTCATCTATACCTTTAGGAGACATAATTAAATCACCCATATAGGGGCTTAGAATATTTGCCATTAACCTTTTTTTCTCAGCTTCCTCAATATGGCGAAACCTTTCCCGTTCGGTAGGCGAAAATAATTCACCCTGTATTAGCTGTTCCATAGCATCATTTACAATAGTTATTGCATTTACCACTGTAGGTACCCCGATTGCGATTACAGGTATGTTCATTGTCTCCTGATTTATTGCCAGTCTCTTTTTCCCGAGGCCAGACCCTGGTGATATTCCTGTATTACTTATTTGAATGGTCCGGGCCAGCCGGTCTGTACTCCTGGCTGCCAGGGAATCAATGGCTATAATAAGATCAGGGTTTACCAGCTGGACAACACCTTTTATTATCTCAGCTGTCTGGACACCGGTTAATCCCAGTACACCGGGAGCCAGTGCACAGACTGGTCTTAATCCTTTTCTCAATTCTGGAGGAGCCTGTTGGTAGAGATGTCTGGTTACCATCAAATAATTCAGGGCATGGGGCCCCAGAGCATCCGGGGTAGCATTCCAGTTTCCAAGCCCAACTACAAAAATGGTAGGCTCCAGATTGGGATGGGGTCTTATGGCGTCAAAATTGATAAGATTCCCCAGTTCTGTGGCAAATATATCTGTTAGCTTATCATGGGCAAGCCTGTTTTGACCCCTCAAATCCTGTGATTCTATGGTAATATATGTACCAACAGGTTTATTAATGGCTTCTGCTCCCTGCTGATTTAAAACCTCTATTCGTGTTATTTTAGCATTCTCAACTATTTCCTCCCTAACACTGACCCCAGGAACCTCTCCCCCGGTCCTTTTAACAGCTAAATTATGTGCTTCTACCGCCAGGTCTGTATACACTTCTACATTATTATAAGGGTTACTATTAAAATATGGTTTCATTGTAGGACTCTCCTTATCTTAATTCAGTGGGGACAAAAGCATCAATTAACCCGATAACCAGGGATGCCAGTAATGCTCCCCAGATGGATACGCTTAATCCTTCCACTAGAAATTGACTGGCATATATTACTACAGCTGCTGTAATAAATCCTATTATACCCCTGTTCTGAGGGGATATTCTGTCTCCCATTAAAGCTTCAACCACATAACCGAGGACAGCAATTACTACTGCAGCAATCAGGGCATTTACAAAGCCTACCATCGTAAAACCGGGAACAAAATAACCAACTGCCAGTAAAACAAGTGCTGAAACAATAAATCTAATTATGGCACCAACCCAGTTTGTCATGATCTCACCTCCTGATTTTATTAGCCAGTAATATAATAACCCTAAAAACTAATTAATATGCAAATTTTTAAAGGCTTTACCTTGCATTTTAGAAAAAGTCATGGTAAAATTGAAATGCTGTAAACAAGTAGGGTTACTTATAAGTATATAGAAATAAATCTGGTAAAAATCAAGGAGGTGAAAGTTTTAAGATGCCAATTATCAAATCTGCAAAAAAGAGGGTAAGAATTACTGAAAAGAGAACTGCTTATAACCGGGAATGGAAAGAAAAAATAAAGCAGGCAATTAAAGAGTTTGAAAAGGTCGTTGAAGAAGGAAATGTTGAAGAGGCAGAAGCCAAACTCCGTGAAGCCAGTAAAATACTAGATAAATCAGCCGGTAAAGGAATTATTCATAAAAATAAAGCGGCCCGTAAAAAGAGCCAGCTTACCAGACAGTTTAATAAAATTGCTTAATAAGTTAAAATTAAAATATATTTAACATCCCAGTGTCAAGGAAAGATTTAAATTTCCTTGGCATTTTTAATTTATATTACATTTTTATTACATTTTTGACGTTTAATATATAATTTTTATATTATTAATTAATCGAACTTATCATGGCCAGTTCAAGGGAAAACCGACTATCTTTATATTTTCCGGTCACTATTTCATAATTAGCTTTAAGGAATTTTTCGAGCATTATTTCCAGTTCTTCTTCACTAAAATTATCACACTGGCGGTAACACTTTTTTACCGGGTATGGGTGTTCCCCCAATATTTTTGCTATCTGATCCGGTGATTTACCTTCATTCTTTAGCTCCTTAACTGATAATAACAACCTGACCTGTCTTACCACCATGGCCAGGATCCTTAATGGTGCTTCACCTTCCTTCATCATGTCATTGAGCAAAATAATAGCCTGCCCTTCATTCCTTTCACTAAGAGCATCGACCAGTTTAAAAATCATATTATCCTCTATATACCGGTCCCGGCTAATTATCTTTTGAATATCTTCAAGAGAAATTAAATCTTTATCTCCTGTATAGATAGAAACTTTTTCAATTTCATTTTCCAGTTGTTCAAGGTTATTACTGAACATCTCTTCAAGCAACTGAACCACTGATCTATTTACCTTTTTTCCATGATTTTTAAATTTAGATATAATCCAGTTATCAAGCTGCCTATACCTGGGTGCCTTTAAATTTATTATCTCACCAACCTCTTTAATTTTCTTGGCAGGTTTTAACCGTTTATCTATCTGACCTTCAACTACTATTAAGAGAATGGTCGTCTCTGGAAAATCATCAAATAATTTTGCTAATTTATTATCATTACCATTTTTACCGGTAAAATAATCTTTACACCGGGCAACAACATACCTCCTGTCAGACATAACAGGTAACGTTTTTACTTTTGCAATTAAACTATCAACAAAATTATCTTCCCCGTCATTAATAAAAGTTAGGTTAAAATCCCTGACTTCCTGTTTTACAAACTTATCAATAAATTTATCAATAAATTGTTCCCTTAAATATTTATCTTCACCGTAAATAAGATATACCGGTTTTAAATTTTTTTTGGCTCCCTTTAATATTTTCTCTAATTGACCCATTCTTATTCACCTGCTTTTTTTAATAATCGTCACCCAATTTTACGACAGGAAATTATAAAAGTTCCTGAATTATTAAAAATCACTAAGTTAGAACAAAAAATATAAAATCATTGTTTTTTAATTTACCATAAATATAGTAACATAAAATTTAATCCTGCTGCAAATTATAATTAATGAACTACTTGTCAGGAGGTGTCAAATTGGCCAGACGTAATAACCATATTCTAAATCCACGGGCCGCTGATTCCCTTGACAGGTTTAAATATGAAACCGCTGATGAATTAGGACTTATAAATAAAATTCAAAGACAGGGTTGGGAAAATATGACCACCAGAGAAGTTGGTAAAATCGGTGGTAATATGGTCCGTAAGATGATTCAGATGGCCGAGGACAAAATGGCAAGGCGGGGACCTGGCAAGTAGATAATATAGATCAGGCGGGATTTTTTAAATCCCGCCTCTCTAATAACTCCCATATAATTCTAGTATAACCTCCCTCCCTAAATCGCATAATAGTAATACACTGAAAGGAGGTGAGAATTGATGGCAGGAACTGGACAAAGAAATAATACTCTGATTAACCCTCTGGCTGCTCAGGCCATGGAAAAATTTAAGTATGAAGTAGCTCAGGAACTGGGTATTCAGATTCCACAGAGCGGTTATTATGGTGAAATGACTACCCGTGACACCGGTGCTCTCGGTGGTCATATGGTAAGGAAAATGGTTGAAGCTTATGAAAATTCTTTAGCCGGTACAGGTAACCAGAACCAACAGTATTAATTTTAATATAATTTCTTACGTTTCTGGTTTAATTATCCTGGAATTATAAAAATCATCTCCTTTTAATACTGTAAAGTAAGTCGACCCTAAAATGAGCGGGATTGAATCCCGCTCATTTTAATTTTGCTGTAAAAAACTTTTTATTTCATATTCCCTGCCATTTGTATTAATAACTATTGCTCCCTGCTTGTCCGTCCTCCACACCCTGGCCCTGATATTTTGAACACGATTTAATACAGATGGTGAAGGGTGACCATATTTATTTGGACCTACTGATATAATAACATCTTCAGGCAAAACTTTTTTAAGAAAAAGGGAACTTGAAGAATCTTCACTCCCATGATGGGCAAGTTTCAATACTTCACTTTTTAATAATTGACCTGACCTCATAAGATTATATTCAACCTTTTTCCCGGCATCTCCAGTTAAAAGGAGGTCAAATTTTCCGTAACTTAATTTAAGTACTATAGAATTATCATTTCTACTATATAAACTACCTTTTGTTCCTGAATTAAATATTTTTAAAAAAACTGAACCGGATTTAAAATAATCACCTTTTTTAACTATATGAACCGGAATATCTTTTTTAAATGCCACCGCTAATATCTTTTGACAAAGGGTAGAGTTTTTATCTACCTCAGGAATACACAACAAACCAACCTCACGGTTTTTGAGAATGGTTAATACCCCCAGGGCGTGGTCAGCATCAAAATGGGTTATGAATACTATATCTATCTTTTTTATTCCCCTGTCCCTTAAGTAAGGTAATAAAACCTTATCTGCCCGGGTTGAAGATTTTGTTAACCACCCTCCTCCATCCACCATAATGTGGTGCCCATCTGGCAGGTTAATTATTATTGCATCCCCCTGACCTACATCAAAAAATATTATTTCAAGCTGTGACGGAAAAATACCCATTAATACCATCATAACTATTAAACAGGTAACCAGGACACCTGCCCATTTCAACTTCATTTTTTGCCTTTTAATATTATATGGAATATACCTGGTTTTTAACAAAAATGGTAAGTAAATCAGTACTGAATATATAGCCAGTAAAATAAACAATGGTGGTTGAGGTACTTCAATATCAAAAGGTAACAGGGCCATAAATTTCATACCGGTCCCCAGTAACCTTAAGAGATAGTATACAAACAAACGAAAAATTACCAAGCTAAAGACCGGATGAACCAGGCCCAGGATTAAGCCTATCATGCTCATACTGACAACAAGGCCGGCCAGCGGAATAGCCCATATATTTGTTAAAATACCTATCGGGGTAATAATATTAAAATAATAACTTATAATGGGTGATGAACCCAGTAAAGCAGCCCCGGAAACTGCAACAATATTGCCTAAATATTTTTTTAAAATTCCACTCCATAATATAATAAATATTAAAACAAGGTAAGTTAACTGAAAACCAACCATAAATAATGACAGGGGATTTATAACCAGATTAAGTATAGCTGCCAGTCCCAGGGTATTGAAAAAATCAGCTTCCCTATTGAAATATGGTGCCCACAAAAACACCAACGATAGTATCCCGGCCCTGAATACAGAACTCCTGAAACCGGTCATGATTATATATATAACTAAAAAAAGCGTGATAAAAAAATTTTGCCATCCTGTCGGTAATTTAAAAATCTTTACAATCGTTAAAAGCATAATTACAATAAATCCAACATGTAAACCCGAGATAGCCAGAAGGTGATTGGCACCGGCCTGGCTAAACCAGCGGTCCCACTCCCGGGGCAAATTGCTTTTCTCCCCCAGAGTCAAAGCCTTAATAACCTCATTATACGGGGAAATCAGATTAGAATCTATATTTTTAATTAACTGTCGTTTAAGGGATATAATTATTTTTTTAACAGGGTGTTTTTTAAAATAGGTTTTACTTACAGGACCAGTAACATAACCTTTGCTGAAGACGCCTTTTTTAAATAAGTATTTATACTGGGAAAAGGATCCCGGGTTAGTTTGCCTGTAGGGGGTCTGTAATACCAGGTATACTCTTACTATATCTCCATTTACCAAATCTTCTTTTATATACCGCTGGTCCAGCTGAATCAATCCATATTTAACCCGGTGGCCATTAACATAAAGAGGTTTCAAATATATTTTATTGCCCTCCAGAGCAGCTAAATCTAATACTACTTCACCGAGTACCACTTTTTCACCATTTCCATTCCAGTCAGCTATCGACCATTTACTGTTATATTTAGCTTCTTCAAATTCAACTAAAAATAAACCTGTTAATATAACAGTTATTACTATAACCACTCGACTATATTTTTCATAATTTTTAAGCCAGCAGAAAGTTCCACATGTTATAAAAAATACTAATAAAACAATTAAAATATATATATTAATATTAATAAAATAACCCAGGGTGATTCCCATTATTAAAAATAAAGCCGTCCAGAAAAGGGGTCTTGATTTCATCTCATCTTAAACTCACTTTATCTTTTAATTTTTCATAAGTCTTCTCCCCAATCCCGGAAACATTAAGTAGTTGTGCCTTATCTGTAAAAAAGCCGTTTTCTTCCCGGTATTTTACTATACTCCTGGCCTTACTGGGACCTATTCCTGGTAGTTTTTGTAATTGTTCCTGACTTGACCGGTTTAAATTAATTTTTTCAGGATATTTATCAGTAATCAATAACTCATTATTTTTATTGACTTCTTCCCTGCTCCGGGATACGCTGACTGGTTTACTCCCTGTAATGTCATTTAATAAAGCAGGGTCTTCACCCTTGTTTGACTTAATTTTGGCCGGTATGACTATTTTTTCACCATCATAAATAGGGGCAGCAAGATTTACAGCATGCCGGTCAGCCTCATCTGTAGTCCCACCAGCTGCGTTTACAGCGTCAATTACCCTTGCATCCTCTGGTAATTTATATACCCCCGGGTTTTTAACTTCCCCGGCCACATGAACAATAATTTTTTTCTTTTCTTTCTCAAGAGTTTCGTTATTTTCTTTTTCTGCATCCTCTTCTGTAGAAACCTTTATATCTTTTCCATCAGCCAGTGATTGCTTTTCAGAAGTTAATTCATCATCTAATTTAGCTATTATTACAGAATCAGTAGTATTTTGGTAAATTAAAATTCCTGTACCAATTATAATTGTTAACAATATAAATAACACTATAAGAAGTTGCTCTTTTTTTAATTTTGACATTAAAATCACCTTTCTTTATCAGGGATTATACTTAATAATTAACCATTTATTTCTATTATCCTTTATTTTTATACAATTTATAGTAATTTTTTTATATTTTTAGATTTAAAAATACAAAAAAACCCTATTCTGAATAGAATAGGGTTATCAAAACAACAATGTTCTTTTTTAAAAATCATATTTATGTCCGTTTATAATTTATTAAAACTATCCCTGTCGAAACAAAAACAAGAGCAGTAAAAATATACCCGGTTATACCTTCATTTAATAGCAGGGTAGAAAAAAAGACACCACTTACCGGAATTACAAATCTATAGATAGAAATATAACCGAGTTTATTATATTTAATTAGTGAATACCACAGGCCAAAACCAGCTGCTGATACAAATGATAAATAAATTAATATTAATAAAGCTTTGAGAGACATGTTAAGACTTAAAGGACTGACCCCTGTTACAGCAATTAAAAATAAAATCAAGGCCCCCATCAGCATTTGATAAGCAGTAATTATTGTGGGTTCTATCTTCAATGAAATCTTTTTAACCAATAAATTAGATAGAGCAGAAGTAATGGCTGCCATAATAATAAACCCTTCACCTAAAAAATTAAAAGAAAAACTAAACTCCCCTCTAGAAAGGTTTACTAAAACTACTCCTGAAAATCCCAATACTAACCCCAGGGATTTCTGTAAATTTAATTTATCATAATAAAATATAAAATGTGATAATACAACTGTTAAAAAAATCCCCAGTGTATTCAAAATTGAAGCCTTAACACCGGTTGTATTGGCAAGACCATTATAAAAAAAGAAATACTGTAGAGTAGTCTGGATAAATCCCAGTAAAAGCAACTTAATAATACTTTTTTTCCCCAGGGTAGTTATGTCATGACTGATACTCTTCCGGGTTTTTATAACCCTCCAGATCAAAAGAATCACTGCTGCCATCAAGAATCTATATGAAGCAAACAGGATTTTTAAAAGATAGTCATTTTTTCCAATTCCCAGTTCCTGATAGCTTATTTTAAGGAAAGGAAAAGCAGTTCCCCACAATATACAGGCCAGTGTGGCCAGAAATGGTACAGAATATTTTCCGGTAAATATATTTTCTTCTCTCATTTAAACCATCCTTAATTTCCTGACTTTTTAATCAACCATAAATTTTTTTATATAAATCAAACAAATAGTCCACCATCTAATTATACAAAAATATTGGCAACTTTCAAGACTAAATCGGTAAATATACTCACTCCCACCTGTAAGATAAGCTTTTACTCCTGCCGTTATTAAAAAACCCTTCCCGGAAGGGGAAGGGTTTATCTTACTGATTAAACTTTTACCTTATGTGAATTCTTATAGTATGTTAATTTATATATATTATATAAAAGACTTTTAGAGTTAATTATAAATTTAATGGAAATTGTCCATATTCTTTTATTACCCTGGTAATGGCTTTTAAATTTTCTAAGGGTGTTCCATAAGCAGTAGAATCACCGGTTGATAAAATAAAATTACGGCCGGTTCCTACCTGTTTTAACTTTTCCAGAGTATATTCCCTCGTCTCTTCAACATTCATTCTAACCAGGGCAGCAGGTTCAAGTCCACCTATAATTATTTTCCCTGTCTCTTCAAGGGCATCACCGGGTTCCAGATCTCCGGTGGTTGGAGGACATACAGAATCGATACCATCCATCTTTCCTTCAGCCAGTGTATCTGTCAGTAGTGATAACTTACCACACATATGGGTAATAAATATTTTATTATAATCATGAATAATATCTGCATACTCATCCAGCTCTTTTTTGCAATACTGTTCATACCAGGCAGGACTTAAAACAGTGGTTGAGGTATCTTCATAGGTTATAATTACTTCAGCAGGAGATTCTGCCATCACCCTGTAAATATCTCTATTCAAATTATGAATTTCACTAAATAAATTTTCCATCTCATCCTTATAATCCATTAAAAAATAGGTTGTGTTGGCAACACCTACATAAAACTGAAGCATCAACTGAATTGGAGTCAAGGGGCCAGTGAGGGTGGCAATACCATCATCTCCGATATGTTCATCAAATTCATAAAAATCCTGGTAATCCGGTTCTACAACTGCATTTCTAAAAACATATGTTAAAACCTCTATATCTTTTTTATTTTCTAACAGGTGTTTAGAGATAAACTCCGTTCCTCCACTCTTTTTATGCTCTGAATATATTTTGCCAACCGGGGTTTCAAAACCTTCATACCTTACTCCATTTCTGGTTTCATTTATGAGCTTACAATTTTTATAATGTAGTTTATAAGAATTTACATGTCTGTACATGATATCAGCACCAATATGCCTTACCACTTCAACTTCATAAAGATTAACATCTCTTTTCAAAGCCGGTGTTTTTGCCATTTCCCGGGGAGCAATATCTTCAAGCTTAATCCCCTGTTCTTCTAAAGAATTTACATAATAACGGCCTACCAGTGGAGACCATGGAATTCTATCAGGTTCCTTACCCCTTAAAACAGCCATAATTCTTTCCCGTGATGTCATCCCCATTTTAAATACCTCCTTGTTTTCGCGCGAACATTCTGTGGGTAAATTTTATGTCCGTTAGTTTTATTATATAATAAATAATGATTTGATAATTGTAATAATTTAATACATTGTTGTATTAATTTAATATTTTTATATGTTTAAATCAATTATGAACTTATCATATTATAATAAAATAACCCGGAGGCTGTTACCTCCGGGCCTTAAAAAACAATTATTTTAACTCTTTATGGCAGAACCACCAGTCAAAGCATTTGTGTTCTTTAAGCCGCTTTTTAGCTGTTTCTTCATCTGAGGCAGGTTCAATAATAACCCGGTCGTTAATAAGTTCATTGTCTGGCCAGTTAGCAGGTACAGCAACATTGTTATCATCAGAAATCTGAAGGCCCTTAACCATCCTTAAAATTTCATCCATATTACGTCCCAGTTCCTGTGGATAATAAAGGATTGCCCGGACTATACCTTCAGGGTCTACAATAAATACTGCCCTAACTGTATTGGTTCCCTTATTGGGATGAATTAACCCCAGCTTTGAGGCAACCCTCCCGGTATCATCTGCAATAACAGGAAATTTAATTTCAACATCAAGGTTATCATTTATCCATTCCACCCATTTAATGTGGGAAAAAACCTGATCAATACTTAATCCAATTAATTCCGCATCCATTTTTTTAAATTCATCAAATCTTTTTTGAAAAGCAACAAACTCAGTTGTACATACCGGGGTGAAATCTGCCGGATGGCTGAAAAGAATAAACCATTTTCCCTTATAATCCTCTGGAAGATTCTTTACCCCGTGAGTAGTTTTTACCTCCATTTCAGGAAACCTATCACCTATTAATGGTATGTTATTAATGTTTTCCATAAAAATACCTCCTCTTGATTTTTAATAATAGTAATTGTTACTATTATTATAATCAAAAAAATAACTCCTGTCAAGGAATAAATAAAAAAATAAAAAAAAGACAGCAATCTACTGTCTTCTTTAATCAGGATATAGATGAGTTTTTATCTTTCTGATTATCAAATCATTAGCAATCTCATTCATTCCTCCATGGGGAATAATTATATCTGCTAAATACCTGGTAGGCTCTACATATTTTTGATGCATGGGTTTAACTGTATTTAAATACTGATTTTTTATAGAATCAAAGGAACGCCCCCGTTCCTTAATATCCCTGTCAATCCTCCTTATGAGTCTGATATCAGCATCAGTATCAACAAAAATTTTCAAATCAAAAAGTTCTCTAAGTTCCTGGTAATGAAAAATCAGTATCCCTTCAACTATTATAATTGGTGATGGTTTGACCGGTTTTTTTTCTTCCAACCTCTCATTTGTTTTATATGAATATACCGGCCGGTATATAACCTCTCCATTTTTTAATTTATTAAGGTGTTCAATAAGTAACCCCGTTTCAAAGGATTCAGGGTGATCAAAATTTATCTGACCTTCAGGGACATTAAAATAACTTTTATCATAATAATAATAATCATGCCTTAAAACAGTTACCTTATCCTTAAATGAGTTTTTCAATATTTCAGTCAGGGTTGTCTTTCCAGAAGCTGTGCCTCCCGCAATTCCGATAATTAATGAGCTCATATTATACTCCCTTTCTTCTAATTTTACACTATATTTCTATAATATATGTTAGCTTCTATTAAATTTTATGTTTAATGATTACTCCAACAAATAGTATACCCGGCTATCTCCCTGAGGTCAAGGGTAAAAAAGAAAAACCCACCCTGGTGGGTGGCATGCCCCTCTTAACAGCAAATACTTCAATTAAAAGTTTATATAAGGACGAGCGCATCCATGGGTGGGTTAAGTTTATTCTATTTCCTTTTTATATTTCTTTAACTCATCCATAAGGCTTTGATAAGTATACTTTGAAAACTGAAAAACCAGCGGGTCATATAGATTTTTACCCTTCTTAAGCACCTTTTTCGTAACAAAATATTGATATTTATCTTCATGGGCATCCTTATCTTTCTCATGTTTTCCAGTATTATCTTTTTCCTTTTCCTTTCTGTAAATACTGACAGCCTGGGTAAGTTCACTATTCTTAATCTTTAAAGTTAAATCTATAACATTATGACCGGTCTTTACATCATTATACAAACCCTTTAACTCTCCAGCATACATATATTTTATACGCTGAAAAATGTCATCTGCTTTCTCATCATCTGGAAAAACCTTCAGGTTATACCCCTGACCTTTTACCTCAAAGCAGGCAACCTCTTCTTCTTCAAATTCAAAAACTTTATCTTCTACAAAATTATCTAATTCCTTATCAAGCCAGCTAACTTCATTCATATTAAGATGGTATATTACCTTCTTTCCTTTAACTCTGGCATAGGCCCTGGCAGTTTCTTTTTCTTTAACTACAGCAAACTCAATTATAGTTGGTTTTTCGTGATTACCGGCTAAAAGTTCTATAGTAAACCGGGGAGCAGCAAAACCATATTCATCTAAACTATCAGACCTGTCAACAAAATCTCTGGCCTTTAATAATTCAAGACTATCCAGGTAATAATCAACTGACGTGGCAGGGTAATAAAAGGGTTTTTTAATAAACCAGTTGCCATTTTCTTTAGTTATTTTAATTACTTCTCCATCCCGTTTTATAACAACACTCTTTATTTTATCCATATCAAGAGCCAGAACCCTTTTATCCCGTAGCTCATCAGAAGTCTGCTTTAAATCATTTACTTTATATTTTTCTACCCTGAATACCTTATTTTCTCCGATTTTTCTTACATATACTCCACCACTGACCGGTGTTTCATAACCTATATACAACAATTCTTTTTGCCCATTCTTCAAATTAACCAGAAGTTTGTGCGATGGTTTATCAAGACCATATTGTTTCCAGTCAATATCAGTCCCCTTAGCTACTATCCGGTCAGATTTGAGTTCTTTTAGCCTATCTAGGAGATTATCAAACTTATCTTTATCAACTCGCCATTTATACGGTTCTGTCATCAACCATTTCTCTTCACCATTTAATAAGACTATTTTTTCCTGTGGTGTTGTCAATTCTATAGATTTAATATCTTCCGCAGAAAGCTTTAATATCTGTTTTGCTTTTTCTCCTTCAGGGACAGGTTTATTTAATTCAAAGAAGTATACATAACCCAGCAAGAAGACAAAAATAATAGCAAGCACCAGGGTTGATTTGAATTTCATACTACAGGTGCCTCCTCCTTAGATAAATTACTATACCCACTGCAAATACCAACAATGGAATCAGGAACACAGTACTATAGAATATTAACCTGCCCGCATCAGGAGTTAGACTCAGATACTTAATACCAAAACCTTTAGCCCTGATACTGATCTGCTCTTCCTGTCCGACAAGCCAGTTAACGCAATTTAACATGAAGTCCCGGTTGCCCTGTTGTGGTAATACTTTGTTGTTAATAATAGCTGATGTCCCCAGGACTACTGCCCTCATCTGGTCATCAATAAGCTTTTGAATATCTTCAAGTTCAGATTCTTCATAGGTTTCACTATTCCTTTTATCGATTATTTTGTCATTATTATTACCTTTATTACTTAAAGGTCTCATAACTGTATATACAAGATCGAATCGACCCTTTAAATCCTTTTCATCCCGGGCTATCCTTTCAGCTTCATAACGGGTTTCTCCCCAGGCATTTTTACTTGTTTTTAAAATAGATTCTATCTGATAATCCCCTTTATAATTAGATATCTCCTTAAAGCTTCTGGTATAGGGTAAGATAACTAAAAGATCATCTGAAATTAATTTGCTGGTTATATTATGGTATTCATAATCAGCAATGGGAGTTAAGGGGTCAAAAAAATATGACTGTTTCCGGTCTATAACCAGGTCATCCTGGGGAGTAATTCCCCATTCTTCAATTAAGTTAATCAAATTCCTGAAATTGTCATTTGGTGAAGGGTTTAAAAAAACCATCAGGTCTCCCCCGCGATTAATAAATTTATTGATTAATTCTATTTCTTTTATAGCATAATCTTTTCTGGGTCCGGCAATAACCAGTATATTTGCATCATCAGGTATACCATCTTTAACAAGATTTATACTGTCTACCTGATAACCTTCACCGGTCAGGGCATCTTTAAACTGATAGAGATCTTCATTTAGAGTACTTTCCCCGTGGCCGGTTATAAAATACACACTGGCTGTAGTATTTTTGGTAACATCTATTAAAGCCCTGGTAAACTCCTCTTCACCTTTAAATTTCTGATCCTGGTATCCCGGACCATAGGTAAACAGGTTATATCTGGTAATCTTTTTTTTCCTTTTTTCAGTCTCAAAAACTATAGTATCATAGGCAGTCACATTATATTCTTTTGTTATTGAAGGATTCCGGTCAGGGTCAACAAACTCTACTTCTAAATTATCAGTATAATCCTGATATCTATCTAATAATCTTCTAACCAGTACCCTGACATTACTTCCCGGCTTAAAAAAACCAGTTACCTTAACCTCCTGATCTAAATTTTTTAATACTTTTATGGTTTTTTCCGACAGGCTAAACCTTTTATTTTCTGTTAAATCCCATCGAACATTGTGCTGGTATACCAGGTAGTTAACTACAGCCATTATTCCTATTATCATAACCACCATAACCAGAGTATTGCCACCATATTTGAATTGTCTTGTCCTAAAAAATTTCTTTAATTTATCAAAAAATCCCATATTCTCCCCTCCCTTAACTAGTTCCAGCGGCGCCTTTCAATATTCTGGATTGTAAGAAATATAAAAAAGATAGTCAGGGTAAAGTAATAAAACAGGTGGTCAAGGCCAATAATCCCCTGCCTGAAATCTTCAAGATGGGAAAGTATTGAAAACCATTCCAGTATTTCCCGGCCTCTGAATGATATAGCATCAGCAGCCCAGTCAATGATCCAGAACAGTAATAATATTGAAAAACTAACCACAGCAGAAATAATCTGGTTCTCTGTCAGGGAAGAGGCAAATAAACCTATAGCTGCTGCCGCTGCTCCCATTAAAAATACTCCAACATACCCGGAAATAATGGGGCCAACTTCAGGTTCTCCGTAGACAAACAAAATAACCGGATAAATTAGTGAGATGAAAAGCATAAAGAATATTAAAAAAAGGGAAGCAAGATATTTCCCAATAACAACTGAAGTGGTAGTTACTGGAGAGGTAAGCAAAAGTTCCTCTGTACCCAGCTTTCTTTCATCAGCTATAAGATGCATGGTTAAGATAGGAACAACAAATATAAAGAGAAGACTCATATTCCCCAGGGTAACCTGCATAGTTACAATTCTTGAACTTAAAATAAAGGTTGAAAAAAAGTAACCTGAAAGTAGCAGAAAAAATCCTATAACAATATAGGCCATAGGTGATAGAAAATAATGTCCTACTTCTCTTTTAAATATAATCAGAGACTTCATTTTAAAACCTCCTCTTCTTCAGTTGTTAACTGGAGGAATATTTCTTCCAGGCTAAGATCTATAGTTTTCATTTCCAGAATAGGGTAACCCAATTCTGCCATTTTAAAGAAGAGATTTCTCCTGACATCACCCTTATGACCGGTTTCTATGTTAAATTTACCTTCTTTAAGATCAACCTGTTTCACACCATCTAATTCCTCAATTTCTTTTTTTATCTGGTCTTTATCTCCATCTATTTCTACCTGTAATACTTCTCCATGGCGCAATCTCCTGGAAAGACTGGATGGTGTGTCCTGAGCCACAATTTCCCCTTCATTAATAATTAGAACCCTTTCGGCAATCATATTAACTTCAGGTAAAATATGGGAACTAAGGATAATTGTCTTATCGGTACTTAAGGCCTTAATTAAATTTCTAATTTCGATAATCTGCCTGGGGTCAAGTCCAGAAGTAGGTTCATCCAGAATAAGAACTTCCGGGTCCCCTATTAAAGCCTGGGCAAGACCGACCCTCTGCTTGTACCCCTTTGATAAATTTTTAATTAACCTGTTTCTAACATCCTTAATACTTATCACTTCCATAACCCTGTCCAGTTCTTTATCATGCTGGTCACGGGGTATATCTTTGAGTTCAGCAATAAATTTCAAAAACCTGTATACGGTCATATTCGGATATAAAGGCGGATTTTCAGGCAAATAACCGATCAACCTTTTAACATCCAGAGGGTTTTTAAAGGTATCAAATCCCCCTACCTTAACTTCACCAGAAGTTGGTGGGATATACCCGGTAATAATCTGCATAGTAGTAGTCTTGCCCGCCCCATTGGGTCCTAAAAACCCGATAATTTCACCCTTACCTACTTTAAAATTGATTCCTTTCAGTGCTACTTTTTCCCCATACCTTTTAGTTACTTGCTTAACCTCTATCAATTGCCAGCCCTCCCTTTCATCAAAATAAAAAATCCCATTCTTAGAAATAAAAGAAAACGCAAAAAAAAACGTTATCTTGAATTCCTAAAAATGAGATTATATACCGGAAAAAATATATACCGGCAATATAAAAATATCATAGTTAAAAAATAATTTCAATATTTTGTTAACATTTTTATCTATCCTTTTACAATATATCCCTCTATTACAGTTGTAATTTTTAAGATTAGCCATCAGGTACAATAGATTTAACTGTCTCCATGATCTCCTTAATATCGGACTTTTTATCCCAGCTTAACACTCGCCATTCTTCAGTAAAAAAATATTTATCCTGTGGTCTTATTTTATTTAAGGGACCATGAACTTCAACTTCAAAATAGTTATATTTATTGGTATCAAAAACTTCCATGGCATATCCGTGTCCAAATCGGGCTCCAGAAAAAACAGGGAATATTTTAAGATAACCGAGAAGCCAGTCTTCCTTTTCAACCAGAGTCAAAATCCAGCCTTTTGAATAACCTGTTCCCAGTTTAAATATTTCCTGACCGGGACAGTGGACACTTATAAAACTTTTGCCATCAAAATTATATCGCTCTGTATAGTTATTTTTTTCCGGGGTAACAATATAACCTAAACTATCATCTGAAAGAATAGGGAATATAACTCTGCCCTCTCCGTGGATCTGAGTAACATCCCAGAGCCCAAAAGTCCTGTCAGTGGTTGAACAATTTTCCATTCCCTGCTTAATAGTAACTTCCGGGCTTCCTGCTTTGAGGGTAATAACCCTCATCAACCTCATACCACTTTCCCGGCAGACAGGACTTGTAAGCTCAACTTGAATTTTATCTTTTTCCTGAAATACAGACATATTATATGACCCCAGTTCCAGATCAAGGTAAGGAGGCCAGTCCCACTTTGACTGTGGAGCTAGCCAGGTTTTATAACCACCGGTAGGCACATAATCAAATTTCTTTCGATAAGACTTAACATCTCCTATACGGGAAAGGTCTATTTTAGAAGTGCTATTTTCCGGCAAATTAAAAAAGAGATCCTGTCCCCGATAGCTAAAACTTACTATCTTACCACCAACCTCCGGCAACAATATTAAACTGATAACCTTATTTTTTAACTCATAACCCTGCCAGCCTTTAAATTCTGTTTTTTTAAATTCAATCACATAGATCATCCTCTACCATCAAATTTGTTCTATAAAGTTAATATATAAAATTTGTACTAAAATTCTTTTTTATTCAATAAATTGTTTTTTTTAATTAGCCTGTTCTGGTATATATTTTTTTCTTTTATTCCTGTTTAATCCCAGCCAGATTTTAATATAAGCAGAATAAATCAGACTCAAACCAAATAATATAAATTGAATAAAGTAAAATACTTTTCCGGGGTTAAAGCCCTCATTATAATATGAGGCAATCAAGATTCCCAGTATTACAGAAGAAATTATAATTAAAAAGATCCCCAGAAAAAGGGCCTGTTTAACCATATATGATGATTCATTTTCATTATTAAGTTTGTTCAAAAGTTTTTTGGTTATATCTCCAAAGAGTATAATGGTAATTATCATCCAGTCAAGTAGTTTCAAATATTCCTTAAATTCAACCCTGAAAACAAACATTATACCAAGATGAATTATTAGCGGCAATAGTATAAATATAAAGGTTTCAGTTATCCACTCAACAAATAACTTTATCCCGGTCATAAATCTAATTTTCATTATTAATTCTCCCCCAGCATATAAAATTTGTTAACATATAATTAGACAAAAGAGATTGTTTTTCCTCCCTTTACCAAATATTTATTTGTAAGTTTTTTCATTTTTTATTTAACAAACCCGCGGCTTTACACCGCGGGTTGAGACCAAAAATAACAATGGTATAACTAAATTTCCTTATATCTCCGGCAGGCTACAAAATGACCATCTTCTGCCTCTTCTAACTGTGGATCATCACCCTCTTTGCACTCAGGTTTAGCATATATACACCTGGGGTGGAAGCGGCATCCTTCAGGAATATTGGCAGCTGATGGAATTTCTCCTTTAATGGGCAACTCCTTTTTCTTGTTAACCCGCCCGGAAACAGGCTCACATACTGCCGAAATCAAAGCCATGGTATAGGGATGGAGAGTATTTTCTACTACATCATCAACAGAACCCATCTCCACAATCTTCCCGAGGTACATAACTGCAATTCTGTCGGTAAAGTACCTGGCTGTAGAAAGGTCATGGGTTATATAAAGATAAGTAAGATTCAGGTTTTTTTGTACATCTTTCATCATCTGTAGTATCTCAGCCCTTGTTGAGAGGTCAATCATAGAGACAGGTTCATCGGCCACTATAAAGCTGGGTGATAGTATCAGAGTCCTGGCTGTAGCCAGTCTCTGCCTCTGCCCCCCGCTTAACATGTGGGGATGTCGGTTCATAAATTCCTCAGGTGGGGTTAATTTGACCTCTCTTAAAGCCTTTACCGCCATTTCCTCCCGGACCTCTTTACTCTCCCCAATATTATGGATGATTAATGGTTCTTCCAGGACATCTCTCGCCTTAAATCGGGGATTCATTGATGCATAAGGATCCTGAAAAATCATCTGAACCTTACGTTTATGTTCACTCAAACCTTCTTCATCCAGGTAGGTCACATCTTTCCCATTAAAAATCATCTGTCCAGATGTTGGCTCCAGTAATTTCATTATAAGTTTTCCTGTAGTTGTCTTTCCACAACCAGATTCTCCAATAAGTCCAAATATTTCACCCCGGTAAATTTTAAAGGTTATTCCGTCAACCGCTTTTACATAATCCCTTTCACCCCTTAGTACCTGGCCGAGACTACGCCGTAGCGGAAACCATTTCTTTAAATCTTTAACTTCGAGAATAACATCACTCATTCAAAACACCTCCAGCAGGCTACAAAATGACCCGGCTCAATTTCTTTAACCGGTGGTTCTTCTTTCTTACATTTATCCATGGCTACATCACACCTCAGATGAAAACGGCAGCCCTCTGGAGGATTAAGAAGATCGGGTGGTGTCCCCGGAATAAAATCAAGTTTATTTACCTTTTTATGTAACCTTGGTGTTGCTGCCAGGAGCCTCCGGGTATAGGGATGGGCTGGACCCTGAGAACCATAAATCTGTTCGTTGGTACCTATTTCAGCAACTTTACCAGCATACATAACCATGATTCTATCAGATACTTCGGCTTCAGTTGACAGGTCATGGGTGATAAATATAAAAGATAGCTTTAATTTCTCTTTAAGTTCCTTTAACAGGTTAATTATCTGGGCCTGAACAACTACATCCAGGGCTGTAGTTGGTTCATCACAAATGACAACCCGGGGTTCTAGAAATAGAGCCATGGCAATAACAATACGCTGCTTCATTCCTCCTGATAATTCATGAGGGTATCTCTTTAAGACATCATCTGATAACCCCACCAGATTGACATATTTTTTTATCCGTTCTCTTGCTTCCTTTTCTTTCATTTTCCGGTGATGCTGGAGGGTTTCCATCATCTGTTTTTCAACAGTATAAACAGGAGTTAAACAATTCATGGCTCCCTGAAAAACCATCGATATTTTTTCCCAGCGTACATTTTTCCTTAATTCATTCTCATTAAGTTTAAGAATATCTTTACCATCAATGATTATTTCACCATCAACTATCTTCCCCGGAGGAGTAGGCATATTAAGCAAGGCTGTCCCCAGGGTAGTTTTTCCACAACCTGATTCCCCTACAACCCCCAGGGTTTCCCCTGCTTTCATATAAAAGGATACTCCATCAACTCCATGAACCGCACCTTTGGTTGTAAAATAATGAAGTTTTAAATTCCTGACATCTAATATCTTCTCCATAATATCTACCTCGTCTTCAATTTGGGATTTAGAATTTTATCCATAGAAAATCCAATAAAGGCAAAAGTCATACCCATCAGGGCAATTGCCAATCCTGGTGGTATTACCCACCACCATAAGCCCTGTAGAACTGCCCCATTAACATGGGCACCGTGGAGTATCTGGCCCCAGGTAACTATTGTCGTATCGCCTACCCCGAGCAAACTCAAACTGGCTTCAACAACAATAGCACCTGGAACTGAAAGGGCCATCGAAGCAAAAGCATAAGGAATTAGCTGGGGAATCATATGTTTAAATATAATTCTGGAATTAGAAGCATTAAGGGCCTTTGCCGCTTCAATGTAAGTTTCTTCTTTTATTTGCAGACCCATACTCCTTACTGTTCTAACCGGTCCCGTCCAGTAGAAGATACACATCATTAAAATAATTAACCAGATACTGGGTTTAAAAATAGCACTGACTACAATTAGAACCGGAAGCATCGGTATACTGACAAAAACCTCAAAGACCCTCATCATTGCCGAATCCACCCAGCCACCAAAATAAGCACTGGTAACACCATAAATAACTCCTACGGATACCGATATAAATGAGGTCATTAACCCGATTAACATTGCCCATTTAGTTCCAACTACGATACCACTCCAGATATCCCGCTTGGCGTTATCGGTACCCAGAATTCCATACACCTTTCCAGCAACTATCAGAGAAGGTTCCTTTATATATGAATCTTTACCAATAGCTACTCCTTCAATCTTAACCTTATATTCACCCTTTAAGGGACTGGGATTTATTAAAATTCCCTCCTGACCTCTTGAAAAAATAACTTTAATCGGGTTGATAGAATTTTTATTTATTTTCTCTAAATTTTCACGGCTCTCAAACCTAGATGCAAGCCGGTATGCTCCAAACATGGCATCATTGGCCATAGGAGCCCTGACCTTCTGTTCTTTTCTGGAATTAACACTGGCCTGGGTCATTCTTATTTCCTCACCATCGGGCCTGACCAGGGTGACCTGCATATTTACTGTCCCTTTACTCAGGGCCTTAAATATTAGTTCATCAGGTGGAATATCATACTGGTAATTATAGGTAAATGACCCACTATAGGTTTTCATTCTACCTCTGTCAATAACCTTCCACTCCGGATCCCTTAAAATTTCATGTTCAGTTCTCTTCTGTGATGAAAACCAGTTAATCCAGGCCGGGGCTGCACTCTGGGGATTATCTTCCCAGTATTCTATATCACTCCATCTGGTACCCGCTTCTTTAAAAGGTGTAATCTGGGAGCTAAAAATAATCATAAGGATAAAAATAGCCAGTAAAACTAATCCCCATTTACCATATTTTACCCTGCTAAATTCCTGCCAGAATTCTCCCAGGGAAGACTTAAAATCACTCCAGCCTGAAGACTTGACATCTGGTCCTTTACCAGGTTTTACTGGAATATTTCCATTGCTCATTCTTTACCACCTACCTTTATACGGGGATCGAGGAAACCGTAAATCAGGTCAAGGACTACCAGTCCAGCCAGGTATAACAGGATGGTTACCGACAGATTACCCATCAAAACCGGTATATCGTGTTGTTGTAAAGCAACCCAGTAAAGATTCCCCATGCCCGGCCAGCTAAAAATGCCTTCAAAAATGATAGCACCAGCAAAGGAGCGGAGCAGGGAAATAACAGACATAGTGGCAATAGGAGGAGCGGCTGACCTTAGAGCATGACCATACAGGACCCGTTTTTCTGATATTCCCCGGGCCCGGGCTGACATAATATAATCCTGCTGTAATGTCCCCAGAACAATATTACGGGTCAGGTAGGTACCACCCCAGACCCTGATTAAAACCAGGGTTAAAAGTGGTAATGTCATATGGTACAGCATGTCAAAAAAATAAGCCAGACCACCTTCCGGAGGTGGAGTGGAATGTATACCTCCAGACGGGAAAATAGGAATAACATAGGCAAATAACATAATTAAAATCATCCCCAGCCACCAGGTGGGCATACCCCAGACAACCATGGTCAAAATGGAAGTACTCTGGTCCATCAGCCCCCCGGCCTTCTGGGCTTTTTTCAATCCCACTAAAATACTGATTATAACATTAATAAATGCAGCTACGGTAAAAAGTAGAGCTGTCCTCGGTAATTTCTCCATAACAATAGTAAAAACTTCTCTCTCACCTGCATTAGATTTTATATGGGTAGACCTGCCGAAATCAAAGGTTATAGTATCATACGCCCTCCAGAAGACACGATAAATATAAGGTTCGTTTAAGTGATACATATTATATAATTCTTCCCGCCGCTGTTGTTTTAATTGCTGGACTTCTTCATGGGATAAACGAGCCATATCCCTTGACATAAATTCTCCCTGAATTCTTTCTTCTATCTGGGAACGTAAAGTGGTTTCCATTACGGTATTAAACAGGATTGAAAGCACAAATATTATCACTACATAGATAATTATCCCATAGATTATCCTCTTTACGACATATCGTCCATACAAAGCTATCACCTCTACTTTCATAAAGAATAAAGAAACTATGCCCCCTGTTTAATACCAGGGGGCATATTTAATTTCTACAATGAAATTAATTATATTTGTAACATAAACCCCTTTTTTACCGTTTCACCTCAATTGTAAATTAGTAAATTACAAGGGTTTTAGAAACCGTAGAAGGAAGGGCATCCTTAGCCTCAGCAACAGCCATCACTTTATAGGAACCTGGTTCCAGCTCAGCAGTTACATTACCTGGAATTTTGGCAATAAATACGCCGGGGATAGCTTCATCTGCTTTAAATTTATATTCCTTATCCCCCGCCAGCAGGGTCAGAGTAACATTACCTGCTTCAGCAAGTTTACCTTCTTTTTCAGGGTATTCTATACTGGTCACATGGATATCAACAAGGATATCCTTACCTTTTTCAGACATAACAGGTAATTCTAACTGGTCTATTACCAGACGGGTTGACTTAAAGTGTTCCATCCAGTAGCCCGGTTCGAAGGGATAAGTTTCATCCCTGAAAGCTGTTAATTCAGCAAAACTGGTTTCCGGATCATATTTACTTAAATAGAAGGGCCCATTACTGATATAACCATGGCCATATTTTTCAATAAAATCAAGGGCAGCCTTATATCTTTTTATACATTCTTCTGGAGTTATATAGTCCTTTATAGATACAGGCACGTGTTTTTCTTCTATCATTTCTCTTAATTCAGCCTTGAGATCCTCAACATGGGAAGGAGTAAGGAGGTCAACTTCTTCAGTACCTTTAATACCCTTGGAGAATGAATACTTTGTACCAGAAGTTGAACCTTCGGCGACCATCCGGGCCAGGGCTTCTAAAATCTCCCAGCTAACGCCACAGTAATGGCCTGAAGCAGTTACATCAAAGTAAGGAGCTCCCTGGGCCAGAGCCCTTTTCTTACTGGCCGGGAAGTTGTAATTAAAATAATTAATGGCTACATTGTTTTCCAGGTCATATATAGTGGCAACATCAATATCAAATGCATTCATATTTGCAGCATAACTCTTATCATAATAGGGGTCTCCTTCAAAGTCTTTGGTAGACCATTCTTCTATAAATGCATCTGCATACATAAAGTCTACCAGGCTCATGGGAATACCGTGGTGGTAGTTACTTAACCTATATCTGTAAACACCTTTGGTAAAGGCAGTTTTACCGGGCCCGATTTCAACCCACTTCTCTTCAACCGGGTCATAATAAATTGCATCTTCAGGAACAGGCACATCTCCCACTACTTCTCCATCTTCATTCCGGTGTACCTTGGTATAACTTTCATCCATATCGGGAATAGCCCTGAGCCAGGTAAATTCAGCAGTAGAAGGACTTTCAAAGACAGCGTTGTCATATAATGGCTCTGCTATATAACCAATATAGGTATCATCAAATCCACCGGCTCCCACCGGGTCCCAGGCACTCATAAAGAGGCTCCCCTGGGAAGAAAGTTCCGTAACTCTCAAAATCCTATCTTTAGTCCTGGCAGTAACAATGGAATATTTACTGGGGCCATCACCTAAACCGTAAGCAAACCTACCTTCAAAGCGCTCTTTATGGGCCAGATAGTTTGCAGTTGAATAGCAGACATAGATACGCTGGGATTCATCGAGGGCTATGTCAAGTGCTGTCAGAACTAAATCCCAGTATTCTTCAGTAGTTAAAAAGTTACCGGAATAGGCCTTCTGGGCTATACTATCAAGTTCTTCATTTTTGAATACCCAGCCATCAGCAAGGGCACCTGCTGTAAACCCACCCCAGGAGGCGTACATCTGACCGACGATATGTTCCCACCACGCTCTGGTAGCACCTGCTGACCATGCTTCTGTGTAAAGATTCCATCCATAGTCTTCAGGTCTACCGAAATATACCGTTTCCACACACCTGGCCCGTTCCCAGACCAGTCTTTCCACTTTAAAACCGGCTTTTTCCAGCTGGTTGGCAACATATTCCCCGAGTGGCATTCTTACCTGTGGGTCATCAGCCCTGATAAGGAATTTAAGGGTGATAGGTTTGCCATCATATGTCCATCATTTACCCTCTTTTTTAAGCCTTCCCTCGTTTTCAGGTAAAGAAGCTGCCTTATTCATAGCTTCATTAATCATATCCAGGGCCTTTGCTTCATCACCTTCCGGAGTAAACCCTTTCTTAATACTTACCAGATTATACTTGTAAGTACCAGGCTGTCCAGGGGTAGCCATGTCAAACATGGGGGCCCCGCCACCGTCCAGGATTTCGTCAATAATATACTGCCTGTTAATTAAGAAATTCATTGCAAACCTGATCTTTTTGATAGCAAAAGGATTAAAGAATGTTTCTCCATCTTTTTCAAGGGTGTAGGGAGCCTTGTTTGGATAGGGATTAAATGGAATTGAAAAAGACAGGGCTGGAACAGAATATATTTCCAATTTGTCCAGTTCTTCAGGAGATAAAGAGTTGATTAGAGGAGTTTCAACACCTTCAAGGAAGAGATCAGTCTTTCCTTCAATAACATCTTTAATTCCTATCTCCTTCTGCATTCTTACATTATAGTATACTTTATCGGGGTAAGGACCTTTTTCAGCCAGAACACTGACAGATAATAATAAAGCTAACACAACCAGCAAACTAACTCTAAATAATCTCATACTCGCTACTATACCTCCTTATATAAGTAATGTAACTATGAAAAATAATTAAATTATCACTTAATCCCTATACTCACCCCCTCAAAGAGAGTTAATATTTTAGAATCAACTACAAAAAAGTACCTATTTATATTTATAGTATTTTGCTTAAAATTTTATTATACCCATGTTAAAATATTATCCAGTTTATTTTATATTTTTTAAAATTTTCGTATTTTTTTGTTAATAATATTACTTTTATATTATAGTGTAAAATACCAATACTTGTCAAGGTATTTTTTGGTGTTTTATTATGATAAAAATATATTAAGATATCTGTATTATATCAGAATTTATATTATATAAACAAAAATCTGTTCAGGATTTAACCTGAACAGATTTAAATTAAATATTAATATATAACTAGCGATTTGACATTACTCTCATCTAAATTTCCGTCCAAAACATTTGGTAGCTCTTCAAGTGTGTATTGAGAAGTTACTAACTTTTTTAAATTAACCATCCCTGATTCCAGTATTCTAACAGCTCTATCAGTAACAAAGGGATTAATATATGCCCCCTTTAATTTTAATTCCCTTTTATAAATTTCAAAAGGGTTAATTTCTATAACCTTATCTTTAGGAGGAACACCAAATAAAAGAACACTACCTCCCTTTCGGGCTAACTGAATAGATTGCTTAAAAGTATGGATATTACCCACGGCCTCTATTACAACATCTGCTCCTTCCCTTTTAATTATTTTAATTTCTTTTTCAAGATTATCATTAAAGGGATCAAATACTTTACTGGCCCCTAATTTCAGGGCTAGTTTTCGTTTTTTTGAATTTGGTTCACTAACTATTACCTCACTGGCACCACTATGTAATGCCAGCTGAAGTAAAATTAAACCAATAGCTCCTGCCCCCAAAATCACAACAAAATCTCCAGGCCTTATCCCGGCAAGGTCAATCCCATGGAGGCAACAGGCCAGTGGTTCTACAAGAGCCATTTCTTTATAACTAACATTCTCCTTAACTTTATAAACATTAGTAGCAGGAGCAACCAAATACTCAGCAAAACCACCATTTCTTGTAACTCCGATTGCCTGCAATTCTTTACATAAATGAACTTCTCCACGGTGACAATAATAACATTGACCACAAAATATATTGGGATCTATGCAAACTTTATCACCTTTTTTGAGACTACGCACCTGTCGTCCAGTCTCAATTATCTCTCCTGCATTTTCATGCCCCAGTATTACCTGAGTCCGGGCAGGTGCCTCTCCTCTGTAAATATGTCTATCAGTACCACAGATACCAGCTGCTTTAACTTTAACAAGTACTTCATTTTCATCTATTTTAGGAATCTCTTTATCTTCAATTTTTACATTTCCTGGTCCATAAAAAACTAAACTTTTCAAGATTACCCCCTCCATTTAGATAATTTTTACTTACTAGTTACTTGATTATGGCTTCTGTCCCGGTTATATCTGATACCGTTAATTGTTCGTAGGGTATCTTTTTCCTGCCCCTGTTTACTAGTTTAATTTGCTTTAACTCACCTGGTAGCAAATCAAAATAATTATCACTAAAGACAACATTTTTACTTGGCAAATTCAAAGTAACAAAACGAGCCATTTTATCAGTCTTTAACTTGAGTTCATCTTTTTGTTCATTTATTTCTACAATAATCCTTGGACAGGGTAAATTTAAATTTTTTTGGTCTGAAAGAAAATAAATATTTTTAGAGGTGTGTCCCTTACCTGAACGAAGAGCAAAAGCAATTTCTTCTAGCTTAACATCCTTAACTATATCTATACTATATTCTTTAATTTTCAGTGAACTATTGGCTTTTATATCTACAGATACTTTATCCCTAAAAATAATTTTACCGTAAAAATCTATAATATCTAATTGAATTTCATCATAAATATCTTCTAATAAATCATTTATAACCCACAATTCTATTTTTTTATTAGGTTCATAATTCAAAGATATAAGATAAGGATTATAAAAATTTCTGGCATAATAATAAGATGCCTTAGGTAATAAATAATAATCTATCATAGACCAGCTGGTCCCAGGCCAACAATCATTTAACTGCCATATTAAGGTGCCACTGGTCATCGGTTTTCTTCTCCGATAGTGTTCTACCCCAAACTTAAGACCTTCAGCCTGAGTCAACATAGAATACTTAATATATTTTTCAATATCATCTGGTATTCCCGTATAATCTTCCATTAATAATATTCCTTTTTGATGATGGTAATCTTTATTTCTATAATCCATTTCAGGACTACCCCAGTAAAACTGTCCTTTAGGAATATTATCTTTCAGGGTGTACTCATTTGAAGAAGCATGCATTCCAAACTCACTTACAAATCTAGAAATATCTTTTTTATAATTCTTAAACGAAACCCCTTCAACACTATAATCAATTTTTGTTTTTTCTCCAAATTTACGGGGCTCAACCTGTCCGTGCCAAACATACCAGTTATGTGTATCTCCTTCTCGGGGGTCATTGTGGTCATTACCACCATATGGAGAGCTTGGCCAATAGGGTCGGGTTGGATCAAGGTTTAATAATAAACCAGGTAATAATTCATGATATATTTTCTTACCATAAAAATCAGTTTTAATATCACCATCAGAATACATCTTTTCATATAACCAATCATTCTCATTATTTCCACACCATAAAGCTATACAGGGGTCATTACGTAATTTTTTTACAACTGAAATAATTTCCTTTTCGACATTATTTATAAAATCTTTATTATAATCAGGGTAAAGAGCACAGGCAAACATAAAATCCTGCCAGACAAGTATCCCTTGCCTGTTACATTCCTGATAAAAAACATCTTTTTCATAAATACCTCCCCCCCACACCCGGAGCATATTCATATTGGCCTTACGGGCCATAGTAATCAAGTTTTTATACCTTTTATCGTCAACTGCCCCAAAAAGACTATCAGGGGGAATCCAGTTTGCTCCTTTAGCAAAAACCTTTACTCCATTTAAGAGAAAAGTAAAGACTTTGTTACCATTCTCGTCCTTATGTTGTAACTTTAAAGACCTAATTCCTACTTCTTTTTTATATTCATCTATAAGTATGTCCCCTTTATAAAGCTTTACAATAAGGTTATAAAGGTTCGGTTCTCCCAAATCATGGGTCCACCATAATTTAGGTTCCTTTACATTTAAGTATATAACTTCCTTATTTCTTTCAACTTTTTTCTTTAAATTAAATTCTTTATTTTTATGTTTAAGAGATACCTCCAATTTCAAGTTGTTTGCATGTGTATAATTATCTAAATCAATATCAATTTCTATTTTTGCATTATTATTAGATATATCAATTGTTTTAACAAATACTGAATCTATTTTAGCACATTTCCTCTTTTTGATATGAACCTCTTTCCATATTCCGGTTGTCACCAACCGGGGACCCCAATCCCATCCAAAATTCATCTGGGCTTTACGAACCCATACCCTCTCTTTACTAAAACCAGACCATAAGTCTTTATTCTTATTTTTAACATGCTTGTTAATAGGATCAAATTTTACGGCTATAACATTCTTCCCGTAATTAATTAAGTTAGTAACTTCAAAAATATGGGGTATAAACATGTTATCAGTACTACCCAGTTCTCTACCATTTAAAAAAACAGTGGCAAAGGTATCTAATCCCTCGAAGATTAACTCCACTTTTTCATCATCCTTTAGATGTTCCTTATATTCAAATTCAGTCCTGTACCACCATTCCTTTTTTTCTATCCACCGGGATTTTTGATCATTATGACCTTTAAAGGGATTGTCAATTATTTTTCTATTTATTAAAGTACTATGTACATCACCAGGAACTGTAGCAGGAATCCAGAAATGATCTATGTAATCTTTGGAGGCTACTTCTGCACTATTTATTTCATTGACATCAAAGTAAGCTATCTTCCAGTTATCTTTTATTATCAATAATATCACTCCTTCCACCATGTTATTAATCTTATAACCTTATTTAACTTATCCTTTAACTGCCCCAGAACTCATTCCCTTAATAAGATGTTCTTCCATTATTAAATAAAATATTATTATCGGTATTAAAACCATAGTCAGGGCAGCCATTTGAACCCCATAATTTGTACTGTATTTTCCAGCAAAACTTGCTAAACCCAAAGGTATAGTTTTTAAAGAATCACTATTAATTAAGACCAGGGCAAAGGAAAATTCATTCCAATTAAAAATAAAATTCAATATGCTTACTGTAGCCAGGGCAGGTCTGCTCATCGGTAAAATAAATGACCAGAAAATCTTAAAAATCCCACATCCATCTACAACAGCAGCCTCTTCAACCTCGGTTGGAAGTCCTTTCATATAACTTACAAGTATAAAGATTGTTAAAGGTAGATTAAAACCTATATAAGGAAATATTAATGCCCAACGAGTGTTTATTAAACCTATTTTTCTCATTAAAATAAACATAGGAACCAATGTACCATGAATGGGAACCAACATTCCAAATATAAAGATTACATATAAGATATTTTTCCACTTAAATTGAAACCTGGCAATAAAATAAGAAACAAGAGCTCCCAGTAGAACAGTTACAACCATAGCAACAATAGAAACAATAATACTATTAATAAATCTGTTTCCCAGGTGAGCAGTCTTCCAGGCTTCAAAGTAATTGTTTAAATACAATCTGTTAGGAAAAGAAAAAGAATTCATGGTTATCTCCTGTTCAGTTTTACAAGAATTAATAGCCATCCAAAGAATAGGATATAAATTTACAACTGCAAATATAATTAAAATTGTATATATCACTATCTGTTTAATTTTCTTTTTATTAATAAAGGCTTTAGTGTTCATAAATTTCACCTCCATATTTATACAGTTTTCCTGTTAAATAGCTTTTTTATTGTAATAACTAGAAAAAGTCCAAAAATGACTACAAATACTGACACAGCACTACCATAACCATATCTTAATGAAGAAAAGCTTTTTTCATATAAATGAAGTGCTAAAACTTCAGTTGAATGGGCTGGCCCACCATTAGTCATGACATAAATTAAACCAAAAATTTTTAAACTACCACTAATACATAAAACTATGGATGCAAGAATTGTATCCCAGATTATTGGTATAATAATATGAAAAGTTCTTTTTAAACCATGAGCTCCATCTATTTCCGCAGCTTCCAATATTTCTTTCGGTACATTTTGAAGAGCAGCCAGAAATATAACAAAATACAGTCCAATAAACTGCCAGATTACAGTAATAGCAACAGAATACATTGCTAAATTTGGATCACCTAACCAATTTTGTGCCCATGAATTTAATCCCACTATTCTTAAAAATTTGTTGATTAATCCAAACTGATAATTATAGACCATACTCCAGATAAGTGAAATAATAACTGCTGAAATCACTACAGGCAAAAATATAACTGTCCTAAAAAAATGGGACCCTTTAATTTTTTGGTTTACTAATAAAGCCAGTAGTAACCCCAGGGGAACCTGTCCAAAAACAGAGGCTAAAATAACAACTATATTATTTTTTAATGAAATCCAGAAAATAGAATTTTGGAACATATCGATAAAATTGTCCAGGGCAACAAATTTTAAATCCGGGGAAAAACCATTCCATTCTATGAATGAATAATAGAAAGATATTATTATTGGAACCAAAACAAACAAAAAATAAACAATTAAAGCTGGAGTAATACCCAAAAAGATATACTTATTTTTATGTTTAAATATATGTTCCATAATCTCCCCCCTAACTTAATAATTTTTATTCAAGGAGAGACCAGCTTACTGGTCTCTCCTTTCTTAACATTAATCTAAACTTTTTTGTAACTCTTTAGCAAGTTTTTCGGGAGTAATCATGCCAGCTATTAAAGACTGTAATCCATTATTTAGTACATTAGTAATATCAACAGGTAGTACTGCATCATATACCGGAGCTATATGATATTTTTGTACTAATTCCATTTCTTTTTTCATTAATGGGTCAACATCAGTTACAGTAACCTTGGCTGGAACGAAAGTTCCAACTTTTAAGAACCCTTTATATAATTTCTCTGAATAAAAATATTTTAAAAATTGAAATGCAGCTTCTTTCTCTTTTTTGGAAAGATTTGCATTTAAGGAAATACCGTAGCCACTTACACCTGATAGTGATTTAGGGGCTTTTTCTCCTTCTATTTCAGGGAATGTTGCCACCCCAACATCAATATTTTTTGCTTTATTTATTACATCACCCAGTGCCCAGGTGCCTTCTACATACATTGCAGCTTTTCCCTGGTAAAAATACTGGCGCTGTTGAATATTATTTAATGAGTTAGCATCAAGGTTAAAGGCTTTTATATCACTTAGTTCTTTTATTACTTTAAGGGACTTAATAAACTCAGGATCAGTAAATTTCTTTTTACCTTCCATTACCTTTGTTAAAAATTCTTCGCCAGCCACTCTATCACCAATAGTAGAAAGAAAACATGATTGTAAAACCCACTTACCTTTATTTCCTAAAGCAATAGGTATAATATTGTTACCACGTAGTTTTTTAATTAAAACTTTAAATTCATTATATGTACCGGGGAATTCATTATACCCAACACTTTTTAAAAGGTCTTTGTTATAATAAATAGTATGTGTATATACAATATTTCCTGGTATGGCATAGACCCTTCCATCTATACTATAATCTTTAAACTGGGAAGCAGGTATCAAATTGTTTTTCCAGTATCCAACAATCTCATCAATAGGCATTAAGGTTCCACCTTCAACAAGGGGTCTTAATTCTTCCCCTGGCCAGGTCTGAATAAGATCTGGGAGCTGTCCTCCAGCTGCCTGTATTTTTATTTTTGTTTTATATTGATCATGAGGTATTCTTTGCATCTTTATGTTAATATCAGAATGAGACTTATTAAACTCTTCTACCCTGGAAATCATAACTTTATAGTCAGGATTAGGACCAACCCATATATTCCAAAAAGTAAGCTCCACAGGGCTATTGTAAGCTAAGGCCATTTCAAAATTAAATATCAATAACATCCCTACAAGCAATAAACTAAAAACTACAGTAAATAAAAAATTAGAATTTTGTCTCAAAATAATTACCTCCTTATTATTTATTATGTTTGTTTTCCATGGCTTATTTATGTTATTTCTCTAATTAATTTAATTAATTTCACCCCCTTGATTAATTGTTTTCTTTTTAAGATGACCTATTAATTATAGTATTTTGATGTAGAACCTCTAATAATGGTTTCTACAGAAACAACCAATTTGATAGGACTTGGGGTAATATTATTTATTAATTCATACAATCGTTTTCCAGCTAAAATACCCATTTCTTTTTTAAATATTCTAACTGTAGTAAGAGATGGAAGAGTGTGTTTGGCCATTTCAATATCATCAAAACCTGCAATAGATATATCTTGAGGGATTCTATAACCTAACTCTTTTAATGCTTTCATTACACCGATAGCAATTTTATCATTTCCAGTAAAAACTGCAGAAGGTAAAGTCTTCACATTCGAAAAAAAACTGTAAGCAGCTTTGAAAGCATCCGCTATTTCACTAAAAGGTTTACAGAAATATATTAAGTTATCATCTTTTTCAATACCAGCCAGTTTTAAAGCCTGCTTATAACCAATATACCTCTCTTCAAGGGAAACATGACTTAAAGGGCCTCCAAAAAAAGCTATACGTTTATGACCCAATTCAATTAAATAATTTACTATTTTTCTGGCTCCAGATATGTTATCGGTAACCACACAATCTATATTCTCATCCCATAAATCATTATCAATTAACACAAGAGGTATATTACTATTTTTTATGTCTAAAATTAATTCTTTATCTATTTCATAACCCGTTAAAATTAAACCAGCTAGATCCTGATCTTTGATTAAAGAATTAATTGTATAAACATCTTCGTTCTTTATGCCGGAAATTGTTTTAAAAAACAAATTATAATTATATTTTTTTAAACTTTCTTCAACACCTTCCATAACCTGCCCATAAAAAGGATCTCCAACTAGATTTGTGGAGATACGTTTACTGAAAATTATACCTACATTTTCTCCTTTTTTTCTATTGTTTTTTGTATAGTTTCGCGGAGTATATTTTAGTTTTTTAGCTGCTTCCAGAACTTTCTTACGAGTATGGTCAGCAATACTCCCTTTGTTATTAAAAACCCTCGACACAGTAGCCGGTGAAACCCCTGCTTTTTCTGCTACATCTTTAATTGTTGGAGCCATATTTCTCACTCCTTAAAATTAATATTTAAAAAGTTATTTTATTTTTATTACAATAATTATTATCTAATATTATTTATACTACAAAAATTCATAAAATCCTCCTTTTTTCCGAAAAATTTTTAAAAATTTATTAAAGTTTCATGTAAAAATATTTATTTTTTACATGAATATTTTCACTTGTTTTTCAGTAATTTTCTTTCAACCCACTACTTTTTCATGCAATTTCAGAATTAAATTAACATCACTCCTGCTTATCCAGCCCGATAAAGTAAAGCCAATTAAGGGATTAACTTATAAAGGAAATCATTAATTGTTTGTTGAAATAAAAAGTAGTATTTTTTAAATTCATTTTAATTTAAAAAAACTATAAGTTTTTTAAAGGGGAGATTTGATGAATGTTTCAAAAGAACATGTTAACATTATAGGACACCGGGGGGCAGCCGGTCTGGCCCCTGAGAATACACAAATATCTTTTGAGATGGCCTCTCAGAGTGGAATCGATGGTGTGGAATTTGATGTTCAGATGACTAAAGACAAAAAACTGGTAGTTATACACGACCATGATGTAAAAAGAATCACAAAAGAAGACGGTCTGGTTAAAGACTTTACATTAACTGAAATCAAAAAGCTGGATGCTGGTGGCTACTTCAGCCCTGAATATAAAGGTCAACAGATATTAACTCTGGAAGAAACCCTGGATCTGGTTAAAGATTTTAACATAATAAATCTGGAGATTAAAAATGGTCCTGTCATTTATCCTGAGATAGAAGAAAAAGTAATCTATGTAATAAAACAATTCAAGCTTGAAGATAAAATAATTATTTCATCATTTAACCATTACACCCTGAATAAAATCAAACAGATAGAACCTGACATTAAAACCGGGGTTCTTTATATGGCCGGATTATATCAGCCCTGGGAATACATAAATAAAATTAAAGCCTGGTCAGCCCATCCATATTTTGCCGGGGTCAGGCCAGAGATAGTCAGGGGATGTCAAAAAAAAGGGGTAAATGTAATTGTCTTCGGTGTAAATGATGACCATGTTATCGAAAAGTTAATTAAAATGGGGGTTGATGGAATCATAACAGATTTTCCTGACAGAGCTAAAGACATCCGGGATAAATATTTAAATTTATAAGGGTTGACAATAAAACCGGGCAATTCTATTAAAAGAACTTGCCCGGTTTTTTATTTGTTTTTTATTTATATTATCTTTTATTTATATTTAGTCATATATATAATACACCTATTAATTAATTCTTTTAAATTATATTATAAAAATTTTATTTTATAATTACTCCACTATTACATTATCACCCAGAAAAGCCCCCTGTTTTATTAACTCTTCCTGTAAAATTCTATAATCGATTCGATGCGGGTTTTTACCTGTTTCCAGACTGACTGCAGCTGCAATTCCAGCTGCCTGACCAATGGCAAAAACTATAGGCATAACCCTCAATGAAGAATGGGCCTCATGGGTTGACGAAATAGAACGGCTACCGATCAGTAAATTATTTAAGTTTTGAGGAACAAGGCAACGATAAGGGATGTCATACCATTCTCCTTCTTCAAGGTACTTCATAATCGTACCTTCACCCTCTGGATTATGAATATCTATAGGATAACTCCCACAGGCAACAACATCATCAAATTTTCTAGTTTTCAGGAGGTCATTAACAGTTAATACATAATCCCCAATAACCCGGCGTGATTCCCTGATCCCTATCTGGGTTGCTGTTTGCTGAAGATAGGCATTCTCAAACCCAGGAATATTTTTAATTAACCACCGTGATAACTCCCAGCTCTGCCTTCTTCCTTCAATTTCTGCTTTGCTCAAAGACTCAGAATCAGTAGGGTCATGCTTAATAACCCTGGTCTGGTTAAAATGGACCACCCCGGGGTTTGTTGTAAAGAAAAATAAAATATCTTCACGGGGACAGTCAATTATTCCTTTCTCTTTAGCTTCTATATATTTTTCTGTTATTTCTCCCCGGGAAGGCATTCTTTCTAAGTCTACGTTGGCCATTCTAAAATTCAAGGTCATGGGCTGGGTTAAACCATCCTTAGGTCTCCCTTTTTCTACTCTAACCCCTGCTAAATAAGCCAGATCAGCATCACCAGTACTATCAACATATATTTTAGCCTTTAATTTCTTTAAACCACCTTTAGTAACCACCTTTATACTGTTAATTTCATTTCCACAGGTTTCAACACCGGCTAACATGGCATGGAAATGGATATTAACTCCATTTTCCGAGCAGAGACGGTCAGCTACCACCTTAAAAGCTTCAGGGTCAAAGGCCCAGGGGGTTTCTTTCATTAAGCTGTTACCAAAGGCGTTCATATCCTTTAACCGTTCTACTATTTCCTGGAAAATACCCCTGATAATCTGTCTTTCTCCTGAATAGTAGGTCATAAAGGGGTTTACCAGCATGGCTGTTGCCCCACCACCGAGAAAACCATACCTTTCTACCAGAAGGACTTTTTTGCCCATCCGGGCAGCCCCAATGGAAGCTGCGATCCCCCCGGGACCACCACCACATACAATAACATCATATTCAGTCATAACAAACTACCTCCATTAAGTCCTTAAACATTTTAGCATTTATTTTATAAATATATCTTTATAAGTTTATATATAATACAAATATATTTTATCCTTTAACAGAACCGGCCAACATACCCCTGACAAAATACTTCTGCAGGGTAAAGAAAATTATCAGGGGAATAACCATCGAAATAAATGCAGCTGAAGTTAAAAGATGCCAGCTCTGTCCATGGGAACCAACCAGAGTTGAGAGCCTTAAAGTCAATGGAGCTACATCAGGACTCCCACCGAGGTATATAAGGGCTACCAATAAATCATTCCAGACCCATAAGAACTGAAAAATAACAAGTGAAGCCAGAGCTGGTGTCGAAAGAGGTAACGCCAGCCTGAAAAACATCGTTCCGACAGAAGCTCCATCAATGGACGCTGCTTCAAAAAGGTCATCTGGTAATGACTGAAAGTAGTTATGCAGCATATATATTGCAAAGGGCAATCCATAAGCGGTATGGGCTAACCAGACCCCCAGAAAAGAGCCAGAGAGCCCAAGTGTATTATAAAGTTTAAGCACTGGAATAAAGGTTAACTGAATGGGAACCACCATCAGGGCGAGTACAATCCCATAAAATATTTTCTTCCCCTCCAGGTTCAGCTTTGAGAGACCGAAGGCAGCAAATGAAGCCACAATAACTGGCAGGGTACATCCAATAATGGTAATAAAAAAGCTATTTTTAAAGGCATTGGCAACACCATTTGTTTTGAGTACATCTTTATAGTTTTCAAGGGTAAACTGGGTTATTTTTAAGGGATTGCTTAATACTGTCCACCATCCGGTTTTCATAATTTCATTAGAGGGACGAAAAGATGTAACCAGTAACCCCAAAGTTGGTAATACCCAGGTAATAACAATTACCAACAGGATAACATTTAGAATTATTTTTTTAAGATTTACCTTTGTACCCATAATATTCTCCCCTTGTTTTAGTTGTTTTCCTGCTTCATTTTCTTAATATTCATAATTATTACTGGTAGTACTAATATAAACAGAATTACAGCAATTGCACTGGCCCGACCAAAATGCCTGTATTTAAACATTTCTTTATACATTCTATTGGCTATTACTTCGGTTCCATAGTTACCATTTGTCATGACATAAATAATATCAAACATTTTAAAAGTCCGGATAACATTTGAGGTAATAACAACAATTATAGTTGGTAACAATTCCGGTATAACAACATAACGAAATGTCTGCCACCAGTTCGCACCATCTACCTTTGCTGCCTCCAGTAAATGGGAAGGAATATTTTTATAAGCAGCTGAAAGAATAACCATACTGAACCCTGTCCATATCCATATTCCTACATATATCAATGCTATATTATTAACCCACGGCCCTTCCAACAACCATCCTTTCGGTTCTTTTCCGATTAAAACCATTATCTGGTTAAGCAAACCAATCTGATCGAAAATTGGAGGCTTATAAGTATATACAAATTTCCATATGATACCGGCCCCGACAAAAGATATAGCCATTGGCATAAAAATAATTGATTTAGCTAACTTTTCATAGGGTACTTTATCTGTCAAAATAGCAAAAATTAAGCCCAGTCCCACAGTACCCAGTGTAAATATTATTAACCATAATAAATTATTACGAAATGCTATTAACATCGACTCACTTGTAAAAGCATAATTATAATTTTCAAGTCCTACAAACTCACTACCGGTTCTATCCATAAAACTCATTAAAAAAGTCTGCAGAGATGGGTATAAAAGATATATCCCCATTATTAAAAAAGCTGGTCCCAAAAAAATGGTACCCCAAAGCTTTTTGTTAAACACTTCCACCAGCTCCTCCTTTTTAAACGGGGTAGCCTGTAAATATTAGACTACCCCGCCCTGGTTTACTTAATAGTTTTCTTCAGCTACAGCTTCAATAGATTTTAAGACATCATCTAAGTCTTTTCCCCTAACATAATCCAGGATACCCGGGTTAAAAGCACCAGAACCTACAGCTGCCGGCATTGAATTAGAACCATCAAACCTGAAAACAGAGGCATTTAACAGAGTTCTGGCCATCTTCCTGGTAATCTTATCAGGGTATACTGCCAGGTCTATTGTTTTGTTTACACCGATTTTACCCAGTTCTTTGATAAAGATTGTCTGGGCTTCAGGTGTTGATAAAAAGTCTACAAACTTCCTGGCTTCAGGGGTATCTTTAAGCATACTTACCATATCAGCAGCCCCGAGGACAGGTACCCCCTCTCCTTTTTCAGCCGGTGGGAAGGGGAAGAAATCATAATCTTCACCGGCCACAAGGTCAGGATTATGTTCCAATATGAAACTGGTAATAAAGCTAGCCTGTTTATGCATAAAAGCCTGTGGAGGTTCAGTATAAAGTGGGGCTACAGCATCGCCAAAATTAGTCATTAGGACACTGGTTGGTCCACCCCAGACATATTTTGAGTTTTTAACGATTTTTCCGAAGTACTCAAAGGCCTCTTTTATTCTTGGATCTGTCCAGGGGATCTCATGGTTAATCCATTTATCAAATACTTCAGGGCCTGCCAACCTTAAGACAAGATCCTCAATCCAGTCAGTACCTGGCCAGCCACTGGCCGGACCAGATTCTAATCCTACAGCCCAGGGAATATCTCCCTTTCTGGCCATTCTCTCAGTTAAACTCATCAGTTCATCCAGGGTTCCAGGGACCTCATACCCCCTGGCTTTAAAGGCTTTAGGATTATACCAGATAAGACTTTTAATATCGGCGGTCATTACCAGACCATACATGTGGCCATCTACAGTAGTTAAGTCAAGCCAGACATCGTTATATTCTTCTTTAATCCTGTCCATATCCAGAACCTTATTCAGATCAACTAAACTCCCTTCTTGACCAAGGTCTTTAATCAAACCAAGGTCAGGGATAACACATACTTCAGGCGGGTTTCCTGCCTGGATTCTGGTAACCAGTACAGTGGAAGTATCACGGGTGCTTTCATATTTAACGTCAATACCAGTTTTCTCCTCAAACCTTTCAATAACTTTCATAAAGGCATCAAGTTCCTGACCACCCCACTGGGCCATTACGGTTAAACTACCATTATCAGCAACTGAAACACCTGTAAAAGCAAATACAATAATAAGCAAATTAAGTACCAAGCATAAGCCCTTTTTTGTCATTGATTTGTCACTCCTTTGTTAATTTTGACTTTGATAATTTAAACAAAATAAATTAGCAAAATAATTTAGTACACTACCTTTGATCAATAACTATTACCCGGGGTATTAAACCACCTCCATTTTTTGGGATCGCTCCCAGTGTTGTTTGACTGGAGGAGTAAAAAACCCTGGTATATTAAAAGCTTATATTTAGTTATATTACTTATTAACTGATACTACTATATATTAGTTAATTTACTGATACAACTAGTTAAAGATTTTAAAATTTACATCCTGTAATTAGATTTTATTAAAATAAGTTTAACAAATTAGATGATAAAACCAGCTATTTCAATTTTATAGTTTTATCATGTATGGGAGCGCTCCCATATATAAATATATTTATTTTAAAGGGGCAGTTGACCCCCTCACCACCAGTTCAGCATCGAGAACAACATTACCGGTCTCTTCTCCATTTATTTTTCTTAATAAGGTCCTGACGGCATTTATCCCCAGCTTTATTTTATTTTGTTTTACTGTTGTCAATGGTGGGTTAAAATATCTAGCTGTATTTATATCATTAAAACCAATTACTGAGATGTTGTCAGGTACAGCAATTCCCTGTGATGTTATTACCTTAATTAAATTTTGAGCTAAAATATCGTTAGCACAAATTATGGCATTAATATTTTTTATAGTTAATATATGGTTCCTGACTATTTTTTCAACATAATCTTCGTTATTTGATGTTACTTCTATTATGTAATCAGAATTAAATTTAATATTTTTTTCTTCTAGTGCTCTTTTATAACCCCTCAATTTATCTTCAAGAAAATAATAATCCACCGTTGACTGTAAAAGAACAATTTCTTTCCTTCCCAGGCTTAAAAGATGCCTTGTTGCTTTATAAATTCCATCTTCGTAATCCGTACAAACATATGGAATGTCCAGGTTTTTGGTATCTCTTTTCCCAATAATAACAACAGGAAGGTCATTATTGGCAAAAAGTTTTAAGTAATCAAAATACATGAGGGAACCAATAACAATTAGTCCATCAACATTTTTCTGTCCAATAATCTTATAGCAAAGCTCCTGTCTTTTCTCTTCTTCTTTATGGGTTGTATACAAAACCAGGTTGAGGTCATGTTTTAAGGACTCTCTTTGAATACCCTGTAGAATTTCATAATAAATTGGATTAGATAAAAATTCAGGGTCATGACCCCAGAATATTATCCCTATATTGTTAGTTTTCCGGGAAGCCAGGCTTCTGGCTGAAGCATTGGGATAATATTTTTCTTTTTTAATAACTGATAGCACCTTTTTCCGGGCTTTTTCACTGACATTTCCCTTATTATTAATTACCCTGGAAACGGTTGACCTGGAAACCCCGGCCAGTTTAGCTATACTTTCCAGAGTATGGTGTTTTTGTTTATCAGCCACAAAATACCATCTCCTACTGGGAGCGCTCCCAGTATAGAATAAAAAAATTAATGACTACATTTTAATTATAATTTTTTAATAAAAAAATGTCAAGACTAATTTTTAAAAAAATAATACTTTTATGTAAGTAACACCACTGAAAAAAGTAAAAATTAAACCGGGCTTTTCTCTGGTTATAAAAACAACCACAAATAACAGCCCGGTCTTTTACCAGTTACACAAACCTGACCATCTCCTGAACCTTCTTCCTGGGAGGTATATTTGGTTTTTCGGCAGGATAACCAAGTGGGGTTACCGTGGCTACATAATGATCCCGGGGAATATCAAGGACCTTTTTGACTTCTTTTCTATCCATGGCTGCTATCCAGCAGGTACCCAGACCGAACAGACGGGCTGCTAAAAGAAAATGGTAGGCGGCAATACAGCCATCCTGAATAAACCTTTTAGATTTTTTACTATCAGAGCAAATAGCTACAGCCATAGGAGCAGTTGCAATAGGTCTGCTGTTACTACCTCTTAAAGAGGCCAGGTATTCTAATTTGTTTCTATCTTTGACCACAACAAAATAATAGGACTGGGAATTGCGGGAAGTTGGGGCATAACGGCACCTCTCAAAAACGTTCCACAGTATTTCTTCCGGGACTTCTCTATCCCTGTATTTTCGAATACTCCGACGTGTCAGGAGTAATTCAACACCGGTAAGATAAGGATTAAGATCATGGAGAAAAGTCTGAAATTCTACCTTTCGCCCTTCCGGGTCTTTTATATAAAAATGATAAATATTAAATTTTTCATTTATAACCGGTTTATCAAGGGCTTCCTTCTCAAACCGTTGATAATATTCATCCACAGTTGATTTTGAATCAAAGTAAAAAGTAATAATCCCTTCTATGTCAGCTCTATCTCCCTTACAGAAACCAAGCTGTAAATTACCCTTTTCAAAAATAAGACATTGCCCCTGATCTAACCAGAGGTCCATACCTATTCTATCCTGGTAAAATTTTTTTATTTCTTCCAGCCTGGTTGTCTTAAAAAATACAATACCGGACATTTTACACCTCCTTAATATGGTTATACTCTGCCAACCCGGTACAAATACCTGCTTTTTTATAACGGAAAACCACCCAGCCAACTATAAGTAAAATCCCCAGCAAAGTAGCCAGTACCCCGAGCAAACCAGCTTCTGGACCAAATGCCCCTCCGGTCCATAACTCTGGCCCTTTTTGCTGAATGGTAATGAGACTGGCCTGCCTGTTCATCCCACTGACCGGAAAACCAAATACATTTCCCTGAAAAAAATTCCAGCTAATATGTAAACCAATCGGTATGGCCAGCTGACCGGTAAGAACAAATCCGGTTGCCAGGAAAATACCTGCCAGGAAAATGTTTATTAAACTAACTGCGGTAACATTGGGATTGCCAGCATGAAGAATACTGAAAAAACCAGAGGTAACAAGGGTAGCAAGAATAATGGCACCTACCGGATGGGATTTTTTGTAATTGAAACCCTCACTAAGGTTTAATAATTGATAACCTCGGGATAAAAGTTCTTCTTCTATACCAACCATTATAAAAAAAATTAAATTCAAGAAAATACCGGTTAAAACACTGGCACTGGTTCCCGAACCTATCCCCTGAAAAACAGAGTTTTTAATTTCTATCCAGCCGGCTTTAAGTTCTATTATAAATATAATACCCATTAAAAAAATTCCCAGCACAAATCCAAAAATAAAATCCAGCCACCAGTCTTTATTGATATCAAACCCAAATTCATAAAAAGGCCTTTTATCTAATTTAGTTCCCACAAACCAGACTGAGAGTACAGTACTAACAAGAGTAAAAAAATAAATGATTGTATCACCAGGGGCAGTATTCATAAACTTTGGGGAAATACCTGCCATGATAAGAAGATTAACAACAATCGTTGAAATAACAAAAATTAAAAACAGGGTTAGCAACAACTGAATGAGAACACGCCATAACGACCGGACCCTGTTTTCTTCCCCATTCCAGAACAAATATTTAATATTCATAGTAAGACCACTCCCTTTTAAAAAATTATCTAACTACCTCTATTTCCTCCCCGGGGTATGGCCGTAAAAGTTCCTTTAATATTCCGGGCTCTTCCCTATCTGGATTAAGCCATAATTCTTCACTTTCAGGCGACAAAATTACTGGCATCCGGTTATGTATATTTTTTATTTTTTTGTTGGGCCTGGTGGTTATAATTGAAAAGCAGGGGACTTCTACCCCGTTTTTATCGGTAAAAATATCATATATCCCGGCCATGGAAAATATATCTTCACCGTTAACAGTTATTTTATATCTCTGACTACCATTTTCTGTCTTCTTCCATTCAAAAAATCCGGTAGCCGGTATGAGACACCTCCTCTTAAAAAAAGACTCCCGGAAGGTCGGTTTTTTGTCTATGGTCTCTCCCCTGGCATTAATAATTAACCACCTGGTAAATTTGGGAGAAAAACCCCATTTAAAAAGCCGCAACTGTTTTTTGTTACCCTCCCTGGTTACCACCGGAGCCTTCTCCGAGGGAAATATTTCAGCCCGTGGTGCAAAATCAAACCCCGCCTCTTCAATCCCATACCTGGTTATAATTCGATATATATCGACAGATAATATATACCGCCCACACATAATTACCCCCCCTATATTAAATTATATTATTTTAAAAAAAATCCTTTTATTTAAATCTTTTTTATGAACTTACCTGGCCTTATGGCCTCCAATTAACTTTTGCTGCCTGAAGCTTATAGCTCCCCTGGTCAGGCTCCTGGCCCTTAAGATAGCCGTATAACCATATTTATCGCGTATTCTGTCCATTGTCCGGGCCAGATTAATTTTTTTAAGCTTATCCTCAAACAGGCTTAACTGCATACTGGAATCAGGAATAAAATTACCCAGGGAAACTGCCAGTTTTCTTACCACCTGTCCTGAATAGTTCTCATTAAATAGATCTAAACATACCTGGTATATATCCATAGTCAAATTGGTATGGTATTTAATAGTTCTCTGAACGTGAAACCCCTTTTCCACTTCATCCTTACTAAAGCCCACGGTAAGAGCAATTGTCTTCCCGGCCAGGTTTTCCTTGCGGGCCCGCCGGGCTACTTCTTCGCATAGCTCCATAATAACAGTTTTTATCTCTCTGGGGTTACTGTAATCACGCAGAAGGGTAACCCCTTTTCCAACATTTTTAGGTTGATTATAATAATGGCCTTCTAATTTGGAGAGGTCAACACCCCAGGCATGGTAATAAAGCTGGCTACCCATAATTCCATATTTATTCTCGAGATAGGATAGGGGCAAATGAGCAAGATCACCAACGGTCCTAACCCCAATCCGGTTAAATTGTCGAGCCAGGCGGACCCCTACCCCCCAACATTTTTCCAGTTTTACTGGCCATAACTTTTCAGGAACATCTTCATAAGTCCATTCAGCAATTCCCTTTCGTTTGCCTTCAATATCCATAGCCACCTTGGCCAGAAACATGTTAGGACCCAGCCCAATACTACAATGAAGTCCCATTTCTTTTAAGAGCAATTCTTTAATTTTAGAAGCTACCTCCCATTTATCCCCAAAAAGCCTCTCCGTTCCATCCAGTTTTAACCAGGCCTCATCAATTGAATAAACATGAATATCCCTGAGGGGAACAAATCTGTTAAAAAGGCATGTAGTTTCTATAGATTTGTCCAGATAAAGCCCCATCCTGGCTTCCACAATTTTTATTTCAGAGGAATCCGGTATTTCATATAATCTATTACCGGTCCTGATATTATACTTTTCTTTAAGGGCAGGAGTCGCCGCCAGAACCACAGAACCGGACCTCTGTTTATCGCCCACTACAGCAAGGCAGGTTTTCAAAGGGTCAAGCCCCCTGGCAACAGCTTCAATACTGGCATAAAAAGACTTCATATCAATACACATGATACTGTTTCTGGGAAGCTGACTGTAATCTATCTCCATTGTACCAGACTCCTTTAAAATTTTAATCGACTACAATAGCGGATATTTTCATATTACCATACATGTGTTCGGTTTTCAAATAAAAAAATTATCCATTTCCCTGAATTATTTATATCAGAGTCTTTAATAATTAATTTAAATTGTAAAAATTATCTTATATATAGTTAATTTTTAAAACTTATAAAAAAGCCTAACAGCAAAAAAATGAGGGTGTAAAAAGTTTTAAGACTAAACGACTTTAGCTGCCTTAAAAACAGATACCTAATTATCAAAGCACTTATCGGGCTCGGTAGGTTTAAAAAATGCATAGGATACAGGATAAGAATTCCCACCCTGGAACAGGGTCATTATAATTCCACTCCGGGCTTTAGAAAGAAACAGAATGTCACTGTTCTCAATAATAACACCCCGAATATCAGTTAAACCATCTGGAATAAAATAAAGGCCCTGTTCGCCCTGAAGCTCTCTGTTATCAACTTTGCTGGGTTCTGTGGATTGAAACCTGGCATAGGAATTCGGGTAGGACTCTCCCATATTGTAGAAAATCATAGCAACATCACCGCGATCCGTAGGAGCCGTTAAAACAAACTCATTTCCGACAAAATCAACAGCCCTGACATCTGTACCACCATCAGGGATATAGTACATTCCCTTTTCAACGGGAAGTTCCCGGTTATCCACTTTTTCAGGGGCAGTAGCCTGGAAGATAGCAAAAGATGTTGGATAAGATTCACCCATTTCATAAAATATCATAGCAACATCACCGATTGTAGTCTGACAGGTTAAGATAATCTCCTGACCAATTATATCCACATCCCTGACATCAGTAGTCGTATCTGGAATATAATATAGACCATGTTCTGGTGTCAGGTTATTATTAAGAATTTTTTCAATAGGTTCGGCCTGATAAAGGACAAAACTAGTGGGGTAGGACTGGCCCATCTGATAGATGGTCATAGCCACATCCCCTCCATCGGTTCTGGAGGTAATTAATATTTCCCTATTTATAATTTGGATATCCCGTACATCAGTAACCCCATCAGGCAGGTAATAGACCCCCTCTTCTTCAGGCAGAGTTCCATTCTGTATGTCTTCAATACTTGTGGCCAGGAAATTATATACCCCAGTTAAATAAGGATTTCCTAGTTCATATACTAAAAAATATGTATCTCCGTTGTAGGCCCGGGCTAAAATACCGACTTCAGTACCATTAAAATATAAATCCCTGGCATCCATTAAAGTTTCAGGATAATAATAGACTCCTTCTTGTTCTTTAGCGGTAATCGTTAAAGAAGCTAACGTAATAACAAGAAGAAAAAAAAGCAATCCATAACCTACTCTTTTTTTCATAAAATCCTTCCTTTCCAGTTCCTTAATCTGCTTTAATCAAATGTAAATAAGTGATTAAATTAAGTCTAACAGATCATTCCCTTTTACACCCTCAGTACTATTATTTACTAAATATACTGTCATGTCAAATTTTTAGCAAAAAAATCGTTATTTGTGGCTTTTTGTCCAGGGTTTAAATTTTTTAATTTTATTAAGGAAATTATTATCCCATTTCCCTTCAAAAGTAAGGGCCCGGTCATCAATCTGGACAAAGGCAGGGATTTTGGTATAAACTATATCATCTACCACAATACCGTATTTATTCAGGTATTCTTTTACTGCGTCTTTTCCCCTTTCATCCCGACACCGTGACGAACAGATAACAACTCTATAATTCTTTCTTAGTTTCTCGATAGCTTTTTTCACCCCGGGTACTGGTGGATCTACCACACGGGATATACCCTGCCATCCGGATGTATAGGAATGAATAACACCATCAAAATCAAGTAAGACGGTTCGCTTGCCTGACATTAATAAACCCCCTACAATTATTTTTATAATTATAGTGTTATTATTTATTATACCTTATCACTTAATATAAAATACCCTGATAACTTTGTCATAAAGTATCCCAATCATAAAAATCAGTATATATAAACCCTGGCTTATATAAACTCTGACTTAATTGAAAACTTAAAATTTAATTGTTATAATTAAGAAAATTTAATAATAAATTTAAGACCACTAAAAAGGAGTGGTTAAGGTTGAACCCCAAAATACTGGTTGTAGATGATGAGAAAAAAATCAGGAAGGTCCTTAAGGCCTTCCTGGAAAAACATGATTTTTCTATAGAAATGGCCAGTGATGGTAAGGAGGCCCTTTCTAAAGTAAATGAATTTAATCCAGATCTGATCATTCTTGATTTAATGCTCCCTGAAATAAGTGGTGAAGAAGTCTGCCAGAAAATAAGGCAAGACAAACAGACTCCGATCCTGATGTTAACCGCTAAAGGCACCGAGGAAGATAAAGTCAACGGTTTTGCTTATGGAGCCGATGATTACCTGGTCAAACCCTTCAGTCTTCGGGAACTTTTAGCCCGAATTAAGGCAATTTTACGACGAAGTAACCAGAAGGCCGAAAAAGCAGAAATTTTTGTGTACCAGGATGGAAGGTTAAAAATTCATCCTAACAGAATGAAAGTATTAGTTAATGGTAGAGATGCTGACTTAACCAGAACCGAGTTCAATATCTTAGTGACCCTGATCCGTAATCCCGGTCAGGTCTTTACCAGAGAACAGTTGGCCAAAAAAGTTATGGGCCTTGAATATAAAGGGTATGACCGGACAATCGATGCCCATATAAAAAATATCCGGAAAAAGCTTAATCTAGAAAAAAACCAACTTATTATAACTGTATATGGTGTCGGCTATAAATTTGAGGGGGATTAAAATGAGTAAACTGGGTATAAAAATTTTTTTAATAATGTTATCAGTAGCTATAATGGGTTTAGTATTTATAGGTTTATACCTGAATTATAGCATTCCCGAACATTTTAAAGACTATCTATACCTGGAGAAAAAAGAAAAAATAGAAAATCTTGTTTCGGTGCTGGAAAACAATTACAAAGAGACCCGGAGCCTTAGGAATAGCCAGAGGTTACTGTCAGAGTTCTCCCGGATAAATAATGTAAATTTAAAGCTTACTGATGCCAGGGGTAATATAATTTATAGTTCTACCCCAATGCCCGGGAGAATGATGAAGGGTTATTGTATAACCCCTTTCAGAAGAAGAATAATGGTAGAACGAAATTATCCCCTCGGTTATGAGGCCTTTAACCTGTCAAATAATAACCAAACAATCGGGAAACTCTACTGGTTACGTTTTGAAGGCCCTTATATTCCCATTAAATCCAGTTTATTCGTTAGAAAAATTAACAGGGCAATTATCTTTTCGGCTATAATTATTGCCATTATTACCATGGTCTTTAGTTATTTTCTATCCCGGTATTTAACAAAACCTTTAATCAAAATTAATAATGTAGCTAAAAAAGTAGCCGATGGGCAGTTAGACCACCATGTTACTGTTAAGGGAAATGATGAAATTAAAGAACTGGCTACTTCATTTAATCAAATGGTTGCTAAGTTAAAATATCTGGAGACAGTAAGGCGGAAATCAACCTCAGACCTGGCCCATGAACTGCGGACCCCTCTTACCAATATAAAGGGTTACCTGGAAGGAATTAAAGAAGGGGTCCTTGAAGTTGATTCAGTTACCCTGACCGAAATTGACGAAGAAATCAATAGATTAATAAGGCTTATAAATAGACTAAACGACCTTGCCACGGCTGAAAAATATATAATTCAGGGTAAAAAGAAAAAAATAAAACTGGCCAATTTTCTAGAAGACCTCCTTAATTCCTATCTCCCCCAGGCCCGGGAAAAACAGATTGACCTTATCAAAAAATACAACCCGGAACAATCTATTTTTATAGACAGTAATGAAGACGCCCTGAGGACGATTTTTGGTAACCTTATCAATAATTCCCTGAAATATACCCCTGAGGGTGGTAAAATTGAAATAACCCTCTCTTCTAAAAAAAATCAGGCAATAATTAGTGTAAAGGATAATGGAACAGGTATTTCTGCAGAAGACCTCCCCTATATCTTTGAGCGTTTTTACCGGGCTGATAAATCCCGGTCTACCAGGTCCGGGGGAACAGGAATTGGGTTAACCATTACCAGGGAGTTAGTTAACTCCATAGGCGGAAAAATAATTGCCTCCAGTGAAGGAAGAGGTAAAGGTGCAACCTTTACCGTTTATCTACCATCCAGAAATAACTGAAATTATTTTATTTAAATTCATATTTTCTTCAAATTTATCTCCTATAATTATAACAGGGTCGAAAAATACAGATTAAATAACGGCAAAGCAGAAACGGCCCTTAACTAAAAAAAAGGAGATGGTTGAATTGAATAAAAAGTTTGTTATTGCAGGACTACTTATCTTAAGCCTTGCTATAACAGGTGCAAGTATTAACACTCTGGCCTTCGGTGGAGGACCCTACAACAATAATTCCACACCTTATAGCAATTATGATATGTTCGAATACCTGGGTCTAACCAGTAGTCAGGTCGAGGCTTTAAGTAATTTAAAGAGAGATTTTAGCCTTGAAAGAGATAAAATAAGACTGGAAATGCGAAAAGCAGTTTATGAATTAAGGGATTTAATTTTTTCCAATATAGAATCAAAAGAGATTAACCTGGCCAAAGAAAGACTTAATGAACTACAAAACAAACTATTAGATCTGAGAATAAGGTATCTTCAGGAATATAAGAATATCCTGACTCCTGAACAACTGGAAAAAATAAAAGTTTTTCCTTTTAAAAATGGGTTTAACTGGAACAACAGGTGGGCAGGTAAAGGATGGAACCGGAGAAATCGACAAAATTTTGGTCCGGTCTGCCCCTTCCTGTTTAACTAAAAACAAATATAATAAACTAAAACCCCCTGTAAGTTAACCACAGCTCCAGTGGTATCTTCCAGGGGGTTTTTATCACGAAAAAATAAAAAATTTAACCCCGTCATACATAAACATTAAAGCAAAATAAATAAGGATAATCCCGAACAGGGCTACCAGCCCTCTATACATCCTGTCGTTTAACAATTTCCGGCCAAAGACAACCAGCCAGCTAATAAATGAATACCAGACAAAATCAGCCAGAATATGTCCTGTGAAAAAAGCCCCGGTTCCCAGGACTCCCTGTTGATGGCTTTTAGCCAGATAAGTCATTCCAACTGTAGCCCACCACAGTACCCAGTAAGGATTTGAAATACTAACAATGGCCCCGGGTAACACCAACCCTGCGATGTTAACTTTATTTTCAACCTGTCCTTCTAACGATATTTCCCTTTTTATGACTGATTTTATCATTCCATAACCCATCCAGAGTAAAATACTACCTCCGATAAGGCCCAGAGCTGAAGTAAATATCTGGTTTGAAAATAGGTTATTAAGCCCCAATAATAATAACACAATCAATATAAGTTCCAAAATGGCGTGACCCACAATTAAAAGAGGACCTGCTTTAAAACCTTTCCTCAAACTTCCGTTGATAACATAAGTCAGTAAAGGTCCTGGCATCATAGCTCCGGAAAAACCAATAATAAATGCAGATACAAAAAGTGCCCCAACTGACATATAACTATCACCCTGCCTTTGTATTTAAATTTTAAGAAAAACTTTAATCTGTAAATTTAGAAAAAACTACCATTAGTTCATCGATAATTTTTTCACCCTCATCGTCTTTTATAGCCCGCTGCACACAACCATGGGTGTGTTCATCTAAAACCATTAACCCGACTTTCTTTAAAGCACCTCTTACGGCAACTACCTGTGTTAATATATCAACACAGTACTTGTCCTGTTCTATCATTTTTTGTATACCCCTGACCTGCCCCTCGATTCGCCTTAACCTGTTCAATAAATCTTTTTTTGTTTCATCATTTATAGAATTCATGAAGACACCCTCCCTTATTTATTCTACAATCTCACTGACCCGGGGGTGGTATTTACGATTAAAACTTAAAAATTTGTCTACCACTTTCAGAAGATAAAATGACAAAATGAAAAAGATAATTGAACCAATCACACCAGCGGCTTCAGAAGGTTTAAAACCCAGGGCTTTAACCAGGGAAAAGGTTATAAAATAACCTGCTATAAGAGATATAATAGGTAAAAGATATACCAGCATTGAAGCGACCACGAGAGGCTGTTCTCCCATTTCCAGTTTTACAACCTGACCCTCTTTAGCCCCGACTGTGTTATCTACCTCTACTTCTATTTCATCCACTTCATGGGCTCCAGCAAGACCACATTTATGACCACACTTACTGCAGGCTGACCTGCGGATAATCTTTACAGTAAGTTTATCACCTTCAGTCTTGATTACCTTTCCGAGCTCTTCCAATCTAGATACCCCCATATAGTATTTTTATTTAACTTATCACTGTAGAGTTGATTTGTCAAGTTATTTATATTGAAGAACACATAATAAAACCCACCAGTAAGGCGGGCTTAAAAAATTATTTCACTTTATATCCGGCTTTTTTTATAGCTCTTTTCAGACTATCAATTCCTGTTTTTTCTTCACATAAAACCTTAACCTCACCCGTGGTTAAATCAGTATCAACATGTTCAACACCTTCAACTTCCTTCAGTGCTTTCTCAACATTATCCCTACAATTATCACACTTCATCCCTTCAACTTTAAGGACAATTTTTTTATCCTCCACTCTATCAGCCCCTTCCTAATAATTTTAGGATTTGTAAAGTTCTCTTTTTTTAATCTAAACTAAATTAAAAAATTAATGTAATAACCCCCAGATAATAATCTTCAGTAATTATAATCAACTAATCCACTTAACTTTCTTTTTTAAAAATACTGTAAAGACTACACCCATCACACTCTGAACACCTTGTAATCAGTAACCCATTGCAGCGAGGGCATTTTATCAAAGAATTATCATCAGTTTTGTAACCGCAATGGGGGCATTTATTTGTCCCCGATATTGGGCATCCCATCTATACCACCTCACTTATAATATATAGGCAATAAGCCCCCCGACTCCAAAGGCTGTAACCCAGCTCCCAAGCCAGATAAGAACAGCTTCTTTCCAGTTTCTCTCCTTTATCATAATCATCATGGCTGCAATACAGGGTACAAAAAGGGTTAGAGTAATTAAGGCTACCAGTGTCTGATCAGAACTGAGACTCATACTGTTTAACCCCGCTGCCCCAAAGTCTCTCCTGACAATCCCCATAATAAAAGCGGTGGCAGATTCAGGGGGCAACTTCAATAGACCTTCTGTAACTGGAGCTACCATATTTTGAATGGCAGGAAGAGTTCCTGTTGTCTGTAATAAAGTAATGACGATTGAACCCAGCACAAATATGGGACCAGCCTCTTTTATAAAAGACTTTGATTTGACCAGGGTCTTTTTTAGGACATTTTTAATTATTGGAACCCTTAAAGGGGGTAAGTCTATCAGTAAATCAGTTGATTTTCCAGGTAATACTTTATTTAAAGCCGTTCCTGCTATTACATAAACAACCGTAATAGTTGCAATATATGTTAACAGATAATTGAATCCAAGAGGCGCTATCAGACCGGCAATTACACCCAGCTGTGCTGAACAGGGAATAGCCAGACCCAGCAAAAATATAGCAATTATCCTCTCCCGTCTGGACCCAAGGAGTCTGGTAGTTATGGTAGCCATGGTGACACATCCAAAACCGAGAAGCATTGGTATTATCGCCCGGCCATTTAACCCCAGGTAATTCAGAACCCTGTCTACCAGAACAGCAATCCGGGGCATATATCCCGAATCCTCAAGGATTGAAAGAAATAAGTAAAAACCAACCACAAGGGGCAATAATAATCCAAAGATATAGGTTACAGCCATAGTCAGAACACCAAATTCACCTATCAACAGCTGCCCCAGAAAAGAAGACGGTTCAATAAACCGGGATATAAATTCTATAATAAAAGGCTCATAGATACCAAGAAAAAGAATCTCTTCCGTAAAGCCAACCACCGTCTGGGCAACAAACACCCCGATCAACTGGTAAAGGGCATATAATGTTAAAAATAATAGCGGTATTCCACCTAAAGGGTTTAGCATTATACTTCCCAGTTTCTCCTTAAACCCGGGAGCTTTTTCTTTCTTACTTACTGTCTGTCTAATAATTTCATTAACTCTTTCTCTTCTCCTGGTATAGATTTCTTCCCGATAATCAAGTGCTTTAACCCCGTACATTTGCGATACATATGGATCCCCTTCCAGGACAAGCAAAGCAGCCTGTCTGCCTATTTTGTCACTTAAATCATATAATAAATTTTTTAACCTTAAATTATCATCAAGTGTTGTGTGACCCCTGGTTGCCCTGTCTATAGATTCTTTGACTTCATCAAGCCCTGAGCCATTTATGGCAACAGTAGGGATCACCGGAACTCCCAGTTCTTTAGATAAAGCTTTCACATCTATGTTAAGGCCATTCTTGATAGCCTCATCCATCATATTCAGGGCTACAATAACTGGAATGTTCATATCTATTATCTGCTGGGTCAAAAATAAATCCCGTTCCAGATGAAGGGCATCAACTATGTTTACCACTATGTCGGCTGACAGAATTACATCCCGGGCTACCCTTTCTTCATCATTAAAGGATGAAACCCCGTAGACACCAGGAGTATCAATTATGACATAATCTTTATACTTGCCTGTACTTATGTCAAGGGTTGTACCAGGGTAATTGGAAACACTGACATATATTCCAGTAAATGCATTAAAAAAAATGGACTTCCCGACATTGGGGTTTCCTACTAAAACTATTTTTTTATCATTTTCAGGTATAGGTATTTTATGGCTTATATCACAGCAATCCATACTATCACCCTTCCTGTTTTTTTACCCTTATCTCCTGGGCTAATCTTCTTCCAATTGCTATCTCCTGCATATTGCATTTAAGGACTACAGGGCCACCCGGTACCTTTTCGCCACAGATAAGCCGGGCCCCTTCTGATATTCCAAACCTCAAAGCCTGAGCCCTTATTTTTTTATCAGGAATTTTAACTATTTTAAACTTATCCCCTCTCCTGACATCAGCAAGTGTCAACTTCATCCCCCCCTCTGTTAATTGATAATCATTTTCAATTAAACCCAAAAAATTAAAGGTTTAGTATTTAAGTTTCTATAATAATTATAACTATCTTTATCTGTTTTGTCAACTTTATAAAATGGGAAACACATTTTGACAAAAAAATTCATATATTATATTAACCTTTTTTAATACCCCCATTTAACCAATCCCCTCCAGACATTGAAGCCAGGAGATTTACTCACCTGGCTTCTTGTTTGTTATAAGAAAATAATCACCATTATAATCAATTAAATTGATTAAACATATTAAATGTATTAACCATATTAAATAAAACATTTTCCCTCTATAAACAAAAAGCTCCTCCGGTTACGGAGGAGCTTATATCTTCCTTAAAATTCAAAGCTCATGTAATTACTTTACTACTATATTAACCAGCTTTTTCGGTATAATTATAGTCTTAACAATCTCTTTACCTTCAGTATATTTTTGAATTCGAGGAAGTTCAAGTACTTGTTCTTTTAATTTATCCTCATCTATATCGGCAGAAACCTGTAGTTTATCCCTTACTTTACCATTTACCTGAACTACAATGGTTACCTCATCTTTTTTCAGAGCCTTTTCTTCATATCCAGGCCACTTTTGAATATGAATACTCTCATCATTACCAAGCTCACTCCATAGTTCTTCAGTCATATGGGGAGCGAAGGGAGCCAGAATTAATAGCATCTTTTCTATTATATCTTTAATCAATGTATAGTTAACCTTTTCTACTCCGTTAAGATACTGATAGGTAGCATTGGTCAACTCCATAATAGCACTGATGGCTGTATTAAAATTTAACCTCTCTCCAATATCTTCAGTAACTCTTTTTATCGTTACATGGAGATTCCGGTAAAGATCTTTTTCATTTTTATTAAAAGAATTAACATCCAGGGATGCCTGGTCTGTATTCTTTATTTCCTTTATATTGTCGGCAACCAGGCGCCAGACCCTGTTTAAAAACCTTTCAGCCCCTTCTACACCCCGGTCACTCCATTCAAGGTCTTTTTCCGGTGGAGCGGCAAACAGAATAAATAACCTGGCAGTATCAGCCCCAAAACGATCCAGAATATCTTCAGGATCAACTACATTACCTTTAGATTTGGACATTTTGGCTCCATCTTTCAATACCATTCCCTGAGCCAGCCAGTTGGTAAAAGGCTCCACTGAATCTATCATATCCATATCATAGATGACTTTAGTAAAGAACCGGGCATAAAGAAGGTGCAGAATTGCATGTTCTATACCACCTATATATTGATCTACCGGGAACCACTTTTTAGCATTTTCTTTGCTGAAAGGAAGTTTATCGTTTTTGGGATCAGTATACCTCAGGAAGTACCATGAAGAATCCACAAAAGTATCCATGGTATCAGTTTCACGTCTGGCTTTACCCCCACATACAGGACACGTTGTGTTTACAAATTCATCAACTTTGGCCAGTGGTGATTCTCCGGTCGGACTAAATTCTACGTCTCTAGGTAAAACAACCGGGAGCTCTTCTTCCGGAACAGGCACTGTACCACATTTTTCACAATAAACAATAGGAATAGGGGTTCCCCAGTAACGCTGTCTGGAAATCAACCAGTCCCTTAAACGATAATTTACTTCTCTCTTACCAATACCCTCTTTTTCCATATCTTCAGCCATCACATCAAAGGCTTCTTTAACCGTCAGACCATTGTACTTATCTGAATTAATCAGATGCCCGGAGCCTTCGTAAGCCTCATTGAGATCGGTATCTTTCAACTCCTCTTCCCTTTCTTCAGGCTGGATTACAACCCTGATGGGAAGGTCATACTTGCGGGCAAAATCAAAATCCCGCTGGTCATGGGCAGGAACAGCCATTATGGCACCGGTACCATACCCCATCAAAACATAATTGGCGATCATAATCGGTATTTCTTCTCCGGTCATGGGGTTGATAGCATAGGCACCGGTAAACAAACCTTCTTTTTCTGACTCCGGAGACGTTCTCTCCATTTCTTTTTGTTTTTTAACCCTGTCTATGAATTGACGGACTTCCTTCTCCTTTTCGGTTCCGGAAATTAATTTTTCCACAAGGGGATGCTCCGGAGCCAGTACCATATAAGTAGCCCCGAAAATAGTATCTGGTCTGGTCGTGAAAACTTCAATTTCTTCACTGCTTCCCTTTACGGGGAACTTAATCCTCATACCTTCACTGCGTCCAATCCAGTTTCTCTGCATTATTTTAACCTTTTCTGGCCAGTTCTGTAACAGTTTGTGGTCTTCAAGCAACCTTTCTGCATAATTCGTTATCTTAAAAAACCACTGCTCCAGTTCCTTTTCTTCAACTTCAGTACCACAACGTTCACAGGCATTATTAACTACCTGCTCATTGGCCAGAACAGTTTCACAACCGGGACACCAGTTTACAGCTGCCTTCTTTTTATAAGCCAGGCCCTTTTTAAACATTTTAACAAAAAACCATTGGGTCCACTTATAATAATCTTCTTTGGCTGTTGTAACCTCCCGGTCCCAGTCATAACTTAGACCAAGAGATTTCATCTGTTTTTTCATATTCTTTATATTATCCCAGGTCCAGTCCTGAGGATGGATATTACCATGCTTTATGGCTGCATTTTCAGCCGGAAGTCCAAAGGCATCCCAGCCCATGGGGTGCAATACATTATATCCATTCATCCTCTTAAACCTGGCAATTACATCCCCGATTGAGTATACCCTCACATGGCCCATATGCAAATTACCCGAGGGATAAGGAAACATCTCCAGGACATAATAATTATCCTTATCAGTCTCCTCCTGGGTTTTATAAAGACCATCTTTTTCCCATTTATCCTGCCATTTTTTCTCAATGTCAGCAAAGTTATAATACCCTTTCATTTAAACATCCCTCCTTCTTAATATAAAACATTTATGAAAACCAATACTTTAAATCCAAATAAAAAAATCCCCGTCCTGAAAACAGGGACGAGGTTATTCCCGTGGTACCACCCTTTTTGGCTTCATACCCACTCATTACCGATATCGCTGGTAGCGTGACCAATTACTTAAATTTCACCGGTCAGGCTCTGGAACGAGTTCAATATACTTTGACACCGGTTCACACCAACCACCGGCTCTCTGAAGACAGAAGTATACCTACTACTTTCCATCATTGCCTGATAAGTATTAACATTTCATTTACAATTTTTATGATTTAAATAGATTATAATAATATTTTTTATAAATGTCAAGGAATAATATATTTTAAACCTTAAAAGAGCAAAAAAGGTTGTAGCAGTTATACCGGTAAGTACTGAATTATTCACCCTTTCTCAATATTTGCTCGGCGTCAGCCCATAACCTCTCAAGCTCATAATACTGTCTTTCCTCTTCTAAAAAGATATGAACAATAACATCGGCATAATCCATCAATATCCAGCGGGCATTATCTTTTCCCGCCACTTTCTGGGGATGTATGCCTTCTTCTCCAAGCTTATCTTCCACTGACCTCGCTATCGCCTTAACCTGTGGTTCTGAATTACCACTGCATATCACAAAATAATCGGCTATTATAGTTAACTCCTTGACATCTAATACCTGAACATCATTTGCTTTTTTATCTTCAGCTGCTTCAGCAGCCAGTATAGCTAACTCTTTAGTAGTCTTTTCAGTATTATTACTCATCCTTTTTACCAACTCCCTTATCTTCTTTCTTTTCTATTTTTTTCTTTTCTTCTTTATAATCTATTCTTTTTAAATAATCATGGCCAATAATTATCTCCAGAAAACCCTTTTCAGTATCTTCAACATGTTTCACTTTGCCACCAATTAATTTTTGTATCTTAAAAGCACAATTTTTATCCCTTATGTCATAGTACTTAATAAGAGTATTATTATAATCAAAGTGATCAGCATTTCCTATCTTCTCAATATAGAAACCATATTTCTCAAGTTCATCGGACAGTTCACCGGCTAGTCCAGTTACTCCATTGCCATTATTAATAACTAAATGATACTGCCCATTATTAATATATTCTTTACTCATTATAAGGTTTTCAACCAGGATCCCAAGTTTCTTTCTATCAGAAATCCAGTAACTGACACCATCTATATATCTGGGTTCACCAGGGACAATCTCTGCCTGGATATTATCCAGGTTAACATCTTTAAAAAGATGAATAAAAGGACTTATATCCTTGAGAGGAATATTGGTTTTAACTGACTCCCTGAAAATTTTATAAATAGCAGGGAGCTTAACTATAGTATCTGGACTGAGTACTTTTTTAATCATTGACTTTATAAATTTCTGCTGCCTCTTTATTCTCCCAATATCTCCATATACGGGCTCCCTGAATCTGACATATTCCAGGGCTTTTTCACCATTTAGTAGATGCTCTCCAGCCGGTAAATCTATATATAACCCACCTGCCTTATCAACATAATGGAGGGGTTCTTCTATATAAACTTTAACTCCACCAATGGCATCAACAATACGGGCAAAACCCTGAAAATCTGTTTCCACATAATAATCTATCCTGACATTCAAAAATGATTCCAGAGTTTCATGAGTTAATTTCACCCCACCGAAGGCATGGGAAGCATTAACCCGGTTAACACCATGTCCAGGAATTTCAACCCTTGTATCCCTTGGAATTGACAGAATCCCAACTTCTTTTGTATCTAAATCAACACTGGCCAGAATTATAGTATCAGCCCGGGGGGGACCATTTATTGAGGAATCATAACCAACTACAAGAATATTCAATTTAGAAGTATTAAAGGGGTTTCTCCGTAAGACACTAAACTGGGTATTAAAGATAATAGCCAGAATAAAACCAGTTATAAATAATATTATAAAGAGTGTTGCTATAATAGACTTGCTGGGCTTTCTCATCTATTGTATCCTCCTTAAACATTCGTTTCTAAGCAGTAAAGTATTGGGATGTATAATGCGACCTTTTTTTATGTTATACTCAAGAGACTGATTACAGGCAGCGATAACACCATGGATAAGACTTTTATCAACTTCTTTTCTCAACTTTTCAACCCCGGGAAACTGCCTATTGGGCTCTATAAAATCGGCTACAAATATTATCAGTCCGGTCGTACTCAAATCAGGGCTACCAACTGTATGGTGCCTGATAGCTTCCAGTATTTCCTGATCATTTACTCCAAACTCCTGCCTGGCCAGAAAAGCCCCGGCCGGGGCATGTAATAAAGGGGGTAAATTCATTTCATATTCATCTACTGAAAAAGATGACATCCTTGCCAGCTCTATAAGCCTGTCCAGGCCAAGGCCTTTAGCACAGTCATGGAGTAAACCGGCCAGACGTGCTTTTTTCCAGCTCCCCCCGTACTTTTTTGCCAGATCACCAGCTACTTCGGCAACACCTAGAGTATGTTCAAACCTTTCTTTGCTAAGTTTTCTTTTCAATATCTTAATAATATCCCTTTCTGGAAACACTCAATCACCTCTGTACAGACCCTCTTCTTCTATATATGATATTACACAGGGGAGGGTCTGATACCTGATGGATTCCCCCCTGTTTACCTGTTCCCTTAATCTGGATGATGATATATCAATTAAAGGCTCTTTTAAAATATAAATATTATTACGGTAAATATTATACTTGCTATTTTCAAATATACCCTTCAGGGAATAACCAGGCCTCGGGGCCACAATAAAATTACCTTTTTCCAATAGATATTCAGGCTCCTTCCAGTTATATATATCAAGAAGTGAATCAGCCCCGATTATAAAATAAATCTCCCTGGCTATTTTCTTATTATAAAGAAACCTGAGAGTCTCAACCGTATATGACTTACCTTCTTTCTCCAACTCATAGGTAGAATAATCAAAATGGGGATTATCTGATATTGCCCGTTTTAACATTTCTAACCTATGTCTGCTAGCAGTAATTTTTTTACCACTCTTATGAGGGGGAATACCCGCTGGCATAAATATTACTTTATCCAGATGAAAGTGGTTATATGATTGTTCAGCAATGATAAGGTGTCCCAGGTGAACCGGGTCAAAGGTCCCCCCCATGACGGCAATTCGTTGATATCTGTTATCCATAACCTAACCTCCACAACCATATATACACATATTATACATACATTAATACACCCTATATTATAATAGATGGTGTAGGTTTAATCAAGTTTACGCTTTTTCAGATTTTTGATTTTCTGGGTCATATACCCTCCAATTTTCCCGGTTTCTTCAGCTGTCAACCCTGCCCATCCCACCTTTTTCACCTTTTCAATTAAACCCAGTTCCTGAGCTACTTCTAGCTTTAATTGTAACAGGGTTATATCATCTGTCTTTTTGTTTTTACTGGACATCCCGGTTACCCCCTGACCAGGTCTTTAGTTTTAATTCCTTTATAATATAATTTGTTGTATTACTTTTTATTATTCTTAGAATCCTTTCCTTTGAGTAAAGACTGATAATTTCGAGAACGGTGAGTAATTAATAACTTCATCACCTCTTTAATTTCTTCTTCGGATTCTTTAATTTCATCAATAATATCATTCCGGTAATCCTTCATATCATCATTAACTTTGTTGATATTTTCATCTATATCTTTCATATCAATTAAATTTGTATTTAACTTCTGGATTAACTCTTTATACACACTTTTATCGAGGTCTTTCATTCTATTTTTAATATCATTTAAATTTTCCTCATGCTTGTTCCATCTATCTTCAAAAGAATGAAAACTATTATTTATATTCCATAACAACCACCCATAATACCCAAAAATAATTATGATCAATCCCATAAACAAGGTCTCGGAACTACCCATGAGTAGTTTAATAATATATTCAAATAAAAACAATTTTATCCTCCTTCCAACAAAAAAGTATATATTTATAGTATTTAAATACATTTTATTCAAGTTGGAAGGTGGTTGTGTAAAATAAAAAGGTCCGGGTAAATTTACCCGGACCTTAAAGTATTAGTTCCTTATTTATTTTTTTCTAACAAATCCAGTAATTTTTATTATTGCTTTATTATTGTCTCCATCGTATATTCCCCTGTTTAATAACACTATATTACCTTTATCCATAAAACTTAACGAATTCCAATTATTTTTCAATCCATAACGTGTATTTGCTGTTGCTCTTTCCATTTTTTTAATTATTTGTTGTAGACATTTTAATATACAGTATAACCCGGTGTAGAAGAAGAAACATTAAAAATAAACAAACTATAAAGATAGGAATAACCTCCAGGGAGATATTCTGGGCCAATACACCCGCCAATCCCGGGAGTAATGCTCCACCCAGGCCAGCTGCAGCAATCTGCATTCCAATTGTGTTTGATGTATGTTCCTTACCAACCCGGTCTGATGTGCTTGAAACCAGAGCTGGAAAAATAGGAGCAATCGCAATGCCGATAAGGACAATACCTAGAAGATAAAACCAATGTTCTATATTCAAACATAACAAAAGGCTACCCCCTAACGCCAGTAACCCTCCTAATTCAACTAACTTTTTACTCTTAATACGAAAAGATAAAAAGCCAGCCAGAATCCTTCCTACCGTAAAAGAGCCCCAATAACCCCCTACCCATAATCCAGCTAGTTCAGGGCTAATACAGCGGGATTCAGTGAACAATGTGTATGACCAATGACCTACAGACAATTCAATCCCTGTATAGATGAAAAAAAGACCAATACTTAACCAGGCCGGAAGATGTTTTAAGGTTTGAGTCAGACTGACTTTTGAAGACATTTTGTTACCCGATTTTCTTTTGCTTTTACTCTCTTTATTTCTTTCCTGCTTTTCCCACATTGAAATGGTCAATAAAAAAGTTGCAGCCAGTAATAACTGAGCTACCCCAACAACTATATACCCGGTACGCCAGGTTCCAGTCAGGCTTAAACCCGTAGACATAATAATTGGACCCAGGGTAACCCCGATTCCAAAACTAGCATGTAACCATTGCATAAGACTCTCTCCATAATTTTCCTCTACATAGGTATTGAGTCCAGCATCAATAGCACCAGCCCCCAGGCCTGCTAAAACAGCTAATATTGGCAAAAGCCACCAAACAGGGACCAGGGTATATCCGACTAAAGCCAGACCAGTTGCAAAGCAACTTGTAGCTAATAGTCCAGCTACCCCCATTTTTTTAATTAAAACACCGTTAAAAAAACTAGATATCAAATATCCACTTGTAAAAGCAATGGTTATAATTCCCAGGGCATCCAGAGGCAAGCCAAAACTGGACCTCATATCGGGCCAGGCTACTCCCAGTAGTCCATCGGGTAACCCCAGAGATATAAAAGCAATATAAATAAGTAGAATTAATCCAATATTTGATTTTTTTCTTTGGCTATTAAAGTTTGTTCTCAGACGTTTTTCCATAAAGTAATAATCATCCCTTTCATTATTTTTTGGTATAATCATGCCCCCATTATTTTATAGAAAATAAAATTTTAACGTTAAATTATATTATTGTCTTACCAAATCTTTGGAACAATTCTTTTTGTTTCTCTCATGTATTCCTCATACTCTGGAATTTCTTTTTTAAGAAAACTTTCCTCAACTCTAATTCTCCATATAAAACCATATATCGTAATTAATGATAAAATCAAACTAAAATATGAATTTAAAATTAACGGGAATCCTATAATTTGTAATATGTTTCCTGCATATGCTGGATGACGAATATATTTATAAATACCTGTTCTAACTATTTTATGATCATCCCATGTTTCTACATCTCTTGAAAAATATTTGCCTAAAGTTTTTATTCCTATTCCTCTTATTGTTATTCCTGCTATTACTAATGCTGCACCTATAATTGTAAACATAGAATTGTTTCTCATTATGTATCCATACTCTAAAACTGGAATTATTAATGAAGTAAACCATGTAAAGGATATAAAAGAACTTGTCATTTCGTATTTTTTCTTGTTCTCTGATTTTTGTCCCTTATAAAAATATCTATCTGATATTAAACTAATAACAACCAATGTTATATATAGATAGATATATGCTCTGTTCAACTTACCACCATTTGCTTCAACAATTGACCACGTATAAACAAATAATGATATTACTAATAATTTTGTTAAAGTATTAAATACTTTCTTCAACTGATATCACCAACTTTTATAAAAGTTTACTTACCATTTTTTATTCAACTAAATCTCAGGCCTGGCTAAAAATTTACTACACAAACTACTTACCTTATTACTTACATAATTTATAACTGAGGGTATACTTTTTATTTTACGGTTTATCAAAAAAACAATACAATCACCCTTCAATTATTTATTATTACATATGAAACAAGATTTAATTTATTAGCTGGTTCAAACCCATTTGCTTTATAAAATAATTTTGTTTTTTCAGTATCATCAGTCAAAAGAACTATTTGTCTAACCCTGTTATATTTATCAAGAACTGCTTTCAATAATTGTGAACCTATTCCCTGTCGTTGATATTCTTTCAAGACCAGAATATCCTGTATATAGATAATTGTTTCCTCATCACCAACAATTCGAATTAATCCAACCAGCTTATTGTCATCCCATGCTGTTAATATATATAAGGAATTTTTTAAAGCTCTAATAAGTTTTTTCGTATTTTTAGTATACTCTACCCATCCCACGTTATCATATAAACTTAAAATATCTTTTTCCGTAAAAGAAAAATCATTCTTATAAACAATTTCAGACAAGTATCCCAACTCCTCCTTCTTTTCATTGGTTCCTTTCCAGCATGTAGTTTCACTCACACAGATTTCATATCTTTAAGTGCTTTTAGAAGGAATATACATCCTATCAATAAGCTTAACATCCCAACATGAGGTGAAACTTTATCTTTAAATACTGGAACCACTCCTTTAATAATAAATAAAGCAATGATTAAGAAAATAAAAAAATAATTAGCAGCGACTAATCTATCTTTCAAAGCTGGGGTTTTTTTTATAAAAGTAAGTACCAATAATATTAACGAGCAAATTAATATAGCCCAACCAGCAATATACTCATGGCCGATTATTGTTTCTTCAATCCTGGCTTCTACGCCTCCCTTTCCGCCATGAATTTTATAGTATCCTATTATACCTTGCCAGGGCATGAAAATACTGATAATAATTAAGTATATCCCACTCAAAAGCTCTTTTTCGTATTTCATCATTGTAACCAACTTCCTCCTTACTAAATGTTTGTAAATCCTATACTGATTAAATCTAATAAGACAAATCAATATTTATTATCCCTTAAATTTTAAATAATTAAAACAAGTTATTATCCCTCTATTTCACAAATGCCAGAAAAAAATATAGTATAGTATTCTTTTGCCTGAAATTTCTGGCGATACCATCCCGGCAGAGTTTATAGAATTTTTACTTCAATAACCCCTTACCCTTGAGTATTTCGTGATTCCAAACCTGAGCTTCTATATAAGGGATAAAATCATCTGGCAGATTTCCCCACCAATCTTTTTCCAGTAATTCTCTTTCTTCAATTATAGAATATATTTCAGATAGCGTAAACACTTTACCATGATACTCAGGTTGATAATATTCAGGAGATTTATCACAACCTAATTGATACGAGAACATACTATCTATAAAAGTAAAGCTTACGTCCTCTTCCTTAAAATCTGAAAGTGGTATTTGAATTTTTGATAGTTTATATTTCTTCATGTTTTCCTCTATCTTTTTACATTCTCCCAAAACCATATAAATTGGATAATCTTCCTTAGGATGACCTCCTTTTGATATAAATTGTTCCCTTAGCCAAGATTCTGTTTTCTTCCTTTCTCGTAAATAGATTGCTGGATCTTTGAATCGACCCCATATTGCATTATCTACATACAATTTTTCCATTTTTTTAATAGCTTCCTTCTCTGGTAGTTCTGATAAACTTTTAAAGGGAGTAGTTCCAGTTCTATAGTAATGGGTTAAAAACTTAATCATCAAATACCTCCTAATTTATTAGTCATGAATGCATTTTTGGATTTTTTTGTATATTTACCTAATTTTTATGTAACCATATTGTTTTTAAAAACCGCTCAACTTATATTAGCTGGTTTATGTGGATTTGTTGCCTGCTCTTTAAAGTTCTATATTGGCAACAACTCTAACCATAGACGCTTCAGCTTTAATCTTTAAAGGAAAAGCAATTATATTAAATTTATTAAATTTTACTAACTCGGATAAATTAGTCAAATTCTCAATTATTAATATGTTATTTTTAAAAAGTTTTTTATGTATCTCAAATGGATAGTTATCGGGCGAAGGCATATCCATTCCCAACATTTTTATATTTTTGTCAACTAAAAAATCAGCTAAAGCTTCACTAATTACTGGATGGTTTGTATAATATTCGTCTGTGCCATATTTATCACTATAACCTGTATACAATATTACAATATCGTTTTCATTAACGACATCTATATATTCTTGTTTAAAACCAATTATTTTTTCATCTCTTACATCAAGTAAACAACCACTTCCAGCAAATTTCTCTAAGGGTATCTCGCTTATAAATATTTTCCGATCAGTTAAATGCATCGGTGTATCTATATGAGTACCAGCATGCATTCCAATTTCTAATCTAAAATTATTATACTCATCTTCTTCTAAATATTTATCCTGATATAATTTAACTTTATCGTCATATGGATGAACATTCATATTATCAATTATTTCCTGGCTCAAATCTATGAATTTACCCATTATTATTTCACTCTTTCTATTTTCATTAATTATAACATACACGTATGCTTTCTCACGCAAGATTATACTTAAACTTTTAAGAATTACTGAAGTTTATTGACTGCCTTTTAAACTATTTGGCATTTCTACAACTTTTAAGCCAAATAATTTTTCTATTCTTATTTTACCTATCTCATATCTGTTCCTATAATCTTTATCCCCTGCCCCACCCCAGGACAAACTTACAGTTGCTACTTTATCTCCTCTTTTTAATTTTTCTGGTTTTATCATTATTGGATTTGGAAAACCTCCTTTTAGTACTTTATGTAAAAGAAATAGACACGGTGTAGCGAATCTTGTTTTTAATATGAGTCGTTAATGTTTTTTAAGAACCAAACTTACCATATTGTTTTCTATCAGTAAAATATAAAATAATTACATTCTTTCCTCTTTTATAAGGATAATATAATTCATAATTACCATCATAAGCACTAAATAAATATTCATTATTATTTCCATCAAATATTGATTTTAAATATTCTTGTTCTTCTGGTGAACAAGCATAAATGTAATCAATTTTTGAATAATTTTTGTTTTTGTCTTTATAAAAATAACTTGTAAATCTTAAAAAAACATCTTTTCCATTAATAGTATCTTCAATTATAATACTAATTGATGGAAAGCTTTCTGCTTGTTTTGCAATAAATTTTAAACCTTCTGCTGTTTGTTGAAGATACTGTTCATTAAATGAATAATTCAAAAAATTTTCAGTAATTTCTTGATTATTTGTTATAGAATATTTAGCTGCTTCGATTAATTTCTGTTCTCTTATTTTTGTAGTTCTATAATCCCCAAAAAACAAGATCCCTAAAATTAAAGGAAAAGATAATATTATTAAAGCCATCCATAACTTATTGCGTTTTTTATTAACATCCTGGCGCTTCGATTTTTTTAATGATTCTGAAATACTTGTTAAATTAAACATTATATTTACAATTACAACTCCAATTAATATACCAATAATCCCTACTATTGACAAATAAAAAAGTTCAGTAATATTTTCTCTAAATACTTTCAACCCAAATACTGTTATGGAGATAAAAATAAAAACCCAATAAACAAGTAATATAATAACAAAAAGTGCTATTCTATTTGTCCATTTAATAATTGTTTTATTATCCATACTTAACCCCTTTCATTCAAATAATTATCCTTAATATATATTAATTTTAAAATTTATGACCACCAAAGTCCCATATTATCTGAGGTGCGTCATTTTAAATTAAAAGTAATACATTTATAACATATAATTTCCATTATAAAATAAAAAATCCTCCAAAATTCATTAATTAAATTTCAGAGGATTTTTTTAAAATCTTTTATTTTTTGTTATAATGTATCCCAATAATTTTTAACTTTACCTTTTATTATCTTCTACTGCATCAGTTATATAAGGATTATATTTAGCACATTCTTCCCACCATAATTATACATCAAAATATTTATTAGCTTTAATCATCTTAAATCTACCAACATCTACTCTTCTAGTATTGTAAAACATCCCCAAAAAACTGGTACATTAAGATTCTTCTCCCATAATTATATCCCATTTGTATTTTTCCATTGCATTAGCTCCCCGTTCCTTTTTAATCTCAATATATTTCCTTTCCCGTTGGAGCTTCTTGTAACTATTAAACCTTTCCTCTGTAATTATACCTTCTTCAATAGCTTTCTTAACTGCACATTTAGGCTCAGATTCATGCTGACAATCATTAAAATAACAATCCTGAGCCAATTTTTCTATATCTGAAAAGCTATTACCTATTCCTTCAGAAACATCCCACAATTGAATTTCTCTCATTCCTGGAGTATCAATAATTATTCCCCCTTCATCTAAAAGTATCATCTCTCTACGAGTAGTAGTATGTCTTCCCTTTCCATCATCTTCTCTAACATTATTAACCTTCATCTTTTCCTTACCAAGTAGGCTATTAATCAAAGTAGACTTTCCTACTCCTGAAGAACCTAATAAAGCAACAGTTTCTCCTCTCTTAAAATATCTTTTTAACTGATCAACACCTTCATTTTCTAAAGCAGCAATTACATAAATTGGTACCCCAAAAGCAATAGATTCCACTTCACTTTTTCTAACTTCAATCTCATCACATAAATCAGCCTTGTTTAAAATTACAACAGGATTAGCACCACTATCCCAGGCAATTGTCAAATATCTTTCTATTCTCCTTAAATTAAAATCTTGATTTAAAGAAGTAACTATAAAAATAGTATCAATATTAGAAGCTACTATCTGTTCTTGAGTTTTACTTCCAGCTCTATTTCTAGAAAACTTACTCTTTCTAGGCAAGATATCATGGATTATAGCTCGCTTCCCTCCACTTTGTAAATCTGCAATTACCCAATCACCTACCACAGGAAATTTATTGTTATAACGCATCTTTCCTGTAATCTCTCCTAATACTTCTCCTGCTTCAGTATACAACTTATAGATCCCCTTATACTCTACAGCAACTCTAGCTACTTGATAATTTTCTTTATTATTAATTTGGTTAAATTTACTTTCAAAATCTTGATTCCAACCTAAATCCACTAAATTCAATGTATTTTCCTCCCTGTTTATTATTATGGTCCTGGTCTCCCTCGTTTTTACATTATTCCAATTCATTTTCTGTATCCACTATTTAAATCATCTCCCTTTTTAATTACAGACGTTAACTATTACCAATATTCAGGTTTATTAATTGCTTCTACGCAGTATGAATTGCCTGAAATGGGCTCAATATTATCACTCACCAATGATTGAGCTAACCAGCCTTCTGGATACGACAGTTCTAAAGGAGCTTTTACTACTTTTTCCGGGATCACTTTGTAACCAACTTTAGAATAAAAATTAATATCACCATAAGTAAAAACCAGTTCTACTCCATTCTTTTTCAAATCTGTATGACCAAAATTAATTAATTTCTGTCCTATTCCTTTTCCTTGATAGGCAGGGTGAACCGCCACCGGTGATAATAAAAAAGCATTAATCTGACTTCTTTCAAACCTTAACCTGGAAAAAATAATACTTCCTATAATTTTTTTGTTGGAAATAGCAATAAAAGCATGTAGATCTTGACTGTCAGTCTTAGTCATAAGATCAAATACTAAATTTCCTATTAACTTTCCTTCTGATTCACCTTCGGAATCTGAAAAAGTCTTAATAAATAACTGTTTGATTTCTTTTATTTTTTCTAATCTACATTTGTTTTTCAATCTAAATTTTGAAAGTTCCATTTCTTATCCTCCCATTGTAATATTTTGTATTTTTTATTTTCAACGTGTAGGGTTGAACACCTTTACTTTAATTTAGGTTGATATTTAGTTTCTATGTTTACTCACCCCTTTCGAGTCCAATATCTAAACCATATTATCCAATCCTTTCCTCAGAGCAGATAGTACTTTCCTACACTATCACCAAAAACTACAAAGTACACATATAAAAAAAGCCATGAGTTAGATAATAAACCCATGGCTTAAATAAATCAAACAAAAAATTCCTTGAAGAACAAAACCAGTTTAAAAAAATAATCATATTATACAGCACTTTAATAATGATATAAAAGATTATTTATATCATATAAACTAAAAATACTATGGTAATAATCCCCCATAGTATAAACATACATCACTATATAATCTTTTCCTATATACTGGGGTTTATTAATCTAAAAAATTATCTCTCTTAAGTCTTAGCCTGGTTCTTCAAAAAAGACGCACTAATCCCCGGGAATTAAAGCTTTAAAAACTAAAAACTTAAGAAAGAATGGTATTATTTAATTTAGTAATTTAGATTAATAAACCAACTTGCATTAAGGCACTTCCCTTTTTTATGTTTAATGTTCCAAAATAATTGTAACAATAATTTATTTGTTTGTCAATGTTTAACAGTGTCACCAGGTCAAAATCTAATAATTTTTTCCCTTTACCTCCTGTTGTAAATAAAAAAATCATATAAATATCTTCTATAAAACCAATGAGAGCTTTCTGTACCATCAAATGGTTTATAAAAGAATATCTAAATTGTGATTCCATACCATCATAAATAAACTCATCTGATGTACAAAATTAGGGTTTAAATTCTTCTTCAATTTAATTTGTTACGTTGATCTTAAAAACCTCCTTGATAAAACTTAAAATATGGTCTTCATTTCATATAAAGTTTTCATATTATTTATGCAAGATGACGTGTTCGCTTTACATATATCTTTCTTTCAAACCAATAATGTTCCTTCAATTTAGTAAAAAAAAATACTTTTGACAGAAACAAAATATTATAATATAATGTAAGCAAGTACTTGCATGAGGTGGTAATATGTCAAAAGAAAAAACTTCAAAAGCTATACTAACTGCGGCCCTTAAACTTTTTTCAAAAAAGGGTTACAGTAATGTAACCACAAAAGAAATATCTGAAAAAGCCGGGGTAAATGAGGTAACTATATTTAGACATTTTAAATCTAAAGAAAAACTCTTTGAAGAAGTATTTGAACAATTTATATTTAAACCAAATATTCCTGATGTTAATGCCCTGAATAATAAAAACCCTAAAGAATTTTTATTATGTATGGCTCATTCGTTATACGAGATATTTAAATATAATTTATCCTTAATAAAAATTGAATTGAAAAATGAGGAAACCTCTATTGATAAAATGAGATTACCTTTAGATAAATTTGCAAATGAAATAAAAGATATTATAATAGATTATTTAAAAAAGAACAAAGAAATAAATATTTCTCAACCAGATATTTTCACAATTAACTTCCTTTCTGCTGTCTGGGGGCTATTCATGAATAATCATATCATCAGACCCTTTAAACCAGCAATTGATTTTAACACCTGTATAGAAAAACTGATTACTGATCTTCTTGAATAAAATCTTTTATCTTTAATGCAAGTAAGTAATTACATTCACTAAAGGGGGAACCTTATATGGGTAAAAAATTTTCACAAATTCAAACCAAAATGGAAAGGAAATTTCTTAAGCGTATAAAAAAACATCCCGATAAAGTCATTATGGCCCACAAGAATTCTGTACAGGAAGGGTTTGAATATTTCGAGTCTAAACATGGTTTATTAATAAAAAATATGTTTTTTGCAATGGGATTAAAAAATGCTTTGAAAATACTAAAAATAATGGCTAAATATATGCCTTCTATGCTTCGCGAAAGAAATAAATGTTTTACAGATCTAGAAGAATATCTTAATGAAATTAATGAAAGTGGTCAAATTTCATCAACGGCTCAAGAAAAATACCTAATTGAAAGTTATCCAAATAAAGAATTATGGAATAAATTAAAAAACTATGCATGGGAAAAGTGGGGAGTTATCATTGGCTTTACTGAACTGCCAAGACAACTAATATTTAAAGATAAAGCTGTCTTATTTAAATATGCCCTGGTCTGTATCCAGGAAATGGATAAAAATAAAATAGATTTGGCTCCTGAGCTTGATGCGGGAGAAGAAGTACAGAGAGTTTATAATTCATTAGGAATTGCTGTAAACGATATCGCTAACTGGTTACGTAAAAATTTCGGAATCAAATGTCAAAGCAACCACCCTCTTGGTGGTCTGGTAGATACATCACCTTTAGCAGGTAAAGCTGGACTGGGTTGGCAAGGACATAACGGATTATTAATTACTCCACAATTCGGACCCCGTAACCGAATTGCACCAATTTTGATAAAAAATAAGCTTTTTGAATTTACCGATAATCACGAACATGTCTGAATTGAAAATTTTTGTGAAAAATGTAGAAAATGTGAAAAATCATGTCCTACTCAGGCAATCTATCCTAAAAAACAACCATCTATTGAAAATATTCCGGGAATAAATCAAACAAGAACCTGTATTGACCGTGAAAAGTGTTACCCACAATTTAGCAAAACACTGGGCTGTAGTATTTGCATGAAGGTCTGCCCTTTTTCACAAGGAGATAACATTTACTACACTATTAAAGAAAATTTTTTGAACTAATTATAAAAATATCATCATTGCAAGCTTTGTGAATAAGGAGCATATTTTGCAAGGGTAGGCTGGTCTTTGCCATTATGGAAATACTGTGTTAGACGACGCCCGTTCCTTTTTTACCAGTTCAATAAAGTGACTGTAAAATTTAATATACGTAATATTAAGTACAAAGTTTAAAATTGACAATTTGCAATTATATCTTTAAATCTTTTTCGCATTTTATTATAAAATTGGTAATCATATCTTTCATCAGTTACTCCTACCTGGTATGATAGCATTGTAATTAGTCGATAAAATTTATAAAAGTTTATATTTTCAAAATAAAATTTATCTATTTCCTTTATAAGCTTATATCCCTTATAATATGAATTAATTTGCCTATTAAAACCATCAAGTTCAGCAAACAAATCAAATGAAACAAGATCATCCATAAATGGTGCAGAAGATGCCCATTCAAAATCTATTATTCCTACAATCTGATTATTTTTGACTAAAATATTGTTCGGAGTATAATCACAATGGCATAGTACATTTTTTCTTCCACCAAAATAATAATTAATATCAACTTTTTTTAATAATGAATATTTTTCACGAGAAATAACACCATTGACAAAAAGTTTTTCAAGAAAAAATAAATATTCGGTTTTTGAAAAAATATCATACTTTTTGACAGACAAATCGGGTTTTATAATGCCTTTATCTTCAAACTCAATACTATGTAATTTAGCCAGTATTTGTCCCGCCTCATAAAATATATTTTCAACATTCCTGGTCTTTTTAAAATATTCTTTTAAACTATGACCTTCAATAACTTCTCTTAATAAATAACTTCCATGTTGATTTTGACCATAAGTTAAAACTTCAGGAACAGGTATGTCTGTTTTAGAAGTAATAAATTTATACATTGTATTTTCAATTTCTAATCTTCTTGCCTCATTTTGGGGGACAAATTTAACCATATATGGCTTTTTATTATCAGTAGTTAAAAAAACCCAATTATTATTATAAACCCCATCAATTTCTCTTTTTTCTCCTAAATATTTTAATATTATATTTTGGGCATTTCTTTTTAATTTTTTGTAATTTTTATCTTTAATTTCCGCATTAGACAATAAAATCATCCTTTCCATTTTATTATACACTTTACTTTATTTTAAAATCAAAATAGAATAGTTTACTTTTCTTCTACATAAATAGCTGCTTCTTTTTTCTTAAATATTAAATCAAAGTTACGATAACCAACCTCATTAAATAACTTTTCCTGTGTTTTTACTGAAAGATTTTCTTTGTTTGCCCATTCGGTTAACCCTTCTATTGCTACCGGGGATAAATCAATGGCTTTAACATTGAATCCAGCTTTAGCAAACTGTATTGAATGTCTTCCTCTTCCACAGCCTAAATCAAGAAAATTATTAAATCCTTTTTCTTTCCAACGATTGATTAAATAGTATGATTCCTCACAAGGTATAAACCATATCTCATCTGTACTTTTATTCCAATTCCAAGCTTTAGAAATTTTATTCTGCATTATATCTCCTCCAGATATATTTATTGAATTAGCCAATGTAGTCTAACGTTCTATCATGCAGAATTACCGCACTGGGCTCCTCAGGAATATTCTCTTCCGTAATTTCAGGCAAATATAAATTGTTCTTAGAATTGTCATAGCTTTAGCCACCATATACCCTTATATAGCAAAAGACATGACAAAGGCAATGTCCCGCAGGGTAGGCTCGCTCTTTAGCCGTCAACGGAAATACCATGTTAGACGAAGTATTTTAGTATCCTAAATTTTCGTCAACTATAATAATTTTAATTCGGTTTTTTTTAAGCTGTCTTTTTATTATTGTTATATTATTACATATTCTATCCTTCGAATTACAATCTACACAATATCCAACTTTTGTACATGGAGTATCTTTATTAAGTCTTTTTGCGTCAATAGGAGCTGCGATATTCTTAACTCTATTTTTTGCCTCTTCTAAATCCTTAACTATTTTATTTTTTCCAGCTACAATAATAACCTGTTTGGGGCCAAAAATCATTGCAGATACCCTATTTCCGTACCCATCTATATTATATAATTCTCCTTTTTCTGTGATTGCATTTGTACTACATAAAAAAGTGTCAGCACTAAAAATATCTAAATAAAGTTTATCCTTTTCAGCTCTTGTTAAGCCCTCTTTATATTTATCTAAAAATATATAATTTTCTTGTCTTAATAAATTTATAATACCAGTTTCAAATAAAGTCATTGAATCTCCAACTCCAACGACAGATCCCTCCGGAACAAGCTCCTTTATTTTGTTAATCAAATCTTCTCGAGTCTTTACATAAAAACCCTTCATATTATTATTTCTAATATTATCTAGTATTCTTTCTATTTTCATAGTTTGGTGCCATTTAATATTTTCATCCATTGTTTTATTTTCCTCCTTAATTTAAAGTTATATGTAGTAGCATCTAAAATATTTCTCCCTAACGTTCCTGGTATTTCCGACGTTAGTGTCCCGACATGATTGTCATTTATAATTAATCACAGTATTAGACGACCGTTTGGCAAACAGCGCAATCATTTGTCAAACCTATACATCAAAACTAAATTTGGGATCATTACAAATGCGGAAAATATAAAGAGAACAGGAACTACTATAAATATCATAGCATATTTTTTCCTGTTTTGAACTACCGGCCTTTTAAAAAAAACTACAGTTGAATGAACTTGGATGAAGCACATCGAAACCATAATCTCGTGTTATATGAACGTTTCCCTGATTTTACTTAAGTTTTTCCTTCTCTATACCAAGAGCAACATTACGATAATTGAAATTAGAACTTAATGCCCAAATACTTGCACTCAAGCTTTTTGTAGAAAATAACGTTTTAAAAAATTTTGATAATATTACTTTCATTGAATATAAACGGCAATTACTGGTACTCATCAATTGCGATAATTGTTCTGGAGTCATATGTACTGGATTATAGGTAACTTCAGTCATATCAAAATGTACCCAATCATCAGGATAATTATTATAGAGCAATCTTCCTTCATCTGATAACTTTTTAAATAACCTAGTGCCTGGAAGTGGAGTCAGTATAGTCGTTTGCATAACATCTACTGGACATTTAATTATATATTCAATTCTTCTCTGAAGAGATTCTATAGTATCATTATCTAGCCCGTAAATAAAAGATCCCAAAACAGCTATTTTATAGCTATTAATTTTATCTATTACATCCTTATATTTATTTGAACCTACTTTAATATTCATTTTTTTGTTTACACTATCTAAGGATTCTACATCTTCAGCTTCTAAACCTATAAAAACCATTTTACAACCACTTTTTGCGGCATATTTTAGTACTTCTTCATTTTCAGCAAAATTAATTGATGCCTGGCAAAACCATTCTTTTTTTATTCCACGATTTATCATACCCTTAAAAAGTTTTATAGCACGCTCATTAGCGTTTTTTCCATGTCCAAGAATGTTATCATCAACAAAAAATATCATTTTTTGTGGTATACTTTCTAATTCATCTAATACATCTTTAATTGGTCTTTGACGGTATTTATACCCATTAAATTGTGTAACTGAACAAAATTCGCAATCCATAGGGCAACCCCTCGCTGTTTGTACTGCTCCAAACATATATCCTGGATGAAATAAATCATGTCTGGCTTTTGGGATTATATCTGCTTCATTTAATTTGCTTTGATAAATTTTTTTCAGTTTTCCTTCTTCAAAATCTGATATGACTTCAGGCCATATCCCCTCAGCTTCACCTATTACTACTGTATCTACATATTGTTTGGCTTCATCCGGCATCATAGAGGCATGTATTCCACCTATAATTGTTGGGATGCCTCTTTCCCGGTATTGTTTAGCAATTTCATAAGCCCTTGTTGCTGAAGAAGTAAACGCTGTTAACCCTACCAAATCTGCATCTTCATATCTAAAAGTATCAAAATTCTCATCAACAATTTTTATATTCCAATCGCTTGGTGTAAGTGCTGCAATTATACCTAAACCTAAAGGTGGAAATCTTGAACTTTTATTAACTGTTAAACCTGTTTTACAGGGATTTGATGGATTAATTAATAATAACTTTTTTTTCATAAAATTCATTCCTTCCGTAAGTTTTGTCATAGAATTTTACGAACTCCATATTTTTCAAATTCATGCTCATTATTTTGAAAAATGTAAATATCCTCCTCCGAAATCCAGAGTTTACCATAGAAGGTGTACCCTTAAATTCTATTCAAAGATGTTCTTCTCTCCTTCTATAGCAAACAAGGTTTTCCATTTATATTTGCCAAATAGATTTTTCTTATATGGAAATATTACAATTGCAGAATAACCGCTTTTATGTTCTAAGCTTATCACAACTGCATCTGATTTGTATTATCCGGTTGGTCTTCATCTCTGAGTTTAACAGCAGCTCGAGAAAGACGAAATTTTCTAATATATTCAAAAGGAGTTTTTCCAATTAGTTCTTTAAAAATTCTCCCAGAATGCCAGGGAGAATAACCAGCTGCCCGGGCGAGCTGATGTAAAGTAATTGGTTTCCTAATATGTTTCTCTATATAATCTTGCATACGTTTAACTGCATTAATTTTTTCCTCTCCATATTTTCACCTCCTATAAAAAGGATAACACATTTAACATGGAAAATTCTTGACCTGAATTGCTAGGTTATAATTTTTGCTTCATTTACGTTTCTTGTTAATTTAGGTATGTCATATAACGTTCCTGGTGTTCCCGACGTTGCCGTTCCTCTGGTGTTAACATGGCTTTTGCTGTACCCCTTACCCCTCTGCAAAAGAAATAATAATAAAGCCATGTCCCAATATCAGCTGTTATTGTATATTTTATTTTCCTATTACTAACATAAGACTAAAATAATATTTTACTCAGTTTTAAAAATTTTTATTTTTCATATTTTTTACAACCTATATTAGTTCGAATACTTAAAACAACTACTATTATAATAAAAGTGACTACTATCCACATTGTAATATTAAGTAAATATTCTAAAATAGATATTAGTATAGTCAGTGCTCCCATTATAAGAATATTTTTTCCTACCCATTTTGCCAATCCCTGCTTATCCCTAGTTTTTTCCTCACTATAACCTGCAATTAGATTTACTAAATTATACTTCCAGATTAAGAGGCCTAATACACTTAGAAAAATCCCTACAATTAATAATACAATAGTCAAATACCATACCTCCTTTCTTTTTAATAATACGTATGTTACAAACCTTTATCACATGTCGTATAACGTATCCGTATTGCTATTATTTATTAAGTACTTTACTACACTATCATCTTGGTTTGACCCAATAATTTCATCTGCATATTTCTTTAATTCATTTTTTGCATTACTTACTGCTACTGCTTTTAAAGCTTCCCTGAACATTTTAATATCATTAGCATTATCACCAAAAACAATTAAATCATTTAAATTATGACCAGTTATTTTTACTAGTTCCTTTATAGCCTGGTCCTTTGTTGCTTTTACATCATGAATTGTTAACCAATACCATCCAGGAAAATAGTCGTTTTCCATTAGAAGTATTTCAACCATTTCTCCGTACTTTTTTTCTAAAACTAAACTTAATTCTTCTAATTTTTCTTTTTTATCTATTATGGTAAAACAAACTATGTGTTCATCCATCACTTTTTTCAATGGATCAACTTGAGTTAACCTACTACCCCCTACTATCCTTTGAATTTTTTCTATCATCCACATACCATTTAATTCCTTCGTTTTGTATGTCAACGTAATATAATAAATCCTTTTCACCATTAAAGCTTGATATTAACGGAAAACCGATATTTAGCCGTCACAGAAATACCGTGTAACATGAAGTGGCTGACATAAATTTATTGTCATAAAAGAATTAAACCACCTTGTACTTAACCTAAATCAAAAGATATATACTCACTCCAATCATTTCCCTTCTTGATATATATTCCAATTTTTCCAGCTTTCAAAACTAAAGGGGTTTTTCCAAACTTTGCAAAATACTCTTCAATAATTCGTCGATTTTCTTCAATTTTTTGCCCAAAAGCTATGGTCATATGATAAATTGGAAAACCAAATTTTTTATCACTAAAATGTGGAAAACTATTATATAATTTTTCTGTTAATTTCTCAATTGGTGTTACAGGTACCGGTGATAAGTACAACACATTAGTAGTTGGAAAACTTGATAATGGTTTTGCAAAAAAATCAAATTTTGGGGTTCTTCTTGCAATACTAGTTAACTTACCTATTACTGTTTCATCAATTTCATGTGGTAAGTAAAAATCATATTACAATGTGATATGAAAAGGTACCGCCTTCCCAGAATTTTTAATATATTTTTGCCTGAATTTTTCTAATCCATCTATTTTGTTATCAGGAAAAAGACATACTATGCTTCTCTCAGCTTTATCACTCATTAAATATCATTCCTTATTAAAAATATAATTTTGAGTTATGATTCGACGTTACCGTACCGTTAGGGTTGGCATGGCTTTTGCTGCAACAACCTCTTACCCTTCTTTTGCAAAAGACATGACAAAGGTAATGTCCCTACAGGGTAGTCTGCTTTTTGGCGTCACGGGAAATCTTGTTATCTGAAGTTCCTGGCGCATTTTCATTGTTAAATTATTAAAATTAATCAGCAAATGGTTTATTATTTAATTTACTATAAACTTTATTTTTCAAAGCTTGAATCCTCCATGACATATTTCCCATAAAAGTATATAATCGTTTGCTAGACATAAGTGGCTTTGCCATATATTCAATAGCTTTTTCAGGAATTTCTTCATCTTTAATTATAGACTCACTTACTAAATCTAATGATTTTTTTACATTTGTAACCATACTGCCTAACTTATCAAAAGATTTTCCACTAATATTTCCTCCCATACCTAAAGCTAGTCCTCCAACCCACTGTATTCCTGTTTCTAAAGCAAACTGTTCACAAATAGCAAGAGCAAATCTATTCTGATTTGCTTCTGGAAAACCACAATTAGCTATAGCCATTAACTTTTGTGTTCTTTCCTGCTTTTCTCTATTAATATTATCTGAAATTAATTCAAATGTTTTATTACAGGAGCAGGAAGAGTATCAACATAAAGAGGAAAAGTGAGTACTATTAAATCTGTATTTTCAATTTTATTAAGTAACTGTTCTCTTTTGTTTTGTGTTTTTAATTGTGAATGTATATGTAAAACATCTGTTTGGAAACTTTTCTCTTTAAGCTTTTTTAAAATATAATGACCTAACACTGCTGATGTACTAGATTCTCCTTTAGGACTACCAATTAATAAAGTCACTTTTTTTGTATTATTCATTTTTATCACTCACCTTATTTAAAAGCTTATTTATTTTCTTTTGCATGTGGTCTATATCTTTATCACTTACAATAACCTCACTTACATAATTTGGTGAATGAAAATTAATACTATTCCTCTTAATTAAATTATTGAACAATTGTACTTGTTCTTCATTAAAATTTGACATTACTCCTATTCCCAAAATTGAAGGGTACTCTTTATAACGTGGTTTATGATGTATCTCTCCATCGACTTTGATAAAAAAAGGAGAAATTAAAGGAATCATTCTATCAAGTGCTTTCTTAAGCTGATATGAATCCCCCCCAAAAACTATCGGGGTTAAATAAATTACTAAATCTGAATTAATAAACATATTTGCTATCTTTTGAGCATAGTCGTCTATAATGCAGACACCAGGTTTTTTTATCCAACACCCAAAACAACCTATACAGTCAGCAATTCTTTTTTCATGCAATATAACAGTATTAACTTCATAATCTCTACTTTTAAGCTCTTTTCTAATAATTTTTGAATATACATTTAAAGATTTATTATCCTTTTCTCCATTAAGTAATAAAGCTTTCATGGTTTTCCCCCTAATAATAACATTATGATTTAGATACATTTAATCTTTTCAGAGTGTGCTCTAGTCAGGAATTTCAGATAACGTTCCTGGGGTTTAAGAGGTTCATGAGCCTTAGGGCGGCTGTTCTTGGCGAATGAGTTTGGGTGCAGCGATAGCAGAACCTTAAACCCATGTTATACGACGTTCTTTACGTTTCATTAATAAATTCAATTGATTTTTTTTATATGATTAGAAAAGTTTTCTGATAAAGTATGGCCTAAATCTTTCTCTACAATTAATTTTATTGGATAATTTAATTCATTAAAAATTGGTGTTCCCGACGTGCCCGGGCCAAAGGCCTGGCACAAAGCTTGCCAGTCACATCTACCTCATTCATTGCAAGCTTTATGACAGAGGGCATGTCTCAAAGAGTAGCCACGTTTTTGGCGTCACGGGAACACCATGTTATGTGATGTCGACGACTCTTACACCTACTATCTTTCTCATATTATCAAATTATTTCTTAAATATTTTTTCTTTCAAAACCAATTTCGCTTATTTGGTTATCTATAAAATTATAAACTCTTTTTATCTCTTCTTCATAATTATCGTCAATCTCAAAGTAATTTGTATTGACTTTAATGCATTTTTTTCTAAATTCTTCATGCTCATTAATAAATTGAGTTATAGGCCTTTCTTCTGAGTATTTACGAGTTTCAATTACACTTCTATGTTTTATAATATTTGATGTAAAATTATTCTTAATATAATTAGATGAAAAACCTAAAAAGACTGAAATAATTTGTTTTGAGTATTCATTCTCTAAATCTTTAACCAAATGAGGTAAAAGATAACAGCCTTCAATTATTATGTGTTGATTATTTTCAATAATCGTCATAATCATTTCTTTTATAATTGGCCATAATTTTTTCCCGATTACTTCATTGTTATCCAGAGGCGTAAATCCACAATTGCTATCGCTTCTATATAAACCCATTTTAAGATGATCTATTGAAAAGTAAGGAATATTATACTTTTCAAGTAATTTTTGTGACATTAATGTTTTACCTGTACAGCTATTTCCACCCAATAGTATAACCACAACTGATTTCTCCTTCCACTAAAATATGTCGTCGGTTTCACATAACGTCCCGAGGGTTCCCGACATGCTCGTGCCCGTAAGGGCCTGGCGCAAAGTTTGCAGCCCAAGCTACTTACCTAACTCATTTCAAGCTTTGTGACAGAGGGCATGTCCCGGGGTAGCCTGGTCTGTGGTGTCACGGGAACACCGTTATCTGAAGTCCCGGCTTATCTAGACATAATATACACAATGTCACATTGACATTTTATACGTATGGTAATTTAATAATATACGTAAGGAGTGATCAGAATGCAAAAAAAGCTTACTTTGAGCATTAATGAAGATTTAATACTAAATCTAATGATTTTTTTACATTTGCAACCATACTACCTAACTTATCAAAAGATTTTCCACTAATATTTCCTCCCATACCTAAAGCTAGTCCTCCAACCCACTGTATTCCTGTTTCTAAAGCAAACTGTTCACAAATAGCAAGAGCAAATCTATTCTGATTTGCTTCTGGAAAACCACAATTAACTATAGCCATTAACTTTTGTGTTCTTTCCTGCTTTTCTCTATTAATATTATCTAAAATTAATTCAAATGTTTTTATTACAGGAGCAGGAAGGTGACAAAGAGCATGTCCCCAAGGGCCAGGCTGGTTTTTAGCCGGAGCGTGAACACTCTGTTAGACGACGTACCGGAACACCTTGCGATCTATACGTTTATATTTATTCATCAAATAACTTACTTATTGAATCATCAAATCTAAAAGTATTTAATAACCATGACTCTTTAGGCTTATAAAAAATAAATATCCATCTTAATATATGATTTTCATACTTTATTACATATGTATATTTCAAAAACATTTCATCTACTAATTCTTTTTTTAACATTTTATAACCTAATATTTCACCAAATCTCTCTTTAACTAATTCTAATTGCTTAACAGTTTGTAACTCAATAGCTTGTATTTCTGAAGGCACGAAAAGCCATTGAGATTCAATTAAATCAAATGCATTTTGAGTATCTTCTTTTATTAGATATTCAACAAATGTATCACAATACTCTCTGACCTCTGTTTCATCTTTAAACCCAATATCTTTTGCTAAACTTACAGTAGTAAAAGCTAATAAAATTACCATTAACGTAAAAATTACTTTTATTTTCATTTAAAACCCCTTCCCCCTTTGTATAATCCCTTATCTCCGGTATGTCGTCTAACGTTCCGGGTGTTCCCGATGTTGTCGGTCCTGGACGTTTTATTATTATTACTAACCTAAGGATTGAAACGGATTTTGCTCGTCCACCCCCTAACCCCTTTATTGCAGAAGACGTTACAAAGACAATGTCCCGTAGAGTAGGGCTTGCTCTGTAGCCGTGACGGGAACACTTTGTTATACGATGGTGCGGACGGCTTATAATAATTAAAACAATTATTTATATTGTTGTTTTTTCCATTTCAACCATTTCTTACTTATAAGAGTCGCTTTTTCATTGTTAATAATGTAATTACATGGAAAATCTTTGCATTCTCCACAAAAATTAATATCTTTTTTTAATACACAATCATATGTGAAGCATTTATCTGTTTCATTATTATAACATCCCTTACACTTTCCAGATAAATAAGAAGGACAACTCCCACAATAAAAACCACAAGGTGCTATTAAATCAGAGTTTAATTTATTATTGATAAATATCACCCCAAACTTAATTGATAATTTTAAATATATTTATATCTGTCCTTTTTAATATTTAAAATGCAAAAAAATCAGTCTGCACTTTCGTATAACGTCCCAGGAATTTCAGACGTGCTCGTCCCGATAGGGTTGGCAGGTCTTTTGCTGTTGTAACGATTTCCCTATTGCAAAAGACATGACAAAGAGCATGTCCTTCAGGCAACGGACGTTTTTTTTAATTATCTACCCAGTGATAAGCGGAAATTCCTTGTTAGGCGACGTGTGACTTTTATCATTTTATCTCTTTTAGATGATTAATATCTATATAATCTTTATTTTTTGTTATTTCAAATAGGGAATTGCCTTTATCATATTCTCCCTCTGGAAAACTACCATATCTCCTTGAAAAATCAAGATACTTGATTACCTTCTTATCTTGAACAAATAACAATAAATACACTCCATCATCATATTTAATTGTTGTTATTATAGAATTAGACCATTTGACCCCTTTTTTACTGCAAAATATTTTGGGGTCAGTATATGGACCTACAATATATAACTTATTCCAATTAAATTTTGTCATCTTATTTAAGTCTAAAACAATTTTATCCTTGTTATTAATATCTTCTGTTATTATTTTTATCATTTTATCATTAAGTTCTTTTGCTTCAGTTACCTCATAGTTATTAACATAATTTATGTAATATAATACCATTGAACTTATTAAAACGATTAAAATGATAATATAAAAAGTCTTTTTCATCATGTTCCTCCATTTTTCACATGTCGCCTAACGTTCTGGGTATTTTCGACGTGCCCGTGCCCCTTGGGCCTGGCACAAAGCTTGCCAACTCGCCACACTTTCCTCACTCTCACTGCAAGCTTTGTGCCTGAGGGCATGTCCCGTAGGGTAGGCTGGTCTTTAGCCGTAACGGAAATACTGTGTTATCGGATGGACAGGTTCTCTAAACTAATAAACTTTCTAAAAAAATAAATATATTACCTAAATGTCACTCTTTTGAACTTCAATTTCTGGATGAATGATTATCCTATCATATTTTTCTACAGAATCCTTGTTAAATTTATATATTTGTATTATTAAGTCTTCAACTTTTACATTATCTAACTTATTATAAAAATCATATGATATCTTTAACATAAAAATGTTATCAGATTTATCTTTATAAAACTTATATCCAAAGCAAATTAAATCATCATTACTAGTAAATATTTGCTCCATTCCTTTAAATTGATTTGTAAATTCATCCTTTGATCCAATTTTCCATTCAGTTGGCGCATAACCAACAGAAGTATATTGCAAATAAATATTATATTTAAATACATTGTTGTTCTTTTTATCATTTATCACTACATTCATATTATGATCACCATTTGATTTCTCGATTAACATAATATCAGAATTTGATGCAGGATAACTATCTAATGAATTTAAATAATTATTGTTAATTATTCCTTTTAATTTATGAATTCCTGATATATCATAATATTTTTTAATGTTATATACCACATTTTGTCTAAACGATGATCCATCAAAACGGTACTCAATAACTTGACTAATAAATTTCGTATCAAAGTCAGACTTTACCTTAATAAAATGAACTTTATTATTGTAGATAACTGGAGACATAAAACCTTCCTTTTCATCTAATAAAGCAAAATTATTACCATTATTTTCATATATTTTAAAACTATAATTTCTCATAGAACCTTGACATAAAACCAACAAAAGTTCTTTAGTATTATCATTATTTACGTCAACCAAATACGCATCACTAATAGCATTAAGTTCCCATGATTCCATTACATTCGTAAATTCTTTATTTTTCATTAATTCTTTAATATTTATCTTAATACTTTCATTTGTTGATAACATATTTCTAATTTTATTATTAGTTAATCCTTCTGTTATGTACTCATCCCAAGATAGTTCATTTGCATTAGTTAGAACATTGACAAATATCATAGTCAATATCATTATAAAAATATAAATCTTCAATATCCATCTGTTTCTTGTCATATATACTCCCACCTTAATAATATTAAAATATACCTGTCTTTCCGATAACGTTCCCGGTGTTCCCGACGTGCCTGTGCCAGAGGCCTGTCACAAAGCTTGATTACGGCTGCATTACTAATCTCATTTATTTCAAGCTTTGTGACAGAGGGCATGTCCCGCAGGGTAGCCTGGTCTGTGGCGTCACGGGAACACCGTGTTATCTGAAGTCCCGGTTTATCTAGACATAATATACACAATGTCACATTGACATTTTATACGTATGGTAATATAATAATATACGTAAGGAGTGATCAGAATGCAAAAAAAGCTTACTTTGAGCATTAATGAAGATTTAATTGAATTCGCACATGTTTTTTCTAAAAAAACTAACCAATCCATTTCCCATATTGTAGAAGAATATCTTAATGAACTTAAAAAACAAGAAAACAATCCTGATAAAAATAATTTTAAACCCAAAATAAATAAGTTATATGGTGCCTTTGAAAGCCAACCTATTCCAGATAAAAAAGAGTTGAGGAGAAATTTTCATGAAAAAAATTACAATTGATCTTAATGTTATTCTTGATTTTTTAAACAAAAGAAAAAAACATGTACAAGCAGCTAAAATAATAGAATTATGCAATGACAACCAAATTCAAGGATATATATGTGCACATGAAATTACCACTTTAGCTTATTTTCTTATGAAAAATTACAATAACTCTAACAAAGTAAAATTTGTTCTTAATGAACTTTTAGATATGTTTAAAATAATACCAATAACAGAAACAATCCTAAGAAAAGCCTTAAATTCCAAAATTAAAGATTTTGAAGATGCAGTAATAGAAATCAGTTCACATGAAAACGAAATAGATTATATAGTTACACGAAATTTAGATGATTTTAAACACAGTAGTGTGAAATCGATTAGTCCAACTGAATTTCTTGCTCTCTATAATAAATTTAATTAGGGATTTCAGATAACGTTCCTGGCATTTCCGACGTTGCCGTTCCATCAGGATTGGCATGGCTTTGGCTGCAACAACCCCTTCCCTCTTTTTATGCAAAAGACATGACAAAGGCAATGTCCTGCTAGGGTAGGTTGGTCTTTACCGTCACGGAAATGCCATGTTATATGACGTTGGACAATCTTTTTAACTCGTTTTATTTATATTTATTCAAGAACACAAAATATATAGTTTTATTTTTTATCATAATTATGATATAATGTTATTAATAATAATGATAAAGGAGTGTTGTGTATGCCTAATATTAGACCTGTTTCAGACTTAAGAAATAATTTTAAACAAATATCAGAGTTATGCCATGAAGAAGGTGAACCAGTATTTTTAACCAAAAATGGCAAAGGCGATATGGTTGTTATGAGTCAGGCTCTTTACGAAAAACAACAGTCTTTAATAGAACTATATCAAAAATTAGGAGAAGCAGAATTAGAAAGTGAATCAAATAAAAATAGAATTTCTCATAAAGATTTAATAAAAGAAATGAAGGCTAAGTTAAATGAGTAAAAAATATAAAATATTATATCTCCCCATCGCCCGTAAAGATTTAATAGAGATAATTGAATATATTCAACAAGACAACCCAAGTGCAGCCTTAGAATTATTAAATAAAATAGAAGAAACAATTTCTAAACTAGAAAATTTTCCATATATGGGTACACAACCAAAAGATTCATTATTACAATATAAGGGTTATCGGGTATTAATAATTGAAAGTTTCTTAGTTTTCTACGTAGTAAAAGGAAATAAATCAGAAGTCGAAATTAGGAGGATCATTCATGGTAAAAGAAAATATGATTTTTTACTCTAAGTCCTTTTCTAGAACTTATTCTTTTTTACATTTTATACCCAAGGTCAAATGTCATATAACGTTCCTAGGATTTCCGACGTGCTCGTACCGAAGGTCTGGCAGAAGGTTTGCTACCCAAATACTTACCTAATTAATTGCAAACTTTGTGACAGAGAGCATGTCTCGAAGAGTAGCCGCGATCTTTAGCGTGACGGGAACACCATGTTATACGAAGTAGTACCCTGTTTATAGTGATCCGGGTATTGGGAATGTTAAATTATTAATTAAAGCATATGACCTTCCCCCCATTTGTCGGACACTGGGTTTAGGTATATAATTAACCCAGGAGGTGCCCATAATGGGAAGGAAAAAATATTCAGAAGAATTTAAAAGAGAAGCTGTGGAACTTAGTTTTAGCTCGGATAAATCTTGCACAGTTATAGCAAAAGAACTAGGTATAAGTTATCATAATCTAATCAGATGGCGTAGGGAATACAAAAACAAAGGTGACTTAGCTTTCCCAGGCAATGGTAAACAAAAGTTAACCCCTGAACAGGAAGAAATTCAAAGACTAAAAAAAGAATTAAATGATATAAAAATAGAGCGTGATATATTAAAAAAAGCAGTGCGCATCTTCTCAAAGGAACCGAAATAATATATGGTTTCATCCGGGATCACAGTGATGAATTTACTGTGGAAAGGATGTGCCAGGTTTTAAATGTATCCCGGTCAGGATATTACAGCTGGTTAAGTAGAAAACCTGGTAAAAGACAGCTTACAAATGAAAAATTAAAGTTAAAGATTGATAAAATATACTGGCAGAACAGGGGAAGATATGGTAGTCCCCGGATACATAAACAGCTTAAAAAAGATGGTTATTATTACAATATTAAGCGTATTGAACGGCTAATGAGAGTAATGGGATTAAAAGCAATACAGAAAAGAAAGTTTAAAAGGACAACTAATTCTGACCATAATCTCCCTTCAAAAAATAATCTTCTCAAACGTAATTTTAGTGTTACCCAACCTAATAAAGTCTGGGTATCAGACATAACATATATTCCAACAAAAGAAGGCTGGCTTTATCTTTCAGTAGTGATTGACCTTTACTCTCGCAAGGTAGTAGGTTGGTCAATGGACAAGCATATGACAAAAAGGTTAGTGATTGATGCATTGGAAATGGCCGTACTAAATCGTAATCCCTCCAGGGGATTAATTTTTCATTCTGACAGAGGTAGTCAGTATGTCAGCCATGATTTTCAAAAAACACTGTGGAAATACGGTATTATTTCATCAATGAGCCGCAAAGGTGATTGCTGGGACAATGCAGTAGCTGAAAGTTTTTTTGCAACACTAAAAACAGAATTGATTTTCCACAACAAGTATCAGAGCAGGGCTCAGGCAAAACGTGATATATTTGAGTATATAGAGATTTTTTATAATAGGATTCGATTACATTCTTCACTAGATTATAAAAGCCCGGAAGATTACGAGAAAGAAAGAAAAACGTCTAAACTATGTGTCTAATTTATTGGGGGAACCCCAAAAATATTGAATGAATTACATAATAATTTTTTACACTTGCATATCCCTTTAAAAAACTTAAAATATATACAGTAATGCTTAAATAAAATCCTATTAATGATGAATAGTAAAGAATTCTTTTCATTTTAAAACTCCTCTTACACAAATTAGGCAATGTCGTCTAACGTACCCGTATTTCCGAAGTCCAGCAACCCTTAGTTAGCTCTTAACTTGGGTTGCTGGATTTGGGTGCAGTGACGACAGGAACGGAAACGGAAATATATTGTTAACTGAAGTTGCTACCTCTTAAAACTATAAACTTAACAATAACTCTTTTCTATACTGAAAAATTATTATCTTTATAATCGTTTAATATTTCTTTAACATCACTTTTACTATTAATATGATTATACATAATCTTACTCCTGGGAATAAAGTTTTTAATTTTATTTAAATTTATATTACAAAATAACATAGTCTTAAACTTTAGATAAAGCTTATATTCGTCATCAATTGTCTTTTTGAAATTTATTCTTGAAAAGATTTGTTCGTAACCTGAATAAATAACAAGAAAATATACATAAATAGTAAACATAACAGATAAGACTGATGGAAGAAATAATAATTTAAGTTGTTTTATTAAATTAATACTATCTAAATTTGAAATAGTCATTTTAATTGAATGAAATAAGGCATAAAAACCTATAATAGCAAGAATTGTATTAAGAACATTAATTAGTAACTTACTGTCTTTATCTTGATATTCTGGGTTATTATTCATAAATGCTACTAACATTGATAAAACAGTTATAATAAAAACTTGTATTAATTCATATATCAATGAAAAACTGTATAAATTAACAACAAATGTTAATATAATAATTAATTTAATATTATCTTTTATAACATTAATAAAATAATTGATATCTTTAGCATTATCAACAGCTCTAAATGAAGAAATAAATGCTACCGCTACTATCCAAATAATTGTATTTTTTAATAATGATATATCCCAAAAACCTATTTTATGTAAAAATAATATCATTAAATATACATATATGCCCATACTAAGGTACCAAAATATAAAGTGTTATTAAAAAGCAACTTAATTAAACCAGGAATTTGCTCCCTAGCACCTTTTACAGACAAAGCAAATATTATAAAAACAATCAACCAAAACCCAATAGCTAATTCCCTATTATTAAATACTTGACTTAAATTATTAAACCCATCTCTTATAAAATTTGTTGTTGTAGTAAATATCTGTATTATCTTTATAAATACAGTATTTGAATTTTCTGTTATCACGTTTAATATTATCATTAATTTGTCATTATAATTATATAATGCTATCACGCAACAAATAACAATTAATAATATTAATACTACTAACAATATATTTTTTACTGATTTACAATTTTTAGTCAAATTCCCTCACCTCAATGATTCTTATTAACCTAACTTTTTCTTAATTATGGTAGCAATTTCAGTTAACGTTTCTGGGATTTACGACGTTGCCGTCCCGTTAGGGTTGGCACGTCTTTTCGCTGCTCTTTTTTGCAAAAGACGTGCCAAAGGCAATGTCCCGAAGGGCAGGCTGGTCTTTGCCGTCCGCGGAAATCCTCATGTTAGGCGATCGTTCATTATCTATTTTGGTAAATCATCAAGGTTTGCATTTTCAGGATATACTAATTTCATTTTGTCATTATGTATCCAGTTTTCTTTAGTTAATTTTCCATCTAAATATTCATCTAATTTATTTACAATGTCGTCAACTACTTTTTTAGCAGTTTTTACATGTTCTACTCTTATCGCATAAGGATCCTTTGGTATTTGTGTTTGTCTGTAAATTATATCTTTTTCCTTAACTTCTAACTTTTCAGGAATGTCCTTCCATGATAACGGAATCCATTCACCATAAGTTTTTGCTTTATAGTAAACAGACCTATTATGTTTTGGATGTACAAAATCATTTCTTAGTCGTATAAGTTCTGAAAAATGACTCCAAGGATAACTTGACTTGTCAAAACTCATTTTTTTATTCTTTGAACATAATAAAGGAACTAGCTCCCATTTATCTTCAATGGAAAACTTTTGCTCTCTTCTCATAATAAAACTTTTAATATATTCTGGTAAAAAGTGATCCATAACACGATTAATTAGCCCTTCTAAACTAAAAATATATAATAATAATGCAGTCCTACAAAAGCGTGTATGATCAAAACTATTTTTATTATTGCTGTTTTCTGCTTGTTCTTGAAAAAATAATGCATCTTGGTATAAATAATGAAAGCTATTAACGAAACTTTCAAAAATGAATTGTTTATTTTCTGGCATAAAATCCCCCCTTAATGAATGTCGCCTAACGTCCCGAGTATTCCCGACGTGCTCGTGCCGAAGGCCTGGCATGGATATTTGCTGAATTTTGCAAAAATCATGCCAGAGAGCATGTCCCATAAGGGTAGCCGGTTTTTGGCGTCACGGGAATACTCTGTTATACGAAGGCAGCACAGAACATTATCAATTAATTATACATTATATACACTAACTAAAAAAAGAATAAATCAATAATCCTACTCCAATAAAAGAACTTAGCATATTAACACTTGCCCAAAAATCGGGAATCAAATCAGGGTTTCTTCTATAGTTATGCATAATTCCAAAAGACCAAAGATTAGCAATAGTTATAATAAGTGCAAACGCAAACAATGTGCTATTATATAAACGATATGTAGCTATTCCACAAATAATCACAGCAAAAAAACCCATTAATTCAACCTCCTTCCTAAAATATTTTATATGATTTTCCTATAATTTAGAAAATCTACTCTGAATATTTCTAGCCTCAATAAATTGATTTACAAGAGAAAACAAATAGGTACCATCAATTATTGGATTTACTGTGTCTTCTAATATGTTTGACAAATGATATGAAAAACGCCCTAAAGCACTATTATCTGTTTCATCTGGTGCAAATTCTAAATTTTCATCTATAGGAAATAACTTGTATTGAGTATATTCACTATATCTTTTTGCTACTAAATTATTATTTATATTTGGAGTTTTGTTTATTGTATACTTAACAACATTATCCATAAAAGTTTTATGTTTTGATTCTGTTAGTATATTAGAACTTTGCCAACTTAAAGAATATAATAAAAATATTTGAAATTCATGAGCTAATTTCATTTGAATGTCGTCATTATCTGCTACTTCCCATTTTTTATAAATATCTTCATCATTTTCTGAACTCTGACTTAAATCATTAAGTCTATGAACCGTAATAATAGAAAATTCGAATACTTCTTTTGATATTTCCTTAGCTAAAGATTTTGTTTTATTTCCAAACAACCCCATTTTTTCACCTCCTTCTTGTTGAACTTTGTGCTGCTTTCGTATAACGTCCCCAGTGTTCCCGACGTGCTCGTGCCCATAAGGGCCTGGTCACAAAGTTTGCTCCCAGACCACTTACCTAAGTTACTGCAAACTTTGTGACAGAGAGCATGTCCCGTAGGGTAGCCGGTCTTTGGCGTAACGGGAACCCTCTGTTATCTGAAGTAAATGAGGATATAAAACTATATAACAAAAGCAATTAATGAAAATGAAATAATATTTGCTACTGAATGGGCACACCAACTAGGGATAATACTACCATTCCCTAAACGCTCATTCAAATATCCAAATATATAACCAAATATACCAGTCGTTAAAGTTAATACAATAATTACAATTATTTTATTAATATCAAAAAATATAACACCATGTAATAATCCAAATAAAATAGATTGAATTATATTTCCATATAAAAATCCTAATTTATTATATAATCTTTTACCTAAAAATCCTCTGAAAATAATTTCTTCCCATAATCCTGTACCAATAATAGATCTAATTAGTAGTATTAAAACTGCTTGAATTCCAAACCCCAATTGTTTTAGATTCCCACTTACTGTACCCGGTGATTTTAAAATAGTAAACAAATCAAACAAATAATAAACAAAAAATATTAAACTAACATATAAAATAGATACAATGATAGAATGAATAATTGTTTTTTTCTTAGGTTTTATTAAACCAATGTAATTAAAAAAATCTTTATATTCTTTTCTATTAAAATAATAAAATACAAATGGAATAAGCGAAAAAACAAACACAGATAAAATTGCTGAAATTAAATTATTAAATACCAACATATTTCCCCCCTAAAAAAATTATTTACTAATCATATTTTAAAACTCTCATTTATTTCAGATAACGGTACTGATGTTTCCGACGTGACTGTTCCTGGACATTCTATGTAATAATTATATACTGAAGGATTGGCATGGTGTTTGACCCTTTTTAACTGTCAACCCAATGGTAATGCAAACAGCATGACAAAAGTCATGTCCCGTCCGGGTAGGCTCGCTCTTTAGCCGTCACGGAAACATCATGTTATGCAGACGTTTTGGCAAATTAAGTAATGAAATTCTCAGAACTCCTGGCACGTTTTCTTTGTTTGATTACTTAGTGAACCACCAAGTATGAAATATTAAATTTTTCCTCTTATTAAAAAGTTTACACGAAGGGAAAAAACTTCTTTCCACTATTAAACTTACTGCCATTAATTAGATAAAGGAGTTCTGATCAAAACTGTAATTAGTTTTCTTAATAGGTTATTCTAAAAAATAAAAATTTACACTAAACCTTTCAGTTTCTTATAGTAATTTTTATTATCATAATAATAATTTTTATTTTTAATAATTCTATATTTGGTTTTAAATGAAACATGGCAACCTTTTTTCTCAGCCAAAATGTCGCATAACGTTCCTGGTGTTCCCGATGTACCCGTGCCCTTCAGGGCCTGGCGCAAAGTTTGCTCACCATATACTTACCTAATTAATAGCAAACTTTGTGACAGAGAGCATGTCTCGAAGAGTAGCCACGCTCTTTGGCGTGATGGGAACACCATGTTAGACGAAGTTATTAAGTTTTCTTTAGGTAATACACTCTATTAATCATATTATAATCTTTAAATTCAATTTCTTTATATTTGCAAATCTTATAATATGGAGCTATAATTTTTTTAATTTGTTTATTACTTATATTCCAAAAGTACAAACCTGATCTTTCTTTGTAAAAATCTTTTTTTATTTTTTTAAAATTATTATCTTTTTCTAATTCATTTGGATTAAAATATGGATTCAATTTAAGAATTATTTTTCCTTTACTCTTTAATATTCTATAAATTTCTTTTAACACAAATTTAGCATCATTAGGCTTCAAATTATCAATTATATTAAATAAAATTGCTCCATCATATGTATTATCATTAACTTTTTTAATAAATCAATTCCTCCATATAAATAATTACATTTATCCTGTAATTGATTATTATTAACCACTTTTTTTGCAATATTTATTGCTTGTTCAGATAAATCAATTCCGTAAACTTTTTTAACTTTATAATTTAAACATCTATTAAGAACTTTACCGTTACCACAACCAAAATCAAGTATAAAATCTGAATCTTTACATAACCATTGAATCGCTTCTTCCATTTCTGAATAAGATAACTTTTCAAAAGGATCATATAAATCTTCTTGCTTAAACACCTTATCCCAATACTTTTCTGTTTCTTTATAGCCACCTTTCATAGCATAAACCTCCTTAATCATTTCGTCTAACGTTCTGGGTGTTCCCGACGTGCTCGTGCCGTAGGAACTGGCACAAAGCTTGACGGCGGCTATATTACTCACCTCATTTATTTCAAGCTTTGTGACAGAGGGCATGTCCGTAGGCAGGCCGCTAGGCCGTAGCGGAAATACCGTGTTATCTGAAGTAGCCGGTTTTAATTTTTGATTGTTCGGTAATAATATTAATAATAATTAACATTAGATTCACAACATGTTATAATATAAGTAACATACTTTTATAAGGAGTTATACACATGTCTAATGAAAATTATTGGCTTGAAATTGCTAGTTACGATTTAAAAACAGCGGAAGCAATGTTAAATTCTAAAAGATTTTTATATGTAGGATTTATGTGTCATCAATCAATAGAAAAAATATTAAAAGGTATTTATTCGAAAAAATTCAATGAAGTTCCACCTAAAATACATAATTTAGCAAGATTATTAAAACTAGTTGAGCTTGAAAATGAAATTCCTGATAATTTTATAGATTTAATTAATGAATTAAACCCATTAAATATCATAACAAGATATCCTGACCAGGAATTAGATATAATTAAAAACTTAGATTATGAATACTCCTCTACACTTTTGGAACGAACAAGGAGGTTATTTGAATGGTTCAAAGTAAAATTACAATCAGAAACAGAATAAATCAATTTATTAATAAACTTCAAAAATATGTTACTGTAGACAAAGTGATACTTTATGGTTCATGGGTAAATGGTAACCCAGGTGAATTTAGTGATATTGACTTAGCAGTATTTTCTCCTGAGTTTGGTAAAAACAAACTTAAAGAACTTCAACTACTATCTAAATTAGCATGGGAAGTTGATGAATCAATTGAGGCAATCCCATACTCTTCAAATCAATTAAATAATCATGATCCTACAAATTTTGTCTATGAAATAATGAAAACTGGCGAAACTATATATGATAGAGCTATAAAGCATTGAATTGTTTTATAGTTCTTTTTTTATATGATTTTATATTTAAGGGCTATTTCAGATAACGTTCTAGGGATTTACGACGTTGCCGCCCCTTTAGGGTTGGTATGGCTTTTGCTACCCAAATCCTCATACCCTCTGACTGCAAAAGACATAACAAAGGCAATGTCCCGTAGGGTAGCCGGTCTTTGGCGTCACGTAAATCCCGTGTTATACGAAGTCAATCAAGCAATATCATTAAGATCTATATTATAACCAGCAGCTTTTAATTCACGCCCTAATATAAATTTCCAGCTACCACTTGCGTCATATGGCACATATAAAATACCATCAAAATCAGATGGTAATTCAACTTCTTCTAAAAAAATAGGACATACCTTCTCTCTTCCTAATTTTGCGATAAAATATCCCATTTCTACAAGAACATTTTGCCGTGCTCTATATTTATAATCATCTTCTGACTTAGCTTTTCCTAGGTCATCAGGAGTAAGAAGAATAATGGCAAAACCAACATCTGAATTATTCTCAAGTTTTTCGATAATTGTTTGCCCTGTATTTGGTCTTTCATTTAATATGACTGCCTCAAGTCCTAATTTCTCTATTGTCCTAGCTACCGTTTCTTTTACTTCAATATTATGACCATGAACTATAAATACTTTATTATTATCTGTTTTCACATCCTTTTCATCAGTATGTACTAAATGTTCAAAAAGAACAAGTCTTTCTCTTATAGATTCTAAAGCTTCAATTTTTTTCTTAATAATATCTTTATGTCTTTTTATTTTTTGTCCTAAAGGTTCTCTATAATGTCCTATAACACCAATAGTAAACCCATTATAATCTTCAATAATTTAATTTTCTTCAAATATTTTTCCAAGCAAATCTTTATTAAAGGCTGTCCATTTTTTATATTCAGTTTTAGATTGCTCTAATTCAGCAATAGTAGATATTTTGCGTTCATATAGTTTAATACCCAATTCAATTCTTTCACTTAAATATTTTTCAGCTTCCTTTTTAGGTATTTTTAATTTGTAATTTTTCTCTGACATTAATAACCAACCTTTCTTAGATTGATTTCGTATAACGTTCTGGGTATTTCCGACGTGCCCGTGTCCTTTGGACCTGGCGAAAAGCTTGACGATAGCTATATTTACCCACCTCATTTTGTTTCAAGCTTTGTGTCAGAGGGCATGTCCGAAGGCAGGCCGCTAGGCCGTAGCGGAAATACCGTGTTATACGATGGCAAGGCGGTCTTTTTATTTTGTTAAATTTTTGGTTAAAATTACTTATAATACTACCTTTTCTGGATTATATAATTTATCTTGTAATTTATTAATATATTTACCAACATGAAGCCCATCCATTAATGCATGATGGACCTGAACTGAAAAGGGTAACTTTAATAATTCATTTTCTTTAAAATATTTTCCCCATGCGATTCTAGGTACTGAATCAATAGGATTTAAATTAATTGGATGTGAAATACTTTTGAATGAAACCCAGGGAATACTAGTTATATAAATCAAATCATCTCTAGCTTCTTTATCACTATCAATAAGGTTTCCAGTGCTGTTTTTAATAGATTTTTCAACATTTTTTATAAAATTATCAAAGTTATTGTCATATTCTGCATAACAAAAATTAAAGGTTTCTTCATCCATTAAGTATGTAAAAGATGGACTGATTTTATTGTGCTTAATAATTTCCTCATTACTTATACGTAATTTGAAGTTATCATTTTCATTTGCAGTTTTCATAACGAAATATAGTAAAGTTTTAAAAAATGAATAATCATTTTGTTTAATAAAAGAATAAAACTTTGTTATATCAATATCTGTTGTTATATTAAAATAGGGAATATCTAATTGTTTAAAGAAATTATAATGTTCTTTTCGTGACCATTTAGAAAGATCTATTTTCTTCATATTTACCTCCATTTTTAAGTATATTAGCCTGGCTTTCGTATAACGTCCCAGGCATTTCCGACGTGCCCGTGCCAAGCCTGGCACAAAGCTTGACGACGCGGCTGTATTACTACCCTCATTTGTTTCAAGCTTTGTGACAGAGGGCATGTCCTTTAGGCAACGGACGATAATACTTTATTTCCTCTCTCAGTAAGCGGAAATGCCTTGTTATGTGACGTTTTTGCATAATTTATCCCTTATTATTCACAAAATCAAATGCTTTTTTGATATCTTCTGATATCATCTTTCTTTTTGTTTTCTCAATAAGATAATTTTTCCCTGTTTGTAAATACGAAGGGATTACTTTTTTTCCTTCATAATAATATTCACTATTTCTTATCTTATAAGTGGATCCGTTTGGAATTATCTTTTTGCCAGTCTTTCTCTTCCATATGTAATTCATTGCCTTTATAGCTACATCACCCATTAGAAGATATACTTGTACATTTGAAAAATAATTTATTTCTTGTTCTAGAATTTCTGAACACTTTTTTATAGTCTTAGCTGATATCCGATATTGAAGCTTTGGACACTTAACTGCGGTTGTAACATATACTCCTAAGTCAATTAAATCATTTATACTATCTATTGTTATTCCAGAATCTTTAAAAGCCTGTATTGTTGTCTTCATGTAGTCAGATTCATCGGAAAAATAAAAGTAATCTTCTCTATTAACTGGTGGCACTTCTGATATCATTAAAATCTTTATTTTCTCTGGCTCAATATCTTTTGAAGGTACTAAGAATCCATTTGAATTAATATCACTGCATAAAAGATGGTTACAATTTATGTGATCTTTAATATTCATTATTTTCTCCTTTCCTTACATAATAAGCAAACGGCAAAAATGTCACATAACGTCCCCAGTGTTCCCGACGTGCCTGGGCCCCCTGGGCCTGGTACGATGTTTGCTAATATTTCTTCCAGTTTGATTCACTTGCAAACATCGTACCAGAAGGCATGTCCCGAAGGGCAGGCTGGTCTTTAGCCAAGCGGGAACACTGTGTTATAAGAAGTGGGGCAACCCCCGTAATTGTCTCATACAATTTTCCTAATTATAATACTCCATAGGATGATAATCTGAATAGTGCATCTAAAGTCCAACGTCCACGCCATTCCAATTCAGAAGCTAATCCTGGTGGTTCCCACCATATAGGCCAACCTCCATCAGGAAGCTGTTTCTTTACAAGATCTTCAAGATGACTATCAATCTGACTTTGAGTAAATAGTTGTCTACAGATTGAGTCTGGCTTATGTGCAAAATGAAGTGGTGTGAGACCATAAGTTTCTACAGGTGTTCCTGGTATAAAAAAATTTGCTTGAGAAAGAGATTTCTCTATTACATCCAGGAGATTCATTGCAATTTTTTTATCAGGTATATATTCTGCTAATCGGCTAGCGCAATGGAGGGTATGTGCTTCCAGAGGTGGATTTTTGAAAAACATATTACAACAAGTTTCTGTTGCTAATGTAAGCCATTCGTGTTGTACACCCTGATAATGGAGAAGACCACAAATATTCATTGTAGGATTCAGACCAGGAGTTACTGTCATTTCATTCCAATGGCTAGCAATTGGAGACTGGTATGCACTTTCCATAAAAAACGGTACTAGACCCTTACTATCTGAAACTGACTCAATATAATCACATAAAGAAGTGGCAAACTCTATGTCCCGATATCCAGCTTCTTCTAATGCTTCTAGACCTTGACTAACAAAAAGTGGCTGACTTTCAGGACAGCGAACATCCGGTTCCAAACCATGACCTAATCCACCATCTGAATTTTGATATGCACAAACAACTCGTCCAACATAATTAGGTGATAAACCTTCAAAATGTACTTCAAAAAGCCTACGTTCCAATAACCTTGCATTTGTAAGTATAAATTTATGAGCATTAGTTAATATTTCTTTCATTATTTTTTTACCCTCCATCATAGTATGTATAAATAAGAAACTATCTTTAAGAAGAAGTAATGATCTTTTAAGCCCCATTTCTTATAACTCTCATCTTACCGACACCATAATGTCGTAAAGATATCGTTTTTTAACTTCTTTGCGACTAAAAGTGTCGGTAATATCTTTTTATAGCTGACTTTTTCCTTTGTTTTTTATTAACTGATCAAGTGGGCTTTTTATATTTTTAATACTATTTCTGCTTACGTGTGTATATATTTGCGTTGTTTTTAAATCCTTATGCCCTAAAAGCTCCTGAATATATCTTAAATCTGTTCCCCCCTCTAACAAATGGGTAGCAAAAGAATGTCGAAGTGAATGAACAGATACCTTTTTATTTATTCCCGCCTTTTTACAGGCTTTTTTAAATACCCTCTGAACTGTCCTTTCTGTAAGATGATTATTTATCTTTTGACCAGGAAATTTGATTTTAAAACTTTATAATAACTTTAGTTATATAATTCTACATAAATATTTAACATCCTCCAAAAATAGAAAAAATATTCCAGTAGATAAAATACCTAATCGGGCTGGCAACTAATCTTGATAAAGTACAACTGTACTAATAAGGGGTACCTTTACTTCTCCATTTTTTACAGTAAAAATAGTATCGGTACCGGCTTCTTCTTCATACACTACTACATTCCATGCTCCCTCATAGGGCAAGTTAAAGGTTATTGCTTCCCTGTTAGGGTTATAGAGTACCACTATGTTTTTCCAGTTATCCCCGTTAGCATAATCTTTTAATATAAACCCTACCGTATTTGGAAGTGTTTCTAAAAACTCAAGTTTTTTCCTGATTTGTTCAGCATTTGTCATCCTGAAAGCCGGATGTTCTCTTCTTAAAGTAATTAAACCTTTATAATACTTAAATGTTTTAAGATACTTACTTTTCCGTTCCCACTTGAGCTGGTTTACTTCATCACCGGCATTATAACTATTATGGTTGCCAAATTTGGTTCTCAAAAATTCCTCCCCACCCTGTATAAAAGCCACACCCTGGGAAGTAAAAATTATAGCCTGGCTTAAATGGTCCATCCTTATTCTTACCCATTCTTCATCTTCACCGTTGGACTTACACAGTTTATCCCAGAGGGTTAAGTTATCATGGGAGGAAACATAATTAACTGTCTCCCGGGGTTCTGAGGAGAAATCATTTATCTCATCATTATAATATATAGCCCCGACGACACCCCTTTTTATGGCATGCTCTAAACCCGGGGCTCCGGAGGCAAAACCCTTACCAAAACCATCGTTATCACCTTTTATAGCATTCCTGAAATTATCATTAAAAACAGCAACTTTCATACCCTTCTGGGCCCCTTTAAGCAACTGTCTTTCTGGATCAAGGGTTGTCAATCCCCCGGTCCAGGGTTCACCATATATAATAATCGAAGGATCAATTTCATGTAATGTATGTTCTATATGTTTTATAGTTTCCCGATCAATTAAAGCCATAAGGTCAAACCTGAAACCATCTATATGGTATTCCTCAGCCCAGTATTTAACAGAATCAATAATAAATTTTCTAACCATTGGCTTTTCAGAAGCAACCTCATTACCACATCCTGACCCATTGGAATAATTCCCATCATGGTCAAACCTGTAATAATACTGAGGTACAATTAAATCAAAGGCCGATTTGCGCGTATAGTAGGTGTGGTTGTAAACAACATCCATAATAACCCCGATACCATTTTCGTGTAAAGATTTTACTAACTGCTTAAATTCTTTTATACGGGAGTCATCTGAAGGGTTGGTGGAATATGAACCTTCCGGTGTATTATAAAACAGGGGGTCATAACCCCAGTTATACTCTTTATCATTAAGATCATCAACACTTCCAAAATCAAAGACGGGTAATAAATGAACATGGGTAACGCCCAGTTCCTTTAAGTGATCTAGCCCGGTTTTCACCCCACCAGGACCAGTAGTACCCCCTTCAGTAAAAGCAAGATATTTACCTTTATTTACAATACCCGAATGGGGGGAAGATGAAAAATCCCTGACATGAACTTCATAAATTATTGCATCCTGGGGTTTTTGTAAGGTTACCCTCTCATCTTTTTCCCACCCCGGAGGGTTTGTTTTATCCATATTAACAATTAATCCCCTCTTACTATTGGTGCTTAAAGCCCTGGCATAGGGGTCCACTACTCTATTAACTTTGCCATTAACCTCTAGTTCATAAATATAATACTTGCCTTCCAAATCACCTGAAACTTCAGCAACCCAGCTACCCCCGGCTTCTTTTTTGAAGTCAGAAACAATCTCAGGGTTTTCAGAATTTTCATTAGAAAAAATATAAACTTTAGCCCACCTGGCCAGGGGAGACCAGAACCTGAAGGTAGTCCTTGAAGGGGTGTATAAAACCCCGAGATCATCCCCACCGTAGTAAAAACCCTTTTTTTTGACTGCTATTTCAGTTGACGTTTCGAAATCCTTTTTATTTTTTTTCATTAATGTACCTCTCCTTCCCACAAGAGTCCTATAATATAAAAAATTTAAAAATACTAAATATTAAACTAATATTTCCGGTCTATTCTTATCTTCACCTTTTATTATTTATATAATTCATTAAACAGGTATTAAATTCCTTTTCAAATTTACTCTGTTATTATTTCACGTTTATTAACAAAAAAACATATATTATTAACAAATCAGTAAAGGGGGGAAAACTTAAATGGGTAACTACAATGATGACAATGCTTTTGTAATCTTCCTAATATTAATATTATTACTCTTGAGCGGATACGGTTACGGTGGTTACAGTCAGCAATAAAGATTTAAGCTTTTAAAACTTTTGAAAAGGGGGATTAATATGAGTGGATATTATGATGAAGCTTTCATTATCTTCTTGATTCTTATCCTACTCCTATTGGGAACCTTTGGCTACGGACACTATAATAAATAATTTTTAAAAAAAAATAAAAAGGAGGATTAAAATGGGTGGCTATGACGACAATGTATTTGTAGTTTTTCTGATTCTAATATTGTTGTTACTTGGTAGCTTCGGTTATGGCTATCATAAAAAATAATTATTAATTATTAATCTAAAGCCGGGACTTATCCCGGTTTTAGATTTTGATATTATAAACGGGAAAGGAGGTCTTATATGCCTACAGCACTTCAACTGGCCAACAGGATATTAAGACAGGAAAGAAATCTACAACCCCTTTATGCTCAGTTAGAAAATAATTTATTTGATCCAAGATATTTAAGGGCTGTTCAAACTTTACGCTCCCTGCAGGCCAGGCAGATAAACATTTTAACAACCCTGGTGGATGAACTGGAAGAAGAACAACCTCCAGCTCCAAGAGATAAATATTATGCCCAGCACATACTACAAATGGGAGAAAACCTTATGATTCTGGCCAGGGAATATAATACTACTGTATCTGAAATCAGGCGGGTAAATCCCGGATTACCAGCACAACCCCAGCCTGGTCAAATAATTAACCTACCGATTGAAATACCAGAACCACCTGAAGATAGCTTCCGGTATATAGTAAGACGGGGCGATACCTTATCCGCTATTGCCAGGAGGTTTAATACAGATGTAGATACCCTGGTTCGACTTAATAATATTGGAGACCCAGATGTAATCTTTCCCGGTCGGATTCTTATAATCCCCAGGAGTTAAAAAATTCTACCGTAAATATTTAATATTTCTATCGTTTTATAACCCTATCAAATGATAGGGTTTTTTATTTAAATATAAATCAACTAAATAATACTCTTATTATTGACATCAATAAATAATTTTGTTACAATATAAAAGCAAATTAAATAACATGACACTATGTGCCCCTGTAGCTCAGTGGATAGAGCACTGGTCTCCGGAACCAGGTGCGCAGGTTCGATTCCTGCCAGGGGTACCATTTTTATATTCTTGATATGACAGTACTTAAGCCCTCTCATTGCGAGAGGGCTTTTTGGTGTTCCCGGTCAATCCCCGATAAATCCCCGATATTTTATTCTGTTTGCGCGCGCCGAAAAAATAAAACAAAAAAGCCCCAACTAAGGGGCTTTACTTACATTTTTTTTAGCTGTTACCTTGAATTTAAATATATATTCTTTTACTTCTCCTTTATATTCTACAGGTAATGTTATTCCAATCTCTTCCTGATGGTATTGGGTAGCATTATACTGATTTACTATACCAGCATTTACCCAACTGTTCGAAATATTGCTCCAACTAATTCTATCAGTAGGTACTATCGTATCTTCTAAAATAGTCCCAGCCGGAATTGAAGTAGGAGCCATGCTTTCATTCCTATTTGCATATTTTACGCCTTGATGCATTATTTTTGTAACAGAATTATCAATATCAATAAAACTCATATCGTCCCATAATATTTTAATTGTACTGTCGGATAAGTTTGTTACTCTTATTTTAATACCCTTTAAATCTGGAGGTAATAATGGAGTAGTTGATATAACCAAAGGCGTAAATTTTATAGCAAGTGTATTATCTCTATACGTTAATGGTTCTCCATCTGGTTCAGGATCTATCATTTGAATATTGTATACATAATTACTGCCACTTTCACAGCCAACCAGCCCTAACAACAAAACAGCAAGCATAAAAATAATAATTACCTTCTTCCTCATGCCAATTCCCCCTTACAATATGTATTTTTCTATATATTTCTTTATTTTGTTGTTAAATTCCTTTTTTTCTCCATAAAAAAGACCACTCAATGCGAGTGGTCTCAAGTTATTCTTTATCTCTTTCTTTTTTATATCTTTCTATTTCACGTTTAGAAAAAAGTCTTACATTGTGTTGTTCATAGAAGGGTTTAAGCCTCTCCTCCTTTACTAAATAACTGATCCCTGCCCTGGATATTCCAAGGTAGTCAGCAGCTTGTTTTGTACTCATGACATTATCCTTAAGGAATTTTTCATATTCTTCTTTACTTTCAAACATACTTATTCCTCCCTCAGGACATCAACAACAAACGATATTGCGGTAGCAACACCTGTAATTATAGCAGGTGTCCAGCTTCTTTGAAATACAAATACCAGAGCCAGCAATACAAATATAATTGTGTTTGCGCTAATTCTCTTCATATGGTATAATAGGATTGGATAGAGAGGGGAGGTTTCCCTCCCCTTTGTGTGGTGCGTCACTCATCTTCTGAGTGGCGCTTTTTCAATGTGGCGACTAATGTTATTACCGCCGTGGCAAGTGCGATAATTGATGTCGCCAAGTCTATCCAATCCACTTTTTTCACCCCCTTTCCTCATGTTCTATATATATTATACCATATTACTTTACTGCTGTCAAGTAATATTTAAAATTTCTTGCTGTTTTTTTTTAAAAAATAACCAGGTTTAAACCTGGTTATAATTCTAACATTTTGATTTATTATAATTATATACAATTCCGTTACCTATATCATAATACCATCCGTAGATTTTAAGGCCTGCATTCTGATATTTATTCTTAATATAAGGGTATGTCAGTAAATTTTTCATTTGTAAAATAATATTTTCCTGTTCAACTAACTGATAATCTCTCTCGTAATTAAAATCATACTTCAATTTTAGAACCTTCTCCTTTAAAGGTTCAACTAATTGAACCCACTTTTGGGTATAAGGGGTATCATTTATTTTTTCATCCATGAATAATGCTTTACAACCCCCACAATTAGAATGGCCACATATTACGATATTTTTGACCTGTAATACATTTACAGCATATTCTATGCCAGATGTAGTAGACACAAAATCAAAGGCCTGGCTATATGGTGGGACTATATTGGCAACATTACGGATAATAAAAAGTTCTCCGGGTAAAGTGTCAGTTATTAAACCGGGAACCACTCTGGAATCAGAGCAGGTTATAAATAGTGTATGGGGACTTTGTTTGTTACTTAAATTTTTATACAGTGTTTTGTAATTCTTATATTCATGTTTACTAAATTTTTTTACACCTTTAAACAGTTTATCCATAATTAGTACCACCTCTTTAAATTTACACTGAAAAAAATTTAGAACTTTAAATTTCAAACAACTGCTGTAAGTACTAATAAATAGTGAAAAAAGGCCCCGATCAGAATAAAGATATGAAATATTTCATGAAATCCAAAAAACTTATTGAACTGTGGTTTTTTCAAGATATAAAAGACAGCCCCGATAGTATAACATATTCCACCTGCCAGGAGAAAAAATAGTGCAGTCCCGGACATGGATTCAATAAATTTTTTAATGGGAACAATACCAATCCATCCCATTAAAAGATATATAATTGTATAAAGAAAACGTGGTGCATTTAAGTAAAAGAATTTAAAAAAGAGTCCCCGAAAACAAGAGCCCACTGAATAATAATAATACTCCATTTCCAGTATCCGGAAAGGTAAATAAAAGTCACCGGGGTATATGTTCCTGCGATCATTATAAATATAGCAATATGGTCTAATTTCCTCCAGATTGATGTCTCCCCATCATACTTTTTATTAGCATGGTAAAGTGAACTTGCCAGAAATAACACCATAGTGGATATTCCATAAATGGTAGAAACGATTTTCAAAGATGGACCTTCTGTTATGTAAATTAAATAAATTGTTCCCAGCACTGCCAAGATAAACCCAACAAAGTGGGAATAAAAAGATATTTTCTCTTCTTTTTTAATCCTGATCACCTTCTTATTAAAAAAATTTTCTCCATTTATAATGCCTTCAATACTTTTATTACTTCTCCAGATAAATGAACCAGGATACTCTGGTTTTGTTTTTTTTAACTACCAAATACCTCCTTTCTCCCGATGCTTGTCTAATATATTTATTCAGGTGTAATATAGGATTAGCTGCTTTCAAATTATTTTGTAATAAATAATTCCACGCCAATCCAATAATATCACAATACTATTAGTCAATCAATCCTCACCCTAATATATATTTTAAATCCTCAAACGAATGAATCATATAAGTAGGTTTGATATCGTGTTTCCATTCTCCCCCATCCCTATTTATCCAACATGTCTTGATTCCAACCCGACTGGCCCCCGATTATATCTGAAGATGCCCCCTTAGTTGTTCCTTTATATTTTTAATAACTTCTTAGCATTATTGTAAAATATATTTTTTCTTTCAGTTTCATCCTTAGTAGCCCGCAATACTGATACAATAGAAAAGGAATGGTTAAATGCTGGATAATCTGTACCATACAAAATACGTTCACTACCAATTTCATCAAGTAGTAGCCTAATTTTTGCTGGTGGCTGGGTACTAATTTCAACATAGGTATTAGGATATAACTTCATTAATTTTACCAGCTCTTTAGTCTGATACATACCAGCATGGGCAAAAATAAAGGGCACATTGGGTATTTCCTTTAAAACTTTATAAAACTTATTAATATTTTGGGTTTCCAGGTTTTTTCTTATTTTACCTGGTAATTTTTTTATTCGGTTCTCAGGAAATGCCAATCCACTACAAGATATAATTGGCAATTTGGTTTGGGCAAGTAATTTTAATAACTGAATCGTTTTTGCATCATCAATATCAATGTCTATCACATGAGGGGCAATCTTCCATCCCTTCACACCAAAGTTTAAATTCCTTTCAATTTTCAATGAAAGTTCTCTGTCATAAGGGTGAATATTACCAAAGGTGATTAATTCATCATACTTTGGAATTACTTCCGCTATATCTTCACTACTATCACATTCAGGGGTATTAAGTTGCAATACCACTGATTTAGAAATATTATTAAGTTTCATATCACGTATTATTCTTTCAGGTGTTGACCTTCTAACAGCAGAAAAAAAAACCACCAAAACCTGAAATCTCATATATTAACTTAATTCCACCTATACTAAACATTTTTTCTGGATAAGTTGTAAAAAATTCTTTATTAAAATCAAAATGTTTTAATGAAATTGGATAACATGACAAATCAAAAAATGAAGAATCCAGGTCAATACTTTTTCTTCTATACATCTTTGGTACAAAGCTCTTTGCTCCTTCAAAAAGATGACAGTGAAAATCGATAATATTATAATTCTTAACTAAGTCATCCCTTACTTTAAAATCGCCAAAACTTGTTAATTCCAACTCAGGAATATCCCGTAATATATCTTTTTTTTCTGTATACATGAGCCTCTTAATTCCCCTTTTTAACTAATCTTATATAAAATTTATTCTTGAAAAAATATCCCTTGCTTTTTGAATAAATTAAAACTGGCCCTGTTTAATTTGAGCCAGCAAAAGCTTCACCGATTATTCCCATTGTTGACTCCTGGAAACTAAATAAGCTATCATTATTTTCAGCGGCTTTCTGGTAGAGCATAAAGAAATGAGAAGGATTTTCTAAAGCCCTTACAAGCACTTTCTTTCCAAACCTATCTTCAATCGCCTGAACCATGGTTGTTCCCACTGTATAGATATCTATCATTTTGGAAAAATATTCTCTATAAACTGTACGCCAGTGTTCTTCAGGATTTTCATTTTTCCTTTGAATTACCTTTTCCATACGGGCAAATAGATTGTAAATTTCTTCATCTGATCTTTTCATCATGTAAACATTATTTTTGGTATCTTCATCTGCAGTAGCCTCAACAGCATAACCCTCTAACATAATATATCCCAGAAAATAAGCCAGGTCAGAAGAATCGATCAACTTATGTGCATATTTTTTAAACAATAATTCTTTTGTTAAAATATGATGAAACTCGTGAGGAAATAATTCATTATCAAAATCTACCCCTTTTTCTTCTAAAAGCCTCTTTACCTGATAAATGGAAAAGACCATATCCGGCACAGGTGTATAGCCATCACTATATTCATCTACAACAAAGTATATGGTTCCTTTAAAGGGCTTTTTCTCAGGAAAATAAGAATAGGTCCGGTTAAGAACTTTTTCTGTCGGTTTCCAGCCTTTGAATCTTTCCAGAAACTTTCGATACTCAGCTCTGTGTTTGAATATATCTAGATAATAAAGGTCATAGCCTTCAAGGTCTTCTGTCTGTTCATGGATAATAATCCAGCTAACCCTGAAGATACGATTCATAATCTTATTTTTATGGGGATTATACCCATGATAATCACATAATCTATGATAGCCCGCCGTATTATAAATCTTCTCCAGATGTTTAATGATATCATCTTTTGTCTTAACTTCTTTTTTGGCTATTCCATCCATCAGATCCAGGACAGCTTCAGCCTCAGCAGTATTAACATAAACCCTCTCAGCCTGGACCAACTGGTTAGTAAAGGCAAGCAAAAAACATAAAATCACCATAATTATAAATCTTTTCTGCATGTTAATTTCTCTCCCCTTCCCAGGTCAGATTTAATGACTCAATAACCATAAAAAATCTCTATCCTGTTTTTTGCTTCTTTTTCGTTTCGCAATTCCATTAATAACTGTCTGGTAAATCCACCCAGATCATAATTATCGATTTCGTCCAGCCCCACCCATTTATATTCCTGGGCTTCTTCATTTAATGTTACTTCATATTGATCTGTTCTACATTTGAAGTCAATAAATATAAAATGTTTTTCCTTATGAAAAGTTTCACTGTATATACTTTCTTTTAAACTTAATAATTCTATATCATATATTTCCAGACCTGTTTCTTCGCGTATTTCTCGTATTAATGCTTCTTCCATTGTCTCACCCAGTTCAATATGACCACCAGGAATTACATATTTATTATGCCATTTGTCCGATTTACATAGTAATATTTTATTGTCAGGATTATAAATTACTGCTCCAACAGTCGGTTCTGGATATCTCATTATTTTAACTCCTCTCTATCTTCTTGCATATTTTCTAATAAAAGGTTTTTCAACCTTGAAAGAGGTCAACATATCATATGTGCCTGGTTTTCTAAAGGCATTTCCCCAACTCTCTCTTTCTCTATAATTCCTGAGTTCATCCATATTAAATTCTGCTATATATATTCCTTCCTTTTTTACAGCTTTAATCACAACCATATCTCTTGTTTTACCTTCTTTAGAATAGGCCATTCCATCAAAAGCAACTGATTTCCCTCCATGCCCTGGGTAGTTTGCAAGAGCTATCCCCAACATATTCTCATAAGCCCTGGTCTTTAACTGATCAGTTCTAATTTCATTCATATCACATGCATTAGGAACCAGGATTATTTCTGCTCCTTTTAACATTAATATTCTTGCACTTTCTGGAAACTCACGATCATAACAAATCATTGCTCCTATTTTTACCATTCCTTTTTTGGTGTCAAGTTCACCTACATAAAAATCTTCACCTGGAGTACAGGCTGCTTCCAATGAAAAATCACATGTATGAACTTTTGCATAGGTAAAAATGATTTCACCTTTCCTGTCAATCAACGAAAAGGAATTCCTTGGAGAACCATCAAATTCTTTCCACATTTCTGGAAATAAAGCTATATCAGCTTCTTTTTCTCTTGCCTTTCGGCAAGCCCTTTCTCCTTTTTTCCATGTTTTTTTTCTGGTTATTTCCACAGGCATCAATCTGCAGCAAAGCAACTTTTAATGACTTCATCTTAATGCCCTCCCTCTAGAATCTTTATAATTTCATTTACTGATTCTTCTACAGTATTATTTGTTGTATCAATTTTTATTGTGTCCATTTTCTCATAAAGTTTAAGCCTTGCTAAACTCACTTTGATAGTCTCCTCGTCACGGCCATCTTCTAACATTCTTCTTTTTAATTCTCTTTCAGAACAAATTAAAGAGATTTTATAAAGTTCATATTGGTGTTTTTGAAGTTTATCTAGAATCAAATTAAATATATCTTCATGATGAATAACCCAATTAAATATGATATATTTTAAAGAGGAATTCGCTAAAAAATTATTTAAAAGATATGTAATATTGTCTTCTACCATTCTTTTATTTTCTTCTGTAGCACAAAAGGGGTTCATCATCCAGCACCAATCACCATCAAGCCAGACACTATAGTTAAGACTTTTGTATAACCTCTGACAAATTGTTGTTTTTCCAACCCCCATCGTACCGTTGATAATAATTAATTTTTTCATTTCTAACATCCTCTTATCTAATATCCTGAATATTTTATGACCCAAGTAATTTCTCCAGTTCAATTTTATCAGCTATAACACTACTCTTATCAAAGTATTTTAGTATAAGATTATATTTTTCTCCTTTTAATTGCTGCAATAACTCTTCGAACTTAATTTCTTTTTCCTGAAGTTTGCCCTGCCTAAAACTAAGATGCAAATCCCCTTCACCATCATTACTATGGAGATAAATTGTCTTGATATACCTTTTAATCTTATCAAACCAGCTTACCAATGATTCCTGCCCCCACAAAATAGCATGGCCAATGTCAAAGGCAAGACCAAAATTCCCCTTATCAACATAATCTACTATTTCTATTAAATAATCAGGATTAAATTCAAAAGTATTACATAACGATATTCTTATATCTTTATATTTATTTAATACTTCTTCCCAGAACTTTTTTGAGGCTTCGATCCATCCCTTTTCGTAAAAATCCACTTTTATAAAAGGTAAGAAAGTTGATAAAAAAATAACTTCCTCTGCACCTATTTCCTGGGCAAAATTAATTGACTCAATAACTTTCTGCATAGTTATATCTTTAATCTTTGGCTCACTGGTTCCAGGATTCAAATCAATATATGCACCGTCAACTATGTATCTGTATTTAGTCATTTTATTAATTGATTTAATATCCTTTTCTGTAGCTTTTTCCAGATAACCTGGATATAGAGGATTTTCAATATTTATTACTTTAAACTTTGCAAAATCTTTATTATTGTTCAACTCCTCTAGACTACATCCGATACCTATCTCCATTACTTTGACACCTCTTAGAATCTTTTTTCCCAGATGTTAATTTTATATTTATTAACAAACCCTATGGCCGTATAAAAGTCCTGGTCTGAACCTTTTTAAAACTTAATGTGATTCCATCACCAATTATTTTTTATAAAATTTAAGGTGTTCACTGTTTACACTTATATTGATCTTGCCATTTTTCGCATTTTTTCCAATTAGATATAGCTTATAATTATTATTTGGATTCAACCCTTTGATAGTAAGAGTTCCATTAGACTTTGTGTCGGGGGTAAAAATCTTTTTATATATCTCACTTCCATCAGTTGTTGTTATTATTAATTCCAGACTTCCTTTTTGTAATTTATAACCTGAATATTTAATTTTTATCTTTTTACTTTCAGTTACCTTTAACTCGTATGTTTTTTGTTTATTTAACTTGTCAAATTTAATATTTATCCTACCGTTAGAGTTAGAGCTTGAATAACCACATCCCCCTAACATAATAATCAACATTAGAATGACAATTACACTGATTGTTTTTTTATTTTTGCTACTTATTCTATTCATCATTATTCATTAATCCTCCTACAGTAATAACTTTGAAAAAACTTCAATATGATTACCCTCTGTATCTTCAAATTCAAAAACAAGATTATCTAAAATCTGTTTCAATGGAAAAACAATTTTAAATCCCCGCTTTTCTAATTTTTCTTTTAAAACTCTAGCATCCTCTACTTCAAAGCTAAGTAAGCAGTTATCACCATAAATTACATCCTCATCTTCATTTTTATGGTCAAATAAAAAAAGACGAAACCCATCAATATTGAACAAATATAAGCTGTCAGCTTGCTTAATGCCCTTTCTATTTAAAAACCATTCATAGAATTCTCTGGCTCTTTCCATATTCTCAACACATATATAAGCTGATTCTAATTTTGGTTTCATCATAAATATTTCACCCTAATTTTTATTTTAAATTATATCAACAAGGGATTCATCAAATGTCTTCTCAGAAATTTTATAAGGTTAACTTTTAATACTAAACATTTAGTTAATATAATTTTTTATATTATACTTTATATAAAATTAACTTTCAACTGAATTTAACCTTTACTTTTAATTATTCCCTTTCCTCTGGAATTAAAGTGTTTTCTTTCAAAAAATTCAAGGCTACTTTCCTAAAGAAATTTTTTTTACTTAACATCAAAGGATGCACCCCATCTGGTGATAATAGTATTATAGAGTGCTTAATTTTCTTAGCAACATTACACAACCTTTTTTCAATATTATCAATAAATTCATCTTTTAAACTTCCAGTGATAAGAACAGGACAACCAATCTTGTCTAAATCACTATGAAAATTATTTCTATATGTTTTAGCATAATTAATTAACATATTAGTATCGGCATCAATGACCTTTTCCCAGTCTTCTCCATGCATATAACTCCAGAACCCACTTCCTCCATTATTTTTGGCCTTTTCCCTTTCTTTTTTTATAGTATTAGCTTCCTGTAAAGAGAGCTTTTCACCTACAAAACTATCAGCAATTACTCTATAAGTATTCTCCGGATAATTTATTGCAAAATTCAGGGCGACTATTGCCCCTCCACTTGTCCCCAGTATATTTACCCTGTTTATCCCTTCTTTTTTACATAAACCCCTTAACATTTTAGCATTTTCCTTCCAGTAATCTACAGGGAATTCCTTAACCCTCTCAGATTTACCATGTCCTATCATGTCAACAACTATTACTTTGAAGTAGTTAGAATAATAATTTGCTTCATCCTTTAACATTAAAGAGGATGCTGTACTCCCGTGAATCATTAATAAAGGCTCACCTTTACCGTATATTTCATAATACATTTGATAAGCACCTTTAATATAATAACCCATTACTACTACCACACCTTTCATAAATATGCTTTTATATAAAACAGTATTTTTTAACAATATTTAGTTATGTATTCAAATTTAAACCCTTTTTCTTTTTTTAATTCCCTTTCAACCAGTATTTATGTTGTAACCCAAAGGTAATAAGAAATCTGGTAGATTGAAGTTCATGTACCATACCCAGCACTGAAGCTATCTTCATAGATTCCACTCCTCTATATACGATAATTTTATAGATACATTGAATTTATATAAAAATATAAAAAAATCCTTCATTTTAATATGTATTATTTAAAAAAAGGCTTATCCCCTTTTTTCTCGAATTATATGTTTACAACCTGACTAAATACACCAAAAAACTTTGTCATAACAGGAGGTATAACATTATGGGAAAGAATAAATTAACCTTAAAAACAGTTATATATTTAATGTTATTCATTTTTATAGCCTATAGTATGTATCTATATTTAACCCCGGAAACACCGGAAAAAAACCAGCTCGAAATCCACTTTATCAGTGTAGGCCAGGGTGATGCTGTCCTGATTAAATTACCTGACACCAAAAACATGCTGATTGATGCTGGAAGCAATAAATACAGCAACAAAGTTATCAACTACATCAGACATCAGGGAATAAATCAACTTGATTATGTAATTGCTACCCACCCCCACGAAGACCATATAGGCGGTCTGGACAGGGTTATATCTACTTTTAGAATCGGTAAGATATTTATGCCTGATGTTATTCACCCCACCAGGTCTTTTGAGGATGTTTTAACTATAATTAAGAAAAAGAAATTGAGAATTACACCGGCAAAAAAAGATCTTGTTATCATTAACAACAATAAAAAGGATTTAAAAGCAGTGATTATATCACCTGAAGACAAAAAATATGATAAGATTAATAATTATTCAGTCGTTTTAAAGTTAACTTATCATAAAACCTCATTCTTATTTACCGGTGACATCGAAAAAGAGATTGAGTCAAAACTGGTTAATTCTAAATACAACCTCAGATCCAATTTAATAAAAATTCCCCATCATGGGAGTGCAACATCGTCTTCTACTCCATTTCTTAAAGAAGTATCACCCGGTTATGCTGTTATATCTGTTGGGAGGGATAATGATTATAACCACCCTTCACCCATAACCCTGGAAAAATTAAAAGAAATGAAAGTAAAAATCTTTAGAACCGATAAACAGGGCACAATAATAGTAATGAGTGATGGCTCCAGGTTGTCCTTTAATTTGCAACCATTAGAGATTTCTTACCAAAAGAAAAATAACAACAAGAATAAAGCAGTTAAAATTATTAGCCTGGACCTTAAAAATGAAGTAGTGGTTATTAAAAATACCGGAAATGAGACAATAAACCTGGCAGGCTGGAAACTGGTTAGTCTTAAGGGTAATCAACAATTCAATTTCCCTGACAACACAGTCTTAAAACCGGGACAATCCTTTAAAATACTGAGCGGCCCCTCTGCCCTGAATAAGCCTGATAATATCATCTGGACCAGATCTAACATATGGAATAACAGTGGTGATGGGGCCCTCTTGACTGATTCTAACGGAGAGATAATTGACAGGTTATTAAGGGAGGAAGACTAAATAATAAGGAGGGAAAATAATGATAATCATCGATCGTTTTGAGGGGGAAAAAGTCATTCTGGAATATAGCAATAATCAGGGAAAAATTATAACCTTTGCGGTTCCTGCTAATGTCCTTCCCCGTAAAGCTAAAGAAGGAGATATTTTAAATATTATAATAGACAACGAACTAACGAAACAACGCAAGAAAAGACTGGAGAAAATAAAAGATAACCTCTTTGAAAATAACTAATAATTTGGTTAAAACTAACAACATATTTTAATAAAATTGGTGAATAATAACTAATGCAGTATACTGCAAAACTATATAAAGGGGTGGATGCATTGATTCAGATTCAGCAATTACAGGATAGCCTGCGCCAGTTTAGACAGAGCTTTAATTCTCTATATAACCAGGTAAACCAGCAGCTCAATAACTCTGAAAGACTGGTACAGCAACTAAACAGTCAGATAACACAACAGGGAATGCAACAGGTCGGTAGTCAGTATAGAGCTAATCAGTTCGGTGGAGGACAGTACACAACCGGACAAACAGGCTCTCAATATACAGGACAGTTTGCCCAGACCGGCCAAAGCGGCTCCCAGTTCAGGACCCAGTCATACCCACAAAATACTGGCGCTGGCGGAACCACTCAAGCTAGCGGTCAATATGGCAACCAATCTTACCAGCAAAGTGTTTACAGAGGAGGAACAACCCCGGGTAGTAGCCAGTATGCCCAGAACAAAAACTACTACCAGTCCTCCATGGCCCGTGGTGGTGGCGTCAACCAGTACGGGGCTCAATATTCATCAGGTAACAGAGATACCGATGTTGGACAATCTTACTACCAGATGAACCAGGGGGGCCAGAGTGGTGGTGGAGGTATGATGAGTCAGTATAATCCTACCACTACCGGGCAATACGGCAATCAGTCATACCAGCAGAGTGTATACAGGGGAGGTACCACTCCCGGCAAAAGCCAGTATGCCCAGAGCAACAATTACTACCAGTCCTCAATGAGCCGTGGTGGAGGCGTTAACCAGTACGGGGCTCAATATTCATCAGGTAACAGAGATACCGATGTTGGACAATCTTACTACCAGATGAACCAGGGAACCAGGTCGCAATACTAATCTATTAGCAGCCCTCCCTTTCGGGATAGGTTATATATAACCTATCCCTTTTTTTATATCATTTTTTCCCATCTGGAATATAACTCATTTAACTCCTGTTCAATATTCATGTATTCTTCCTTAAGGCTGGCTAACAATTCAAAATCATCCAGGTTTTCAGGTCTAACCATTTCCTGTTCAATTGTTTCCTTTCTTACCTCCAGGGCCTCAATATCCTCTTCAAGCCTTTTTAACTGTTTCTTTCGTTTGCGTTCCTTCTTCTTTTGTTCCTTCCGCAGCTCATAATCAGATTTTGTCTTTTCTTCTTTCCCGCTTTTCCCCTGAGAACTTATATCTCCATTCAGCTGCTTTTTCTTCTTTAAATAGTAATCATAATTTCCATGGTATTTGGTTAAAGAGCCATCTTCCAGTTCATATGTTAAGTTGGTTACTTTATTTAATAAATAGCGATCATGAGAAACTATCAACATGGTCCCCGGGTATTGCTTCAGAGCTTCTTCCAGCACTTCCCGCGAAGTCAGGTCCAGGTGGTTGGTAGGTTCATCAAGTACCAGAAAATTATAATCCCCATACATCAGTTGTAATAACCTTAAACGACTCTTTTCTCCTCCACTTAAATCCTTTACCTTTTTAAAGACATCATCCCCGGTAAATAGAAATGATGCCAGTTTATTTCTGGCCTCACCCTCACTGACCACTAATTCCCGTTGTAGGGCAGTAACCAGGTCATCCTCAGGATCAAAACCTTCAAAGGTCTGACTATAATAACCTATTCTCACATTACTCCCCAGTTTAATTCTCCCTGAATCAGGTTTAAGGTCACCTGTAATAATCTTTAACAAGGTTGTTTTTCCAGTACCATTTTTACCGATGACAGCTACTTTCTCTCCCCAGTAGATACCCAGTTTTAAATCCTCAAACAAAACGTTGGTTCCAAAGGATTTACTCAAACTCTCCACCCTCAAAACTTCATTACCACTTCTTTTTTCTACCGAAAAATCAAGTTTTATTTTTTGGTCATCAAGGGTTGGCTTATCAATCTTTTCCATCCGTTCCAGGGCTTTTTCCATACTTTTGGCCTTTTTAAAAAATTTTTGATTATCACCCTGACTTCCCCACTGTCTTAATCTTTTTATGGCCTCCTCCATTTTTTTAATCTCTTTTTGCTGGTTTTCATACTTTTTTAATTGCTGTTCATACCTCTTTTTCCGTTCTTTAAGATAATACGAATAGTTCCCGTAATAAACCTCATCCCGGCCATCTCTGAGTTCTACAATACGGTCGACAACATGATCAAGAAAATATCTATCATGAGAAATTACAATAACCGTTCCCCTATAATCCTGGAGAAAGTTCTCAAGCCAGTCAATAGAGGAAAGGTCTAAATGGTTGGTAGGCTCATCGAGGAGTAATAAATCAGGCTCAGAAAGTAGTAATTTAACCAGCCCCAGCCTGGTTTTTTCTCCACCACTCAGCTTACCAACTTTTTTATCAAGCTCTTCATGGGTAAAACCAAGGCCAACAGCCACCTGTTTTATTTTGCTATTATACCCATATCCACCGCGCATTTCAAAATTGTTTCTGAGCTTGCTGTATTTTTTCATCAAAAATTTAACATCTTCATCATCTTCTGCTCTTTTCCCCTGCTCGGCTATTTTAATTTCTAAATTATTTATTTCCCTTTCCATCATAATTAAATCAGAAAATACTTTCTTAAGTTCCTGATACAGAGTGTTCTCGGGATTAAAATCTGGCATCTGATTTAAATACCCAATACTCAACCCCTTCTTTAAAACCAGGTCACCTGATGAAACTGGTTCAAGACCACAAATAATCTTAAAGAGAGTTGTTTTTCCAGAACCATTGACCCCGATCAGGCCTACCTTTTCACCCTGGTTTATATCCAGAGAAAAACCCTTTAATACTTCCTCTATACCATAGGACTTATTTATATTCCGTATACTGACAACAGACATTGCAATCACCGCTTTAGTTATCTTACTTCAGGGCTGGCAACTCTATCCTTGCTCTGGAAAAAGACTGATACTGTATTTTTCCCAACATGGGAACCTATAGCGGCTCCTATTTCGGAAATATAAAATTCCTCAACCCCGTATTTTTCCTTAATCATATCTTTTAGTTTATTGGCTAGCCCTGGATTAGCAGAATGATTTAGTCCTATAAACTGACTACCCAGGTCCTTTCCCCTCTCCTCCATTTTTTCAAGGAGGTATTCAAACATTCGCTTCTTACCCCGGGCCTTTCCCAGGGGGAGGATTTCTCCATCCCTGAAGTGTAAAATAGGCTTAATTTTCAAAATATTACCAATAAATGCAGTGGTAGATTTAATCCGACCACCCCTTTTCAACATCTCCAGGGAACCTACTGCAAAAATATGCTCCTGATGGGCACAGTAATCCAGGGTACTTTCAATTACCTCGTTTAAATCCCGGCCTTCTTCAAGAAGGCGGGCTGCATAGATTACAGATAATCCAAAACCAACAGAGGCACACCTGGTATCAATAACATGAATATCATCAGATCCAATATTTTTCTTAGCCAGGGCAGCTGACTCAAAAATACCACTTAACTTTGATGAAAAATTTAAAGATAATACTTTATAACCCTCTTCCAGGGCTTTTTTAAACTCTGATTCAAATACTGTAGGACCTATCTGAGAGGTTTTAGGAACCCCTGAATAATTCTCCAGCTTATTATAAAACTCTCCCGGGGTTAAATTATCCCGGTCATAGTACCGCTCTTCCCCAAAGTAAACCGGGGTAGAGAGCATCTTAATATCATACCTGGATATAACATCAGGCGAGAGATCAGAACAGCTATCTGTAAATATCTTTACCTTTTCCATCTACTCCACCCTTCCTTTATTTGACTGTGATTGACATACTTCACCTCAATCTGACAACCCGTCACTTTTTTCTTGTAACCTAATAATAATATTCATGAAAGATAATTAAATTCCTTCCCCGTTATAAAACTACAGTACTATATATTAAATCCTTATGGGAGAATATAAATTGGTTCTTCTTCATTTCTCCTGAATAAAACAAACACATTACCGATAACCTGAACTACATCACAATTTAATTGACTGGATATTTCATCGGCAAAGGACCTGGGCTCACCCAGGGAATTTTTTAAAACCCGGCACTTAATCAACTCATGGTCATCCAGGGCGGCATCAACCTGATTCAACAAAGAAGGGGTAATCCCATCTTTCCCAATATGAATAACCGGGTTAAGGTTATTGGCTTCACTCCTGAGATAACTCCTCTGTTTTCCTGTTAACATAAAAAACACCTCCTATTCCATATATTCGAATTCCATCGGCCCGATTTTTACAGTATCACCATTTTTTACTCCTTTATCACGCAACAATTCATTCAAATCATGATGTTGAAGAACCCTGAGCAATCTCTTAACTGCTGCATCATTATTAAAATCGGTTTTAATAACATATTTTTCTACCAGTCTCCCTGAAACTTCATAAATACCATTCTTCTTTTCAACTACAATATTCTCTTCTTCATCAGCAAAATCAGGTTTTATGACTATCCTGTCTTCTTTTGCTATTTTCCTTTCAACTGGAAGTTCTTTAAGTAAATCACCGGTATAATAGATTAACTCTTTTACTCCTTCTTTAGTGGCTGCAGATATAGGAAAAACCTTATAACCTTTTTCCTCCAGGACCGGTTGAACCCGTTCCACATTTTCCCGGGCACCTGGAAGATCTATTTTATTTAAAGCAACAATCTGTGGTCTTGATGATAACTTCTCATTAAATTTTTCTAATTCCCTGTTAATTGTTTTAAAATCTTCAAGGGGATCTCGACCTTCAATCCCGGATATATCAATAATATGAATCAACAACCTGGTTCTCTCAATGTGTCGCAAAAATTCATCACCAAGGCCAACCCCCTGGTGGGCTCCTTCTATCAGGCCCGGGATGTCTGCCATAACAAAAGATTTATATTCACTCAAGGCCACAACTCCCAGATTGGGTTTCAGGGTTGTAAAATGGTAGTTGGCAATCTTTGGCCTGGCTTCAGAAACCACTGAAATAAGGGTAGATTTCCCGACATTTGGAAAACCAATAAGTCCCACATCGGCCACCAGCTTAAGTTCCAGTCTGATAGACCTTTCTTCCCCGGGTTCCCCTTTTTCAGCAAAGCGGGGGGCTTTTCTGGTTGATTTTTTAAATCTGGCATTCCCACGGCCCCCTTTTCCACCATGGGCCACTATGTACTCTTCTCCATCTTCAGTCAAGTCAGCCAGTAGCTCATCGGTATCCGCATCATATACTACAGTTCCCGGTGGGACCTTGAGAACGAGGTCTTCCCCACTCCTGCCGTGTTTATTCTTCCCCGAACCATGATAACCCCGTTCAGCTTCATAATGCCTCTGGTACCTAAAATCAGCCAGGGTATTTAAACCTTCATCTACCCGTAATATAACATTGCCTCCGTCACCACCATCACCACCATCCGGGCCTCCCATTGGTTCGAATTTTTCCCGGCGGAAACTTACAACCCCGTTACCACCCTGACCACCTTTAACTTTAATTTCTACTTCATCGACAAACATTTTATCACCCTCTTAACACTACCTAATATAACCAATACTAATTATTATTAACCATTCAGGGTTAAAGTCAAAAATTAAAAAACCCCCAGTCACAAGTACTGAGGGGGTTTATAACATTAATTTGCAACACTCTCGAACTGTTCCTCTGTGTAAACACTGACCGCTTTTTTATTCTTACCCTTTCTTTCAAACTTAACATAGCCATCAATTTTGGAAAAGAGGGTATCATCACCACCGCGGCCAACATTCAGGCCAGGCATAAATTTGGTTCCTCTCTGACGAACCAGAATACTGCCTGCCTTAACAAACTGTCCGTCAAACCTTTTGACCCCAAGTCGTTTTGATTCACTATCACGTCCGTTCCGGGAGCTACCAACACCTTTTTTCTTGGACACAACTTCCACCCCCTTTTAAAAATGGTTATATAAATTAAGCCTCGATTTTTTCAATTAAAACCCTGGAATAGGGCTGACGGTGACCGGTTTTACGGCGGTAACGGTTTTTAGCTTTGTACTTAAAGACAATAATCTTTTTATTTTTGCCGTTTTCAATAACCTTACCGGTAACCCTGACACCTTCAACATAAGGTTGGCCAAATTTTACACCTTCATCATCAGCATAAGCCAGTACCTTATCAAACTCAACCTGTTCACCTTCTGCAACAGGTAATTTTTCCACCTTGATAATCTTTCCTTCTTCAACACGGTACTGTTTACCACCGGTTTTTATAATGGCATACATTCCAATCCACCTCCTTACCCTGGACTCGCCGGAATCAGGTAAGCTCAACAGCTTTTTAAAACCCGTTCCGAGCGGCTTAGGTAACACAACGTCACCATACAGTTAACATTAAAACTCCAGCAATTTATTTTAGCATAAATCTAACCTCAAGTCAAGGCAATTAACAGGATACCTGGAAAAACTAAGAGCTAACCTGTTATATTAATCCTGTATTTTTCAATATGAAGACTATTAACCGGTTTTAATTCAAGGCTGACACCTGTTTTTTTAAATATTTTTTGTAATACCTCACCATTATCCCCTTTCAGGCTAGAAACTACCAGGGGATGACACTCTACTACTGCCCTGGAAAATTCTTCACTGGCTTTTTTCAACTGGATATTTCTGATTATTGATTCAGCCACACTGTTAGCCGATAAAATTAATCCCTTCCCCCGACAGTAAGAACACTCTTTTTGCATAAGTTCCCCCAGTCCTTCTCGAACTTTCTGCCGGGTCATCTCCAGTAACCCAAGTTTAGTTAACCCCTGAATTGAAGTTACAGACCTGTCTTTTGCCAGTTCCTTCTCAAAGGTTTCCAGAACCTCCTGCTGGTGCCGTCTTTCTTTCATATCAATAAAATCAATGATTATTATCCCACCTATATCTCTAAGCCTCAGCTGCCGGGCAATTTCCCGGGCTGCTTCAAGATTGGTTTTTAAAATGGTCCTGGCAGCATTCTTTTTTCCGGTATATTTACCGGTATTGACATCAATAGCCACCAGGGCCTCAGTTTGTTCAATCACTATAAAGCCACCAGAATCTAGCCAGATTTTCTTCCTGATGGCCCTTTCAAGTTCTTTCTCTATTCCATAAACATGGAATATCGGCATCTTCTTATTATAAAGATTTATCCTGTTTTTTAAATCAGGGGCAAGTTTTTCACTCAACTCCAGAAGAACACGGTAATCAGATTCATCATCTATTAAAACCTTATCCACATCTTTATTTAAATAATCCCGGACAATTGTCTTTAACAGGCTGGCATGCTCATATATAAGGTCCGGGGCCTTACTGTTATTATAATTCTCTTTTATCTGGGTCCAGGTCCGTTTCAGGTAAGAATAATCCAGTTCAAGCAAATCAGCCTTTTTGTATCGTGAGTTGGTTCTGATTATTAATCCCATATCTGGATCCTTGAGTTTCCCAACTATTTTCTTCAATCTATCTCTTTCATCAAAGTCTTTAATCTTTCGTGAAATTGCAGTCCTGTATTCACCAGGTAATAATACCAGATATCTTCCGGGTAAGGATATCTTGCAGGTTACTTTTGCCCCTTTTTCGTAGATAGGTTCTTTTACAACCTGGACCATAAGTTCCTGACCTGGTTGTAAAACATGCTGTATCCCGAGCTTGCCTTCTTTTTTTAATTTTAACTGCTTTTCGTCGAGCAGGGGATAAATATCACTAACATGTAAAAAGGCATTTTTATCATATCCAATATCGACAAACGCAGCCTGCATTCCCGGTAAGACATCTATAACCCGGGCCCTGTAAACATTACCAACAATTTTTTTATAACTATCCAGCTCAATAACTATGTCCTCCAGAACATTATCCATTAATATAGCAGCCCTTTTTTCCTTTATTCCTGAATTTATTATTATTTGATTTACCATCTATGAATCTGCCTCCACTACATGGTCATCTATTAATTCATATAGATTCCCATTTTTGGTAACGTAAAGCCCTATCCTGGTTATCTTAGTTAATGGTACTTCATTAACATTATTATAATTTTCCACCAGAGCCCTGATTAATTCCTCAATTCTCAAATTCCCCCTGCTCCCGGTACTGACAGTAAATAACCAGATATTGTCTTCCTCAATCTCGATACCCTTGATTAAGGGTCTGATGTTTATTTCCTTATCTTTTTTCTTTCTCCTCTTCCGTATAATCCTGATTTCCTGCCTGGACAGGAAGTCTTTAATGATAGACCTGCCATCAATCTTCCCGTCAAAATCCATCTCCACCCTGTACATCGCTGTATCAACCTGGGCCATCAATGACTTTAGCCTGTCGGGAATCTTTCGGGCCCGAAGAATCTCTAAACCATGTGGTAAACATTTATTAGCCCGTTTTATAAATAACCCGGGTTCAATTTCCTGTTCCAGTTCAACATCAAAATATTCACCAAGTCCCGTTAATCCCACGGAAAGGGCCATTCCCATAGAAAGCCTGGGGTGGGGGTTATATCCCCTGGAATAGGCGAGGGGTAATTTAGCCCGCCTGAAAGCCCGCTGTAAAGTATTCATTAATTCCAGATGAGATATATATTTCAACGAACCAAATTTTTTAAACTTAGCCCTGATTTTCACTGTTATCAGCCCCTACTAACTCCAGTTTAGCATCAAGGTTAAAGCAGACAGCACATCCCGGACAGTAACCATTCCTGCAATCTTCAGTAGTTTCCCCACGGAGGGCTGCTTCATATTCTTTTATTAAAAACTTTTTAGAAACCCCCATATCTATATGATCCCAGGGAAGTATTTCATTAATATCCCTTTTCTTTAAATATGTATCAATATCAACCCCACTCTTTTCAAAGGCCCTTAACCATTTATCCATATTAAAATGTTCATTCCAGCCGTCAAAACGACAGCCCATCGCCCAGGCCTGTTCCAGAGTAGAGGCCAGTCTTCTATCACCCCGGGAAAAAATGCCTTCCAGAATACTCAAATCAGGGTCATTCCAGCTGAAAGATAGTCCCCTCCCCCTTAAATTTTTCTTAAGATAGTTCTGTTTTTCAATAATAGTATCCTTATCATCCATTGCCACCCACTGAAATGGAGTGAAAGGTTTGGGAATAAAGGTCGAAACACTGACCTGAACCTTTATTGGTTTCATCTTTTTCTTGTTAGATCGCCTTATCTCCTTACCTAGTTCGAGAACTTTCTTTGCCAGTTTAACAATTCCGGCAATATCCTCCTCTGTCTCAGTAGGTAGTCCAATCATAAAGTAAAGCTTTAGGGTTGACCACCCTTCTTTAAAGGCAGACGTAACAGCTTCATACAGGTCTTCCTCTTTAACCCCCTTATTAATTACATCCCGTAACCGCTGGGTACCGGCCTCCGGGGCAAAGGTCAGACCTGATTTCCTGACTCTCTGAACCTCTTTGGCCAGGTTTACCGAAAACCTGTCAACCCGCAACGAAGGCAGGGATATACTAATTCTCCTGTCCTCATATCTTGTTGCCAGGGTCTTTATTAAATCCTCTATGCCACTGTAATCAATGGTACTTAAAGAAACCAGCGACAGTTCTTCATATCCGGTGCTGGTTAAAATCTTATCAGCTAGCCTGACAATGGTATCTTTTTTCCTTTCCCGGACCGGGCGGTAAGAGATACCGGCAGCACAAAAGCGACAGCCACGCGTACAGCCCCGGGCAATTTCTACGACAGCCCGGTCATGGACAATACTTTTATAGGGGACAATAAAATCCACTGGATGAAATGATTTATCAAGATCATTTACTACCTGTTTCTTTATCCGTTCCTTTACCCCTGGTTTTACCGTATCTATAGAAACCACCTGACCTTCATTTCCATACTCCAGTTCATATAATGAAGGTACATAAACCCCCGGTATCTCAGATAATTTTAATAAAATATCCTCCCTGTTTAAACCTCTTTGTTTATACTGATCATATCTTCTCACCAGTTCAACAATACCTGTTTCTGCTTCCCCGATGAAAAACAAATCAAAAAAGGGGGCCAGGGGTTCCGGGTTAAAAACAGTCGAACCTCCCCCTATTACCAGGGGGTACTCCTCTCCCCTATCTTTACTATGTAAGGGTAAACCGGCCAGATCTATCATGGTCAAAATATTGGTGTAACTCATTTCATACTGAAGAGTAAAACCAAGAATATCAAAGTCTTTTATTTCATGTTTACTCTCCAGGGAAAAAAGAGGAATATCATTTTTGCGCAACTCTTCTTCCATATCAACCCAGGGTGCATAGGTCCGCTCACAGATTATGTCATCCTGTTTATTTAAAAGGTGATATATTATTTTCAAACCAAGATGGGACATCCCGATTTCATAAACATCGGGAAAAGCCACCGCCACTTTAATTTTATCGGGGGTCCATTCTTTTTTAACAGCATTCCATTCATCCCCAATGTACCTTGTTGGACTGTTAACCCGGTATAATATTTTCTCTAGCTGGTCTTTTACAATCACCACAACCACCCCCATATATTTCTCATTTTCTTATTATATCATTTAATTTAATGTTATGCTTTTTTAACCGGAAAAAAGAATCTATCAACTGTGATTCTGTAATAATTCCCGATAATCTCATTTTACTATCGAGTACAATAAAAATATTATATTTTACAGGGTTTAAATGATATATCACCTCTTCAACTTGCATTTCCCCTCTTACAACTTTATTAACAACAGGGCTAATTGTCAGGTTTATATTTTCCTGCCGGCGTCGGGTTAAATACCTTACAAGCCGATAAACTATCTGATTTTCTTCTTTAAGGGAAGCTCCATACACAAAAAAAGATATTAATAACACCCACAGGTTTGATTTATTTAATAAGACACAAACACCCCCCATGACAGCACCCGAAATTGCTAATATTTTTGCCAGCTTAACTGCTATTAGTGTTCCCCGTTTAAAACCAGAATTATAAACCATCAGAGCCCTGAATACCCGTCCCCCATCCAGTGGTAAAGCTGGAATTAAGTTAAAAAAACTTAAGACCAGGTTATATTTCACAATTAACAAATAAAGATTATGTGGTGTTAACATGTATATTAAATAAAATATACCGGCCATTGCCAGGTTATAAAGGGGACCTGCTCCCGCAACCTTTATTTCATCACCTGGATTCATCTCCAGCAAACCTGAATACTCGGCCATACCCCCGAAGGGGAATAACTCGATTTTTCCCGGCCGGTAACCCAGCCGGTAGGCCACAAGTAAATGAATAAACTCGTGGGTTATTACTAAAACTATCGAAATAATTGCTTCTGTGAACAGTCCAGCCAGAGCAAAAACTACCACTACCAATAAAAAAAGGGGGTTAATCCTAAAAGATACCCCAGGTCTCAATTATTTTCCCCCTCCCTTTATAAGTATATATTTCAGGGAGGGGTTATTTATACTTAAAATAATATTTTACTTTTTCTGAGATTTACATTTATAACCAGCCCAATGGCAACAAGCGAAGAAACCATAAAACTACCACCATAACTGATAAAGGGCAAGGGCAACCCTGTGATTGGCATTAACCCCATTGCCATGCCAATATTTTCTATAATATGGAAGAAAAACATACAGCCTATTCCGGTTACAACCAGCCTCCCATAGTTATCTTTTGCCTCTATGGCGACATTGAATATCTGCCACAACAGGAAAATATATAATGATACCAGAATCAATATCCCAATAAAACCAAATTCTTCACCGATCACCGAAATGATAAAATCAGTATGTTTTTCCGGTAAAAACTTTAGCTGGTTCTGGGTTCCGGCAAATAGGCCCTTGCCAAACAACTTTCCTGAACCAATGGCAATTTTAGACTGATTAAGGTTATACCCAATATTATAGGGATCAAGGTCAGGATTAACAAAAGCAACTAACCGGTTTAACTGATATTCTTTAAGGAATATAAGCGGGACATTAAATTTAAAATGGGCAATTATATATAACACAATGGACAGAAAACCTCCACCAAAAAACAAAACCATGTAAAAGAGATTTCCCCCGGCTACAAAAAGCATACCAATAAAGATAAAAAGAAAAACTAAAGAAGTTCCCAGATCATTCTGGAGAATAATTAAAACAAAAGGTATTAACACATATAAAAAAGGTTTAGCCATTCCCGTTAAATACTCGAGGTTTTTCTGCTCTTCATCCAGGACTGTGGCCAGAACCAGAATAACCATTATCTTGGAAAGCTCTGACGGCTGAAAATTAACCGGCCCCAGGCTAATCCACATTTTACCTCCTGCAATGGTCTCCCCGGCTATAAGCAGGACAACCAGGATTCCAACCGAAGTTAAATATATAATATCCATGTAATCCTTAAACATTCTGTAATCATAAAATTGAATCACCAGCACAGCTATTACCCCGAGTATAACGGCAATAATCTGTTTCTGCAAAAACCTCATCCCGTAAGAATGGGGTTTATTAATTTCAACAGCACTGCTAATAGCAACCAACCCTATAACAATTAATAGAAAAACAGTTAACGGGATAGATATATTTAAATTTTTCAATAACTTTTTATTCCAGTGCATAATATATTCCTCTTCTAAACGGTTTTTTCCAGGGGAAAATTGGCCACTAGAGCCATCATATCTTTATTACGGTTTATCTTCATTTTAACATTGTTTGAATCTACCTTGATATATTTTGTTATTACCCCCATCAGTTCTTTTTTCATTGATTCTAACTCCTGGGGGGAGAGATCAATCCGATCCTGTATTAATATAAACTGAAGCCGCTCTTTTGCGATATCCTTACTGGGGCCTTCACCTTCTTTTAACCCCATTTTTTTCAGCAGGTCGATGGCTATTCCCTCCTTTATGATAATCCAACCATCTTTTTAATTTTCTTGATCAGGGTTTCCTTCTCAAGTGACATCAATGGTAATTCTTCTCCATTAATACGACGGGCTATATTCATAAAGGCTTCTCCGGCTTTTGATTTATCTGCTTTAATTACGATGGGTTCACCCTTGTTTGTTGAAATAACGATACTTTCATCTTCCGGGACAACCCCTAGTAAATTTATGGCCAGGATTTCTATCATGTCATCAATATCCATCATATCACCTTTTTGAACCATATCGATCCTGATTCTGTTAATTATAACCTCGGGGTTTTTTAACCCCTCTGTTTCCAGAAGTCCAATAATTCTGTCAGCATCCCTGACTGCAGAAACCTCCGGAGTAGTAATAATAATGGCATCATCAGCCCCGGATATAGCATTTTTAAAACCCTGTTCAATGCCGGCAGGTGAGTCAACCAGAACATAATCCATATCTTCCTTCAGGGTTGTAGTCAATTCCTGCATCTGATATGGTGTTACAGCTGTTTTATCCCTGGTCTGGGCAGCCGGTAACAGAAAGAGATTTTTATTCCTTTTATCCCTGATCAGAGCCTGCTCCAGCCTGCAATTCCCTTCAACTACATCCACTATATCATAAACAATTCTATTTTCGAGTCCCATAACAACATCCAGGTTTCTCAACCCAATATCGGCATCAATTAAACAGACCCTCTTCCCCATCATGGCTAGAGCTGTCCCTAAATTTGCTGTAGTGGTCGTTTTACCGACCCCACCTTTTCCGGATGTTATAACAATCACTTTTCCTGCCACTTTAGCTTCCTCCTTATGTAAATTTGTAAATATTATAAATCTAATTCTTCAACGATGATATTACTTCCTTTAATATAGGCTTTCTCCGGCCTGATTTTATTCCTGTCTGATTCCCCTTCAGGGGGTCTGGATATTATATTACCAATCCGAAGTTGAGTGGGTTCAAGCTTTAAGGCAATAACCTGGGCCCTGTTAGAACCCCGGGCTCCGGCGTGGACAACCCCCCTGATCTTCCCCAGGACTATAATATCCCCGGCAGCAATAACCTCAGCCCCTGGATTAATATCCCCAATGATGACAACATTAGTAGGATAATTTATCCTCTGTCCTGACCTGATAGTCCTGGGAATTAATACAGTATCATTCAGGCCGGTATTTTTCTCTTCTTCATTTACAAAGTATATATTTTTTACCTGTCTGTAGTTTGATGCAATATTAATCAATTCCTGCATCTCATCAAGGCTAAAAGTCCGACCTCCACCATTTAAAAAAACATCTACCCCGGCAAAAAAGTCCGAGGCCTCCTCAACATGCCGGTGGAAGGCATTTTTCAGGACAGAAAAATCTACCTCAGGGTTTAAATTAATGGTAACTCCTTTTGAATTTACCTGTATAGAAATCGGATAACTCATTGTCATCTACCCTTGTCCCTTCTTGTTTCTTTGTATTATTTCTACACTTATGCTTTTATTTCCTGCATTATCTAATTAATTACTTTAAATAATACCTATTCTTTAGAAAAAACCTCTTCAAGATATTCCAGAAGTTTCTTATCATCATCTTGTATTTCTCTCTCTTTTTCTATTTCCTGTTCCTTGTCTTTTTTATCCCCTGTTTTGTCTTCAACCTCCTGGACATTTTCATCCAGACTACTACTTGAACCCTCATTATTTTGTTCTTCTTCAACAGGTTCTTCTATCCCAAAATAAGTTCTTAAAATACCGGCTACAATCGGTAAAGTATAGCTACTGGAATTACCATTCTCTAAAAACACCAGCACAGTAATTTCAGGGTCCTCAACAGGGGCATATCCAGCAAACCAACCGTGATTGGGTCTGCTTGTCCCGGTCTGGGCAGTACCGGTCTTACCGGCCACTTTTATGGGAAAATCAGCAAAAACAGACCTGGCAGTTCCATAAGAAGTTGAAGTAACCTCCACCATTCCTTTTTCCAGAATATTCAGGGTCTGCCTTCTAAATGGTAATCTCTTTTTAATGCGGGGTTTAACATCCAGGACAACCTCACCATCAGGACTAATAACTTTATCCACCAGATGAGGTTCATATATAATTCCTCCATTGGCAATAGAACTGACCATAACCGCAAGCTGTAGTGGAGTGGTTAAAAGTCCACCCTGGCCAATTGACAGGTTTACAGAATCACCAGGATACCAGCCTTCATTGAAAACTTTCCTCTTCCATTTTTCATCAGGTACCAGCCCTTCTTTTTCACCGGGAAGGTCAATACCCGTTGGAGAACCGAGTCCATACTGATGGGCATACCATTTTAATTTCTTCCCTCTATATTTTTTGTAAAGCCTGTAACCCAACTCATAAAAAACAACGTTATTGGACCGGGCAATGGCCCTGGTGAAGCTTAATTCACCTTCACCACCGGGGTGCCAGTTTTTATAGGGTCTTGACCAGTTGGGTACAAAAAACATCCCGTTTTCATCAACAAATTTGGTATCAGCCCTGATCCCCAGTTCCTCTATAGCCGCCGTACCGGTAACAAGTTTGAATATGGAACCAGGAGGAACAGCCGCCATAATAGTCCGGTTTAATAAGGGTTTTAAGGGATCATTTAAAAGTTCTTTATACTCCTTAAGAGACAGGCCTTCGGCAAATTCATTTAAATTATAATCAGGAATACTGGCCATGGCCAGTATTTCTCCGGTGTCGGGGTCCATTACAATTGCTGCAGCCCCTGTCGGGCTGTACATTTCCGGATCATCCAGGAATTCCTCCCTGAGTTTATAAAAATGTTCTTCAAGCAAACGCTCTGTCTCTTTCTGTAATTCATAGTCTAAATTTAGAATAAGGTTATTACCTGGTCTGGGTGGTTTTATCCCCAGGGTCCTGACCTTTTCCCGAAGGCTGTTAACCTCAATCTGTTCAATCCCGTCAGTCCCTTTCAGATAGATTTCATACTGACGTTCCAGTCCTGCCTTACCTACAATATCCCCACCGCGGTAATCGTAACCCTGACTGGTCAGGTTTCTTAATTCCTCTGTACTAATTTCCCCTACATAACCAACCACATGTGGGGCTAAATCACCATAGACATAGTAACGTATTGCTGATTCCTTAATAAAAATACCAGGAAGGCTTTCTGCATTTTCCTGGATAATGACCATTGTTTCCGGTGTTATATTCCTTTTCAGGATAATAGGAGAGGGTGAACTATCACCCTCATGTTCCTGATAATTTTTTTCAAGTTGGCTGATAGGTAAATTGGTATATTTACTGAGGCGGTGAAGTATCTCTTTTACAGAAATGTCTGGAGGGACTTCATTGGGGAGTAAATACAGGTCATAGGCGAGTTTATTGGATACCAGAATTTTTCCATTTTTATCATATATTTTTCCCCGGGGAGCATTAATAGGCCTCAGGGATATCCGGTTACCCTCCGACAGCTGGTAATAATAATCACCCATCACCAGCTGAAGCTGGGCCGCTCTGGCAACAACTATAATTAATGCCAGCAAAAATACAACCTTCAGAACCAGTATCCGTTTAACCATAATATAACTCGCCACCTCTTTCAAGGCGATAAACAATGTAGTAGATAATAATTCCGGCTATACTATTAAAAAACGCCTCAGGTAAAATTGTCTGTCTTAAAGCGGTAAATAAATTAATGTTAAATAATAGTTCCTCTGTAATCAGAATAACCAGTAACCCATGAAAAATACTGGCAATAAAGATAGTAGCTACCGGGACTACCGGGTTTTCCTTAAAAAATTCTTTCTCTAACAACCCCGATAAGCCACCCATAATTAGCTTAACGATGGTATAGGTTCCAAACATACCTCCCAGAAACAAATCCTGTATATTTCCACCGATAAAACCCGTCCAGGCTCCGGCTTTGGAACCCTTAATTAATCCCATTACAATTATTGTTACCAGAAAGAGATCAAAGTGTAATGTCCGGGGAGGAATAGTCAACTGAATTATAATTATTAAAGTGAATAACAGGACATACCATACTATTTTTTTCAATTGCCTCCCCCCTAAAAATCAGTGATAACGAGTACTTCTTCAATAGTATGCAAATTTAAAAACAGTTCAACCCTGGCCTTCTGGGAAAGACCAAAGTTATCAGGTTCTACCTTAATAACTTCACCAATCGGAATTCCCTTGGGATACCTGTTGGATAAACCTGAAGTTAAGATTAAATCACCTTTTTTAATGTCGGCATCCCAGGAAAGGTTGTCCATTAAGTTTATACCCTCTTCATTGAGCTGGCCTTTAACCAGTCCGATGGCCCTTGATTCAGGGCGCTGAACGATTCCCCCAACAACAAATTCAGGGGAACTGACCAATAATACCTGGGAGGAGTTAGTGGCAACATAATCCACCCTCCCCACCAGAATACCATTATACGAAATAACGGGCATATTGGGTTTAATGCCATCCCTGGAACCCCGGTTTATTATAATCTTTTCCTTCCAGGGTGAGGGACTGTAACCAATAACCCCGGCCCCAAGTGTTTTATAGGGAACAAATTCTTTAAAGGATAAAAGCTCCCTCAGCCTCTGGTTTTCACGGGCCATAAATTTAAGTACAAGTAACTGCCGTTCAAGATTAGCTACTTTCTTTTCAAGGCCCTTATTCTCATTAATCAGTTGCTTAACATTCATGATCCCATTCCAGTATTCTTGTATAGAATCACAGATGCCAGTTATATAGTTAACTATGGGACTTATAAGATTATGGGTCCCCACTTGAAGCCAGTTCAGGTATGGTATATCAACCCCGGTAAAATTTATAATCCCTAAAGAGGTAACAAATAAAACCAGTATAATAGATATACTTATACTAAAGGTCCTTTTATTCAATAAAACCTCCCCCTAAGATATTTTTTTCGGGGTGATTAAGACACGCTTCAGAGATTCCAGCTCTTCCAGGGCAACCCCGGTCCCTTTAACTACACAGTCAAGTGGTTCTTCAGCTAAATGAACAGGCATCTGGGTTTCCTCCATTAAAAGTCTATCAAGACCCTGTAGTAATGAACCACCACCGGTTAATACAATTCCCTTGTCCATTACATCAGCTGATAATTCAGGAGGGGTTTTTTCAAGGGTATACTTTACTGCATCCATAATCTGGGTTACAGGTTCTTCCAGAGCTTCTCTTATCTCCTCAGCCGTAACCTCTATTGTCTTGGGAAGACCAGAAACCAGATCCCTACCCCTTATTTCTTTTGTCTTCTCAGGCTCATCAGTAACAGCAGACCCGATGTCTATCTTTATTTCTTCAGAAGTCCTTTCCCCGATCATCAGATTATATTTACGTTTAATATACTGAATAATGGCTTCATCCATTTCATCACCACCGATCCGGATCGACCGGCTGGTAACTATACCCCCTAAAGATATGATAGCAACCTCGGTGGTACCTCCTCCAATGTCAACAACCATATTACCGGTTGGCTCATGGACCGGCAACCCGGCCCCAATGGCTGCTGCCATAGGCTCCTCTATCAAATAGGCTTCCCTGGCGCCAGCACTTCTGGCTGCATCCAGAACAGCCCTTTTTTCAACCTCAGTTACCCCTGACGGAACACAGATAATAACCCGGGGTCGAACCAGTCTGGTTCTTTTATGGGCCTTTTCTATAAAATGTCTAATCATTGTTTCTGTAATATCAAAATCGGCAATAACCCCATCTTTCATTGGTCTTACGGCAATAATATTGCCAGGGGTTCTACCAATCATTTTTTTAGCCTCTTCACCAACTGCCAGAACACTATCCTCACTACTATCTAATGCTACTACTGAAGGTTCTCTAATCAGGATTCCTTTTCCTTTAATATAAACTAATGTATTCGCTGTTCCCAGGTCAATACCCATATCACGGGAAAATGGTGCACTGATAAATTTAAATACCATAACGAGTACTCCTTTCCATATTTAGTATTTGTTTTGTATGGTTAAATTAAGTTTTCTTTTTTCATGCTTAAGTAAACTCCATCACCGATAATTATATGATCCAGCACATCTACCCCCAGTATTTTTCCGGAATCCACTAATCTCCTGGTTACATTAATATCTTCATCACTTGGACTGGGGTCTCCACTGGGGTGATTGTGAACTAAAATAACAGCAGCACTACTGCGGCGAATAGCTTCTTTAAAAACCTCCCGGGGATGAACAATAGAACTTGATAGTCCACCACGGGAAATCTCTGATATAGCAATTAACTGGTTTTTAATATCAAAAAGAATAATCTTAAATACTTCCTGCTTTAAATACCTCATATCGGGCATTACCAGCTCGGCTACATCACCTGGAGATTTAACCACCGGTCTATTATCCTTCCCTGCCTTAAATAATCGCTTGCTCAACTCTACAGTAGCCTGTATCTGGGCCCCTTTAGCCAGACCAACCCCATTTATCCGGGTAATTTCTTCAACACTAATATCGTTTAAAGCCTCAAGCCCCCCAAAAAAATTTAAAATGTCCTGTGATAATTCCACTGCAGTTCTTTTTTTATTACCGGTCCTGATAATCAGGGCCAGTAACTCAGCGTTAGACAGGGCCCGGGCACCATGTTTTATTAGTTTTTCCCGGGGCCTTTCCTCTTCAGGTAATTCTTTAATGGTATATCGATACTCCATTCTCCACTCCTTACTCCTCTCCACCAGCACCAACATATATAATTTGATGAAGGCCGGGTTTAACCCGGACCTAAATCACATCAATGGAAAACTCTTTTAGCATCAAGGATAACTTATGGATGGGAAGACCCATTACCGTAAAATAAGAACCCTTAATGCGTTCCACAAAAATTCCACCGAGACCCTGAATAGCATAGGAACCCGCTTTATCCATGGGTTCACCGGTATTAACATAGGAGATAATCTCCTGTTTGTCCATTTCCCTCATATAAACATCAGTTTTATCATAATCTACCAGTATTTTGCCATTTTCTGTTGACAAAACTGCAAGTCCTGTTAATACAGTATGTTTCTCCCCCTGAAGGCCGGAAAGCATGTCTATAGCTTCTTCATGGCTGGAGGGTTTACCGAGTATTTTATTCCCCTTAACCACAACAGTATCAGCAGCTATTACACATGATTCCTCGACCAGTTCTCCAACTTCACTTGCTTTGGCCCTGGCCAGTTCCTGAACCATATCCCTGGGGGGCAAATTTGTATATACACTCTCATCTATTTTACTCGGAACGATAGTAAATTTCAATCCCATCAATTTAAGTAATTTTTCCCTTCGCGGTGAAGAAGATGCCAGTACCAGTTTAAGAGCCATAGTTACTCCCCCTTAAAAAAGTTTCGGGAAGATAATTAACCGTAAAGTATGAAGCTAATCCTACCCCTATTCCGGTGGGAATAGCCATCAACACTAAATAGGGTAGATAGTAAAAAATACCGGGGTTTGAGATAACAAAATAAGCGGTAATAACCTGACCCAGGTTATGAAAAATAGCCCCAATAACACTTATTCCAATTAAACTAAATTTATTTTTAAGGTGGGTATAGGCCAGAAACATAGCCAGAAAACTAAATATACCCCCGGATAAACTCAGGTAAAAACTGACTGTCATAAAAGTACCGGCCATTAATGAGCCAATTAAAATCCTGAGCAACAATATTTGAAAGCCTCCCTGAAAGCCAAAAAGGACCAGACCAACCAGACTGACTATATTGGCCAGACCCAGTTTAGCTCCGGGGACTATAGAACTCATGGGTATCATACTCTCTACAAAATGTAAGATTAATCCCATCGATACCAGTAATCCAGTGGTAACCACTCTATGTGTTTTCACAATAATCCCTTCTCCTGATTTAAATCTCCTGATTTATAACTATTACTACAAATGCTCTATTTTACCATATATTTATTATAACAAATACCAGACACATTTATTTAAATGAATTCAATAATAAAAAATTTATAATAAGTACTATTTGTAGACAAAAAAATCAATTACTAAAGACCCTGATTTATAATTCAATACAGGGTACTATATTTCCTTCTTAATATCCAGAAAGGGTAAAATTTACCTGTTAATTAACTCCCTGAATCCTTTACTCAACCAGATCTGGTCGTTTTTAATCATAAGCCCTTCAACATCGGGGATTTTTTCAATTAATTCCCGTCCCCTTTCCCAGCCCATTATAAAAACAGCAGTTGACAAAATATCTGCTTCTAAGGCCGTTGGTGCATATATGGTCACAGACTGAAGATCTGAACCGGGGTAACCGGTCCGGGGGTCAAGAAGATGGGAATAACGATGCCCGTTAGCCACAAAAAATCTCTCATAATCACCGGAAGTAGCCAGACTACCCCTTTTCAGGTTTATTATATACCCTTTTAGTATTTGCCCCCTATCTTCAGGGTCTCTTATCCCGAACTTCCAGGGAATACCCGGGGATTTCACCCCGGTTACTCTAATATTTCCCCCGGCATTTATCATTCCGGCTTTTATTCCATTATCTCTTAAAAATTTAATTCCTTCATCGACTACATATCCTTTGGCCAGACCACCCAGATCTATGGCCATTCCTGGAGGTAAATAAACCTGGTTACTACGGTAAATCTCTATCCTGTCATACCCCACTCTGGATAATACCCCTTTAATCTCTCCAGGTGAAGGTACCCGGTTTTTCCTGTTTTTACTGAAACCCCAGAGGTCCATCAGGGGGGCAACAGTAGGGTCAAAAGCCCCCTGGCTCATCCGGGCATATTTTAAAGAATATCTCAATAATTCAACGGTATCTTCATTTACTTTAACAGCCTGACCACTATTTCGATTTATTACAGAAATATCACTTTCAGGGTTAAACCTGTCAAACCTGTCGGCTTTCTCCTTCATATATGAGAGAGCTTCTTCTATAATATCCCCGGCTCCGGGTTGTTTTACTACTTTAATAGTAACTGTTGTATCCATGAAATAATCTGTCCGGGAAATTATTTCTGGTCGGGCAAAAAGTTTAACCATAATTACAGCAATTATTAATAAAATGAAAAGAATAATTACCCTTAGAAAATACTTACCAGGAAACCCCATCAATTTCTGTCTCCTTTGACTCAATCCATATCGATATTTTGTTGGGAACACATACAATAACAGGCCCAGGCCCTTTTATCCAGCCTGTTTTTTCACATATTTTCTCCGGATCCCTTTCTGGAGCCTCTTTAACCCTAACATTCCCATTATGGGCTTCAATAATGTGGGTTCCGATAGGACCTTTTACCTTGATTAAAAGCGGTTTATCACCATAAGTATCCTCTACAGGTATCTTATGAATAAGCTTTCCCTCACGCATTATTACAATAACCTGGTTTCCTCCGTCATTACCCCCACTTAAAAACCCTGTCAGGGGGAATATAATAAAAAAAATGCTAATAACAGTTACAGATACAATCAGTATTTTATCATAAATTGTCATATATTCTAACAGTCTCTTCATTATTTATCCCTTTCCCTGTTATACAAAAAAATCTTCACACATGGTTTGTAAACATATTTTAATTTTGAAAGAGGCTGAAATTACCTTAATCATTATTCCCGTTTGAACCATTGAATATCAGGGAGTTGCTTAAATCTTCATAGTTTATTGTAACATCTTTTACAGGGCTTGTCTACTGACCAAAATAAATAAAACAGGGGCACCACAGTACCCCTGTTTTTTTAACATTTTAAGTTAACTAATTTTTTATAAATTATTCTTATTTTATAAATTACTCTTCCTCATTTTATAAATTACTCTTCCACCTGATAGGTAACCTCAATGGCTCCTTTTACCTTACAGGTATCATAACATATACCGCACTTAACACAGGTTTCAGGGTTAATTTCATGTTTTTCCTTTAAAGACCCTTCAATAGCATCAACCGGACAGGCTCTGGCACACCTGGTACAACCAACACATTTATCAGTAATATGAATTTCCTCAATCCTCCGGCCCTCAAACTCAATGGCACCGGTTGGACACTTCTCAGCACAGAGGCCACAGTTAATACACTTATCATAATCGATAACGGCAAGGTTATCTTCAATGGTGATGGCATCGACCGGACAAACCCGGGCACAGATCCCACAGCCTATACAACCCACTTCACAGACACCTTTTACTACTTTCCCATGGTCATGGGAAGAACACCTGATATGATTTTTCCCTGAAAGGGGGGCCAGGGTAATAATACCACGGGGACAGGCCTCTACACATTTGCCACAGCCAGTGCATTTATCATAATTTACTTCCGGAAGACCATTTTCATTCATTTCAATAGCATCAAAAGGGCAGACAGCAACACAGTCACCCAGGCCAAGGCAGCCATACTGACAGGCCTTTGTTCCCCCATTAACCATATTGGCAGCCTTACAGCTTTCGATACCCATATATTCAGCAGGCTGACGGGTTTCCTTCCAGCCACCATTACATAAAACCTGGGCAACCTTTTTCTCACCAGCTTCTGCTTCAAGTCCCATTATATCAGCAATCTTATCAGCCACCTCAGCCCCTCCGACCGGACAACCGTTAACAGGGGCTTCTCCTTTAACTACCGCTTCCGCAAAACTACTGCATCCAGCATAACCACAGGCCCCACAATTGGCCCCTGGTAAGGCTTCTTCAACTTCATCTATTCTTTTATCCCTCTCAACATGGAAAGTTCTTGAAGCTATACCCAGACCAGCTGCCAGTAAGGCCCCGAGGCCTCCCATGCTGAGGAGAGAATATACATATACTGGTTCCATCCTTTCACCTCCGTAAACTTAAATGGAAATCATACCGGAAAAACCCATAAAAGCCATAGCCATAATCCCGGCAATAATCAGGGTTATGGGAACCCCTTTTAAAGCTTCCGGTACATCAGCAAACTCCAGTGTTTCCCTGAGACCCGCCATCAGAACAATTGCCAGGGTAAAGCCAACACCGGCACTCAATCCGAAGACAATACTTTCAATAAAATTGTAGCCATTTAGTGGAATTAATAAAGCCAGACCGAGGATAGCACAGTTAGTGGTAATCAAGGGTAGATAAATCCCCAGTGCTTTGTATAAAACCGGGCTGGTCTTTTTTATAAACATCTCAACAAACTGTACTAGAGAAGCTATAACAATAATAAAGGAGACATACTGTAAAAAAGGCAAATTGAACATTTCAAGGATATAGGTATTAATTAACCAGGTTGCAGCCCCGGTCATAGTCATTACAAAAGTAGTTGCCAGTCCCATACTGAAGGCAGTCTCCACATGACGGGAAACACCTAAAAAAGGACAGATACCCAAAAACCGGACCAGTATAAAATTGTTAACGAGGACAGTACTAATAAATATTAAAAGTATCCGGGTAAATTCTTCAGACATTGCTTATCTCTCCCCTTTATTACCGAGTCTACTTATATAATTCATGATTCCAACTAATATTCCCAGACTGATAAAAGCACCACCCGGTAAAACCATTATTATCATGGGTTCATAGCCGGCCCCAAAAATAGGATTACCGAAGATAGTCCCCATACCCAGAGCCTCACGGACTACACTTAAAACAAACAGGGCCCAGGTAAAACCGGCTCCCATTCCCAGAGCATCAGCAATAGACAGGTGAAGAGGGTTTTTAGAAGCAAATGCCTCCTGCCTCCCCAGAATTAAGCAGTTAACCACAATTAATGGCACAAATAAGCTTAATGAGGCCGCAATGGTAGGAAAGAAAGCCTTAAGAAAGTAATCCACAAAAGTAACAAAGGTAGCTATAATCAAAATATAACTTGGAATTCTAACATCATTGGGTATTAACTTTTTTATCAGGGAAATAACAATTTCTGATGACAGTAAAACAAAAGTTGTTGCCAGTCCCATGGCCAGACCATTTTCAGCTGTATTGGTAACCGCCAGGGTAGGACACATTCCAATAACAAGCCTGAAAATCGGATTTTCATTCCATAAACCTTTGATAAATTCCTTTAACATTATTCAGACCCACCCCCATAATACCGCTTAATATCTTTTACAGCCTTTTCTACAATATTTGTTACCTTCTGGGAGGATATCGTAGCCCCCGAAATAGCTTCAACTTCATAAGGGTTTGATACCGGTCTTTTTACAACACTGTATTCTCCGAAGGGTTTATCCCTGAAGTTTTTCTCAAAGTCTTCTCCAGTAATATTGGCTCCCAATCCAGGGGTTTCCTGGTGATTCAGGACCTTGATACCATATATTTTTCCACTTACCGGATCAGCTCCGAGCATCAGGGTTATGATACCCTGGAAACCGCCACCACTTGTTTCCAGAGCTATACCAACCATACTCCCATTACTATAACCTTCATAAAAGGTAAGGTCACCTTTTTTGACCTGTTTCACGTCATCAACATCAGGTAAAACAGAGTAAATAGCCTCTTTTTTGGCCATTTCGTCATGTTTATTTATCATTGGAGTAGTCCATTCATATACATAAGCAAGGGCAAAAGCAGAAAAAAGGCCGATAATTGTTAAGGTAAGAACTAACCTCATGAGATTATTATTTTGCACCTGCCTTCACCTCCCCCAGGCTACGGGGACGGGTATAACGGTTTAAAATCGGTACCGTCATATTCATTAAAAGAATTGAAAAGAGGACACCTTCAGGATAACCACCCCATAACCTGATAACAACAACAATAAGACCAGCACCAACTCCAAAAATCCAGCGACCCATTTTAGTAACCGGTGTTGTTACCATATCGGTTGCCATATAAAAAGCACCGAGTACAAGGCCTCCGGCAAAGAGATGGAAAACAGGATCCTGACCAGATAACATTGTTAGCACAAAGACAGACCCCAACATCCCGGCAGGAATCCTCCAGTCTATATAACCCTTATAGATTAAATAAACCGCTCCCAGTAACAGAGCCAGGGCTGAAGTTTCTCCTAAACAGCCTCCAATATGACCTATAAATAAATCCCAGTAATCTGTCAAAATTCCATCAGACTTCATTAAATTTAAGGGGGTAGCTGTGGTTTGACCATCCAGTATCCAGGTGGTCATGGGAACCGGATAAGCAGCTATTAAAAAGGCCCTACCAACGAGAGCCGGGTTAAAGGGGTTATACCCCAGACCACCAAAAACCTGTTTCCCGAGGCCAACAGCCACAACACTCCCGAGGGCTGCAATCCATAACGGAATAGTAGGCGGGAGGGTTAAAGCAAGTAAAATACCTGTAATCACAGCACTCCCATCATTAATAGTTACTTCCTTCCCCCGGGCAATTTGAAATATAACCTCGGTTAATAAAGCAAAAACAACTGTTACTGAAATAACTAGCAGAGCATTTATTTTAAAGAACCACACTGCGGCTACAATTGCCGGAACCAGTGAGAAAACAACAGACCACATTATCTGATTTACAGTAGTAACATCCCTGATATGAGGTGATGAGGTTACTACCAGTTGTTCCCTATTCATAACTATCCTCCTTACTGAGCCTTTTTCCGTCTGGCTATTATTTCTGCCTTTCCCAGCCTTATATACTCAACCAGAGGGCGACGGGCCGGGCAAACATAAGAACAGGTACCACATTCAATACAATTGAGAACATTATACTTTTCAAGCTCGTCATACATTTCATGTTTGGCAAAATTGGAAAGTTGAATCGGCATCAACATCATAGGACAGGAATCGACACACCGGGCACATTTAATACATGGTCTGGGATTAAAATCCTCAATCTCTTCTGGAGGTAAAATCAAAAGACCTGAAGTCCCTTTATTGGAAGGAATTCCGGTATGAGGTTGTGAAATACCCATCATGGGTCCACCTACAATCACCTTACCTCCAGGAGAAACCATTCCTCCGGCCTGTTCAATCAAATCCTCGATTGGAGTCCCTACCCTGAATACTAAATTCAGGGGGTTCTTAACCCCTCTACCGGTAATAGTTACCGGGCGTTCAATGAGGGGCATTCCCTTCTTAATAGCATCAGTTACCGCCACAGCTGTAGATACATTATTTACAATCACACCTACATCAAGCGGCAAACCTCCCACTGGCACTTCCCTATCCAGGAGGGCTTTAATTAACATCTTTTCGCCACCCTGGGGATATTTAGTCTCCAGAACCTTAACTTCAATCCCCGGTTCATTTTCTACCACCTTTTTCATAGCCTGGATGGCGTCAGGTTTATTATCTTCAATTCCAATAAGTCCATTCTCTACCCCGGCGGCCTTCATCAAAGCCCTGAGGCCAAAGACAACATCTTCAGACCTTTCCACCATAATCCGGTGGTCAACTGTTAGATAAGGTTCACACTCAGCACCATTAAGAATAACATGATCAATTTCTTTGCCTTCGGGGACATTAAGCTTAACATGGGTAGGAAAAGTAGCCCCACCTAAACCAACAATCCCCGCCTCTCTTATAATGTTTTTAATGTCTTCAGGGGTTAAATCACTTAATTCACCCCGGGGTTTGATACTCTCATCAAGAACATCCTCTTCATCAGCTTCAATTACAACGGCCCTGGACTTTTTACCACTTGGGGTTAAAACATCAGTTATATCTTTAACAGTACCAGAAACCGAGGCATGAACAGGAGCTGATACAAAAGCATCAGTATCCCCGATTTTTTGACCCAGTTTGACCTGATCACCTTTTTTTACCAAAGGATCACAGGGGGCCCCAATATGCTGTTGAAGGGGTATTACCACCTTACCGGGTCGTGCTGCTTTTTTTAATGGCTTATCTCTGGTAAGCTCTTTGTTATACTCAGGATGGACTCCCTGCCTGAATGTTAGTGCACCCACTTTTTTTCACCCCTTTAGTAATTATAATACAGTATTACGACTAACAAAAGAATATATATTAAATAAAAAATAAAACAGGCATATGCTAAAAATATTATATATTAAATCCTGGACAAAAACAACCCAAAAAAAAACCCCACAAATTAGTGGGTAATAAAGGCATCATATCCAAGAGATTCAACGACTTTTTCTGTCTGTTCAGCTTCCTGCCTGTCGGTCGTTGCCCCCAGTTGAACTTTATAGGGGACCCCTTCAGTAATAACCGCCTGGAGCCCTTTTTCTTCAAGTTCCTGTTTTAACCTCAGGGCATTATTATAGTTATTAAAGGCCCCAACCTGGACTGCGTAGACTTCTTCTCCCTGTAGCTGCTGTTTTATATACTTATATTCGATGACATCCTGGTCAGGGTCAACACTTTTCCCATTTAAATTTTCTTCCCCTGTCATATCCCCTGATGTCTCTGGTGAGGGAGTTTTTTGAGTATTTCCCTGATCATCCACAATCTCTTCTTCAATAATTTTGTCTTCAACAACCTGTTGAGTATTTTGGCCGGGGTCACCGGTTACCATCTGGATTAACCAGTTCCCCAGTAGATAACCAACAAATATTGCCAGCAGGGCCATAACAATTACCATAATGGTAAGTGAAAAAGTATTCTGCCTGCTCATTTTTTCACCACACTCCTTTTCTTTATACTATTATGATTGACTGTTATGTTTTATACCACTTTGAACTAATATTTTAGCTTCTGAAACTGTATATAGAGAACCGGTGACACATATTACATCTTCAGGCCTGGCATCATTTAACACCCCCGTGAGGGAGGTCTTTAAATCAGGATATACCCTGTACTTTATTCCCCGTCTTTGAGCATATTGACCGATAACTTCAGGGGAACAGGACCGGCTGTTAGTATTTCTGGTAATTATCAGCTCTTTTTTAGCCTTTCCAAAATCAAGCATCTCTATCATTCCTTCAACATCCTTATCCCCCAGGATGCCGACTATTATATAAAATTGTCTATCTTCATTAATTAATGGTCCCAAACTATTTACCAGTTTTTTTACCCCTTCAACATTATGGGCACCATCGGCTATAATCAGCGGAGACCGGGCTAAAACCTCCATCCGCCCCGGAATAAAAGCTGAGGCTAGACCCTTTTTAATTTGTACTAGATTTACAGGATACTGTTCCTGTAAGTAATCAACCACTGCCATCGCCAGCAGGGCATTTCGGACCTGATAAACACCGGGAAGTTTAATAAAATACTCAATCTTCTCAGTCCCGTTTATAGATTCTGCTTCTTTCTCCAGGCTGTAATCCCCATTATTAAGACGGAATACGGTAAATGACTGGCCCTCCAGAGAACTCTCAATTATGTTGTATGAATACTCTTTATCAATAATTTTCAGGGGGGAATTTTTTAATTTAGCAGTCTCTTCAATTACTCTTAAGGCCTCCTTATTCCTGACCCCGGTAACTACAGGACAGTCCCTTTTAATAATACCTGACTTTTCCCGGGCAATACTTTTTACATCATTTCCCAGAATGGAGGTGTGATCAAGGGATATACTTGTAATTACACTTACCAGGGGCTCTTTAATAACATTGGTGGCATCCAGTCTGCCTCCCAGCCCAACTTCAAGCAGAACCAGGTCTACATCTTTTCGGGCAAAATATAATAAAGCCAGGGCTGTCACAAACTCAAAATAGGTCGGACCGCCAACCTCCGGGTCTTTCTTCAAATCTTCAACCCGGGGAACCAGTTCAGAAACAAGGTCTGTTAGCTCAGCTGTACTAATAGCCCTGTTCCCGACTTCTATTCTTTCATTAAAGTGAATCAAATGTGGTGAAGTATAGACTCCGACCCGGTACCCGGCTTCAGTATATATACTTTTTAAAAAAGCTATCGTTGAACCCTTACCATTGGTTCCGGCTACGTGAATAACCTTTAACCGGTCTTCCGGGTGGTTAAAGCTTCCCAGTAAGGCATTTATCCTGTCAAGCCCTGGCTTAAATCCAGCATCTGTCCCGAATCTAGATAAACTATTAATATACTTATAGGGGTCCATGGTTCATCTTCCTTTCCGCAACTCCCATCCTGTCTGTATACATTTTGAATCCAGTTCACAGGGTTAACTGCACCCGTAATTAACACCTTTTATATACAAAACACCTTGCAATAGGAAAATTTTTTTTATACAATTAAATTTGTTTAAAAAGTGATTCTTTAGAGGTGTTATTATGAGTTTGCTTGAAATTTCCTTGCTTTCACTATTTATAGCCCAGGTCTTAAAAATCTTTACAACTCTGCCACCTGACTTTAGCCGGATTATAGGTTCAGGAGGAATGCCAAGCTCCCATGCTTCCTTTGTATCTACTCTCTCCACTACAGTAGGGTTGAATTACGGGTTTGATTCCGACCTCTTTGCAATTGTTACTGTTTTTTCATTAATAATAATATACGATGCCGGTGGTGTCAGACGGGCCGTTGGCGAACAGGCCAATGTTCTCAACCATTTAATAAAACACCTGGAACTGGGTAAACTCGGCAAAGAAAAAAAAATAATTAAAAAAGACCTCAGGGAGTTAATAGGCCATACTCCCTTTGAAGTCCTGGCTGGTACAATATTAGGTGTTTTCATTGCCCTCATAAATTATTATTATCTTTAATCCTAATATACCTAACTTTACTTAACACTATATTGTCAATAATATATTAACAAAAACATAATATCACAAACCTATAATTCCTCTTTTATATATTTCTCCAGATAATTTATAGCCTCTTTTCTGGTCATAACTTTACCGTTTGCCTGGGCTTCTTTAAGCTTTTTTAATAAATATCCAATGACAGGCCCTTCCTCAAGGTTAAAACAACTCCTTATTTCCTCCCCATTTAGCAAAGGGGTAGTTGTTAGCTTTTTGACCCGGTCTCCATATAATAGCAAACCATTAATAAACTCCCTGTAGGCTTTTATTCTAACCGGCTCTGAATTGCTGCCAGTAAAACTGGCCAGAGACAGGAGACAAACATCAAACCCGTCTCCGCTTAATTCCAGCCAGAAACGGGTTTTATCCAGGGGTTGTAATTTCTTCTTTTGAAATAAATAATACGGATAGTCATGATAACAGATAAGCTGTTTCACATACCTCCGGCACTTTTTGCCCATCCTTAAATCCAGTAATATTTTTTCAACCATCCTGCCCCCCTGCCTATCAGGGGTGTATTTAGCCCTGCTTTTCATTCGACTACCCTTAATGTTACCAATATAGAAAAAGAAGGCGGCTAATTTAAGGCAGGCCAGCCTGTCATCTTTAATTCTATCTCTATAAAAACCCTTACTAATGTAATCTTCAAGGCATTCAAGTGTCCTGATTCCCAGATTCCAGGCATCCAGATTCCACCCCTTACCTGACCCCTCTTCAAGTGTTTTTTCTTTCATTCTTTTAATAACAGGAATAACATAAGAAAAGAGATTAAAATTATCTTCTGCATATTTAACTACTCTTGCCACCCCGGGGTTTGATAATATCCTGCTAAATTCATAACCAATCCGTTCCCTGGCAATTTTCCTGATAAGGGGAGAGGCCCTGTGAATCAGGTTCTCAGTATCTTTTTCAATTAAAAATCCTAATTCTGATTTAAACCTGAAAGCCCTTAAGAGACGAAGTGGGTCCTTGATAAAAACTTTGTCATCAGTAACCCTAATAATACCCTTCTCCAGATCAGTCCAGCCACCAAAGGGGTCTATTATGTAATCATTTATATATTCGGTAATTAGATATGGCTCTTTATTACCGAAATTACCGGGAATATCCATTACATTTACCGCCATAGAATTAATGGTAAAATCACGTCTGGATAGATCTTCTTTCAGGGTAGACCCCACCATTTTAGCAAAATCATAAATATACCCATCAGCAACCACCCGGTAAATATCCCTTTCTCTATCCAGAGGTACAAAAGAACCCCCTGTTTTAGAGCTGAAATCCAATGCTACTTCTCTAACCCGTTCTTTTAAGACAAAATCAAAGTCCTTTAGATTTCTCTGAAGCAGGATATCCCTGACAGCACCCCCGACGAGATATAATTCCTGCTGATATCTGTCATGGATATCCCTTAAGACAGGGAGTATCTGTAAGACAGGGAAAATCAGTTTATAATCTTTTGTAAACACCTTTAATACAAACCCCCTGGTCCAGTTTCATTACTTTTCTGTTTCCTGTCAGAATCATTTAAAGCTATTTCAATACTGTCTCCATTCTTGATCTGGGTATACAGATTGGCCCTTTCCCCATTTACTTTAACTATAAAGTTTTCTTCAAAATTGGGAGTCACTTTATAATTAATATGCTCCAGGGCATGTTTCAGGTTTAAAGAAGCCGGTTGACATGTGATGGCATCTCCGTCTTTTATAGTATAATCAAAGTCTACCTTTCTACCATTACATTTTACATTCCATCTGGAAACAGGAATCTCCAGTTCAGAACTATTGAAGGAGATTTTAATCCGGTCTTTTATCCCCATAAGTTTACATAATTCCCGTATTGTTGGTTCTAAAATGGGTTTTACAGTGGTTAACTCCATTCTATCTTCCAGGGGAATATCCAGATCAACCGGCTTTCCTTCATGTAAGATTAGTATATCCCCTTCCGGTATATAAATAACCTTTCCATTAAAGGTAACGGTTTTAGCATGGTTTAAAAGTTCCTGACGTGGTATCTCCAGTATCTGAGATACAGCATCCCTGACTGTCTGTAATTTTTTGAATTCGATATTTCCACCATCTATAATAGGGGTATCATACTCTACCAACCTGCCATTCTGATAAATATGGGGTTTAAGTTTTACCTGATTGCCATTTACAATTATTTCAACAGGCTTTAATTCCGGGACAATATCCCCTATAAGACCTGAGGCATTTTTACCGTCCTGACCGGGTTCAAATATAATCTCATCACCGGAAGAAATAGGAGTCTCCAGATTAGCTTCTTCCCCATTTACCAGAATATGGGCCGGTTTACCCATCTCACCCTTTATAACTTTCAGTTCACCATTAACAGTACAGGTTAAACCTTTACCCGGTCTACCATTTATCCTCTTTATATCTACCTCTGCTGCCAGCAGGGCATCAGTAACTGAGGGTTTATTCAACGTAAACAACTGGACAATATTGTTATTAACCTGTACTTCGAGGAAATTAGCCTTGTTGGTGTTCTGGTGAGCAGTCACCCCGATACCAATGGGTGTTACTGCCTGGGGACTGCTGACACCATTTACCGTCCCGGTTACTTTATTAATATCACTGCTTTCCCGGATCCCAACCCGTTCTGGTGGTAAATCCAGTCGACTGGCCAGCTCCTCCTGTAACAAGGGGATAAGGCTGCCACCACCGATACAGATTACTGCCTGTGGTGGTTTATTATTTATCGACATAATCGCTTCACATATCTGATCAGCTAGACTTTCAATATGAGGTTTTAATATATCTAAAGCTTCCTCTCTTGTTATAACAACATCCTGGCTTAAAAAATTCCTGATTTTTATTTCCACTTCTCCCTGACTAATTTCACGTTTTATTTTTTCACCAATATGATAATCCAGGAGATAATGTTCTGCCAGGGCTTCAGTTATTTCGTCCCCCGCCACAGGGACCATAGCATAACCTATCATCCTGCCACCTTTGGTCAGGGCAATATCAGACGTACCGGCCCCGATATCTACTAAAGCCAGGTTGAAATTAAACATTTCTTTAGGAATAACAACATTTGCAGCAGCAATAGGCTCCAGGGTCAGATGATCAACTTCCAGGCCAACTTGATTGACAACTGTTAACAGTGACTCGATAACAACTCTGGGTAAAAAGGTTGAAACCAGTTCTACTTCTATTTTCCTGGCCTTCTGACCTACCAGACTCCCGATAAAAAGGTCATCCATGGTGTATTCAATGACATTATAACCAACAAAGTGGTAATCATGGGGATTAGCAGTCGGATCTGAAGCCGCCAGTTCCTCCTGGGCCTTTTGAACAGCAGAAAACTCAAGGGCCTGGACATCTTCCCGGGTAACCAGTTTTTTTGTATTAAATTCCATACTCTGTCGATAGGTTGCTGTCTTGAGAGCCCTACCGGCAGCTGCTATGGCTACCTTTTTGAGACTGAACCCCAGCTCCTCCTCAAGTTTATCCTTGACCTTTCTCACCTGTCGGGCTACTTCTTCAACATTATGTATCTGACCATCGAGCATTGCCCTGTTTTCATGTTCAATGGCATAAGAAGCGATTATTTCATAAAAAAATCCTGTATATTCTAAAACCAGTCCGATAACTGTTCTTGTCCCTATGTCCAGGGCAAAGATTATGTCGCCCTTTTTATCCACAGATTTCCCCTCCCATAGATACTTTTTTTCAAAGTATGGCTGGCCATTATTTACTACATCATAATAATTCAAAAGTTAGTAATAAATTGATTGCTTATAACAATATTCGACCAATAAAATAATAATCCTGCCTTATATTGGATAAATATTTACCCTTTTTATATTCCTTTTTGTATTCATTTATATATTTCTTTTATATATTCCTGATTTAATTAAATCTTTCCATAACTTTTAATTAATATATAACATAAATTTTTGATTACAAGATTTAAATAACACCATAATCTTATCTCCAGTTAAAAATTCTCTGCATATAATAAAACCGCCGGAAATACCGGCGGCCTTCAGTTTATCTATTCTCAATACATAATAACAGGATAAATCTGGTTATTACATTCTGGCCAGGATATCAGAAGCAATCTTTTCAGCATCAAATCCAAGCTCACGGGCCACTTCCTCCCCGGGACCACTCATACCGAAATCCTCAAGGCTTACCACATGGCATTTATGACCTAATAGACGGTACCAGCCATTTCCGACTCCAGCCTCCAGGACTACCCTGAAAGTATCCTTACCGAGGACTTCTTCTATATATTCTGTACCCTGGTTTACAAATTCCCGCCGCTCAGGTACAGATACTACCCTGACCTCTTTACCTTTTTCCTCAAGCAGTTTAGCTACCTCTACAGCCAGGGAAACCTCACTACCACTGGCCATAAGGACAGCATCGGTTCTATCTCCTTTTTCCTTGTGGACAATATAACCACCACGTTTGAATCCTACGATCCCCTCTTCTTTTTCAATATGGGGCAATCCCTGTCTTGTCAGTACCAGGGCTGTAGGTCCATCGGTCCTCTTTACAGCCTCAAGCCAGGCTGCTTTGGTCTCTTCGGCATCAGCCGGCCTTAAAACTTTGAGATTCGGTATCACTCTCAGGGCTTCAACATGTTCGATAGGCTGGTGGGTAGGACCATCTTCTCCTACATATACAGAGTCATGGGTAAAGACATAGATTACAGGCTGTTTCATTAAGGCAGCCATTCTGATAGCAGGCCTCATGTAATCTGAGAAGACTAAAAAGGTAGCACAGAAGGGCCTTACCCCTTTGTGGAGGGATAACCCGTTTACTATGGCTCCCATAGCATGCTCCCTGACACCGAAGCGGAAGTTACGCCCATCAAAGCTGTCTTTCTGTATCTCTCCATATTTATCTAAATAGGTCTTATTGGATGGGGCCAGGTCTGCTGAACCGCCGACCAGGTATGGTATTTCATCGGCAATTTTTCTTAAAGTCTCCCCTGAAGCCTTCCTGGTAGCCACGGGGGTTTTTATCTCAAGATTATTGATTATTTCTTCTAAGTCTCCGGGAAGCTCGAGATTATGGGCCTTATCCCATTCTTCTTTCAGGTCAGGGTTTTCTTCAGCCCATTCAGTAAAGGCTTTTTCCCATTCTTCACGTTCTTTTTTGAGCTTTTCGGTATGGTCCTTAAAGAATTCTTTTACCTCATCCGGGATATAGAATTCCTTATCTTCAGGGAAACCAATATTTTTCTTTAATCCCCTTATCTCTTCTTCACCCAGTGGAGCCCCGTGGGCCGAACTGCTCCCTTCTTTGGTAGGAGCCCCGAAAGCAATTTTAGTTTTAGCAATTATTAAACTGGGTTTATCATTTACCTCCTTAGCTTCTTTAACGGCCTCTTCCAGAGCCTTAAGGTCATGGCCGTCTACCCCTTCAATGACATGCCAGTTATAGGCCTTAAATCTATCAGCTACTGATTCGGTAAAGGTTATATCGGTACTACCCCCGATGGAGATTTCATTGTCATCATAGATAGCAATCAGTTTACCCAGGCCAAGGTGTCCGGCCAGGGAAGCGGCTTCAGATGAAATTCCTTCCATCATACAACCATCTCCGAGGAGGGTATATGTATAGTGATCAACTATGGTATGTCCTTCGGTGTTAAAGCGCTGGGCCAGCATTCTTTCGGCAATAGCCATTCCTACAGCATTGGCAAAGCCCTGACCCAGAGGGCCGGTTGTGGTTTCAACACCGGGGGTTTCTCCATATTCGGGATGTCCCGGGGTTTTGGAACCTAACTGACGGAATGATTTAAGGTCATCGAGACTAACTTCAAAACCGGCTAAATGGAGTAATGAATATACAAGCATGGAGCCATGGCCTGCTGAAAGGATAAACCGATCCCGGTCAGGCCACTCCGGCTGAGTCGGATCATATTTCATAACCTTCCCATAGAGCAAAGCTCCTATATCAGCACATCCGATGGGAAGACCCGGATGACCAGAGTTTGCTTTTTCTACTGCATCTGCTGATAATCCTCTGACAGTATTGGCAACTTTTTTTAACAATTTCATTACCTCCCTGATAATTTAATTAATAAAAACTTAAGATACTTAAGATATTTTTTTATCCTTAAATATTGTATATGTTTTCATTTTATTTGTCCAGTAAATCAGGTTACATCTATCTTAAAAGTTTTAATTTCATATGGATTAATCTCAAATGAAAATCTATTTCCCCTAACCCTGATCTCAGAATTATTATCAAGGGGTTCTTCCATGAGGTCACATTCAATTACCCAGTTCGGGGGTTTAAAAAATTCAATGGTAACTTTACTCTTCTGGCCATATGACTCATAACAACGAATAATAATCCCCTGACCTTCTTCGGCAAACTTAAGGGTTTCCAGGACAACATTATCACTATCCAGATTAACAAAGGAATGAGAAGGTGGTAAAATATTTTGCCCTTTAACATCTATTACAGTTAGCCCTTTCAGGGGCTCATTTAAATAATAACCCTGCTTAATGGTCCCTCCTTCCCTTAAATCCCCAACATGGGGAAACAGAGAATAGGTAAAATTATGAATACCAAGATCAGCCTCAGGATCAGGAAATATACCTCCTTTTAATAAGGTAATTCTCATAATATTATCTTTAATATCATAACCATATTTGCAGTTATTTAACAGACTTACTCCATACCCATATTCGGAAAGGTCAGCCCATTTATGAGCAGGTACCTCCCAGCGGGCCCGGTCCCAGGAAGTATTCCGGTGAGTGGACCTTTCTATACTGGCTAACCCAATATCATAGGTCGCCCTGTCAGATTGAATATCAAGAGGAAAGGCTGCTTTTAATAACATCTGCCGTTCCTGCCAGTCAACCTCTGTTTTAAAATCTATCCTGGGGATACTATCATAAATAATAATTTCCTGTGTGATTTTTGACCTGTTAAAAGCCTTTTTTATAACAAGGGACCTGTAGACAGGACCATTCTGACCGTACCCAATCTCCTCAACATCCTCTACATTATACTTCTTATCTTCAGAGATCCTGATATCCCAGACATCGAAGTAGGTAGATTTATCCTCAAATAACTGAAGATTATTCCCCTCTTCACCTTCAGGAATAAGATCCCTATCAACCCTTTTATCATATAATGTTGTCAAATTACCCCTGTCATTAAACTCGAGGTAAAAATACTTATTTTCTAAAGAAAATTTCTTATCTTTCTTTTCATAAACATGGTCCAATTGAGACCCGTCTCCATGACTACCCATTATTGCCTCTTCATCATAAACACTGTTTATCCTATCCCCGTTTTCATCATCTTCAAATACCGGGGTGTAACATTTATACCCAGAAGGAGGTATATTTTCTGCAACAAAATATCCATAATCTCCCTTCCATTGAACCGGAAGGATTTTACCATTTTCATCTCTAACTACACTAAATTTCTGACCCTCATAATTTATCTCAACCAGGTCAGTCCTTTCCCAGGAAAGGGTATTAAAGACTACTATGCTATCACCATCTGTATTCACATTTTCAAAAATACCCTGAAGAGAATCTGTAACTACCTCTTCTCCGATAGCCTCAACCTTTTCATAATCTTTAAGGGCATCATCAACCACTCCCCGGATACAGGAACCAGGCAAAATATCATGGAATTGATTCTTTAAAATCAGTTCCCATCCCTGGTGGAGTGACCGGTAGTCCACCTCATGGCCCAGTAAAGTACTGATAACAGATAATAATTCAGCTTTTCGATATAGCAATTCAGAATGACGGTTTTTCTTTTTTAATATAGCCTGGGAAGTATAAACACCGCGGTGTTTTTCTAAATAAAGCTCCCCTCTCCAGTGTGGTAGTTCCGCATCATTAAATAACTCCTGAAGATGGTCTTCCACCCTGGAAAATTTACAGTCAGGTAAAAGGGGAATCTCTGAGGTTGCCTTTAACCTTTTCATCATCTCTTCCGTTATTCCACCACCGCCATCACCGTAGCCATAAAGATATAACAGGTTATTGGCTTCTGCTTTGTTCTTAAAATTATCCCAGCAATTCAGGATTTCACGGGGTTCTATCTCACCCCCGTATCCCCGGGGCAGAAGATAACCATAAACTTCACTACCATCAACACCCTGCCAGACAAAGGTATTATAGGGGAATTCGTTGGTATCATTCCAGTTCAATTTTGTAGTTATAAAATAATCCAGGCCCGATTTTTTCAGGATCTGGGGCAAAATAGCACTAAAACCAAAACAATCAGGTAGCCAGCAGGTTCTCGTTCTGATTCCAAACTCCTTTTCTAAAAACTTCTTTCCATAAAGGATCTGTCTTATCAATGACTCCCCGGAAGTAAGATTGGTATCACTCTCTACCCACATTCCACCAATGGGCTCCAGCCTACCTTCCCTTACCTGCTGCTTTACTTTTCTATATAAGCGGGGGTAATTGTCCTTAACATATTTCAACAACTGGGGCTGGCTCTGGACAAAAAACAGGTCATGATAACGCTCCATTAAATCTACCGTGGTTGACAGGGTGCGTTTGCTCTTGCGTATCGTTTCTTTAAGGGTCCATTTAAAGGCCAGATCCAGGTGGGAATGGGCAGTAAAGACCAATTCTCCCGGGTGTTTATACTTTTCCAGACGGGACAGGCCTTTTTTTAAAACCTGGAGGGCCTCTTTGATTGAATTTACATAAACTCCCCTGTTATCGGTATGAAACTCAATCTCTTTTAAAGAATCCTCTAAGGCCTTCCTTAACAGATGTTCTTCCTCCCGGGATGAAATAACATTCAGTAAGTCCTTAATAACACTTAAAAAGTAATAATATTCATCAACTAATTCATTGAGAACTACCAGGTTGACTTTCTTAAAGAAATGACGGGGGTATTCCCGCCCATGAAAACGGGGGTATTTTACATAATTATGAACATCATAAGTAGCTTCAATTAAAATATCGTACTCTGCTTCTGCCCTCTCAGACAGTAATATTAACTCTTCATTTAACCCCCTTTTCAAACTTCCGTTAATATAAATGGCACTCTCGCCCCCGATATCCACCTCAAGATAAATTTTCTTTCCGATAAGTTCCCGGGGAACCTCCACTTTTCTGGTAAAATAAAAGGTTTTACCGGTATTATCCCATTCATCACCAGGGTTTATTGTCCCTGTCCACCCGGTTTTTTTATAACACCCGGGCTTTATATACTCTACCTCTTCCATCTTCCAGTTATCCAGGGGTAGTCTATAGTCAAAGCGGCTTTTATTAATATCACGGATTAGTAAATCGAGATAGTCAGGTTCCATCACCATCACCTGCCTAATTGGATTTTATTATAAAAGAATTTATAATTTTAGTATAAAAATTATATTATAATTGATTTTTATAATAATTATTCAATAATGGGAGTTTTAAAACACAGTAAAAATAATCAGTTATAAAAACCCTGAGCTTATTCAGTATTAATTTTTCAGGCTATGGATGGGAGCCGGTATCCGTCCTCCACGACCGATAAAAGCAGAGCTGGAAAATTTGCTGACATCCATTACAGGGGCGGTCCCTAAAAGCCCACCAAATTCAACCTCATCCCCTACATCTTTACCGGGAACAGGTATAATTCTAACAGCAGTGGTTTTATTATTTATAACCCCGATAGCAACTTCATCGGCAATTACTGCCGAGATAGTATCAGCCTTGGTGGACCCGGGAACGGCTATCATATCGAGTCCCACCGAACAGACACAGGTCATGGCCTCAAGCTTTTCCAGATTCAGGCTTCCCCGTTTTACGGCCTTTATCATTCCAGCATCCTCACTTACCGGGATAAAGGCTCCACTCAACCCGCCAACATGGGATGATGCCATTGTCCCTCCTTTTTTAACAGCATCATTTAATAAGGCCAGGGCAGCGGTAGTTCCCGGGGCCCCACAGCTCTCAAGGCCCATCTCTTCTAATATTTCAGCAACACTATCCCCGACGGCAGGAGTAGGAGCCAGTGACAGGTCTACAATACCAAAGGGAACATTCAGGCGTTTTGAGGCCTCCCGGGCCACCAGCTGGCCAGCCCTGGTTATTTTAAAAGCCGTTTTTTTAATTGTTTCCGCCACTGTATCAAACTTCTGTCCTTTAACCTTCTTCAGGGCGGCCTTAACGGCACCTGGTCCACTTATCCCTACATTAATAACACATTCGGGCTCACCTATTCCGTGAAAAGCACCAGCCATAAAGGGATTATCTTCAGGAACATTGGCAAAAACAACCAGTTTAGCACACCCCAGTCCTCCCTTGTCCCTGGTTTCCCGGGCTGTTTTCTTGATAATCTTACCCATACGGGAAACAGCCTCCATATTGATACCGGCCCTGGTGGTGGCTACATTAATAGAAGAACAGACCCGTTCTGTATTAGCAAGGGCCCGGGGAATAGAGTTTATAAGTTTTTTATCACCAGTTGTAAAACCTTTGTGAACCAGGGCAGAAAAACCGCCGATAAAATCCACCCCGACTTCACCGGCAGCTTTATCAAGGGTTTCAGCAAATTTTATAAAATCCTCTTCAGAGGAGGATTCAGCTACCAGCGATATAGGAGTAACAGCTATTCTCTTATTTATTATGGGAATACCATATTCAAGTTCAATATCCCGGGCTACCTCTACCAGGTTACCGGCATATCTGAGAATTTTATCATAAATATTCTTTCTGGCCACCTCACCTGATGGATGGGCACAATCTCTTAACGAGATGCCCATAGTAATTGTCCTGATATCTAATTTTTCTTCTTCAATCATTCTGATAGTTTCCATTATTTCATATGGGTTTAACATTTAATCCCTCCTTATTTCTTCTAAGCGCCAAACCCGTTTAAATTTAAAGAAAACCCCTACCCTAGATCCGGTGCATAGACTTAAAAATATCTTCATGCTGAAGTTTTATAGAAACACCAAGGGATTTACCTTTATCATCAAGTTTATCTTTTAATTCCTCAAGTGAGGTGTTAAGCCGGGAGAGGTCGACCAGCATCATCATGGTGAAATAATCCCTTAAAATCGTCTGACTTATATCGAGAATATTAACCCCACAATCGGCCAATACCTGGCTGACCCCGGCAATAATCCCGATCTTATCCTTTCCAACAACGGTAATAATGGCCTGCATTTTAATATATCCTCCTTTAGTCCTTTTTTACTTCCGACAGATAATCTTTAACCTCGCCTGCCGTTTTCAGTTTCAGGGTATTTTTGACAACTTCACGGGCTTCAGAAATAGTCCACCTGGCTATTTTTTCTTTAATATTTAAAATTGCAGGGATATTGACACTGAATTCATCTAATCCTGCCCCCAGTAAAAACGGAATGAGTAGTTCATCTCCTGCCGCCTCGCCACACATCCCCACCTTGATCGATTCCCGGTGGGCTGCTTTAATAACATTATAAATCATTCTGAGAACAGCTGGATAGTAGGGACTATAAATAGAAGCTACCTGTTCATTTGTCCTGTCTACCGCCATCATATACTGAATCAGGTCATTGGTTCCTATACTAAAAAAATCAACCTCCTGGGCCAGAATATCAGCCATCAGGGCTGCTGCTGGCACTTCAATCATGAGACCTGTTTCCATATCTTTAACATATTCCTTACCTTCAGCTTCCAGTTCCTGCTTCGACTCTTCTAAAACATGATAGGCCTTTTTTAATTCTTCAAGGGATGATATCAAAGGAAACATTAACCTTACATTACCATGCTTACCAGCCCTCAATATCGCCTTAAGCTGGGTTTTAAATAAATCCTTTTTATCAAGACAGATCCTGATTCCCCGGTAACCGAGGAAAGGGTTCATCTCCTCAGGGAGATTAAGATAAGGTAGGTCTTTATCTCCACCGATATCCAGGGTCCTGATAATAACCGGTTTCCTGTCCATTTTTTTAGCTATCTCTAAATACAGGTTGTATTGTTCTTCTTCATCAGGGAGACTATCCCTGTGCATATACATAAACTCAGTTCTAAATAACCCTACTCCCTGACCACCATTATCAATAACTGCCCCGACCTCTTCCGGAGAACTAATGTTGGCAAAAACCTCTACAGTAACCCCATCCCTGGTAACCGGCTTTTTAAATTTATATTTATTTAGCCGTTTTTTATCTCTGGCTAACCTGTTTAACTTCATTTTATATTTATCTAGAGTAGCCTTATCGGGGTTAAGGTAAACCTTACCGGAATTTCCATCAACAACTATCATTTGACCATTATGTACTTTTTTAAGAAGCTCCTCTCCAACCCCTACAACTGCAGGTATCCCCAGGGACCGGGCAATTATAGCTGTATGGGAGGTCTTTGAGCCTTCAGCTGTAACAAAGGCCATAACCCTGTCCAGATTAATATTAACAGTATCCGACGGGGCCAGATCACGGGCCACAATTATTGATTCATTACCAATATCCTTATTAAGATGATCTTTTTTGTAATTTACCAGGATTTGGAGGACCCTGGTCCCGACATCCTGGATATCAAGCTTTCGCCCCTTCATATACTCATTCTCCATTCTGGAGAAGAGTCTTACATAATGGTTGATAACTTCTTGTACTGCAGTTTCAGCCGTAACCAGGTTGTTTTTAATCTCATTTTCTATTTCAGGTATAAGTTCAGGGTCATTAAGAAGTTGTAGATGGGCCCGGAATATATCGGCTTCATCCTCTCCGAGTTCCTTTCTAACCTTATGTTCCAGTTTAGTTACTTCCTTTTTTGCTTTTTCCAGGGCATCATTAAGCCTTTCAATTTCCCCCTGTACTTCATGTTCATCTATATTTTTTTCAGTAATATTAAACCCACTACTGTTTTTTATATAAACCTTGCCTATTGCTATTCCTGGTGAAGCCCCTATTCCATTCATATTATCATATCACCCCTTTAAAACCAGCACTCATCCAAATATAATTTAAGTAACCAAACAATTAAATTTAAGGGAGTTTTCTTATCTGATTTAATTTCCATTATAACATATTAAGCATAAACTGACCACAATCATTAAAAACTAACATTACAGTATAAGCAAACAGGAAAATTATCAAATAATAAGGAAATATATTTTAACATCTATTTATAATAACCGGGGTGATAAACATGTTATGGTCCCAAAACCAGGCTTATACTCCCGAAGAAATGATAAAAAAACACCTTAAACCCAGGGGGATAAAAAACAAACTTGTTTTAAAGGCGATGAGGCAGGTTCCCCGCCATGTGTTTGTTCCTGAAAAGTTTAAGGCCATAGCCTATTATGACCGGGCCCTGCCTATCGATAAAGGTCAGACCATAAGCCAGCCTTATATTGTAGCTCTTATGATCCAGACACTAAATCCCAAAAAAAGCCACCGTATTCTGGAAATAGGGACCGGTTCTGGCTACGCAGCTGCCGTCCTATCTCATATTGCCAGACAGGTTTATACAGTGGAAAGAATAGAACAGCTGGCCAACCGGGCCCGGGAATTATTTAATAAATTAGATTATAGTAATATTGAAGTTAAAGTTGATGATGGGAGCCTGGGGTGGTCTGAAAAAGCACCATTTGATGGAATAATAGTCTCCGCAGGGGCTCCGGCTATACCTGAAACCCTTACAGAACAACTTAAAGAAGGGGGTCGGCTGGTAATACCTGTCGGAAAAAGAGGAGGACTCCAGTATTTAACGGTAGTCACCAGGGACAAAAATGGAGAAATAAATCAACAAGAACTGGAGCCGGTTCGTTTCGTACCCCTCATTGGCCAGGAAGGCTTTAAAGAAAATAACCAGGAATAGTTATTTAATCAGAACTAATAGTAAAAATAACCACAAATAATAAGTGAATAATATGTAGTAAAACAGTGCATTATAACAATTGAGTTAATTGAGTCATAAAGTCAATATATGAAATACATAAGGCAAGGATAATTCAGGGCCAGGAGGATTCATTCATGCTATATTTTAACTATACAGTCGGCTTTTTAATTGCATCTATTCTTCAGGGGGCCATTATTATTCTGGGTGAAATACTCAACCTCTCTAAATTCAAAATGACACCCGGTCTTGATTCCATTCTTATTTACCTGATTATAGGCCAGATGGCAGGTTACCTTTTAATGTATCTTATGACCTTTAAACCAATACGTCTTATAAACCCCTGGCTTCTGGGGACAATCTATGGCATTTTTTTATGGTATTTAATTTCTTCTTTTGTCTCTACTTTCGGAATATTACCTTTACCGTGGACTACTGGGATTAGCACATCCCTTGTGTCTCTTCTGGCTTTTATTGTTTACGGTCTTATCGCCTGTTTTACAATAAAAAAATATACCAATGTCATGGCCTAAAGGGGGGAAAACTTTATGAGAATTCCAGACCATATCGGAGTTATACCAGATGGAAACCGACGCTGGGCTTTAAGTCATGGTTTAACCAGGGAAAAAGGCTATGCCAGTGGCCTTAAACCGGGTCTTGAAGTTTTTAAATTATGTAAAAAAGTGGGGGTTAAAGAATTAACCTTTTATGGGTTCACTATGGACAACACCAAAAGACCGTCTACCCAGACAGAGGCCTTCACAAAGGCCTGTATTGATGCTGTCGAAATGTTATCCCGGGAAGATGCTTCCTTACTGGTAGTAGGAAATACTGAATCCCCTAAATTCCCCAGAGAATTACTTAAATACACAAGAAAACGACATAAATTTGGCAAGGGGGGACTGAAGGTTAACTTCCTTGTCAATTACGGCTGGCACTGGGATCTTTATAATCTCAAACAAAAGAAAGTTAAGAAAAGTAAGTTACAGAAATACTTGAATTCCAGTGATATTTCAAGGGTAGATTTAATTATTCGCTGGGGTGGCAGGAGAAGGCTGAGCGGTTTTCTGCCGGTCCAGTCCATCTATGCCGACTTCTATGTCATTGACGATTACTGGCCCGATTTTAAACCTGAACATTTTTATGAAGCCCTTGCATGGTATGATAAGCAGGATATAACCCTGGGTGGATAAAAAATCAACTTTTTACAAGACCGGCTTGAAAGAAATCAATTAGTTCCTGACGGGCCTTTTCTTCATCAGGCCCGTCTATTTTCAGGGTAATTTTGTCACCCCTCCTGATTCCCAGACTCATTACCCCCATAATACTTTTTCCATCAGCCCTGAGGTCCTTAAAAATAATTTCAATATTACTGCGATAACTATTTGCCTTTTTAACAAATTTTGATGCAGGCCTGGCATGTAATCCCTCTTCATTTTTTACCTTAATATGCTCTGTAATCATTAACTTAAACCTTCCTTTTTATATTAAGTTTATATTAAGTTTATATTAATCTTATGTTCTAAACTATATTTTTCGATAAACTTCTAATACTATCTATAGTAATTAAAATAGCCCGAAAATATAAAAAGTATGTATACCCTGAATTAATAAATCCGGGGTGTAGTAGATGAAAGCAACAGTAATTTTCCAGCTGGAACCGGAGATTAATTTACCAAATTTACATAATAATAAATTTATAAATTAATTTTTAGTGACTACGAATAAAGGTTACCCGGTAAATACCACCCAGAATAAATACCCCCCCAATAATGTTTGAAAATGTAATCACTTCATTTAACAGTAACCAGGCGAATATAGTTGTAAGTACAGGCTCCCCGAGTATAGCAAGGGATACAACTGTAGATGAAACCCTCCGTACCGACCAGTTTAAGAGGGAGTGTCCCACCAGGGTAGGACCGAGGGCCAGGCCTATAAAACACAAATAATTAATAGTACCATACCCGGTCAACGGGAGGTCTAATACTAAAACAATTATTCCCAGAAAAAGAGTGGCATAGGAATAGACAACATAGAGATATGGGAAATAATCCAGCTTTTTTCGCAGACTTCTACCGGCAAAAAGGTAACTGGCTGCAAAAAAAGATGCACTTACAGCCAGTAAATCTCCGATAACCCTTGAAAATAATAATTCCAGGTCACCGTAACTAATAATAATACTACCCACAAGGGCCATAACAATACCAATAAGAACCCCTTCCTGCATATCTTCCCTGGCAAATAAAAACTCAAGGAGTAATGTAAACAGAGGCTGTAAGGCAATAAATATAACTGCACTGGCCACACTGGTATACTCAAAGGCAGTAATCCATAAAATAAAATGTCCGGCCAGTAATAAACCCACCAGCATAGGCCGGTAATCTAAAAATATCTTCCAGTTATTATACTTAAGAAAAAAAACAGGTGTCAGTATTAAAGCACTGAGAAACATTCTATAAAAGGCTACAATTAATGGTGGTGCAGTGGCTACTTTAATTAATATGCCTGAAAATGAAAGGATAACAACTGCAATACCAAGGATTAAGTATAGTCTCTTCTCTGTCTCAGACATTAAGAACCTCCTTTACTTCTTACATTAATACAGAATAATTTTAGTTTGTAATCTAAAAAAATAACCAATTGTTAAATAAAACCAATTGTTAAAACCTTATTATTTAGATATACAAAACTCTACTTTATTCTTCTGCACAAAAGCCTCAACTCCTCTAAATAATAATTCTGAAAAAAGAAACCTCCTGACAAATGTCAGGAGGTTGAGGTTATAGTTTAGAACATTATTTAATTTTTACAGACCAACAGAATTTCATTTTTATAAACCAATAGAGGTTTCCAAATATGGGTTTTATTTTATCTAAATTCAGGATTACTTATGATTAATTTAAGCTGACTCTCTCACCATTAACTCCGGTGGTAGTAAGACATGTTTATCCTTGACATTTTCACCATTAATCAACTTAATAAGAAGATTTAAAGCCACCCTTCCCATCTGCCGGCTGGGTATTTTTATGGTACTTAAAGGAGGTTCAATAAATTCCCCCAGCTTAATACCATCATATCCCATAACCGCTATATCTTCCGGTATTGAGAGGCCTTTTTCCTTCAGAGCCTTTATAACCCCGAAGGCCATCAAATCATTGGCTACAAAAATAGCTGTAAAATCGTTCCTCTTTTCCAATAACTTTAGAACAGCAGAATAGGCCCCCTCTTCGGTAAAATCAGCATAACAGACTAGATTTTTATCAATGGTTAAACCGTAATTTTCCAGGGCTTTTTTATAACCTAAATACCTGTATTTACCGGCCACCAGGTCGGGAGACCCGGCAACAGTAGCTATTTTTTTATGACCGGACTTAATCAAGTATTCCATTGCAAGATAGGATCCCCTTATATTATCAGTTTCTACCCAGTAAACATCGTCTTTATCCATGGGATTTCCCAGAAACACAAAGGGAATTTCCTTTTCTTTTAAGTATTTAATCCTGGGGTCATCGATTTTTGGTTCAGTCAAAATTACCCCGTCGACCGTATTTTTGTTTATAACCTGACCAAGGTTTTGAATTTCCTTCCTGGCAAGATTGGGGAGGGTCAGGCTATATCCCTTTTCAACAGCTATTTCTCCTATTCCCTGGAGGAATTCCAGGAAAAAGGGGTCAGCTACTGTTCTGGGGAAAGTTGGTAGTACAACCCCTATTATATTGGTATTCTTTTTGGCCAGAGCCTGAGCAACCTGATGGGGACGATAATTCATTTCCCTGGCTATCTTAACAACCTTTTTTCTGGTTTCTTCATTAACCCGGGGATCATTACTCAGGGCCCTGGAAACCGTTGATTTAGATACTTTGGCAGCTTTTGCTATATCTTTCATTGTTATTTTATCCATAGATACCACCCAGAATATTATACATAATTTTACTAAAAAATTCAATTAAATATATTTTGATAGTGTTAACAACATTTTATTTCAATATAAATTTACTTACCAGCATCTCCAGTTGATTAGCCATAACCGAGAGGTCATCAGCTGCCTCCGAAATATGTTTAACAAATCGGCTGTGTTCCTTATTCAATTCAACAGCCTTTCTGGTCTGGCTGGCATTATTTTGAGCTATTCCATTAATTTCATCGATAGCACTGGCTACATTCCTGGTACCCTCTAGCTGTTCTTCAATATAGGTGTGTATCTCCTCAGACACGTGTTTGGCATTGGTTATTACCTGCTGGATCTCATCCAGAACATGTTTTGCACCGGTAACATCTTCTTCACTATTATTAATAAGCTGACTACTTTTATCCATTGATTCAACAACACTCTTCATGGCTTCATTGATTTCACCAAAGATATTATTAACTTCTTCAAGAAATTTATTTGATTCATCAGCCAGTCTTTTTATTTCCTCAGCCACTACGGCAAACCCTCGACCGGCCTCACCGGCCCTGGCTGCTTCAATAGAGGCATTTAAGGATAGCAGGGTTGTTTCTTCATTGAGGTAGTTGATAGCTTCAATTATGTTATTTATCTTCTTAACCTTCCCTTCCAGGGAAGCCACCCTTGAATTGGTTTTCTTAACTTCTTCCATTACAACCTGCATATTTCGGGATACCCTGTCCATAACCTCCAGACTCGTATGGGACTTGTTATAGGCCCCCTCTATCGAATCTATAATCCTCGTAGAACCCTGGCTTACATTTTTAGCCTGTTTATTGATATCACTTAAAAGTTCAGTAGTTTTACTGATCTGTCGGGCCTGGGCTTCGGTCCCATTTGCTATTTCCCCACTGGCCGCAGCCACTTCCTGAGAAGCCTCACTGGCTTTACTCGAATTTTTGGAAAGACCTGTTGACATCCTGAGGATATCCCGGGAGGACTCGACCAGGCTTTCTACCATCTTTCGCAGATTTGTAATCATCTTATTAAAATTATCTGTTAATACCGCCAGCTGATCTCCAGTTCCAGTGGTAACAGTCTGGGTTAAATCCCCGGCAGCTACCTTTTTTGTTGCTTTAGTAATTTTATTAAGAGGTACTGTGATACTCCTTGATATAAGACTGATTATTATAAATGATATAATAGTAAACAGTGCAGCAGACATAAGTGTTTTAATTAATAAGTTATGTTTTGTAACATTCACATGACCCTGGGAGGCCATCAACACAAAATAACCGATTGGTTGACTGAAATAATCTTTAAGAGGGATATAATTTATTAGATATGACTCGCCCCCTATTGTCTTCTTATCGATCAGGTAATTAAGGGAAGCTTTGTTGTTAAATTGTTTTCTCACATCTTCAGTAATGAGGTTTATATTTTTAAGACTTTCTGAGGATACATTTCCCAATACAAGTTTTTTGTTACTGTATAACTGCACAGAAGTTCCTGTATTTTTGGCCAGGTTATTCAACAACTTAATGTTAATATACTGGCTAACAATAACTGCTCCGAGATACTTATTACCATCCTTTACTCCACAGATAGCATTCAGCTGTATATTAGAACCATTACGGGTCAGAAATGGTATAGCTATTCCCTGTTTAACCAGCATAGAGAGCATATTTGCCGTTTTACTTTTATCCCGTAATCCTGTAACTCCCGTCGCTGACACTACTTTAAAGTCCTGATCCCTTAACTCAATACCACCAACCTGTAGTTCCTGTTTTAACTCAGAAAGAATATCATCATTACCTGATCCCCTGAGAAGTTTTTTAACCTCCTCCAGCCTGGCAATAGTCTTACTATAACCGGTATATTTACTTTTCGTCTCTTCCAGCATACTGTGAACCACATTATAATTCTCTATTAGCTTCTCTTTCTGCTTGCTACTTACATAATTTGAAAAAGTATTTATAGACTGCCAGGAACTTAAAGCAACTATAGAAATAATCAAAATTAAACTGAAAACCATCAGGCGTTTTCCAATATTAATCCTTGTTAAAATCTTAATAAAGAAAGATTCTAATCTTCCGAAAATTGCTTTTAATAAGTAAAAAATCCGGTTGTTTGTCATCACTACCTCTCCTACTCCCCTTAAATTTTAATTATTAAGACCGGACTACTCTCTTTGAACAGACAGACCATCCCCTGGTTTTTACCTGTATTAACTTATACCCATATTTAATATAAAAAAAGGTAAAAAACCACCTCCCTCTATACTAAATTTAATTTAATATAAGCACGTCTGACATTTTTATCTTTTTATAACATAATTAACCTTTAACTGAACCAGCCAGAATACCTCTAACAAAGTACCGCTGTAAAGTAAAGAATATTATCAAAGGAACAATCATAGAAACAAAGGCAGCTGATGTTAAGAGGTGCCAGTTCTGACCATAGGAACCAACCAGACTTGATAACTTAACAGTAAGTGGAGCTACCCTGTCAAAGCCACCAAGGTATATTAAAGCCACCAAAAGGTCATTCCAGACCCACAGGAACTGGAATATAATCAGGGAAGCAATGGCTGGAACTGATAACGGTAACGCCAGTTTATAAAAAACAGTCCAGACAGAAGCCCCATCTATATAGGCAGCTTCAAAAAGGTCCTGGGGTAAAGACTGGAAGAAATTATGAAGCATAAATACAGCAAATGGTAGGCCATAACCAGTGTGAACCAGCCATAATCCCACAAAGGAACCCGACAGGTTCAGGGTATTATATAATTTTAAAACAGGTATAAAGGTCATCTGGAGGGGTACTACCAGTAGACTTACAATTAAACCATAAAAGAAACTTCTACCTTTAAAATGTAATCTGGAAAGGCCAAAGGCTGCAAAGGCAGCAACTGCAACAGGTATAAGGGTTCCCATAATAGTTATCAAAAAACTGTTTCTAAAGGCCATAGCCATTCCACCCTGTCCCAGTACCTTCTGGTAATTTTCAACAGTAAACTGGGTAAATTTAAGGGGACTGCTTAAAACACTCCACCATCCAGTTTTACTTACATCCTGGGCTGGACGGAAGGAAGTAATCAAAAGCCCCAGTGTTGGTAAAATCCAGACCAACATAAAGACTATAATTACAATGTTTAATATAATTTTAGGGGTTGCTTTCTTTAAATTCATTAGCTTTCATCCCCTTTCATCCGCTTCAGATTCATGGCTATTGCTGGAATAATTAGCATAAACAGAACTACCGCTATGGCACTTGCCCTGCCATAGTTCCGGTACTGGAACATCTCTTTATACATCCTGTTGGCAATAACCTCTGTTTTAAAGTTACCATTGGTCATTACATATACAATATCAAAGATTTTGAGAACATTAACAACCATGGTAGTAGCTACAACGGCGATCGTTGATTTCATTGATGGGATAATGATGTGACGAAATACCTGCCATTCATTAGCTCCATCAACTCGCCCGGCTTCCAGTAATTCTTTGGGTATACCTTTATAGGCCGCTGATAATATAACCATACAGAATCCGGTCCAGATCCAGATACCGACAAAAATTAAAGCCAGGTTATTAAGCCATGGCCCCTGTATTAGCCATCCTTTGGGCTGAAAGCCAAAAGTAACTAATATCTGGTTCAACAAACCGATCTGGTTAATTCCTGGCGGACGATAGGTATATACGAATTTCCAGACAACACCGGCTCCAACCATGGAAATGGCCATGGGCATGAATATAACCGATTTTGCCAGCTTTTCATATTTTATCCTGTCTACCAGGATAGCCAGTATTAAACCAAATCCAACTGTACATAGAGTAAAAACAATCAACCACAACAGATTATTTTTAAAAGAAATCAACATGGGCCGGGATGTAAAAGCATAAATAAAATTCCTTAACCCGACAAAATTCTCTCCCGAATTATCCATAAAACTGATAACTATAGTATGCAAAGACGGATACAACAAATATACTGTTATGAAAAAAAGGGCGGGCCCTACGAAGAGGGCCACCCATAATTTATTTCTTTTTTTATCCATTACTGACTTCCCCCTAATATGTTTTAGTCTGTAGTTTTTCCGGAATCGTAGGCATCATCAGCAACAGATTCGATATGTTCCAGAACACTGTCAAGATCCTGACCTCCAACATAATCCATTACACCCTGCCAGAAGGCACCAGAACCAACAGCCTTGGGCATCAGGTCAGAACCATCAAACCTGAATACATCTGCTTCCCTTAATCCTTTAGCGATATTCTTCATTAACTCACTGGAGTATACATTGAGGTCAATCCGTTTGTTGATACCGATTTTACTACCAACAGCCCCAATCCAGACCATCTGGGCTCCAGGAGAGGCGAGATATCTCATGAAAGCTCTGGCTTCAGGAGTATCATTAATCATACCCATCATATCAGCAGCACCAAGAACCGGAGTCCCTACTTCTTCGTTGATTGGGGGAAGAATGAAGCAGTTGTAGTCTTTACCGGCAACAAGGTCTGGATTATTATCTGTAATAAATCCAGTGATAAAGCTAGCCTGACGGTGCATATATGCCTGTGGAGGATTGGTGAACAGTGGGTTAGCAGCATCACCAAAGTTAGTAGCTAATACAGCAGTAGGTCCTCCCCAGGTGAATTTAGGATTACGGGCAATTTTACCAAAAATTTCAAAGGCTTTTTTAACCCTTTCGTCAGTCCAGGGAATATCGTGATTTACCCACTGGTCATAAACTTCAGGACCGGCTGTTCTTAACATAATGTCTTCGATCCAGTCAGTTCCAGGCCAGCCACTGGCAGCACCGGATTCCAGACCGATAGACCATGGGATATCACCTTTAGCAACCATGTTGTTCATTAATCTTTCCATCTCATCCCAGGTCTTGGGAATATCATAACCTTTAGCTTCAAACTGTTTCGGATTATACCAGACTAAACTCTTAACATCTGCAGAAATAAAAATTCCATATAGACCATCATTGTAGGAACCTAAGTCAATCCATGTCTGTCCGTAATCTTCCCTTAAGGTATCCATATCAAGAACTTTCCTCAGGTCAACCAGATGACCTTCAGCAGCAAGTTCTTTCATATTACCGGGATTGGGAAGGGCAACAATATCAGGCGGGTTTCCTGCTTCCAGACGTGTTGTTAACAGAGTGGGCAGGTCCCTTGTTCCTTCAAACTGAACATCAATTCCGGTTGCCGTTTCAAAAGTTTCAATAACCTTTTCAAAGGCATCCCTTTCATGGCCTCCCCAGACTCCCATAATTGTTAAAGTCTTGTCAGCAGCTAAAGCTGTGGAGGCAAAAGCCATTACAGAAACCAATACCAGGGTTAAAACTAAGGTTAAACCTTTTTTCACAATTAACTCCCCCTTATGTTTAATTTATTTATAAAAAATATGTGCAACCGGTTGAAATAAGAAGTTTTTTAAAAACAACCGGTTGTAAAATTAGGGGTTATATTCTTATATGGCTTATCCCTAATTAATATATTATACATATTTTTTAAAAATCCTTCTTTTATCAGTTAAATTTTTTTAATAATTTTTATTTGAAAAACATTTAGAAATTATCCCATTTCTATATTATGCTCCTCCCCTGAATTTAATTCCAGTTTCCTATCTCCATGGTAGAAGCTCAATTTTTCACCTTTAATAAGCTTATACATGACTCCCTCTTCATTTACAGTAATTTTAAGCTGTCTTCCCCTGAACTTAACCTTAAATTCATACCCATCCCACTTTTCCGGTAAACAGGGGCTAAAGTGGAGTTCGCCATTATAATTACGCATTCCAGCAAATCCCTGGACTAACGCAAGCCAGGTTCCGGCCATACAGGCTGTATGGACACCCTGATAGGCATTTTTATTATAATCATCCAGGTCCAGCCTGGCTGTTTGCATAAAGTAATTGTAGGCAGAGTCATGATACCCGATTTCACTGGCAATAATACTATAAATTGCCGGTGACAAAGAGGAATCATGGGTAGTTTTGGGTTCATAAAAATCATAGTTGGCTTTCTTCTGCTGGGTGGTAAATTGGTCACCCAGTAATAACATCAATAAAATTACATCTGCCTGTTTTATTACCTGGTAGCGCCATATAACCAGGGGATGCCAGTTTTTAACCAGAGGAATATCCTCTTCCGGTATGCTATCTACATCTATAGGGTCTTTATACAGGAAGGAATCGTCCTGGGGATGGATTCCCAGTTCTTCATTATATGGTAAATACATGTTGTCAGCAGCCCTTTTCCAGGCTTCAAGTTCTGAATCCTGTAAATTAATCTTTTCAACTAATTTTTTTAAATTATCAGGGGCTTTTTTCTCCATCAACCGGTATGCCTCTAATGCCAGTTCCAGATTCAATTTAGCCATATAGTTGGTATAACAATTATTATTGACTCCCGGTTTATATTCATCCGGACCACAAACCTCATTGATACAGAAGCGATTTCCTTTAAGCTCAATATAACTCCCCCGGCTGGCCCACATCCGGGCAGTTTCAAACAGGATTTCAGCGCCGTAATTAAACAAGAAATCATAATCTCTGGTTGCAGTTACATACAGGTTAATGGCATAAGCAATGTCAGCATCTATATGATACTGTACGGTTGAACCCATAAAAAACCCTGAGGCTTCTTTACCATTAATCGTTCGCCACGGGTATAAGGCCCCATCCAGCCTCATCCTGCGGGCATTTTCCCGGGCTTCATCAAGGGTATAGTAACGGAACATAAGTAGATCCTTTGAAATCTCCGGTTTACTATAGAGATAAAAAGGCAATATATATGTTTCTGTATCCCAGAAATAATGCCCTTCATAATATTCTCCGGTGAGTCCTTTGGCAGCAATATTAGTCTTTCCGTCACGCCCGGTTGACTGAATGAGATGAAAGGCATTAAACCTTAAAGCCTGCTGCAGGGCATCATCTCCGTATATTTTAATATCAACATCATCCCAGTAGTTCTGTAAAAATTGACAATGGTTTTCGAAAAGATAATCCCAGCCCTTTTCAGCGGCCTTACTAACTTCAGTAATAACTTTATCCACAATATCTTCTTTATCTATCTCCAGGGAATGGTACAGACAGGCATATTTCTCTAGAGTATACTCTTGACCCTGGCTGGCTTCGATCTTATATAATTTTATAACCTTATCTCCCTCAATAAGGCTATTAGTAGTTTCAATTTCACCTGAACCAGCTGAAATTACATTCTTAACAGCAGTAGCCACTTCAATACCACTGTTTTTTATTTTATGAACAAGATACAGCATTCCATCGGAAAAAGCCTTATCTATTACCTGTAAAGGTTTTTTATTTCTTAAGGTATGATAATTTTGAACATCTCCCTTTAGAGATGACTCAACGGTTATGGTACCATCAAAATTAACTGGGGTAAAGCTATATTTAATAACTCCGATATGTGGTGATGCCAGGGATAAAAACCTTTTTATTGTTAACTTAACTTTCCTTCCCTGAGGACTCTCCCAGGTAAGTTCCCTGGTTAAAGTCCCTTCCTTCATATCAAGAACCCGTTTATAACCGCTGACCTTACCCTGTAACATATCAAATTTTTCATCACCAAGGTAAAGGTTAATTCCAGTCCAGTCAGCCAGATTGACCATGGTCTGATAAAACTCCGGTAAATCAGGTGCCTCTTCTCCGTATATTATTTTCTCTTCAGTATAAACCCCGTTTATGTATGTACCAGGGGTAGTTGTCTGTTCCGGCCCTGAATAATCTTCTTCCAGAGTCCCCCTTAATCCCATATAACCATTACCGAGGGCAAAAATTGTTTCATTGTGGTGATTATTTTCTATCTTAAATTCTTTCTCAGTTATCGTCCATGGTTCATATTTATACAGCGGATTCTGGTAAAATTTCTTCAGATGGTATTTTCTCATCGTATTACCTCCTTTGCAACCGGTTGTATTTTGATTATATAACAGTAAATTATATTAGTCAAGTAGTTGTGTTATCAAAAAATTATTTTATTATTAATTTTCTGTATAATTTAAGCCAGGTTTCTTAAACTAAAAAAAAATCCCGTTATCTCTCATAATTGATACCCAGGATATTAAATAATACTCCAGAATACTGCTGTTTTTACTGTCGTAACCCCATGGTCCAATACTCATAAAGGAGGTTAAAAACTTGCTGAATACAATTAAGAAATGGTTAATTGCTATTAGACCATTTGGCTTTGCAACAACTCTGGTCTCAACAACCCTGGGAGCATCCCTGGCCTTCTATCATGGTAGTTTTAACCCAGGGCTCTATTTTATGACAATGGCTCCTCTACTTTTGATCCATACTGGAACAAATCTGATCAATGATTATTATGATTATAAATTCGGCCTTGACGGTGAACAGAGTCTATCCTCAAGTGGCCTCAACAGAGTTAATGGTCAAATTAAATTAAATCAAATATATACTGTAGCCATTGCCTGTTTTCTGGCCAGTATCCCCTTTGGGGCATATTTAACCCTGTTAAGGGGACCTATTATCTTTATTCTGGGAACACTGGGGGCGCTGGCAGGGTATTTTTATACAGCATCTCCCATCAGTTATAAATACTATGGTCTTGGTGGCCCCTCCATATTTATTTTTATGGGGGTTATGATGGTCTGGGGAATGTTTTATATTCAGACAGGAATTAATAGCTGGTATCCGGTACTGGTGGGCCTTCCTGTTAGCTTTTTAATTACAGGAATGCAGCATTCCAATGAATTGAGGGATTATGAAAATGATATGAAAAATGGTATAAAAACAGCCCCGGTAATAATGGGGTTTGAAAGAGCCAGGTATTATTATTATTTTCTTATCATCTCTGCCTATATATCCCTGGTCTTGCTTATTACCTATAACCTGCTACCCCTCTGGACCACCCTGGCCTTTATAACTATACCCCTGGCCTATTTACCAGTAAAAAAAGTAGCAACAGCCACGTCTCAGAATGACCTTAAAGGTATTGACTATCAGATGGCCCGGTTAAACATTCAATTCGGCATTTTCCTGTCCGGGGCCATTATTATCAGTAAATATATGTAAAATATTTAGACCTTTTTTAATTCCGCTAACCCATGGATTAAGACTGTACAAATGGATTCCAGGCTGTCTTTTATTTCTCCTGGTTTTCCAGGTAAATTAACAATCAATGTCGACTTTCTAATACCGGCCCTGGCCCTGGTGAGACAGGCCTCAGGGCATCTCTTCATCAATTCCCACCTCATTAATTCTGTTATTCCCGGAACTTCACGTTCAATTACTGCCATAGTGGCCTCAGGAGTTACATCTTTTCTGGCAAAACCTGTCCCCCCTGAAGTTAAAATTAAATCAGCCATGCCCCTCTCACTTATATTAAAAAGGGCCTCTCTGATTTTTCCAAAGCTCTCAGGTACCCTTTTATAACAAACCTCTTTACCCCCTATTTTATCAACAAATTCTTTTATAATAGGTTTGGTCTGGTCCTCTTCTTCAGAATCTCCCCCGGCAATAGAAAGTATGGCCACTTTAATCATTAAATTACCCCTTTCCATTTTCACTTAACATTACAACCAGAATCTACCCATTTCTTAATTATTATTATAACTCTTTTTTTTACTAATTTCTACTAGTTAATTACTAATAGTTACCTTTGCTTTGAATTATCTGTAAACTAAAATTTAATAAAAATAAAAATTAATATAAACAAAAAACTCAGGGGGTCGTATCATACAACTCCCTGAGCTTTACAATTATATACTATTTTAACTCTTTCAGCCTGCTCAAAAGCTTTTCCTTTTTATCCTGGTAGGTTTTAAGTTTTTCCCTCTCGGCTTCAACTAAATGTTGAGGAGCCTTATTAACAAAACCCTCATTGGCCAGTTTTCCTCTGGCCCTGTTTATTTCAAAATCAACCTTTTCCATTTCTTTTTTGAGCCTTTCTACCTCTTTTTCAAGATCAACCATACCCTCCAGTGGCAGAATAATCTCAACACCATTGACAACTGCTGTAGAAACTTTATCCGGTTTCTTCTGTAAGGATTCAGTTATGGTTAACTCCTTAACCCGGGCCAGGTCTTTAATATATTCAGCCCCTGCTTCCAGCAACTCCAGCTTCTGGGTTGGTGAATTTAAGATAGCTGTAATCCTTCTGCCGGGGTTAACTTTCATTTCATTCCTTATATTCCTGATAGATTTTATAATATTCATGATTAACTGCATATGCTCTTCTACTTCTTCATTAATCAATTCGCTCTCAACTTCTGGCCATGAACTAATCATAATACTTTCTCCATTACTGATTGATAACTGCTGCCATATCTCTTCTGTAATAAAGGGCATAACGGGATGGAGTAACCTTAATATTTTCTCCAGAACCTTTAATCCTGTATACTGGGCAGTTCTCTTTTCCATAACATCTTTATCCTGATATAGCCTTGGTTTAATCAACTCAATGTACCAGTCACAGAATTCACTCCAGATAAAATCATAAAGTACTTTAGCCGCTTCCCCGAAATAATACTTTTCAAAGGCTTTATCCACTTCCTCTATAACCTTCTGGAGTCTGCTTAACATCCATTTATCGGCCAGGGTTAACTTGAGGTCATTCTCATCAATTTCTGAAGGATCAAGGTCATCTGTATTCATCAAGATAAAACGGGCCGCGTTCCAGATTTTGTTGGCGAAATTTCGACTTGCTTCCAACCTTTCTTCCCTGAACCTCATATCATTTCCGGGGGTATTACCGGTTATCAGCATAAATCTAAGGGCATCGGCTCCGTATTTTTCGACAACCTCCAGAGGATCAATTCCATTACCTAGGGACTTACTCATCTTCCTCCCCAGGGCATCTCTGATTAGCCCGTGAATATATACATCTTTAAAGGGTGGCTCATCCATAAATTCTAAAGCCATAAATATCATTCTTGCAACCCAGAAGAAGATGATATCTCGACCTGTAACCAGGACATCAGTGGGATAAAAATAATCAAGGTCTTCAGTCCGGTCTGGCCAGCCCATTGTAGAGAAAGGCCAGAGGGCAGAACTGAACCAGGTATCAAGGACATCCTCATCCTGTTTGAGATTTTCACTACCACAGCCAGGGCAAACTTTAACCTCTTCTTCCTTGCTTACAATGGTCTCTCCACAGTCCTGACAGTACCAGACAGGAATTCTATGTCCCCACCATAACTGTCTTGAAATACACCAGTCCTGAATATTTTCCATCCAGTTTAAATAAACCTTACTAAACCGTTCCGGAACAAATCTAACCTTCCCCTCTTTTACAATTCTGATGGCCGGTTCGGCCAGGGGCTTCATTTTAACAAACCACTGCTTGGAAACAAGTGGCTCAATAACAGTGTCACATCGATAACACTGGCCCACCGAATGTTGGTGGTCTTCAATCTTTTCCAGCAGTCCCTGTTTTTTAAGATCTTCCACAACCTTTTCCCGGCATTCATAGCGGTCAAGCCCGGCATAATCACCAGCTTCCTCTGTCATTTTAGCATCCTCATCTATAACTTTAACCAGGGGCAGGTCATGACGCTGACCCATCTCAAAGTCGTTTGGGTCATGGGCCGGGGTCACTTTAACCATACCTGTTCCAAATTCACTATCAACATATTCATCGGCTATAATAGGAATTTCTCTATCCATCAGGGGCAGAACAACATGGGAACCTACCAGGTCTTTATACCGGTCATCCCCAGGGTGAACGGCCACAGCTGTATCCCCGAGCATGGTCTCCGGCCTGGTGGTAGCTACCGTGATATAACCGTCTCCATCTTTTAATGGATACTTAATATGGTAAAGTTTCCCTTCTTTTTCTTCATGTTCAACCTCAATATCAGAGAGAGTGGTGTGGCAATCTGGACACCAGTTTACAATATAATCACCCTGATAGATTAACCCCCTTTTATATAGCTCTACAAATACTTCACGAACTGCCCGGGAACAGCCTTCATCCATTGTAAACCTTTCCCGGGACCAGTCACACGATGACCCCAGTTTCCTTAACTGACTGGTAATCCGGCCACCATATTCTTCCTTCCATTCCCAGGCCCTTTTTAAAAAGCCATCACGACCAAGGCTGTCTTTATCCAGTCCTTCGTCCCTGATCTTATCAACAACCTTAACCTCAGTGGCTATACTGGCATGGTCAGTACCTGGTAACCACAGGGTATTATAACCCTTCATCCTTTTCCATCTGGTCAAAATATCCTGAAGGGTATTATCCAGGGCATGCCCCAGATGGAGCTGGCCAGTAATATTCGGTGGTGGCATTACAATACTGAAAGACTCACGGTCGGGCTTTGTTTCAGCCTCAAAAAAACCTTTTTCTTCCCAGTATTCATACCATTTATCCTCTACTTTACCGGGATCATAAGTCTTCGGTAGTTTTTTCAAATTTATTCCCCCCTTTTAGTATTCTGATTACCCATAAATAATTAAAAAGTCCTCCCTCATCCCTGTTAAGGACGAAAGAGGACCTTTCTTCCGTGGTACCACCTTACTTCTACTCCACCACTATAACGATAACGGTGAAGTAGCTCTCATGCCAAGATAACGGTTTAACCGTCCCGACCTACTCTATTCAGCCAGGCAACTCCCGGGCGACCTTCATTCAGTCTCTTCTAAGGGGACTTTCAGCCTCTGGTCCCCTCTCTCTGGAGAAGAACAAACTGAATTACTCCTCCCGTTCCCAGTCTTTAATTTAATAATATCAAGTTTATCTAATATCATTGAGTTTATCTAGGTTAATCGATAATAAATAAACAAAAAACTTTTTCTACATTTCTTTTAAATATCATATAATTAATAATAGATTTTGTCAAGGATAAACAACTATAATTTTTATTCAAGCTCCACATAAATCAATTATTATTAATTTTTTATTATAAAATTAACTTTTTTGAAAATAAAAAATTTTACAATGTGAAAAATTTTAAATTTTATTCAAGGTATTTGCCACCTTTTGTCGAATTACATTAATAAAATGTTACAATTAGAATGTTACAATGTATAATATAATTTATAATATTAATGTATAACATATAGTAAGATCTATACAGAGGATATCGGTAAACCAGATTTAAGTGCAATTTTTAAGGGAGGTGATTGAGATGACAATTTCTTTCCCTAATTTTTATTTATACTATGTAATAACTGAACTAACGGTCTTTACACTGGTTTTAAAAATCCTTAAAACAACCAGAAACAATTTATATTTTATTATACCCTTTATCCATACTGCTTTTTTATACATATTTAGATCCCATCTCCACCCGGTTTTTTCCCTGACCTTTTCTATAATCCTGGGGGGTATACTTATTCATTATATCCTGAGGTTTAATATAATCCAGAGCCTGATAATTACCCTGATTACATTTTCTATTTATATACCCCTGGAGAATATGGTCTTTGCCCTCTTCTTTTATTTTTCATCAGAAGACTATTACACTACTCTAAATTCTATAACATATACAGGCACCATTTTACTCATATTTTTATTAATCATCTTTGGTTTTACCCTTCTACTCAAGTGCCTGAACTCAAAGAATAACCTTAACAGTGAAAAGTTTAATTACATTAACTGGGAGAATATAGAATTAAGCTCTGTAATTATCTTCATTTTTATTGAAAACATTGCCTTTTCATACTATTTCACTCATCTTCTGGTCCTTAGACCCGGTGGTAGTAATAAAGAAATTCTCCTTTTTTCCACAGCCTTATTAATCTTGATCATTGTCTCTTTATTAATGGTTAGATTTATTAAACTTATTAATAAAAAAATAGACCTGGCAGCAGCCGAGGAAAAAATAAACTCCCTTTCCAACCTTAACTTTGCTTTAAAACGGCAACTACATGATTTTAAACATCATCTCCAGCTCCTGACCTTTTTAATCCAGATGAAGAAATATGACAGGGCCCTTGAATATATGAAAAGTGTAACCACTGAACTAAATGAACTGGGTAAAATTAGTAGTACCGGAATACCTGCCCTCAACGGACTTCTCCAGTATAAAATGGCCCTGGCTAAAAAAGAAGATATCAAACTCCAGGTGGAAGCCCTGGCCAAACTGGAAAATCTACCCCTGAACCCTAGCAAGATTTGTCGGGTTATCGGAAACCTTATTGATAATGCCATCGAATACTTAAAAGATAAAAAGGACCTTGAAAAATATATACAGTTAATTATAACCGATACCAGACATGAATACCACATAAACCTGTCCAACCCTGTAACCCCGAAAGACCATTTAAACGAAAACATGTTATCTAAATTTTTACAACCCGGTTTTTCCACCAAGGGAAAAAACCGGGGATTAGGTCTTGCCATTGTTAATGAAATTATAAAAGAAAGTGGTGGGAAATTTTTACCTCAACTCGATGAAGAAGAAGGAATTTTGTCATTTCAAATAATAATACCAAAAAGCAACAGTAATGATAAACCATTTTAAAGAATATTTAAAACAGACATGGGGATGCTATAACAAAAGGATAAAAGGAGGCAAAACATGAGGCGATACCCTCTGGAAAGGCATCCCTTTAGTGAAGTTAACTCTCTCAGGGACCAGATGGACCGTTTTTTTGAAAATCTCCCCTATGAAAATTTTATGAATTTTAGACCCTCTATTGATGTCTTTGAAAAGGATGGAAATGTTATTGTCGAAGCCGATATCCCGGGAATTAACCCTGACGACATTGAAATTGCCATAAGTGAAGACCGCTTAAATATCAAAGGAAAAGTAGAAAAAAATGAAGAAGTTAAAGAAGATAACTATTACCGGACAGAAAGACAGTTCGGCAGTTTTAATAGAAATATAAATCTGCCAGCCCGGGTTAACCATAAAAAAGCTGAAGCCCGGGTCAACAATGGCGTACTTAAAATAAAGATACCCAAAATGGAACACGAATCAGAAAAAATCACTCGCTTACGCCCTCATTAATTTATGCCTAATACGGTTTTGCCGATAAATCAGTTCCTCGCGTTTTTCATTGTTTAAAGTTAAAGCTCTATATTTGTTTAAATAAGCCAGGGCCTGTTCAGTATATTTAAATGCCCTGGTTAAATTTTTTTCCCGGTGTTCATAATATTTAGCCAGTTCCACATAAGGGAAGATTCCTCCGAGGTTATTACTTATCATTTCCTCCCAGACGGTTACAGCTTCCTTCCATCTCCCCGCTCTTTTATACTGCCATGATAGTCTGTGGCAAATTTTGCTCCTTAAACAGGAATTTTTCGTTCTCTTCAAAGCCATTTCATAACATTTTATACTTTCCATTAAATTCTTATCCCTCTCATGGGCTTTTCCCAGATTATAGAGTTCCTCTCCAGTGAGTTCAATGACCCCGGAAAAGGCGTTGACCAGATGAACCATCAGGGTTACCAGGGTCAAAATATCTAGAAGATTATGCTTTAAAACAGGTTGTAGTAACTGACCTTTCTTTTCGTTTAAAAACCTGAAAAATGTTTTTGGAACCTCATGACCCGGCAGATCATCTATCCTGTTGATGTTTAAAACCCTCTCCTCAAGGCTACCCAGGGCACAGGACTCAAGGTGATTCCATACCCTCCGGGCCGGGTATAATAAGTCAATATGGTTTTCAAACTCCAGCGGATTGAACCTGTTTAAAATAAAACGGGAGTTTAATAGAGGAAGGTCAAAAGACTTCCCGTTAAAACTTACAATAGCCGGATAATCCTTCAAAATATTACCCAGATGAAACAGCATAGCAGGTTCATCTTCGAAATCCCTGATTAAAAACTGCTCTATTTTAAAATTACTCTTATCAAAATACCCGATACCGACCAGGAAAACCAGGGTTCCACTGCCCCCCATAAGACCCGTTGTTTCCGTATCAACAAAAAGGAGATCACCTGGAGTTATGTTTTCAACCCCGCTAACACCTCCACTATCGAGTTTTGACAATCCCCCGGGGCCTAACTTATTGATATCACTTAGTTTATAAATCCCGTGTTTATAGTCCAGAGGGTATGTTTTTTCCTTTTTTAAAAAACCACCGGCCTCATTTGATATTTCTATAGCACCTTCTAGCGATATTCTGAGAGTGTTATGTGATGTCTGGTTATCTTTATTCCCCCGGTTACCACCCTCTACTGTTATCTTTTTCAACTTCTCCCGCAAATTCATCTCCCCAGGGCCTCCTTAAGTAAAACCCGGGTATAATCTTTACCCTGAAGACCAATTTCATTGACGGGACCAACACATCCCGGACAACCTCCAGAACAGGGACACTCTTCAAGTTGTTTCAGGGCTGTGCCCAGAACCTTTTCATGAATCCGGAATAACTTCTCACTCATACCAACCCCGCCCGGATAACTATCATAAACAAAAATAGTTGGCCTTCCGGTATATGGTGATTTTACCTGGACGGTCGATTTAATATCACCGGGGTCACACATCAAATAAATGGGGGCTATATTCACAAGGAGGTTGGAAAGTCCCAGTAAACCGCTTTCAAGTTCCTTTCTACCGAACCGTTCTTCCAGATAACCAGGAAAGGAAAACCAGTAAGATGTAGTATGCATTTCGACCTCGGGAAGGTTAATATCACCATAACCAACATTTTCATGGGTATTAAATTTAACTTTCTTGAACATGGTTGCTTTGGCTGAAACTACAACTTCTCCATGCTCTATTCTGAGTCCCTGACATTCCTTATTATCAAACTCATCTAAAACCCTTAAATCTACAGCCAGGCTGGCATCAGTGTAGTAATTTACATTGACCTGTTTTACATACGCCTTCTTCCCATCATAATCAAGCTCTTTTACCTGATACTGTTTCCCTTCATGGAGATATATAGCATCTTTATGGATTGTAGTCAGGGCACTGAAATGGTCAACCTTACCGATAACCCGGGGTTTGCTTTGACGGGTGGCATCTATAACGGCAAAATCATGGGGGCTGGCACTCCTGAGGCTAATATCTTCAGCTGGATACCGCTCAGCCATCCAGTACCATTTTCCATTTCTATATCTCAATATTTTTTCTTCTTCCAGATAGGCCAGAATTTCATCAGTTGTTTCTACCCCAAAGGTTTCACCATCTTCAAAGGGAAGTTCAAAGGCAGCACACTTTATATGGCTGACAAGGATATAGAGATTATCAGGGTTAATAAGGGCGTTTTCTGGGGGTTGCTCAAAAAAGTATTCAGGTTGGTTTACTATAAACTGGTCTAAAGGACTGCTTGAAGCTATTAACACAGCCAGGGAATGGCCATTCCTCCGTCCGGCCCGCCCGGCCTGTTGCCAGGTACTGGCGATGGTTCCAGGATAACCTCCCATAATACAGACATCCAGCTGTCCAATATCTATGCCCAGCTCCAGGGCATTGGTACTGACTACCCCAAGGATGTCACCCTCTCGAAGACCCTTTTCTATCTCTCTTCTTTCTCCCGGGAGATAGCCTCCCCGGTAACCCCTGATCTCTTTTCTGCCTTTAAAGTGTTCCTTTAAATATGAGAGAATTACTTCTGTTACCAGTCTGCTTCTGGCAAAAACAATGGTCTTGATATCATTCTCTAAAAATAGCTTACCGAATGATTTGCACTCCAGAACATAACTACGTCTTATCCCCAGTTCCCGGTTTATAACCGGTGGATTGAAGAAAATAAAGTCCCTCGGGCCACGGGGGGCACCATTTTTATCAATCAGGTGGACCTTATCCCCGATAAGCTTACCGGCAAATTCCCGGGGATTGGCAATGGTGGCTGAAGAACATATAAAGACCGGATCAGAACCATAAAATTTACAGATCCTCTTTAACCGCCTGATTACATTGGCCACATGACTTCCGAAAACTCCACGGTAGGTATGGATCTCATCAATAACAACATACTTAAGGTTTTCAAATAACTTAATCCACTTAGTATGATGGGGAAGGATTCCGGTATGTAACATATCAGGATTTGTTATAACAATATGCCCTGATTGACGAATATTTTTGCGGGCCTGAACCTGGGTATCACCATCATATGTATAGGTCTTAATCCCCTCATCAAGGCGGGAAATAAGGTCATAGAGCTCAGCAAGCTGATCCTGGGATAAAGCCTTGGTTGGAAATAAATAAAGAGCCCGGTTGGATTTATCTTTAAGGATATCATCGAGGACAGGGAGATTATAACAGAGTGTCTTTCCGGAAGCAGTCGGGGTAACAATAACCGTATGATTCCCATCTTTAATAGCCCGGTAAGACTCAGCCTGGTGGGAATAAAGGGAAGTAATTCCCTTTTCCCTTAACACCCCGGCCAACCCTGGATCTAATTCTCCGGGAAAGTCAACAAACTCTGCTTCTTTCGGGGGAATATGCTTCCAGTATGTAATCAGGTTTTTATATTTATCAGAATTTTTAAGATAGTCCTTTATCTGGGATAGATTCATTATAGCCACCTCTTATGTACTGATGTTCACCTATTATTATACCTGTTATTTATATTTACAGTCAAGGCAATAAAACAACAAACAGCAGGGGAAATAACCCCCTGCTGTTCTTACTGTTATCCTGTATATTCTTTCCCATAACGCTATCCAGGATTCACCTATCCATGTTTAACCTTCCTGGAACAATTCTTTAATACTTCCCACTGAGCCCAGGATACCGGTTGCTTCATAGGGCAGATAAATAACTTTATTATCTTTACCCTCAACCATTTCCCTCAGGGTCTCAATATATCTTATGGCAATAAGGTACTGGGTGGGGTCCCCTCCGGCATCCTTAACAGATGCAGCAATAGTTTTGATAGCCTTGGCCTCGGCCTGGGCCACCTTAATACGAGCTTCCTGTTCACCCTCTGCTTCAAGAATGCGGGCCATTTTCTTACCTTCAGCCTCATTAATTTCAGCCTCTTTTTTACCTTCGGCTTCCAGAATAGCTGATTTCTTTTTACCTTCAGCCTTTAAAATAGCTGCCCTTTTATCACGTTCAGCCCTCATCTGTTTTTCCATAGCTTCTTTAATATCTTCAGGTGGGGCAATATCCTGAAGCTCAACCCTGTTAACCTTAACTCCCCATTTATCAGTTGCTTCATCTAGAATAGATTTTAATTTGCTGTTAATCTTATCCCGGGAGGCAAGGGTTTCATCGAGTTCCAGTTCCCCGATAACATTCCTTAAAGTAGTCTGGGTTAACTTCTCAATGGCATTAGGGAGATTGTTAATCTCATAGACAGCCTTTTTGGGATCTGTAATCTGGAAATATAGCATAGCATTTATCTCAATAGCAACATTATCTTTGGTAATAACATTTTGCTTGGGGAAATCATAGACTGTTTCCCTTAAATCAATCCTGGAAATCTTTCTTCTTAAAACAATCTTGTTTCCTTTGCGGTCCTCATCAATATATTTCCAGTCAATGGTCTGGGGCCGTTCAATGATAGGAATAATTACATTAACCCCAGAATCAAGGACCCTGTTAAACCTACCGAGACGTTCGATAACCATGGTTTCAGCCTGGGGTATGATCACAATCCCTTTCACAATTAAAATAATTACAAATAGGGCGATTACCCCCAAGATTACTAAAAGTGCCATAAAATAACCTCCTGTCATTTATTTTTAATTTAATTTATTTATAATGAATTCTTATTTAACTATTAATTTAGCTCCATCAACCTTAATTACTTCTACCTGCTCACCAACTTCATGTTTCTCACCATTACTGGATACGGCCATCCAGTCCTCTCCACCTACCTTAACACGGCCCGGATTATCTGTTGAAACTTCCTGAATAACTTTGCCCTTTTTACCTATTAAGGCATGAACATTGGTTGCTGTCTCCTCCTCAGGGCCATAAAGGTGTTTTATAAAAAATGGCCTTAACTTCCAGAAAATAATAACATTAGCCAGAATAAAGACTGTTATCTGCCAATAAATTGACAGCTCAAAATAGGCCGCTATTGCTGTCACCAGGCCTGAAATGCCGATACAGGCCATAAAAAAAGATGGAGTAAAAATTTCAAGTATCAATAATAAAATTCCCAGGATAACCCAGACATGCCATGCTTTCAATAAAAACAAGGTAATACCTCCTTCCATAAGTCATTTTTCAAAGTATAAAATACCTACTGTACCCGGCCCACAGTGGCTGGATATAACACAGCCAGCCCCGGTAATTAAAACCTCCTCTATATTAAGTTCCTCACGGAGTTTTTCCTGTAAAAATTCAGCATCTTTATCACTATGAGAATGAGTTACAAAAACCCGGTCTTTTCTGATACTATCTCTATTTTCTAAAAATCTTTCCAGTAACCTTTTAACTACCCTTTTCTTTTTCCCCCTGGTCTTTTCTGCTAAAATCATTTTACCATCAACAACCTTAACAACAGGATGAATCCTTAGCATACTCCCCAGAAACCGTTCTAATCCAGAACAACGTCCCCCTTTGTGTAGATAATCCAGGGTGTCAATCACAAATTCTGTATTTACCCGGGAAACAAGCCTTCTAACCCTGCTAACCACTTCATTAAAATTTAGTCCATCCTTGATAAAATCAACAGCTTTCATTACCAGCAAACCAATCCCGGTTGACAGGTTTAAAGAATCAATTATTTCAATTTGAGCATTATCAAACATACGGGATGCTGTGATCGCATTCTGTAATGAGGACGACAATTTAGAAGACAGACCGATATAAATAATTTTATAACCCTTCTCAACATAGGGTTTAAAAGCCTGATAATATTCATTAGGGGTAACCGCCCCGGTAATGGGTAGTTTATCAGTTTCTTCAACTTTACGGTACAATTCCTCAGTAGTTATATCTACCCCATCCCGGTAGACCTTTTCCCCGAAGGTAACATTAAGGGGAACCACTCCTATATTATTCTCTTCTATCAAATCTGATGACAGGTCACTGGTGCTGTCTGTAAAAATTTTAATACCGTTCATGGCCACTACCTCCGTTCCGGGTTAGCAGAAACAAGTCCCTCTTTCATGTATATTTCTTATTTTGTAAATAATTCAGGTTAAAATAAAAAAACATTACCTACTTATCCTGATTTTGATAATTTCATGTTAGTAAATTAATTCGTCGATTCGTGTTATAATTCCTGCCTTTTTCTATATAAACTGTACAATTTAATTTTCAATTAAGCTAAACTACTTGTATTTTTACATATTTTTTACCAAAAAAACAACCACCGGACTTACTCCGGTGGTCTTATTGTTTATACTGGTCATGAATTACTTTAATACATAGTTACTGAATTTTATATAGCACCAACATTAAAATATTATAACTCACCATTTTTTACTTTCTCAATTAACTTTTCCACTTTTTCTTTAATTATATCCCTGGTCTTTCTGAACTCCTCAATAGGGTTCCCATCGGGATCATCAAGCCCCCAGTCTTCTCTAAACTTACAGGGAATAAAGGGACACTGGACATTACATCCCATGGTTATTAAAACATCCAGTTCAGAAGGTATATCTTCAAGCAGTTTAGGATGCTGATTACTGATATCAATCCCTACCTCTGACATAACCTCTACTGCATTGGGATTAACCCTGGGGGCGGGCCTGGTCCCGGCACTATATACCTCCAGTAAATCAGAGGCCAGATGTTTGGCAAACCCCTCTGCCATCTGGCTGCGGCATGAATTACCTACACATACAAAAGCAACTTTAGTTTTGTTTTTCATAATAACCTCTCCCTTATTCACTATTTTTAAATAAGTGTCTAGTACGATTAGCAATAGCAACCAGGGCCAACATTACCGGTACCTCAACAAGAACACCAACAACTGTAGCCAGGGCAAATATAAATCCCCCACTCTCTTTAATTACTGGTTTCATTTATTACTTGAAAGGATTTTTACTGCTTAAATCTTTACATGTAAATTCACTCTCAAGGTATTCTTTAAGCCTTTTATTATCTTCCTGACATATCTTAATTTTTTGTAGTTCCTTATTAATTATCAATGAAATAAATGGATAACGTTCCAGGGTATCCTGGTTGAGGTGATAATATACCCACTGGGCCTTTTTTTTACCATAAATTATATTGGCCTGGTTTAGTTTATTTAAATGGCGGGAAGCATTGGACTGGGTTACCCCCATAATTGTTTCAATTTCACAGACACATAATTCCTGCTGATTTATAAGATTTAAGATACGCAACCTGTTTTCATGGGATAAGGCTTTAATTATAGTAAGCAAACCCAGATAAAACACCTCCTTTTTATTACTATATTCGGTTATACTCATATAATACCCCTTCAACAAGAAAATGTCAAGCATGAACCTCTCCACCTAAATCACAGATTTAGAGTTTTCTTGGCTGTTTTAAATAAAAAAACCGACGGTCAACACCGCCAGAGTTCATAACATCTATTTTGATAAATCATGAAAACCCAGGTGACTCTTTTTGAATACTTTTTTAAAATGATCTTTAATTTTGTCTGGATCTGTACCAAAATAATTACTAAAATTATCTTTGAAAATAACAAAGCCAATCATTGGTAAAATACCAGTAAAAAACTCACCAACCAGCATATACTGTTTATCTTCAGGAACTTCTAATCCCATACTGGTAAACACTTCTGTAATCCGCTCAATCTCACTACCCATTATAATCTCACCGAGATTAAAAATTATAGAATGTTTTGTATCACCTTTAAGGGATTCAATAAAAGCAACTTTAAGGATATCTCGTTTTGTTTCAAGTAAATTCAGGGTATTGTTGAAAACTTTATTAAAAGCTTCATCATCATCTAAATTTAAATCTTTTACCTCTTCAACTATAAAATTACGGACTTCATCTATCAGTAAATTAAAAAGATGGTCAAGGAGATCATCTTTTCCGTCAAAATAATAATATATCAAAGCTTTATTAACCCCTGCTTTCCGGGCTATCTCATCTACTCTGGCTCCATCAAAACCCTTTTCAGCAAAAACCTGTTCCGATACCTTTAATATTTTCTCTTTTGTAGATAAATTACTGCCTTCTACCATACCTTTCACCCTCTTTAGAGCTTATAATTACTAAGCAATTACTGAAAAAATGTAATTATAAACCCATTATACAATTACTTAGCATTTCGGTTAAATTATACCCCTATTATACCCGGGTGTCAAGCTTTATGCAAACACACCAGGCTGAACCATGTAAATACCTGAATATAACTTTATTAAATCGTACACTTATAACTTCATTGAACTGATTATCGACCCCGGAACGGATATGTACCTGAATACGTTTGGTGCTGGTGGTGCTGCTTAACCTTAACATTTGTATATAAAATATAATGTTGTATTTAAAATTCTCCAAATGCCGATATATTCCTTTATCAATAACTTATTTTTTACCAGTATTTTAGCTTTAGTCATCACATTCCACACCGGTACTTTCTTTTTTATTAATTCCAAGTAAAAAATTCTTTTTGTCAAGGTAATTTCCTAACCAGATAGAACTTAATATAACCAGCGGGAGGGAGGTAAATAACCTGACCAGGCTAAATTTAACACCAAGAAAAGATGCCTCAAATAAGGTCATGGGGATACGGGTTAATGCCGCAGCACCAATGTAGGTAAAAATAATGCTATATTGTGCACCTTTACGATACAGTGAATATGCTACCGGAAATGCTACATAAGTCCCCCCCACAGTTGTACTGGCAAGTAGTATTGCCCAGATGAATCCCCTGATACCTGCTTCTTTACCAAAGTGTTTCTCAACAGTCTCCCTTTTAACCCAGACCTCAAATAAACCAATTAAGATAAATGCTGCAGGAAGAACCTTTAACATACTCATTGTAAAATGAATAAAGTTGTACTCTATTTGTATACCGGGCTGGTAACCTGTTAAATGAGATATAATGATAAATATAAGAAATAATAACAAAATGATAGCATCACCTTTTTTTAACTTCAACTAGATTACCTCCCCATATACAAATCCAACAATTATCGTGATGATAATGGCGATAATAAAACTGATTATATTTCTTAAGATAGTAATCTTCTTTCCGAGGTATTCTTTTTCAACAGGGTAAGTAAGTATCCCTACCATCATCAGGGTTGTTGTAAATGCAGCTATATTCATATAGCTTACCCCTTTATCAAGCAGTATTTTACCCAGTGGAAAGGCTATAAATCCGGGCATCATGGTTATCGAACCAAAAAACAACCCTGAAACCACCCCATACATTTTTGAACTCTCCCCTAAATAACTGACAATCACTCTGTCAGGCACCAGATAAAGGGTAATTGATACTAAAATTAACATTTTTATAAAACCAGGTAGTATTTTAAACAATTTATTATAAGCAACCTTTATCGCCTTTATAGTTTTGTTTACATCAAGCAGAGAGGAAACAATTAGCGCAACACCAGTAATTATATAAATTACAGTCATTTTTACCCCTGCCTTACATTTTTATTTAAATTATACCATACTACTCAACAAGTAGAAGATAATAACTACCTTTCCCCTTTATTATTATAATACTTCTAACCGTAAAACTAATATAATTAGATATTCTCTAATTAAATAAAAAAATCCACCTTTCTTAATTCAGGTGGAAGCATACAGGTATTACATAAATTTGTAGAATTGAGTTTTTCAACTTTTAATTTTAACTGACTGACTTATCATTTAAATTTAAATAAAAATGGTGGGGCTAGCAGGATTTGAACCTGCGACCTACAGATTAGGAATCTGTCGCTCTATCCAGCTGAGCTATAGCCCCATCGCTTTTATATTTTACCGCAACTCCAACAATTTTGCAAGGGGTTTTTTAAATTTTTTTTACCCCACCCGGTGTGATACAGGTCACTTAAACCAATCAGTAAATAACTTATCCTTAAAATACAAAAATGAAAGGAGGGATAAAGATGTCTTTTAAAAGAGTATTATTGACTCTATTAACCCTCACTATGATCCTGGGGCTGACAGCCTGTGATAACCTGTCTTTTTTTGGCAAAGAAACCGGTGAAATCCAACTACTCCTGACCGATGCCCCGGCCGATAATGTAGAAAAATTACTGGTAACCATATCGAGAATAGAAACACATAACGACGAAGAGGGCTGGTTCACAATCCTGGAAGAGGAAAAAGAGTTTGATTTATTAGAACTTCAGGGGGTTTCTGAATTAATCGGCAAAGACTATTTACCTGAAGGACACTACACTCAAATGAGGGTTTATGTCTCCAAAGCCCGGGTACAAGAATCTGGTAAAGATAGTACAGAACCTGTCGATATTCCTTCTGCAGATCAGACCGGTATTAAACTGGTCAACTCATTTACTGTTTCTCCAGACAAGGTTACCGTCCTGTTGCTTGATTTTGATGCCAGAAAGTCTCTAATTTATCCAAATAATAAATATAAACTTAAACCAACTATAAGGATTATTGAAAAAGTAATCTCAGGAGATATCCAGGGTAAGGTAGTTGACAGTAATGGTAATGGTATTGCTGAAGCAGCCATTACAGTTTATCACAATGATGAATTTACTGAAGAGGGGTATGTCACTTCTACCAATAGTGGTAATGAAGGTGGCTTTAAACTTCTCGGCCTCGTGGAAGGAACCTATGACCTTGAAATTACTGCCGACAACTATGATGAATCAACAATAATCGAAGATGTCCAGGTTACAGCCGGTGAGGTTACAACACTGGGTGAAATTGAGCTGACATCAAATCAAACTCAGACCAATTAGTTCAGTTCTATCTCAATTTAAAAAATAAATAACATCAAAAAAATCAATTATAACAGGTATAATAAAAATATTTAACAAAAAAGGAGAGGGATTTACCCTCTCCTTTTCATAATTATTACTCACCCTCTCCCTTTACTCCTTTTCCAGAACAATGGTAGTATAAGCAGGGATAGTATACATAAGTTTATTATTATCTTCAACAGGGGTAATTTCCTTATCACCTGAATTAAACAATAAGGTCCAGTTACCACTAGCCACTTTTATTTTAACCGGTCTGTTTACCAGGTTATGGTAGACATATAAATCCCTCTTATCATTATATCTTCTAAATGCAACTACATTTAATCCTCCATTTATAATCTCAATCTTACCGGTATAAAAGACAGGATTTTCGTTCCGGAAATGGATTAACCTCCTGTAGTGATTTAAGAGGGAATCGAGATTCTTTTCTTCCTGTTCAACAGAAGTAAAGCCATCATTATACATGGCTGGCTCCCAGTATGTTTCTCCCTCCCCGGATCCATTATACCACTGGAAGGGCTCCCTGATAACTTCATGGGGCCCCTGCCCCCTCATACCGATTTCTTCACCATAGTAAATAAAGGGATTACCAGGCAAGGTCAAATAAATACTGGCAGCAACCCTGGCCTTATTACGATCCTGCCCAAGCTGGTCCAAAATCCGGTTCTGATCATGGTTGGTCAGGAAGGGAGCATCGATATAATTCCCAAATCCAACCTCCCTGTCATATACCCCGTAAATATGTTTTGCCTTTTTATTAAAACCAAAGGGAAATCCAGCTTTAGCCGTAGCGATAACTGCCTCTGCCAGTTTAAAGTTAAAGGTAGAATCAAAACCATATTTGAAGTAAGGAGCTACCGTTTCCGAAATATCCCAGACCTCACCCACCAGGTAAACGGGTTTTACCTCTTCAATTTCCTGACGGAACTTCTCCCACCAGGTAAAGTTTTTATCATACTGGGCCGGTGGGAAGATATGCATGGCTCCATCAAGCCTGAAACCATCAACCCCCTGTTTTAACCAGTATTTTGCTATCTCAATAACCTTTTCCTGAACTTCAGGGTTATTATAGTTTAAATCAGGCATGCCACTCCAGAAATACCCATAATACATACCGGTCGGGGAATGATGCCAGACCCGGCCTCCATCTAACTTGGTTTCTTTGGTATCGGTATCGGGGCCAGCCCAGACATAATAATCCCTGTATTCACTATTCTTATCCCGGGAAGCCTTGAGAAACCAGGGATGTCTTTCACTGGTATGATTGATGGGTAAATCAATTATAACCTTGATTCCCCTTTGATGGGCAGCCTCAACAAGCTTATGGAAGTCTTCCAGAGTCCCGTAGTCAGGATTAATCTTATAATAATCGGTTACATCATAGCCATGATAGGAGGGAGATTTAAAGATAGGCATTAACCAGATACCATTAACCCCCAGATCAGCAATGGTTTCAGGGTCTCCATCATTAAGATAATCCAGTTTTTCTATTATACCTTTCAAATCCCCTATTCCGTCACCATCAGAGTCATAAAAAGACCTGACAAAAATTTCATAATATGTACCATGTTTTTCGAAATCGTTTGCATAAACAGGAAAAACAGATATAAATACCAGTAAGGTAACAAACATGAAGAAAGACAAGCGTTTTAGCTTCACATATCTCACATCCTTTTACTAAATATTTTCAGATTTAATATTATTATAACGGAATTTATCGAAAATTTCAATAAATTATATAATCCAGCCTACCACTGGACTATATACCCCTGTCAATAAATAACCAGGGGCAGATAATACGCTCCAGCAGGTCTATCAACAGAAACAGGGAGAGGCCAAGAAGGCTTAAAATTAAAATCCCGGCATACATTTCAGTATAGTTGACCCTGGTCCAGCAATCCATAATAAAGTACCCCAGTCCCCTGAAAGTAGCAAAGGTTTCGGTCAGGAAAAGGACAGCTATAGCTGTACCAATACTTATTCTGGTAGCCGTAAAAATTTTAGGGAAAGTGGCTGGAATTATTACTTCCCGGTATATCTGCATACTCCCTGCCCCCAGGGATTTAACCGAAATAATAAGCTCAGGATCAATATTTTTGGCAGCATCTCTGGTGGTCACTACTATCTGGAAGAATACTATAAAGGCAATCAAGAATATTTTTGACATATTCCCCAGGCCCAGGAAAAGCAAAACCAGAGGCAAAAAAGCAATTTTGGGGACAGGGTAACCCAGGTAGATTACAGGGCTCAATACCTTATCCAGCTCCTTGTTTCTACCGAGTAATAACCCCACCGGAACACCTGTTAACAGACCGAATAATAGACCATAGCCAACCCTGTAAAGGCTAACCCCCAGATGAGTTAACAATATACTTCTCTGTTTAACCAAAACGGAGACAACCTCAAAGGGTGAAGGTAGAACCGGAGAATTAAGCAGGATTGATGCCATATACCATATTATAAAAAGTACAACAATCACTAATAGATATCTTAGCAGTTTCAATTTATAAACCCTCCTTCAAAAGGGCCCGTAGTCGGCCACACTGTTTATAAAAAGACGGGTCATTTCTCCAGTCTTCACGGGCAAAATGAGGGTTATCGATAACTGTTACTATCCTCCCCGGGGGTGATGACATAACTACAATCTTCTGTCCCAAAAAAACCGCTTCTTCGATACTGTGGGTGACCAGAAAGGCTGTCAGGCTATATTTCTTCCAGACCTTTAAAAAGAGGTCTTGAATTTCCTCCCTTGTCAGGGCATCCAGGGAAGAAAAAGGCTCATCCATTAATAACAACCGGGGCCTCAGGCTTAAGGCCCTTCCAATGGCAACCCGCTGTCGCTGTCCCCCGCTCAACTGCCTGGGGTAACAGTCCTTATAGTCCCCCAGCTTTAATTCGGACAGTATCCTGTCGACCCTGTCTTCAATCTCCCCTGACCTAACCCCCCTCAATTTCAAACCGAGAGCAATATTGTTCCAGGTCGTCTTCCACGGTAAAAGGCCGTATTCCTGGAGAATAATTGCCACATCTCTTCTCTGGCCCCGGACCGGGGAACCATCAATAAAAATGGTACCCCGGTCCGGATTTAAAATCCCGGCCAGAAGGTATATCAGGGTAGTTTTTCCACAACCTGACGGCCCGATCAAAGCACAGGTAGTTCCCTCGGGAATCATCAGGTTAATATTATCCAGGACCTTTATTTGTCCGCCATTGTGGTTATATGAAAAAGAGAGGTGTTCAACTCTGACCATATTTACTCCTCCACCTTAAGTTAGTGAACTGATGTGTTTTTTACAAAAAAATCGGTCACCAAATCCTGATATTTAACCTTGTCCTTTAAAAGCCCTTTCTCTTCCATCCATTCCATAACTCCGTCTACCATTTCCCGGGTTGGCAGGGCCGGCTTATGGTAATGGGGAAATTTAAAAACATCCCGAACCCTGGCAGGGAACCCCCCTTTTTCTACCAGAAGGGAGCGGTAAGCTTCAGGGTTGGAATTTATTCTTTCAACAGCCTGTCGGTAAGCCCTGTAGAAGGCTTTGATTTCGTCAGTTTTTTCGTTTATAGCCCCTTCATTAAAAAGAATTACAACCGGTACTCCCCCGGCCAGTTCATCACTTGTTGCCAGAACTTTTGCCCCCTTTTTATGGGCCAGAGTAGCCAGGGGTTCAGGCAGGGTAGCAGCTGCGACCTGACCGGCATTTAGCATCTGGAGCCTGACCGGAATTTTGGGGATAGCAACCCTGTTTATCTCTTCAGAATCGACCCCGTGTTCAGTTAATAACCGGTCGGTAATATATTCAATTATTGTATTCCGGGACATGGCCACTGGTTTACCCCTGAGATCCTTAACCCCGCTTGCTTCCATCTTACCTGAAGATAGAAGTAAAAAACGATTGTTAATATGAGAAGTAATTTTAATCTTATGACCATTGGAAACAGCAAAAACAGCCGCCAGTACATCAGAGATAGTTCCATCAATAACCCCGGCCTGAAGGGCACTATCCCGTTCCAGGGCATTAGTAAAGTTGACCAGCTCAATATCATAACCGGCAGCCCCAAAAAAACCTTCTTCCCGGGCTACCAGAAAAGGAAGGGCTGTGTCATCAGGCAGGATTCCAAACCGGATTTTTGCCCCGGCTGGCAAAGTAAAAATGCCTGTCAGTAAAAAGATACTTAATAGATATAACGACAATTTTTTAAACATGTTTTTAAACATGGTTCCATAACCCTCCTCTAGTCAAGGCCAGCTTCTTTTTCTACTTCATTCAGGACTTCATCGAGGGTAGCAATAACCTGCTCCACATCTTTTTTATTAATAATCAAAGGAGGCTGGAAGGCGAGAACATTCCGGGAAGGACCATTTTTACCAATTAAAATACCGCGGTCCTTCATCTTTTCAAGAACCAGATCTGTTTCATCAGGGGCAGGCTCTTTATTTTCTTTTACCAGCTCTGCTCCCAGCATGAGACCCAGACCCCGGACATCACCAATTATCCTGTGTCTTTTGGCCAGGTTTTCCAGACCATTTTTAAAATATAAACCAACTTCAGCTGCATTTTCTGTCAGTTTTTCCTCTTCGATAACCTTCAGTGTAGCCAGACCGGCTGTAGCGCTTACTGGGTTTCCTCCCAGGGTTGAAGCCCCGGGGCGGGTATAGACATCAGCAACCTCTTCAGTGGCTGTAAAAGCACCAATGGGGACACCATTACCGAGGGCCTTGGCCATGGTCATAATATCAGGGGTAACCCCCCAGTTTTCAATGGCAAACATTTTACCGGTCCGCCCAAACCCGGTCTGAACTTCATCAATTATTAATAACGCCCCATATTCATCGAGGATATCCCTGACGACTTTAAAGTACTCCGGGGGTGGGGTAATTATACCACCGTTACCCTGAATCGGTTCAGCAATCAGGGCTGCCACCTGTTTTGAAGTTGAAGTTTCAATTACATCCCTTATGGCCCGGGCACATTTGAGGTCACACCCCGGGTATTCAAGTCCATAAGGACAACGATAGCAGTATGCATCAGGGGCAAAACTTATTCCACCGGCCGGGTTGGGGTCTGTTCTCCAGAAAGATAACCCGGTAATACTCATGGTTAAATGAGTTCTACCATGAAGCCCCTGCTTTAAGGCAATATACTCAGAATTCCCCGTATACAACTTGGCCAGGAGTAAAGCACCCTCATTGGCTTCAGTACCACTATTGACAAAAAAGCTCTTCTTTAAGTTGCCGGGTGTAACTTCAGCCAATTTCTCAGCCAGGTCAACAATAGGCTGGTTCAAATAAATAGTACAGGTGTGCTGCAAGGTCTTAACCTGCTCACAGACCCTGTCTGTAATTTCAGGGTGACAGTGACCGGCGTTCATCACCGAAACCCCGGCAAAAAGATCTAAATACTCTTTACCTGCCTGGTCATAAAAATATTTTCCTTTAGCCCTCACCAGCTGCATTGGGTTTTTATAAAAATGGTAAACACAGGGAATCAGATACTCCTTTTTCTTGTCAATTATGGCATCGGGACCAATATAATTTTTCTCACCCACATTACCCCTCCTTTTAATTTTTAAGCAAATTTTTTAAAACAAACTATCATAACAGTTTTGTGGATTAAGTACCGGTCCCCAGGACCCCTTTCTCGTAGGCTGCCAGGGTATAACCGGTATCACTTAACCCCTTAAGCTCATTATATAACGATGTTTTTTCCTGTGACCAGCGACCATTTTTAATAGCTATAAAGGCCCGTTTATAGATATCAACTACAGCCTCTACCTTTGCAGCATTATAAAGTCCGGCCTCAATCCTGAAACTCTTTATACCTGATAATAATATTCTATCCAGAAATGGGAGGAGAGCAAGCTCTTTACTGAGATAAAGATGGGTCCGGCAATACTGATCGGTCATAACAGGGTAAACCCTCTTTTTATCATTGACAAGTCCATATCTCTCACCCCGACAGGGGGCAGAACACTGATCCTCCGGAGTCTTCCCTTCCAGAAGTTCAGAAAGGAGACAGTGGTCAGATACCATAAAGGGAAGATGGCCATGACCGATAAGCTCGAGGTCCATATCTGTACCTGAAGCCATCTTTAAAATCTGCTTCAGGGAAGATTCCAGTTGATTTGTAACCTGAACCACCCCGGATTCTTTTAAAATACTGAGAGCCCTGGTGTTAAACGCATTAACTCCAAAATCTGCCATAACCCTGGTATCAAAATACTCATTCAGGGCTCTGATCATCCCCAGGTTACCGGCCATAACTCCACCGGTTTGCTCCAGATCTAATCCCTTCAACAACTCAATATATTCTTCCATTTCATCAGAGAAAGTAATTCTGGGGGTAGTTACTACCACTTCCACCCCTGCTTTTTCGGCTTTATCAAGGACCTTGTTTATAACCTCCTGGCCACAGGGAGGTTTCCAGGACGGAGTTTCACCACCTATATAGATGCGGTCTACCCCTGACTTTAAAGCAGCTTCAGCCTCCTCAAGACCGTTAACCTTAATCGATAGCAAAGGAAGGGCCACAACCTCCTTTGCCCCTGAACTATAATCCGTGGGGTTATCTATATCCAGTTTAAGATCCATATCAAGATCCATGTCAGGATTTAATTTTTTCTCCTCCCGGGCTTCACTAAAAAACTTGGGTTCCCTCTCCCCGGTATAACCGATTCCATCTGACCCCGGATTCTTAAGGGCAAAACAGGTACTGAAATCCCGGACCCGGTGATCATAGAGGTCACGGTAAATATCCTCATCAACCGTATAACCCACCGGATCATCAAGGTACCTGTCGATAGCTGTCCGGTAAGCAGATACAATTCTCTTAAGCTGACTGGCCGGCTTCATTCTGCCCTCTATCTTAAAGGAGACAATTCCCGACCTGATCAACTGGGGTATATGCCGGAAAACACACATATCCTTTACCGCCAGGAAGTAAGGACCGTCAGCCTTAACCTCTACCCCCTCTTCAAAATAACCGTTTTTATACCGGGCCAGGCTATAGGGCCAGCGACAGGGCTTTAGACAACGCCCCCTGTTGCTGCTGTTCCCAAAAACCATACCACTCAATAAACACTGCCCACTCTGAGAAAAACACATATCTCCATGTATAAAATATTCATATTCAAAGCCGGTTTCCCGGGTCATATGCCTCACCTGGTCAAAGGATAATTCCCGGCTAACTATAAACCTTCTGACTCCATGGTCATGTAAATACCGGGCCATATCTATGTTATGAACATTCATCATTACACTGGAGTGTACAGGAACCTCAAGCCCCAGCTCATTAATAAGATAGAGTAATCCCAGGTCCTGAACTATAAAAGCATCAACCTCAATTTCAGCCAGATACTGAAGATATGGTGCTATCTCATCAAGTTCCTCATCGCCCTGTAAATTATTAACAGTTACATATATCTTTACTCCCCGGCTGTGGGCCAGGTTAACAGCCTCTTTTAATTCTTCATTACTGAAGTTGAAACCGGTCCTGAGAAGCCTCATATTATGCTTTTTACCACCCAGGTAAACAGCATCTGCCCCGGCTTCAATTACCGTTTCCAGGGCCTCCCACTTACCGGCAGGAGCCAGTAGTTCCACGTTATTTATCATCATTATCATGCACTCCTTTCCAGCGTTGGTAAAGGCTATGCTCCAGTTGAAGGTGGTCCAGTACTCTTCCCACTACAAAATCTATAAGCTCCGATATACTCCGGGGATGGTTATAAAAGGCGGGCATGGCCGGTACCACATCAGCCCCCATTTTTTTTAAAGCCAGCATATTCTCCAGGTGAATCTGGTTTAAGGGGGTTTCCCGGGGAACCAGGATCAATTTCTTGTTTTCTTTAAGGGCCACATCACAGACCCTTTCCAGGAGATTCGAGGAAAACCCATGGGCAACCCGGGCCAGGGTTCCCATGGTACAGGGGATAACCACCACAGCATCCGGAGCCCTGCTTCCACTGGCAATTTTGGCCGTAATATCATCTATCTTTTCCCGGGAAATCAAATCAGGCCTTGAAAGATCCCATTCGGCCTGTATTGAAGCAAGGGGGTTATCCTTTTTAATGGATAAATCCAGTTCCTGTGACAGTACCTTCTCTCCCGCCTCTGTTATCAAAAGGGTCTGTTTATGTCCGAGGCGGTTTACCTCTTCAACAAACCGTTTCCCGTAAATAACCCCACTGGCTCCTGTTATGGCAGTAACTATCTTCAACAATTGTCTATCAACTCCTTTTCAGTAAATGCTGAAGGTTCGAATTCAGTAAATTGAGTGTTTTATTGATCACTAATGTAATGTTTTATTTTTTCATGTAGGTAATAAGGTGTTATGCAATAAGGCAATAAAGATTATATTCTAAAGTAGTTGTAAAGTAGTTGTTTTAAAGTAGTTGTTGTAAAGCAATACATTAAGTTTGAGTGTACTAAAGCATTATAATAGTTACCCTAAAGCCTTATATTAATGTAATAAAGCATTACATCAAATGAACTACTATATCTGATGTATTTTTACCATAGAATAGTAATTCGTCAGAAAAGTAATAATTTATGATAATACATTAAAACAGTAATATATCAAGGACTGATGCCAGTAATAAAACTGGCCCTATTATTTCATTAACATTATAGGAGGCCTTATTCACCCGGCTCAAATCATCAGGGGATACCAGTCGGTGCTGGTAGATTAACAGACCACCTATAATTACAAGTCCGAGGTAATATATCAATCCCAGGGGGAAAAAACAGGGTAATATAACCAGTAGTAAAAAGGCCAGAAAATGCAACAACCTGGCAATCTTCAAACCACCACTGACTCCGAACCGGGCTGGAATGGAATAAACCCCTTCTGTGGTATCAAATTGGTAATCCTGGGTAGCATATATGATATCAAACCCGGCCACCCACAGGGCCTGAACCATGGCCAGTATAATAACCCCGGGAGCAAGACCCCCCCTGACCGCAAGCCAGGCTCCTAAGGGGGCTAAAGCCACTGAAAAGCCCAAGAACAGATGACAGGCCCAGGTAAAACGTTTGGTATAGGAATAAAAGATAACAATAATAACTGCCAGGGGAAGCAATTTAAGACAGATGGGATGTAGATTAAAAGCTGCCAGAATTAAGAGGGTAAAACAGAAAACAGTTAAAAAAACAACTTCCCGGGGTGAAACCTCACCCCTTGGTAGGTGCCGGTCAGCCGTTCTGGGGTTCTTTTTATCAATATCCATATCTGCCAGCCGGTTCCAGGCATTGGCCCCATTTCTGGCCCCGATCATAGCCACCGTAACCCAGAAAAAATAGGAAAGATCAATTTTCCCACCCAAAGCCAGGAATAAAGACAGATAGGCAAAAGGAAGAGCAAAAATAGTATGTTCAAACATAACCAGGTCGGCATAGGTTTTTACTTTTTTATATATTAATTCCATACTCCTGCCACCTCTTATCGACCAGCTTTTTTATCTTTTTATTCATCTCTATTTCAGGGGGCCACTCCCTTGTATGACCCTCTTCCGGCCAGGCTTTAGTAGCATCAATCCCCATCTTGGAGCCGTAATGGCGGACAGGGGAAGAGTGGTCCAGGGCATCAAGCGGACCATCGACAATAACTACATCCCGTCTGGCATCTATATTATTAAACACCTTCCAGGCCACTGTTGACAGGTCCTGAACATCGACATCTTCATCAACTACAATAATCATTTTAGTATACATCATCTGACCCAGCCCCCACAGGGCGTGCATTACTTTTTTAGCATGGCCGGGGTAGGATTTTTTTATAGAAATTATAGCACAGTTATGGAATACCCCCTCGAGGGGTAAATTCATATCTACAATTTCCGGAAGTTGCATCTTGAGGAGTGGTAAGAAGATCCTCTCCGTTGCTTTAGCCATAAAACAATCTTCCATGGGAGGTTTGCCAACTACTGTTGCATTATAAACGGGCTGATTCCGCCTGGTAATGGCCTGGACATGAAAGACAGGATACTCATCAACCAGGGAATAATAACCCGTATGGTCACCAAAGGGTCCTTCTTTCCTTAACTCCCCCGGTTTAACATAACCCTCGAGAATTATTTCAGCATTGGCCGGGACTTTAAGGTCCACAGTCCGGCATTTTACCATCTCAACCGGCTCCTTACGTAAAAACCCGGCAAAAAGCATCTCATCTATCCCGGCTGGCAGGGGAGCGGTGGCCGCATATATAGTAGCGGGATCGGCCCCGATGGCTACAGCAACCTCCATTTTTTCCCTGTTGCCAAGATGTTTCCGATAATTCTCGGCACCATCTTTATGTATATGCCAGTGCATACCGGTCGTTTTTTTATCAAAAACCTGAAGGCGGTACATCCCCACATTCTGGCGACCTGTCCCCGGGTCTTTTGTAAAAACCAGGGGAAGGGTAATATAACGACCCCCGTCACCGGGCCAGCACTTCAATATGGGAAGACTTCCCAGGTCAACATTCTCCTCAACCACTTCCTGGCAGGGAGCCTTCTTTACTGTACGCGGTAAAAAATCCCCCAGTTCTTTCAACAGGGGGAGCATTTTTAACTTATCCAGAAAATTTTCCGGGGTCGGCAGCTGTAAATACTGATTTATCCTGTCCCCTATATCATCAAGGCTTTCTGCCTCCAGAGCCAGCTCCATTCTCCTGATAGAACCAAAGGCATTAATTAAAACCGGAAAATCAGAACCCTTAACATTTTCAAATAAAAGGGCCGGCCCCCCATTTTTAACAACACGGTCGGTTATTTCTGTTATTTCCAGGACCGGGTCTACTTCAACCCCGACCCTCACCAGTTCATTTTCCCTTTCAAGGGTCTTAATAAAGTCACTTAAATCACGGTAAGCCATATACCATCACCCTGTCTTTATTGTTGTCGATTTAATTGAAGCGATAATATAAAATTAAGCTCCTCTTTTACCCTTTCATCAGGTAAATGCTCGACATATTTCTGAGATTTTTCAATATACCTTTTACCCAGTTCTCTGCTTTGATTTATAGCCTTACTGTTATTCACCATATTGATAATATCAACTACATCTGAGACCGACAGCCTGTCTTTACCCAGGATCTCCCGGGCCCTGTCCCTGAAAATCTCATCCTGAACCAGGTAGATTACAGGGAGATTATATATCCCATTTATTAAATCCTGGCCTATTGCTTTTCCTGACTCCTCGGGGTCAGCCACAAAATCTAGAATATCATCCTGAATCTGAAAAGCAGTTCCCAACCTGAGACCAAATCTATATATATTTGACAGGTTCCTCCCCCGGACACCACTCTCATAGGCCCCGATATATGTACTCAATCCAAATAGCAGGGCTGTTTTCCTCCTGATTCTCCGGAGGTACTCCCGGATAGAAACCTTATATTCAAATTTATCCTCATACTGATCTATTTCCCCTTCACAGATTAAACCGACAACCTTATTTAGCTTTCGTAAAGAGTGCCGACTTAAATAGAGGGTAAAAATATCAAAGGCCCGGCTTAACATAAAATCACCCAGAAAGACAGCAACATCCTTACCAAATTTACTCTGGGCTGAGATTTCCCCTCGTCTTATCCTGGCTTCATCTATAATATCATCATGAACCAGGGTAGCCATATGCAAAAGTTCAATTGCTGAAGCAATATGGTATATTTTCTCTTTATCAAAATCACCCAACCGGGCTGACAAAACCACCAGTAAGGGCCTTAACCTTTTACCACCACTCTCAACAAGGTCTCTGGTAGCTATATTAATTAACCCCACCCTGGTTTTAGTTATCTCCCATATAATTTCATCTATTTTTTCAATAACCGGAGCAAATCTCTGTCTGTACTCGGCAATACTATATTTGCTCATCATTATCATTCCCTACAAGTTTAAAATCCTGGTTCAGGACCTTAATCTTATTCTTAAGGCCTTCTGACAGAATTATCTCTAAATCTTTATTTATAAACATAACTTCAACCCCATTAAGGCTCTCCACTAGCTCCAGTCCTCTATCAACCCCCATGACAAAGACACTGGTTGATAGGGCATCGGCATCAAAAGAATCATCACAGATAATGGTAGCACTCAAAAGATTTGTCCGGGCCGGTGAGCCTGTTTTGGGATCAATAATATGGTGGTAAACCACCCCGTCTTTTTCAAAATACCGTTCATAATTACCCGAAGTTACAATAGCCTTATCCTTAACCTTAAAACTGGCCATAACACTACCCCGTTCCCGACGGGGGTCCTGAATCCCCACAACCCAGGGCGAACCATCGGGCTTGCCACCTACAACCAGAACATTTCCCCCCAGATTTACAAAGGCATGCTCAACACGGTGTTTTTTAAATATCCTCCTGACTTCATCTGCCGCATATCCTTTAGCAATAGCACCCAGGTCTATTCCCATACCCGGTTTTTGCAACACTACCGTCTTTTCTTCTTCATCAAGCTTAATCAACTTATAATTAACCAACCTTTTTGCCTCTTCGATCTCTGACCGGGCAGGTACCCGTGCATTTTCAGTACCTATACCCCAGAGGCTGACCAGAGGCCTGATACTGGGATCAAAATTACCATCGGTTATTTCAGCATAAGTTATTGCCTTTCTAATAACACGAAAGGTATCAGAATCAACCTTGACCGGTTCTCCCGGGTTAGAATTAATTTTGTAAATATAGCTGGATTTAAGGGTAACACTCATCTCATTCTCGATTTCACGCATTCTCTGAAAAGCCTCTTCAATAACTTTGTCTGGCTTTTCACCATAAACCTTCATACTTACAATGGTATCCATTAAAAAAGAAGATTTGCTGGCAGCAGGCAAATCATTCTTTTCTTTTTGTCCCTGACAGCCATTTAACACGAAGACAACTATTAAGACTAAACATATGACTGCGATAATCCCGCAACACCTTTTTTGCATATATAATTTCATAAGCCTTCACACCCTGTTATTTCTCTATTGTTCTATTATTCCGTTAAAATTAAGAATAAATTAGCCTTTGACAAAATCATTTAAAAGATAAATGAAAGCCTCGACGTCCAGATATTAAACTCAACAGTTCGCTATTGATAATGGAGATTTTAAAGATTGTTAATGCCGAAAAATATCCACCAGAAAAACACCTGTGTACAAATTCTGGACATTAAAAAATAACAGTCACCTTTTTTATTTTATCATAAAAATATAAATATAAAAACAAATAACAAAGATATAAACTCTACTGAAATAAAATACGATTGTAATTCATATGTCAAAAAAGAAAGCCCCGCTGGGGGGCTTTCCCTTGGAATTTAAATTTAAAAACTTATTTTAAACCAGCCTGTTCCATGGCCATATCAAGGGCTTCATTATAGCTGTGACCACTGTGGGTAGCACCACTGACAATATCAACATTACCCTGATTTTCCACTACTTTTTCAGGGAATTCTTTGAAGTACTTAAGGGCTACTTCGTGAGGATAGCTGTCATCTTTAGCAGGCATTAATTTTTCCCGGCCATCTTCTTTTTTCAATAATTCAGGATTGGCAGTTATAAGCCTGCAGTCTGTTATTTTGTCCCCCTCAACGGTAATTTCAACAACAACATGGCCGTGTTCAAAGTTTTCAGCTACACCGTAGTATTTATTGCCATCATAATTACCGCTGGCAATATCTAAAGCCATCTGGGTAGCTTTTTCATAGTCATGGCAGCTGTGGGTAGCCCCACTGATGACATCATGTTTGGCAGACTGTTTTTCTAAAACCATATAAGGCCATTCCAGGAAAGCCTTTTTACCGGCTTCATACTTATAATGGAGTTTAAAGGGGTTTAACATGTTAATATCAGTAATCTGGCCCCTCTCAATTACAACCTCAATTACAACATCACCATGATCATTAGGAACATAACCTACATAATGCCCATCCTTGTGCTGTACATCAGCAGCGGCAATCCCAAAACTTAAAGTAAGTACTAAAACAGCAGCCAGCAGAATTGCAAGACCTTTTTTCATATAAACAATCAACTCCTCCCTTTAAATTTTTGACATATGTGTCATTTGTTCATAATATCACATATGTCCACAAGAATATGTTCTTCTGTAATATTGTTATTCGATATAAATTAAAAAATTCCTCTTTTGTTTTTTTACTTTTTGTATATTTCTCTAAAAAAAGCTTTACTTTGTTTTATTGTTTAGCAGATTCAATTGACCTTATCAATTAATATTAACAAACAGGTTTACATCTTCTTTTTTCCATGTTATAATTAATGTGAATAATGTAACTTTTTCTAGTTATACTATTTTCTGAATCAAAAAAGGGGGAGGAAAATGTCTAAAAACATCATTATTCTGGGGGCCGGGTATGGTGGTGTCGCAGCAGCTAAAAAATTACACAAATTATTAAAAAAGAAGGATGACACTACCATTACCCTGATCGATAAAAACCCCTTCCATACCTTGCTTACTGAAATTCATCAGGTGGCGGGTAATAGAATTGATGAAGATGGGGTTAAAATTGGTCTTAATGAACTATTTGAATCAACTAAAGTTAATGTAGTCCAGGATCAAATCAAGGACATCGATTTTGAAAACAAAACACTAAAATCTGATAATTATCTATATAATTATGATTATCTCATTCTGGGTACCGGTAGTGAACCAGCTGATTGCGGGGTTAAAGGTGTTGCTGACTATGCCTACACTTTATGGTCAATAGATGATGCCAAAAAAATCAAAAAACACATAATAGAAATGTTCCAGAGAGCCCGGGTTGTTGATGATCCTGCCCTCAGGAAGGAATTACTGACTTTTGTCGTCTGTGGGGGTGGGTTTACCGGGGTTGAAATGGTTGGAGAATTAGTTGAATGGATGGATGACCTCTGTTACCAGTACGGAATTGACAGAAGTGAAATCGACCTTTATTTATGTGAGGGTCTGGACAGAATTCTACCCAATTTAAATGACAAACTGGTAGACAAAGCCATGAAATATCTTGATAAAGTTGGTGTCAAGGTCAAAACCGGTTCTTTCGTATCTGAAGTTAAAGAAGACGGTTTAACCATGGCAAATGGGGACACATTAAAAACCAGAACAGTTATCTGGAACTGTGGTGTTGTTGCTTCAGACTTTGCAGCCAATCTCGGTTTAGATACCGATAAAGCCGGCAGGGTAAAGGTTAATAAGTATCTCCAGACTGAAAAATATCCTGAAGTTTATGCCATCGGAGATAACAGTCATGTTCCTAACGAAGAAGGCAAACCATTACCGGCCCTGGTAGAGACTGCCCTCCAGACCGGCGAGTGTGCTGCTGAAAATATTGTTGCCGACATCAATGGTGAACCGAAAGAAGAGATGGAACCTGATTATCACGGAATCCTGGTCTCCATCGGCGGCAAATATGCAGTAGCTGACGTCATGGGCATGTCCTTAAAAGGCTGGTTTGGTATGTTTATGAAACATGTCGTCAATATGCACTACCTCTTCGAAATTGGTGGATTAAAGAAAGGTTTTAATTACATCAGTAAATATTTAAAAGAACAGGGCTCCCATAAGGGACTGGTAGCCCAGGGCTTTGACCATTTTAGTCAGCGGTCCCGTACCTTCTGGGTTGCCTTCCTGCGTATATTCCTGGGTTTTCAGTGGTTATTCAGTGGCCTGGACAAAGTTCATTCAGGCTGGTTGCTTAAAGGAGACAAACTGGTAGCCGGGGCCTCAACATCCCCGATCGGGCCTAATCCTGTTGAGTGGTATGTAACCTTTATGGAAAATGTGGTTTTCGAATACCCCTTACTCTTCCAGTATATGATTACCCTGGGAGAACTGGCTCTGGCTTTCTCTCTCATCCTGGGAGTCTTCAGTACTCTGGGAGCACTGGGGTCTACTGTTATGACTATTAACTTCTTCCTGTCAGGTTTCTATCCCCAGAATCCAACCTTGCCATGGTTCCTGATGGCCTCCATCGCCTGTATCGGTGCGTCAGGTCGGGCCCTTGGACTGGATTATTATATCCTGCCATGGTTAAAGAAACTTGTCTGGGGACGCCGTAAAGGGAAAAATAAAGACCTGCAAAACGTTGTGAAACCCCTAAATGAAGGTCAGCAAAGCAGTTAAATACAACCCTCTTTCAACTAAATCTATAACACAAATATCTCAAGTTAATGAATATCAAGTTAATTAATATAAGCCTCCTTCCTGTCAAGAAGGAGGCTTTCTTTATCTAACAGAATTAATCATGTTTTTACCGTCATCTTTGGATTTATATAGGGCCTTATCTGCCAGGTCTATAAGCTCAATGGCTTTCGAAACCTTACACTCAGGATATGTTGCTATCCCTCCCGAAATACTTATTTTAATCTTATGTCCCCCACCAGTCTCAAAGATATGTTTATTAACAATGCACCTTATTCTTTCCGCAATATTATAGGCTATACTGGCTCCAGTCTTTGGTAATATTAAGGCAAATTCTTCTCCCCCATACCGGGCCAGTATATCGTTTTTCCGTATATTATCCTGGAGAAGGGAAGCTACTTCTCTTAAAACCTTATCCCCGAAAAGGTGTCCATAGCTGTCATTCAATGACTTAAAGTTATCAATATCAAAAATAACCACTGATAAGGGTTTATTATTCTTTTTAGCATAAGAAAATAATCTATTGAGCCTTTTATAGAAATACCGCTGGTTATATAGATCTGTTCCTTCATCAGTAATTGCCAGGTAATTGATTTCTTCAATTAACTCCAGTTTATTGAGTAATAACCCGGTCTGATCTGCCAGAACCCTCAAAATATCCCGGTCCTCTTCCTCCACCCAGTCACCCTCATTGTATATCAGGAATATTCCCTTAATATCATCATTTGTTACAACCGGAACTAAAATAAGTTTCCCTCGTTTAGAAGTATCAGCACAGACCCGGTCGGTCGTTTTGATAATTTCATCTCTATCTACAGTTTTTATAAGGACATCATCAAAGGGTGTATATTCATTTACAATATTTATTAAATGCCTGTTATCAATACCGGTAAACCCGATTCTTGACTCCATGGTAAAATTAATCTCACTGTTTTTATTCTTACTGACATAGGCAATGTTGTAATAGAAAAAATGACTGTTTAATAAATTTATAAGGACAGGAATCAACTCTTTATGGTCATGAATGGCAAGTAATTCTTTGGTAATCCGGGCCAGGGCAAACAATTTAGTCTGGGTAGATTCGAGGGTACGGTATGAAGCAGCCAGCTGGGCCATAGACTCTTTTAAATCCCTCTGTTTACTTTTATATTTCTCACAAAAGTGGCTTATCAAATAAAGAATAAAATAGGTAAAGGCACAACCCAGAATCAAAAAAACAGCAACCTTTCCCGGAAATGCAAAGTTATACTCTACCCCTTCATAAACAATAAATAACAAATTAAAAATTGTGTTATATACCAGGGCAGCTTTTAAACCGATAACAATATCAAGGTAAACGACCGGTACAAATAAAAAAAGAAATAACCCTGGAGTAAAGGGCAGATAAAACAAACTTCCGGTAAAGGCCAGATAAAATAACCCGACCAGCACCATGAGTTTCTCATTTATTTTAATTTTTTTTGAGAGTCTCATAAAATTAATTTTCTTCAAGGCTATCAGTCTTTCTTTAATAATTTTAGTAAAATAATTCAGGTGAAAGTCCAGGTTTTAAATAAACGACAGGACCCATATACTATTATAAAGACTTTATTATATAAATACTTTATTATATAAATTACTTTATTAAACGATATCAAACGATTAAAAACTATTACAAAACTGAATCAGGGTAACAGTTATAAAAAAACCTATCCTCCACCAATAAAAACCAGTTAAAATACCAGTAAACAGTCAGACTCTTTTTAATTACAGATAAGGAGATGAAATCCAGATGCTAAAAATGAGAAATATTCTCCTGGCCATGATAATGTTAAGATTATTGTCAGCCACTATCGAATTGAGTGCTGCCTATATGATGCACTACTTTAATGATATCAAGACAGCTATCAGGATAAATGCAATCCTGGGGCTGGTCGGTCCCATGATCCTTATTCTTGTTACCTTTCTTGGTCTTGTAGGAATCAGAAGTGAGGTTAACTTTAAAAACCTTATTTTGATTTTATTAGGGGTCACCCTGATTCTACTGGGTACCCGCTAAAAAACTTTACCAGTTTCCATTTAAATTTTGTCAGTGGTTTTTTTTTAAAATCCTCTCTGGAAGCTATGTAATAAATACGGTTATCACTATCAGTGCCTTTTTCAAAAGTGTAGGCATTAAAAACCTCCACTGCTTTAAAACCAGCCCCCTTAAGGGTTCCTGTTACTTCACTTACCTTAAAGGAAGTTTCCTCATGTATCTCCTTATAGGGTTTATCCCGATTATCATCCGGTCCTTCAAAATAGATTGTCAGTTTGACCTTCCACCTTTTTTTGTCCTCATCAATTATATCCTGCCAAGTGCATTTGTAATCCCGTCCGTGGATTATACTGGTTCCCGGTTTTATGGCCATAAGTCTGGCTATCGTATTCATATCAAATATAAAAAGCCCGTCCCCTGATAAAACCTGATTAACGTTTTCAAACACCTTTTTAAGCTCTTGTAGAGATAGAATATAGTTTAAACTATCGAAAAGACAGAAAACCAGGTCAAACTCTTCATTAAAGCTGAAATCCCTGACATCGGACTTGATAAAATCTATATATATACCATCTTTACGGGCCTTATTACGGGCAACCTCAAGCATGGCTTCAGATTTATCCAGGGCCGTTACCAGATAACCATTTCTGGCAAAACGGAGGGCCATATTTCCGGTGCCGCAGGCCAGTTCCAGAACCCTGGTGGGCGTTTTTTGATAATACTCCAGAAGCTGATGGATATAATCATACCATAAATTATAGGGAACAGCATCCATCACATCATCATATATTCTGGCAAAAGACTTTGTATATGCTTTATCCATAACAATCCCCCTGACTACTAAACCCAGGGTTAACCTTTAAAACTATCAACCAGGTCCAGTATAAATTTCCCAACCTGCTTTTTTCCTTCCCCCGTTTTAGCTGAAAAAAAGGTAAACTGACCGTCAAAGTCCTCCAGTACCAGGGTCTTTTTAATAAGTTCCTCCTGTTTTTTGCGGGAACCCCTTGATATTTTATCAACCTTGGTGGCAGCAATAAGACAAGGGATACCACTGGCCTTTATCCAGTCAACCATCATCAGGTCATCCCGGGTTGGTTTATGGCGGGCATCAACTATCTGGACAATTCCGGCCAGGTTGGGGCGGTTATTGAGGTAACCCTCAATAAGCCTGCCCCACTCTTCTTTTACCTTACGGGGAACATTGGCAAAACCATACCCCGGCAGGTCTACCAGATAAAAACGGTCATCAATGTTGAAGAAGTTAATACTCTGGGTCCGCCCGGGCCGGGAACTGGTACGGGCCAGTTTGCGTCTGTTTACAAGGGTATTTATAAGGGAAGACTTTCCGACATTGGAACGTCCGGAAAAGGCAAATTCAGGCCAGTTATGGGTTGGAAAATCATCAAAATCATAGGCACTGATAACAAACCTAGGATTTTTAATTTTCATCTTCATCACCACCCAGTATGAGATCAAGGACCTGATCCATATGGTTAACAAAATTAACCCTGATATCTTTCTTTATTTTGACCGGTATTTCCTCAAAATCCTTTTTATTCTCTTCCGGCATAATTATATCTTTAAGTCCGGCCCGTCTTGCTGCCATAATCTTAGTCTTAATTCCACCTACCGGAAGGACCCGGCCCCTTAAGGTAACTTCACCGGTCATGGCATATTTCCCCTTGACAGGTTGCCCGGTCAGGGCAGACGCTATAGCCGAGGCAATAGTTATTCCGGCTGAGGGTCCATCCTTCGGGGTTGCTCCCTTGGGTACGTGGACATGGAGGTCATACTCTTCATGAAAGTTATCAGACAGACCCAGCTCTTCCTGCTTGGAACGTATATAGCTTAACGCTGCCCTGGCTGACTCTTTCATAACATCACCGAGGGAACCGGTTAAGGTTAATTTCCCCTTACCGGGGACCACTGCCACTTCGATATCCAGGATATCTCCTCCGGTCTGGGTATAGGCCATCCCTGTGGCTACACCGACCCTGTCCTTTTTCTGGGCTTTTTCATATTTAAATTTTGGAACCCCGAGATATTTTTCAATACTCTGGGTGGTCACCCGGGCCTGACGGCCGCGCCCCTCCACGATCTCTTTACTGACCTTTCTGGTGATAGCGGCCAGCTTCCGTTCCAGATTTCTAACCCCGGCCTCACGGGTATACTCCCTGATAATCCGGTAAATAGAATTAGAAGAAAAATGTATCTCATCTTCAGTTAACCCATGTTCATTTAATATTCTGGGAATCAGGTGCCTTAAGGCAATTTCAACTTTTTCATCCTCGGTATAACCGGGGAGCTCTATAACTTCCATCCGGTCCAGTAATGGAGCCGGAATCGGATAAGCAACATTGGCAGTCGTCACAAACAATACCTTTGATAGATCAAAAGGTAATTCCAGATAATGGTCTGTAAATTCATTATTCTGCTCTGGGTCTAAAACCTCCAGTAAGGCAGCAGCCGGATCACCCCTGAAGTCTGAGGACATTTTATCAACTTCATCCAGTAGAAAAACGGGGTTTTTGCTACCCGCTTCTCTCATAGCATTGATAATTCGTCCGGGACGGGAACCAATATAGGTGCGGCGGTGACCCCTGATTTCAGCTTCATCCCTGACACCACCAAGGGACAACCTGACAAAATCACGGCCCAGAGCTCTGGCTATAGAACGGCCCAGGGATGTTTTACCTACCCCGGGAGCCCCGATTAAACATAGAATAGGGCTTTTTTTCTGGGGGGCAAGCTTCCGGACAGCCAGGTATTCCAGTATCCTTTCTTTAACATCTTCAAGACCATAATGCTCACTATCGAGGACATTTTTAGCCTCATCAAGGTCAATCTTCTCTTCCCGGACTTTATTCCAGGGAAGATCGAGGACACAATCAAGATAATTCCTGATAACAGTAGCTTCAGGAGACATGGAGGGAGTCTTTTTTAATTTCTCAATCTCTTTATCGACTTTCTCCCTGATTTTTTCAGGTAAGTCCAGCTCTTCTGCCTTATTTCTATATTCTTCAATCTCATCATCTTCTTCATCCTCATCCAGCTCTTCTTTAATGGCTTTAAGCTGTTCCCGTAGATAGTATTCCTTCTGGGTCTTTTCAACCTGTTTCCTTACTTTTTTCTGAATCTTTTGTTCAACTTTTAAAATTTCTATCTCATCTTTAATAATCTCCAGAAGCTTGTTTAACCTCTCTTTTATAGATATAGCCTCAAGCAGGTCCTGTTCCTGCCTGAATTTCAACTCCAGATGAGAGGCAATAGTATCACTGAAACGGGCCGGCTCTTCTATATTGGTAACTGTCATAATTGTTTCTGACGGTAAATTCCGGTTATATTTAATATATTCCTGAAATTTATTTAAAACCGCCTTCATCAGAGCTTTCATTTCTAAATCCACTTCAGGCACCGTCTGATCCAGGATTTCAGCCCGAACTTCAAAATATTCATCTATTTCAATGAAATCTATAATCCTGGCCCTCTTTATCCCCTCGACGACAACCTTTAACATTCCATTGGGGAGTTTAACCAGCTGTTTTACCTCGGCAATAGTCCCGATGGTATATAAATCTTCGGGATCCGGATCTTCAATCTTTTCATCCTTCTGACTTAAAATAATAATCTCTTTATCTTTAACCATGGCTTTCTCCAGGGCCTCAATGGACTTCTCCCGCCCAACCAGTAACGGGATAACCATATGGGGAAAAACAACAACCCCACGTGAGGCCAGTAGAGGTAGCTCTATGTATTTTTCTGTTTCTTTTGTAACCATTTCCTGATCCATATATTTCACCCCTTATAAGTAAATTCTCCTAAAAGCCCCTGTCTCCTTCATTTATATTACATTATTATTTTTTTATAACCCCTGTATAAATCCCAAAAAAACTACAGGCGACAAACCTGTAGTTTTACCGGGCCTATTTATATGTAGAGTTCCAGATAGCCTTCCCCTGTCGCTCTGTTACATTCAATGCTGCTCGTTAAATTTATTGGGGAACAGTCATTAAACTATCTGCTTTAATTAATTTTATTTTCTCATCTTCTTTTATAGCCACCGATTTCTCAATAGCCTCTTCCAGGGTCTCTATCGGAATAATTTCAATATCATCCCTGAGTTCAAAGAGGTTCTGCCAGTTTTCCCTGGGTATTAACACTTTTCTGGCTCCAGCTTTGCTGGCAGCCTCAATTTTGGCAGCGATTCCACCAACTGGTTTAACAAGACCCCTGATTGAAACCTCACCGGTCATGGCAATATGGTTATCAACTGGTTTTTTGGTTATAGCTGAATAAATGGCCACCGACATGGCAACCCCGGCTGAAGGGCCATCGACCGGAATCCCTCCCGGGAAATTAACATGGATATCATAATTATGGGGATCAACCGGCATCATCCGGCGTAACACGGTCAGGGCATTTTCGGCAGACTCCCGGGCCATACTTTTCCGGCGGACCGTATGCCCCATTGACCCTATCTCCTCTTCCTCAATAACACCTGTTATCTTAATCTGACCCGGAGAAGACCTTTTTTTTATGGCGGCAACCTCAATCTCCAGTAACATCCCGATATTGGGACCCCTTACGGCCAGGCCGTTTACAACGCCTATCTGGGGAAAGCCATGAATCTTTTTAATAAGTCGGGGAGAATACTGGCCGTTATTTAAAACCTTTTCAATATCATGAGCCTTTATTTCCTGACGGTGCCCGGCAATAGCAATACCACCGGCCAGCTGAACCATATTGACCGTTTCCCGCCCGTTCTTGGCATATTTCTCAATAAGGTCAAGGGCCTTATCCTCAATTTTAAACCTGATCTTTTTAACAGCCCGCACTGCAATCTTCCTTATTTCGTCTGTACTCAGTTCCCTGAAGAAGATCTCAAGACACCTGGACCTGATAGCCGGCGGAATTTCATCAGGCTGTCTTGTTGTCGCACCAATCAACCTGAAATCAGCCGGAAGACCGTTTTGAAAGATATCATGGATATACTGAGGTATATTGGTATCCTCTTCACTATAATAGGCACTATCAAGAAAAACCTTTCTATCTTCAAGTACCTTTAAAAGCTTGTTCATCTGAATGGGATGTAGTTCCCCGATTTCATCTATAAAAAGAACTCCTCCGTGGGCCTTGGTAACTGCCCCCGGTTTCGGCTGGGGTATACCGGCCATCCCCATGGGACCCGCTCCCTGATAAATCGGGTCATGGACCGAACCTATCAGGGGATCGGCAATACTTCTTTCATCAAAACGGGCCGTAGTCCCGTCTATTTCAATAAATTTAGCATCACGTTTGAAGGGTGACAGGGGATTTCGTTTGGCCGTTTCCAGGACCAGCCTGGCTGCTGCGGTTTTACCGACACCTGGCGGTCCATATAATATAACATGCTGGGGATTGGGCCCACACAGTGCTGCTTTCAGGGCCTCAATCCCCTCTTTTTGTCCTATTATGTCCTCAAACCCGGTTGGCCTTGTTTTTTCGGCCAGGGGTTCAGTGAGGGATATCCTTCTCATCTCCCTCAATTTATTTAATTCCTTTCTTGATTCCTTAACCACAGCACGTTTAGTACCCTGCTGGTTACGAAGCATATTCCAGAAGTAGAGACCGATAACCACCGCAAAGAAAAACTGAATAATCGTAAAAACATTTAAGAGATTTTGATCCACCAACTTTGCCCCCTTTTCACTTAAACTTCAAAAAATAGTATATCCTTATCTGGCATTTTTATCCTCAGGGGGCAAGTTTTTTTCTTAAGCGGTCTCTTCTTTATCCTTAACCCTGATTAATTCAGGGTTTTTGTGGTTTTTAATTACTTCAGGTGTAATAACACATTTAGCAATACCGGGTTCTGAAGGAAGGTCATACATTATATCAAGGATAGCTTCTTCAACAACAGCCCTCAAACCACGGGCTCCAGTATTTCTTTCAAGGGCCTTCTGGGCAATTGCCGTTAAGGCCTCTGGAGTAAACTCAAGCTCTACATTATCCATTTCAAAGAACTTCTTGTACTGTTTAACCAGCGCGTTACGGGGCTCGGTCAAAATCTTAACCAGGTCTTCTTCAACCAGTTCATTCAGAGTAACAATTACCGGCAACCTACCGATAAATTCAGGAATTAACCCGTAGCGCAGTAAATCTTCAGGCAGGATATATTTCAGGGTTTCCCCGACATTTTCTTCAGTCTTGCTCTTAATGTCTGCCCCGAAACCCATCACTTTATTATCAATCCTGGATTTAATTATCTTATCCAGGCCATCAAAAGCACCACCGGCTATAAACAGAATATTGGTAGTATCTATCTGGATAAACTCCTGGTGTGGATGTTTTCTCCCTCCCTGGGGCGGTACACTGGCAACTGTTCCTTCCAGAATTTTCAGGAGGGCCTGCTGAACACCTTCTCCGGAAACATCCCTGGTAATAGACGGATTTTCGGATTTCCGGGCTATTTTGTCTATTTCATCGATATAGATAATACCCCGTTCTGCTTTTTCGATATCATAATCAGCAGCCTGAATTAATTTCAGCAGAATATTTTCTACATCCTCACCAACATATCCTGCTTCGGTTAAAGAGGTGGCATCGGTAATAGCAAAGGGTACATCCAGTATTCTGGCCAGTGTCTGGGCTAACAGTGTCTTTCCACATCCGGTCGGGCCTACCATCAAAATATTACTCTTCTGCAACTCAACATCATCTATTTTCATATCAGAATTTACTCTCTTGTAATGGTTATAGACAGCCACTGACAGTGATTTTTTGGCCCGTTCCTGACCGACTACATACTGGTCAAGGATTTTCTTTATTTCACGGGGTTTAGGTATATTATTAAGATTGAACTCCACATCATCGTTTAATTCCTCTTCTATTATTTCATTACAGAGTTCAATACACTCATCACATATATATACCCCGGGGCCAGCTACCAGTTTACGGACCTGTTCCTGGGATTTCCCGCAGAAGGAACATTTCAACTGACCCTTTTCATCTCCAAATTTAAACATTATATCACCTCTTGAAAGAGTTACTTATCTTTTAATTCGTTCTTGGTAATTACCTCATCAATAATACCATATTCAAGGGCCTCTTCTGCTGTCATAAAATAATCCTGCTCAACATCTTTACTGATCTGTTCAACACTCTTCCCGGTGTGCTTGCTTAAAATTTCATTGAGTCTTTCTCTTAACCTTAAAAGCTCTTTAATGTGAATTTCAGCCTCAGTAGCCTTACCCTGAACACCACCGGCCGGCTGATGAATCATAACCCTGGCATTGGGCAGGGCATAACGCTTACCTTTGGTTCCAGAAGCCAGCAGCAGGGCACCGGCACTGGCGGCTTGACCCATACATATTGTGGCTACATCGGGTTTTATATACTGAATGGTATCATACATTGCTAAAGCAGCGGTAACAGAACCACCTGGACTATTTATATACAAATGAATATCTTTATCCGGGTCTTCTGCTTCCAGGAATAATAACTGGGCAATAATTAAATTAGAAAGCTCATCATTAATAGGATGGCCCAGAAAAACTATCCTATCTTTTAACAGGCGGGAATAGATGTCATAGGATCTCTCTCCCCTGTTAGTCTGTTCAACAACAACAGGTATCAAACTCATAGTAAAATCCCTCCTCTTAATTTCATTATTCCCGATTATAAATAATTTAAACCTACTCTATTCTAGTCATTCTGGTTGTGTTCCACCAGGAAATCTATGACTTTTCTAACGAATATAGTATGCTTCAAACCTTCAAGCTGTCCCTGAAGCTGCAGGTAGGCTTTTATCTGTTCAGGTTTCTGTTCACCATCTTTAGCTATTTCCTCGATCTTATTGTCTATTTCTTCATCAGTAACTTCAATTCCTTCTTTTTTCCCGATTGCTTCCAGGACCAGATTAGATTTAGCCCGCTTTTCAGCCTCTTCTCTATTTTCTTCACGCCATGATTCTTCATCAAGACCCATGGACTTCAGGTAGTCTTCTACCTTCATGCCATATGAAGAAATACTATAGGCTAAATTCTGGTACATCATATCCAGTTCATTATTAACCAGGGTTTCAGGAACATCTACTTCAGCATTTTCAGTGACCCTGTCAACAATCTCATCTTCCAGTTTTCGCCGGGCCCTGTCTTCTTTTTGGCTGGTTAGTCTCTCTTTAATATCATCTTTTAATTCTTCAAGAGTATCAAACTCACTGGCCTCTTTAGCAAATTCATCATCCAGTTCGGGAGTCTCTTTAACCTTGATCTCCTTTATATCAACTTTAAAGACGGCATCCTTCCCGGCTAAATCCTCAGCCTGATAATCCTCAGGGAAGGTAACCTCAACCTCGGTTTCCTCTCCTACCTTTTTCCCGACAAGCTGTTCTTCAAAACCGGGAATAAAAGTACCGGAACCTACCTCCAGGTTATACTCTTCGGCACTACCACCCTGGAACTCTTCACCATCTATAGTTCCCACAAAGTCAATAACAACAAAATCTCCCTCTTCTACAACTTCTTTGTCGGTACTTTTAAGCTGGCTATGTTGTTCCTGAAGGCTCTTCAGCTGAGCCTCAATATCCTCTTCGGTAACTTCTACTTCATCTTTTTCTATTCCGAGACCTTTGTATTCACCGAGCTCAACCTCAGGTTTAACCTCAACTACAGCACTGAAGGTAGCCGGTTTATTTTCCTCAATATAAAAATCAGTAATCTCTGGTCTATCAATAGGTTCAATCTCTGCTGCCTGAACTGCCTCCTGGTATGCAGGGGGGACAAGGATATCAAACGCATCACGATGGAGAACTTCCTTGCCATATCTTGCTTCTAAAACCCTGCGAGGAACTTTTCCTTTACGGAAACCCGGGATAGAAACATTTTTAACTACCTTCCGGTATGCCTGTTCCAGAGCCTTATCAACTCTCTCCGGCTCTATTTCAACTTTTAATTCCACCTTATTTCCCTCTAATTGTTCTTTTTTTACTTCCATGTTTATAATCCCCCTTACTAATATAATAATGTTATTTATGTATTTTCCCTGTTAAATGAAATACTTTTTAACATTTTAGCATTTTACATTATTTACATACTATACATTAATAACTTCTCTTCACATTTTGCACATATTAATTAACTTCTTTACACATATTTTATTATATTCTTGGAAACAATTATATATCCTCTATAAAATATAAATTTAACCCCGATCTGGCCCAGAGCCAATACCGGGGTAACATAATCAATTGCTGATGGTGCGAAGGGCGGGAGTCGAACCCGCACGGGATATGCCCACTAGATCCTAAGTCTAGCGCGTCTGCCAGTTCCGCCACCTTCGCACTTTTTAATAATAAAATAAGGCCTCACTTCATGAGCAATATAATATTAGCACATGTTTTTATTCTTGTCAAGGATTTATTGATAAATTCCTGACCTTAGACCAGATCTAGGGTTTCAACCGTTGTAAAACCATGGAGTCTTTAAGATGATTATTATACAGGGCATAATCATAGGCTGTCTTTCCATTATCATTTTTAATAGCAGTGTCGGCTCCAAAATCTAACAATAATTCAATTACTTCAGGATCCCTGGTATAGGCGGCCCCAACCATTAAGGCTGTAATACCATCAGGGTTTTTGTAGTTAACCTCAGCACCATACTCAAGCAATAACCTCATTATTTCAATATCAAAATCCTTGGCCAGGGCAATAAGGAGTGGAGTCCAGCCGTCCCGGGCTTTATAATTAACATCAGCCCCATTCTCAACAAGGGTTCTAATAACCTCAAACCCGCTTCCTTTTTTAAGGGCATATAAAAGGGGAGTAAAACCATATTTATTAACATAATTAACCCGGGCTCCATTTTCTATTAAAGTCTTTATGATACCAGACCTGCATCTGGTTTCGAGGGCTACCAGTAGTGGAGTAACCCCATCTTTATTTTCATAATTAATATTAACTCCACAATCTACCAGAACAGGAATAGCTGCTTCATTTTTGCCGATGAGGGCAGCCACCAGTGGGTTAAAACCCTTTTTATTAATATAGTTTACCTCAGCCCCCAGATCAACCAGGGTTTTAATAACTCTACCTTTATTATATGCAGATGCCATCATGAGAGGTGTCAATCCCTCATTATTTTCAATATTTAATTTAGCCCCTTTTGAAACCAGAGCTTTAATTATCTCCGGATTATCATTATATTTTGCCGCCATCATCAGGGGATTAAGTCCCTGTTCATATTTGGCCCCATTCTCCATAAGGGTTTTTAAAACCTCCGGGTCGGGATTAAAAGCAGCTGCAACATTGAGGGGGGTTAGTTCTTCCTTATTAATATAGTTAATATCAGCCCCATGTTCCAGGAGAAGCTCAACCACCCGGCCTGTTGAATACCTGGCAGCCAATAAAAGTGGAGTCCAGCCTTTATTATTGGTGACATTAACCCTGGCTCCCAGATTCAACAGGGTTTTTACAACCTGGTAGTCATTATATTTAAAAGCAAACATGAAAGCTGTCATCCCGTGTTTATTGGTGTAATTAACCTCAGCACCGGCATTCACCAGCATCTCAATAACTTCACTATCCCGGTACCGGGTAGCAAACATCAGGGGAGTAATCCCTTCCTGGTTGGCATAATTGACATCGGCCCCCTCATCTATAAGCAATTTAATGACTTCCGGGTTATCATTGGACGATATAGCCATTAGCAGAGGAGTTACCAGGCCATCCTCATCTACATAATTAACATCAGCTCCATTTTCAATAGCCTCTCTGATTTCCTCTACCGTACCGTTACTGCAGAGGGTTAAAAAAGATTCATTACTGGTCCCGACAACAATCCCGCTAAAAGCAACAGAGAAAACAAATAATAATAAGGGTATTAAAACACGTTTTTTCATAATACCATCTCCTTAGAATAACTTTTTCTTAAACTTTTATAAATTAATTTAATAACCTTCACAGTCAATCTTAATATTACAGGTGGCTACCATCCTTACAAGTTGGCTATGTAAGAGTTATCATATATCAATCTGGTTATGCATGAATTATCACATATGTATATACTTAATTTATATACTTATTATAACAAATTTCAACAAAGTAATTAAAATATCCTCTTAATTATCCAGTAATAAACATAGTTTGTTAGGCCCAATGTACCCCGGATGCTGAAATGTTGTCAAGCAGCTTATTAACAGATGATTACTATTTGTATATTATACCATTTTTTTGTTGACACAGAGTTAAGATTGATTTAAAATTAATGTTATGGGAATCTAGATTTTTCATAATTGGATTTTTGTGGATGCAAAACTGGGCCGACGGGTTTTAATTTTAATTATTATACATTTTTATTAGAAAATACTATTATAGAATCAGCATACATATAATTTAATTACGTTAAATAAGTAATTTAACAGTAAATAAAGTATGGATAAAAACTGAGGAGGAATTATCAGATGAAAAGAATTAAATTAATGACTGTTTTTCTAATATTAATTTTACTTATGGGATTATTCCAGATAACAGCCGGGGCTGTATCCCGGGAAGAATGGGTAGAAGATTTAAATTATCTAACAAAAAAACTACCCCAGGTACATAAGAATCTTTATTTTAATATCACTGAAAAAGAGTTTAAAGACATGATTGATGATATAAAGGCCGACTTACCGGAATTGACCGATGCTGAAGTTGCTTTACGACTTCAGGAGGTTTTTAACCAGATTGGTGATCAGCACACCGGGTTTGACTCCAGAAAGTTTCTTAATAGTTATTACCCCATCTTTTTTGCCAAAGTCGGACATGAATACCGGGTTGTCATGACTACTACCGAATATAAAGATTTACTGGGGGCCAAACTTCTCTGTATAAATGATAAAAGTATTCCTGATGTAATCGAAAGCCTTAATAGAGTTATTGTTAATGAAAACAGAACTGCTTTACTCTATAAAACAAAAGATTTATTAAACAGGCCCCAGTACCTGAAATACTGTGGTATTATTAAAGGGCAGAATAAATATATTTTTCAGACCAGAGAAGGCATTAAGTATGTAACCTTCAGGGAAATTAGTTTTTATGAGCTTAAAGTTAGAAAACTGGTCAAACTAAAATACAAAAAAAGTATTGCTTACAGGAATATTAACAGACTTTTTTGGTATAAATACCTCCCGGACAGTAACATATTATACTTCCAGTATAATAAATGCTGAAGTAAAGAATTAAACGAAAAATATGGGAAAATGGTTAACTACAGGTATGGGAAAAACCTCCCCTCCTTCAAAAAAACTACTGCTGAAATTATTAATATCCTGAAGGAAAAAGATATTAAAAAACTTGTCATTGATTTACGTCATAACGGAGGCGGCTCCTCTCCCCAGGGGTCACGGTTTGCCAGACAGTTAAAAAACCTTAACCTGGATACAGATATCTATGTAGTTATCGGTAACAGGACCTTTTCTGCGGCTACTATAAATGCTATTCACTTCAAAGAATACACTAAAGCAACCCTGATAGGAGAGCCAACCAGTGGTAAACCCAATCATTATGGTGAAGTCAAGACCTTTAAATTACCCAACACAGGGATGCTAGTCCATTATTCAACCAAATATATTACCCTTATAGATAACGCTGACCCCGACTCCATCTACCCCGATATCTATTGTTATGTAAAATTTAGCGACTTTGTCAACGGAGTCGATACCATCCTGGAGAAAATAAAAAGGTTATAGTTAAAATAAACTATTTGTCAATTTAATAATAAGGGGACTTTAATAATTGACCTTCAATTATTAATTACAGACTGAAGATTAAATCAAAAACAGAGGGAAACCTCCAATACAGGTGGTTTCCCTTTTATATGTTTATATTTCTTCATTATTAATATATAATTAAAAATTCAACAATTGATTTCTTAACAATTGAGGTTTATAAGTACCTATATATACCCATTCTTCTGTCATAAGTTGACACAATATTTAACAAAATGATAGAATTTTTAAGGAGATAGACCAGATAAAAAGGAGGAAGCCATGAAAACATTAATAATAATTCCGACATATAATGAAAGGGAGAACATTAAAGACCTCTTAAGAGAAGTCTTTAATATTAATGAAGATATAGATATTCTGGTGGTAGATGATAACTCACCTGATGGCACCGCTGAATTAGTAAAGGAACTTAAAGAACAGAAATATAAAACAAGACTTCATTTACTGGTAAGGGAGGGCAAGCTGGGACTGGCCTCGGCCTATATAACCGGGTTTAAGTGGGCATTGAAACATAATTATCAATACATCTTTGAAATGGATGCCGATTTTTCACATAACCCTGTTTATATACCTGACTTTTTAGAGAAACTAAAAAACTATGATCTGGTCCTTGGAAGCCGCTATGTTGAAGGTGGAGGAGTAAAAGACTGGGGACTTATAAGAAAAATTATGAGCCGGGGTGGCAGTCTCTATGCCCGGTTAATCTTAAACCTCCCCTACCATGACCTGACCGGAGGATTTAAGGGATTCAGGCGTGAGGTCCTGGAAGCTATAGACCTTGATTCAGTTAAATCAGAGGGGTATTCTTTTCAAATTGAAATGACCTATCGGGCTCATCTCAAAGGTTTTAATATTAAGGAAACACCTATTATCTTCGAAGATAGAACCCTGGGCAAATCCAAAATGTCCAAAAAAATATTTATGGAAGCTGTATTTATGGTCTGGTGGCTCAGATTCCATAAAAGGCAATTAATGGCCTAGAAACGGACTCTTGGATAGATATTATTCCATATTCTACACTTTTATTATACAACTCTTTTTGTAATATTACAAATACTGAAAATATAAAATGCCGGGGAATAAAACCCCGGCTTAAAATTTAACTATTTTGAGCTATCATATATATTGGGCTAGTTTCATCTATAAGTGGCTGTAACTCTTCATAGGGAATTTCAAATTCCAAAACTCCATAGTAACCCGGTGTCAATTCATACCTCTGATAAACTATTACCAGTTCTCCCTCTGTAAGATAAAAGACTTCATTGCCTGTAATTCCGGGAAAGTCATTAATCAAGGGTATATCCCGTTCCTCAATTTGTCTCTCTATTAATCTGTTTAGATAATCTTCGTAATCTATACCCGGTATAAACAGGTCTTTTAATCTATATCTTCTCCCTGTTACCAGGTTTAACGTAACTGCCCTGACCACTGTTATACCACTGGCCATCATTTCAGGGTAATAATAGTTTTCAAAACGTATACTCAAAATTTCATTTTTATTTACAGTAGTTTCATATTCACTGGCTGCTGTTATTATATTCATTGTGCGATATCTCCCAGAGGGAAGTAATTCTTCAGCAGTTTCCCTGATTATTCTATTAATCCTGTTTTCCAGGATTTGATTATGGGGTCTAACTATTACAGGATAGGTGACACCTTCCTGCATCAATCTTGCTGTTCTATAACTATCCATAAGCCTTCTCCTTTATAATACAGGGTATATTATTATATGTATTGGATTTCTTATTCGGGATTTTATTTATAATATATAGTTACTCAGAATAATAATCATCTAACTCTTAGATTTCCTTAACAACTTTTACTCTCTCCATTGCTATAGACAAAAATGTTTTAATATCCATAATTGCATACATAATACCACCAATAAAAGGTCCAGCAATTGACGACATAGATTCTATAGTTTGACTCAATGAATTGTTCCTTGTAAGATTTTCTACTATTTTTTATATATTTCTTTGTTTTTCCTTTATTTTTCTGAATTTTTTTAATTTATGTGTATTAGTACAGTAATAATGGCTATAAGCACTATGGTCTCAGTTTATCTGTACTTCCATCCTTTTCTATAGGGTTGAATATCCATGCTTTGCATTCACATAATTTCATAAACAAAAAATCTCTTTGGCCAGGTTGCCCCGACCAAAGAGATTCTCTTACAACTTCCTTTTAACTCTTAAAGATATAATTTGGTAAGGAGAAAAATCCATTGTAACTGTGTTATCATTAACCTGCAATGATGTTTGCTCTTCTTCTAGAATATTACATACACTTACGCCTTCAATATTAAAATTAAAATGTACTTTTGCTTTTCCATGAGAACCATAAACCTCAGCTAATCTTAAAATTATATCTGACGAACCATCTTCTGCTAATTTAAATGCCTGGCATTTTAAACTCTTGACATTAATTGTTAAAACAGGCTTTTTAACCTTTAACCGTCTTTCCTGCTCCAGGATTAAAGGATAATTAAGATCATAGGCAGCCTCTTCAAGACCACCTGTCTGTCTATTACCATCATGAGTAAAAATAGAATATGTGAAAGTGTGTTCCTCTCTATCACTAGTTCTATCAGGATAAATGGGGGCTTTTAAAAGGGTTAACCTCATAACATTATCTTCTACATCACATCCATACTTACAATCATTCATTAGTGAGACTCCAAACAAACCTTCAGATATGTCTACCCATTTATGACAGGGAACTTCAAATTGCCCCTGTTCCCAGCCAGTATTTTTATGATTCATTCTCTCAAATCCACCTGCTGATGTATCAGTGGAATAAGTCCTGGATCTTACATTTACAGGGAATGCTACTTTTAATAACTTTTCTTCTTCTTGCCAGTCGACCCAGGTATCAAAATCAATCTGAGGTTTATTATCAAACATTCTGATGACCTGCACCGCTTTGCTATTACTAAATTTCCTCTCCATTCTTAACGCAATACTTACCGGACCATCTTCTATAACTGTTATATTTTCCCAATCAGGAAGATTAATCTCCTGATTTTTATAAGTTTCAACAATATCCCATGCGTTTAGGGCGCCGGGTTTATCTTCAAACATCTGCCATTTATTTAATACTTCATTCCTAGTATTAACATATTTTTCTCTTACTTTATCATAAAGGCTTACTATCTTTCCTGAGGATTCTAATTTCAAGATATAGTAGTCATTTTCCATTTCTGTCTGAGATACTTTCATTGATGAAGATATTTTGTCAGTACTTGTTGCTTTAAATTGTTTTAATGAAAACCCAGGGATGTCAGGAATTTTTACTGCATACTGAATACTACCATCAGCTTTTATTTGCTTCTGAACTGGATAAATATTCCCCTCATCATCTTTCAGGGCATTATATTTAATATCCCAGTTATTCGCATCAATATAGGCTACTTTATTTCTAACATCGCTGAAAGCATTAAAGGCAACATAATCTATTTCATCCCCGGGACTGGTTATTTTTTTCAGGGCCTTTTCCTTTAAATTATTGAAAGCTGTAAACATTTCTTCATAATTCTCAATAGCTTCTTTATAAACCGGTTGTGTATGACTACCAGGTAAAATATCATGAAACTGGTTAACTAACAGTTTTTTCCATATATTTTTAAGTTTGTTCTGCACCTTAAAATCACCAGTATAAATGTCACAAGCTGTACATAATGTTTCAACTTCCTGGGCAAGAAATTCTCCCTGTCGGTTGTATTTCTTTAATTTTGCCTTACTTGTATAAGTCCCCCGGTGCATTTCGAGATATAAATCTCCATCCCATACTGCAAAATCTTTCGTGTCTTTAAATATACGATGTAAATATTCTTTAGCTGTAGTCAACCTTTGTTCTGGAATACCAGGCAACTTCTGTTGACGTTCATATAACTGTAGCATCTCATCTGTAACACCACTACCACCATCACCATAACCATATAATTGTAAGGTTTCATCACACACATTTTTATCCTGAAATTGGTTCCAGTTATTTATTGTCTCTTCAGTATCCATCCAGGTAACAAAATGGATTGGTGGTATACAGGCATTAACCGTTGTACCATCTAAACCTTTCCACAGGAAGACATTATGAGGAAATTTATTGGTATCATTCCAGACAGACAGTTTATGGGTAACGAAATATTCAAGTCCACCAGACTTTAAAATCTGTGGCATAATTGGACTATTACCAAAAACGTCAGGTAACCAACAGTTATCAACATCAATTCCAAATTTTTGTTTAAAATAATATTTTCCATAGACTATTTGTCGAACAAAACTTTCAGCACTAATTAAATTACAATCAGGTTCAATATACATACCACCTACAATTTCCCATTGACCACTTTTTATTCGTTCTTTCACCTGAGCAAAAAGTTCTGGATAATATTTTTCAAGTTTTTCATAAGTCCAGGCTTGACTGTGAGCATACTTAAAATCAGGATATTCTTCCATTAATCTCAATTGAATTAATGTTGTCCTGGCATTTTTTTGAATAGCCTGTTTTGCCGTCCAATGGTAAGCAACATCAAGGTGTGAATGGGCAACCAGGGCAATCTTGCCGTTTTTCCCAAAATGTTCATGTCCTTTATAAATCTTATTGTTTATATATTCTTTTATTTTAGGTATCGCCATAACCATTTCTTCTCTGCTACAGCCGTAAAGAGGAAATTCTTTAATTAACTGTTGTAAGTGATACTGAAGATAATTTTTTATACTTTCATCCATAGATTCTGCATAAGCAGCATCATAAATAGCCTTCAAATCATAATACAATGATAACATTTTTTCATCTATTAAAACTAGTTCAGGTGTTCGAAAATATTGTAAACAGCCTTTAATGTTAATGGTATCAGTATTTCTGTCATCATCTGGTCTTGAACGAGTATATGCTTCTAGCTTAATCTTATGTATCCTATCCGGGTCAGCTTTCTCCACAAATTTAAAATATTTTCTATTAGGATCCAGACCATTAAGATATATCCCACCCTAGCTGACAAGGACTTCTCCTGCAGTATACATATAAAAGTAGACAGGTTTTCCTCTATAATGTTCTGGTATTTTAAAATCACACGTTAATATACTGGTAGTATCAGGACCACCCCACAACTCACCTTCTTTTATGGGGATAAAATCCTCATCTTCCCATTTATAACCATCTGGATAATAACGGGCATTCCTGATTTTCCATCCCTTAATAGGGTTTCTATCTTTAATAACATATTTATCAATTTGTTTAAATACGATTTTAATCCAATTTTCAATAGGTATACTTCCTCTTCTTACTTTTTTATGTGGCATATTTTCAATCCTCCCCTAACAATCCGACAATATTTGCTTCACTGTTAGTGTTTGTTAAGAGTAATTTTCTTACTTTTTATATCTTTTTATAATAGGGGATATGCTTTTTTATATTTATATTAACTTCTATTCCTAAATCTTTTTTTAATTTAGATTTTAACCAACGAGGTAATCTGTCATCACAACATACACAGGTGGCACATCCTGCATATGCACCAATTATAACAGTTTCATTTTTATAACCTTCATATTTTATATCTCCTCCATCGACTCTAATTCTTGGTCGAATAGATTTTTCTATATAATGTTCAATTTTTTTCTCTAACTCCATAGCATCCTCCCCCTTGTAATTACCCTTTAACAGCTCCAGAAGTTAAAGCTTTCAAAATGAATTTTTGTAAAAATAGAACCAAAATTATCGCAGGAATTAAGGATAATACACTTGCTGCTTCTATTAGATGTGTACTTATCTGTTGAAATGTCCCTTGGGCCATTAAGATCCCTACAGAAACAGGATAAAATTTATCTTTATTTAATAACAAATACGGTAATAAAAATTGAGCCCAGGAATTAATACTTATAAATATTATTGCACTAGCAATTGAAGGTAGAGATACAGGAACTATAATCTTTGTTAATAACTGTATCCTTGTCGCCCCATCTATTTTAGCTGCTTCGTCTATTTCTTGAGGAATATTATCAAAACCACCTTTTAACAAAAAAGTAGCAAAAGGAACCTGAATAGCTATATAAGCCATAATTAAACCGAAATAACTATTTAATAATCCTAAACTTGAATAATATCGGTAAAGAGGAATTCCAATAATAATCGGTGAAACCATTTGAAAAACTAATATTGCAAATAATAGTTTATTTTTGTTTTTAAAGGTAAAGCGCGAAAAACTATATCCTGCTGGAATAGCAACTAATAAAGTTCCTACAACAGTAAAAAGCACTAATTTAAAAGAGTTAAGTATATACTGAAACATAGATGTATTTTTTAGTACTTCAATGAAGTTATTAATTGTAATATTTTTGGGTATTAAATTTGGTGGATAAGCAAAAACTTCTGCTGTAGTTTTAAATGACAATGAAATAACCCAAAGTACAGGAAACATAAAAAACAGGGAAACTAATATATAAGCAACCCAGATTAATATATTTTCTATACTAAAATCTGTTCTTTTTATTTTTATAAATCTACACATTTTAATCACTCCTTCTCATAGAGCATTTTGGAGTATATTAGAGTAAAAACAGCAGACAAAAGTAACATTATTACTGCATAAGCTGAACCTTTTCCTAGATCTAAATATCTAAACACCTGTTTATAAGCTTTTAAAGAAATAACCGTAGTACTATTTCCAGGTCCTCCTTTTGTTAAGGCATACACAGAATCATAAGTATTAAAAGTATAAATTGTTATTAAGATAAGATTTGTCATTAACATGGGTTTTAACTGGGGTAAAGTAATATGCCAGAATTGTTTCCATTTAGAAGCCCCATCTATAGCTGCTGCCTCATACAACTGATCAGGAATTCCTCTCAGTGCAGCATACTGCATTATTCCACTAAAACCTGTTCCACGCCAAATATTTGCTAATGTAGCTGAGAACAGGGCCCAGCTTGGAACATATAAAAAAGGGATTTTTTCAAAACCTAACAACTCTATAAAATAATTAAGAATACCCCAACTACTATTACTGTAAATTATCTGCCATATAATCCCTGTTACTACTCCTGGGACTACCCACGCACTTATCATTGATAATTTTACAATTGAAGCTCCAGGCAGATTTTTATTTATTAATAATGCAGTGGTTAACCCCAATAATAATTGAAAGACAACTGATGCCCCAACAAAAATAAAAGTTACTTTAATAACACTCCATAGTTCACCATTTGAAAATATAGAAATATAATTGTTGATTGTATATATATATTCATTTCTACCAATTTCTGCATTTGTAAAGCTAAGCTTCAATACATCTAGTAATGGATAAAGAAAAAATACTGTTAATACTGCTATTAAAGGTAGTATCCAGACCCACCATTTTTCCAAAGGCTTGGCATTTTTGAGCATGTAACGACTACTCCTTTCATTAAAAAAAGCTGTATGATTTCATTACTTGTATAATTTCATTAAATGTTTGTATAAATTGAGGAGGCATTTTATACCTCCCCAATTTATAAATATTTCTACTATCTTTTATTTTCTTTCCAAGCTTGTAAAGCTACTTTTTGTATTTTATCAACTGCTTTTTCTACTGTAGTTTGACCAGTAAGAATTCGTCCAAGTTCTTTTTGAACTAAATCTGATACCTCACCATATAAAGAATTAGAAGGTCTAGCATGACCATACTTAAGTTCCTTAGCAAATCTTTGTTGGACAGGATTATCTGCAAAATAAGGATACTCTTTATACACACTTTTTCTTGTTGGTAAATAATTGTATACCTTACATCTTTCACCCATAGCTTCCTTGCTTCCAAGAACAGCCATAATATAGCTGACTGCTAGTTCCTGTTTTACTGGATCATCTGTTAAGACTGCATAAGTCCATCCACCATTACTATTAGCTCTCTGGGATTCTTTCATTTGAGGCAAGGGAACAAAATCCCATTTTTCTTCTGCATTATCAACAGACTCCAATAACATATCATAAAACCAGTTTCCATTGGCTACCATGGCTACACTGTTTGCTTTAGCTTCAGCCAGTATTGGATCAATACTTGTTATAGAAGCAACCATTCTGGGAGCTGCTCCAGTGTCAACCAGTCTATTTAAAAAGTCTAATGTATTAATTAAAGCCTCTCTGTTCTTACCTTCACCAATTACTGGTCTCCCAGATTCATCAAATATTCTTCCACCTTGAGCCCAGAAATATGGCCATACATTACCATTAACAGCACCTTCCCACGTTCCCAACCAGGCAAGATAACCATGAACGTTGTGTTTTTCTTTCATTGCCAATGCTGTTTCAATTAATTCATCCCATGTTTTAGGAGGATTTTTTATCCAGTCTTTTCTATAATATAAAAACCTGGCATCTGTTTGAGCCCAAATAGCATACATTTTACCGTCTCTCATAGTCACTTTCTTTGTAAAACCATAGAAATCATCTATAGTCTCTTGAGATAAATAATCATTTAAAGGCTGTAAAATTCCCCGGTCAATAAATCTTCCAATCCAGAAAGAATCAATATGGGCAAAATCAGGTGCATTTCCAGAAATGGCTTGAGTCATTATTTTAGACATTGTCATTGATGTCTGTCCGGCAGGTGCAACTTCAATATCAATTCTTACATTAGGGTGTTCTTTAGCCCAGGCTGTGGCTGCCTTTTTAATATATTCTTTTTTAGTATCAAAGGGAGTTTTTAAAGTATCAAATCTCTGTATATTAGCTGTTAAGACAATTTCTGCATCAGGATTACCAATTCTATTTGCAGTAACCCATTCAAAATCTTCATCTGAATCATCTTTATTTCCCCATGCCATAGTTACAGGACCAACATACAGGATAGCTCCTAATACTAATATAGCCACTAAAATAGTTGATAAATGTTTTTTGTTAATCATTTTTTTCCTCCTTTTTAACTATATATTTGTACTGCCTATAACCACACTCTTTAAACCGGGGCTTTCTTAGCACCTCCTTTATAAACCACTTATAAGCTTATACAAACCGTTTTCCTGAACAGTTTGATATTATTTAAAATTTTTAATATTGATAATACTTATAAAATTATAATTTATATTATAAAACTTTAATTTCTTATTTTTCATTTTTTTGAAGGATACTTTTACATGAATTTCTTTCAATCAATTTTACTGGATGATATATTTGATTCATTATACCTGTTTCTTCTTGAGAATTAATTTTCTTGACAATAAGTTTGGCAGCATCATAACCTATTTTTCTAGCATCCTGAACAAGGGTAGTCAGGGGAACCTCTAAATGTCTAACAATATCTGTGTTATCAAAACAAATTATAGAAATATCTTCAGGAATACTTATGTTATTGGCCCTACACATTTTAACCACATCCAGGGCAACATCATTATGAACACCTATAATGGCGGTAGGTTTATTTTCTTTAATGAAATTGTATAATATCTTATTTTTTTCTTCTCTGGAAAGGTCTTTATTATAAGAAAATAATAACCTTTCATCTAATTCCAACTGATTAAGCTTTAATGCATACCTATATCCTTTAATCCTGTCTCTAACACTACTTGTTTTTCTAAATTCGTAGGTTAAAAACGCAATTCTACTATGACCAAGTTTTATTAAATATTCAGTTGCTTTAAAACCACCATCTATATTATCTGATAAAACACAGTCTGTTTCACAATAATTAAGTTTTCTATCTATTAATACAATAGGATAACCTTCTGCCTTCAAGTTAAATATAACATTACTATCTTTCTGATCTTCTACAGGACTAATAATAAAACCACTTACTCCCTCCTCTTTCATTGCTTGAATTATATTCTCTTCCTTTTTATAATCATTTTGGGAATTACGAAGTAGATATTCATAACTTTCAGACTCAAGACCTTCTTCAATACCTTCAAGTATCTCCATGAAAACACCTTTATACAAATGTGATATAACACCAATTTTATTGCCATGTTCTCCAGCTTTTTTCCTATCGTTAACAAAAGTTCCCTTACCCTGAATTTTATATAAAATACCTTTTTGTTCCAGCTCCTGAATTGCTTTTCTTACAGTTAACCTGCTAACTTCTAATTCTTTACCTAGTTCCCTTTCTGATGGTAAAGCCTTACCAGGTTTTAAAATCCCGTCCTTAATTTTATTTATAATGATATCTTCAATTTGTTTATATAACGGTTTATCACTCTTTCTATTCAATTCCATTTTCAAACGCCCCCATAAAACAAAGTGTCTTTAATAAACCATTGGTATATTGTTGGTATATACCATTAATTCTATATATTTTTTTAAAATCCTTCTTTTTTTCTAAAATTTTTTAGTGGTATACTTATTAGTTTTTTTATAAACCTATTTCAACTGTTTTAAAAGCATTTAAAAATATTCCTGTAAGAACTACTGCAAACAAACCTATAACTCCTGTAAACCAGAAACCTAAAGTTAAACTACCAATATCACTGAGAAATCCCACAATAATAGGTCCCAAAAACATGCCAATCCCATAAACCGCCTGATAAAAACCCATAGCTGTTGCTCTCTTATCTTCTTCAATATTTTTAATACTTAATCCCATTAGTAGTGAAAAAACAAACCCTCTGGCGAATCCACCTATTATCTGGATAATAAACAATAATAGAACACTGCTAATATAGGGAACTGTAATACAGGAAAAAGCAATAACCAAAAATCCAAACATAATTGTCTTCTTTTCCCCATAACGTTCTGCCAGAGTACCACTAAGGGCTGAAGAAAAAATTGCTGGAAGTGTAGATAGTGTAGTTAACATCCCCAGTTGTAAACTAGTTGCACCTATTTTTTTTGCCGCTACTGGAACAAATCCAAATACTGTCGCAAAAATAATTATTTGAAACAAAATAGCCAATATAGAAACTTTGATTAATTCTACCTCTTTCATAACAAGAATTAAAGATTTTAATCTAACTTGTTTATGGTGATCATTCTTTTTTTCAACTACGCCTGTACTTAACACTAACCCTATAATTCCACCCACTACAGCTACTAAAAAGGGAGCTTTTTGACCGTAATATTGGGCTGCTTGTCCACCTATAAGCATAGCTGTAACCTGTCCCACTCTTAAAAAAGCATTAATAATTCCCATCGCCTTTGGAGTATCATTACTATCAAAATAACTGGAAAAAAGAACTACATAAGTAACCCAGGTGGCAGCTGCTGCTCCCGACATAGCCCTGAAAATAAGAATTAGAATCAGGTCATTAAATAACCACATGCCTAAAGCACTAGCAAATCCCAGAAAAACCCCCAATACTACAAATACTTTTCTCCTATTAATTTTATCTGAAATAATACCCAGTGGTATTCTTAATAACATCTGGGTAAATCCAAAAGAACCTAAAATAATACCAATCATTTTATATGAAGCCCCGAGGGACTCAATATAAGGGGAAAGGGTCGGAACATAACTATAAAATGAAAACCAAAACAAGCCTGTTACAATGCAATATAAAGTAATACGATATTTTTTTGAACTTTCCATAATCCACCTCTCTTTTTAGCCAGGATGTCTTTATAAGTAACGTGATTTTGTTAAATATATAATACCATTGGTATACTACTGGTATGTACCATTAAATATATTCTACACAAAATTTAAAATTCCTTCATTTTTTTAAAATTTTCATAAAAAATTTAGATTTCCTGTACATTAAAAATAAAACTCTCTTTCCCCTGTTAATTCAGGTCAAAGAGAGTTTTATATATAAATTATCTTTTTCTAAAGATTCTCAACCATATCTTCGATAAAACCAAGTAGTTTATTTATTCGTTTTAATTGTCACCAAACAATTCCTCATAATAGTTGGGTTTAGGAATAAAAGATTCTAATTGATAATATAGATCTGTAGGTGTCCTCACTCCAAATCCAGTATATACTGATTCTCCCTTAACAAAAAGTTTTACGGTTGGTGCTCCCTGTACACTATATTTTTTTATAGATTGTGGGGCTTTATCGACACGACACTCAAAGAGTTTTAATTCCTCAAATTGTTGGGCAACCTCTTTGACATATTTTTTTGCTAACAAACATGAACCACAGCCTTCTGTAGTAAAAACAACTATTGAATATTTGTTATTTTTAATCTCTTTTTGAAAATTTTTATCAGTTAATTCTTGCATATATCTTACCTCCATTAACATATTGAAAAATTATATTTTCTTCCCGTTATTGATTTACACCCTATTTCAAATGCTAATTTTACCACTGATACAAATATATAATCTCCTGGTTTGACATTTTTATTAACCCAACTCTTTATAGGATATAAGTGGTTTTTTAAACTTTTAATATTGGACGGTATGTTAGACCATAATTTTTGAAGGTTAGAAGGTAATTCAATTATTTTTCGCACTTTCAAATTAACCTTTGCATCTTTTATTTGATTCTCGGTTAATGTATGTGAAAATATTAAATATAAATCTGCCATAAATGTATTACCTATTAATTAATATATTAACTAAATTGCATCAATTATATGACTTACAAATTTGAAACGAGAGGTTCTATTTGCTCAATGAATTCTTTTAATTTATCCTTAAATTTATTAGGATTTGAAATAGGACATTTAGTTAGTCCAAAGTGGCTAATATCATTTCTTGTGTCCCCGACTTCAGAAAATAATTTAGGTAAGTAGGGGTAATTGTTACTTATAAATTCTTTTACTTTTAAATAAAATTCTTTATTTTTATATATTTCTCTTTTCTTTCTCCCATCCAGATATGACAGGGCTTTACTCACATCAAATCGATAATCATTTATTGTATAATCATATCCCATATTAAAAATAATAAACGATATTATATTTTCCCTTAATATTACTAAACCTTGCTGAATAAAATTATTCTCATTACACCAATTTAATACCATAAAATAGTTTGCTATGTCTGATTTATCTTTTGAACTAAAACCTTTAAATTTATCATAAATTTTATCTATTATTTGCAAAAATGGTTTTATTCTTTTATTCTTTAAATCATTAACCTGATTGAATTCGTCTAAATCTTTTAAGTTTTTGAGGATATTTATAATTGTTTCGTTAAGTTTATTACCTCTTGAAGTGTTAACACAATCATAAAAGTCCTTTAAATTATTTACAAGTGATTTAAGATTTTGGAAAAATTCATTTCTCCCTTTTGTTAAAGCCAGTACTTGACCAATTTCATTTTTTGTCAACTCATCTATTTTAGTAACACTTCCGGTAGTTAAAAAGCTATCAGTTGCAACTACCCAGTCATTTAACTGATCAAGCAAAGTAAGGTCAACAATAGGAGCATTTCTTTCTTCAACTGGTATTATTTCTACTTCCTGACGTGTTCCTAATATTTCAAACATACCATATTCAATACTTTCAACAGTAACATTTTTTATTAGTTTTACATAGTTCATAATACTCATAATTAACATTGGTTGAAATCTAAAACCATGGGTTATATCCAGATATAAGGAGTCACCTTCATTTATTTCTTCAACAATAATATCAAATATTTCCCATACTTCATCCTCACTTGCTCCAAGAGGAATCTCTTTTATCTTATAATTAAATTCTATTCCTTGTTCTTGCAACCCATCAAACTTATTTTTTAATGAGCCTTCCCCCAGCCAGTTACTTTTAATCGCCTCTTTAGTTGCAAAGATTATTACATCACTTATTTTATCTTTATATTTTCTAACCAGAGCTTCCTGTATATAGTTGACATTTTTATATTGCCCATAATTACACGGTACATAATTAGATTTACCCAAAACTGAAATAAATTTCCCCAGTTTCAATATTAACACCTCTCAATTGATTTATTACTCTTTTTAATAATACATTTATTAAACTGATACTCATTCGAATTTCGAGGTGCTTTGCAGAAATTATCATATTCATTTGTCTTATGTGCCAGATCAAATATTTCAGCCACTTTAACTATAGCATTTCTATCCTCTTTATCATAAACTTTATAAAATACTCTAAAAAGTTCTTCTCCTCCTGATTTATAACAATCCATATCCGTTCCTTTTATATAATGATAATGTTTCTTTCTTAAGTCGTAATCACTAACTTTTTCCAGAATAAATCTTGCACGTTCTTCTTTTCTACTGTAAAATTCGTAGGCACTGTCAGATAATTCAATGTTAAATATGTAATTGCTTTTGAATTTTTCCCAAAAAATCCTTGTTATTGGACTAGGATAATAATAATCTGGTTCCTGTAAATCATTTTGTAATAATCTCGTTTTAATTAGTTGTTTATCATTCCAATCAACTTTGTTCAATATTTGTTCAAGAAGATCTTTATTAATAACACCTTTATCCATAATTTGATGTATTTCGCACATATACTTTTTAAATAATTCTTCATCAACTTTGATAGGTATTAAAGGTAATTCTATCAGTTCATTTGTCTCCTCAAATATATAATATACTGGAATTTCATTTACATATCCCATTATAGTCATATAAGGAACAACAGATTTATATCCACCTGTAATATTTAATATTAAATTATTACTACCTGTATTATTAACCATTGTATTAATATACTCTATAAGATTATGTACACCACTTTTTTCAAAACGGGCTTTATTTTGAACCTGTAATTTTTTAATCAATTTAGTCTTAATATCTGTATAATTAAATTTACTTTCAATTATATAATCCATTAGTATATCTGTAACAACCTTACCAGCAAGAGTATCACTACATATAAATATTATCTCATATTGTTTGATATTTTTATATTCAATTATTTTTTTAATGCTTTTTAATTCAGCTGACATATTATTTAAATCTTCATTATTGTTGATATCCTTTTTTGACAAATAATTTAAAGCTACTTTCTTTAACCTATGTATTTTGTCCTTTCCTTTCCTATCATAATAAACTTTATCTACATCATCCTTATTATCAAGAAAATAATCATATTCACTTTTGCCTATCTCTTCTTCTTCCCTTAAATGTGTTAATAATGATGTACCCACAGTAGTTAATATTTTTTTCATAAATATATTTCATCTCCTTACTCAAAATACCCGTAGCCAACCATGGTTTTAGCACCAACACCTAAATTTCTCAAAGCTTCTTTGAGCAAATTAACAGTCAGGTTCAAATACTCACAACTGTTATCTCTTTTTCCCGCACACTCCTTACATTTAACAGCAACACTAAACCTGAACATTTGATTATCCAATACCAGGAAGGGAATAGGTACTGGACTTTGAGTGTCATCAGGAGGATTATTGACTTTCTTCGTCGTTTCCATTTCCTGATAATATTCTTTAAAATGAGGAGTCATGATATCGATATCTATATTTATTCTGCCCTCCGGATAAGCATCAAAAAAGACCGCATTACCACTCTGACTTTTCGTTCCAAAAATCCAGCGATATTTTTCAAATTGATTCATCTGGTATTCATCCAGTGTTTTTACATCTATTTTTTCCTCTCCGAGTAAAGATTCTATTTTTTCATAACTTTTAACATCTAATTCTTCCCTCAATTTTTCAACAGCCCAGGCCCTGGTCAGTCCTTTCAATGAACTTCCAGGTATATATGGTATTCCATAAATATGATGTAACATTAAATTGGTTTCCAGTACATTTGCTCCCCCTAAACCAACAACCATTCTATAATCATTAGTCATTACAAAATTATCAACACTATATCCTATTGAGGACAAATAGCTGATTTGTTTTTCCTGCCTGCTTAAGAAGCTTTTTATTTCTTTAGTTGAAAAAAACTGATTTTGATTTTTAGTTAGGTTTGCAAGTATGTCTTTTTTATCACTTTCATCGAAGTCATATATATAATAATTAGTCTGAAGGTAGAAGTTTTCAATAGCAGTCTTTTTAATAATTTTATTAGTATCATTTGGTATGTAAGATTTATATTTGAAACTAAGAGCTATTTTCCCATCTTTTTCAATATTAATTATCTTTACTCTAATTTGATCCCCTTCGTTGATATAATTTGTTATATCCTTAACATATTTATCAGCAATATTTGATATATAAATCAACCCATCAATTTTCTTTTTTTCATCAAGTCGCACAAAGGCACCATAAGGTTTTATCCTTGTTACTCTTCCTTCAACAATATCCCCTTCTTTAAAATTATGCCTGCTGATCTTTCTTCTCCCCCTTTCCTTCATCTTCAATCATTCCATCAACAAATCTTCTCCACCAGTTTAATAAAGCAAGGGTTTCTTTAGTTAACTGCCTATAATTTTTGCTATCAGTTGAAACAACTTCTTCTAATAGAGTATCTTTATTTATTAATTCTTTTTCTTCTTTCAACCAGTATTCCAACTGTTTATATATCTTCTGATAGGCTTCATCATTGGAATATATAAAGGCAATTGTATTTCCCAGACCATTAGTTTTGATCAAAGGGGCCAATTTTTTTACATGTGATTTATATTTTTCTTTAAATTTATCACCTTTCACATCTTTTACAAACTCATAAGCCTTTTTAGCTCTTCCATTTTCAATTTCTTTCCTTTTTACCTGTTCATCTTTTTTACCCATTTTTACCACTCCTTACAAGCCTGGTTCTAATGATTCCCCGGCCAATGGTTTCATTTCCCCCCAGCTGTATTCTTTCTTTTAGTCCTTCTTCAAAAAATTGTATTACATTCTCAGCTTTTTTAAGGTCTTCATTTTCTAAATCTTTTTCTTCTCTTAAAATATCGGTGGCCAAAACCAGACTGTATAGTACTGTTTCTGGCGGTAAATTCTCTTCATACCAGAGAGCGCCCCCATCTTTATCAACCACTTTAGTTTCATTCTTAATTTTGATACGGGGAACTAACTCTGTTGACATACTGACAAAATCCTTGAATTCATCATCATCAATTATTACCAGGTCACTTTCCAATTTGTCCCTCCAGAAAGTATAATCTTCTGCAAAAATATTATCTCTTATCCAGTTTGTAATTCCCTCTATATTTTGTTTATTAACACTATAGGTATATTCTTCAAGAATAATATTTCCATCTATATCAAGACTGGATTTTTCACTGATAATCGCATCCTTTTTAATTTCGGGGGCTTCCCAGTCGACATTAATCCCTGCTACTTCCAGATCCCTTTTCAACCTGTTTAAGACCATTGGTGAAGTTATCCAGGCAAAAACGTTTCTAGCTGACTTTACGGGAAACAATAGTATTCTGGCATCTGTAAAAGCCAGGGCTGAAGCAGATTTATTGCTTTCATCTCCAAAAACAAGGTTTATAGCTTTTTCTAGTTCTTCTTCACCCTCTTTGGCATTTTTAAATGAAAAACTTTTAAATACTCCTTTCATTAAAGAATTAACAATGGCTATTTCTGTATCAAAACTTGCCCTCAAGGCACCTTTTAATGTAGAGGCCTGAAACACAGGATAGTCAGTATATTTTTCCCTTTGAATAGGTAAATCAATAACACCTAAATCACTACCACTCCCTGCATGTACAGAAGTTTCACAGTATAAACCAAGTATTGCAGTTTCCTTATACATCTACTTAATCCCTCCTATAAATGAGATACCAAAACCTTCTTTGCTTTTTAAATCAGAAATAGATTGTCCATGTAATTCATTTATTAATTCCTCAATATCAAATTTTTTATCCAGTATCTGGAAATAATAAAGGCTACCTTCAGGTACTACCCTAAAACCTGTTTTTGCTTTACCCCTTTTATTTTTGTCAGTCTTTTTAGCCATATCCCAGCCACTCACTATTTTATGTTTTCCTACAGCTGCAGTTAATAACTTTACCCTGATACCACTTGCAGGTAATTTGCCTGTAAAGTCATCAGGATTAATCCATTCAGGTAACCATCCTCTTTTAAAGACAGTCGGAGTAGAAAGATAAATTTTGAACTTTTTGCTTTTTAAAATTCTTTTTTTAGTTGAAGCATATAGTTCTATTTTGTTACTGACATCTTTAACTTTCCTATACTCTGCTGCCTTTTGCTCACCCCCTAATTTTAATAAACCACTTTCGGATAGCAGTCCTTTATCTCCAGTTAATTCAAGAAAAAAACTATAAGACTTATCTCTGTTGTTTTTAAATCTCAATACTTCTCTTCGGTACAGCTTTTTTTCCTTGGCTAATTTTGTTACATTATCTATTTCTATCCCTGTTCGATACTCTTTATCGAAAATATCATTCATTCTATCGAAGACTTTTACTTCTGCATCCTCAAGTTCATTGTTCAAATAATATTCAAGATCTTTTATTTTAATATAAGCTGGTCCGGGCCACTCCACCTGTTTGCTTACAGGATTAATTAAAAGGTGAGAAAGAGAGTTATTCATTTTAATCCAGCTTTTTTTTGAAACAAATCTTAAATGTAACAGTCCAGAACTTTTATCCCCTTTTTTCACAACCATATCCTGCGGTAATGGCAATAAAATATCCTTAAAGACCTTATCTTCCTTAATCAAAGAAAAAAAGTTAATTTTAAGGGAACCTTTAAAATCAGGACTTCCAATTACTTCAGTTATTTCCCCTGCTTTTCCCTCTAGAAATTCAAAGTATCTTTCGCTATTATCCAGCAACACTCTACTCCGGAAAGCCCCGTAAAAAGTAGAGGGATAGGGCATATCTATAGTTTCACCTATGGGACTGTCATCAGCATCAAAAGGTTTCCCATTCCTAAAAAATAATACATCCAGCGGACTAACAGTTACCTGCAAGTTATTCACCTCTCTTACCTATAAAAAATATAATCTCCAGTAAATTAATAAAATTGTAGATATTGTTCGGCTCTTTATTATCCTCAATCCAGTATCTATTTTTATAAATCTGCTGTAAGACTTTCAAACTGGCTTCAGTCTGTTTTTGCAGTTTCTTTCTTTTGCTATCTTCTTTTTCCTCATCTTCATCTACAGTAATTTTCCGTTTCATTAATCTTATTATTTCATCATCCAGAATATCACCAGCCTCTAGACCTTCCAATAACTCCATTTCGTTTTTTAATGTATATATAAAGCTTTGACTAATATGCTCTTTTTGAATTAAGTTCAGCAGAGGCTTAATCCCTTTTTCAATTATATCTTCTCCATCATCATAAAACCATTTTGAGACCGCTTCCCTTGTTTCACCGGAGTGTTTAATTAATCCAATGGCAAAGGCATTCTTCTTTCGATTCCCTGAAATAATATGTTTTTTGGCTTTTTTCTCCATTGCCCTTGCATTTTTAATAACAAAATGAAGGGGTTCTTTATAATGGGCAATACAAATACCCATACTGACACTTGCTTTACTACCCAGGGTTAATATGTCCTCTCCCTTTTCTCGTATAATTCCATCACTGGCCTTATAATTAACTTGATTATCAAATACATTACCTGAAAAATAACCCCTTAACTCCCTGAGCACTTCAAAAAGATTTTTTAAATTGACAAAAGCTACTACATCATCACCACCTGAATAAACCAATTTTCCCCTGCGTCCTTTACCTTCAACAATCCTTTTAACAAACTTTAAAGAATAATTGGTAAGAGACTTACTAATCAGGTAATGAAATTCTGGAGTCATTTCTCTATGTTTTAACTTCTCACCACTTACCCATTTCCCCATGTCATCTCCATCCATATAAAGCAAGGCATAATATTTATTTAATTTAAGATTATATTTTTTATTAATCTTTTTAAGTAGCTTTTTTACTTTTATACTTTCCTTAAGTTCATTACCTTCAATGTCAAAATATGTTCCTTTTATTTTTAATACCTTTTTTTCCTCCGGAGACTTACTTTTAACATCTCCTACCAGTCCATTAACCAATTCGGGCATTTGGTAATCCTGGTTACCAAACTCCTTATCCATATAATTCAATAACTGATTTAACTCATCTTTGTCCAGACTGCTAACCAGTTCTTCCTTATAATCGGCTGTGGCAATATCAATTACTGACGGATAATGAATTTCAATTCCAAATTCTGTTTTTAAATAATCACTGAACTTCCTTTTTAAACCACAGACTCCACAGATTTTCTTCTCATCTTCAATATTCATGATTCCAGGTTCAAATCCAGTTCTTTCTCCACAGATATAGCATTTAACACCCTTTTCTTCTATATAATTAAATTCCCTAATATTTTTACGAGCCCCCATTAATTCTTCAATAATAGATGTTACCAGAGAATAATGCGAAATATCATTTGCTGGTTCCATGCCAGTTAAACTTCTGTATCTTTCTATTTCTGTTTTTTTGCTCTTTTCCAGAGGTAATAATACCCAGTATATTTCAAGTAGTTCTTCCAGCTGTTTATATATTTTATCTTCCTTACTGATATTGAAAAGATTAATGGCAATATCCAAAAGTTTATTCTCAACCATTTTTTTGCATTCTTCTAATAATTGTTCTGCTTCATTGTTTTCTAAAATTGCCAGAAAGCGATTGGGTAAAGTAGGTAGTGTAATCTCTTCATTTCTTAAATCTTTATAAAGAGGCTGATTTTTTAAATAGGGATAAATAATACTGTTTTCACCTTCTTTGCTTTCTTCCATGATATGTTTTAGTGCCTGCCAGATTAAATATGAGAGCAAATAACTTCCAGCCCAGTATTCTTTAGTTTTCTTAGCCGCAGATATAAAAGATTGAACCGGTCCTATTGTAAAAATAGCTAATGATTTATTCTTCAAACTTATCTCAGGTATGTAGTCTTCAAAAGTTTTTATCAATTGTTCCCCTGATAAAGGGTGTTCTTTAAATATCTTTTTCACAATCTCACCTCAATTCATCAATAAATTTTTCTAATACTTCAACATTGCCTTCAATCCCTTCAGGATAAATAGGTTCTAGTTTCGTAATAAGGGGATAATAATCGTCTTTTATTTTTACTACTGTTACATAAACAGGGGAAGCCATCCTAGTAGGGTTAATGCTTCCCAAAGATTTATCCTTTTTTGAAGCCTGTCCAATCTTTTCTAACATTTTTTCAAAATTTGCTTCTGGTTTGCCTATATAAATTTCTTTAATTACAGGATAAGAATACCTTTGATTATCAACAACCCTAATATATTCTCCATCCTTAACTTCAACCTGCCTTCCAAAATCCTGTAAAATACCTGCAATTTTTTTTAAAAGTTCTTCTTTGTTATCAAACTTACAGTTTTTATCCCTTATACTGCCAAATCCTCTTCTAGACCGCTGTCCTACACCACCCAGAAGAAGGGAAAGGGTAAACACATCCTTAACGTTATCAATTAATTCTTCTTCAAAACTTTTAAATATAAATTCAAGATTAAAAGAAAGACCAGATTTTAATACCTTAATAGGCACAGGGTTTTCATTACGTTTTTTTTCATTATGGGGAAGCAAGTAATAATCTTCTAAGTTATTTTTTTTATTAATTAGGTTAATATCTCTAATTCTTATTGCAAATTTTGAAGCATTTTTAGTACTTCCAAAAATCTTATTTTCTTTTTTATGTAATTCATTTAGGTCTCTTTCAGCAGTCAACGCCCTAAACCAATATCTCATCATTCCTTTAATGCTAGTAATGCTAGCAGGTCTTAACTCCACTTTTCTGTTATCAGACCCTTTACAATATACCGGGGTAACAATTTTTAAATTATAAGTTATATTATACATTTATAACCTCCTCCAATTAATCTATTGACTGTATTTTTACAAATATATCACCTTTTGACTTTATCTATTCATTGCAACATAACCAACAAAAAATTACTTTTTTTACACGTTTATTATATTTATATACTCTCTACTATTATATTTTGCCAAATAATATAAGTATCCTGCTTATCAACTTATATTTTTACATATAATTCCTACTGAGTATCCTGTCTATAGGTAAACTAAACATGGGTCCCCCAATAAATTAGTCACATAGTTTAGATGTTTTACTCTCTTTCTCGTAATCTTCCGGACTTTTATAATCTAGTGAAGAATGCAATCGAATCCTATTATAAAAAATCTCTATGTATTCAAATATATCCCACTTTGCCTGAGCCCTGCTCTGATATTTGTTGTGGAAAATCAATTCTGTTTTTAGTGTTGCGAAAAAACTTTTAGCTACTTCATTGTCCCAGCAATCACCTTTACGGCTCATTGATGAAATAATACCGTATTTCCACAGTGTTTTTTGAAAATCATGGCTTGCATATTGACTATGTCAGAATGAAAAATTAATCCCTTAGAAGGATTACGATTTTGCATGCCCATTTCCAATGCATTAATCACTAACCTTTTTGTCATATGCTTGTCCATTGACCAACCTACTACCTTGCGAGAGTAAAGGTCAATCACTACTGAAAGATAAAGCCAGCCTTCTTTTGTTGGAATATATGTTATGTCTGATACCCAGACTTTATTAGGTTGGGTAACACTAAAATTACGTTTGAGAAGATTATTTTTTGAAGGGAGATTATGGTCAGAATTAGTTGTCCTTTTAAACTTTCTTTTCTGTATTGCTTTTAATCCCATTACTCTCATTAGCCGTTCAATACGCTTAATATTGTAATAATAACCATCTTTTTTAAGCTGTTTATGTATCCGGGGACTACCATATCTTCCCCTGTTCTGCCAGTATATTTTATCAATCTTTAACTTTAATTTTTCATTTGTAAGCTGTTTTTTACCAGGTTTTCTACTTAACCAGCTGTAATATCCTGACCGGGATACATTTAAAACCTGGCACATCCTTTCCACAGTAAATTCATCACTGTGATCCCGGATGAAACCATATATTATTTCGGTTCCTTTGAGAAGATGCGCACTGCTTTTTTTAATATATCACGCTCTATTTTTATATCATTTAATTCTTTTTTTAGTCTTTGAATTTCTTCCTGTTCAGGGGTTAACTTTTGTTTACCATTGCCTGGGAAAGCTAAGTCACCTTTGTTTTTGTATTCCCTACGCCATCTGATTAGATTATGATAACTTATACCTAGTTCTTTTGCTATAACTGTGCAAGATTTATCCGAGCTAAAACTAAGTTCCACAGCTTCTCTTTTAAATTCTTCTGAATATTTTTTCCTTCCCATTATGGGGCACCTCCTGGGTTAATTATATACCTAAACCCAGTGTCCGACAAATGGGGGAAGGTCAAAAAGAGATAAAGGAATTTGCCAAATATGAGGTAAGTTTCAATCCTTCTTATGCTGGATGTATCAATTAATCCCTCCTCAAAATAGGTTATTGCCATATATACCCCTGTGTTTCAATCCTTCTTATGCTGGATGTATCAATTAATCTTATATGTTGCAACACTTACATCTCCTTTATTTCAAGGTTTCAATCCTTCTTATGCTGGATGTATCAATTAATCTCAACCTGAAAATCCTTTAGAAAGTCCCTTTTAATCGTTTCAATCCTTCTTATGCTGGATGTATCAATTAATCCGCCTACCGGACAATTTACCAGGAAAAAAGACCCGCTGTTTCAATCCTTCTTATGCTGGATGTATCAATTAATCCCGATTTATACCGTTTTTCGATATCAGGGTAGTTAGTTTCAATCCTTCTTATGCTGGATGTATCAATTAATCCAACCTTTTTCATGACCCCAATTTAACTATTGGGCATTGTTTCAATCCTTCTTATGCTGGATGTATCAATTAATCCTAGATTAACTATTGAAAACCACCTTATATCTTCAGAGTTTCAATCCTTCTTATGCTGGATGTATCAATTAATCCATTCGGTAGCTTCTGAATCTTCCCATTTGAGGGGTTTCAATCCTTCTTATGCTGGATGTATCAATTAATCTGGAGTGGTGGCCGAATTGGCGATGGCGCCGGACTGGTTTCAATCCTTCTTATGCTGGATGTATCAATTAATCTGATTACCTAAAGTCAAATCGTAACTAGCTGGTTGGTTTCAATCCTTCTTATGCTGGATGTATCAATTAATCCAATAAGGGGTGATTGTTTTGGCCCACTTACAAAAAAGTTTCAATCCTTCTTATGCTGGATGTATCAATTAATCTATTTGTGATTTGTTTGATAGTCATCAACCTATCATGTTTCAATCCTTCTTATGCTGGATGTATCAATTAATCTCTGAAAGCAGGTACTTATGTTGAGCCTATTCGTGGGTTTCAATCCTTCTTATGCTGGATGTATCAATTAATCCTGGAAAGAATGTAAAACTAGGGGAAAAAGCTATCAGTTTCAATCCTTCTTATGCTGGATGTATCAATTAATCCTAACACTAGCATTATAAGGCGGATCAGTCAACACGTTTCAATCCTTCTTATGCTGGATGTATCAATTAATCTTAGCATAGAACTCCTCCAATCTCGATAACCAGTCTCGTTTCAATCCTTCTTATGCTGGATGTATCAATTAATCCTAAAACCGGCAGAAGAAAAAGAAAATATAAAAATAGTTTCAATCCTTCTTATGCTGGATGTATCAATTAATCGCATAGCACAATTATTTTAGAAGGGTGATGTTTTTGAGGTTTCAATCCTTCTTATGCTGGATGTATCAATTAATTTAATATTAACTTTCCAATTATCAGGTTTGCTTAAGTTTCAATCCTTCTTATGCTGGATGTATCAATTAATCTTCTGTTGAAGCATCTGTTATGTTTGGCGATTCATGTTTCAATCCTTCTTATGCTGGATGTATCAATTAATCCCAATGATCTTTGCCAAATCCTCTTGAGAATAATGTTTCAATCCTTCTTATGCTGGATGTATCAATTAATCCGTTTTAATTTAAAATTACCTATATAACAGTAATCTAAGGTATTTTTCTAGAACATAACTCTCCAATAATCATGGTTATAATTATTCATATTAAAGTAATATCAGCAAAATGCCGCAAAAAATTAATCAGTTCAATTATTAATATATATTTAATTGTCAAAGTTCGTATATTTATGCACTAATAATTTTCCTTCAGAATTAGATTATTTTTTCACGCCTCAAGGTACCAAAACCTCTGCTGGTAGACTTCCCTAAACCAATATATTCTGGAATAAATACATTCGAATAAAACTCACCTACAAAACCTATCATCGTTTGATTTTTAAAATTCACAGGAATTTCTCTCAGTTTGGGAACTGTAATAATACTTTCTTCTATCCACCAACCTACTCCTTTAGCAAAGCTTAAAATATTACCAGTAATTATTTTTTTTAAAAATTTTACTTTTTCATCCTTAGTACCTCCTTCTATTCTAGTTTTATATATGTTATAGTTCTTTTGACTCAATCCTAACCAGGGTGATATAAAGCTATATTTATATGGTGGCATATCATATTTATTATTTACCTTTAACTCTATTGAATCAACCTTTAATTTTCCAGAAGGATTCAGGAACTTTTTATCACCCAGTACAATTTTATCTATAGATAAAAAATGTTCAATAATTAAATCTCCACCACTACCTAATCCAATAATAACAGGTTTATTATTAATGATCTTATATTGAATTAACGGGTATTTATATCTTAAGCCCCCGTCCTTTTTATGTTGATGAAATAGTACTTCTTCAAATTCGTGTGCAAAATAACCCCTTAGTTTATGACCATAACTTAAGGGCAGATCTTCCTCCAGATCATATGTTAATTGAACAACCTTTAACTCCAACTCGAATCAACTCCTGTTGGGTTTATTTTATACAAATATTTCTATAAGTACAGTCAAAACACCTTCTTTTGTATTTAGTTCTATCTGGATAATACCCTTTCTGGATAATTGATATTATTTCTTTCATTATTTTCCCAACATTACTGTATATTTTTGTATCCAGTTTAATTTCTTTCAATAGGTTCTTACTCCTGATGTATACAATATAGGCCCGGTTAACTTCAATATTATAAATATCAGCAATCATTAACCCATACATGGCGGCCTGATATTTATGTGTGAGAAAAGTCCTCTTTTTATATTTTGCGTATTTATAATCCAACGGTGCTGCTGTACCATCTTCCAGGAATAAAATCTCATCAACTATCCCATGTATATTATGTTTTTTTGAGTACATCTTTTTATCCAATATTTTCTTTTTAACCCCTATCTTTTTTCGAAGATATTTTTTATTAATCTTAAGTTTTCTTTTGTGCATATCACGACCCATCATAACCTTAAACCGATTTTTTTCATGTTGTGGAATTTTTAAATATGACATATAATATATAAACCGGGGGCAGTATAAATACTCCATAACCTCTGAAGGAGTTAAACTAATGTTACTGACTTTTACCATCCCACTCACCTACATAAAAAAACTATTCAATTTATCATTAACCATGGCTTTATCAAAAGCCTGTCCAATAATTTCTACTTTTTTAAAATCTTCCTGACACATTGGGAAGGCATAGACAGAGTCATTTTCAGGGTCAATCAACTCTTCTGCATATACCAGTAGTTCATCCAGAAGATTAGGTTCAATATCCCCCAGGAATACCGATTTTTGTACCCTGTATAAACCCTGTTCAATGGCCTTATCTGCTATTTTCTTGCGTGGCTTATCTTCAACAATATCATAAATAAACCAAACCAACATATTATCAACCTTCCTCTATAATTCTGTTGGCCAGGGAGTGACAATCATACTGAATCGTATTATTAATTTTTATCTCTCTCCCCTTATATCTAATTTTTTTATCAAAATAATCATTTAATTCTGTAAGAAGCAATTTTTTTCCTTCATCGTTAAGAGTTAATCCTCCCTGAATTTTATCAAAATGTAACTTACGGATTTTTTTTCTACTAAATAACTTCATTACTACTCTGTCTATATGGTGTCGGTAGGGTTCAATAAAATCAAAGACAAAAGACTTTTTATTATAACCATCAGTATGTAGAATGCCAACATAAGGATCTAACCCTGCAATAATTAATGCTTTTTCTACTTTGCCATATAATACACCATAACCATAATTCAGCAAACAATTAAATTCATCCTCAGCAGGTCTGAAACTCCTGCCATTAAACTTATATCTATCTGGCAAAAGAAAACTTAAGCTGGCAAAATACTTCCTGGATATATTACCTTCATACCCCATTATAGTATTTCTTACATCTTCAATATACCCTGTAACTTTTTCTAATTTATTACGCAATTCACAGATCTCTTTTATCTTCTTATTTATATATTTCTCTTTTGATTTAGAACGTTTTATAGCCAGATCATGTAAATGGTTAATCATATTATCTATTTTATCAAGCATAAATTCTTTTACCAGTTCAGTACCTTCTTCACTTTCTGCCAGCTCAAGCTGTTTCCTTCTAATATAAGTAGTACTACCAAGTTTAGGGTGCCAGACTTTTCCTAACGAACAACCAAACTCATCCAGAAACTGTATTTCAATATTATTTTCCAGGGCCAGTTTAACTGCATCTGTACTGATGGCAGCACCTGTGGTAATTAATATTGAACTAACCTTTTTAGCAGAAACCCTCTTTTTATCCTCTTCAGTCTTTATTTCAAACGATTTTTGTTTTACATGAAGGTAACTACCGTATGTGTTGATAACCAACTGCATCAATCTATCACCTCAAACTAAACCATATATATTAAGCAAACATAGTTGATTCAAACTTTTTTTTAGGTTCTTTAAGAAAACCAATATTATCATCATACAAATACTTTTTCTGATCCTCATAACTGACATACTTGATAAATCTAAATTTCTTTATTATATAGTGTTTTTCGTATTCTTTTAATTGGTTAGTATAAACATTAATTTTATATAGGGCTAATTCTTTGTTTAATATTTCTTTTTTGGCAATTAACCTATTTAATTTTTTTCTATCATTATAACTCAACTTAATTTCTTCATATATTTCTTTAAGTTCTTCTATCTTATTTTCTATATCTTTATTTTTACAAATAATTATGTTATCTTTACCTCCCTGTTCTTTTACTATTTTAAATTTTGAAATAGGATCCTGGTCAACTTTTTCTTTACTATAATTTAAATTACAAATTGCATTCATTAATTTATCACTTTGCCTTAAATAACTTTCCCTAATTCTCGAAAAATAATTTTTACTCATATCAATAAATGACTTTTTCTCACTTAAAACTTCTCTGCATATATCAAGTAATACTTTATCATATACTTTATTACAGTACATTTCTTCCTTATCATTTTTTAACATAATGATATTTACTTTGCCTTTTTGTGGCAACTCCCCACTCCTATTACAACGACCAGCAACCTGTATAATAGAATCTAATGGTGCAAAATCCCTGAAAACCTCTTCAAAACTCAGATCAACTCCTGCTTCTATTAATTGAGTTGATACAACTATTATTTTTTCCCCTTTATCAATCTTCATATTAATTTCATCTATTTTTTCAAGTCTATCAATTGGTGTTAGATTAGTAGTTAATGAGTAAACGTGATAGCCTTTTGAAGTAAATAACTCATCGACATATTTATATATATCTAATGCAGAACTAATAGTATTACAGACTATTAAACCGGTTTTACTGTTAAAATTTAATTCAAGATATCCCAAAAAATCTTCAATATTATAAGGATTTAGTTTATCTATAATTTTAAGATTAACTCTATCAAATACGTTCATTTCATTATACTTCTTTTCATTTACCAGATTAACAACGTCATTTCCATAAATTATTTCAGGTTGTGTAGCTGTCATAAGTAAAATATGAGTATTAAAATTTTTGCCAAGAATTTTTAATACTTTTCCAACTACATGATAATATTCTACAGGAATATTTTGGACTTCATCCAGTATAACTACTGAGTTAACGATATTATGAAACTTTTTTAAGTAACTATTTTTATTTCCAATAATGCTTTCCAGTAATTGCACAAAAGTTGTAACAATATTACCAGATTCCCATGATTCTAATAATAATCTGTCATCAAGGTATTTCTCTAAATCTCTACTTATCCTGCTGTCTTTTTCTAAGTCAATATTTTTTTTAAGTTCAAGAGGTGTGAGATAATGATGTTTTAATAAATACTTTGAAGGATTTTTTTTGTAAACTTCTTTAAGGTTAAAATTAATTATTTTCTCGAACTCATTAAAATTTTGGTCAATAATAGATGTATACGGTAGACAATAAATAATTCTTTTCCCGTAAGCGGAAAGTTCCCTTAATTTGTTTGCAAATGCAAATGATGCAAATGTCTTACCAATACCTGTAGGAGCAGTTAAACTATATAAAAAATTTGTATCTTTTATTTGTGAATGATTTGTAACATCTTGAAAAAAACTATTTCTTGCTTTATTAATAGGTAATCCAGGATTATATTTTTTTGGTTGCTCTTTCCTTTTTTTATTAATATACTTTTGCACATTTATATATTCTTCTGTCGCTCCTTTAAAATAATCATTATTTAAACTCGCAGCATCCTTTTTGTCAGTATCAATTAATATTGAATAAAGCAAATTAGTTACTAAAAATAATTCAATAGCCTTGTCTTCATTCTTATACTTGTCTTCAATAACTATTTCTCTAAATAATTCAGAAATATCATCTACTTCCACAACAAATTCTTCTAATTCACTAAATAACTCTTCAAAGCAATATTCTGTATCTTTTAATATATTATTATCATAAATATTTTTTACATGATTATATGTATTTTGTTTTATATCATTAATTTGCATTTTTATATGATAGAAAGTCTCACCACAATCTTCTACAGGGGATTCCAGGTTCCCATGATGTCTTTTAACAACCATATAACCTATCATTGCCATTAACCTGGTGTATTTTTTCTTGAGTAAAATATAGGCCAATATCGCTGATATTAAACCATGGTGAGAAAAAATATTTTCCTCACCATGGACTAAATAATTTTGAAAAAAAGTAGTTGACTTTCCAAAATCATGGACTGCTCCAATTAAAAAAGCTATATCAGTAAGTTCATCTTTGGATATTATAGATAAGTCTAACCGCTTGTTTAAGATAATATTTTTACAGCCTTCTGCTACATTTTTCAAATGAACTTCTAACTCTCTTTTTTTATTTGAAGAATAGTGTGAAAATAATTTTTCCAAACCAGTCACCTCACTGGAGTATAAAAACTTATATAATCATCTTTTAATTTTATTACTTCATAAAAAGACCCATTTATATTTGCTCCATTTTCTTCATAACAAACTTCAACAACCTTTTCTGGTTCTCGACCAGAGTTTACTTTTTTAAAGGATACTGGCATGTTGTCCAGAATTAGGTTATATGTTGTAGTATCATTTAATTTTTTTATATTATCCTTATATGTTAATGTTTTTAAATTCCCAGTATAATCTTTAATAATATCAATGTCCTCTATTAAATCATCAAATTCAGCAGTAGCTCTAAACTGCCTCTGCCCCAGATATATACCATATCCATATATCTTATTCTTTATTTTTGTTGCTAATTCTTTTAATAAAGATTCGTCCTGATGTGTAAAAAATACTTTATAAGATAACATATTATTTGCTGGCAGTAACAATTGCAATCTTACCTGTGTATGACCACCATCTTCTTTTAAATAATTCATACATTCAAAATGAGTATAACTTTCACTTTCTATTTTTACTCCAAATTTAGCCTGCTGAGGTGATAATAATTCATAATAACTATCCCGGGGTTTTTCTAAAATAGAAGCAACTATCCCCATTAAAACCGTTCGGGGAGGAATTTTATAAGTTAAAGAACTTTTATTGCTGTAGTATTTTTTGAAATGTGCAATTTTACCCTTTATTTTAAAAACCAGGACTTGGTTAATGTCCATAATAACAACTCCTACCCTAATAATTTAATTCATTTACAGGGAACGTATTTAATAACTTTTCAAAGCCATTATCTTTAACTGTTAGTTTATTATCTTTCCAGTAATTAATTTTTTTAATTTTGCTTTTAATGGTTGATAAATATTCCAGCAGTTCATCTATAACTAATTCAATATTATTAATATCTCTAACATCTTCTTCACGGACATTATAATCAAGAGAAATGTATTCTCTCAAATCGTTTAATGCTGTTTCATTATCATTCATTTCAACTCTCAGATATAGCCTTGGAGTTTGTCCAATTTTAGAACGGGTTCTATTCAATGGTATTGATTTTATTATAGCTTCATCAAGCAATTTAACATCGTTTTCTGTAAGTTTTGTATCTTTGGCAGCAAGACCATTGATACCACCGCTAAAAGCTATAAAAGAATATTTTACTCTATAGTCTTTACCAACACCTTCCCCAGAACTAAAACTAGAAGTGATAGTCTTTGACTCCTGTAATTCTACCTTATTTAGGGAGTATCCCCAATTAAACTGTACAGGTCCTGTTAAATGAGTATTACCACCAGATGTACCAAGAACTGCTCCAAAATATATTACATCACAACATTCTTCAGCAATTTTAGTAAGTTCCTCATCTGTAACTGGTTTATTTGAAGATGGTTTCCTTCCTAATATTTGATGAACCCGGTTTTCAGCTTTTTCCGCCTCTTCACTCACAAATAAATTTTTTCCCTTAACTTTCTGCAAATAATCCCTGATATACCTTTTTAATCTTACATCGCTAACTAAATTTGTTCCTGTGTCCCAATCCATCCTTGGTTTGTTTTCATTATCCATATCCCCATTTGGATTAGACCTTTTAGCATCATAAAGAAATAATATCTCTGAATTATTAGGAACTTTTTGTTTTTCAGTCATTTTATTTGTCATCCCCCTTATTATTCTTAGTCTTATAGTATTTATGACCTAAGTACCTACCAAAAGAAATACCAGACAATATATAAAATACTACTTCATCTTTATTAAGACTGGAATTTTCAATTCCCTGAATTCGATCAATCATTTGTGAATGTAGTAACTGATTACATGTATATTTATCATGAATATGTAAAATCTCAGTTATGTCGTTAACGAATTTGCTAACTTGTCTCACAGACATTCCATCAAAACTAAGCTTATCAAGAATACTGGCTGATTTATTTTCTTTTTGTTGTTTTTTTAGTACTTCATTCATTAAAACTCCAAGTAAAAAAAGTCCCTGTCGATATTTGTTATTTTTATAAGTTTCAGCATGAGTACTGAAAAACTCTTTTATATCAGAGTTTTCAATAGGAATTGAACTTGTTCCTTCAGACATTTTAAAACCTCCTTTTATTTCAGTAATTTCATTTAACCAGGTTAGTAACAGATTCATTTTCATTGGATTATAGATAATTTCTTCAACTCTTTTACTATTCTTAAAATATCTTTTCCTAAGTATAAAATTAAATTGCTTAATTAAGTAGTTATAATTTACTGACCGGCCCTTTAATATTGAATTCAGTAAACTTAATAATTCTTTTCTGTATAATTTAGGATCAGGGTTTTTATGGGATTCAGTGTTTGGAAATAGAAGCCAGTAAATATCATTAAATGTTAGTTTATACAAATTAAAATATTTGTTTGGATAAATTAATTTCATATTTAAATTATATAAATTTTTTATTATCTGACTAATATGGTTGTAAGCCACATCATTAATACTTTCCGATACAACAAATGCTGCATTTTGCCCCTTTGGTTTAAACCAAAATAAGAAGTTAACCTTCAAATTACTATTTGCAATACTGTTTATTGCTTCAATATTTTTTTTAAAAGATTTATTATTATCAGATAAAATACTTTTAATTACTTCAATCTCTGTTTTATACTTTTTACAGTAAGCAATGTTTGTTGGTATAACATAATAGTCAAGTTGGTTAAATAGTTTACCAGAAAAATCTTTTTTTACTTTGGCAATTCCCGCCATGACTTTTAGATAACAGTCCTGACATATACCAAATGATTTGTACGCATTTTTTCTTTCAAGATTTTCATAAAAATAGGGACTACTTGTAACATAAAATTTTGTAGGAATATCTATTTTCCCTGTTATTAATTTATTTTCATTACAAACTCCACATAAAGCATTATCCCTTGCCATTTTGTCTGAATTTGAAGTATCGAAAAATCTTTGTTGAAGAATATAATATACAACTTCCACATAAGGAGCCTTATATATGCTTTCAAGTATTCTTTTACCATTTATATGTATAGAAAAAATGTTAAGTTCATTCTTTAAAAAATTTTGCGTTGTTGATATAGCAAGACTTATTTGTTTTTCATAATACTTTTTTATATCCTTTATGGTTAATATTTCTGTGTTAACTACTTCCCCGTTTATATATTTATTTATCTCTTTTGCTTTTTCTGCATTACCCCTTTTTTCGTATTTATCAATTTCACTTCTTAAATATTTTACTATTTCTTTTTTTTGATGTGATACATTTTTATCTACAGATAAATAACTTATCGGTCTTCCAAAATAATCTCTACCAACTACTATGTAGAACTTATTTTTTATCATATTTAACCAATCTAAAAAATCCTCAATATTTTTGATCTTAAGTTTATCAATTTCTTTTTCTATATAGTAAATCAAATGTGGTATTGTTAATAAGTGATAATTGTAGTTATCAGTTGTAAAATAAGTTTTACTACTATTTGATGCCTTTAAATCAAATCCAAAAAATTCTTCTCTGTTTTTTTCATATAATTCTTTTCCTAGTTTAATCTCAATCTCTTCTTTTTCAGTGTCCAGATTTATAATTACTTCTCTATATTTGTCTGCATCTTTATCCCCACTATCTGGTTCATTTGGAATAATAGTCTGTGTCTCTAGAAATTTTTGCTTTTTTTCACTATCTGACAATCCTTGTAGTTCTATTTCACCTAGTTCTTTGAATGAGTTAATCACTCTTTACACCTCCTTCTTTAAATTATGATTATTAAAATAACATTAATTTGATAACATTTTACATTTAACATAGTTATTCAAAAACTAACCATTTCTTACAGAAATATTTATTGAATATCCTCTATTAGATATCATACCACACACCTGTGACAACTTCTGTCTCAAACATGTGTTTTTTTGTATATATTACTCATTTTTTTAATTTCATTGATTACATTTTCCTTTAAACTCTCCGGTCGTACTACCTCAACTTCTGAACCGTGTTGTAATATCCAGCCCATAATTTCCTGCATACTACCAGTAGTTACCTCAAATCTAATTTTATCATCACCTAGTTCTACTATCTGGTGTTTAACCTGCCATTTCCTTTCCTTTACCAGTTTTGCTGAAGTTCCTTTAAATAACAATACAACCCTTTCCTCTTTATCACCCCGTTCCACACCCCAGGCATTTTGCATATATTTTTCTACATCAAAGTCATCAGGTATTATATATTTATCACTGGTTACCTTAATATTCCTTATCCTATCTACCCTGAATAATAATACATTACAGCGCAGATGGCAGTAAGCTATTAAGTAATAGGCCCCATCCTGTACAAAAATTTTATAGGGGTCAACTTTACGCTCCCTTAACATATCACTACTGAGAGAATAATAATTTATAATAACAGATTGGTTACTGGCAATGGAATCATTAATTATGTTAATAGTATCCCGGTGTTTCGTCATATCTACAACAGCTCCCTGGTGAAATAAAATTCTATCCTCCAGGTCTAAAAGTACCTTTTTTACAGAAGATGGCAGTGAATTAATTATTTTGGATACAGCATTATTTAGTTCTTCCCTGTAGGGATAAACCTCATCTTCGAAGGCATGTGCTACAAGCAGTAGAGCCATGGCTTCTTCTCTTGTCATCCTCGGCGGTTTAAAATAAAAATCCTCCATAATTGCATAGGTATTCTTCTCCTCATCCTTAATTACCGGAATATGCATTTGTTCCATATACTGTATATCCCGGTAAATAGTCCGCGGTGACACACCAAATAATTCCGCCAGATCCCGTGCTCTCCATCTCTTAACCCCACTACTTAATAAATTAATCATTTTTAAAATTCTGTACAACTTACTTCTTTTCACTGTCATGACAACACCCACCCGGTTGAATAAAAAATATTTTACAGTACCCCTTACTAAATTACTAAATATAACAATATACCTGTTTATAAATTTCTATATAATTACATTAATTCCTTTATAATTTTACAATTATTTTCATAATATACTTTGATGTATACCGCACATAAATCCTGGTCAAATCCCCAGATTTGACACAGCTATTAATAAATGTTAACATTATGAAGACACATTAAGTGTTAAACAAACATAACGAGGTGAATTTTTTTATGTCAATTATTAAGAAAGCCGAAGAGTTGGGAAAAGAAATAGTAGATTCAGCAGAATATAAAGAACTGAAATCTACTGAAGAAGCAATGCAAAATGATAAGGAAGCCCAGTCCTTACTTAATGAATTTAGATCAAAACAGCAAAGGTTACAGATGGCCCAGGCCAATGGAAAGAATATAACCGAGGACCAGAAGAAAGAACTTATGGCCCTTCAGGCCAGAATGCAGGAAAATGAAAAGATTAAAAACTTCATGACTGCCCAGCAGAAGTTTAACCAGGTAATGCAAACCGTTAACCAGGCCATTACAGGTATAATCGCCGGTCAGCATGCCTAATAGTTATTTATAAACAAAAAAAATAGCCCTGTCCAGCCTTTACTGGCTGTTCAGGGCTTTTTTATAATTTACTGAATAAAAATGCGGGACGTGTCTTTTCCATATTGTCTCTGATGACCACTAACAACACCTGATTGCTGCTATATGTTTTTTGCTTCCCCGGGAATAATTAATCTATCCGGTTCTAGTCATAGGTTCTGGTCATAAATAACCTTTTACTAACTATAGTACAGGTTTAGTTAGCTTCAACCTGGCCTTTTTCGATGACCTCCCGATACCATAGGGCACTATCTTTTAAAAAGCGTCTGTTACCATTTTCATAATCAACATAAATGAGACCAAAGCGCTTGCTATAGCCATAGGCCCATTCAAAATTATCCATCAATGACCACACATAATAACCTCTGAGGGGAACTCCATCTTTAAGGGCTTTATATGCCTGCTTAAAATGATCCCCCAGGTAGTTAATCCTCTTCTCATCATGGATCTTACCTTCCTCTGTTAATTTGTCATCAAAAGCTGCCCCGTTTTCTGTTATGTAAAGGGGCTTATCGGTATATTCTTTATTAACCCTCACTAAAATATCATAAAGTCCCTGGGGATAAATCTCCCAGCCCATCTCTGTAGATGGCCTATCCTCCATTTTTACAACTTCAGCATTAAACAAATTATCTCCCGGTTTATGCCTGACCACCATCCTGGAGTAGTAATTAATGCCCAGGAAGTCAATATCCCTGCTTATTATATCCATATCACCCGGTTGGGTTGTAAAGGCCCCTAAATTCTGTTCATAGATGTGGTGTAATTCCTCCGGGTAACTGCCCTTGAACACTGGAGATAAAAACCATGCATTAATATAGTCATCAAGTAAAGAAGCTGCCTTAACATCCTTCTCACTGTCACCGGCCGGGTAAGCAGGGGTTAAGTTGAGAGTAATACCAATCTCCCCGGGCAGGTCTTCCTCCCTGAAGATATCAACAGCCATTCCATGGGATAATAACAGGTGATGGGCGACCTGAAGGGCCGTTTTAAAATCTTTAGTACCGGGGGCATGGTTACCAAAAGCATGACCCTCAAAGGCAACTACCCAGGGTTCATTATGGGTAACCCAGAGGTCCACCAGGCCGTTAAACTCTTCAAACATAAGCCTGGCATATTCAGCGAAATATTTGGCTGTATCCCTGTTGGTCCAGCCACCTTTATCCTGTAATGCCTGGGGTAAATCCCAGTGGTATAGGGTTATCATGGGTCTGATATTGGCCTTAAGAAGATTGTCAACCAGTCTTTTATAAAAATCAAGACCTTTCTGGTTTACCCTGCCTTTACCTTCCGGAAGAATCCGGGGCCAGGAAGTAGAAAAACGGTATGACCTAATCCCTATCTCTTTCATTAATTCAATATCTTCCCGGTACAGATGATAATGATCACAGGCTATATCACCGGTGTCACCGTTTTCAATTTTTCCCGGGGTATGGCTAAATCTGTCCCAGATGGATTCTCCCTTTCCATCCTCATTAAAAGCTCCTTCTATCTGGTAGGATGACGTAGCTGCTCCCCAGATAAAATCTTCTGGAAATATTATTTTTGCCATTGTTTATATTGCCTCCCTTACAGTCTATCTAATATGTTTTAAGATAGTATCTGATGATTACATTATAATATTTTTAGCATCATATAGCAAACAAATCCCCGAAAAAAGGGGATTTGTGTCATTAACTGTTATACCATTATTACTTCCAATAAACATTATGCAATAATTATTACTTTAATCTCGTTTGTAGATATTATTTTATAAACTGAAATGACCATCCATAAATTGTTTTTTCCATCTTTCCTTCATTTGAATATCAACCGGTAAATTATTAACAATATCATCTTTTTTAAATGAATAAAGATAATTGTTACAATATGAAACTATTATTTCATAAGCCCAGGTAATCTCTTTAGTTTTCTCCCTGCACTGTTCTGGTTTATCATTACATTTGTCTGGATGCCAGCTCTTTATTAATTTTCTGTATCTGTTTTTAATATCTGCTAAACTGGCCCTTTCACCCAGATCTAAAATTCTGGAAGCCTTATATACATTTTCTGGACTCAATTTCTTTTGCTGCAATCCAGTCTACCTCCCATACTTTTACATAGTACTTACCATTATATGGAGATGTTCAAAAAAACTTTATCCAGGTAATTGTAAACATAGTACCTGACAGCAAAGTACAGGATAAAGAATACTATACCTCCCCATAAGATTGCCGTATCAAAACTCATAATAAAACCAGGAGCGATACGGTATATGAGATAAACCACAAGAGCCAGTAAAGCCCTTATTCCCAGGGACACAGTTATATTCATGTTATTCTTTACAGCAGCGGTGGGATTAGTCCAGTTCAAAATGGGCCGGTAAATATCAATTATTATATCCACAGTCGATAGAAACAGGGTTGCCCCCAGGCAGAAAAAGCTACCCAGCATTATCATCTTTACTGTCAGAGGCATAATGAAGGCAGAAACAGTCAGAAGCAAAGCCGAACCAAACAGGCTTATCAAAACTGTGGTTAAAACCCGGTAACGTATATTATCTGCTGCCTTTATAGGTAGCACTTTTGTCTCCCAGAAGGCCTGCCCTTCCCTGGTTATGGCCGTTGCTGATGTATTTCCCACTATGGCCGGTGATGTAATTATCCCCGTAAAAATCAGTATTAAAAAGGGTTTCATTCCGGGATTATTGAGCATTTCAAGGGAAAACTGCCCACTGATACTGAGGACAAGAAACATTATTACCGGAACCAGAATGGTGAGGAAAGTATTCATAAAAAAGGTCGGCTGTTTTAAGATAATCAGAATATTACGTTTAAGCAGCTGATAACCCTGGCTGTGTTGCCTGTAATATATCTTACCTGAGGCCCGGGAAACATCCTGGGAATAGGCCATAAGAGCCCGCCTGAAAAAAAGTCTGGCCAATGACTGCAGGATAAAAAAGAAGACCACATTAAGCCCTATAAAATACAGGCCATACCTGGGTGACCCCATAAGCATCCTGGTCATCCAGATACTGGGGGGGAACCTTAAGCCAACCAACCCCAGAAGCCCCTCTTTTGTTACCAGGGCCTTCTGGATAAATTCAGGATTGGCAAGATACCTGGTCAGGGTCATCTGGATAAATATTATAGCTATTAGTAGTAAAAAATTACTCAAAATTGTAAAGAGATTACGACGGCTATTATCTATTAAAAACCTGTTGAGTAATAAAACCAGTAATGCCGAAATCAATAATGGGAGTACAGGAGCCAGTAATAAGACTAAAAGCCCCAGCAGAAAAAATTGCAGGGTAAGCCCGATTTTAATAATGTAAACAATAAAAGCCGGCCCCATAAAAATCAGGGTTATCCCCAGTAGATAAATATAGACCGTACTCAGCTTGGCAAAGACAATAGTATCCTCTCTGACGGGCAGGGCTGTCAGAAACTTAAGGTCTCTGGCAAAGAAAAAAACAGAGACTATAAAGGGAAGCCCGAGGAAAAACATTAGCATTACGGCATTGACATACATTGTTGTAATCATCAGTTCCGGGTGATTAAGTTTAGCAAAGGCATCAAAGGTCAATATCGAGAAGTTAATAGCCGGTATTGCCAGGATAAATACAAGGGCAACCTGGAGTAACCGGGCCAGTTTATTATTTTTTACATTAATACTCTCCTGAGCCCTGCCGATAAAATCTTTAATCTGAATAAGTGTCAGTGATTTTAATTTATTCATTATCAGTCAACTCCAGGAAAATATCTTCAAGGGTTTTATCTTTATTTCTCTTGATGTTTTCCAGGGTATCACAGGCAATCAATTTCCCCCTGTTAATAATGGCCACCCGGTCACAGAGGTTTTCAACCACCTCGAGGATGTGGGAGGAAAAAAAGACAGTACCTCCATTCTCACAGTGGTATCTCATAATATCCTTAAGAATCCGCGCTGAACGGGGATCAAGGCCACTCAGAGGCTCATCGAGAATAAAAAGATTGGGATCAGGGATTAAAGCTCCTGATATTAAAAGCTTCTGCTTCATACCATGGGAGTAAGAATTGATGGGCCTCGTCAGGTCATCATATATCTCAAAATCCCGGGTAAATTTTTCAATTCTCTCCCGCCTGACATCTACTGGAACCTCATACATATCGGCAATAAAATTAAGATAATCTATTCCCCTGATGGATTTAAAGATTTCGGGGTGGTCTGGTACATATGTAAAATTGCGTTTGGCTTCAATGGGTTTATCACTAATATCCCGTCCATTTATTGTTATCCTCCCTTTAGTCGGGGATAAAATGCCAGTGATCATCCTGATAGTGGTAGTTTTCCCGGCCCCGTTTGGGCCAACAAACCCGAATATTTCTCCTTTACTGATTTCAAGGGATAAATTGTCGACTGCATACTTTTTTCCATCATAACTTTTACTTACATTTTCCAGAATAAGCATTTTAGTTATACCCCCAATTGTCTTTCATTTAATATAATATCCTTTCAAACCTTTAATTATATTATATATTATACATTTATATCTTTTTTCCTTTTATTTATGGTTAAACATACTATAGTTAAACATAAAAAATAGTTAAACATAAAAAAAAGCCCCCGGAATATGGAGGCTTTAACCCAGTCGCATTTAATCCAGTCATAATATTAAATCTTTATCACTTACATCTTCAGGGGCAAAAATAACAAGCCCTTCTTCAGGAGAACTTTCCTCTGTCCTTTCAAAATTAATACTATCCCCGACACAGTCTACCCGGATATACCCTTCCCCGGTCTTGATAAAGCCTTTAATCCGGTAGGTTTTACTGGCAACTTCCTCGAGAAATTCTACCAATCTGTCTTTGCTGACTTCCCCGTCAGGCTTTAAAAAATAACATTGAGGTCTATCTGAAGTCAGTTCATCACAGGTCAAAGAGCAGGAACAATTACATGTACAGCTGCTTCCGGTCTTAACCTCAAAAAATGGTAAATCTGACCTGCCGTAACTGGTCTTAATGATTTCTGCCTGAGGGTTTAAACCTTTTACTTTTTCTTCTATAACCTTTATTAAATCTGCTTCAACTAGGTCTATCTTGTTAATTAAAACAATATCACTGTACTGGATCTGTTCCCTCACTGCATTAACTGACTGGCTGAGGACCATAAAACTGGAGGCATCAACCACACAGACCATACCGTGGTAGTTAAACCTCCCCGGAGCCAGTTTATTAACATCTTCTAAAATGTTATCAAGGCTTGAGGGTCGGGCCATTCCGGTACTCTCTACAAAGAGACAATCGACGGGTAAATCTTGATAGGAGATAATGCTTTCCACAAAGGAACCGGAAAGACAGCTGCAAAATATTGAGCCATTATTTATTTCGGTTACCTTCATATCTGTATCACTGTCTAACAATTTGACATCTACATTTATTTCCCCGAACTCATTGACAATAACCCCGAGGTTTTTTCCACTATTATTTTTGAGCAGGTTATTTAAAAAGGTTGTCTTCCCCGAACCCAGAAATCCAGTTATAAAAAACATATCAATCTGTTTACCAGGCCCTGTTACAGGCATTTTTCAACCTCCTCTAAGAGTTCCCTGCGGTTGGGGACAATTGATGAAAACTTCAATTCACCATTTATATAAATACTCGGTAGTTTTTCAACCCCCATTTTCTTGATCCGGGCAATATTTTCCGGGGTAGTATACTTATACTCCACCACCTCGACTTTATCGCCGAAGTGTTTGCCGGCCTCAACTGCCGCTGCCTTCATATAGGTACAGGCAGCACAGGTATCAGAATCAAGGGTAAATACCTCAATTAATGGCTTCTCCAGGGCATCATAATCAGGTAATTCTACCTCTATGTCCTCTTCCCTGACCTCATAATTTTTAACCATCTCCCTGACCTTTTCTGTCTCATGAACGGCCTGTTCAACTGCCACAGTATTTTCTACCGGGGTATCATAGGGCATATCACACCCGGGTGAAATAATTAGATTATCCCGACTAACTGAATTAAGTAAATCAACGGTATATTTCATATTGTCCTGCTGATTTCCGTGTAACATTACAGTCGTCAGGGGGATATTTCCTCCAATAACTATGCCATGTTTATCGGTAATCTCCTTGGCTTCAGGCAAAGAGACATTTTCGTCAACTGAAATACTATCAGGCTCTGTCAGGCACATCTCTTCAATGTTTTTGCTGGCATTCCCACAGACAAAGAAAGAAGAAAAGGCACCCTCATCCCGGATAAAGGCAAATAGTTCGGTATATGATCTGTTGAGAAACTCCTTAAAATGTTCAGGTGAAATCTGGGAAACCATGGGGTCCACGGCAGCGATAACATCCATCCCCGCTTCAATATAATAACTGGCTATGGCCCTGGCCACTTCAGTGGTATAGGCCATAAGTTTCTTTACATAATCTGGATTTAAGACCATATCCATAAACAGGTTGGTCCCCCGTAAATGGGATGCCAGGGTAAAGGGCCCACAGAGTAACCCGTAAAGGGCTGTTTTTTCCCCTACCTCTTCTTTCATTTTCTTCATAACATTGAGGACAAGGGGGATTCTGCCTTCATCCCGGGCAGGAATCCTGTCCGGAACTTCTTCACTCCCGGATAAAGGATGGGAGATTACGGTTGGCGGTGAATCCTCGGACCACTTTAGTTCACACCCCAGTATTTCAGCCTCAATCTGGAGATCAAAGGTAACCGGCTGCCCATCGGGCCGGTATATCTTGTTGACCTCCTTCAGGGACTCAAACAGTTTATTTTCATCTGTCAGTACCTCCCGGGCCGTATACCCTTTAAGCTTACCGGCATGAACACCGGCAAAAGGCACCCAGGGAACTTCTTTCTGGGATCCGTTTTTAAAAACATTGTATATCTTTTCTTTACCATTCATTTTATTAACCTCCCCTTTTTTACAATAAAATTTTTTGCTGAGTTGAGAATTTTAATAATTTACTCCGGCCACATGTAGGAATTCGGATCATAGAAACCTGATATTAAGTTTTCCTGGTATCATTATAAAAGTAAATAGGGTAATATTATTGTAATTATTTTATAGATATTTTTATAATTTTAATATCAAGGGGAGTTTTGATGAAAAATGTCCCTCTCTCATTTCATCCCGTATTCCCTGCTGAGTTTGTTATCATAAGGGGCCCGGCGGCCAGGACATTGTTCCCGGGAACACAATCTGCAGTTTTTAAAATCAGTAGTGGACGGGAACACCAGGCCAGATAAGGATTTGGTCGGTACCATTAGATAGCTATCGGTGAGCCTGACCCCTATCCTGTCAGCGTAATTACCCAGTAATTTAAAGAGTTTTTTCTGTTCACTTATGGGCCAGTCCAGCGAGCCCGGATTCATAATAGCTATCGAACCAGGGTTATATATATCCTTCAACCTGGCAAATATATAATTACTGGCCCCTTCGAGTATCTCTTTCTGGATGATATCAGCCCAGTAATTTTCCAGAATATCATTAAAGTTACTGGCCCACGTTTCCAGTTCAGAACCAGCAGTAACTATATAGGGGTAAACTTTATATATATCCTTCAGGTTTATATACATAACATGACTGTTAAATTTAATTCCATTTATTATAACGTAATCCTGGCCCCTTTTCTGTATATGGGACTCCTTAAAAATCCCCCGGGGCCTGGCAACCTCTATAGCTTCATCCACCAGTTCTGTTACCCTTTCAATATCATTTTCATTATTCAAGTGACATTTATTAATAATATCCTTTAAATCTAAGTTAACCGGTATATCCTGAAAAACAACCACATCTTTTATATTATCTGCTATTTTTATATTATCAGCCCTGTCTGTCATGATTTCACCCCTTCAAAAAATCAAAACAATCTGTAAAAGGCCGGACAGTTCCCAGACCAACTTGAAAACCCTTTTTTGTTTAAAAACCCATAGAATTCATAAATTCCTCCTGAAAACCAGAATGACTGGATAGCTCAATATAGGTAGTCTTTTCCTTGAGCCGGGCGGCATATTCAATCAGCTTCTGGTCGAGTAAAACCGCCCTGGCCCCCATGCCGGCCCCATTTCCAATTCTGATTACCTTATCCTCAAGATTCTCCGGAATAAGCCCGATAAGGGAAGCGTTATGAGGGTCAATATAATTTCCAAAACCACCGGCCAGATAAACTTTTTCAATATCACTGTAGTCAACACCGGCTTCCTTTAAGAGGATTTTTATCCCGGCCAGAATAGCACCTTTAGCCAGCTGAAACTCCCTGATATCCTTCTGGGTTAATAATATATCCTTATTATCATGGGTTTCATTCCCGGGAACAACTCTAAATGAAGTTATTCCCTTATAGGTGGTTAAATAATCAGCATAACCGGCCTTCAGTTCAACACCATCCTTGAAAGCCCCTGTCTCCTTTAAAAATCCATATTTTAAAAGTTCGGCTATGATATCAACAAGCCCGGAACCACAGATACCCCTGGCCCTGTTATTATTTATTGTCCGGTAATGGACCTCTCCATTATTAAAACGGTATTTAGATATAGCCCCGGTAATCCCGGCCATACCAAATGTTATCCTGGCCCCTTCAAAGGCAGGACCAGCCGCTGCTGAACAGGCAAAAAGCTTATCCCTGTTCCCCAGGACTATCTCCCCATTGGTTCCAATGTCAATTAATAAATTCCACTCAGGAGATTCAAAGTCAGTTACCAGTAAATCCCCGACAATATCTCCCCCGACATAGCCAGATATAGACGGCAGGAGTTGAACAACCCCGTTTTCATTAATATTAAAACCCAGTTTGCCTGCTCTGAACATAAGGCTGTCAGTAAAGACCGGGATATAGGGGGCCCGGGCGATTGAAGAAGCATCAACCCCCAGTAAACTGTGAAGCATTGTCGTATTACCGGCAATGGTTAAATGATATATTTCGTCCCTTTTGAGGTTAACAGCATCTGTGAGATGCTTTATCCCCCTGTTCAGCCCGTCAACCAACTCCTGTTGCAGGTCTTTGATACCATTATCATTATGTAAAGTATAATTAATACGGGAGATAACATCAGCCCCGAATTTTTTCTGGGGATTGCTAAAGGAATGGACCCCTGACTCTTTTCCGGTAATCAGGTCTATTAGATACATGGCAATGGTGGTGGTTCCGATATCGACCGCTATACCATAAATACCTTTACCATTATCCTGATTTATATCAATAACCCTGTTACCGGCCCTGATAACAGATAATTCACGGTCAATATCTATTGAAGCCAGGTAATCCAGGGCTTTAAGGCTTATCCCATCAGAAGAAATAGCCCCTGAAACCCGGGTCAGTAAATCCCGCTGATCATCAAGAGATGGTCCCTCAAGCCTGACCATATCCTTTTGTATAAAAGGGTCCTGTTCGACAGCAACCCTGATCCCTTCAACCAGACCCTCTATTTCTTCATCTGTATCAAGCTCTACCTCCATATGACCGCTAATCCTTGTCTGACACGCAAGCCTGATACCTGCTTTAATCTCAGATTCATCCAGGAGCTCTCTTTCGCCGGGGGTTGGCTGACTTCCTCCATAATTTACCTTTACTTTACACTTACCACAGGTACCGACTCCGCCACAGGGGGCCTTTGTTTTATAATGATTTTTTTGTAATATTTTTAGTAGATTATCTCCCTGTTTTCCGGTCAATACCCTCTCCTTATTGTTTTGACGGACTATAATTTTATATAACACTTGGCCACTCCCCCTCTAGAACAAATTAACCTTCTGCCGTAATTTAAAGGAATATATTAAAAAAGGAGCCAGACCGATAAGCCCGACTCCTCAAATGCCTTTTAAAAAAGTCTTCATTAAAGGGTATTAAGACAGGAATTTTTTGGCCATTGTAGCCGCGGTAGCCGCATCTTTAGCATAGGCATCAGCCCCGATTTCACTGGCAAACTTATCAGTAACAGGAGCCCCTCCAATCATAACCGCTACATCATCCCGGAGCCCCTCATCTTTGAGGGCTTTAATAGTGTTTTCCATCTCAGGCATTGTTGTTGTTAATAAAGCAGACATACCTACAATATCGGGTTTATGCTCCTTAACAGCTGCCACGAATTGTTCTGGAGCCACATCTGTTCCCAGGTCAATTACCTCAAAACCGTTACCCTCAAACATCATCTTGACCAGGTTTTTACCAATATCATGGAGGTCCCCTTTAACCGTTCCAATAACAAACTTACCGATGTAATCAACCCCGGTTTCAATCAATTTTGGTTTCAAAATATCCATACCGGCATTCATGGCCCGGGCTGCTATCAATACTTCAGGAACAAATACTTCATTGTTTTTGAATTTTTCACCGATAATACTCATTCCGCCAATTAAACCAGTATTCAAGATTTCTTTAGGGGTCACCCCATCATCCAGGGCCTTTTTAATACCATCTGTTACCCCGTTTACATCTCCGGCCTGTAAATGTTCTGATATTTCATTCAATATTCCCATCAGTATATCCTCCTCTATTGTCCCTCATATTTTTATATTATAACTATATATTTTGTTATTATTGTATAATTATATTTATGATTTGTATTGTAAGATTTTTGTGTCTATTTGTATTATTTTATCAGGGAATATTATTAATACACAGGGAATATTATTAATACACGATAAACACTATAAATAATATTATACATAACATACAGGGGATACCTCTTATCCCCTCCATTTTCCCGGTGATAACCCCTCCATTTTTTTAAATACCTTGGAAAAATAACTCTGGTCATTAAAACCAACGGTCTGGGCAATACTGGCCAGGGAACAACCCTGCTTTAATAACTCCTTGCTGGCTTCAATCCGGACTTTATTCAGATACTCAGTATAGGTTAAACCCAGCTCTTCTTTAAATAATTTACTGAAATAGGCCGCACTTAATCCCACTTCATCGGCTACTTCATTCAGGCTTATAGATTTATGGGCATAATTGTCCCTGATATAATTCATTGCCTTATACATCAAATCCTTTTTTCTCACATTTTTGATAGAAAAAATACACTCTATAAACCGGTCCAGAACCCTGACCAGAATTTCTGACAACCGGTTCACATCCTCAATATTATCAATTTTATTAAAATAAGTATTCTCCAGACCGAAAATAACTTCAAGGTCAGCCCCGACTTCTATAGCAGCCCTGGCCAGAACCACCATCAACTCAATCGCCTTGGCCTTGATAATATCTAATTTGTTGCCACTCTGAAAATATACAAATCCAAGGATATCATTCAGTATAGCCCGCGCCCCCTGTTTATCACCCAGTTTTACCTTTTTAATTAACTCCTGCTCCTTTTCAATTGGATACAGAGTACCCTCGTCATCTTTACCCTGCTTCAGTTCGTGAATCTTTTCTGCAATCCGGGCATTTATACTATTATATTCCCGTTTTCTGTTTTGCCGGTAACCCCTCTCCAGCATTACATTTTTTGATAGTTCCATCAAAAGTTCACTCAGATACCGGGCCCTGACCGTATCAACCTGAATTAATTTATTTAAATGCTCCCTTAACTCTCTATAACTGGAACCCAGGAGTGGGTTCTGATTAAGAATATCCTCAATAAGTAAATCATCAACCGGGTGCAGCAAGACCGGCCCCCCGGTAAAGAAATACTCCATCTTCTTTTCACCAAACAGGGGTACCGCCCAGTTAACAAGACCATATGGGCAGAAATAAATATAGGGTTCACCCAGTTTTTCCGCCTGTAACCCTCCATAAATGTAAGACTGTTTACAGTCATCATCACAGCGACTACAACTATGAACCATTTTACAGAAGGAGGGTCTACTCAGGGGAGGCTGAAAGACCTCCTTCATATCTTCGGTAGAGATAATCCGGCAGCCAATTCCTGTTGCGTAAGAATATATATTAATTACCTTTTTTAATTTATCCTTGATTTTTTCATTTATCATTAAAAGCACATCCCGGTAGAAAATAATGGATTTCCCTTTTCAGGGTCATTCAGGGGTTTAGTAATCTGCTTTCCCATTTTGCATAACAGGTATTCCAGGTCATAATAATCTACACAAATATTAGTTGTTTATACTTTTCAAAAATATATTTTTCAAAGATATATATAAAAACAGGGTAATATATAATCTAATTATATGAGTATTTTCCCGCCTTGTCAAAATAGACACCCTGTCAACTTTATATAATATATTCCATTTTCCTGCCAAAAAAAAACAAGACCCACGACCTCCCTCTTAGGAAATCATGAGTCCTGCCTCTTTGTGGCACCCTCAAGGGGATTCGAACCCCTGCCGCCAGGATGAAAACCTGGTGTCCTGGACCACTAGACGATGAGGGCACATAAAAATGGTAGGCCATCAGGGACTCGAACCCTGAACCCCCTGATTAAGAGTCAGGTGCTCTAGCCGATTGAGCTAATGGCCTACATAAAATGGGGTGGGTGATGGGATTTGAACCCACGGCCTCAGGAGCCACAATCCTGCGCTCTAGACCAACTGAGCTACACCCACCATAATATATGGTGCGCCTGAGAGGATTTGAACCTCTGACCTACGGATTAGAAGTCCGTTGCTCTATCCGGACTGAGCTACAGGCGCATCCTGAAAGCCCGTGAAGGGCACTCGCTGAAAGCAATTAATAGTATAACTCATCTAAACCAAATTATCAAAATTAAATATCGGTAATTATAGACCTTTATAATAGATTATAGTCAATATAATCATTCATTCTCTGTATATCTATCTTTTATGACCTTTTTTATCTTGGAGAGGGCCCTGGCCCGGTGGCTGATTTTATTTTTGGTCTCAAGGGTTAATTCAGCCATAGTTTTACCATATTCAGGGACATAAAACAGGGGATCATAACCAAAACCATTATCACCCCGGGGTTTTTCCATAATTATCCCCTCACAGCTTCCAGTAACGGAAATATCTTCGCCTAATTCAGGGTCATATAAAACCATAACACACTTAAACCGGGCCCCTCTCTGGCCAGCCGGGACCCCTTTTAATTCTTCCAGCAGCTTTTTATTATTATCTTCATCACTGGCCCCTGCCCCGGCATAACGGGCTGAATAGACCCCGGGTTTTCCCTGCAAGTAATCTACTTCAAGGCCAGAATCATCGGCCAGAGTCAAAAGACCCGTCTCCCGGGCTCTGGTCCGGGCCTTTTTGAGGGCATTTTCATAAAAGGTTTCCCCATCTTCCTCAACCGGGGGCAGGGAGAAATCGTCAAGGCCAACAATCTCTATATCAAGGTCATTAAGGTATTTTTTTATCTCCCTTATCTTCCCCTGGTTACCACTGGCTACAAGGAGTTTAAGGGGCATTATTCCTCAATCCCCAGGCTCTTTTTCTGGAAGGAAACCAGTTCCCTGATTCCCTTTTCAGCCAGGTCCATCAAAGTATTCATCTGGTCCCGGGAGAAGGGGAATTTCTCGGCAGTACCCTGAATTTCAATAACCCGACCATCTTCGGTCATAACTATATTCATATCGACCTGGGCCTGAAAGTCTTCTTCATAACACAGATCGAGCAACATCTCACCATCGACTACACCAACACTGGTGGCGGCCATAAAACTATTTAACGGTGATTCTTCTAAAACTCCTTCTTCAATCAGATAATTAATGGCGTCAACTAAAGCCACATAGGCCCCGGTAATAGAAGCGGTTCTGGTTCCACCATCGGCCTGGATAACATCACAATCTACCCAGATGGTTCTCTCACCCAGCTTACCAAGGTCAACAACGGCCCTGAGACTCCGGCCTATCAACCGCTGAATCTCCTGGGTCCGCCCGCTCAACCGGCCCCTGGCCACTTCCCTGATGGTTCTGCTATGGGTAGACCGCGGTAACAGGGAATATTCAGCCGTTAGCCAGCCAGTATTCTGTCCCCTTAAAAAGGGAGGAACACTTTCCTCCACTGAGGCTGTGCAGATAACCTTGGTATCACCGGTTTCAATCAATACTGAACCTTCTGCATACTTGGTATATTGCCTGCTTATTTTGACATCACGTAGCTGGTCATTTTTACGACCATCTACCCGGAGATTATTGGTTTCACTCATACAATAAGACACCTTCCCTTTTTTTGTTTTTTCTTATTATTATCCTTATAATATATTTTACAACTATAATTCGGGATATGGTTACAAATTATAGCTTTGTAAGCTGGAACTGACTGTGCTCATCATCCCCCACCAGCCCGGCCATAAGGTAAAAACCGGTGGCAGGGTCATATTTAAAATCCATCAATTTAAAGCCTTCGATTTCCCCTGTCCTCCGGACATGGATCCGGGGACCGGTACATGAATATTCCTTATCTCCTATTTTAATATGATTATCATCCCTGTAACGGACCCTGAGGTCTCTATCAATGTATTCCTTAACCTCATTTTCCACATCTTTAATAGAAAAGTCGGGTTTTTCATCAAACTGAAGAACAAAACCACTTTTAACATCACTGTGATAAGGAGTCCGGGTATAACCCCTTTTCTCAATGGCCATGGCCGTCAGGTCTTCAGCGGTATGGGCCATTCTCCGGTATTTGATTGAATTAAAGACAATTTTAGCGATCTCTTTAGAAAAGGGACCGAAGACCCCGGGTCTTGTAACAATAACTTCTTCACCGATCCCAACCAGCATTTCAGGGTTTATATTGAGATGTGATTCTATCAGATCATAGTGTTCCACCACTACCCGCCGGTCTTTTTCAATGGCCTTCTCTATGGCTTCAGCCAGCTGCCAGGGCTGGGTAAATGCGGTTTCAAACCTGATATCAACATGGTAGGTATGACTGGTAAACTTCCCTTCCTGATAATCATTGTATACCGGTAAGGGACGGATATTTATCCCCTCATCATCATTGGTCAGGGTTAAACCGGGAAACATCCCCTTGATAAGCAGGGATTTCCCGGCCCCGGCATCACCTATCAACCCGATCAATTTATCATTGGGATGCATGTATGACTGGGATATTCTATTTCCTAGCTGTAGGAGCCTCTCCTTACCCCTTGGAGCAAAGAAAACTGAATGGGCAAAACTATCTATCATTAATATGACCCCTTTTCTAAAGAATCACTATATCCTTTTTTAAAGAATCTCTATATCCTTTTTTAAAGAATCACTATATCACAGATTGTTACGATGCTAGAGAGTGTTACAGGATTACGATGCTACAGAATGTTACAGAAATCTCACCCGGTTTTTGTGACCAGTAAAAACAATACTTAAAAACCCTGATTTATATTATTTATAACATAATAATACCTTATATAGTAAACAAAGTCAAAATCCAGGTCAGGCCACCTACCTGTCCCTGGATTTTTCCATAAAAAATTATTCTTCTCAAATCCTGCTTATCTGTTACCTTATCTTAAAACCGCACTCCTATTAAACCATTATGGTTAAAAGGGGAGCATGCTGCTGAGCACCATAAACATCCCTGTCACCGGGCGAGCCAGCCACCACTGGCCTCTTGATAGTAATCTTTATAGCCCGGGCCGGATCAAAGTTTATGATTGAAATAACATCATCTTCAGGAATTTTATAGAGGTTACTGATAAGCCCTTTATTTATAATTTTTTCATTCCTGACCCTGTTATAACTTTCTTCATCTTTGAAAATAAGGTCAAAGGTTAGTTCATAGGGTCCGGCATTCTTACTCCGGATTACGTTAACCAGTTGAGTAATCGGGGTTCCCATTATGTTAACCTCCCGTCTTCTGGAATAGTATCCTCTGTCATAAACCTGACAGGGAAATACTCAAGGGGATCATCGACCTGCACCAGGTGGTGAAGGTTAAATTCATAGACTTCACCAGCCTTAATATCTGAAGGTGAATAAGGGAAAGCCAGGTTACCGGCTGTAGCCACCCGTCCTGGATAACCATAATGGAGCAAGGTCGATCTGGTAAAACTACAGATACTGTTGGCCCGTTTCTGGGTATCGGCAATAACTTCAATAACAATACCGAGTTCATGGGCGGTTATCTCCTGGACCGGTTCCAGTTTCCCCATAACCCCGTTTTTACCATATACCCTGAAATAAATATTATATTTTTCCCGGTCCTCACTGAAACTTTCGTTAACTATCCTTTTTACTTCTTTTAAGATATCATCTATCTGGCGTATCATAATGGGATCCCTGGTTCCAGCAATAGATATAGTCCGGTATCCAACAAGCTTTGCCCCTTCAAGCTTTATAGTATAATCTTCATCAGGGATAAATTTACTACCGGTAACCTTAACCCGCCTCTCATCTATCTGTTCAAATTCAGTCTCTGTCAAATCGATAACCCCACCGGGACCGTAAAGTTTATAGGGGTTGCTCTTTTCATACAGGGTATGAGCTGAAACCGAAGTCACCGTACACCTTCTCTCCGGGTTCAGGGGCTCAAGTATAAAGTGATCCTGCCCCAGTATCCCCAGCATACAATCACTCCCACTTCCCGGGTCAGCAGCAATACTGGCACATTCCAGGATTTTACCCATATGTAGAGCCAGACCTCGTTCAAAACCCTTCAGGATAGGGTAGGCGGCAAAGACAGTGGGGTCATAGGCCCGCCCGGCCAATATCAGGTCAGCTCCACCCTTGAGAGCCTCAATAATAGGTTCAATACCCATCTGCCCCACAATTCTCGTGGCCCTGTCAATTTCTTCTTCATTAACCTCTTCAGCGGGATAGAGGGGAGATAGTTTCCCTTCCCTTAACCTGTTTTTAACCTCTTCCCGGTCAATCTCAGCCCCAATGGTGGCTATTTTAAGCTTAAAGCCCTCTTCATTTATTATCTCCTTTACAATATCGAGACACCAGTTCAGATGGGCACTGGCTCCGGAACCCCCGGCCGTACCAACCAGTACGGGTATATTTAGCTTTTGACCGGCCTCTATCATTAAGTGCAAATCCCTCTTTACGGCGTTGCGGTCTGTAAAGGAAAGGCCTGACCCCAGATAATAAGGTCCGGGGTCGGTGGAGCCACCATCGACCGCAATGACATCTGGCTTCCGGTCCAGCCCCCTTTCAAAAGACTCTACTGGAAAACCATACCCCAGTATAGCAGTTGGAGAAAGCACCTTGATTTTATCCATTCTAACGTCCCCCTCATAGCTAATAACAAAAAGTTTCTACCGTTTCCTTCAATGCTTAAACCATTATTTTTCCCTACCCCACTTACACTATTACATTTCTGTACCCCGGCCTTTTCATTATGCCTCTCTGGCCTTTAAGATTGTCAAAACCCGCTGCATTTCGTTGTAAACGATCATTAAACCTTCGTCAACCCCCATCCCGGGTTTGGCCAGTATCTGATCCGGTCTGGTGGCAAGTGCGATATCTGTGGAGATCTGGGCTGAACGATCAGTCTCATTACAGGTTCCACCCTGATAAGCGCCAATCCCCTTCTCTTTACAGTACAGGACCGCCTCAATGGTATTATTTATCCCCCCGAGGTCAGGGGTTTTAATCTGGACCATATCGGCCGCCCTGGCATCAACAAACTCCTTGATATCCTCCAGGGTATTACACCATTCGTCGGCAACAAGGTCGACCCCGATACCTGAAGCCTGAAGGCGTTCTTTTAACATTACCAGCTGCTCTATCTGGCCCTCTTTACTCCCGGCATCCATCGGCCCCTCAATCCTTATTTTAAAGGGGTGGGCTGCTTCTTCAAGTCTCCCCAGGTATTCAGCCATAAGGTCAGGGTCATCATTGAATGCCAGACCAATGGTACCATAAACATCAAGGTGAAGGGATGGCTTATAGTCCTCACCACCGATTTCGAGAACCCTCTTTTTAAGCCACCGGACGTAATCCAGTAATTTTTCACCCTTTTCCCCCAGTTTTGTCCTGACATTATTTATTAGCCCATGGGGGAGAACATCAACATGTTTTATAATAATCTTATCGGCATTGGCGTAACGCTCATCACCTGTCTGGGCAAAAATGGGAACAGGTTCCGGTATTATATCAAGGCCGTATTCGTTGGCCACCACCTCAGTCCGTGTCAATTTTTCCGCTTTAGCCACAGCATCCAGGAGGGCCTGGGTTATACCATATCTAAGAGCGGTATGAAGCCTCTTACCATTGAGGGTCAGCATATCTACCTTTTCCGCCAGTCTCTTAAAGCTATCGAGGTCTTCCCCCTCCAGCCGGGGGGCAATTTCCCTGTTAATAACAGGAATAAAGTCCCTGGCCAGAAAGAGAGGATCCCGCCCCCCGGCCCCCGAATACTGGACTGCAGCACAGTCTCCATAGGCCATCTGACCATCATCGAGTATAAGAATTACCGATATCGATTCACCGGCCTGCCTGATAGATGTAAAACCCGGGGTCTCCACCTCTCCTTTATAAGTGAAGCCATCCTCCCTGGCATTATGTTTAATCGCAGCCTGATCATCGAAATAAAAGCCGGTAAGGCCCGGTGAAGCCAGAACTTTTTTTATTGTTGCCAACAGGATCACTCCTTTATCTTTTTGTTATACCCGTTAACCAGATACCATATGTGTTCCCCGTGTTTTTTCATCCTTCTGCTCCTTTTCAAATAGTTCTATGTTAATCACGTTCCATATATATCCATTAACCAGGAGAGAGCCTTTTATTCTAAACCACCTCAGCTCCTACTCTCTTCTAACGGGGTCGGCCGACTAGCATTCCCTTACCGATGGCATAAATATCATCGATAACCATCTGAAAATCAACCTCTCTATCCTCAACCTGACCCCGTTCTGAAAGTTTTTCCCGGTGGTATTCTTTAACATCGTGACTAAAGGGGAGGTTACCAAAATTAAGGTACCTTACTGCTCCCTGGTTATCCCGGGCCGGTAATACCTGACCGGCATTGTGTTTACTCGGGGCAAAGGGGATATCCATAACCCCGGCACTGAAAGCCCTGACAGTTCCCTGGACCAGGTCACCGTCACCGAGTTCTAAGACCCGGTTGAGGATCTGTTCAGTCTCCCTGATTATCATTTCCTTTTCCTCATCCATATTGTGGGTCTGCTCCAGACCCTGATCCTGTAGCATATTTACAATCTGTTTAGTAGTTTTAAGTCCAGCTGCATTGGCCTCTTTGGTAGGAATCCCCATAGCCTCATGGGGGGTTTTGACAATAACTTTAGTAGCCCGGCTTAAGGAAGCAGCCGCCGCTCCCCAGGAAATTACAGCATAGGCCTTTGATTCATCCTGGGGAAAGCCACCCATCCACTGGTGAAAGACAGTAGTAACCATAACATCATCATACCCAAATTTATCTAGATAATCCCGGGCCAGTTCCCTCAAGCTCTGAATGGCAGCAACATCCTGTATTAAGTTTCCATTCTGACCATAACCGAGACTTAAGTATTTAACCCCCTGTCTGGCTGCCAGTAAAGCCTCTATGATGGCCACACTATGAGAGATAGATGGGGGAACCAGGGTTCCGGTCAGGGGACCAAAGGGCTCCCTGTTAATATTAACACCGTGTTCCTGATAATATCCAACCAGACGGTCCACATATTGCCAGTACCTGATAGTATCTTCAATGGCGACACTCTTGGCATAGGGGATATTATAGGAAATGCCACCCCCTTCAAAATCAGTAAAACCACCGGCCAGGGTAATCTCGGCCAACAGCCGGGCATCAGGGGTACCGTGCCTGACCTGAACCGGAACATTGACAGCCTCATTAACCTGCCGGCAGACCTTGACTCCATGGTTTACAGCTGGAAAACCATTGAGCATGGAGCGCCCCATTTCCCGGCTTTCCTTTATGCCATTTTCCGCCTCCCGGTACTGATTTTGACGGGTGTAACTGTCTATGGTAGTCGGTAAAAGGTCAGCCTCACCTTCTTCCCTTAAATACTGAAGCAAGCCAATATGTTCCTCAGGTAGAGCCACTCCGGCCCGGGGCTGGATTAAAGTCTTACCCACCTGATCTGCTTTCATTAAGGTATTAACCATAATCCGTTCCTCAGGAATACTCTTATGGTAAGCAACAGCTTCATCAAAGTCAACTTCTTTCCCTGTTGGCCAGGCCTTTAAAACCTCTTCCCTCTCCTTTAAAAACAACTCTTCATCAAGGCGTTTGTCTTTAATAGTCATATTAACCTCCCCGCTAAATTTCTTTGATATATTTTTTCATCAGTTTGAGGCTTTCCTCCGGCCTTACTTCACCCAGTAATCCGGCAGCAGCCATAATATATTTACTATCGATCATAATATCAGGACTTACCGGAGCCAGTAATTCAGGATCATCATGGTTATCGTACAGGGTTCCCGAAAGGATATAACCGGGGTCAGGATTATTTACAATTATCCCCCCGGTTCCGATTAAATATTCAATCCGGGACAGGTCTTTCCCCTCCTGAATCAGGCTAGCCCCCATCGGGGTATAAACTGTCTTCAACCTGCCTACATGGCGGGATACCCCCATTCTGGCAGCATGCCTTCCCATCAGGTTATCAACCACCTGTTCCCCCTCATTCTGTGGTATATAGTCAGGCTCATCATGCAGGGTGGATATATATTTAACAATACTATCACAGTCGAAACTTTTTACTCCCATTTCCTTCAATTCATCAACAAATTTATTAATACCAACGGCCTCTATAAGAGTCGGGGCATTATACCTCATACCGAGATCCCCTTCAACAGTTCTTTTAACATACGGCTCCTCAAGGCCCCGCAGATTAACATTACTCCGGGTTGGCTTCCCACTGGCAATAGAATGGACATCAGTCGTGGCCCCACCAATATCAACCACCATAAGTTCCCCCAGTCCTTCCTCATCACCGGTTCCGTCAGCTAAAAGGGATGCTGCGTTAAGAACCGCAGCCGGAGTAGGCATAATGACACCATCGATAAAATTATTGACCCGGTCAAGCCCCTTGGCCTGAATTATTTTATTGAGGAAGATTTCCCTAATTGTCTCCCGGGCTGGCTGTATATTCAACTCCTCAAGGCGGGGCATAACATTTTCGGTTACATGAACCTCTTTCCCGGCTACAGAAAGTATTTTTTCAACTTCATCGGCCACAACCCGGTTTCCGGCTACAATAATGGGCTGTTCCAGATTACATTTAGCCAGTTTTTTAGCATTATGGATAATTACATCCTTATTACCACCATCGGTACCCCCCGCCAGGAGAATAATATCTGGTTTTATCCCCTCAATCTCCCTGACCTCAGAATCGGTCAATTCAAAACTGTAGGTTTTTAAAACCTTACTCCCGGCCCCCAGGGCCGCCCTCCGGGCGGCTTCAGCGGTAAGATCGGGCACGAGCCCGATGGCCACAATTTTCAAACCACCGGCAGCACTACTGCAGGCCAGTTTGTAACGGGCTTTCTCCCAGTCTTTAATACCGGCTAAAGCCTCCTTAAGGCCGATAGTTACATCCTCAAAGACAGTGGTATGGGCCTGGCTTTGACCCCTGATTTCAATTTTTTCTAAATCTATTAAGGTAACTTTAGTATAAGTGCTCCCGATATCAATTAATAAGGCTGTTTCCATCTCACAAGACACCCCTGGATTTAAGGTCTTCTTCTAAATCAGCAATGGCTTCTTCAGGCAGGGTACCTGGAGGATAGACCCTGTCAAAACCCATATCCAGGAACAGCTTTCTCACCTTTTCCCAGTCCTGTTTTCCAACTACCAGGTTACCGCCAACATAAATTAAAATATCCCCGATTCCGGCCTCAATACATTTCTCCCTGAGGCCCCGACAGTCCATCTCACCATGGCCATAAAGAGATGAAACCCAGATAGCCTCGGCCCCGGTTTCAATGGCCGCAGATACAAATTCCTTCTGAGAAACCATAACCCCGATATTGGCTACATCAAAACCGGCTTCCCTCAAGGCATGCTCCAGAATCTGATTACCGACCGCATGAACATCAGCTCCGATAACTCCCAGAACTACAGTAGGTTTGTTGTCATCATTTTTGCCCGCCATTTTACTCCCCCTTATTTATTAATAATTTACATATTAATAATTTACATATTAATAATTTACAATTATAAATAACTGAATAAAAATGCCTGCCTGGCCAGAGCAAGATCCCGTCCAGCTACCGGATTATATCTGTCTTAAATTTGTTTAATATCAAGAAGGGCCATTTTAAGAAGGTTGACCGAACCCCGGTCCGGGGTATACTCAAAGGGTATTACCTGCCTTTCGCCACCGGCCAGTTTTTGAATCTCCTTAAACCGATGGGGGGAGGTTATTAAAATATCATACCTTGCTATAAATTCCTCTAATTCTTCTTTATCCTCGGTAGTAGTATAATTAAGTTTGAAATTATTTAAACTGGTTTTGGTAAGGGACCTCTCCACTTCCCGGGCAAAGTAATCAGAAAGACATATTAACCCGATACTGGAACCCGGCTTTATCCGGGCCAGTTTAACGATGGTGTCCATTTTCGGTTCCAGGTTCATATCTATAACTTCTTTATCCATTCCAGACACAAACTCTTCAACCTCCTGGAGGTGGAAGGGGGTAGTAACGATCATCTCTACCCGGTCCAGGATCTTTCTGGTTTTTTGAGGATTTTCCCTAAGGTCACCTATTAACACCGGGATACAGGCAATACCGGGGTCAAGACCGGCATCCACCATCAGGGCTGAAAGCTGCTCCTGGTTACATTCAATAAAGGCGACTTTTATCTTACTGAGCATCTCCTCTTTTTCTTTAGCCCTGACATAGGCAATAGTTAAGAAATCATCAAGGCTAAACCCCAGGCCGATGGCCTCCTCCATGGCCAGATCGATTATCTTCAAGAGCTTATCCTTGCGGCTCGGCTCCCTGACTCCTGATACCTTACCGGCTATAAATGTCCCCTTTCCCTGCTGTGAAGATACAATACCCTCTGCCTCAAGTTCTTTATAGGCAGTACTGACCCTGTTCCGGCTTACCTTTAGTTCTTCAGCCAGTTCCCGTTCCGGAGGTAGGCGATCCCCCCGGGATAAAATTCCTCGCTCCACCATTGTTTTAATCTGATTCTTAATCTGAACATAAATAGGCACTGCCGACTCCCTGTCAACCTTTATTTGCATCGAACCACCCCTGTTTGAAATTTTCCGGATTTTATATGAAACCAGGAATATATATTAAGCCAGGCACCGGTTAACCTTTATTCAATTAATATCTTTCCCGGATATTAGTATAAGTACAGGTTGCCGTTAAAACATTATTATAAAATATTAAAGGGTAAAATTCCTGAATTAGTGGCCTAATGGTACGGTGGATTAGTCCAATTTTATTAAAAAAATACAGTCCAGCCCTTCTTAACAGTTTATAAGTTTTTTTATAAACCTCTCTGGTATCTGCAACCATAAAATTTAGCTCATTATATAAATTCTCTTTTACTTTATTCTATTATATAACTTACACAAAGTTCTATTATTTCCTCCAAAAATATTTAATTATTTTTCTGTATTTTTATGAAAACAAAATATTTTTCTTATAAATTTTCAGGTCTATTGGGATAGATAGTAGGATTATCAATCCATCATTTTTACCTCAAATCTAACATTTTTTTACCTCCTGTAATTATAAATTTTCAACACTTTTTCAGATTATACGTTTATATAAGTGAAGACATTTTAAAAAGAGTAATTAAAATGGTTGAAACTAAAAACAATGAACTTACGGGTACCATTGCCAGCATGGGGCTTCTTGATTTAACTACCCCTATCTACCCTCTATAAACCCAGGTATGACTTCAGAATTAAACCCCCGACCAGGGCAATAAAAGTACTGGTCAAGGTACCCAGTAGATAGTATTCAGCAAAATCTTTACTCCGCAGCCTTTCAAAACGGGCCAGAGATTTAGCCGTTAAAACCAGAGCCAGAGATGATATGGACCCGAACACCACCAGGGTTACAATCAGGGCCCTTTCCACAAGACCAATATAGTATCCTACCTTAACATTGGCCTGCTGGGCTGCTATTTTAACCAGGTTTAATATTTTTTTGACCACAATACCCCCGACAAAGGTGGCCACCAGATAAAAAATGGCACTGACGAGTACTTCTTCAGTAAATAAAGGAATAGAAAACTGACCACTTTCCAGTTTTAACTCAATTACAGGGCTGAAAACAGGTTTAATGGGCTGTGTTAAAAATTCCTGCCACAAAAATAAGAGAATAAACAAATGGGCCAGCTGATCCCCTATAAACAGAACAAGATCCCTGACCGGTGACCCCATCCCGACCAGCCTGTCTTTAACCCAGTCTATAGTTATGTGACCCAGGGTAACCCACAGACCAAAATAAAAGGCGGTTTTAGCACCATAACAGGATAATAATATTAGATAAACGGTGAACAGGATAAAACCATGGGTCAAATATCCTTTGATTCTGTTCTTCCTTTTAAGATTAACAATGTAACCTGTCTGAAGAATAAAATCAGCAATCAAATGGGAAAGGACTGCCAGCAAGAAAAACCTCATAAGTTATCACAACCTTATTCTAATTTTTATTATTTACTACCCAAAAGACGCAACCCCATCTTACTCAGGGTCTCTTCCGCCTCCCTCACCTGATTCCAGTTAGCAGCACTACACCTCTTCTGGACATTTTGCAGGGCAATACCCAGTACCAGGGCTGCTTCCCGGTAGGTCCCCTTTTTATCATAGAGGTGGACTGCCTCCCACTGGGCTTCAGTCCAGCGGGACTGGATGGTGTCAAGTAGGAGATAAAGGGTATTGACTACCTCATCCCACCGGTCGTCACCACTACAGACCAGAGTAAAATGATCCTTCTCATCTTTAATACCGTCCAGGGCCTTTCGGGCCCGGCTAAATGCTGTTCCATTCATCTCCCAGGGGGTATTTGACCCATATCCTTCTTCAATAGTCCCAAAACCAATGCCAATCCGGAGCTCCAGGGGCTGACAGTAGTACCTTAACTCCCTGACCACTTCAGGATAATCTCCATAGCCCCGGCATACTACCTGGAGTTCATCACCCCGGAAAACCCCGACCGGGACCATCAGGGACGGGTGGGAAAAATCCACCAGTTTGTCCTTTAGCAGGGTAGTAACCCGGTCATGATTCCTGGAACCAATAACATCAGCAGTAATTACCGTAACCTGATCCATCTCCCTATCAGTCTCCCTTCAATATCACTCCAACTCCCGGTATTAAATATATAAAAAATAGTCAAAGCTAAAACTTAAATTAAAAAAAATCTTAAAACATTAAATCAGATTAAAATTTAAAAATCCAGTATAGCCTCCCCGGTAATGTTAAACCGGTAACTGGTAAATCACCTGGCCTCAATGGATTAACTAAACTTTTAAGATTGTTAGTCAATTGTTAATCAATCTGTTTAATAATATTTTCTATATTATGTATATAAATTCCTGTTTATATTTTGAAAAAAGAGGGCCCTGTCGACCCTCTTTTCTCATGTTTCCTGTTTTAACAACCTTTTATTGGGTTCAATGGGAGGCATTAAATAAATGTGCCCGGCCAGGGTTTCAATCTTCTCTCCTTCCAGCATGAACTGAACTTTTTCAATTTCAGGAAACTGGGTCATGGTATTTACAATAGAGTATACGGTCATTGACTCTCCTGTACTACCGCCCCAGTGGTTATCCTTCAGGGCCCGGTTGAAATCAATATAGGCAATACCATCTTTAACCCTCAAGTCCAGGATTTCAACCCCCTCAGGTATGGTCGGATTAAGGTTATTACTTTCAGGTCCCTTTATTAGTTCCTTAAGGGTATTTAGATAAATATGGTCAGCTTTTACCATCCTTTTTTCAGCCTTTAAATACATGGCATCACTGGTTGAAAAATAAAGTAATACCTCTTTAAGTTCGTTATTGGTCGGTTCAGTTTCCTGGTTATTATATTGATAAAAGGCAAAAAAACCAATCACTACAAGTGTAATGATTATCAAAAGAAGTTTATCTTTATTTATCATGGGTGTTTCCATCTCCCTGTTCAATTTTTTTAATATAATTTAATATACCCCGATAGAGGGCCCTGGCCACTCTCTTCCGGAACAACTCACTCCTCAGCAGAGTTTCTTCATGGGGATTGGATAAAAAGCCGACTTCTACCAGAGCTGCTGGCATAGAGGAGTGATTCAGGACATAGAGTTCCTCCTGTTTCACACCCCGATTTTCAAGCTTCAATTCCCTAACCAGTTGTTCCTGTAAATTCTGGGCCAGAAGAAGACTATTCCCTGTTTTATCAGGGGAAATATAGGTCTCTATCCCTTCTGAATAGGATTCATTGAAGGCATTGGCATGAATACTTACAAATATTCTCGCCCGGGCATCATTTGCCTTTTTGACCCGGTCTTTTAGAGAGATAAAGGTGTCATCAGTTCTGGTCATTAAGACCCGGTATCCTTCATCTTCCAGAAGGGTTTTTACCTTCCGGGCAATATCAAGGGTCACAATCTTTTCCTTGAGACCCGTTACCCCCAGCGCCCCGGGATCAAAACCACCGTGTCCGGCATCAATAGCTATTATATTGGTTAGCTCCTTTTTCTCTTCTTTCTTTAACCTGACCTTTATAACATGGGACGGAGTCGGTGACAATACTTCATATTCATACCTCTTACCCAGCTCAAAAACAAATCTGGCAATCCGGGGTTCTTTACTAAACTGACTCAATCTAATATCCTTAATCAACGGAGAAGAAGTAGGTAAGTCCTCTTCATCCAGGTTGTTGACAATACCCCTGGCATCAACGACCAGCCTGTTGGGATAGAAAAACTCCTTAATTTCATAATTGACCTTTCCACTTAAAAATATACTTATATCTGTAAATTTTTTGGTATTATCTAATTTTATCTTCTCTATTTTGTTATTTAATATTATCATATGTTGATACCGGTTATTTGTTTCCTTTACCTGATTCCAGGTATAACCTGTATATTCCAATAAATCAGCTACTATCCTGACTGTTTCTTCATTGAACCGGGCTGAACGAATTCTTTTAATCAACCCATTTTGCACATTTATTTTTTCAGGAAAATCCTTATCCCTGACTGAATTTATTAAATCCACCACCAGGCGATCTGGGTTCTGAAGAATAAAAATATCGGGCTTAATCTTCCGGTTTGTTGTAAATTCAATCCTGTTATCAACACACTTCAGGTCGGCAACTTTTGTAATCTGGCCGGGAACAAGCACCAGTTGATTCCCCTGAGAATCTGTCTTTAAATTTAAATAACTACCTTTTTTCAATACAACAACTACCCTGAGAATAATGGGATCATAACTATACTGACTGACTTCAATATCACTGACCCATTTATTTATAGGGAGATCGATATCAAAATCACTCTGCATCATATCGGGGATATCAAGAACAAGCCTCCTGGGGTTGGAAAGCAAGGATATCTCAGGTTTTTTAATACTACCGGTTGATTTTATTACCAGCCGTTCTTTCTCCCATTTAACACTTTTAATGTGGGGTAAAAATTTAATTAAAATACCTGAATCCGTCTCTTCCACCCCTCCATCCAGTTTAAAGGGGATGGGGTATTTTGAACTGACCACCAGCTGCAACCTGGCCCTGTTGACGGCCTTATTTATTTTCAAATAAAAGTTTTCATTAGAAAGGCTATCCTTAAAGTTTTTCGAAAGCATTGCCTTATCGATTTCAATTATTAACTGACGGGGGTCATCAGACTTGATAACCCGGTAAGGAGTTATCTTATCCATATCAATCAGGAGCTGCTGACCCTCTTTTAGCCAGGTAATTCCTTTAATATAGGACTCGGGTTTATAGATATACCAGGTATCACCTTCCTGATTAATCAAATATCCAAAACCACTTACCACCTGAACAGGAACATAGGTCTGTCCCTCTCTCAAGAGCATACCATTATCAACTTTTATAGTTCTGTTATTAACCTGAATATAGGGGTTATTGACCATTAACTTGACAGTCACCCCATTGAGGGACATGGTCAGGGTCTTAATGGGCTTATACCATTTAACGGTAGACCCTGTGTATTCGGCCAGGGAACGGGATTTTATAAGGAGCTGACCCCCGTAGATTATGGGATTAAAGTCCTGAGTTACATCTTTACCATTAAAGACTATGTTTACCTCCCGGGCTCCAGCCTGGGCCGGGATCAGCCATATAAGTAAGAGTATTGTAATTATAAATATATAAAAAGTGTGCCTTAACACTTTTACCCCGCCCCTTTATAATTTATTTCCTCATAATTCCAATAATATTCCCAAGTATTCTACATTATTATATATATTTCTTGCCCCGGGCACCCTTTTCCTGCCTCAACAATATAATTAAATATATCTAAAATGAATATAATAATAATCAGACTATAAGGGGGTTTTAGATATGCCACAGAAAATTTCTATAATTCCTCTGGGTGGTTGTCGGGAAATAGGAAATAATATGATAGTTATTGAATCTAAAAAAGACATCATAATCCTGGATTCAGGGGTGTTATTTCCCGAGGATGATGACTTCGGGTATGAACTTATAATTCCTGATATATCCTACCTGGTTGAAAGAAAAAAGAAAATACGGGGTATAATCTTCTCACATGGCCATGAAGACCACATTGGGGCTGTCCCGTTTCTCCTGGAGAGAATCAATCCTCCTTTGTTTGGCACTGACCTGACGATGGGATTGATAAAAAGCAAGCTGGAAGACGCCGGCCTTATAGACAGGGCCAGGCTAAAAACTGTCAATCACAGGAGCAAATTAATCCTGGGGGATTTTGAACTGGACTTTTGCCATGTCAACCACAGTATCCCGGGGGCAGTGGCCACCAGGATTAAAACCCCGGTAGGTTATATTGTTTACACCGGTGATTATAAATTTGATCAGACCCCTGTCAACACCGGACAGACCGATTATCAGAAACTATCTGACTGGGGAAAAGAGGGAATCAGGGTCCTGCTGGGGGATAGTACCAATGCTGAACGGGAAGGGCACAGCCTTTCAGAACGGGTTGTGGCTCAAAACATCGAAGAAGGATTTAAGCTTATAAACGGGAGAATTATTGTAGCTACCTTCTCAACCAATATCCACCGCATCCAGCACATCATATCAGCCGCCCGGAAGACCGGCCGAAAGGTTGCAGTGGCCGGAAGGAGTATGTTCAATACTATTCAGGTAGCTGCTGACCTTGGTTATCTGGATATTCCACCAGGACTGTTAATAACCCTGGATGAAGCCAATAAAATGGAACCTGGTAATATAGTCCTCCTGATGACCGGGAGCCAGGGTGAATATGGAGCAGCCCTGACCAGGCTGTCCCGTGGAGACCACCGTGATATGGAAATCAAACCCGGGGACACGGTTTTTATGTCAGCCAGTCCCATTCCGGGTAATGAAAAAGCCATCGGAAATACCATTAACAGGCTTTATAGCCTGGGGGCAGAGGTTATCTATAATGGAATGCTGGATATTCATGCCTCCGGTCATGCCTGCCAGGAAGAAATAAAACTTATGATAAATCTGACAGGACCTGATTACCTGGTCCCGGTCCATGGTGAATTCCGCCATCTATTTCACCATGCCCAGCTGGCACGACAGGCCGGGGTTCCCGTCCAAAATATTTTAATCCCGGACAATGGCCAGAAGATTGATGTTTTTCCTAAAAGGGTAAAAATGGGAAATAAAATTGAGGTTAATAAAACCCTTATTGAGGGTTATCGGGTCTGTGACAATGGAAAGGAAATACTGGGAGAAAGAAAAAAAATGGCAAGACAGGGGTATATAAATATCCTTATGTTTGTCAATAAAAACGGTGAATTAAAAAATAAACCGGTTATTATTTCCCGGGGCTTTACCAGCAATCGTGACTCCCGGGAACTCTTAAAAAAGGTTAAAGAAAAAGTCCAGAAACTTATTGAAGAATTTCAAAATAACAGGCACGGTGACCCAGCTGACCTGAAATCAAGGGTCAACTATGAAGTCAATAACCTGATATATGATAAATTAAAGAGGGCCCCCCTGATTACACCGTTTATTATCCAGGTTAATCAGGATAGACGTTAAATAATAGACCTTAAATATAGAGGTCGAGTAAAAGACCCCTGATCTCATCTATTTTTTGAACTATTTTTAAGACATCGGCCTGCTCCTCCATGAACATCTCATGGAGGACTTCCAGGTTTTCATCAACCTTTTTGATAATAGTTAATGTTTTTAAATTCCCTTTACTATCCCAGGAAAAGGACTGATGGGCTTTAACAAACTCCTTCTGGACAACCCTCAAAAACTGTTTGACCCTTCTTTTATATTCAAGAAGGCTATTTTTATCAAGGGATTCCTTTAATCTCTGGCCCTGTTCATCAACAATACTGAGGAGTTTATCGAGCCTTTCCCTTATTTCATTCTGGCTCAATTCGGCCAGTTTATCTTTAAAACCGGCTTCTTTAATACTTTTCACCGGAGCCTTTTTTACCCTTTCACCCCTTCTGACCGGGGAAGAAAGGTCTTTACTGTCTATCCTCATCTTGTCCCCTCCTTATCCTATCTTTATATTTCAATATTAAATAATAATTTCCTTTAATAATAAACAAATTTTATAATTTAAAATTCAATTATGAAAATCAATTATATAAAATTAAATTTATTAAATAAATAACTCTTAATAACATAAAATCCCCTCTATAATTGAGGGGATCTTAACAAAAATATAGAGGAGATTCTATTGAAAACCTTATATTAATTTAAAGTTATTTAATACCACTCCTGGTAACACTGTTAACATAAGCATCCTGGAGAATTACAAACAAAATTAACACCGGCAGGGTCATCATCGCGGCAAAGGACATAATGTCACCCCAGTTACGGGGATACTGTCCAAAAAAGACCTGCATGGCCACAGTCAGTGGCCTGAATTCAGGACCCCTGGTAACCATTTTCGGCCAGAGGAAGGAACCCCACTGCATAAGAAAATGAAGAATAGCTACACTTGATAAAATCGGCTTTGATAAAGGTAGAGCTACCTGCCAGAAAATCCTGTGCCATCCAGCTCCATCAATAATGGCCGCTTCCTCAAGCTCTTTGGGAAACTTGGTAAAAAACTGATATAACAGAAAGATATAAAACGGATTGGCAATAAAGGGTATTATCTGAACTTTATAACTGTCAAGCCATCCAAACTTATTGGTAATCAGTAAAAGGGGTACCGCGATTGCCTCAAAGGGTATTATCATCAGGGCAATAACACCGGCCAGCATCAGGCCCCTCCCTTTAAAGTTAAACCGGGCCAGGCCAAAAGCGGCCATACTGTTGGCTACTAATCCCAGAATGATAGTAGTACTGACTATAAACAATGAATTAAAGAGGAATCTACCAAAGGGCATTCTATCAAAGACATCAAAATAATTTTTTAAACTGAAATCTCCAGGAAAGAAAGCCCTGATAGAGGCCATACTTTCCAGAATATCCATTTCATCAGGGTTAAAAGAAACAGATAGCATATATAAGAGGGGAAAGAAAAAGAATAACATTAGTGCAAACATAACTATATAGGTAATGACCTTTTTTCTGGATTTAAGGACCATTTTAACCCACCTCCCTTTCTTCACCCAATACAAACTTCTGGATAAGGGATATAATCAGGATTATTGAAAAAAAGATAACCGTTAATGCCGAACCATACCCGATATTTAATCTCTTAAAGGCCATATTATAGATATGAAGCATCACTGTATAGGTTGAATTCCGCGGACCACCGTTAGTCATTACAAAAACCTGGGTAAATAGTCTGAAGGCTAATATTGTTGTTGAGATAATAACAAAGATGGTCGTATTTTTCAGCTGGGGTAATGTTATATAAAGAAAGCGTTTAAAAGAATTGGCCCCATCTATTTCCGCTGCTTCGTAAAGGGATTCAGGAATTTCCTGGAGTCCGGCCAGGAAAATCAGCATCTGGAACCCAACTCCCTGCCAGATTGACATAAACATAATTGAAGGAAAGGCCCATCTGGTCTCCCTTAAAAAGTCAATACTTTCTAGAGAGCCTCCTGAGACAAAGGATAGAAAACCGTTGATAAGACCTTCAGGATGGTACAGGAAACTCCAGATTACAGAAACAACAATCATTGTTGTCACCGTTGGTACAAAATACATTGTCCTGAAAAATTTACTGAGCTTCAGCTTCATATTTACTAATAAAGCCAGCCCCAGGGCAAAAGCAGTCTGTAAAGGAACCACTATTAATACAAAAATAAAATTGTTTTTAAGTCCGGTCCAGAATAACCTGTCTGAAAATAACTTGCTATAATTATATAAACCAATGAACTGCGTCCCCCGGGGTCCAGGTATTAATCTCTGATTTGTAAAGGAAAGGCCAAAGGCCATGAAAAAAGGAATAATCATAAACAACAATAGCAGAATACCTGCCGGAAGTAAAAAGGTGGCTATAGTGGCTTTATTATTCCTGTTCATTTTTTACCTCCTTTCAAGATGAAAAAAGGGAAGGGTATCCACCCTTCCCTTATCCAGCCTGCATTAATTATTGAGCAAGACCCATAAACTCAATTTCTTCGTCAATTGCTCTAACGGCTTCGTTGAGTTCATACCTGATGTCGCCACCGTTAATAATGTTATCAATAGCAGTAGCAAAGGCATCAGTAATAGTCGGATAAGCTGGAGTTACAGGGCGTTCTACAGCTATTTTCTGCAGCTGTTCAACAAAAATCCTTAATTCTCCACCGGGCTTATAGGGTTCTGATAATTTGGCGGCAGAAAGTCTGGATGGTACAGCACCATTGGCATTGGTCATCTTTACTATTTCTTCTGGCTGTAATATAAACTCTATGAACTTCCAGGCTGCTTCTGGATTTTCACAGTTTTGAGTTATACTCCAGGCCCAGGAACCCATTCCTGTTACCTGGGTTGCGAATTTGGGCATGGGAATCAGGACAACATCATCACCGAGGGCATCCTTATACTGATTATAACCCCAGTGTCCACACCATGATAATGCAGCATCACCATTTGTAAACTCAGTATCTCCCGGAGGGTTAGGATTAGCATAACCCTGTTCAAACAAGGCCTGGAACCAGGCAGCAGCCATAGCTTCCGGTCCGTTTAAAACACCTTCTGCAGTAGTGAAGTTATCACGATTAATTAAATCGGCTCCAAAAGCCTGGAAAATAGGAGAGAAACCGTAGCTGAACCATTCACCCTTACCATAGTTAATTTTAAAGTCGAGTGGATATTTTACATCAGGATGTTCTTTAAGCTTTTTCAGGATATCCATAAATTCAGTAAATGTCCAGGCATCTTCAACACTGGTTGGAATACGGGCTCCGACATCTTCTAAATATTCCTTGTTACCCCAGATAGCCAGTCCTGAATCAAAGGTTCCCAGAGCATACAGGTGACCCTGGTAGGTTCCCTGGGCTAAAATAGAGGGTAAGAGATCCTCTTTAAGTTCCGGACTAACATAATCTTCTAAGGGACGAAGGTACCCGGACCAGGCATAGTTGGCAATAAAAGGACCATCAAGGTCAAGTACATCGGGCAGGTCCCCTGACATGGCAGCAGCCTGAACCTGTTCGTTATAACTACCTTCAGGCAACTGAACAAGTTTTATCTTGACTTCATCCTGCATGGCATTAAACCTTTTAACCTGATCCTCAATTACTTCTCTTTCCCCACCCCTGCCGGAGTGATACCATACGGTAATTTCAGTAGCAGCAAATGCGGATACGGACAAGACCAGTACCAGGAAAACTGATAGTGTTAAAATAAGACTCCTTTTCATTAATTTGCGGGCAATTAATGCCCTTTTCCCCCTTTCATTTTTTGGTTAAATCTATTTGAACGTTATAGCCTTATAAAGTTATAGTCTTATAAGCAGATCAGGAAAATAATATCCAGTTGTCACCTGAACTTTTCTGTATTGGTTACCAGAATACAGGGATAAGTTATTTGAAACTATTCTCGAAATACATTTTATAAGATTTATATGGCTATATAATTTAAATGGCGTCAGCTTTTCTGTTAACCTTTACTCCGTCTACCCTTTCAACATATTTATATTTCTTCAGGGGAATCAAGGTATCTTTATTAGCAGAAAGAACTTTACCTGACTTATCGATGAGTTCACCCCTTACCCTGATTTCTTTAAAATCACCGGAAATTATTTCCCTGGCAATAATGCCAGCTAAATCCGCTTCGATAACCGGTATTTCAACCTCTTTATTAATATGTTCTTCTTTCCCGGTTATCTCCCACCTTAAAGTAAGGTCTTCAAGGGAATGGTGATAATCATTGACTACCCAGGCTCTGGCCTCAACAGAGCCCTGATTAAATATAGCGGTAAAGGATACTAAAACCGGTTTAAAGGCATCTTTCACAGTAAAGTACGCCTTCTTTGGTTTCCGGTAATAATCTATTATTGACCAGTCAATTGCAGGCCATGTATTGACAAAGTGGAACTGTAACAATCCATTAACATTCCTGTATTTCTTTCTCCTCAAGGCTTCAATATGCTTTTTATAAAATTTATGCTGATAATCCTGGGTTATCCTGACCAGGTCCTCCAATTTCTCGGGGAAACTACCCATATTTTCCTGATAGATATTGGTTTGAAAACCACGATAACGGTATTCATCCCAATCAGGTGGCCATAATTTCTCTTCAGGTATAAACTTTTTTAAAGATTCGATACCTGGTAAAGACTGGGTCCCAAATTCAGTTATAAACAGGGGATTATAATATTCGGCATCCCCTATCTCTCCCCAGTACCAGCCAACCCAGTGGACACTGATATTGGCACTGACATAGTCTTCGAATTCATCCAGGCTTCCAAAATATTCTGGAGGTTCACCAGAAGTCATAATCACTGAGTCCCTCCAGACCGGCCGCCCGGGGTCAATTTTTCTTATTGTAGCTTCTACAATCCGGTCAAGTTTATTGTAATCATGATACCTTGACTCACTGTGACAGCACCACAGGAAAATTGAAGGGTGGTTATACAATTTTTTAACAAATCTTTCAGAAATGCTCCTGGCCCGTTCAATGATTACCGGGTCAGGCTCATAACCCCACTGAAAGGGTAAATCCTGAAAAACCAGAATTCCCCTGCGGTCACACTCTTCATAGAAGTAATCTTTTTCCATATGGGAAAAAACCCTGACCATATTCATATTGGCCTCAACCATCATCTCTATATCAGTATCATAACGTTCTTTATCGGTTCTTGAGAGGTAATGGTCGGAAAGATAATTGGTACCACGGGCAAAAAATCTCTTTCCGTTTAAGTAAAGCTCCCAGTTACTACCCTTTTCAACTTTCCTGATACCGATTAAACGGGTATATTTTATAATCTGACGGTCGTTTTCATCATTCAGTTTTAGTTCAAATCTATATAAATTAGGATTTCCCAGATCCCATGTCCACCATAATTCAGGTCTGTTAAGTTCCATTTTAAGGGATATATAGTTATATCCGGGGGTCAAATACAGGTCAATATCTTTTACAAATGAGTCTCCTCTAAAATTATCAGGGATAAGTTTAATATTTCCCTGGCAGGAGACCGGGTCATCGGTCCAGTTATAGACCTTACCCTTTATATATAGCTCAACCTCTTTTTGAGAACCCTTAAACTCCGGGGTAATAAACAATTCTTCAACCCGGAAAGGTTCTGTAATCTCAAGAAAAACAGGCTTCCAGATACCACCGGGGTTTACTACAGGATTTGGATACTGCGGATTGGACGCTGACGGAACCTCAGGACAATCCTTTAATCCCTGTTGTTTAACAGGTAAACAATCCCAGTGGTAATTCCCTCCTTTGAGGGTTGTTTTAAATTCCGGTCTTCTGTCTACATAGCTCTCTACTTTTACAAGCAATCTATTTTCTTGCTTTAAAAAATCTGATACTTCAAATTCAAAACTATCAAAATCCCCTTCATGGGTACCGAAATAAACCCCATTTAACCAGACCTGACATCTATAATCAACACCTTTAAAATTCAGAAAAGCTTTCCTGTTATCATCAAGTCTATCATTTTCAACTTTAAATTCTTTTAAATACCAGACCACTCCCTGATAATCATAACCCTGATTTTGCCAGTGGGACGGAACCTCAATTCTATTCCATCCTGCAGTCTCAATACTGTCCCGGTACATAATCCCCTCTTTTTCCAGTTTATCTTCAGGGTCATGTTTGATAAGCCAGTTGCCGTTTAGTTCAATTATTGCTCCATCCATTTTAATCCCTCCTGGAAAAATATCATATCGGTTAATAAAATCATCTTATTTTCCTGGTGCTTTCCCTCTCTATAAGCCTGTACGGCAGCTGCACATTGATAGCCCGGTTATGTCTACCTTTAATCCTGTCAATTAAAAGCTGAGCAGTGGTGGAACCTATCTCCTGGTGGTTTTGATGAATAGTGGTTAAACTTGGTCTTACAACCGAGGCTACCTCTGTATCATCAAACCCGATAATCGATATATCGTCAGGAACTTTATAACCTTTATCATAACAGCAATTCATCGCTCCAATAGCGATCTTGTCTGAAGCTGCAAAAATAGCTGTTGGTGGTACCTCTTTCCCGGTAAGAATATCCTCCATACACCGGTATCCACTATCTATATTAAAATCACCTTCAACAACATATTCCTCAATTTCTTTGACCTTATATTCCTTTAAAGCTGCACTGAAACCACGGTATCTATCAAGCCCGGCTGCAATATCTTTTAAAGGACCGGTTATCATTCCAATCCTCCGATGTCCCAGTTCTATTAGATATGAAGTAGCTTCATAGGCAGCCTGAAAATTATTTATAGTTACTGATGGAAGTTCGACACCGGGGAAATTTTGACCAACAATAACAGTCGGGATATTATACTTATTAAAAAACTCTTTATGTCTGTCAGTAAAGAAAACACCGGAAAAAATAATCCCATCCAGCTGTTTTTCTATAAATACATCAAATATTTCTAACTCTTTATCGACATTAGCCCCGGAACTGGATAGAATGATATCAAAATTGTTTTCATCAGCAACCTGTTCTATCCCCTTAATCATTTCGGCAAAATTTAGATTAGCAACATCCGGTATAATAACACCAATTAAAGCAGTATGTTTTTTTATTAAACCCCGGGCCAGGGCATTGGGCCGGTAACCCGTTTCTTCTACTACTTTTAAAACTTTTTTCTTAAGTTGTGGGCTAACCGGTTTACTGTTATTAAGAACTCTGGAAACAGTAGCTGTAGACACACCTGCTTTTTGGGCAATATCTTTAATAGTAAGTCCCATTACTCACTCACCTTACTTTATATTAGTATTATGTAAAGGTTTTCCCGGGGACTAAAAAAATAATTGCAAAAACATCTGGCACTATATACCACCTTTAAAACGTTGTTATATAAATGGTTACTGTTACCTTTATTATATTTATATTCGTTACACTACGATATAATTCCAGTTTTATTTTCCTCAAATGGGTAAATCACAGGTAAACCTTTACCTAAATTATATATAATTTTTGTAACCCTGTCAAGGACTATTAATCCAATTTTCAAAAATTTTTTATTTGGCAAAAGATAGTTATAATCTGGTAATATTAATCTAGATTATTTCAACCGTATAATCGGTTACGTCAAATCCATTAAAGTCTTCTGCAAAATCAACAATACTGGAAATAAGACGGTCCACATATTTACGGGAATTAGCAATAGTAGCTATACCCACTTCTGCCCTTTGCCAGACATCATTATCACCAATCTCTGAAATAGAAATATTATATTTATTCCTGGCCCTGGTTATAAAGCTTTTTAATACTCTCCTCTTTTCTTTTAAGGACGTAGCCATCGGTATTCGCAATTTAAAGATACAGGTCCCGATTACCATTAATCACTTACCTCCCCACTATAATCATTGCGTGTTTTTACAGACTTTGATATACAATTTGTACTTTAATTAATTACATTTAAGAATGCTTAACTATATATAATTTACCATAACAGGAGGGAAAAATAAATGAAAACCGGCCGGGTTGTTAAACCCCAGCCGGAATTTTACACTTTCGCCTAGATTTAATAAAAATATCGGTTTAACAGCCCCTCAAGCATTCTGGCATGCCGGGCCTCATCAAGAGATGTTATATCAAAATAATCATGAGCTTTGTCTATTCCTTCTTCTTTAGCCTGGACAGCTGCTTCTCTTTTCCCACGGTTTGACCCCTGTTCCCCTTTTAGCATGTTTTCAATATTTTCTTTAGTGCTGGAAGATATCTTTCCATTTAATTCTGCAAAGATAGCGGCATGTTCTGCTTCCTCCCAGGCAATTCTTTTAAATACTTCTGCAGCCTCAGGATAACCTTCTCGCTGGGCCTGTCGGGCCATGGCCAGATATAGCCCGACTTCGTTTGTCTCCCCCGTAAAATTCATTTCTACAGTTTCTTCCAGTCCTGTTTCCTTTGTTATTCCCATTCCAGCTTCATTGGTTAAAGTTAATTCCAAAAATATACCCCCTTATAGTATTTTAAATTTATGCCTTGTAATTTGATATAAAACAGAAAAAGCAGCTTTAAATAATATTTTCAGGTTTCTTTATCATCTTTTTTGTCTTTCCGGCTGTATTTTACGTAATTTTTTTTAAACTTTTCTTCACGGCATAGGTTAAGCTCTCCTCCTTCTTCTATTATTAAATAATCCCCTGGTTTACCCTTTAATATTCCTTCTGATGTGGTAACCTCAAAATATTCGTTCATTTGTCTGGCCTTGATAACCCTGGGTTTCCTTATAAATACTCCCCATCCACTATCCAGTTCGGAAGAAAAATAACTATTCATTTTTCCCCTGCCTTTCCGTCCTGTATTGAAAATCACAATTAATTTTAATCTCATGCAAACTCAATTTATTTTATGTGAATTATTAACTTTAAGTTCATAAACTTTTAAGTTTATGTTATTTAACTTTGACAATAATACTGATATAATTAATTTAAAATAAAACGGATAAGGAGGAACACCATGTTCCATTTAAACCAGGTTAAATATAGGGATATCCTTTATATTGATAACCTGCATATTGATAGTAACTGTATTACCTGTATTCTGGGAAAAAGTGGCGGTGGAAAAACAACTTTACTTAAGCTTTTAAATAATATGCTAACACCTGATAGTGGTCTGATTACCTACAGGGGAAAAGACCTGAATACATATAATCCGGTTTTCCTTAGAAGGAGCATCCCCATGCTGCCCCAGAACCCGGTGGTATTCCCGGGGAGCATTAGAGATAACTTCAGGTTGGTTGAAGAATATACAGAAAAACCACCAGCACCTGATAGCAGGTATTTAGACCTGCTAAAAATGGTAGGTTTAAATTATAAACCTGGAGAAAATGCCAGTAATTTATCTGGTGGTGAAAAACAGAGGCTTGCCCTGGCTCGTATTATGTTACTAAAGCCAGATACCCTTTTACTGGACGAACCTTCGTCAGCCCTTGATAGTGAAACTGAAAGGTTCATTATTTCAATGGTTGTCGACTATATCAAAGCCCGGAAAGGAACACTGGTAATGGTCACCCATTCCAGTCTAATTGCCAACAAATTTGCCGAGAAAACTATAGTTGTTAATGAAGGAACCGTTGAAAAAGTAATAGAAAGGTAGGGGATTAAGTGATGGATGAACTCGTAAATATAACCCTCATCAGGTTAATTTCAGCCTATATATTTATCCTTTTTCTTTTAATGATAGTCAAAACACAGAAAATAGGTCACGAATGGGAAATAATCCTGGCAACAGGTCGGATGACAGTACAGCTTATTCTGGTGGGGTATGTTCTGACCTATATTTTTAACCATCCAGATATCTTTTTAAGCCTCGGAGTATTGGCATTAATGGAACTCTTTGCTATTCATAATATCTTTTCACGGGTTAAAAGCGAAATCAATAAAAAACTTAAATATTTAATTACTATAGCTATGGTGACCGGAACAGGAACGAGTATTGCCTTTTTTACCTTTATTATTTTAAATCTAAAACCATGGTATCTCCCCCAGTATATTATTCCGATCTCCGGAATGTTAATTGGTAACTCCATGACCGGTATTACCCTTGGGGTCGAAGGGTTAACCGGAGGAATTAAAGATAATAAAGAAATGATTGAAAATGCCTTGATGCTCGGTGCCACCCCTGAGTTATCAACCAGGGATATTGCCAATAGGGCTTTTTACAATGCCCTCTTACCAACCCTCAATTCTATGATCGGGATGGGAATTATCTTTCTCCCGAGTATGATGACCGGACAAATTCTGGCCGGGGCTTCCCCCCTGGTGGCCATAAGATATCAGCTGGCCATCATGCTGGGAATTACCGGCAGTGTTACCCTGACAGTATATATACTGGTAAGGTGGGGGGCGAGAACATATTTTAATAAAAGGGCCCAGCTTGAATTATCTTAAATTTTAAAAAAATAAATGACAAAAAAAGCCTGGCTTTTTTTAGCCAGGCTTTTTTATATTGCTTGTCTATAATAATATATTTTTATCTATGTTTAATTCACTCTTCCCCTTACCTCCCCGAGGAGGTGGTTTATAAACTGGCGGGCTGTTCTTCCCGATCTACCATTGTGCCACATTTCCCACTGCAGGGCCCTTTCTTCAAGCTCGTCTTCACCAAGGGGTATACTGTATCTTGAAGCCATTTTTTTAACTATAGCCAGATATTCCATGCGGTCCGGTGAAGGGAATGTAATCGTTATCCCGAATCTTTCAGAAAGTGACAGTTTTTCCTGGAGTACCTCCCCACCGTGGACTTCATTACTATCTCTATCAGACCATTTCTCCTTAACAAGATGCCTCCGGTTAGAAGTTGCATAAAAAAGGACATTATCGGGTTTAACCTCAATCCCACCTTCCATAACAGCCTTTAAATACTTATAATCGGTTTCAAAATCTTCAAAGGAAAGGTCATCCAGAAAAATAATAAAATGGAGCCCACGCCTCTTTAAATTATTTACTATATCTGGAATATCCTTAATCTGATTTTTACTTATCTCCAGTAACCTGAGGCCACGCCCGGCAAATTTATTAACCAGAGCCTTGACTGAAGAAGACTTACCGGTCCCACTATCCCCAAACAGGAGCACATTGTTGGCCAGTTTTCCTTCAAGGAAATTCAGGGTGTTTTTTATCAGGCGTTCCTTCTGTTTTTTATAACCAATTAAATCTTTAAAAGTTATCGGGTCATGGTCACGAACACCTGCAAACCTGCCATCCTTCCATCGAAAAGCCACCCACTGGTTGAAGGGAGCTGCTCCATTTTTATAATGAAAATCTATCAAACTGGAAAGTATTTCATCACAGGATTTTCCTTCAAAAGAAGCTAAAATTTTATCAAACCAGGACGCCAGTGGATTAAAATTATCCCTGTCCCTTGCTGGACAATATCCTGATAATTCCTCCAGGATATCTGCTCCGGTACCACTAAACCTGGCAATTTGTTTGATACCAACTTTATCATAAATTTCTTTAATTATTTTCAGGTCATATTCTACCAGGTGATATAAGCTAGTTTTCAGGACAGTCCCGTATTTCTCTGCAGAAATAGTAAAAATATTGGTGGCGGCCATTACCCTCCAGATTAGATAATTCCTCCAGACATCCCCTTTTACATTATGGGTTTCAGCAAATTTTATAAGGTTATAACAGAGATCATAAAAATTGTATTTATAATTTTCTTTATCGGTGTTCTTTGATGCCATTAAATTAATTATATTTTTAATAACTTTATCCTGGAAAAGGTCACGGTATATAACTAATTTATTAAATTTATCAGCCAAATACTGTAAATCATCTAATGCCATCGATATTTCATCCCTCTTATCAATTTTTTATTAATCTTCAATTTTGATGGGTATATCTATATTAGAATCGGGTGAATCCGGTGACCCCGGGTTTAGAAAATCACCACCGCCATTGGCTTCAATAAAATACTGGGCCAGTAAGAACCAGATTACTCCAGTGGACACGATAGATAAAAATGTCTGTAGAATAAAGTTAACTCCTCCAGCGAAAAGTTCATTAGTAAAATTAATTAAAATCAGGACTATAAATTGCATAAGAAGACTCCCCAGAATAAAGACAAATAAATATAATAAAAAAGCTCCAAATATGGACCAGCCCATTTTTTTATCTTTTACTACCTGAAAGCTTTCCTTTCTGGCTTTATTAATACCTTCTTCCTTTATAACGACATAAAAGGGGGTTAAACTATAATGAACAGTAAGGTAACCTATCACCACCAGACTTGCCAGAAATGATAACACTAAAACCGCTATAGAACCGGGGTTTAACTGAGTCATTTCAAATTGATCATTAAATAGAATATATATACCAGGAATGGCAGGAATTAAAGCAATTAAATAAACTATTAAATAGGTTAAAAACATGGTAATAAAAAGTTTAATAAATTTATCAAATCCAATACTAATAGCTTCCATCAATTTAACCCTGTTTCCCCTGGTCCGGTGATAGGTTAAATAAGCTATGGCTCCCATCAGAGTAAATCCAACTAACAGGACATAGAAAAAAAATACTATTATTCCAATTACCGGTATATCTCCGGCCATTATATATTTTCCAGAAAACATGATAGCCACAAAAGCCCCTATCATTACACTGACAAAGGATAAAATATAATATAAAACCAGAATCCCGAAGTTCTTAAAAGTCAAATTGAAACTCTGTATAAACTTATCAAACATATTATAGACCCCTTTCTTATCCTTCCCTTATCTACATATTTCTTTATTTAATTCTTTAAAAAATAACACATTCCTGCAAATTTCAAACTAAAATACCTTTCTCTAATAATCGTTTTTCCTTAAAAAGTATATGTTTAATATACTAAACCATTGTAACCATAGTTACATTAAAGATAATCTAAAATTATTCTCTTACAAACGGTGTACTCATTTTTTGTGAATATATTTTTAATAAATAGTTAATCATATTATTATAACTGGCCGGATAATCTGGAATTACGAAAAAATGGAGGTGTAATTACTTGAGTACCACTTTAAAGGCATTGATATCTAAATTCGTGATTACAGGTATAGCAGCCCTTATTGCATTTTACGCCACCAGTGATTTTACATGGATTATTGTTGTATCCCTGTTGGGGACTACTTTAAATTACCTGGTGGGCGATCTCCTTGTTTTACCCAATTTTGGTAATGTTTTGGCTTCAATTGGTGATGGTTCCATGGCTGCTATAACGGCATATATTGTAGATCTGATTGCTCCTGCATTTGATGTCACCACCTCTTCACTTGTTTTATTTGGATTACTGGTAGCTGTGGGTGAATATTTCTTCCACATTTACCTGAAAAGGTCTAAAAAGGTAGCTCCGTAAATTTTTAACTATATAACTACTAAGACAGGTAGATATCGTATAGTAATTTATTAATTAATAAAACCCTGGAACTTCCTTTCTTACGTTTATTCCAGGGTTTTCAGGATATTAACAAAAATATTTATACCCAATATACTACTGGTTACTTAATATATATTAATAATTATAAATATGTTTAATAGAAACTATTCTCTATTAAGGGAGATTCAAAATGTCCTCTACCCTTTGTCTAACCCCGGCTATCTTCTTATCAAATGCCCTCTCAACCTCCCGGGGGTCTTTTGTTTCATCCATATAGGCTTCAGCCAGTTTTTCCCCTTTAAGGGCAGCAAGACTTATTTCAAATTTGTTTCCCATTATCTGAATTTCTTCTTTAATTAGCTCAATATTAAACACATAATTTTCTTTATACTCCTTATTCCAGACTTTTAAAGCTGCTTCATAATGATTTAAAGCAGATTCATAATCTTCATTAAAACTCAGAGCCCGGGCATACTGAATATGTTCCGGTAAGGTAAAATTATTAAAATCCTTATCCACATATTTCATTAAATGTAAATCTGTCAGTTTATCAGTTTTATCTGAAACCAGACCCGTAATATCCTCCACTCTATATTTTATCTGCTGTTCCTTTTCCTCATATTTCCTTTTAATTTTAGTTGTATCTTCACCGTTTAATATGGCCTGACCCAGCTCTTCACCTTTTTTGCCAGCAAGCATAATCTGGTATTTCAGACCGGTCCTTTCAATCTCTTCTATTATAAGGGGTAAGGTAAAAAAATAGTATTCATTATTATTCCAGTTTTTAAGGGCCTCTTCATAATAATTTAAGGCACTTTCATAGTCTCCATTAAAAGCAGACTGTCTTGCCTTATATATATATGTATTCACCCGAAGTATATTGTTATCACTGGCACCAACTAATAAGGTAGACCCTGCGATAAATATTAAAACAAGTAATACTACCTTTAATTTGTGTTTCATTTAATATCCCTCCCAAATTATTTTCACTAGTAACATTTATTCAGGGTATATTATCAAGTCCTTTACCCCGTTTTTCGACCCTGATTGCTTGATTACCTTTTGATTTTTAATAAAAATTTTTTTATAGCTTTTATAGTTTCCTTTTGTTGTTCCTTTCTGCTAATAATGGCTTCATTATCTCCTGATTGAAAACCATAAAACCCAAATTGAGAATGGTTTCCTCCTTCAATCTTTACCCAAACAGTGTCAGCAGGGAGCAGTTCTTTAGAGTTATTTATTTTTTCAGCAGTGGCAATACCATCCCTGGTTGCATAGATGGATAAAACATCTAAATCACCCCTGGATAAATCATCTTCTTTAGATGGGTAAGAAGCCAGTAATATTAAACCTGTTATCCTGGAAGGATTTTCACTGGCATACCGGGCTGCCATAGCCCCACCGAGGGAATGTCCTCCAATTACCCAGTTATCAATATGGTTATATTTTTTAATTACCTTATCAGCTTCATTTATCCCGAATATAGCCAGGTTAACAGGCATGGGTACAATAACAACCTTATAACCAGACCTGGCTATATTAAAGGCCAGTGGAGTATATGCTTCAGCTTTAACCCTTCCCCCTGGATAAAAAATAAATCCTGTATCTACTTTATTGAGGTTAGCTGGCTCAACCACAATCCAGTCATTTCTGGTGATCCTGACCCCGTTTTTATTACCCATTATTTCAATGGCATAATCCATCGCTTCATAGGGATTTAATAACCAGATACTCAATCCTGATATTAGTATTAAAATAATAACCAAAAAGACCAGTAAAAATCTACGTTTACGTTTCTTTTTTATTTTAAAACCCCCCCCTACCTGGATTAAATACTATAAGTTTAGCCGCTGCCATAACTTTTTTATATGACACCGGCATATATGAACATCTTAGTGGATAAAGTCTTAAACCCAGCTTTACCATTTATTATAAAATATCTTATGATAGATATCAGGTAATGTTAGTGCTTTTTTCATCTTTTTTCTTTTTAACCACAAGGTATAAAATACCTGACAGAATTATAACAGTTAACCCGGTTAACAATAAGTTTTTGGTATTGGGGGTTGTAGCCTCTACATAAATTTTATTTTTTGTACCGGGAACCAGATTCCAGACCAGGGTATATCCATTATCCCTTACTTCAGATGCATTATGCTTTCCCGGCTTAACAGGGAGTGTAAATATAACATTTAAGTTAATTTCATTTAAGAAAGAATTTAATATTTGCTTTTGAAATTCATCCATCTCCTGTTGTTCCTCTTCCGATAACTTCATATCACTCATATCAAAGGTGGCATTTATTTTATATGTATTTTCAAAAAAACCCTTCTTTAACTCTACATTACCTCCATCAATACCAGTCTCTTCTGAATTCACATTGATGGGAACATCCTGATTTAAAAAATCAAAAGAAACCTCATTTAGTGAATTTACATGCTTTTTTGCTATTAAACCGGTCATTTCCTCATTTTTATAAAATGTAACCTCAAAACCCTTACTCTCAAATTGCTGTTTAACCTGCCCCAGACCGGTACCTTCTGATTCTAATATTCCCAGAAGCATTTCATTAAATCCCATTTTATAATTTAAATCTGCACTACCGTCTTTATTAACTGTAACATGAAAAAAACCCTCGACACAACCTGTTAAAGTTATTGAAACTAAAATTAATAAAACTGTCAGTACAATTTTCTTAAGTCTTATTGTCATATTCTGTCCCCCTTTATTTTAAATTCCATTATATATTTACACATTAAGAGATATTATTCCTTCTTTCTGCAACAATTTCCTACCCAGGTTCAATTCCTACCAGGGACATCATTTTCTAATAACTGATATAGCAATAATTAAGCCCCTTCTTTGTTAAGGGGCTTTTGTTATATAACTATCAATCGGTACCCAAAGGGGGCTGAAAATTATTTATAATTATTCTTTAAAATATAATAATAATAATAATTTACATATACTACTAGGACTTATACACGGATTTTACTCTCTACGACCTACGACAACTATCCTAACATATAGAACATTAGGGACGAAGTACTACTTGATGCGCATATATCTGCATTATACTTTTGTCACTCTACTATAAACTCCTCTGTATACTGGATGTTTTCCCATACAAGCCCATCGGAGCGAAAGTACTTTCGTATAATAGAACCATCTTTTTTAATATAATCTATAACAAAAACCTGTCCTGTTTCTATCAGCATCGGATAATTGTCGTAAGGCATTACATACCCTGTTTTAGGACTATCCTCAAAATCTTCATATGCATTCTCCAGACGCCAAAATTCCCTATAGACATAATCTTCTTTAAATCCTGTCAACTCCTGTTTCCCAAAATACATTGCCTCATACTCTTTTCCACCAACCTGGATTATATCTACCCGGTACGGTTCAATATCCTTCACCAAAATAAATAAATCTACTGAGTGTATAGCATCACCATAACGTTCCTTCAATTGATTTGCCATGCACGGAACAGAATTAGTATGGTCCATCGCCTCCAGCCCGGTATGTGCGGCACCATAAATCCCCATTATGCTTTCGCCTTTTAATTGATCAAATTCGCGGATAAAATTCTCCACCATCATGTTTTCACGATAAACATGGTCTTTATCAGAATAAAACTTCTTGCCCTGCTCTATCACCTCTTTTGCTCTCAGGTATTGCTCTGAGTCCTCCAGGTTATTACTTCGAAGATATTTCAGAAAACGTACTCCTATACTATTATATCGATGCCCGATATCTGTCCCGTGGAAAATCGTTTCAGGACAATGGATTTTTATCTTCTTGAAAAACTCTTTATATTCAGGGTTACATAGAGCAGTATTAGCCCAATCAAAATATAGATTATTCAGAATATCGTCGCTATCTGATTGCATCCATATGTTCAAAAATTCTGCGGTATAGTACGGAAGTTCTAAAAATAAATGTCTCATATTCTGGTTGTGGTAGTAATCATACCATAATTCAAATTCTTTATCTATAATTTTATCTACACCATGCACTTCCCCATATAGGTAAATTTGTCCAGAAGATTGCGACGGTGGTGAGGATATGTCACTTTGTGTTGCACCAGTTGAACTAACCGCCAACACCAATATCATAATCATTGCAAAAACAGCCGCAATACTTTTACTTTTCATTTCCCTATCACCTCACTAAATAAAAATAATTTTCACTAACAGGATACCAATTTTAAAACATCGTTACTGATTTAAGTGGACATGTTTCGACATTTAAAAACCTTATAAACATTTATTCTTTATTATTTATTATCCATTTTTATTAATATTCCTTTTAAAAAAAAGAAGAAAATGTAAAACTCCAATTACTGTTATAATGGATGTATATCCTCATGTAACACCAGATTTGTAGAAGATAACAGCAGAAAGAATGGATAAGAACTCACAAAAATGTGTTAAATTTAAATAAAAAAAAAGAAACCTGAAACAGGTTTCAATAAAGAGCAAAACATTATAACTATGATATTAACATGTACTTTTGTCACTCTACTATAAATTCCTCTGTGCACGGGAGATTTTCCCATACAAGCCCATCGGAGCGAAAGTACTTTCGTATGACAGAACCATCTTCTTTAATATAATCTATAACAAAAACCTGTCCTGTTTCTATCAGCATCGGATAATTGTTGTAAGGTAGTATATTCCCTGTCTTAGGTCTATCCTCAAAATCTTCATATGCATTCTCCAGACGCCAAAATTCCCTATAGGCATAATCTTCAAATCTTGTCAACTCCTGTTTCCCAAAATACATTGCCTTATACTCTTTTCCACCAACCTGGATTATATCTACTCGTAAATCTACTGAGTGTATAGCATCACCATAACGTTCCTTCAGTTGATTTGCCATGCACGGAACAGAATTAGTATGGTTCATCGCCTCCAGCCCGGTGTGTGCTGCACCATAAATCCCCATTATGCTTTCACCTTTTAATTTATCAAATTCGCGGATAAAATTCTTCACCATCATGTTTTCACGGTAAACATGGTCTTTATCAAAATGGTACTTCTTTCCCTGCTCTATTACCTCTTTCGCTATTAAGTATTGCTCTGAATCCTCTAAATTATTACTTCGAAGATATTTCAGAAAACGTACTCCTGTAGTATTATATTGATGTCCGACATCTGTCCCGTGGAAAATCGTTTCAGGACAATGGATTTTTATCTTCTTGAAAAACTCTTTATGTTCAGGGTTACACCCAGCAGTATTAGCCCAATCAAAATATAGATTATTCAGAATATCGTCGCTATCTGATTGCATCCATATGTTCAAAAATTCTGCGGTATAGTATGGAAGTTCTAAAAATAAATGTCTCATGTTCTGGTTGTGGTAGTAATCATACCATAATTTAAATTCTTTATCTAAAATCTTATCTACACCATGCATTTCCCCATATAGGTAAATTTGTCCAGAAGATTGCGACGATGGTGCGGGTGTATCACTTTGCGTTGCACCAATTGAACCAACCGCCAACACCAATATCATAATCATTGAAAACACAACCGCAATACTTTTACTTTTCATTTCTCTCACCTCACTAAATAAAGATAATCTTCACTAACAGGATACCAATTTTAAAACATCATTGCTAAGTTTAAAGTGGACATGTTTCGACATTCAAAATCTTATAAACATTTATTCTTTATTATTTATTATCCATTTTTATTAATATTCCTTTTTTAAAAAAGAAAAAAATTGTAAGGCTCCAATTACTGTTATAATGGATGTATATCCTCATGTAACACCAGATTTGCAGAATATAACAGCGGAAAGAATGGATAAAGAACTCGAAGTAATTAATTAATGATTACCCGGTGGTTTTTTAATAAAATTTAAAAAAAGCCCTCTCACAACGAGAGGGCTTAATATTACATTGGAAAAATAAAATGGCACGGGCAGGAGGACTTGAACCCCCAGCACCTGGATTTGGAGTCCAGTGCTCTACCAGTTGAGCTATGCCCGTGCGTTGGATTTCAGGCAATTTATACCTGCCTGTTATCAAATTATATAACTGGTGGAGGTGGTGGGATTCGAACCCACGTACTACATGGGTCACCCTTCAGGCACCTACGAGCGTAGTCTGTGTTTTAATCTCATAGCCTGATCCCCCACAGACAGGGTCCCAGACTATCAGCCTGTAATGTTCCCTACTACCCTACAGGCATCAGGTAGCAGGTAGCCCACTGTTTATGACACTTACCCGATTCCGCAGGCAAAAACCGGATAAGCGTAGCTGCTTTGTTTAAGCAGCAGCTAAAGCGTAATTGTTATTGTCTGCAAGTAATTTTAAATGGTCAGTGTTTTACGTGTGAAAGACCAACCACGGCTCGCTCCTGAAGGATTCACCATGCAGGCGAAACCCGGAACACCCCCAGATTTATCCTGTAGAGTTTTGTATTATAAATTATAACTTACCAGTATATAAATGTCAAGTTAATAACGCTGCCTTTCTTTAAAGGCCCGTCTTATTTCACGTTCAGCTGTTTTTTTGGCTATTTCCTGACGTTTGTCATATTTCTTTTTACCTTTAGCAAGGGCCAGTTCAATCTTGGCCAGATTGTTTTTTAAATAGATACTCAAAGGAACCAGAGAATAACCCCTCTGTTTAGTTTTACCGATCAGTTTTCTAATTTCACTCTTATGGAGTAAAAGTTTTCTTTTCCTCCCGGGGTCATGGTTATAACGATTCCCCTGCTTATAGGGACTGATATGCATATTATATAAGAATACTTCACCATTCTCAACCAGGGCAAAGCTATCCTTTAAGTTAACCCTGCCCTCCCGGACAGATTTAATTTCAGTCCCCCTTAAAATGATACCAGATTCATAGGTTTCTTCGATGAAAAAATCATGTCTTGCCTTTTTATTCCGGGCTATAACCTTTATATTATCCTGTCCCATTTTATCCCTCCTCTACTCGATGAGGCTAAAATCTATCTGTCTTTCATCTAGATTGACCCGTTCAACCCTGACCCTTACCCTGTCACCAAACCGGTAAGTCTTCCGGGTCCTCTCACCAATTAAAGCATGCTGTTCTTCCACATAATGATAGTAATCATCCTCCAGATTTTCAACATGGATAAGCCCCTCAACAGTATTATCCAGTTCAACAAAGAAGCCAAAATTGGTAACCCCGTTAATAATACCTTCATACTCTTCTCCAGTTTTATCCTTCATATATTCAACCTTCTTCAAATCAACAGAGTCCCGTTCAGCTTCCATGGCTTTTCTTTCCTGGAGGGAGCTGTGTTCAGCAACTTCAAATAATTTCTCTTCCAGTTCTTCCTGCCTCCGGGCTGGTAGATAACCTTTTTTAATAACCTCTTTAATAATCCGGTGAATCATAAGGTCGGGATACCGCCTTATTGGGGATGTAAAGTGGGTATAATAATCGAGAGCCAGTCCAAAATGGCCAATATTCTGGTCTGAGTAGACTGCCTGTTTCATGGACCTTAAAAGTATTCTGGTAATCAAGCGTTCTTCCGGTCTCCCTTCCACCAGTTGAAGCAGTTCCTGTAATTCCCGGGGGTGTATCTCATTATTAACCCCCTTTAAATGGTAGCCAAAATTATGGATAAATTCATTAAAGTCAGCCATCCTGCCGTGATCAGGCTGATCATGAACCCTGTAGATAAAGGGTATCTGTCGCCAGTACATATCTTCAGCAACTACCCGATTGGCTGCAATCATAAATTCCTCAATAAGCTGTTCAGGAATACCATGAACTCTGTTTATAATATCAACCGGCTTACCATCTTCATTAAGGATAACCTTTACCTCGGGCATATCAAAATCAATGCTACCCCGGGCTACCCTTTCTTCCCTTAATCTTTTCCTGAGCTTATTCATTAACTTTAAATAGGGAACAAAATCCCTGTATTTTTGAATTGCCGCTTTATTTTTATGAACAAGGATTTCTCTGACCTCATCATAGGTTAAACGGTAATTGGTTTTGATAACACTGGGAACGATCTCATACTCCATCAGTTTAAAGGGTTCCAGCTGATAAGTAATAAAGACCGACATGGTTAACCGGTCCTGATTGGGGTTAAGGCTACAGATACCATTGGAAAGCCTCTCAGGAAGCATCGGAATAACCCGGTCCACCAGATAAATACTGGTTCCCCTCTTCAGAGCCTCCCGATCAAGGGCACTATCTTCTTTTACATAATGGGAGACATCGGCAATATGGACCCCCAGGCGTACCTGGTTATCATCCACCTCTTCAATGGATACAGCATCATCAAGGTCCTTAGCATCAGCCCCGTCAATTGTAACCATGGGCATAGCTCTAAGGTCCCTTCTTCCCTTTAAGTCACCTTTACTTATTTCAAGGGGAATAGACTTTGCTTCCTCAAGGACCTCATAATCAAACTCCTGGGGAAGACCCAGCTGATAAATTATCCCCTCTATGTCTACTCCCCGTTCTCCCCGGGAGCCCAGGATTTTAATTATCTTACCTTCAGGGTTTCTCTTTTTTTCAGGCCATCTGGTTATTTCAGCAACCACTTTCTGGTTTTGCCTGGCCCCGTTTAATTCCTCTTTCGGAATAAAAACATCATAAAAAATTCTTTTATTATCAGGGACTACAAAGCCAAAGTACTTGCTTTTCTCCAGGTTGCCGACCACCTGGTGGTTGGCCCGTTCTATGATTTTTACAACTTCTCCCTCTCTGTTTTTACCCTTTTGCCTTGAAAGAAGTCTGACAAAGACCCGGTCATTATGCATGGCCCCTTTTAGATTTTCAAGGCTAATAAATATATCATCCCGGGTCGGGTCATCAGGGATTAAAAACGCAAATCCCCTGGGGTTACCCTCAATACGACCGGGAATCAGGTCCATTTTCTCGGGAATACCGTATTTACCATCCTGGGTTTTAAAAAGAAGACCCTCTTTAACCAGTTTTTTTAAAAGGTTAATAAATATCCCCTTCTGATCCTTTTCAATTTTAAATACTTTCATTAATTCGGCGGCCGACATAGGCCGTTCGGCCTTATCGGCCATAAATTCCATAATTTTATCTCTAGCGCTCATAGTCACCATTCCTAAATTATCATTTTATTTTAATTATCGCCTGGCTTTTCCACCAGAAAAATCAATTATAGTAAAACTGGATTAACGTTGGATTTAAGTACCTTATATCTATTATTACCTTACCTGGCATGGTTTATAAGCCCAGTTCATCAGAAATACCCTGCATGGCCTCCAGAGCCAGGCCTATAAACTCTTCAAGCTCAAGACCCATTTCAGAACAGGAAGCAATGACATCCCGGTCTGCCCCCCGGGCAAAAGACTTTTCCTTATAACGATTCATTACAAACTCAGTATCTATAGAATCCAGTTTTTTATCAGGGTGGATCAAAGCTGCAGCTACAATAAGACCGGTCAGGGGATCACTGGCATAAAGGGCTTTATCCATCAGACTCTTACGGGGTAATCCATGAACACCATTATGAACTTTAACGGCATATACTATATCCTCAGGCAAACCTAATTCTTCAAGCATTTCAGCCCCTACGATACTGTGGCGTTCCGGCTCATCAGCTGTTTTTTCATAATCTATATCATGGAGTAGTCCTGTCAAACCCCATTTTTCCACATCTTTATCAAAATACTCTGCCAGTCTCCTCATTACCGCCTCTACAGCAAGGCAGTGTTTTACCAGATTCTTCTGTTTAATATTCTTCTTAACCAGTTGATAAGCATCTTCCCTGTTCATATTGAATCGTACCTCCTTATCAGTTTTACTTTTAACATCAAAATAATGCTGTATTTTTTTAATTTTAACCAATTTTTATAATAAAAATTTATACACCTTGAGCATACCCGGTTATGGATCAGCAACAATAAATTTCCCGGTAGCCGATGCCAGAAGCGTATCATCACTGTCATATAGCCCGGCCTCGGTAAAAATCAATTTTTTTCGCTGTTTTTTAAAAATCCCGGTTATTCTCAATCTCTCACCGATCCTGACCGGGTGTTTAAACCTGACCCGGATTTCAGCAGTTACTGCTATTTCACCTTTTAAAGCAATTACCTTGGCCATAGCTTCATCTAGTAATGTTGTAACCAGTCCTCCGTGCATAATACCATCATAACCCTGATGAACATCCCCTGGAATGAATACAGCCTCAGCAGTATTATCACCGGTTAATTTAAAGTCAAGGTTCAGGGATATGGGATTATCAGGACCACAGGCAAAGCACATCCTGTCCCCTTCTCTCATAAAACTCCTCCTCCCAAAAATATCTTTTAAAAAACCCCCTAAGCCTGACACTTAGAGGGTTTTACTCAGCATTATTATTGTAATTGTTATTACATAAATAGTGGAGCAAAAACAAGTGACACAATGGTCATAAGCTTGATTAAAATATTCAGAGATGGTCCAGAGGTATCCTTGAAGGGATCACCTACAGTATCACCAACAACTGCAGCAGCATGGGTATCGGTACCCTTACCACCGTAGTTACCGGCCTCAATGTACTTTTTGGCATTATCCCAGGCACCTCCGGCATTGGCCATCATAATAGCCAGGAGAACACCGGCAGCCAGAGCTCCAGCCAGGAGTCCACCCAGGGCTTCAGCGCTCCACAGTCCAATGACAATGGGTACAATAACAGCCATTAATCCGGGCACAACCATTTCTTTTAAGGCAGCTGCTGTACTGATATCAACACAGCGAGCATAATCCGGTTTGGACTTTCCTTCCATAATACCCGGTATCTCTTTAAACTGCCTTCTAACTTCCTCTATCATCTGGAAAGCAGCCCTACCAACAGCCTGCATGGTGATAGATGAGAAGAAGAAAGGCAGCATAGCTCCGATAAAGAGACCAATAATAACATTCGGGTTGGTCAGGCTAATCTCAACCCCTACTTCAGATGAGAAGGCTGAGAACAGTGATAAAGCGGTCAATGCAGCAGAACCAATGGCAAAACCCTTACCGATAGCAGCTGTTGTATTACCTACTGAATCGAGCTTGTCTGTAATTTCACGGACCTCTGGTTCCAGGTTGGACATTTCAGCAATACCACCGGCGTTATCAGAGATAGGACCATAAGCATCGACAGCCAGGGTCATTCCGGTAGTAGCCAGCATACCAACGGCAGCAATGGCAATACCGTAAAGTTCTCCAAAGTAGTAGGCAATAAAGATAGCTACTGCAATTACAATAATGGGAAGAACAGTACTCTTCATACCAACAGCCAGACCACCAATGATATTGGTAGCAGTACCGGTCTGGGATTGATCGGCTATACTCTGAACCGGTTTATAGTGGTCAGAGGTATAGTATTCGGTAATCCGTCCGATTAAAATACCGGCCAGAAGCCCGGCAACAACGGCCCAGAAAACACCTAAATCACCGATAAGGCCGTTTACCAGGAAGTAAGAACCAATCAAGGTCAGGATACCACTTATAATAGTTCCCCTTTCCAGGGCTTTAGCTGGATTACCGCCTTCTTTTGCCTTAACAAAACGGGTACTAATGATTGAAGCAATAATACCTATGGCAGCTACCAGTAATGGTAAAATAACATGTTCCGTTACCTGGGTACTGAAAAGACTACCGAGAGCCATAGCGGCAACAATAGAACCAACATAAGATTCAAAAAGGTCAGCACCCATACCGGCCACATCACCGACATTGTCACCGACATTGTCGGCAATAACGGCCGGGTTCCTCGGATCATCCTCAGGTATACCTGCTTCCACCTTTCCTACCAGGTCAGCCCCGACATCGGCCGCTTTGGTGTAAATCCCACCACCAACACGGGCGAAAAGGGCAATTGAACTGGCACCAAAGGCAAAACCCCTGATATAGTCTACATTTCCGGTGAATATTATGTAGAGCACCCCAAGTCCCAGGGTACCCAGGCCTACAACTGACATTCCCATTACGGCCCCACCGGAAAAAGCAATCTCCAGGGCGTTATTCAAACCAGTTCTGGCGGCATTGGTAGTCCTGGCATTAGCAGTAGTTGCAATCTGCATACCAACAAAACCGGCCAGAGCAGAAAAGATAGCCCCTAAAATAAAGGATACGGCAGTCTGCCATCCCAGACTGGGAACAAAAATCATTATCAGGGCTACAATAATTACAAATACTGAAAGAATCCTGTATTCCCTGCCTAAAAAGGCCATAGCCCCTTCATTTATAGCCCGGGACAGTTCGACCATTTTGGAAGTACCTTGCTCTGCCTTATTTACCTTCCCGGCCAGATACAGGGCAAAAAGTAATGCAATGATACCTGCTAAAGGTGTATAAAACTGCATTTGACATCCTCCTTATTCAATTTTAGTCTTATTTAAGATTATACAAAAAAGGCTAACAATAATGATGTAATCATAAATAATACTGCAGCTATTGAGGTAAAGAAACTGAGTTTTTCATCAATACCTTTTTTCTTACCAAATATCTTGGTGGCCCCTCCATCTATTGCCCCGGATAGCCCGGCACTTCTTCCTGACTGGAGTAAAACACCGGCAATAACGGCCAACGCTATAATAAAATGGGCAATTTTCAAAATTAACACTGCCTTCTCACCTCCGTGTCTGCCATGATTATAGGGCTTTCTCAATTAAATATTGTAACACACTTATTTTAAAAAAACAATCCTCCCGGGTTCTTTCCTGAAACTATTTTTTTCCGATACCATTAAATTAGATATCCTGTAAGAGAAATAGTATGTAAAATATACATAAAAGGAGGGCGCCGGGCCCTCCCCTTTAATATATAATATTTGTTCACCTGGTTTATTTTATTAATGAATTTTGCTATATCTCTGTATACAGTGTATTTTTCTATAACCATCTTCGCCTTCTGCTTTTTTATAACCCCTGCTTCAAGTAGTGTTATATTCTTTAACTTTATTCGCTTACAGGTATTTTACCACTTCTTACCTTAAGTTATAGAAAGCATCTTTACCAGCATACTCAGCGGCTTCACCGAGTACTTCTTCAATCCTTAAGAGCTGATTGTATTTAGCAACCCTTTCAGACCTGGCCGGAGCACCGGTTTTAATCTGTCCGGTATTCATGGCAACAACCAGGTCAGAGATGGTAACATCCTCGGTTTCACCGGAACGGTGAGAAACAACAGCAGTAAAACCAGCTTTTTTAGCCATTTCAATAGCTTCAATGGTTTCAGTCAGGGTACCGATCTGGTTAACCTTGATAAGAATAGAGTTACTACTCTTTTCTTCAATACCGCGGGAGAGACGTTCGGTATTGGTTACATAGAGGTCATCCCCAACCAGCTGGATTTTATTACCGAGTTTTTCAGTAAGTTTAGCCCAACCATCCCAGTCATCTTCAGATAGACCATCTTCAATTGAAATAATGGGATATTTATCTACCAGTTTTTCATAGAACTCGATCATTTCTTCAGAGGTTTTTTCAACCCCTTCACCTTCAAGAACATATTTACCATCTTTATAAAGCTCGGTAGCGGCTACATCAAGGGCCAGCATGATGTCATCTCCGGGTTTATAACCGGCCTTTTCTACAGCCTCAATAATTACTTCAATGGCTTCTTCGTTTGAACCCAGGTCAGGGGCAAAGCCACCTTCATCACCGATAGCAGTGTTAAGGCCTCTACCCTGAAGTACTTTTTTGAGGTTGTGGTAAACCTCGCTTCCCATCCTCATGGCTTCAGCAAAGTTTACAGCCCCTACCGGCATAATCATAAATTCCTGAATGTCAACATTGTTATCGGCATGCTCCCCACCATTGAGGATATTCATCATCGGCACAGGTAAAACTTTAGCATTGACACCACCGAGGTATTTAAACAAGTAGCTATCTGAAGCATTGGCAGCAGCTTTGGCTACAGCCAGTGATACTCCGAGAATAGCATTGGCCCCGAGTTTACCCTTATTCTCGGTTCCATCGAGTTCAATCATTAACCTGTCAATATCAACCTGGTCCCTGGCGTCATATCCAATTAATTCAGGAGCAATTACTTCATTAACATTTTTAACAGCTTTCTGAACACCCTTGCCGAGGTAACGGTCCTCACCATCCCTCAATTCAACAGCTTCATAGGCTCCGGTTGAGGCTCCAGAAGGAACAGCAGCACGCCCCAGGGAACCGTCACCAAGGACAACTTCAACTTCAACAGTAGGATTACCGCGAGAATCAAGAATTTCACGGGCAAAAACATCAACAATACTGGTATCAATCATTTTTATCCCTCCATTATTTATATTGTTTATAAGTTTTTATTTGATTCTAATTATGTCTTCCAATCACATTACTGGCAGAAATATAGACAAAACCATTAACAAACATGTTATTAACAGGTTTATCGGGTCAGAAGTGACTGCCCTGTCATTTCTTCAGGCGTATCCAGGCCCAGTATTTCTAGCATGGTTGGTGCAATATCAGCCAGCTTTCCGGGTTTAACCCCGACACCTTCAGGTCCACCAATATAAATGAGGGGTACCTGGTTTGTGGTGTGGGCGGTATGTGGTTTGCCTTCACTATCTTTCATCTTTTCACTATTTCCATGGTCAGCAGTCAGTAAAACCTGTCCCCCCATATCCACTATTCTGGGAATAATCTTACCAAGGCATTCATCAACAGCTTCAACTGCTTTAACGGCTGCATCCATAAAGCCGGTGTGACCAACCATATCAGGGTTAGCAAAATTAAGGATAATAACATCATATTTATCTTCATCGAGTTTCTCCAGGAGTTTATCGGTTACTTCATAGGCACTCATTTCCGGTTTTTCATCATAGGTAGCAACCTTTGGTGAGGGAACAAGGACCCGGTCTTCACCCGGATATTTCTTCTCTACCCCACCATTAAAGAAGAAGGTAACATGGGCATATTTTTCAGTTTCGGCTATCCTGAGCTGTTTAAAGCCCTCTTTACTTAAAATTTCACCAAATCCATTTTTTATTTCAAGTGGTGGAAAAGCAACCGGCAGGTTAAATTCCTCATCATATTCTGCCATACAGACATAATAAAGATTTTCGGGATGTTCCGCTGGCCTTTCAAACTCATCAAATTCCTCAAGGGCAAGGGCCTTTGTTATCTGACGGGCCCTGTCAGCCCTGAAATTATAAAAGATAACAGCATCATTATCTTTAATGGTACCAACCGGTTGGCCGTTTTTCTTGATAACAGTGGGAATAACAAACTCGTCACTCTTATCGGCTGCATAGGACTGTTTCAGGGCACTGATAGCATCACTGGCTTCAAGCCCTTCACCTAAAACCAGGGCATCATAACTTTTTTTGGTCCTGTCCCAGCGATTATCCCGGTCCATAGTGTAATAACGTCCACTTACGGTTGCGATTTCACCGATGCCCAGCTCTGCCAGCTTTTCTTCCAGCTGGTTCAAATATTTTTCAGCACTCCGGGGCGGTGTATCCCGTCCATCAAGAATGGGGTGAACATATACTTTTTCTATATTCTTAACTCTGGCCATCTCCAGAAGACCAAAGAGATGATTGATATGGCTGTGGACACCCCCATCAGAAAGCAGTCCCATTAAATGAAGGGCAGAATTATTATCTTTAACATGCTGGATAGCGTTCTTTAAGGCATCATTTTCAGGCAGGGTTCCCTCTTCAATAGCTTTATTAATCCGGGTATAATCCTGGTATACAATCCGGCCAGCCCCCAGATTCAGGTGGCCAACCTCTGAATTCCCCATTTGCCCTTCCGGAAGCCCAACTGCTTCCCCGGATGCATCCAGCACCGTATCAGGGTATTCTTCAAAAAATTTATCAAGATTGGGGGTGTGGGCCTGTTTTATAGCATTCCCATCAGATTTTTCACTTAATCCAAAACCATCCATTATAATCAGGGCTAACGGTTTAGGACGATTCATCATCCTCACCTCTTTCCTTAAACTTTGCCATTCAGTAACATATTACATTTAAATATACAATATCTGTTGATATATTTAATGCTTTATTAAAAAACATTGCTTTAACCATTATGCTCCCCGGGGGCTTTCCCCGGGGATTTTTTTAACTTACTTTAAACTGACTTTTTCACTATTTCAGCAAAAGACTCAGCTTTAAGACTGGCTCCACCGACCAGGGCACCATCAATATCACTCTGTTTTATAAAGTCTTCAATATTATGGGGCTTAACACTACCACCATATTGTATCCTCATGGCATCCCCGGCTCCGTCAAAATCCTGGTTTACTGTTTCCCTGATAAATTTGATCACATCATTGGCCTCTTCAGCAGTAGCCGATTTTCCGGTACCAATAGCCCAGATGGGTTCATAGGCAATTACTGAATCAGCAACCTGGTCTTTTGTTAAGCCTGCCAGGGCAGATTTAACCTGAGCTTTGACTACCTGTCTTGTTTTGCCTTCTTCCCTCTCATCAAGGCTTTCACCAACACAGATAATGGGTTTCAGACCATGGGTATGGGCAGCCTGAACCTTTCTATTAACAATCTGATCGGTTTCATTAAAATACTGTCTTCTTTCAGAATGTCCGATAATAATATAATCAACATCTATATCCCTGAGCATAACCGGAGATAATTCCCCGGTAAAGGCACCACTGTCTTCCCAGTGCATATTCTGGGCTCCGACCTTAATACTGGTATCCTTTAACACTTCCTGAACACGGGTCAGGTTAACAGCCGGTGGGCAGACAGCAATCTCAACCCCGGTAACACCGGAAACCAGGTCTTTTAATTCTTCTACCAGGGCCACCGATTCTTTCAATGTCAAGTTCATCTTCCAGTTACCGGCAATAAACGGTGTCCTCACAAAATCCCCTCCTTACTCAACATCATCTAATGCTTCAACACCGGGTAAGGGCTTTCCTTCAAAGAACATCAGGGAAGCACCACCACCGGTTGAAATATGACTCATCTTATCCTCTAAACCGGCTTTCTTAACAGCAGCTGCGGAGTCACCACCACCAATTACGGTTCTGGCACTGGATCTGGCCATAGCTTCAGCCAGGGCATTGGTACCTTTAGCAAAGGTATCCATTTCAAAAACCCCGATAGGTCCATTCCAGATAACGGTTTCAGCTTTAGCGATGATATCACTGTATTTCTCGATGGTTTTTGGCCCACCACTGTCAAGGATTTGCCAGCCTTCAGGAATACTATCAGCACTGACAACTTTATGGTTGGCATCTTCTTTAAATTCTTCAGCAATAACTACATCTTCAGGTAAAACAAGGTCAACACCTTTTTCCTCAGCTTCTTTTAAGAGCTCTTTAGCCAGCTCTACTTTGTCCTCTTCAACCAGGGAATCCCCTACTTCATAACCCTTGGCCAGTAAGAAGGTATTGGCAATACCACCACCAACCAGGAGGTAGTCTACTTTATCGAGGAGATTTTTAATAACCCCGATTTTATCTGAAACCTTGGCACCACCTAAGATAGCAACAAAGGGATGTCCGGGGTTCTCCATAGCCTCTCCCAGGGCATTTAACTCCCTCTGCAATAAAAATCCGGCTACAGATGGTAAATGCTCGGTGACCCCTACAGTAGAAGCATGGGCCCGGTGGGCAGCACCAAAGGCATCATTTACAAATACCTCGGCCAGTTCAGCCAGCTGTCTGGCGAAATCGGGGTCATTTTTCTTTTCACCGGCGTGAAAACGGGTATTTTCTAAAAGGAGAACATCCCCATTTTCCATTTCACTTACTGCTTCTTTAGGTTCATCTCCAATACAGTCATCAACCTTGGTAACTTCTTTTCCGAGTAACTCGGCCAGCCTCTGGGCTACAGGATCAAGTCTTAAAGAATCTACGACCTTACCTTTGGGACGACCCAGATGCGACATTAATATAACCTTTGCCCCTTCATCAACCAGGTATTTTATAGTAGGTAATGCGGCCTCAATTCTGGTATCATCGGTAATCTTACCATCTTCAAGAGGTACATTGAAATCTACTCTTACCAGCGTTCTTTTACCCTTGAAATCAACATCCTTCAGGGTCTTTTTCACTTATCCCACCTCCATTATTATTTGTCGTTTATCCCGAAATATACCGGGCTAAACTGAGAAAAGTAATATACGAACCATCCCTAATATATACAGTCTCATTAGTATTTTAAACTACATCTGTTAATTTATTAAACAACCTGTAATATATAAAACTACATAAGTCAAACCGGTCTATTCGTATTTAAGAGGGGGTCTTTCAACCCCCTCTGGATTTACATCTGATTATGCTATTAATTACAGGCCTTTTTTAGCCATGTAAAGGGCCAGATCTACTACCCTGTTAGCATAACCGTATTCATTATCATACCAGGAAAGAACTTTTACCATTCCATCTTCCATAACCCTGGTATGGTTTGCATCAAAGATGGAAGAACGGGTATCACCGAAGAAGTCTCTGGATACCAGGGGTAATTCATTATACCCCAGGATTCCTTTCATTGGACCTTCAGCGGCTTCTTTCATAGCAGCATTCACTTCTTCAACGGTTACATCCTTTTTGAGGGTTACTACCAGGTCAACCAGGGATACGGTTGGGGTAGGTACACGAACAGCCATACCGTCTAACTTACCTTTCAGTTCGGGTAATACCAGGGAGATGGCCTTGGCAGCACCGGTTGTGGTCGGTACAATATTTTCAGCAGCAGCCCGACCCCTGGTCATTTTCTTCCAGGCATAAGGACCATCCAGGATATTCTGGGTAGAAGTATAGGAGTGAATAGTGGTCATTAAACCTTTTTCAATACCGAATTTATCATTAAGTACCTTGGCAACAGGAGCCAGACAGTTGGTTGTACAGGAAGCATTGGAAACAATATGGTGGTTAGCAGGGTCATATTTATCTTCATTTACACCCAGTACAATAGTCAGGTCTTCATTTTTGGCAGGTGCAGAAATAATAACTTTTTTAGCACCGGCTTCCAGGTGTTTTTTAGCATCATTAGCATCAGTAAAAAGACCGGTAGATTCAATTACAACATCTACCCCCAGATCACCCCAGGGAAGGTTAGCAGGGTCTTTTTCAGAAAGAACTTTAATTTCCTTACCGTCGATGATAATACTGTTTTCGGTGTGGTCAACTTCTGCTTCTAAACGGCCAAAGTTAGTATCGTATTTTAATAGATAAGCAAGTGTTTTAGCATCTGTCAGGTCATTAACAGCTACAAACTCCACCTCGGGATTCTTATAAGCACTCCTTACAGCCCTACGTCCAATAGCTCCAAAACCATTAATACCAATTTTTACAGTCATACTTAATCATCCTCCTTATAATTAGTTGTTTTATTTAATCTTTAATTCTTCCCTTATTAAATGAATTAAAGATTATTTACTAGTTGAAATATGCACTTTAAAGAAAAGTTAAATTTAATATAGAGTCAGCTAATTTTATATACATGGATAAATTATTTTAACTACCATATTTTAACTACCATTATGTAATTGGAACCAATCACCTCCCTTTAAGTTCCAGGATCCTCCTGGCTGTTAACTCATCGGTAATTAAAATATCCTGGTAATCAGGTGAAACAACTGCCTTAATAGCCCGGGCTTTTTCCTGCCCTCCAGCTACTGCAATAACAGTATCTATATTAGTTAAATCATTTAAATGTAACCCTACACTACTGGTAGTGTACACTATATCTCCCTGTTCATTAAAATAATAGCCAAAAGCTTCTCCAATAGCTCCCCTGTCTATAAGGGCCTTAATCTGCTGAGGTGACATTCCTCTTCTCTGGGCCATTTCCTCAGCAGTCCCCACACCGTGGAGAAGAATATTTGTCTTCTTTAACTGGTTCAGGGTCTTCTGGATCGAAGGTTCCGCTACAATCCGGTTTGCGTTTTCTTCCTTTATATTATCGGGAAGGTGGAGGAGCTGATATTTTCCTCCAATTTTCTTAGCAATCGTGGCTGCAATAGTATTGGCCTGTATTTCAACCTCTTCACCGAGGCCTCCCCTTCCCGGAACAACCATAACCTCCATCGGATTACTGGTTGACCTCATGGCATTAGCAACCTGGGCCAGGGTTGTTCCCCCTGTCACTGCCAGAATATCATCATCTTTCAGGAGACCCTTTAGATACTTTGCTGTAAAACGACCTATTTCCTGTTTAATCGTTGAATATTCGAGACCTCCAGGAACCAGTAAAACCTGTTTCAAACCCAGAACTTTCTTTACTTCTTCTTCTAAATTTTTCAATCCCTTTAGTTCTTTTATATATTTATCCAGTTCATTTAAGAATTCCTGACCGGTCCTGGTAATAACCGTTCCCGACCGGGAAACCTCCACCAGCCCCTTGGTTTCCAGAAAATTAAGCTCATTTCTAATAGTACGTTCACTCAAAGTGGTTTTTTCTGCCAGCAATCTCCTCCCGATAGGCTGGTTATAATAAATACTACGGAGTATAGTATACCTTTCTTCGGCAAGGGATATTATTTCAGGGACAATTTTTTCCTGTATCTTAAATAAGTAGTTCATTATTTCACCACCATAACGGGTACATTCTTGTCCCACTGGAACAATTCCGTCCCGACAGTAACATAAAAAAAGTCGTTTATTTTTACTTTTAACCTTTTTGCTTCCAATTATATTATATACTATGTCAATTCAAAAATTCCTTCTTTTTTTTAAAAAAAAAATGGAGAATTACTTCTTCCGTTTCCGGGAAGAAGGAATTCCCATTTGCTTCCGGTACTTGGCTACAGTCCTCCTGGAAATATTAACACCAATTTCATCTTTCAAAATTCTGGCCAGTTTTTTATCACTCAGGGGATTTTTTGCCCCTTCTTTATCTATATATTCCTTAAGATAGGCCTTAATACTGGTTGTAGATACCCCATTCACCCCACCACTGAAAAAAAACTTTAGTTCGTAAATCCCCTGTGGGGTTTGAATATATTTACTGGTTGTAGCCCTGCTTACTGTGGATTCATGAATGCCCAGCGTATCAGCCAGCTCTTCCATAGTCAGTGGTTTTAAATACTTTATACCCTTTTCCAGAAATTCCTGTTGACGGTTGGTAATAGCCATAGCTATGCGGTAAATTGTTATTCGCCGTTGTTCTATTGATCTAATTAACCAGAGGGCTGACTTATAATTTTTCTCCAGGTATTCCCGGGATTCCCCACCAACATCCTGTAGCATTTTATAATAATAGGGGTTTATTTTCAATGAGGGAGTTAAGCTACTGTTCATTTCAACCACAAATTTCCCCTCAACCTTTCTCACAATAACATCAGGGACAATAAAACCGGTATTTTCTTTTGCAGCAAAACCGGCAGCAGGGTAGGGTTCCAGCTCTTTTATTAAATTAATAGCCTTTAAAACCTGTTCTTTATCCTTTTTAATCTTTTTTATAATCTCCTTGATTTTACCCGAGGCCAGTTCATCCAGAAAGTTAGTCACAATATTTTTAGCTATTTCAGTGTTTTCATCATCTCCCAGATTTCCCAGCTTTACCAGGAGGGCTTCTCTAATATTCCGGGCCCCAACCCCCACTGGATCAAGCTGCTGCACTTTCTTTAAAACTTTCTCAACTTCACTTTCTTCTACCTTAAAATGATGACCGATTTCACTTACTGTCGTCCTTAAATAACCCCTGTCATCCAGGTTACCGATGATATATCTTGCAATTTTAAGTTCGTGATCTTCACAGACCTGATACAACTGAGACTCGAGGTATTCCGTTAAATTAATTTTATAAGTCACAAAATTTTCATAATTATTATCACTATTTCTGTCATTACTATAATCATAATCGGAATAATTCTTATGATTCTGAAAATAATCTCCATTTGAAGATTCTTTCTCTAAAAGGGGGTTACGCTTTAACTCCTCTTCAAGGTAATTCTCAAGTTCCTGATAAGAATACTGCAAAAGTTTTATAGCCAGCTTCAATTTCGGGGTCATCACCAGTTCCTGTTTCTGATTAAGATCAAGGTCAAACCTTAAATCCATTTATCTCTCTCCCCTTATTTCATTAGCAATAGATTTTATCCTCCTTAAACGGTGATTTACCCCCGATTTACTCAGGGGAGGGTCCAGTAGCTTACCCAGTTCCTTTAAACTGGCATAAGGGTATTTTTTCCTAATTATAGCAATTTCCTGAAGGCTATTTGACAGTGTCTCCAGCCCCCGGGTTTTTTCAATTAATTCTATATCTTCAAGTTGAAGCATAGCCGCTTTAACTGTTTTATCCAGATTGGCTGTTTCACAATTGACCCTACGGTTTACACCGTTTTTAACCTCTTTTAACACCTTATTATCTTCTAATTTTAACAGGGCCTTATGGGCACCAATTATATTTAAAATGGTTGCCACTTCAGAGAAACTCTTAAAATAAACCACATATTTTTTACGGTGTTCGGTAAGATGACCCTCAAGGCCAAACCGTTTCAACAACATCAATAAATCCTCAGCAAAACTCTCATGTTCACACCTGAACTCCAGGTGGTACTCCCCACGGGGGTTATTGACAGAACCCCCTCCAAGAAAAGCCCCTCTAACATATGATTTTTGACAGCTCTTACTGGTCACAAGTTCCTTTTTTATCCTGAACAATAGATTATGGTCCTCATCAAGGACTCCAACCTTTTTCAAGAAGACTTCAATCCCGGGCTGGGGAGGTAAAAATAAATCATAAATATTCTGGTAGGTTGAAAAATGGTTACGACGCCTTACCATAATTTCAATATTGAGTTCAAACCGTTCTTTTATCAATTTATAAACCTTCCTGGCGAGGTCACCATGATAAAGCCGTACCTTTACTGCCAGGTTTTTATTAATTATCTGAATAGAGCCATTCATCATTATCAGGGCAGATAATTCTGCCAGTTGACACATTTTATTGTTACTTTCAAGCCTGGAAACCTCATGTTTTACCTGGTCAGTAAAAGACATTAAATGGTTCACCTGCCTCGATATACTTTTAAAATAGTCTCAGCCAGTTTAGAGGGATCATGTCTGATATAACCATCCCGGGACAACAGATCACCTTTAATTATATTGACCCCCTGACTCAGAACCTTCTTGCGGTCAACTTTAACTGGATAAGATCCCTCCATTTTATATTTTTGGGCAAGGTTTTTCGGTATATCTCCAGTGTTTACAACAACATAATCAAATAGGCCATTACCAACATGGTCTATAATAGCCTGGATATGATCACTGGTTCTATAACCGGTGGTCTCACCGGGCTGAGTCATTACGTTGCTGATATACATTTTTAGGGCAGTACTATTTTTAATCTCTTCAGCAATCCCCTTGATCAGTAAATTGGGCATAATACTTGTATACAGACTTCCGGGACCAATTATAATAATATCTGCCTGCCTGATAGCATTCAAAGCATCATCTGTTGGTCGACAGGCCCCTGGTTGTAAAAAGACCCTCTTTATTTTTTTATGCTCCCGGGGTATAGATGATTCCCCCATCCTGACAGTATTATCAGAATATACAGCACCTAACCTGACATCTTCATTGGTTGCCGGCAGGACCTGCCCCTTTATAGCCAGGACCTTACTCGATTCTTTAACCGCCTGTTCAAAATCCCCCAGAACTTCAGTCATAGAAGCTATAAACAGGTTACCAAAACTATGACCATCAAGAGTGCCGTCTGCCCTGAAGCGGTACTGAAAAAGCCTTTCCATAAGGGGTTCAGTATCAGCCAGGGCCACCAGGCAGTTCCGGATATCCCCAGGTGGTAGCATCCCCAGCTCATCCCTGAGCCGTCCTGAACTACCACCATCATCAGCCACTGTGACAATGGCTGTTATATTACTGGTATATTCTTTTAACCCCCGTAACAGGGTTGAAAGGCCTGTTCCCCCTCCCAGAGCCACAATCCTGGGTCCTTTTTCCAGCATCTTTGTCCGGTATAACTTATCTATTAGTTCATCTCCCTCCCGGTTATCCCGGGTGAAAGTCCTGATAGCCCCTTTAATCGACTCCCCAATTAGTATAACACCCAGTACAATTATTATCACAGCCAGAATTACCCTGGCCACTACTGAATTAATTACAAAATAGGTCCCGATATATCTATTTATTAAAAAAATCATTTTATCCCCAATTAAGATAATAATTCCTGACCAGATAAGCATTAAACCCAGCAGGACCAGGAATAACCACCTTTTAATACCGATTCCGGGATAAAACCATTTTAAAATCTTCATGCTAAACACCTTCTATGATTTACGGTTTTGCCTTAAATTCATTTACTTACTAATATCTTTATGTTCCACAACAACGTGGTATCCTTTGCTCAACAAAAATTCTTTTAATTTAATAGCTGTCGTTACAGAACGATGCTTTCCTCCTGTACAACCTATGGCAATAGTAAAATGACTTTTTCCTTCCCGGCTATACTCCGGCAATAGAAAATCCATCATATCAAAAAATCTCTTATAAAACTTCTGAGTTACCGGCCATTTAAGGATATAATCCTGGACTACGGTCTCTTCACCGGTTCTCTCCTTAAGCGACCTGACATAATAGGGATTTGGCAGGAACCTGACATCAAAAACCAGATCAGCATCCATGGGTATACCATATTTATACCCAAAGGATATAATGGTAACAGACATAGACTGTTTCCCGATAAAATATGATGAATAAACCTTTTTTAATTCATGATTAAGCTCCTGTTTACTTAATTTAGAGGTATCAATTATTTTATTGGCCTTACCCTTTATTTCCTCCAGAAGATGCCTCTCCTTTCGAATGGCATCAAGTACCCGACCTTCCTCATCCAGGGGGTGACGCCTTCTGGTTTCTTTATATCTTCTTATCAAAACCTCATCAGAGGCTTCCAGAAATAATATTTCATAATCAATTCCCCGTTTTTCTAATGAAGAAAGCTCACTGAAAAGGGCGTTAAAAAATTCTCTTCCCCTGATGTCACTGACAACAGCTATTTTATCAAGTTCAGAATGAAGACAGAGCTCGGCAAATTTCGATATCAGGGCCGGAGGCAAGTTATCGATACAGAAAAAGCCCATATCCTCAAAGAAATTTAAAGCCACCGATTTACCGGCACCCGACATCCCGGTAACAATTAAAAACTGCATGTTTATTACCCCTCTCACCTATCTTTAAACATATCTTCAAAACAATATGAAAGCAATATGCCAACAGTCTAATGTCTTAACTTTTCTTAACATCCGTACATAATCAATAAAACAACACATTTTAACCCTGTAAACTAATTAAGTCTCATATTTATAAATCACATATCAATAATTTAAATCACATATCATTAATATAAATTACATATCAATAATTATTGTATAATACCAGTAGTTAAAAGTAAATATACTTTAGACCAATAACACAGGTAATCTCCTGCCAATTATTTCAAAAGTAGCCGGTAACCTTCCGATCGATTCCCCATCTATCTCCAGTAGTACCTGCTCACCGGAATCAATTATTACTTTTTGACAGGAGAGGCTGTCGACTTTAGGGTGTGATAAATGAAGACCCTTGAAAGCCTTAACCAGGTTTGAAAGAATCTCTTTACGGTTTAAATCCTTTAAAACAACGAGATCAAATAATCCATCCCGGAGACTGGCAGTCGGAGCAATTTTTATTCCCCCACCAAAATACTTGCCATTGGCCACCATGATGCTATTAATACGTTCATTTAATATTTCTTTTTCATCTACAATCAATTTGATAACCTTATTCTTATAACGGGCCAGAACCTTAAATAATCCAAGAAGATATGTAATGGGCCCTCCCAGTACTTTGTCACCTTTATTAACTTCATACACGGTCTCACTGCCGATTCCAACATCAGCCAGGTTAATAAAATATCTGGAATCCCGGTTCCCTTTATGAGTAACATAAGTAACCAGGCCGACATCAATAAATTCCACTTCCCCGTTTTTAATAATGTTTATTATATCCTTAAATTTACTGGTTATCCCCAGGCTTTTAATAAAATCAGAGCCTGTCCCCCGGGAAAAAACAATCAATCTGGCTTCTGGGTTAATAAGGTCTTTCCCCTTAAAAAATCCGTTTACTACTTCATTAATGGTTCCATCTCCTCCAACGGCCATTACCTTTTTGTAACCCTCTTTGAAACCCTGCCGGACTATGGTTGTAGCGTGACCGGGATAGCAGGTATAAACAGGTTTTATCGATAATCCACAGCTTTGAAATTTTTTAAAGTATTTCGGCCATTTTTTCCCGGTTCTGCCCCCGGCAGACACGGGATTTACTATAGCTAATATAGTCTCTTCCATCCCGTTTCCTCCCCATATATATAATCATGGAAACCGTCTTCCGGTTTTACAACTCGAACTAATTATGAAGACCCTGATACAAATTACACCAGATTAATTACCCTTTCCGGGGAGATACCCACCTCTTTTATAAGTTTTAAACCCCTGTCCAACTCCCCCACCTCCCGGGGGGAATGGGCATCACTGTTAACAATAAACTTAACCTCTGTCTGGCTGGCAGCCCTGATAAAGCCTTCAAGGCGGGAATGGCGTGTATTTATCTCCAGCAAAGTGCCTTCCCCGGCACAAACCTGCCCCAGCTCACAGGTATCAATATCAACCCCATAACCCGGATGGGTAATAAAGTCAATATTATATCTTTTAACGGCATTAACAACAGCCCTGGTATTCCAACTCCTGATCTCCTCTTGCCTGGAAGGAAAACATTTATAGCTAATCCGGTTATCCCAGATCAGGTATCTGGCTGTTTTTAAATCAGGGGGTAATATCAGGAGATGAAGGCCAGCGGCAACAAAATCCAGCTCCTTTAGGACTTCATGGGGTACATCCAGTTCCCCTTCTCCATTAATTATATTGGCTTCAACACCACAGAGTATTTTAATCCCCGGGTATTCCCCCTGAAGCCTGTCTACCTCTTTTTTTATCTCCAAAAGGGTTTCAGCCTTTTTAACCCCCAGAGGAATAATACTGAAGGAACGTGGCCCGTGATCGGCAATACCTATCTCCTGTAATCCCTTTAATATACCTTCTTCGACATTTTCCCTTAAATCTCCTTTTCCATGACTATATTGGGAGTGGGTATGATAATCACCGATAAACCTCATTAACTCAACAACCCCATTCGTCCGGCGAGTATCCCCAGAAAAAAGGCAACATAAACCGTTTCCATAATAGGAACCCTTTCCCGATATTTTTTAATAAAATAAATGGAACCGGTCAAAAATGTTAATATAATTACAGGATTTAAAGGTAAAAGGTAATATATTGCTATAAGGGTTAAAAGCCCTAACACCCCCAGCAAAAAAAATGGAGGGGGTTGAAACTTAATATCATGGTAAATGAGATATGAAAGAATAAAATTACCGAAAAACCACGCCCCTACAAAAAACCAGCTTCCCTTTATGGCTATAACAGCTGTTAATATAACAAGAATATGCTTAAGAAACTTCCGGGGACTATCTCCGATCAATTCTTTACCCCGGACAAAAGACAGAAGCAATCCGGCAGTAAGTAATATTTCCCCGGAAATATTAATTTCATTTAGAAGCTGAACCGGAATTAAACCCAGTATAAACTTCCATAGAAAATAACACCCTGTTGATATAAAAAACAACAGAACATAGGCTGTTTTTTTATCAAGAATTTTTAATACTTTACCCTCCCTTATAAAATAGGCCAGGGTCAGCGAGTATAAAAAAATGAGTTCCATATTAATATTACCGGTTAAAATGACCAGTAAAATAGTAGTCAGGGTAATAAAATTCATGCCCGGTTCCAGACCCCATATAAGGGCTGTAAACCCGGCAACAACCAGACCCAGGGAAGGGTTTCCTGTTATTATACCAAAAACAGCTCCAACCACAAATGGATTGATAAAATACTCCCTGTACTTCATAAAATCACCCCCCGGGTAGCTTTTGTATTAATTATTTCCGGCACCCGGGAGAATTATACCTGTCAATATATTTTGACTCCGCTAATATCTTATTACCATCTGTCTGAAGAATTTAACAGGATCATTTAGTATTTTCAGGAATTTCATTTTACTGACTTTCACCTTGCCCCGTCCGTAAAAGAGTTTAAGGTTTCCTTCGAGTTCCTCGAGGGTAGCTATTCCCAGTGCATTATTAACACTGAAAAATTTCCTGTAACCCGGCAGATTATCAGGTATGGCTTCAAAGTATGTAGCCAGTCCTTCAATATGCCCCTTTGCATTAGAAAGCATTACCCTGAGGGCACGGCTGGCATCTTCTTTATAATCAGGATTTAAAATTTTTTCATCCGATAATCCCAGTTCTTCCATGGGCCAGAAAGATTTGTTCCGTTCCTCTAAATCTATTTTTATATCCCTGATTATATTTATTTTCTGCAGAAACAACCCGGCCTCTGTGAAATTTTCTAAGAGATCTTCCTTCTGTTTATGATCATGGATATCACCGTAAAGGAGTACCAGTTCAGTTAAAAATCCTCCAACTGTACCGGCTACATAATAACAATATTCATCAAGTTCTTCAAAGGTTTTAATCTTGAGAGTTAAGTATTTTTTCATTCCCTCATTCATCTCATTTAACCATTTAAAGGATAGCCTCTGAACCTTATGGGGTAAATTCTGGTATACTTCTTTTAACAAATGGCACCCTTCGGTCAAGGCCTGTAAATCATTATCAGGAATATAGTCAGAATAGCCCTTTAACCGGTTGCAAATATAATTTGTTCCCTCATTATCCGGGTCAAAAAGGGCAACTACACTATCCATTAAATCTTTTCTGGTATCAATATCTATCCCCTTAACTTCATCTTCAAAATTATCCAGTAATCTATCCTGAAGGTATACAGTCAAAACAGGCATATAAAGCTTATCATCAAGTAATGGTATGGTAAGGGCAAAACTTCTTGAAACCTTTGGCAGCATTTTTTTGCAAAATTTTAAGGAATCAACCATTTAAAACAACACCTCATCATGATGAACTAAGTACCCACTCTTCAGTTACAACATCTAAAAATTTTCCGGTCAGTTCCGGGTCAAACTGAGTTCCAGCATTCTCCCTGACTTCCTTAATAGCATACTCAAAGGGTAAAGCATCTTTGTAAGATCGACTGGTCAATATAGTATCAAAGGCATCAAATAATGCTATAATCCTTGATTCCAGAGGGATTTCTTTACCTTTAAGCCCATCGGGGTAACCATGACCATCCCATCTTTCATGGTGGTGCCTGACTATACTGGCCACCCGCTCAAAGTTATTGACATTTTCCAGAATCCTGCTTCCATAAACAGAATGCTTTCTGACCTGGACATATTCCCTGTCATTTAATTTACCCGGTTTATTTAATATCAAATCAGGGACACCTATTTTCCCTATGTCATGTAAAAGAGCTGCTTCTTTTAAAACCCTTAGCCGTTCTGGTGATAAATTGAGGTATTCCCCCAGTTTCAAACTATATCTGGCAACCCTTTCAGAGTGACCTTTAGTATATTTATCTTTCAATTCAACGGCATCGGCCAGGGCCTTAATAACACCTAGATATGTCTCATCAAGTTCAGTTAAGGATAATTTAAGGTATATTAATATAGATGAAACCTTGGATATAGCCTCAAGCACCCTTTTATCTTCACTGGTAAATTCTTTTTCTGCCTGAAAAGTATCGATAAAAATATTACCGATAATGTCCTGAGTTTTTAAACCAACCACCAGGGTTGATTTTATTCTACTGGAGCCTACCTCAGCAAATACCCTTTTATATTCTTCTGGATTTTTTTCCAGGTAACTATTATTAACATTTTTAAAGATAACCGGATTTTCACTGCACATGAGGATTTCTTCGGGAAAATCAACTTCTGTCAGTAAATCATCATACCCATACTGGGCCAGAAACTTAAAATATTTTCCCTCTTTTATACCGGCACTACCGGCATCGGCAGCAGGTATTAATTCCACCGCAAGCTGAACAATATCCTGCAAAAACCCTTTCAAAGGAGCTTCAGGGTCTATTTTGCTCAAGAGATCGATAATCGCCAGTATCTTATTCTGGTATGTGTTAATGGCCTCATAGGAAACTGATATTTCCTGATTCATTGCTGAAATTTCTTCATTCTGCATAGTAACTTCTTCCAGTAACCGCAACATCTCATTAACCATCTTTTTGTATGAGGTAAAGGCATATTTTGTTTCCCTGAAATTAGTCTTTGCTTTCTCCAGGGTCTGACCGAGTAAATTCATAGCATTAAATTCTTTATCTATCTTTACCAGTTTACTACGATGGCCTTCTATAGCATTTATTAAATCTCTCGATTTATTTTCAAGTAACTGGATATCTTCCATAATCACCCGGTAATTATTCCGCGAAAAACGGAACACAAAGACAATTATAGAAAGTAAAAACAGGGATAACAGGCCTAAATCAAAGGCCCTATTAATATATTCATCTATATAATATACAAAATATAACCTGCTGGAAATTGATTTCATCTCCCTGTTAATAACTACAAGTTTTTCTAAAGGTATTATACCATCTTTTCTGGATAAATTGGTTGGAAAAAGCCCCCCGGAGGAATTAGTTATAATTATATTTCCTCTACTGTCTGTGGTAACAAACAGTGATGAATTGGAAATCTCATGAAAAACCGGGTTAAAGGAATAATTAACCATATATAATTTATTATCGACCGGATAAACAATCCCCAGGGCAGTTCCGTATTGCCCGAGGCTATAAGAAAGAATCTGAGTCTGTAACTCCCCTGTCTCCAGGGCTCTTACTATAATGGGAAGGTTATTATAGGAAACATCAACCAGGCTTTTATATGGATAGGAATAGGTAATGACCCCCTGTTGGTCAATGATATGGACTGAATGAACATTTTCATTAAATTTAACAAAATTAGGAATAAGATGAAGGGGTAAAGCAGAAACTTCCTTTGTCTGTCGAATAGATTTATTTATATAATTATTTAGCATATTGTAATTTAATTCATAAAGACTCCTTACTGATTTCCGGGTAGTGGCATAAATATTATAAATATAAAGCCCATATGTAAATATAATAAGTACTACCAGAAACTTTAAAACAACTCTATTACTTTTAACGACTTTTTTAATACTCTTACTTTTTACCATGCCGACGACCTCTCTCTGTATTAATTACCCGGTCAGTTACGAATCTGCTATTATTTACTGTAAGTATTGAAATTTTTCTATAAACTAGCCCATCTTCAGAAATATAAATTGTACCTCCAATGCCCTCAAATGTGTATTCCTTTATATGCTCTTTGAGATTGTCAACATCATTTCCATATGAATTAACTAAATTTATTGCCAGTAAGATAGCATCATAATAATTTATGAAATCCTGACAGGGTAAAATACCTCTCTTCTCTAAAGATTTTGCAAATGTATTGTTATATGTTTCAAAATATACTTTATCGTATAAAGAAAAAATTTTGATGCCCTCTGCAGCCTCACCACCGTACTCGATCAGAGCCTTACTATTTGAATAATCCCCCCCATAAAACTTAATATCAGGATTTATTTTTTTCAGGCGCTGTACCAGAATAGCACTCTGCATGGGGCTGGTAAGTAATAAAATACCATCTATACTCTTAAGACTTTCATAATCAGAATAAAATTCAATCCCCTTAACTTCACCTGTAAAACTGACTGTTCCCTGATAATTCTGTTTAAAATAATTAATAAATGTTTTTGAAAAAATAGGATTATTGGAATCATAAAAAATCCCGACTTTATTTATTTTATCCTGGAAAATTAATTCAGCCATAATATCAGCTAAAACCCGGTCACTGGGAACTATTGAGTATAGATTATCCGATACCCCCAGAACACTGGGGGAGGTTACCTCAGGGGCAATTGCCAGCATATTATATCTCTCCAGATAGGGTAGTATTTTCTGTGCCTGGCTGCTAGTAGTAGGCCCGATGATAATATTTATACCTTTTTTATAAAAGGAGCTAATAACATCCTGGACATTATCCCCTTGTTCTGTTAAGGCAGCATAATAGATATTAACCTTTTTTGAAATGTTCTTGTTGTTGTTTAATAATTCAGTTATCCGGGGTACACCTGTTGGACCAAAAAACTCGGAGCTATAGTAGATTACCCCTATTTTAAGTGGTTGTTGTGATCTGTAAATTAAAACAGCACTAATTAACACTATTGTTAAAACCAAAGCAATAAATATTATATTTTTCGAAAAAGACATAAAACATCATTCCCATCTAAGATATTACATCCTTTTACATAATTCTTTATAAATGTTAAAGTTCCTGCTCTATCTATAAGATAAAAATAGACTAGGAATATAGTAGGAATCAGACTTATGAATACTATCATGACGGTATTAATAACTTTTTTGATAACACTAAAGTGTATTTATTTTTAAAAAAGAAACCAATTGAGTTTATTTTGTTTCTTTTGTTAAAGAATTCTGGTATAATATATTTATAAATGTTATTAATTTCTTTATTTTTTGGAACTTTTAGAAGGAGGTGAATTCCATAGAAGTCTCAACAGCTATAGAAAATAGAAGGGCCTACCGCTCTCTGGATAAAGTTGATATCACTGACGATTTAATCAATCAACTGGGGCGGGCTGCTTCTCTGGCTCCATCATGTTTTAATAAACAACCCTGGAGATATGTTTTTGTTTATAACAAAAGACAACTAAAAACACTCCATACCAGTCTACCCGATGGAAATGCCTGGGCTAAAGATGGTTCTCTAATTATTGCCGTTGTAAGCAGCAAGGATATGGACTGTGTTGTGTCCGGTCGTGAATACTTTCTTTTTGACGTAGGACTATCCTGTGCTAATCTTATTCTCAGGGCAACTGAACTGAACCTGGTAGCCCATCCAATTGCCGGTTATGATGAAGATAAAGTAAAAAAGATTCTGAATATACCTGATGAAAAAACTGTTATAACCCTCATTATAATTGGAAAACATAGAAAAGGAGATAATCCTAACCTGACTGATAACCAGAAAGAAAGGGAACTAAAAAGACCTGTCCGCTTACCGCTCGAGAAGATTGTCTTTCATAATCATTACCATTCTTAAATATAAATAATTATGGGAAAATTGTTAAAATTAATAAGCACCTGTAAAAATATTTTAGAAAGGGGGTTAAACAATGGCTAATACTTACCATGAAGAGAATTTGCCGGAAGAAGCCAGAGAATTCCATCGCATGATCAGGAGTGTTATTGAGGAATTAGAGGCGGTTGACTGGTACCATCAACGGGCAGCAGTGACCAATGACCCACAATTAAAAGCAATTGTAGAACATAACCGGGATGAAGAAATTGAACATGCCTGTATGGGATTAGAATGGTTACGAAGAAAATATCCTGCCTGGCATGAAAATCTAAAAAAATTCCTTTTCTCTGAAGGTGATATAGCTTCACTGGAAGAAGAGGAAGAAAACCAGGAGAACACAGAAACCACCGATGGTTCTCTGGGCCTCAGGAATACTAAATAAGGAGGGAATACAAACTTATGGTTAATTTAAAACGCTCACTGGCCCCAATAACCCCTGATGCCTGGGAGTTTATTGATAAAGAGGCCAGAAGGGTATTAAAACTTAAATTATCAGCCCGTAAAGCAGTTGATTTTGTCGGTCCTAAAGGAATCAAATATGCAGCTGTTAACACCGGTCGCAGAACTGCCCTGGAAGATAAAGCGGAAGGAGCCAGCATATTTCAAAGACAGGTTCTACCCCTTGTAGAGGTTGAAATACCTTTCAGACTTCATCTGGAAGAGCTGGAGGCCTTTGTCCGCGGAGCAGAAGATGTCAATATCGATAATTTACTTGAATCAGCAAATGAACTGGCACGCATTGAGAATAAAGCTATTTTCTTTGGAATGGATTCAGCGGGGATAAGTGGATTAGTTAATTCTTCCGGCCAGACCCTTGATACACCTGCAACCGGGCTTATATCATCTGTTGCTGAAGGTATTAACAATCTGGTAAAGGCAGGTGTCAATGGCCCCTATACACTGTTGCTGGGACCTGAACTTTACCACTCCCTGTATACCAGGAATGACAGGGGTTATCCCCTTGAAAAAAGAATCAGTGATATAATCGGTGGTGACATTCTTTTTACACCTGACCTGGAAGGTTATGGCCTTCTTCTATCAAAACGGGGAGGGGATTTTGAACTGATAGTCGGTCAGGATATAGCCATTGGCTTTTCCGGTCAGTTCGGTGATGAATTAGAATTTTTCTTACTGGAATCCTTTACCTTCAGGGTTAATACCCCGGAAGCAGCGGTAGTTTTAAAGGCAACTGACTAAAGGTTAATCATATATATGTATCGTTACATATATAACATTAAACATATATAACATTTAGAACAAACTTAATATAAGTTTAATTTATGTATGAACACAAAAAATGGCCTGCTCCATCAGGCCATTTTTTTAATAGAAATCGTCTCCATTTTTTATTTAATATTTTACCATAAAAATAAATTGTTAAAACCATATCTTATTTATTAATTATCCTTATCTATTAACCTTTTTACCTTTTCTATATAAAAACCGGTTAAACTCTCGGCTGTTTCTTCATCCTGACCTTCGGCAAAGATATGAAAGACTGGTTCCTCATTATCGGGTATAACCAGGGCCCAGCCGTTTCTATGGTTAAACTTAATACCATCAACCAGTTCAGTATTGTCCCTGGCTTCTTCAGCCAGCCTCCTCATAACCCGACCCTTGTCGTGCCATTCACAGGGTATTTCAACCCTTTCCAGGTAAAACTCGGGAAGGCGGTTGAGTAATTGCTCAAAAGATATATTCTCCACTGCCATTTTTTCCAGGATTAATACCAGAGCAGCTATGGCATCATTAAAGGGATAAAACTTAAATGGGTTGTGTTCATAAACCATATACTTTTCCATGGAAACCTGGGGGGCCAGAGGAGTATAAACAACATCGGCATCATAATCATCGGCTATATTTTCAATTACCTTGGGAGAATTAAAGGGAACAAATAATTTTTTGACTCCCCTTTCTAACAACAGGTAAGAAAGCATTACCTGGTATTTGAAGGGGTCCAGTACCTGTTTATTTCCGGCAACAAGATTTAATCTTTCAGCATTATGGTCAACAATAATCCCCAGATCTGCCTCATTCTCATTCAATATCCTGCTAACCTTATCTCTTGCTTCCAGCCTTTCTTGAAGGCTTAAAGGTCGACCGGTCCGGGAATAATTTCTGGTAGATAACATTTGACAATTTAGTCTTTTTAATAACAGGGGTAAGAGATGGTTTAAACTATCATATTCATAGTCAATCACCACACTGAAATAGTTACGTTTAATGGCTTCAGTATCAACTGTATCGAGAATGCCATATAAATATTCATTTACCATTTCTGGAACCAGGGCATAATCACCTATGTCATTTACAGGAGCTCTGTTATAATCCTCTGTAAAGAACTTTTTTTCAACCCTTTTCTGGTCCGGAGCCGGTAAATTTACCCCTTTTTCATTCATAAACTCCAGAACTACTTTCTCAGGATTATTATAACTTAACCGGATATGAATACCGCCTCCTGCCTGCATATTAATAATCCCATATCTGGCTACAGCTGTAGTAATCTCCCCGAGCTCCAGGACATTTCGCCCTGCCAGTTGAATCCCGGAAATAACCGCCCTTTTTAATGCACTGGTCAGTCCATATGTATCTGAACTTACCGTTATACTTTTATTTCTATCTATAGTCGAGGCAAATGCTACCGCCAGTCTGGTTACAAATTCAGGGGTAATATCGATATTCCCTTCCCCTATAACCCCGGTATTGGTAAATAGTTTTTTCTGCCACCGGGGCCTCCAGACGATATTGTCTCTAACCTCTACTCTGGACTCAATTTCCCTTTCAGGCCAGATTTTAATACCGGGAGCAACCTTGCTCTCTTCACCGATTACTACCTTTTCCCCGACGGCAGCCAGGTCAAAAATACTACCCCGTTCCCTGACTACCACGTTTTCTGTAATTACTGCTCCCCTGATTTCAGCATTGGCACCAACAAAATTATTATCCCAGAGAATGCTTTTCTTAATGGAAGCATGGGGTTGAATATAATTGTTACGTCCTATTATTGAATTTGCTACCCGGGCCCCTTTACCAATCCTGGTCCCTTCCCCAATAAAGAGTGGACCTTCCAGTTCAGCCGTTTCATCTATTTCAACCCCATCCTGAAGCCAGATATTGTTATCCAGGACACAACAGGCTTCAAGCGGTAAATCAATTTCTCCTTTAAAGAAATCAAAATTGGTGTTGATATACTCTTCAAGACTCCCAATATCATTCCAGTAACCTTTAAGTGAAATTCCATATAAGTTCCAGTTTTTTTCAAGCATTAAAGGAAACAGGTCTTTACTGAAATCAAAGTTAATACCCTTATCATAGAGATCAAAAATTTCGGGCTCCAGGACATATATTCCGGTATTGACGGTGTCACTGAAAACCTGCCCCCAGTTTGGTTTTTCCAAAAATCTGACTATTCTACCCCTTTCATCGGTAATAACCACCCCATAATCCAGTGGGGTTTTAACCCTGGCCAGAACTATAGTAGCTGAAGCCCCCTTTTCCTGATGAAAGGAAATTGCTTCTCCCAGGTCAAAATCTGTAATGGCGTCACCACTTATAACCATAAAAGGTTCATCTAAAAAATCCCTGGCATTAGCAACACTTCCGGCTGTCCCCAGGGGTTCTTTTTCAACAAAATAATGGAGGTTTACCCCCCATTTACTACCATCACCAAAATAACTCTCAATTTTGTTCGGAAGATAATAAGTTGTGACAGCAATATCTTTTATGCCATAATTTTTTAAAAGGGTTATGATATATTCCATAACCGGATAATTCATCACAGGAACCATGGGCTTGGGTAGGTTACATGTTAGCGGACGTAACCTCGAACCCTGCCCGCCGGCCATAATTACACCTTTCAAAAGGTAATCCCCCTTTCACACCTGGATTAACTGAACTTTCTTTTAAACAGATATCTGTAAACCGGTGAATCTTCTTCATTCTTAATATATGTTCTTTCTTTATTCTTATTCCAGTTACTATTCTCATATTCTGACAGGACATTCCGGTAAACCCTGGCCGTTTTACCGGCAATTTTCTTCCAACTATATTCTTCCTCAACCATCTTATAACCATTTCTGGCAAGCTTCTTTGCCCTGTTTTTTTCTTTAAGTAAGTCTATTACTTCTCTGGCCAGGTGGTGTGGATCATTAACATTAACCTTAACTCCATTCTGGTTATGGGTGACAAATTCACTGAGGCCTCCGGTATTACTGACAACTACAGGTGTTTTTGTAGCCATAGCTTCAAGGGCCACAATCCCAAAGGGTTCATAAAGGCTTGGAAATACAGCAATATCTGCTGCCTGATAAAGTTTATTTCTGACTTCATCACTGACAAACCCGGTAAAATATATTCTGTCACTTACCCCTATATGGGCAGCAAGAGATTTTAAATGTTCCAGATTGGGACCCTTCCCGGCAATAATAAATTTTGTCTCCGGCCGTTCCTTCAATATTTCAGGTATAGACCTGATTAAAACCTGAACTCCTTTTTCCCTGACCATTCTACCAACATAAAAAACAATATCCTCACTGGGGTCAGCATACTTTTGTCTGAATTCGGGGGTACATCTGGCTTTATATTTTTCCGGGTCTACCCCATTTTCAATCTTGATAACCTTATCAGAAGGAAGCTGGAAGAGGTTTTTAACTTCCTGATTCATATAATCACTACAGACTATAACCCTCCAGGCCTCGAAACATGAATACCACTCAAGATCATTAATATACCTCTGCATGTCATTGTAAATACCGTGGTTGCGTCCATATTCAGTAGCATGAATGGTATATACCAGCGGTTTTTTAAGGGCATGTTTCATAACCTTACTACTCCAGAAAACTAGCCAGTCATGGCCATGAATGATGTCTATCCCCCCGGGCATAAGACCAAAAGCCTTTTCCAGAATCTGAAAATTCAACTGCAAAATATAGTCGACAAAATTGTTGGCATTAACCTGAACCGGGGCTGTCCTGAGGACTCTAACACCATTTATTTCTTCTTTTTCAGAGGTGTCACTACTACCCTGGGTTATAACATAGACCTGATGTCCCTGCTCAACAAGGGCTTCACTTAAATCCTGAACATGACGGGCTAAACCACCGAAACTTACCGGCGGGTATTCCCAGGAAAGCATCAGAACTTTCACATCAATTACCTCCCATTATTAACATTACGATTCTTAATATTTCCAAAGAGGTCTATTTTATTCAATTCCCGGCGCATAATTAAAGGACAGTTAGTGCATAAATAAAGACCGGAACAAACATATTAATAATAAATGCACCCAAAAAAGGAACTGAACTTTAAGAAATGGAGGAATAAAGTTGTCTAAAGGATTTTTAGCTCTAATTTTACACGCCCATTTACCTTTTGTTCGCCATACTGATGGTGAAGGAAAACTTGCTGAAGACTGGTTATATGAAGCTATAACAGAAACTTATATACCCCTTTTAAATATAATGGAAAGGCTTCATAAAAAAGGGGTTAATTTTCGTTTAACCCTGAATATTAGCCCCTCACTGGCTTCTATGCTGGATGATGAACTCTTACAGAAGCGCTACCTCAACCACCTCGAAAACCTGATAGAACTGAGCGAAAAGGAAATAGAAAGAAACAGTAACACACCCCGGGTTAAAAAACTGGCTGAAATGTATAATTACCTTTTCAAAGAGGCCCGGTATGTTTTTCATGAAAAATATAAAAATAATATTTTAAAAGGTTTTAAAAAGTTTCAAGAGCTAAACAGGCTGGAAATAATTACTTCAGCAGCAACCCATGGTTACCTGCCTTTGATTTTAACCGAAAAAGCCGTCAATGCCCAGGTGGCAACAGGTATAAATACCTATGAGCGTATTTTTGGACAAAAACCAAAGGGGTTCTGGTTGCCGGAATGTGCCTTCAAACCTGGAATTGATGCCATACTGGCCGATAAAGGTATAAGGTATTTTATTAGTTCTACCCATGGCATCCTTTATGCAACACCAAGACCCCGTTATGGGGTATATTCACCTGTTTATACACCAAATGGAGTTGCTGCCTTTGGTAGAGATGTAGAAACCTCAAAACAGGTCTGGAGTGCCAACGAAGGTTACCCCGGTGACTTCGACTACCGGGAATTTTACCGGGATATCGGTTTTGACCTTGATTATGATTACATAAAAAAATACCTCCCTGATGGTATCAGGAAACATGTCGGAATTAAATACCATAGAATAACGGGCAAAAGTGATTATAAAGAGCTTTATGACCCCGACAGGGCCCGTGAAAAAGCAGCAGAACATGCCGCCAACTTTATATTTAATCGCCAGCACCAGATTAAATACCTGAGTCAGGTTATGGATAGAAAACCTGTAGTTGTGGCCCCCTATGATGCTGAATTGTTTGGACACTGGTGGTTTGAGGGGCCACAGTGGCTTGAATTCCTTTTAGAAAAAATACACTATGATCAGGAGGATTTTACAACAATTACTCCCTCTGAATACCTTGATTTATACCCCCGCAACCAGGTCGCCATGCCCGCTGAATCAAGCTGGGGTTATAAAGGATATCATGAAGTCTGGCTCAATGGCAGTAATGACTGGGTTTACCGCCATTTACACGAGGCTGAATTAAAAATGATCACCCTTGCCGATAAATATAACCACTTAGAAGATAAAGATAATATATTTTACCGGGCCCTGAACCAGATGGCCAGAGAACTCCTTCTGGCCCAGAGCAGTGACTGGGCCTTTATTATAAAGACCAATACCATGGTCGAATATGCAATTATGAGAACAAAAAAACACCTTTTTAATTTCAGGAAACTCTCAAACCAGGTAGAAGGTAAAAATCTTGATAAAGATTTTCTCAGTAACCTGGAAAAAAGTAACAATATTTTTCCCGAAATTGATTTCAAAATATATAACCAGAATATTAATAAAGGATGGGATCTAAAGGAGGGTATTTCAGGATGATTAAAAATACTAATATTTTTTTATCTGAAGGGAAACTTAGAGAAAGGAGGTTTAGAATGATGGATATATACCTTAATATTTTAATAATTTTATTCGCACTTATAGCCTTTTTTATATATTATCTCCTCACTACAGAGAATAAGAACCGGAGGAAGCAAAGGATCATTAAAAGTCAAAATGAGTTAGAAGTTGCGGATGAACTTAACCCTAAAAGTTCTTTTACAGGAAACTCCTCTGATAGCAAGAATAAGATCAATACAAGCAATAACAATCGCTACAATTTACCCTCCAGCTATAATAAGACCTTTATTAGACTTTTTTCACGGGATCCGGACTGGCTTTACACTTACTGGGAGGTAAGTAATGATGAATATTACAATAATCAACCTCTGCTCAGGATTTATAATAAGCATAACGGTGATTATAAGGATATTGAAATAAGCCATGATACCCAGGACTGGTATATTTCCAACATTGAACCAGAAAACACCTATCAGGTCGTCATCGGATACCAGAATAATGGTACCTTCTTCCCTCTGGCTGAATCAAATACAGTTACTACTCCTCCCAATCAACCTTCATCAATTATTGATGAAGAATGGATGTTAATTGAAGAACTCGATAGTTATAGTTACCGGGTAAATGTTGGTTCAATATCTTTTGTCAAAGGTTTTGAGAAAAAGAAAATCGAAAAAGAACTGGAAGCAGATTCATATACCATCTATGAGGAAAACAGGAACAAACCCCATTAAAAAAGTCCGGCAGTATTGCTGCCGGACTTAATTTTAACTGTTAAATTATTAATTTTTAATTATTAAATTATTTTAATAAAGGCTCCCGTTATGAACCTCAAAACTCCAGTTTCTACCATTGTTATTATCCCAGTTTCCTGCATTATCCCGAAAACAGAAGATAAATCTCTTATCAGTTTCTACATCAATATTTGTCTGAAATTGGTCCCTTACTTTACTCATTTTTATATCTTTAACTTCATCCCAGTGTTTATCAGTTCCAAATCCGTAATGTAGATATACCTCCTCTGCCCCGGATCTGGCCAGAAGGCCATTATACCTGACCTGAACAGTCTCGCCTGCTGTCATTGGTGTAGGGTTTACCTCAATCCCCTGATCATTATGGCTCAAAAAATAAAACCTCCTTTTTTAGTATTCTACACCTTATTATGTTTAGAAAAATACTTTTTATTCAGGGTTACACCGGTGTATATTATTAGTAGAAATACTAAATAGATTAAATATTTTTTGTAACCACTGATCCAGGAGATAGATTTACCGCCTATCTTCAGGGGATATATAACTGGAAAATCATTATTAAAGTTACCCAGTACTTCCTCCTGCTTCATTCCTTCGGGTAAAATAACATCTATAACCCTCGGGGCATAATCAAGTTTTCCAGAGGAGTTCAAAGAAAAGCGCCACGAGGCAGTATTAGAAACAACCTCTCTAAAATGACCGGGACCGAAAGGATCAAACCCACCGATTAAAATATATAAATAAGCTTTATCCAGAGGTCCGACTATGTCCCTCTTAATTTTAAGGGTTATGGTATTTCCAGTTACCGTCAGGCTGGAGTCATTGACATCCCAGGGGTTCTTCTCTAACTGCTGAAGTGAAAGAATTTCCGCCTGCAACTCTTTACGCTTATCCCGATCAGATGGGTTAAAAGCCCTGACCCAGAAGCCACTTATTTTAAGGAAAACATCCCAGGGATAATCCGGACAAAGCTCTACATTGGCCCCGGGTTCAAACAGTTTTACATCGCCACCTTGCTGATTATCAATATATAATTCAATCAATGGTAAAGAAAAACCATTTTCACTCTGCCAGGGATTGGTTATTTTAGAAAACTTGAAATCAAAGAAGTAGTAATCACCCTTTTCTGTGATACGGAAACGGGTTATATCAAATAAACCCTCAAAGGGATGAAAATCCCCGTTGGTAGGATACCGGTAATTGCCGGGACCATAATCGTCACCGGCCGGGTCTGTTATCTCATATAGAAGTACATCTTCACTCTGAACCTTTTCAATTGAAAAAACGATCAGAGTTAATATAAGAAGCGAGATAACAATAATATTTATATGTTTTTTCATAATATAACCCCCAGGTTAACTGGATGGGCGGTTTTTGTCCACTTTTTTAATAAAATCCCGGGCTGCATTGTAACCAATACTTTTCATCCTGAGGTTCATGGCCGCTACTTCCAGAACCATAGCCAGATTTCTCCCTGGCTTCACAGGAATTGTTAGTTCCGGTATTTCTATTCCCATTATTTCAGCATAGTTTTCATCAAGCCCAAGACGGTCATATTCCTTGTTATCATCCCAGATTTCAAGGTTAACAACCAGATTAATAGGAGAAGAATCCTTAACCGCCCCTGCCCCAAATAGTGATTTTACATTAATAATACCTATGCCTCTCATTTCTAAAAAATACCTGGAAACTTCAGGAGCCATACCTACCAATTTACTTTCACCAATCTTCTTAACTTTTATAATATCATCAGCTACCAGCCTGTGGCCTCTTTTTACCAGCTGGATGGCTGTTTCACTCTTACCGATACCGCTCTTTCCCTTAATTAAAACCCCCAGTCCATAAATATCCACCAGGACCCCGGAAATAGCTTCCTCCGGGGCCAGTATTTCCTCAAGAAATGTGGTAAGCTGACTCGAAAACCTTGTAGTTGAAACCGGAGTCCGTAACAGGGGAACCGACTCTTTTTCTGCTTCCTCAATAAGAAACCGGGGAGCCGGGAGATTCCTGGTCACAATTATACAACAGGGATTATATTCTATAAGTTTTTTTATCCTTGTTTCCATAACCCCACTGTCAAGTTCATTAAGAAAGGTCATCTCGGTTCGGCCCAATATCTGGACCCTCTCCGGTGAAAAATACTTCCAGAATCCGGCCAGTTCTATCCCGGGACGCTTGATATCACTGACAGTAATATGATTACTTTTTCCCCCTTCACCAGCCAGAACTTCCAGGGAAAACCTTTTAATTATATCCTCAACAACTATTTTTGCGGTCTTCATTCTAATAACCTGTCCCCCATGGCTACTGCAACTGCCCCGATTACTCCAGTATCATTGCCCAGCTCAGCCTGGCGTATCTCAACTGAATTAAAGGCTGATTCTAAAGCATGATCTTTTAAGCTTTTTTTCATTGGTTCCATTATTAAATCACCAGCATTCATGACACCACCACCCAGAATTATCATTTCCGGGTTAAAAATATTTAAAAGGTTGGCAAGTCCAATCCCCAGATAATAACCGGCCTTATCCCATATTTTCCTGGCTACTTCATCTCCCTGCCTGGCAGCTCTGGCAATTAAACTTCCGTCAATTTTCTCGGGATCTCCTCCTGATAATTCCATTAACAGGGTAGCTTTATTTTCTTTTACAGCCTCCCGGCCCATTTTATTAATGGCAGTCCCGGAAGCAACGGCCTCAAAACAACCCCTGTTACCACAACCACAGACAGGTCCACCTGGCTCTATAACCATATGTCCAACCTCACCGGCTCCATCATTGATACCATGGAAAATTTTCTTATTAATAATAATTCCGCCTCCGATACCGGTACTGACAGTAATATATATTAAGTTGTCAACATCCTGGCCGGCCCCAAACCATTTTTCTCCGAGGGCCGCTGCATTGGCGTCATTTTCCAGGATTACCGGAATACCTGTTTCCTCCTCAAGGATATCTTTAATATGTACATTCCTCCATCCCAGATTAGGGGCCAGGTATATAATACCCTCCTGTGTATTTAAGGGCCCGGGGCTTCCGACACCCAGAGTAATGACATCTTCCCTTGATAGTCCTTTCTCCTGAAGAACAGCATCTATTGATGACACAATATTTTGTATTACCTTTTCTTCCCCTTTACGGGCTTCTGTCGGTAGCTTCTTTTTCGCAACAATCTTTCCTCTGGCATCAGCCAGAGCAGTTAGTATTTTGGTACCTCCTAAATCAACACCTACATAGTATTCTTTCATCATAACTCCCCTTCCTATTTAATCATATTTTTCAAGTGTAAGTTTTGTCCCATTTATAATTATCATTCCTATAACTCCCAGTGTTAATAAAGGCAGGGCAACTCCAGTAACAAAAAATAAAGCCAGTAACAGGATAATAATGACAACCATTAAAAAAGCAAAAAATGCATTATCAAGGGCCAGTAAAAAAGACCTCTTCAGAAGTGTTAAAATCTTTTCATCCCCCTGGATTGTCAGTAAACCCCAGAAGTAAAATTGAATCATACTGAAAAATAAAATCAGGTATAACCAGAACACCGATATAATTAAGTACAGGTTACTCCCCTGTGATCTATTAAGGAAAAAAAATAAATCTACCGCCAGAACAAGATAAATAACCAGTGAAAGCAAAAAACCAAACAGACCCCGCTTAAAGTACCTGATAAAGCCAGTAAAAAAGGATTTTACTCCTACCTCTTCCCGTTTTACCAGATTATTAACCACCTGCAGGGCCGATAGCTGGAAAGGTCCTATCAAGATCAGGCTTATAATAGGCATCAAAACCCAGCCGGAAATAAAACCACTATAACCAGTAAATATTAAAATAGATGTAATAAAGAACCATATTATACCAACTATAACCAGTTTAAAGAGGTGTTCATAAAACTTTTTAAACGATATTTTTAACGTCTGAAGTAACATTTTCTTCCTCCTTGTTTTCTACTGCACCCCTGTATATTCAGAGTTATTATACCATGGTCAAAAGTAATATGTAAAGACAGACTAATTTATTTCACACATTTCACGATAACCGAGCAGGGCTGCTCCATAAGCCCCCATGAGTTGAGGGTAATGGGGGATATTAAGGGACACCTCGAGTTCTTTTTCCAGTAATTGACGAACTCCTTTATTTAGAGATACCCCACCACTGAGGGTTACTTCTTCCTTTATTCCTACCTGACGGGCCATACCGGTAATCCGTTTTACAATTGCGGTATGGAGCCCCCTTAAAATATCTTCCCGCTCCACCCCATCGGCAATTAGGCTTATCACTTCCGATTCAGCAAATACGGTACAGGTACTGGATATAGGGGCAGCAGTATCAGTCTTTAATGACAGAGGACCAATCTCCTCCAGAGGCACCTCCAGGGTTTCTGCCATTACTTCCAGAAAACGACCCGTTCCGGCGGCACATTTGTCATTCATAACAAAGTCATCAACCCTACCATTGGCATCAAGGCGAATAACCTTACTATCCTGTCCCCCGATATCTATAACCGTTCTGGTATTCGGGTACTTATGATGAACACCGAGGGCATGGGCCGTTATTTCAGTTATTTCTCTATCAGCAAAAGGTATACTCAGCCTCCCGTAACCAGTGGCTACCACCCTCTTCACCTGCTCCAGGCTATAGTCAATCTTCCTTAAGGCTTTTTTAATAACTTCCCGGGCCCGTCCCGCTGTCCTGGCCCCGGTATTCATGATCTCCCAGGACACCAAGTCTCCATCTTCTAAAATTACAGTCTTGGTAGTCCGTGACCCTATATCAAGTCCTGCTATCAGCATAGTTTATCCCTCCATTTCTGCTTTCCAGTACTTCTATAAAGGCCTGAAGTCTGGTAATAATCTGACCTTCCCGGTAGTTGCGGATATCTACCAGGTCACCATCAAGATTTAAAAAGGGAATTCCTTTTTTCTGAAGCTCTTTTTTAAGGAAACCATTACGACCACTACTCTGACGGCAACCCCAGTGGGAGAAACCGATAACCCCATCTATATTATAATCAATCACCATTTTTCTGATCCGTTCCAGCTGCCGCTCTAATGGACCCCAGCCAAAATGGTTTATCATTTTCCAGGCCAGGCTTTGATAAGGTTTAGTGGAATCTAAAGGTAACCAGTATAACTGACTATATTCCTCAAAGGCAATAACGGCATCATTCCGGGCCAGGGTGGTAAATATTTCCTGTCTATAGTAGGGTTTTAGATGAAGCCAGAGGAGACGGTGTTTTTCCCGGGGTACAACCCCCTTTTTTTCTTTTATTCTCTTCTTTAGCTCTTTTTCAAGGGTCCGGTAATAGTTTACTGCAGCTGGACTCCCGGAGGACATAAATTCCATACTGACAAGATTCATGGCCTCCTCACCCGACATGGGGGCCGGTATTTTTTTTCTCAATTGGTTGACCCGCTGATGGGCCCGGTATGCCCGGTTGGAATATGTAAATACTGTTTCAAAATCCTCTTTAACCCCCCCAAGTTCTCTCACCAGGTCCTTGATTTGATGAGCAAGCCAGTCGGCATCATCAGGATGATAAGGTGTTTCCAGAAGATAAAAAGGGATACCCTTATAATAACTTATCTGCTGTAGATATTTTTTGGCCCCGTCACATAAATGAGAAGCAGCAATAATCAGATCTGGTTCAGGAAGTAAACCGGCTTTAGTAAGCCCCCAGCCACACCGGTGAATACTACAGAGATCCGAACTTATCCAGTCTTCTTCAGCCTGTCTCAAAAAATCATCGGCTACACCCAGAGCGGCCGCAAGACCTGCTGCTACCTCTGGCATGAAAGGTACCCCGCCCAGAGCATAAACCAGTTCACTGGGAACAAACGTACTACACCAGATAACCGGCCTTTCCTTTAAATATGCCGCCCGGGTTTCTTTTATTGAATAAAGGAGGGCTTCCTGCATATAACCAGTACTACCAGTTCTGCTTCCCAGTTCAGCCAGTTTATATAAAAATCTATTTTTTAACCCCTTTTTAAACAGCTTTAGTTTTCTCTCTTTACTTAATAAGGAAAAAAAAGCAGATAATCCACTTCCCATTATTCTCTATAATCCTCCCTATCTTTTTAAAGTTTGTGGTGGAATTATTAAAACAAATTTAATAATATTATTTTATATAACTTTTTTAATCTCATAGTATAAATGATTCCCTGAACGCAGCAACCCTGGTTCTTACCTGGCCACTCTCGCCGCTTCCATATTCCCCATCCAGAAATAACACCCTGATTCCGTAATCATTAGCACAGTCTTTGATTAGCCTGAAATCATAACTGGCCTGATCACAGAACTTGGGGACAAAATATATCAAACCATCCGGTTCCCTGTCTTCAACCAGTTTTTTTACCTCCTCTAATCTGGCTGTCATATCCATGGTTCGGGGACAGGTAGGTTTATAAAGATATGACCTGGCCAGGGATTTAAGGGGGTCACCCTTTTCAGAAACATGTACATTAAAAGAGCGCTCACCAAGGCAGGAATCAAGACCAACCACTTTAAAGCCTATCTCCTCAACAAGACTGGCTATACTACCATCCAGCAAACAGGTACTGATTATCAAAAGTCGGGGGTTAAGTTCATCTTTTTTTTCAATGCCTCCTGTTCCGGACTTACCCAGGGGTTTCATCCCACTGGAACCTATAAAACTCTTAAGTCCTTTAAAGTCCTGACTGGTATATTTAAAGACCGCTTTAACCAGGGCCATAATGGAATAGTGTGGAGAGTTTATAATTTCTTTCATTAAAGCCTGTAATTGTTGCCTCCAGTAATTATATTTTTTTATTTCTGTTACCAGGTTTGACCGGTAAATATTACTTTCAGGGTCTATCCCCAGCTTTTCAATAATCTTTCTAAGTTGTTTGTAGTAGAAATCTACCCGGGAATTTTTCTTTACCCTGGGCACTTCCAGGAGTAAGGCCTCAGGACCAAGTATATCCTTAATTCTCCTCATAGCATCACAGCTGGTGGTCACTATTTTAAAACTCTCTTCAGATAAATTGTCTGCCAGAAAGGCTTTACTATATGGACAAAAATCAGTCGGCAGAAGGTCCGGGAAATTTTGGCTTACATCCCCGGGCCAGCTTCTTATCAAGCTGTATCCCGCTGCCGCAAATACCTCAGGAGGGGCATAACTGCAGTTTGTATAAATTTTTCCCCCCGCATTGTTATTGTTTTCAAATAAACTTTCAGTAATTGGTTTCATACTATCACCTTTTTTCTATTTCCCTACTCTTTTAATCCAGTAAATTACTCTTTTTATCTCAAACTATATAAAAAAATAATTATTTAAATATCGTCATCGAGTTTTGCAACACGAAAAATAAATTATGAAAGACTCTTGGCTCTATCACTAAATTAAACATCTGACTATAAATCACCTTTAAATTATAAAATTCCCGGGATATTAAAATCACCGGGAATTTTATAACCTTTAAACTACCATACCGTTACCAGAATTTTTTATAGAAGTATCAATACTAGGCTAATTTGGATTCAGAATCATCACTGGCAGGTTTCCCCATTCTCTCTTCAAAGATAGGCTTAGAAACCCTGCTCCACTCTGAAGACATCTTATCTAATCCTTTAGCAACATCCCCTTTGAGGACGGTATCCGCACCTTCATGAGTAGGTTTAGCCCCTGATTCCTCTACAATCTCCCTGAGGCAATGAGGGTTATCGATAATAGGACAGGGTAACATCAGGTTTTCATTAAAGGGTTGCCTCTTCTGGTAAGATTTAAACAGGGGATTCTGGAGAACTTCTTTAAGGCTTTTTTCCTTAATATTATCAACTGAAAAATGAACAAAAGCACAGGGTTCTACTTCACCTTTAGCATTAATATGGAAATAACGCCTGCCTCCAGCAATACAACCCCCGGTAAAGGTTCCATCATTCCAGAAATCAGCCACAAAGATTGGTTTTTGACTCCTGATTTCAGGAATCTTGTAAGCCATAAACTTCCTCTGTTCAGGGGTTAACATAAGATCCAGGTTAGGATCTTTTCCAATGGGTACATAATGGAAAGACCATACATAAGTTGCTCCTTTTTCAATCAATAGTTCAATAAAATCATCCTTACCGAATAATTCATCGACATTATTCCTGGTAACAGTTACACTGGCGCCGAACACAACCCCTCTATCCCGGAGCAGATCCATGGTATGCATTATTTTATCAAATACACCCTCTCCCCGACGCCCATCGATTTCTTCTTTAAAACCTTCAATACTGATAGCCGGAGAGACATTACCGACTTCTACCATGCGGTCAGCCATTTCTTCATCAATCAGGGTTCCATTGGTATACATTAAAAAGCCCACATCTTGATGTTTTTCAAAGATATCAAAGAGACGCGGATATAAGGTCGGTTCACCACCTGATAATACTATAAAATAAATCCCTAGTTCTTTAGCTTCTGTTATAATACGGTCAATAACCTCAAATTCAAGCCTGTCAGATTTGCTATACTTACCGGCCCAACAGCCTGTACAATTCAAGTTACAGGCACTGGTTGGATCAATCAAAATAGTCCATGGTACGTCAACACCCAGCTTCTCAGCCATTTTAAATTGATAGGGTATACCTAATAAACCTGAATTAATAAAGAAGTTCATAACCAGACCTTCTTTATAACTGGGTGCAATTTCGGTAAATTTTTTGATATATTGTTTTATTGCTGGATTTTTCTTATACTCTCTCCTTAAACTTGCAATTTCCTCTTTATGGTTCTCTGTTCTGGCAATCTTTTCGAGTAAATCCAGGACTTTTATAAAATTCCTGTCAGGGTCTTTTTCTATGTAATTCAAGGCCCTTTTAATAATCTGTTCTGCTGCAAATTTTTTGGCAAAATTAAAATTAATAGCCATTTTCTTTTCCCCCCTTTTATTTGATAAATCTATAGAAGCATCTCGTTATATTTTTTAAACTCACCTCCTTAAAAATTGACAAACCCATGACTAACAGAAGGTATACAAATAAGTAGGTGTTAGATGTTAAATGCTAGATGTTAAATGTTAGATGTTAAATATTAAATATAAAGTATAAACTTCAACTATCCTGTCCAGGTTATTTCAAGTGTGATAATGATTAACTTATTTAATTTATGTAAAATTACTGATAAATTAACTAATGAACTGGGGGGCTTTATATTAATTAAATTTAATATAAGCTACTTAGCTACATTGGTCGGTTCTTTTTGATTAAATAACAGGGTATAGAGCCAGCCAATAACTAAAGCTCCTATAATTCCGGCTATAACATTATAGCCGGCTAGCATCCAGGCCCAGTCTCCAAGGATTAAATCCCCTAAAAAGGCCCCGATAATACTACCAACCAGAAGATTCCAGTAGCCTCCGGGAATGGTTTTTTCCTTAAGAGCATAATGAAGTATCCCGGCTACAACCAGGGAAACCACAATTAATATTAAATAATACATTTAGTAACCACCCCTTTTTAAGCCCCCCAAATTTTAAATACTACCTACTTATTCCTTTTTATAATATTATACCTCTTGATACCTTAATTTTCAAGAATATTACTACAAAACATGGTCTTTTTAAGCAGAGGTTACATTTTTTGCAAACCTAATAAAGACTTATTTCTATCCTGGAGTAATTATGAATGTTACTAAAATCTTAAAAAATATTATTAATTGTAATTAAATAATATTGAAAATACCACCAAATTTTTAAAACCCTAGTGTAATAATACCTTTTCTAATATCCTGGCAACTCCATTTTCTTTATTGGATAATGTCACTAAATCCGCCTCTGCTTTAATCTGTTCCGGGGAATTACCCATGGCTACCCCCAGTCCCGCAGCTTTAATCATTTCCAGGTCATTCCAGCTATCCCCGATGGCTATAACCTGTGACAGGGGGATTTCAAAACCAGATGCAACTTTTTCTAAAGCTTTACCTTTAGAAATCTCTTTTCCCATGATTTCAATAAATATATCCCGTGACCTGGTTACGGCCAGGTCATCTTCCAATTGTAATCTTATTTCCCTGTAAATAGCCTCGTATTTATCCCTATCCCTCTCAATTATTAACAACTTGGTGGGTGGTTTTCCAAGATAATCTGAAAGGGGACCAACTTCACGGGCCTTAACCCCGGCTATATCTTCATATAACAGGGTTTCTTCATTCCGCCTGGCAACCAGAAGCCGGTCATCTTCATAGAGATTTATATGGTTACCGTATTCTTCAGTAATTTTGATAACCTGTCCTGCCAGATTAAGTGGAATTGGTTTATGATGTAAAACTTTATTGGTCACAGGGTCTTTGATAAAGGCTCCGTTATAGGTAATAACCGGTTTTTTTATCCCCAGCTTTCTTACATAAGGTAGAGCCGAAATAAACATCCTGCCTGTGGCGATAACACATATTACTCCCCGGTTCATAAGCTCAGTTATAACATCAATTGTAACCTGACTTAGATTCTGATTCTCATCAATCAGGGTTCCATCCAGATCCATAGCTACCATTCTATATTCTTTCATTACCTGTCTCTCCCGTTTCGTATTAATTGTAATTGTAACTTATAATGTTATTCCGCTGTCTTTGGAAACCTTTCAGAAAGCCTGTAAACTTCTTGCCTGATTTCGGTCAGCCTTCCTTCATCATTTATATTCTTAAGGGTCTGGTATATTAACTTTGCAATCAACTTCATTTCTTTTTCTTTCATACCCCTGGTGGTTACGGCCGGAGTCCCAATTCTAATACCACTGGTAACAAAGGGACTCCTCTTTTCAAAGGGTATTGTATTTTTATTAACAGTGATACCCACTTTATCAAGGGCAGTTTCAGCATCCTTTCCAGTTATGTCCATATTGGTGAGATCAACCAGCATCAGATGATTATCGGTACCACCTGAAACCAGTCTGAACCCATAATTTTTCAATTCAGCTGCCATAGTTTTAGCATTACTCACAATCTGTTTCTGATAGCCTTTAAATTCATCCTGTAGAGCTTCTTTGAACGTTACTGCCTTGGCCGCAATAATATGAAGAAGAGGGCCTCCCTGTAATCCCGGGAATATAGCCTTATCTATTTTTTTAGCGTGTTCCCCTTTACAGAGAATTAATCCCCCTCTGGTTCCCCTCAGTGTTTTATGGGTTGTTGTTGTCACAAAATCGGCTACCGGTACTGGACTCGGATGTAAGCCCGCTGCCACCAGGCCAGCAATATGGGCCATATCCACCATAAACAGAGCCCCAACCTCATCGGCAATCTCCCTGAAGACTTCAAAATCAATTATCCTGGGATAGGCACTGGCCCCGGCCACAATTAAATCAGGTTGGTGCTTTCTGGCCAGTTCCCGGACCTGATCAAAGTCAATTACCTCCTCTTCTCTGGTAACTCCATAATGGATGAAATTATAATACTTGCCGGACATATTTACAGGACTACCATGGGTAAGATGGCCCCCATGGGTTAAATCCATGGCCAGTATAGTCCCTCCGGGAGGTACAGTAGCGAAATAAACAGCCTGATTGGCCTGAGACCCTGAGTGGGGCTGGACATTAACATGCTCCGCTCCGAATAACTCCCTGGCCCTGGCTATTGCCAGTTCCTCAACCTTATCGACTACCTCACATCCCCCGTAATACCTCTTATGGGGATAACCTTCTGCATACTTATTGGTTAAGCAGGAACCGGCTGCCTCCATAACGGCATCACTTACAAAATTTTCTGAAGCAATAAGTTCAATGTTCCGGCGCTGTCGTTGATCCTCTTCCTCGATTAACCCGAAAATATCCGGGTCAACTTTTTTTAAAAACTCCATTATTTTATCACTCCCTTTTAAGGTTTTTACATTAACTCCCTTTTACATTGGCCTTATGACTTTTCCTCCTGTAACCCAAAATATATCTGGTTAATATAAAAACTTATTGTATTTAATTTTAACATAAAATAACCTTAAAATTAATAAAAAAACAGAATTTAACCCCTATTCATTATATTTTATGAATAAAGGTTAAACCCTGTCCTCTGTGTCAAAATTTGTTTCAGTATAAAATAGCTTATTAACTGAATCTATTAATAAAAATTAATATTTAATTTTAAGTTTATCGCCCGGTTATGAACCAGAAAAACAGGTTATCAAAAATCCTAAACTAATATATCCTGGGGAGACCGCGTTATATCCAGGTCCTTTATTACATCTTTTAATATCCGGGCCGATTCATATAAATCTTCTTCTTCTTTAGCAGAGAACTCAAGGGTCAAAACTTTTTTAATCCCTTTTTCTCCAACTATACTGGGAAGGCTTAAAGCCAGACCATCAAGATTATATTCACCCTGTAGTACACTGGATACCGTTAAAATAGAACTCTCATCCCTGAAAATACTCTCAACAATTCGGGCTACTGCCAGCCCCACCGCATAATATGTAGCATCCTTTCTTTCAATAATATCATAGGCAGCATTTTTAACCTTATTATATATATCTTTTCTAAATTCTTTAGTACAACAATCCTTGCCACAAACAAGACAATAATCATCAAAATTGACCCCGGCCACATTTGTTAAACTCCAGGCTGCAACTTCATGGTCACCGTGTTCACCTATAATATAGGCATGAATATTTTTGGGATTAACCCGACAATGTTCACTGAGTAAATACCTGAAGCGTGAGGTATCGAGGACCGTCCCTGAGCCGAGGACCTGATTTCTGGGAAGACCGGAGATTTTCCAGGTTACATAGGTTAAGACGTCTACCGGATTGGTAACCACAAGGATTATAGCTTCTCTTGTATACTTGAGTATTCTGGGGATTATCTCCTTAAAGATTTCAGTATTTTTCTTAACAAGATCCAGTCTCGTCTCACCGGGCTTTTGGTTAGCCCCGGCACTAATTATTACTATTCTGGCATCCTTACATTCTTCGTAATCGCCACTTCTTATTCTAACAGGCTTAACAAAAGATGCCCCATGGTTTAAATCCATGGCCTCTCCTTCAGCCCTGTCCTTATCTATATCAATTAACACTATTTCTGAGGCCAGGCCCCAGTTCATTATAGCATAAGCCGACGTTGAACCGACAAACCCTGCTCCGACAACAACTACTTTATCTTTCAAATAAAATCCACTCCCCCGGGGTGAATTAATATAATTTAGATTCAAAACTCATACAATTTGTTTCTTCAGTATGGGTAGGTGGTTCATTATTAGTGGATATATGTAGAACCTCTACCTGGCAGAGACCATTTTCAAAATGTTTACATTCTTTTACCCCACAGTAAACTTTAATCATCCTGCATTCACCTCCAGTAATAGTTTTACCCATGTTAATAAATAACATTCAAAAAAATAAACCGGGGTAAACACCCCCGGTTTTAACATCACCTGACTAATAAAGAAAAGTACAATAAAATTACAATTGCTTTCATATTTATGTATTATATTTACCCTTCTTCACTGATAGCTTCTACAGGGCAAACTTCAGCACAGGCCCCACAATCAATACAGGTATCGGGATCAATTTCATACTTATTATCCCCCTGGCTGATGGCATCAACAGGGCATTCTGGTTCACAGGCACCGCACATAATACATTCATCAGAAATTACATGAGCCATTATCTTCACCCCCTTGAATATAACTCAAAGAAATATTACATTTTTAGTCCTATACGACAATATTATATCCCTACTGTGTCCCATTGTCAACCGTAAAAAAATAATACTAGAGTTAGGGTTTGTAATAATGTTTAATTTTATTCCAGGATTAATCCCTGATATGGTAATAAGTCAAGGAGGTAATAACCATCTGTGGTATTGTATGTCTGTCCACTCAGATGGTCTGTAATAGTTCCTCTGTTTTTAAACTTTTTAATTTTAACCTGCTGTGGCCGGGGACTATTATTAATAATGACCATAACTGACTGCCCCCTGTAATGTCGTGTAAATCCATAAATATTTCTGATATTGTCTACTAAAATTGTTTTATAATTACCCCGGAGTAAAGGGGTTAGCTTATTCCTTATTGATATCAGTTTTTTATAATAATCTAATAAGTTTTGATCCTGATTTTCTTTATCCCAGACCATGCAACCACGTGATGCCGGTTCTTCACCCCCGGTCATACCGAGTTCATCACCGTAATAGACCATGGGGGCCCCAAGGTATGTCATCTGGAACAAAACAGCCAGTTTGAATTTTTCCTTGTTTCCTTCAAAAAAATGAAGGGCCCTGGGGGTATCATGACTATCAAGAAGATTCAACATTACATAATTAACACTATCCTGATATAACATCCTGTTTTTAGCCAGCTGGGCATCAAAAGTGCCCGCATCAATTCTGTTCCGGGCAAAAAAGTCAATTACAGCATAGGTAAAGGGATAATTCATAATAGCATCAAATTGATCACCCTGAAGCCAGTCTTCAGAATTATGCCATACTTCTCCAACAATGTAGGCATCCTCTTTAATTTCCTTAACAGCTTTACGCATCTCCCGCCAGAAATGATGGTCGACCTCATCAGCAACATCCAGCCGCCATCCATCAATATCAAGTTCTTTAATCCAGTAAGTTGCCACGTTAATCAAATATTCCCTGACCTCAGGATTTCCGGTCATTAACTTGGGCATCCGGGCAATATTATTGGCAAAGGTTCTATAATTTGTGGGATCCGTCTGCACAGGAAAGCTTTCAATTTCAAACCAGTCTTTATACTGTGACTTCTCCCCCTTTTGACGAACATCCTTGAAAGCAAAGAAATCATAACCACAATGGTTAAATACCGCATCAAAAATAATTTTAATTCCACGCCTGTGGGCTTCTATGACCATCCTTCTTGCTGTTTCAAGGTCTCCAAAATGGGGGTCTATCTGGAAATAGTCATCAATATTATACTTATGGTTACTGGGTGATTTAAACACAGGTGTAAGGTAAATGGCCTTTACCCCGAGGCTTTCTATGTAATCGAGTTTTTTAATAATCCCCTCTAAATCACCACCAAAAAATGATTTTCTACCGGGTTTCCCACCCCAGGGGGAAACTCCACGGGGGTCATTGGATGGATCCCCGTTATAAAACCTTTCCGGAAATATGTGATAAAAAACAGCATCTTTTACCCAGTCCGGAGTACTGAAAATATCGGCATAATTAATTAAAGGGTACTGGAAAAACCCAGAGAAGAAACCCCTGGGCCTTTCCTCAAAAAAACCCTTTTCATTTAACCACAGGCTTTCCTGAACGTCTTCCAGGTAAAAATGGTACCTGAATCTGGCATCATCAAGTCTAATATCGGCTTCATAATAATCGTGAAGCTCATCACAAGCCACCAGTTCCATCTCCTGACTTAAGTATGGATCTTCTCCATCTCCGGGGTATCTTGTTCCATATACAACTACAACCCTGTCAAGGTCATTTCGTGCAGCCCGCAACCTGATCCGCAGTGTATTTTTATTAACGGGAAAGGCATAACTGCCTCCACATACATGATATATAGCAGCTCTATTCATGTCCCTCAGCTCCTTAACCTTTAGCAAATTTTGTAGTAAATTGGACAGAGCAAATAATTATCTATCACTCCCGGGCTTTCCTTCTTACTGAGCTTTAACGTGAGATTAGATGAATTACAATAAATATTATCCTTTGTTGGCTCCCCTGGTTAACCCACTGACCAGCATGCTTTGCATGCTTAGATGCAGGATAAGGATGGGAATTGCTGCCAGCAGGGAACCGGCTGCAAAGATTGTAAAGTTCTTTCCATACTGGTCAACAACAAATTCATACAGGCCCAGAGCCAGAGTCCATTTATCAGGACTGGTGATTACCAGCCGGGCAAAGAGGAAATCACCGAAAGGAGCTACAAAGTAAAAAAGGGCCAGGACAGATAACATCGGTATCGCCAGGGGTAATATAATTGTCCAGAAGATTTTCCAGTGACTGGCACCATCAATAATGGCTGCTTCTTCAAGGGACTTGGGAATTGTATCGAGATAACCCTTCATCAACCATGAATGATAAGGTACCGTACCCGCGGCATATATTATAATCAACCCGATATGGGTATCCAGTAATTCAACTAGATTAAGCAAAACATACAGGGCTACCATGGACATAACACCCGGAAAGACCTGGATGATCAGCATGACCATCATCCCAACTTTACGTCCGGCAAACTTTAACCGTGAAAAGGCATAGGCGGTAAGGGAAGCCAGGAAAACACCCAGTATCGCAGTTCCGGCACCAACTTTCAGGGTATTGATATACCAGATACCGAAATCTGTTTCCTGGAAAAGCTCTTTATAGTGAATAAAGGTAGCATTTTCAGGAATAAATTTAGTTGAAAAGAGGCTATGACCCGGATTTAAAGAACCACTGAAAATCCAGAGGGCCGGAAATAAGGCTATCAGAATCATTATCCCAATGAACAGGTATGTAAATGTCAATTTAATAGTATTCCGTGTTTTATAAGAATCAATCATTGTAGCATCTCCTCCTCCTGGTATGACCGGGTCCTCCGGAAGTTATAGATAGCAAATCCAGCTACAATAATAAATATAATCAGAGAAATGGCTGCAGCGTAGTTGTATTTCAATCTATTAAAGGTTAACTTATAAACCCAGGAAATCAGGATATCGGTGGCACCACCACCACCTGCGTAATCCACCCGGGCCGGACCTCCCCCGTTAAGCAGGAATATCAAAGTAAAGTTATTGAAATTATAGGCAAAAGTCATAATCATCAAAGGAGCCATTGAAAATAACACAAGGGGCATTGTAATAAATTTAAATCTTTGCCAGCTGCTGGCCCCGTCAACTGTGGCCGCTTCATACAGGTTTTTATCAATACTCTGGAGAATACCGGTAACCACAATCATGGCATAGGGAAATCCAAGCCACAGGTTTACCATCAGTACAGCAACCTTGGCCCATAATGGATTATGAAGCCAGGGAACCTGTGATACATTAAACCATCCAGTCAAAATTTTATTAATAACCCCGAAATTGGTATTTAACATCCCTCTCCATATTAAGACACTGACAAAACCCGGGACAGCCCAGGGTATAATTAAAAGAGTCCTTAATATCTTTTTGAATTTTAATTTGGGGTTATTCAGGAGTATTGCTGTAAAACCACCTAGTAAATACTGGGTTAATGTCCCCAGAAGTGACCAGACTACGGTCCAGCCAAAAATCTTCCAGAAGGTTGAGGCCCACATCCCGCCCCGCATCAACTTTGTAAAATTCCTGAAACCAACCCAGTCTATTAATTTTCCGGGAGGGGAATGGTACAGGTCATAATTTGTAAATCCAAGGATAACAGTATAAACTAAAGGCAAAAAGATAACAGCACATATAGCCAGGGCGCCCGGACTTAAAACCAGGTAAGCATAACTGTTAACCATTAAATTCTTTAAAGATACCATAATTCCCCTCGGGGACTTACCTTCATCTATTCTTTCCCCATTTTTATAGGCATCTCTTATATTAAATATGTAAATACCAATTACAACTATTAGCAATAGAATTGAAATAATACCATTAACTATAAGAAAAAGTGAATGATCCTCCATGGGGGTTTCTCCAAGAGTTATTAGCCCCCTTATCCCGGCCAGTAACACTGGCAGGGCTTCAAAGAGAACAAAGGTGTTAAATAACACCAGGAGAAAACCCTTGACCCACTGCCTGTTGAAGAGCTGTCCGGTACCCATATATATTGCAGAAGATATAGCTGCAATGTACCGGTGGTTGCTTCTTTTTTCCATTTTGTGGCCTGCTTGTAATTGCACTAATTATTTCACCTCACTCTGGGTATTTATTAAGGGTTGGCCCCATCCGTTGCGGACAGGGCCAACCGGTGAAAATATTTATTGTTTCATATCTGAATAGATTTAAACTCCGATTATTCTTTCATCATTTCAATATTATCCTGGATTCTCTGAACACAGAGTTTAGCTGCTTCTTCAGGTGTAACCTGATCCTGAAGGATGAAAGAAAGGGCATTATTAGCCGGTTCCCATACAGCCATCATTTCAGGTACATTCGGCATTGGCATACCCCTTGAAGCCTGAATAGCAAAAGCTTCAACAACTTTATTTTCTTTAAATTCAGGCATTTCCATTACATCTTTACGTGGAGGAATTACATATGTCTTCTGATAATGTTTAAAGGAATTCTCTTTAGTGGTTAACCACTGAATGAATTTCAGGGCTTCTTCTTTATGTTCACTGAAGGCACTGATGTAGTAACCTTTAACGCCTATGAAGGTATGGGGATATTCACCATTATCAAGCCTGGGCAGGGGAGCAACACCAAAGTTAACCCCGGCTTCACGATAACCTTCTAAAGCCCATAGTCCGTCAATAACAGCTGCCAGAGAACCCTGGGAAAAGAGACCATTCATAACATCACCGGTAGTACCTTCAGGCATTAAACCTGAGGTCCTGAAGCTCTTTATAAACTTCATGGCTTTAATAGCACCAGGGCTATCCAGACCGATATCATTTATGTCAAGACCATTTTCGGTCTGTTTAAAGATATAACCACCATAACCGGAGATAAACCCGAAAACGTGGTAGAGGTCACCGATGTTGGCCATAAAACCAAACTGGCCCTCAGCCGGTTTATTTAGTTCTTTTACTTTAGCCAAAAACTCATCAAAGGTTTCAGGTACTTCTGGTAACAGATCCTTGTTATATAACAGGGCCACACTTTCAACAGCATATGGTAATCCATATAGCTTACCCTTGTAAGTCAGCGCGTTGAGAGAAGACTCTGTAAAGGCACTGGTATCCACCTTATCTTCAGGAATAGGCCAGATTAAACCCTGCTCTACAGAACGACCGATACCATCATGGGGCCAGACAACAATATCGGCTCCCTTTCCAGCAGGACCATCCAGGGCCAGTTTATCATCCTGGTTAATCTGGTCTACTGGTTGCACCTCAATTTCAACACCGGTTTGTTCAGTGTAAATTTTACCCATTTCCTGAATAAATTCTTCTTCAGGACCGGGAGATTCCCAGACTACCAGCTTTACAGCACTGGCACTTAAAGTCATACCAACAACTAAAACTAAAACAGAGAGTAAAGTTAAAACTTTTTTCATAATTCAAACCCTTCCTTTCATTTGTTTTTTTAAATGTATTTTAAATATTGAAATTACCAGAGGAATAAATTACTTACAAACGTTTGAGTTAATAAAATTCTAAAACTTATAATAATTATACCTCCTGTGTAATTAAACACAGTTATTTTCTTCGCAAATGGTTTTCGATTAATAGTTCTTTTGAAACTAAATATAACTTTCATAACTAATTCAGACATATATTTTATGTACGCCTTTACCTGGTTGATCCCCTCGGCAATATTTCGGTAGGTATAATTTGTTCTTCTCCATTGTAATCTTCTTCGGTTATAATCCTGATTAGCATCCGGGCAGCCTTTTCACCCATCTCTACAATAGGAATCCTGACAGTAGTTAAGGCAGGTTTAACATAGGACACCATGGGATCGTCGTTAAATCCTACTATACCCATATCATCAGGGACCTTTAAACCGGAGTCCTGAGCTGCCCTTAAAGCCCCGAGGGCCAGTAGGTCATCAACAGCGAATATAGCATCAAAATCCTTTTTTGCCATAAGCTTTTTAGTAGCATCATAACCATCTTCAAAAGTGAAGTTAGTATACATAACCAGACTTTTATCAAAGCCTTGACCGGCCTCTTCTAAAGCCTTCTTATAACCTGTTAATCTGTCCTGACTAACAACATATTCTTCAGGACCACAGATCAGGGCTACTTTCTCATACCCTCTCTTGTGCAGGTACTTAACTGCCTTATAGGCTGCTTCGATGTTATCATTGTTAACCAGGGGAATGTCCTTTATTTCCAGGCTACGCCCGATTAATATAAACTTTGACCTGTTATCCTGTAATTGTTTTATCAGGTCATCGTTAACCCTGGAAGCCATCAGGATAATACCATCAACCCGTCTATTTCTCAACATCTTCAAAGCCTCAGCATGTTCTTCCCGGTAATCTTTGGCGGCAGCCAGTACCAGGCTAAAATGTTCTTCCTGGGCCACTGAAGCAATACCCTGGATTATTCCCGGAAAAAATGGGTTGGCAAAAGCAGCTTTAGTTGGTCTTGATAAAACAAGCCCAATAGTGTTGGTCTTCTGCTTGACCAGACTCCGGGCAATCACATTGGGATGGTAACCCAGTTTTTTCATGGCTTCCCGGACGCGCTGCTGGGTTTCAGGACTTATGCTCGGACTGTTTGAAATTACCCTGGAAACTGTTGAAGGAGATACATCTGCATATTTTGCAACATCCTTAATGGTAACATTTTTCATTATTATAACCACCCTGTTTATTCCTGGATATGATTGTGTTTAACAGTAAAACGTTTGCACACCTTTTAAAAATAAATAGTATGCCAGTCCAATTAAAAAGAGTACCATAACCGGGACCTCATAACTTATAGTCTTCTAACTTATAGTCTTGTAACTTATAGTCTTGCTGACTTATAAGCTTATTTCTTATAGACTTAACTTATTACCTTATAGACTTTATAGATCTTATTTTCTTATTACCCTTTATACATATATTCAACAAAGGTATGGAATATTCCTCCTTATATATTATAAAATTTTAAAAAGAATGTGTCAAGATATTTTAGCATCTTCACATTTTTCTGATAATTTCACATAAAAAAATTACGGCCGGGTATGTTCCCGGAGATAATCATATATCACCCGGGCCGTTTTATTACTGATACCGTCCACTTCTTTTAGCTGACCAATAGTTGCCTTTCTTATTGCCCCGAGGGACCCGAAATGGCTTAATAAAGCCTTCCTTCTTTTGGGGCCAACCCCTGGAATTTCATCTAACATGGTATGGGTTAAACGTCGGGAACGGAGTTTCCGGTGATAACTTACCGCAAACCGGTGGGCCTCATCCCTGACCCGCTGTAATAAATGAAGAGCTGGCGATTTCCGTGGTATAATGACCGGTTCCTTTTGCCCCGGGAGAAATACCTCTTCTTCCCGTTTAGCCAGACCGGCTATATCCAGGTAATCAAGATTCATTTCTTTCAAAACCTCCAGGGCTGCATTGAGCTGGCCCTTCCCTCCATCGATCAGAATTAAATCCGGTAAATCACCCTCTTCTTCCAGAAGACGACTATACCGTCTTTTAACCACTTCCTGCATCATGGCAAAATCATTGGGGCCACTAACTGTTTTAATCCTGAAACGGCGGTAATCAGCTTTAGAGGGGACACCATCTTTAAAGACAACCATCGAGGCTACCGGGTCACTCCCCTGAATATTGGATATATCAAACCCTTCGATATGAACCGGCTTACTGGAAAGTACAAGATACTCAACTAGCTGGTCCAGGGCTTTCTCATTCCTCTGTTTCTGGTATTTCCGTCGTATTAATTCCTTTTTAAGGTTCTGGGAAGCATTTTTAGAGGCCATCTCCACCAGCCTCTTCTTCTCACCCTTAAGGGGGATTAAAATCTTAACCTTTTTTCCCTTTTTCTGTTGTAACCAGTCCTCCAGGAGTTCCGTTTGACTGACATGGGTATTTATAACTATTTCCTGAGGAATTTCAGGAGCCTGTTCATAATATTGCTGTAAAAAGGACACCATTATATCAGTATTACTCTCCTCATCAACCCCCTCCATCAGGAAGTATTCCTGCCCGATCAATCTCCCATTCCTGATGAACAGGACCTGAACACAGGCCTCACCCTCTTCTTCGACCAGGGCAATAATATCCTGATTGATATTTTTACTGGACATAACCTTCTGCTGGGCTGAAATATTTTTCAGGGCCCGGACCGCATCCCGGAACCGGGCTGCTTTTTCAAAATTTTTCTTTTCAGCAGCCTGATACATCTCTTTTTCAACTTCATTTATTAATTCATCCTGCTTTCCCGATAAAAATAAACAAACACGATCTACCAGTTCCCGATATGAATTCCTGTCAATGGCCCCAATACAGGGACCGACACATTTTCCAATATGATAATTAAGACAGGGCCTTTTTTCCGGTTTTCCAGCTTCAAGATTTTTTTTACAGGTTCTTAAAGAAAATAAATCCTTTAGGACATCAATGGTCTTATAAATGGCATTAACATCTGTAAAAGGACCGAAATAACGATTCCCGTCATTTTTTACAAGGCGGGTCTTGAATATCCTGGGAAAATCCTCCTGAACCGTTACTTTAATATAGGGGTAAGTTTTATCATCCTTTAACCTGATATTAAACTTGGGGTTATATTTTTTTATTAAATTGGCCTCAAGGATAAAAGCCTCTACCTCGGTATCGGTTACAATATAATCAAAGTCGGCAATATGCTTAACCATGATTTTTGTTTTAAAGGTATGATTACCCTTACGAAAGTATGATCTGACTCTCCTGCGCAGGGATTTTGCTTTACCGACATAAATAACCTCACCTGTCTCATCTTTCATCAGGTATACCCCTGGCCGATCAGGTAACCTCTTTAGTTGTTCTTCAATATATCTCATGGGCATCACCATTTATTATTGAGATATTTACTTAAAAACTGTCCCGTATAAGATTCAGGGTTGGCTGCAACCTCTTCCGGGGTTCCGGTAGCAATAACCTGCCCTCCCCGGTCCCCTCCTTCAGGGCCAAGGTCTATGATATAATCGGCAGCTTTTATAACATCAAGGTTATGCTCTATTACAATGACGGTATTACCACCTTCCCGGAGTCTGAAGAGTACTTCAAGAAGTTTCTTTACATCCTCAAAATGCAGACCGGTAGTTGGTTCATCCAGAATATAGATGGTCTTTCCGGTACTCCTTTTTCCCAGTTCAGAGGCAATCTTTATCCTCTGGGCCTCACCCCCGGATAAAGTTGTTGCCGGTTGACCCAGTCGAATATAACCGAGACCAACATCATAAAGGGTCTGTAACCGCCTCTTTATCGGATTGACATTGGCAAAAAACTCCAGGGCTTCCTCAACCGTCATCTCGAGTATATCTGCTATTGTTTTTCCCTTATATTTTATCTCCAGGGTCTCCCGGTTATATCTTTTACCCCCGCATACCTCACAGGGGACATAAACATCAGGCAGAAAATGCATTTCTATCTTGATTATGCCATCACCTTTACAGGCCTCACAACGGCCCCCTTTTACGTTAAAACTGAACCTCCCCTTCTTATACCCCATCCTCCGGGCCTCGGGGGTTTTGGCAAACACATCCCGGATATAATCAAAAACCTTGGTGTAGGTTGCTGGATTTGACCTAGGGGTCCTGCCTATGGGTGACTGGTCTATATTAATAATCTTATCGACATACTCCAGCCCCTTTATTTCATCATGTTCACCCGGCCTCAGGGTGGAATCATAAAAATGCTGCATTAACTTTCGTTTCAAAGTCAAATTAATCAGGGTACTCTTCCCTGAACCGGAAACACCGGTAACACAGGTAAAAGTCCCCAGGGGGATTTTGACATCTATATTTTTAAGGTTATGCTGCCTGGCCCCCTTAATCTCCAGGTATTTACCATTGGGTCTAACCCTCTTTTCAGGTACCGGTATTTTCTTTTCTCCAGATAAATACTGACCGGTCAGGGATTCTTTACTGGAAACAATGTCTTCCAGAGAACCCTGGGCTACCACCCGGCCACCGTGTTTACCGGCCCTGGGACCGATGTCAATAATGTGGTCAGCTGCCCTGATGGTATCTTCATCATGTTCAACAACAATAACCGTATTCCCCAGATCCCTGATATGTTCAAGGGTTCTTATTAAACGGTTATTATCCCTCTGGTGGAGCCCTATACTCGGTTCATCTAGAATATATAAAACCCCTACCAGTCCTGAACCAATCTGGGTAGCCAGCCTGATTCGCTGGGCCTCACCCCCGGACAAACTCCCGGCCGGCCGGTCCAGGGTAAGATAGTCCAGACCAACATCTATTAAAAACCGTAACCTGTTTTTAATCTCTTTAATAATTTCCTGACTTATATACTGTTCCCTTTCTGTTAAATTTAATTCTTCTATGAAATCATAGGCTTCCTTAATTGAATAACGGGTAAATTCGGCAATTGATTTACCCCCGACCGTCACAGCCAGAACCTCAGGCCGCAACCGGCCCCCCTGACAGGTAGAACAGGGCCGTTCACTCATATATCTTTCCAGCCTGCGATGGGCTGTCGGAGAGTCAGATTCATTAACCCGCCTTTTTAAATAACCAACTATCCCCTTAAAATAGGTTTTATGCTGCCTGGTTCTCCCATAGCGGTTGGTATAGGGAAAAACAAGTTGCCTGTCCGAACCGTACAGAATAATATCTATGATGTCATCATCCAGTTGCTCCAGGGGGGTATCCAGGCTGAAGTTATACTCTTCAGCCAGGGCTGACAGGAGCTGAGGATAATAACGACTTGTTGAATTACGCCAGGGAATAATGGCCCCGTTACTGATGGATTTTTCCTTATCAAGGATAAGATCAGGATCAAATTCCTTTTTTATACCCAGTCCATCACAATTGGGACAGGCCCCATAGGGGCTGTTGAAAGAAAACATCCGGGGAGACATTTCTTCCAGACTGATACCACATTCGGGACAGGCAAATTTCTCACTAAATACCATTTCATCTCCATCGATAACATCTACAATGACCAGCCCTTCACTGTATTCCAGGGCAGTCTCAATGGAATCGGTCAATCGCTCCCGGATACCTTCTTTAATAACCAGTCTATCGACGACAACTTCAATATCATGTTTTAAATTTTTCTCAAGGCTAACCTCTTCTTCCCCCAGAATGATGACCCTTCCATCTACCCGGGCCCTGACAAAACCATCCCTCAGGGCCCTTGTAAATACCTTCTGATGCTCACCCTTTCTTCCCCTGACCACCGGTGACAGAATCTGTATTTTGGTCCTTCCCGGTAGATCCAGAACCTGATCCACTATCTCATCAACACTCTGGGATGAGATAGCCCGCCCGCATTCGGGGCAGTGGGGCCTTCCTATTCTGGCATACAGAAGGCGCAGATAGTCATAGATTTCAGTAACAGTACCGACTGTGGAACGGGGGTTTTTACTGGTGGTTTTCTGATCAATTGAAATAGCAGGAGATAAACCTTCTATATATTCAACCCGGGGTTTTTCCATCTGTCCTAAAAACTGCCGGGCATAGGCTGATAGAGACTCGACATAACGCCTTTGACCCTCAGCATAAATGGTATCAAAAGCCAGTGAAGATTTACCAGAACCACTCAAACCGGTTATAACTATAAGTTTATCCCTTGGAATCCTGACATCAATATTCTTTAAATTATGCTCCTGGGCTCCCTTAACATAAATCATTTCCTTGACCATTATCTTTTCACCTCATCTTTTCCAGCTCTTCTTCCAGTTCCTTTATTTCATCCCTTATCTGGGCTGCCAGTTCAAACTCCAGGTTATCGGCCGCCTCTTTCATCTCTTCCTCAAGTTCCAGAATCCGGTGGCGTATTTCAGAAGGAGACAGGTTCTTAATCTCCTCCCCTTCACCCGACTTAACAGAATAGTCTATTTCATCTACATCTTTAATAATCATATCTTCAGGCCTGAGCACTTTTCTGACCGGTTTTACGATGGTCGTGGGTGTAATCCCATGTTTTTTATTAAATTCAAGCTGAATTTTTCTCCTTCTTTCGGTCTCATCTATGGCCTTTTCCATTGATTCTGTAATCTTATCAGCATACATAACGACCCGCCCGTTAACATTACGGGCAGCCCGCCCAATGGTCTGTATCAGGGAACGTTCAGAACGCAAATAACCCTCCTTATCAGCATCCAGGATGGCTACCAGCGATACCTCGGGTAAATCAAGGCCTTCCCGGAGCAAATTTATCCCGACCAGAACATCAAACTCGCCGAGCCTCAAATCCCTTATAATTTCGGACCGTTCCAGGGTATCAATATCAGAATGGAGGTATCTAACCCTGATTCCTGCTTCAGCCAGAAACTCGGTCAAATCCTCTGCCATCCGTTTGGTTAAAGTTGTTACCAGGACCCTTTCTTCCCTTTCAATAACCTGTTGAATTTCATCCATCAGGTCATCTATCTGACCTTCGGTAGGTTTAACGATAACCACCGGGTCAACCAGACCGGTCGGCCTTATAATCTGCTCAACTACCTGCTGGCTGTGTTTCAACTCATAAGGGCCCGGGGTGGCAGACACATAAATCGCCCGGGGCACGAGTTTTTCAAATTCTTCAAAGTTCAGGGGCCTGTTATCCAGGGCTGACGGCAACCTGAATCCATATTCAACCAGTTTTTCCTTACGGGACCTGTCTCCGGCATACATGCCCCCGATCTGGGGTATTGTCATGTGGGATTCATCGATAATCACCAGAAAATCATCATCGGGGAAATAGTCAAGTAAGGTGTTGGGCCTGGAACCGGGCGGTCGCCCCTCCAGGTGACGGGAATAATTTTCAATCCCGGTACAGTACCCCATCTGTTCCAGCATCTCCATGTCGTAGCGGGTCCTCTGTTCAAGGCGTTGGGCCTCTACCAATCGATTCTGTTTTTTAAGCTCCTTTAACCTTTCTTCCAGCTCTACCTGAATTGTTTTTAGTGCCCTCTTTATTTTATCTTCAGGGGTAACAAAATGGCTCGCTGGATAAATAGTAATCTCATCAATCTCCTGTAGAACCTCTCCAGTCACTGTATTGATTTTAGTGATACGATCTATTTCATCCCCGAACAATTCAACCCTTATTGCCTCATCCCTGTATGCAGGAAAAATATCGATAACATCACCTTTTACCCGGAAATGACCCCGGGACAGATCAATATCATTGCGGCTATATTGCATAAAAATAAGTTCCTGGAGGATTGTATTCCTTTCCTTCAAATCCCCAACCTTAAGGTGGCAGGATAGATCCAGGTAATCCTCTGGATTACCGAGGCCATAAATACAGGAAACACTGGCCACAATCAGCACATCCCGTCTCTCAAAGAGAGAACTGGTAGCTGCCAGGCGTAGCTTATCTATATCCTCATTTATAGAAGCATCTTTCTCAATATAGGTATCTGTCTGGGGGACATAAGCTTCCGGTTGATAATAATCATAATAGCTGACAAAGTAATGAACAGCATTTTCAGGAAAAAATTCCCGGAATTCACTACAGAGTTGAGCCGCCAGTGTTTTATTGTGGGCAATTACCAGGGTAGGCTTGTTCAGCTTTTCGATTACCGCTGCCATGGTATAGGTTTTACCTGTCCCTGTTGCCCCCAGCAGGGTCTGATGCCTGTAACCCTTATTTACCCCTTTAACCAGTTTTTCAATGGCCTGGGGCTGGTCTCCTTTTGGCGAATATGAGGAAACCAGTTTAAATTTCTTCTCTGTTTTCAACCAACCCACCCCTTTCGGTGAGTAATATAAATCATAAATATAATTTAATATAAACATAATGCAATATAAACCAGTAAAATAAGAACTATAATTAAATCCAGTTTATAACTAAATCCAGTTAAATGAAGAAAACGGAGAACAGGTGAATATATGTTCTATAATATTATAACAATAATTATTACTAAAATAAAGTATTAAAAATTACAATTTTAACTTTTTTATAATCTATAAACAGATCATACAGGGGTTCTGTTACCATAAAACCATAAAATCAATTTTAAAAAAAAAAAAACTCAAAATAAGATAATATGATTCATAAATTAAAATGACCCCGGCTATTTTAAATTATGCGGGGTCAACATTGACTAAGTTTTTAATCAATTAAGTTACGGGCAAATATTAAATAACCTGTATGGCCAACCATCGTATCGTCGGGTCGTAGCCTCTCCGGTATGAGCTTGTATTCCCGGTATAAAACCTCTACCACCTCAGATACATAAAAATTTAATTTCTCTAAAACTTCAAGAGTTTTACTGACCTGATTTGTAGTGGGAAGTATTAACCCCAGATGACCATTACCTTTCAGGGATAATTTGACCTTTTTAAGAACCTGCCATGGCTCCCTTACATCTAAGAAGAAGGCATCAAGCCCCTTTTCCTCGATTCCATCTTCCAGAGACTGGTTGTGAAGAACAACATTATCAAATTCCTGAACCTGAGCCAGATTCCTCTTTATAACTTTTATAAAATCCTTTCTTTTTTCATATGTATATACCCGGCCATCCCGTCCTACCATCCTGGAAAAAACACTGGTTAAAGCTCCCGAACCTGTACCGGCTTCACCGATACGTTTCCCGGGAGCTATATCCAGTTTAAAAATAATATAGGAAGCATCCTTGGGGTAAACAATCTGGGTTCTCCTTTTTAAATCATTCATGATAAAGTTATGAAGGTCACACTCCAGGACATAATAACGGGAACCATTTATTTCAAAATAACTTCCTGGTCTTATATCCTTAAGTACCTTACTATCTATCTGACCCGTTGGTAAACCTATCTTATGGGGCGGTTCTATACTGATAACCTTTTTAAACCTTTTCCGGTCAGTTATAACCCTTTTATTGGTTAAACCACCTGCCATACACACCCACTCCTTATAATATAATATCCACTACACCGGACAAATCCTACCTTTAATACTTAAGAGCCGGGAATTAAACAAAAAATAACCTTTATACTGGTTTGTTATCCCTTTAAGACTATGAAAAAGACTTCTTTAACTTATAGCATACATTAACTTTAAATTACATCTTATTACTTTAGTTTATATTTTATCATTATTATATAGAGTTGCCAACTGCTATAATTATAGACCTGTTAATCGGATAGCTCCTGCATATTTTCTCTTCCAGTACTTCCGGCTCATACTATCAAGCCTTACCTCTTTATTGATCAAAACATGGATAAAGCTATCATCATCTACCATTACCCCGGAGTGGGTGATTACATTTCTATATAGTTTAAAATAGGGAATATCCAGGGGTTTTAAGTATCTATAATGCCCTACTTCCTCTCCCAGGGTCCTTATTCCCCTGATGTAACGATCTGGTTCCTGTTTATACCAGTCATCAGGCACAAACTCACCGTCACCAACAGGCAAATCTACCCCGAGTTCTTTAAAAAATAAATAGACAAGGCCCCAGCAGTCAACCCCCTGATAGGATCTCCCGTTATGCTTATATGGAATCCCAATTAACCTGTTAACTATTTTTTTAATCTCTATATCCAACTTTACCCCACCTTTTTTCTTTTAGCATATTCATTACCAACCTCAAATGACAAAAGTGGGGTTTAATTTATGAGTCCCTTAAACTTAGCAACATCTACATTAATTTTTATTGGTTTAAAGTTATTGTACTTCAGGGTTACCCTCCAGGACCCATTATTTCAGTCTTTATAGTTAAAGTAATTCTGGTTTAAAGTTCATAAAATACTGAAACGACATATATTATAACCATACCGGGTGGGGTATAGTTATTTACTTTAATCTTTTTGTCTAAGTGGCTAAAGTTTATTTATAAATGGACTAAAGACTATTAATAAATGACTTTAACTCATCAATTAGCAATACCCGGACCGGAACACCATCTGCATGTTTTATATTTAAAGGAACCATAAGAAGATAATAATTACCCTCAGGTACATCCTCCAGTCTAAGGCCTTCTATGATATAAATTCCTTTTGATAATAAAATTTTATGGGTGGGATGACCTGGTTGATTCCGCTCAATTCCCAGGGAGTCAATCCCCACTCCCGTGATATTCTGACGGGCCAGATATTCTGCCCCGGTTTCACTTAGGAAAACAAAATCAGTCGTAAAATCATCCCGGGTAGAATTCTCGGTCTTTAATAAAACAAACTCATTACTACTAATATTTTTACCTGATAAATGGGTTTCAGTAATCTTATCATCAACACCGGTCAGATCCAGAACAGTACATTTTGAAATAACATCTTCAAGGTTAAAATACTCTATATCATCCCCGTTTTCTATCATATGGAGGGGGGTATCGAGGTGGGTTCCGGTATGAAGGTCAAGGGTTACTTTAGTCTGATGAACATCAGAGGACAAAAAGTCCTGGACCACGCTAAAGACCGGCTTCATCTCCTCCCTATTTTTATAAACTGGCATTCCGGAGTGGACAGGCATGGAAATATCATATATTTTCACTTTAATCACCCCATATAATTAACATAGTTAGCTTAAATAAATGAACTTAATACTAAATATTAGCATTTGATATAAACATTAAAATATCTGACGTTTAATGGAAACTTCAAAACTGAACAGTAATCTTAAACATTCCACCAGTGATGGCCTTCCTGCTGCAGCATTTTCTCAGCCGCTATCGGACCCTGAGAGCCGGCATGATAATTTGGAAAATCGGGGTTGTTATCCTGCCAGGCCTCTGCAATTTTATCTATAAAGCTCCAGGAGTATTCAACTTCATCCCACCTCGTAAAAAGGGTCTGGTCCCCGAGAATTACATCCTGCAGTAGGCGTTCATAGGCTTCAGGGGAATTCTGCCCGATCTGACAATTCTGGCAGAAGTCCATGTTAACCGGTATTATAGTCTGCCTGGTTCCCGGTTTCTTGGTATTAAAGCGAAAATATACCCCTTCCCGGGGTTGAATCCTTATAACCAGCAAATTGGGGTTAATGGAATTAAAATTTTTCAAATAAATAGGGTGAAGCATATCTTTAAACTCAATAATAACCTCAGTTGATTTTTTCTGAAGACGTTTCCCTGTCTTGATATAAAATGGAACACCTGACCATCTGATGTTATTGATATAAACCTTAAGGGCAACAAAGGTCTCCGTCTTTGAATCCGGATCTGTCCTTTCTTCATCACGATAACCGGGAACCCGTCTTCCCTTTATTTTCCCGGGACCATACTGACCCCTTACAGCGAATTTCCTGATATCAGCGGTATCCATCTCCAGTAAAGCCTTCAGGACCTTGACCTTCTCATCCCGGATTGACTCAGTATCCAGAGTAGCAGGAGGCTCCATTGCTGTCAGGGTTAATAATTGAAGCATATGGTTCTGGACCATATCCTTTAAGGCCCCGGCCTGCTCGTAATAGCCGCCTCTACGCCCCACCCCGGCCGATTCACTGGAGACAATCTGGATATTATCTATATAACGATTATTCCAGACCGGTTCAAAAATGGTATTGGCAAATCTAATAGTCATTATGTTCTGGAGCATCTCTTTTCCCAGATAATGGTCAATCCGGTAGGTGTTTTCTTCATTAAAGACTGCTGTAATTTTATCATTAAGTTTTCTGGCAGAATCCAGGTCATGTCCAAATGGCTTTTCAATAACAACCCTGTTCCAGCCACTCCCGCCCTGGTTTACTATGTTAAACTCCTTTAGTTTATCGACAATGATTCCAAAGTATTCAGGGGCTACTGCCAGATAGAAAATCCTGTTTCCTCCGGTCTGGTACTCCCTCTGATTCTGGCATAAAAAATTCTTAAATCTGCTATAACCCTCATCTTCCCTGAAGTCAAATCTCTGATAAAATATCCTGGAAGAAAGAGAGGACCAAACACTGTCCTCCACTTCATTCCTTGAATATTTATTAATAGAATGATATATTTCATCCCGGTAGATTTCGTTATTTTTATCGCGACGCCCTATAGAAATAATAGGAGCATTATCTGGTAACAGACCCTGGGCCTGGAGATTATAAAGGGCTGGCATTAATTTGCGATGGGTTAAATCACCGGTTCCCCCGAATATAATAATCTGGCAGGGTTCCAGTTCGTTATTCTTTCTTTTCAACTTTATGACCTCCAAATTCATTCCTTAACGCGGCAATAACTTTACCGGCAAAACTATCTTCCTGCTGAGAACGATACCTCATAAACAGGGAACCGGCAATAATGGGCACCGGGACTTTAAGTTTTAGAGCCTCTTCTACAGTCCATAGACCTTCTCCTGATGAATGAACTATACCCCTGATTTCATCCAGTTCCGGATCCTTCTTAAAGGCCTCCTCTGTCAGTTCCATTAACCAGCCCCTTATTACCGAACCATGGGACCAGACCCGGGCTACTTCCTGATAGTTAATGTCAAAATCACTCTCTTTGAGGACTTCAAATCCTTCCCCGATAGCCTGAAGCATTCCATATTCTATTCCATTATGAACCATTTTTACAAAATGGCCAGACCCAACCCGGCCGGTATGGAGATAACCCTTATCAACATTAATATCCTTAAATACAGGCTCAAGATAACTAAATACCTCATCTTCAGCCCCAATCATCATACAGGCCCCATGACGGGCTCCTTCTACTCCCCCACTGGTACCGGCGTCAACCAGATGAATTCCCCGTTCTTTTAACTCCTTGTAACGTCTCAGGGTATCCCGGTAATGGGAATTACCACCGTCTATTATAATATCACCCCGGTCGAGCAGGGGTGTTAAATCATCTATGACCTGTTCTACAGGAGCCCCGGCCGGAACCATAACCCAGATAACTCGCCGTGTCCTGAGCTTATCGACAAGCTCTTCTAAACTATAGGCCCCTTCTATTCCCTCTTTTTCTGCCTTTTTTACTTTTTCCTTACTTCTATTGTAAGCTACCACCTCATGACCATGTTCCTTTAAATTAAGGGCCAGATTATACCCCATCCTTCCTAAACCTACCAGACCAATTCTCATTTTCTATCACCTCTTCTTAATATTATTAGTAAAATCGTAGAACTTTATTTTGTTTTTTATAATATGTAAGGTAAATATAACATAAAAAAAATAACTATAACTGTTAATAACTTTACATTTTTATATATGAACAAATTGTTCGTCTATAATCATTTTAAAAGAAAAAAAATTGTTTATTCCAGAATTACCCATAAAAACACCTGTGTTTAATTCTGGATATTAAAAGAAAAACCGGGCCTGAGCCCGGTTAAAAAGCCTGACAAGGCTTTAATATGCGTATAATTTTCCATAAGGACGGCTGGAAAAAGGTTTTAACCTGGTAAACCTACCCTCCAGTATTTCATTAAGGTTTAGTTTAAACCTCCTGCAGTAGGGAGTTAAAATTTCAACAAGTCTGGTCCGGTCACTTTCATCAATTTCCGATACATCTATTTCTGGTCCAAGCTGGTTACCGTCAACTTCCCCCCTGATATACATGACACCTCCGTGCATTCCAACCCCGACATGGTTACCTACAATAGGTTCACCAGGCCGGCCCGTTAATCCCAGGACCACCAGATAACCACCGGCCATATATTCACCAAGAAAGTCACCGGCTTTGCCCCCTACTACAATTACGGGTTGTTTGTCTCTATATCCCTTCATATGAATACCGACCCGGTAGCCAACATTATCCCTGATATAAATACTTCCTCCCCTCATGGCATAACCTAAAATATCACCGGCCTGCCCATGGACAGTAATTACCCCCTCACCCATGGTATTACCAATACCATCCTGGACATTACCGTAAACAGAAATCTCAACACCACTGGCAAAGGCAGCCATATCATTCCCGGCAGTACCTTCTATGTTAATCTTGACCGGACCTTCAAAACCGCTTCCTATATACCGCTGTCCGTTCACATTTACAAGCTTTATTTTATCATGTCCCTTTTTAATTAATTCCTTTATATTGTTGTTTAATTCCCGGTAATGGATCCCGGAAGCATCCAGTTCAACCACTGTCCTCACCTCTTTTCAACAATATATTTATATTTTAGCTAATTTTATAATTAAAAATTGATGATAACTGGTTTTTTAACGGGTCTAAAATGGGGCAACGTCCAGTTTTTGACACAAAAAATTTTGAAAGACCCTGGTTAACTAATATTTAGTACTTAAACCTCTCATCTACTGTCCGGCATGTTTGATTCCCAGAATTTTAAGTTCTTCACTATTCAACCCCATTCCCCGCAACATGAGCCTGTTTCCCCTGAGGCTTTCAATAGCATTGATACCCATACCACCGAGCATCTCTTTTATTTCATGGGACCAGGCCCTGATCAGGTTTTTAACCCTTTCAACCCCTTTTTCCGGGTTCAACCTGTTGACAAGGTCCAGACGCTGGGTTGCTATCCCCCAGTTGCATTTACCTGTATAACACTTCTGACACATATGGCATCCCAGGGCTATCAGGGCAGCTGAACCGATATAAACAGCGTCAGCCCCCAGAGCAATTGCTTTAACTACATCGGCACTGTTTCTTATACTCCCCCCGACCACCAGGGAAACCCGATTACGCAAACCCTCCTGCCGCAAGCGGGTATCGACCGCTGCCAGGGCCAGCTCTACGGGAATACCGACATTATCCCTGATCATGGTAGGAGCGGCCCCGGTTCCCCCCCGGAAACCATCTATAGCAATAATATCAGCTCCAGCAGTGGCAAGACCGGATGCAATAGCCGCAACATTATGCACAGCTGAAATCTTGACCGAAACTGGCTTTTTATAATCAGTCGCTTCCTTCAGGGCGTAAATCAGCTGGCGTAGGTCTTCAATAGAATAGATATCATGATGGGGAGCAGGAGACAGGGCATCTGTACCCGGGGGAATCATCCTGGTTCTGGATACCTCATCCCCCACCTTTTCCCCGGGAAGGTGTCCACCAATTCCCGGCTTGGCTCCCTGGCCTATCTTTATTTCTATAGCAGCTCCGGCCTCGAGATACTCCTTATGGACCCCAAACCGCCCCGAAGCCACCTGCACTATAGTATTATTACCATACTGATACAGTTCCCGGTGAAGCCCCCCTTCACCGGTATTATACATAATGCCCAGTTCAGAAGCCGCCCTGGCAAGAGATTTACAGGCATTTAAACTGATAGAACCAAAAGACATGGCTGAAAACATAATCGGGGTTTCAAGTTCTAACTGGGGAGGTAACTTTTCCAGCTCACCTTCCCCGGTAATGGTAAGTTTATCAGGTTTACGTCCCAGGAAAGTTTTTAATTCCATCGGTTCTCTTAAGGGATCTATGGAAGGATTTGTAACCTGGCTTGCGTTTAATAGAATGTGGTCCCAGTATATTTTCTTAGGGGCCGGACTCCCCATACCGCTAAGAAGGACCCCACCTGTTTCAGCCTGTTTATAAATATTATTTATCATTTCGGAAGTCCAGTTATAATTCTCCCGGAACTGAAGGGGATATTTTTTGATTCCAAGGGCATCAGTGGGACATAAACTTACACAGCGGTGACAGTTAACACAGTTACGGTTACGGGCCATCATTTTATCCTGGTCTTCATCATAATAATGGACTTCATAGGCACACTGTCGTTCACAGAGGCGGCAGTTTATACACTTTTCATAATCCCTTTCAATAATAAACTCTGGATTGCGATGGCTTGAACTCATTCCTCATCTCCTCCTTCCATTAGTGCTATAACCGGTTCTCCTCCCCGGGGTGTCCAGACTGTATCTGGTTGAGGACAAATTTCCCTGATGGCAGATTCTTCACTGGCAACGAAAATACGCTCCTGATCCTCAGCCACTACCAGTGGCCTTAATTTTATGCGGTCATTGAGGGCCAGAAACCCATTTTTATGACCCAGTATTATTGAAAAAGGACCATTCAGGAGGGCATTACCGTAAATCAATCTAACTGCTTTCAGGAGTTTTTGTTCTTTATCATCCATTTTCTCTATCTCATCCCATAGTGGAGCCGCCAGGGCTTTAACAGCTATCTCAAGGGGAAGTTTATGTTTTCTTAAAAGGAGATCAAACAAATAGGTAATAACCTCGGTATCGGTCATCATGGTACATTTATAACCAAACATTTCAATATAGCGCTGGTTGGCTCCATATGAAGAAATCTCCCCATTATGGACAATAGACCAGTCCAGTAAAGTAAAGGGATGAGCCCCTCCCCACCAGCCTGGAGTATTGGTTGGAAAACGGCCATGGGCTGTCCAGAGATAGGCCTTATATTCATCAAGGCGATAAAATTCACCAATATCCTCTGGATATCCCACCCCTTTAAAGACCCCCATATTCTTACCACTGGAGACAACAAAGGCCCCCTGTATTTCATCATTTATCCTCATAACACACCGGACTACATATTCATCAGTGTTGAGTTCTGAAGTCCTCAGTTTCTGAATGTCGGGTTTAACGAAATACCGCCAGATTATCGGGGCATTAGTTATATTTTTCGTCTTCCGGGTAGGGATTTCTTCAGAAGCAGATACACTGAAATGCCGATTCAAAAAATATTCCACATCTTCTTTTGCCTCCAGGTCATCATAAAACATATGAAAGGCATATTCATCTTTATGTCGGGGATAGATTCCATATGCCGCAAACCCCCCACCCATTCCGTTGGACCTCTCATGCATCAGGGCGATGGATTTTATAATATCACTACCATCAAAGCGATGACCTTTTCTGTTAAGAATGCCACTGATGGCACAACCTGACATTATTTTTTCTCCGGGTTGACTTCCCTGCATCATTTTAATCACCTCACCTGCAGTATTTTCTAAAAGGAGACCATTAAAAATTGAACTCCTGGTTTAAGCAACGGTAAGTTTTTCAGTAAGTTGCCCTGCTTTTTCGGTTACCAGAGGGATCAGGACATCTTCCAGATAATCCATTGTTATCCGGGTACAGGGCCCGGAAACACTGATAGCCCCCAGAAGCTTATCACCATCACCACCAAAAAAGGGAGCGGCCACACATCTTACCCCCAGCTCCATCTCCTCGAGATCAAGGGCATAACCCTGTTCTCTTATATTAGCCAGTTCTTTTTTTAATTCATCGGGTTCAGTAATGGTATTATCAGTATACCTTTTAAAGTCAGTTACTTTGAGATAGTAATCAATTTCATCTTCATCCAGATAGGCCAGCAATGCTTTGCCAGAACCGGTACAGTAGGCTGGCCCTCTACTCCCTACACTGGCAAACATCCTGACCATATTGGTAGATTCAACCTGGTCTAAATAAACCACTTCATAATTCTCCATCACTACCAGATTACAGGTCTCATTACAGCTTTCGACAATTTCTTTTAAATAGGGTCTTACCAGTTTTTTAATATCAAATTTACGGGTAATAATATTGGCCATTTCAAACGAATGGAGCCCGAGGCCATAATTTCCGTCTTCATCCTGTTCAACATACCCCATATCAACCAGGGTATTTACCAGCCTGTGGACAGTACTGATATTTATCCCCACCCTCTTGCTCAGGGTGCTGAGGGGCAAAGGGCTACCCGCTTTAACCAGTTCTTCATATATTTTAACGGCTTTTACCACGGAACGGACTACAGTACCTCTATTCAAAAAAATCACCCCTTTTTTCATTATGTAAAATGATTTTTCGTTATATGAAACTAAAATCGGGTAAAAAAATACTACCATAAGGCAGTATTTTTTTAATTATAACCTGAATCCTACTTCCTGTCAATTCTTTTTTTAATTCTGAGCCCGGTCGGGGTTGTAGCCAGCCCGGCCTGTGATGTTTCCTTAAGGAACTGGGGTAAAAGATTACCGATATCAATCATGGCTTCAATTACTTCATCAGGAGGGATAACACTTTCAATACCGGCCAGGGCCATACTGGCCGCAGTAAGGGCATGGGTAGCGGCAAAACCATTTCTTTTAACACAGGGAACTTCAACCAGTCCAGCCACAGGATCACAGGCAAGGCCCAGTAAGTTTTTCAGGGCCAGAGCAAACCCATGGCCGACCATTTCCGGATTTCCACCCAGTAGTTCGACAACAGCCCCGGCTGCCATGGCTGCTGCCACACCACACTCGGCCTGACAGCCACCGGCTGCACCGGCCAGGGTAGCTTTTTTAGCAACTATTTCCCCCAGACCTGCTGCAGTAAAGAGGCTTTTACATATTTTTTTATCAGAAAGGTCATATTCCTGGCCGACCGATATCACTACCGCAGGAATAACACCACTGGAACCGGCGGTGGGGCAGGCCACAATCTTGCCCATACCGGCATTAACTTCCGAAACTGCCAGGGCATTAATAATAACTTCATGATATAACCCCCCGCTCAGGGGGCCACTGTACCCCACTAACCGGTGAGATTCACCGCCAATAACTCCACTCGTTGATCTAATAATACCTTTTCGTCCTTCATTGATGGAGTTTTTCATAACCTCAAGGTTATGCATCATCTGTTTTTCAATAGATATCTTTGATCTCTCTGAATCCTCCATTTCCGTCCTGATGACAACCTCCGAAATGGTGGTATCAAGATCAAAAGCCAGGTCTATTAAGTCTTTGATAGTAGAATACTCCATTATAGACCACCTTTCAAGAGGGTTTTATAAAGGGGGTATATACCTTACTTTTAAGATATCTTTCATCCCCTGTAAATGATCAATAATATCCTCATCCACATCCTGGTCAAGCTCAATAATACTGGAACCTATCGTCCCTCTTTTCTTCCTGAAAACCCTCATAAAAGCAATATTTAATTTATAGCAACCGAGAATTGAAGTAATAATCCCCACTTCCCCGGGTTTATCCCGGTGAAGGACCCAGAGGGTTGGATAATTACCCCTGATATTAACTTCATAACCATCTATATTATGAACCACTATATTTCCCCCACCGATGGATGAACCAGTTACCTCCAATTCTTTATCCCCTTTTTTCAATTTTATTAAAACTGTATTGGGATGAACATCTTTCATTTTTATTGAATAAAATTTAACATCAATACCATTCTGTCGGGCTATCTCGAGGGATTTTTTTATCCTGGTATCATCCACTTTATAACCCAGCAACCCCCCGACCACTGCTTTATCGGTACCATGGCCGTGGTAGGTCTCAGCAAAGGAACCGTGGAAATAAATCCTGGCCTGCTCTATTTTATCCCTGAAAAGAAGCCTGGCCAGGCGGCCTATTTTGGCAGCACCTGCAGTATGGGAACTTGAAGGGCCAATCATTACAGGACCCATTATATCAAATACACCCAATAATTTCCCCTCCTGATAAATTAATTAGTTATCCTTAACTGGCCATCCTTTCCGACACCAGGGATTTAATATATTTGATAGCCTTTTCCAGCTGGTTATCAACTTTACTTTCAGAATCATACTCGACAGTAATGTCTGGTTTAATCCCCTTTTCATGGATATACCTTCCCTCAGGTGTAAAATAATTGGCTGTAGTCAGGCGGAGAGCCGAACCGTCATCAAGGGGTATTACCGTTTGAACCGTTCCCTTGCCATAGGTTGTCGTTCCCATTACTGTTCCCCGGTTATGATCCTGAATAGCACCGGCCACAATTTCAGAGGCACTGGCACTATATCCATTAACCAGAACCACAAGGGGTAAATCTATACTGGAAATGTTAGATTCGACTTTAAAACTCTTCTCCTGGCCGTTTCTCTGCTTTATGGAGACTACTTCTCCATTTTCAACAAAATTACTGGTAACTGTTATAGCTTCTGTTAACAATCCTCCAGGATTATTACGTAAATCGAGGATTACTCCTTTCGCCCCTTTTGACATCAGCTCCAGTAAACCCCTTCTAACTTTCTGACCTGTATTCTCAACAAACTGATGAATCACAATATAGCCAATCTTATCATCTTTCATTTCCCATTCTACATATGGAATCTCTATATCAGCCCTGATAATTTCAACATCAAAGAGTTCTTTTTTATTTTCCCGTTTTATAGTTAGGATAACTCTGGTACCGGGTTTGCCCCGCATAAGGTTTACAGCTTTCTCCTGGGGCATATCTTTAGTTGGTTTTCCATCAATGGCAACAATGATGTCACCTGATTTTAAGCCAGCTTTATCACCAGGAGTGTTTTTGAAAGGCTGAACCACAGTTAACTTGTCATCATAGGTGCTGATTACTATACCAATACCACCATAATGGCCTTCAAATTCAAACTGCATGTCCTCATATTCCTCAGGGGTCAAATACCCGGAATACGGATCCAGAGAATCCACCATTCCCTTGATAGCACCCCGCATCAGCTTATCCAGCTTGACATCTTCAACATAATAATTTTTTATTAGATAAATAACATCCTGAAAGGCATCTATGGATGTATATTCCTCCTCAGCAAAAGCAGAAAAATTTATGGTAAATAATAATATTACCAGAACCAACACTGTATTAAGATACTTTTTCAATGTTACCTCACCTACTCCTTATGTAATTTATATTTTCTCCTTCATAATTATTTTCAAGACCCACCCCCTTTTTTCCTGCCTTTAGAAAAGGATTTATAAATGCAATAATTTCATATTTTATAAATTAACCGGTTATTAAACTTGCCCCGGCCTTTATCATAGTTTATTATACCTTCAGGTAGGTTAATATTACCCCGGTCCCTACCCCGATAGAAAACAGTTCTAAAAACAGGGAAATATTGAAAAAGCTGTAATGAAGTAAAGGCAATCCTGAATAACTGGTCACCAAAAAACCATATAAGGAATAGTAAAAACCCTGCAGGGAAATTGTTACCATTACCAGGGCCAGAATATTAATTAAAGTGAGGGTGTAGAGTAAAGGTAACTGGTATAATTGCTTTTTTCCTTTAAGTTTTTTTACAAGCTGTATTTCATCCTGATAAGAATCCCTTATATTTTCAAGGTATCTATCATTGACATAGATATAAAAAAACACAAAGAGAATAAACAGTATCGTCTGAAAATCCTTAATTTACCAATATTGCCCATAAGAGGAACCAGGTGGAGTAATTGAAGTCTCAGAAGAGAAGGTGTTGAAATAGTTGAGGACAGGTAGTTTAGATTTATTATGGTGATATAACTTAGCCCGAGCATAAACTGCAGTAAAAAGGAATTTAAAAAAAACATAATACTCTGATTCAGGTTCAGGATCAGATTACGGCATGCTTCCCGGCAGGCAAAGAAAAATGTTTTAAGCATAGGATCCCTTCCCGGGAATATTAATTTTCCCATTATTTATATCTATTAATTTTTTTCTATTATCCATTATTATGTTGTCACTGGTTAGCCAGATGATGGTCGTTGACAGTCTATTTATATCCTCCATCAGGTGGGTAATTCCCTTTGCATTGACCTCATCAAGGTCTCTGGTCGGGTCTTCAAGTAACAACATGGAGGGATAATTAACAAGGGCCTGAGCAACATTGGCCCTGACCAATTGATGGTCCAGCAATTCATCTGGTGTCAGGTTAGATTTATCATAAATGTCAACAATCTGGAGTAATTTTTTGATCCGCGGTTTAACAAATTTAGGAGAAACACCCTTGACGGTCATAATATACCTGAGGTTTTCTAACAGGGTTCGGCGGGGTAATAATATATTATCCTTATAAACTACCCCCAGATTCTCCCTTTTAACAGAAGTTGAATAATATGAGCTATTAAACCACCTTATCATCCCTTTATCTGGTGCAACCTTCCCTGTCAACAAATCTCTCAACAGTTTTAATATCCGATCATTATTTGCTTTTATTAAAACAAAATCCCCGTGGTTTATGTTAAATGATAAATTCTCAATTTGAGTGTCTTTTACTTTCTTAAAGACCTGATTAAAAATTATCATTTATATCCCCTTTCAAATGGGATTTTTATCGGCACTAAATAGTATACTTAATCTAAAGCTATTATATAAAAAATGCCCACAGGTAATTTAATCTACCTGTGGGTTTTCCTTCCTCTATAGTATTATATTATAAAATATATATTAATCCGCTTCTTTAAAACCCTCACCCAGTACTTCATGGGCATTGGTAATTATAACAAAGGCTTCAGGATCAATGTTATATACCAGTCTCTTCAATTTGGTTACTTCTGACCGTGATATTATACACAAAAGAACATCTTTGTCTTCACCGGTATATCCCCCGTAACCTTTTAGGCCAGTTACACCCCGTTCCAGGGATGACAGAACTTCATCCTTAATCTTTAGAGAATGACGGGATATTATTAAAGCTACTTTACTGATATCAAGACCTTCCTGAACAAGGTCTATGGTTTTACTGTTAATAAAAATCGTCAGGGTCGCATATAGAGCTACTTCTACATTAAAAAATATCCCGGCCAGAGCAACTACAAAACCATCAGCCAGTAACAAACCCTGTCCCATACTCATTCCGGTATAATGATTTATCAAGCGGGCCACCATATCAGTACCACCGGTGGTTCCTTTAAAGCGGAATACCAATCCCAGACCGAGGCCACCCAGGACACCACCGTATATAGCAGATAGTAACAGATTATTGGTAAGAGCAGGTACCAGGGGCTGAAACAGGTCAGTAAAGATAGATAAGGTTATAATTCCATAGACTGTTCTGGCCCCAAAGGAAGCCCCGAGAACCTTTATCCCTGTTATAAATAAAGGAATATTTATTAATAACATGGTTATACCTACCGGTAAATCAAAGAGATAATATATTACTGTAGCCAGTCCACTGACACCACCGGCAGCAATTTTATTGGGAATTAAAAATAAGGTTAACCCGAGGGCAGTTAAGATGGAGCCCATCGTTATTCCCAGATAATCAATAAAAAGCTGTTTCTTACTGAGTTTTAGCTTTGTTTTCACGATATTACACCACCCCTGTTATGGTCTTATAGACTTATTTTATAAATTTATTCCATTTTCACCAGAAAAACTATTACAGTAACATTATTACATTAAATTACATTTAGACTGAAAAAATTAGAAGCTATTTTAATCACTGAATAGAAATAACTATTTAGACCATTTTTTAATTTATTTTATAACCTGTCTTTTAAATACTTTTTAAAGACCAGATATACAAACCGGGGAAGAGCCATCATTCTAATAATGCGTTTTGGTTCCTGCCTTAGTCTATACAACCACTCCAGATGATTTTTCTGCATCCACCGGGGAGCCCTCTTCAAATTACCGGCCAGTATATCAAAAGAACCTCCGACTGTCATGGCAACCCCTGCCTTTAATTCTGTTAAATTATTATAGAGGAATTCCTCCTGGCGGGGAACACCCATCCCGACAAAAATGAGATGTGGCTTAAGGGTATTAATCTCCCCTATAACCTTATTCTCCAGCTCTTTATTAAGATAACCATGATGATACCCGCTTATTTTAAGGCCGGGGTATTTTTTTTCTATATTAGCAACAGCCTTTTTAATAACCTCCTGTTTACCACCGAGGAAAAAGACCTTTAAACCTTTTGACGCAGCCTCTTTAAGTAATTCCTTCATAAGATCAAAGCCAGCAACCCTTTCTTTTAAGGCCGGCTTTATCAGGCGGGAAGCCAGGACCACTCCGGCTCCATCGGGAATTGTTAAATCAGCCATGTTAAGAATATGGGCCAGGTTTGAATCCCGCCGGGCCCTGACAATAATCTCAGAATTGGGAGTTACAATTAAGCGGCAACGGCCCCCTTCCTCAATATACTTGACAACTTTACTTATGGCTTCTCCCATAGAAACATTATCAACCTTTATCCCGAGAATATCTACCCTATTTCCTGTTACCATGGTTATAACCACCCTCTATTAAATTAAGGGCAAGCTCAGCATTCTGAAGGGCTACTTCCCTGTATTCTTTCAGTCTGTTATCAAGTCGTTTTGAAAATGCTTCCCGGTCTGACCATAATCTATTGAATGTATCTTTCAGTAAATCTACCCCGGGGTCTTCTATATCAATTACATAGTTTTCCCTCACCATATTAATAAAGTTATCAACCTTGGGGTCATAGCTTATCCCCAGAAAGGGAATACTGTTTAAAGCAGCAAAAATCAGGGAATGGAGTCTGACACCTACCAGCAGGTCCAGGTATGAAAAAAGTGATAACATCCCGGCGGGGGTATATTGTTTCTCCAGAACTACTGCAGGTCTATCCAGGAGTTTTTTTAATTGATAACTGATCTCTTTATCCTGATAATAATGCATGGGTATTATCAGGAACTGGCCTCCGCTTAAATCTGATAGATAATTAAGTCCTGAAGCCAGGTTTTTAATATATTCACTATCTCCCCAGGGCCTGACCGAAACCCCGATAACCGGTTTATCCTTATTTATAATATTATCCAGCTGACTGTTTTTGTTGATTTTCCCTATATAACCCGCCTTCCCTGCCAGACCAAAAACAGGGTCAACCGTTATTTTAATTTTAGGCTGGTCCACCCCCAGTTCCACAAGAAGTTCTTTTGAAGCCTCGTCCCGGACTGTTATTAAATCAGTTCTGTTACCAACAAATTTTATTAATAACCGACCCAGGGTTCCCCGGACCGGACCGATTCCCTGGGCATAAAAGGCGGTCTTTTTACCCATAAGCTGGGCTATTAAAACGAGTCCCAGATAATAGGGAATACTTTTCCATCCGGTAATATCCTGGAGCAGGCTTCCTCCACCGCTAAGAAAGAGGTCACACCTTTTAATCTCCTGGATTATGGCCCTGAAATTATTTCTATTTATAGCCCTGACCCCATACCTTGAAGCAGTAATCTCCGGCCTCCGGGACAGAACACAGATATCAACCGGTTTATTCACTGCTCTTATATTGCTGATTATCCCCAGTAGTATGGCTTCATCACCTGTATTTTCAAAACCATAATACCCTGATATTATAATTTTACTCATTGTGATTACCCCTGTTTTTAAATTTAACAATTTCATAATAAAAAGCTTGTTTACAATAATTAACCATAAAAATTAATTTTTTCAGTCCTGTTTTAAGACCCCATTTAAAATTAGTTATGAAAGGGTCTGATAAATTTATTATACACCCACTTACAGGCTATTGCTAATATAATTCCTATCAGCAAACCGAGCCATAATCCATGAACAACCCGTATTAAAGATATTATTAAAGGAGTATGGGTATGGCCAAAAGTATTGATAACCGTTACCTGACCGATACTGGCCAGTACGACAATGATTAAGTACATAACTCCGGGTTTAACCCTGTTTTTTAAAAAGAGACCGAGATATAAAAAGGGATGTCCGATTAAAAACTCCTTAAAGCGAGGTCTAACATAAAGGAGTTTCTCCAGTCTCTCCCGGAGTATAAGCTCCCAGGGCGGGACCGGTAAAAAAGGGTAATTTCCGGTCCGTCCGATATAAACCAGCCCCCCCAATACCAGTAGACCAGTATAAAAGATATGTTTTACTTTAATATTTTTATCCATTATATTAGCAATTTCTGTCATCCAGTTTAATTTTTTATCTCCATAAATATATTCACGGATATAATAATAAACAATAATTAACAACGGTAATAAAAAGCTAATTTTAACCCCTCTAAATTGGTCTACCTTCAAAAGAAAACTGGTCCGGGCAAGACTGGTTACCACAAATAGAGCTCCGATTAAAGTAATGCAGGTTGTTTTTACGTATCTTACCATTAAATTTTGAGACGAGTCTCCGGCCAGTAGCTGGCTAATTACAGCCAGGACAGGGAAAACTATACTGGCTCCCAGGGCCAGCAGCTGACGGAACAGGGTTTCTGGAAGCAAAAATGTTAATATTAAGTCCCCGCCTACCATAATTATTCCTGAATACAGGATGAGTTTGATATCCAGGTGGGGAAAAAGATATGTTAAGAGAAGGATAAATCCCAGAATAACACCGATACCGGTTAAAATAAGTAATGGCCTCGAGGTTTTAAAATGGTTAAAGGGAGTTGCTTTCCCGGGTTGATAACCACTCTTAACCAGTTTTGCTGACAGAGTCTTGATAAAAAGCCTGTTAACCTGTAAGAGGTCTTTCTCTGGGACAGACTCTTTGATAACCGGTTTTAAGTACAATATCCTGACATTTCTTTCCCTGACTGCCCTCAAATATCGATTAACAACCTTATTCAGTGAATATTTAGCCATTTCCTCCTGCTGGATACTGTGAACCCTGATGACATCATAATTAAGCCTGTGGGCCAGGTCTACAGCCCCCTTTTGATAGGCAATAAAGGGTTCTATCATCCCAAACTTTATGTTCTCCTCTTGCATAAAAGAGACTGTATTGTCCAGGTCACCGGGATAACCGGTTACTTCCTGACCCTCAAATATAATATAATCGGGATTTAACCAGGCAGGAATACTCTTTTCCAGTGGTAAGTTATTACTGACCCGGGGAATAACCTTTAAGTTCATTCCCTCCAATACCGAAACCATATTTCGGTCAAAGCCGACACTCAGATTTAGATAACTGTCTTTCCAGTCAGGAAAATAGATAACTGCCTGTCCATTAATTTTGTTATAGGAAGTGTTGTACCGCTCTTTCCAGTCACCTGCTAAAGTTTTCAGTTTATCAATAACTCCGTTATCATCTGATATTAAAACGGCTCCCCCTTTGAGGTCATAATTTTTTCCAATATATTCAATAACAGGGGTGACATTCCCGGTGACAAACTTTAACCTGTCAATATCTTCACCGGTAAGTAAGTGTGCTTTCCCTTCTGTTATTAAGGTCTCCACATTATTTTCATAGACAGCAACCCCATTAAGCCCGGCTGATTTTAGTTCATTAAAGAATTGAATTCCTTCACTCTCCCTGATATCAACCAGTGATTGCAGACTTTTATAATCAATAATCAAATCAACCCCGGTATTATTTCTTTCGACACGATAACGTTCTCCCGAACTTATCAGGGTAATAATAACTATTACCGCCAAAAATACAAACATCATTTTCTGGTATTTTTTTAATCCTTCCATGAGGATACCGCCTTTCTCACCGATTTACCACCGTTAATTTCTACTTCACCAGATTTAATTAAAACCTCTTCCACTTTAACCGGTAACCCCAGTCCCCTGAAATCAAAGGAAAACTCTTTATCATTTATAACCTCGGCAATGGCTTCAGAGGAAAGCTGAAGTTCCTCAATCTGGATACCGGTCGGTACAAAACTAACCCGGTTTACCTTTGCAACCTGAAACTTACCGGTCAGCTTAATATTTATAAATCCCACCTTACCAGACATAAATACCTGGCCAGGTAGGAGTTTAATGGTAAAATTATTGAGTGAAGGATAGTTCTTTTGAATAAATTTATTAATATCTTCCTCAGTAATTTTTATATTTAAATCAGTATTACTACCCCTGATTTCACCGTCAGTTACCCTGACATCTTCAATATAGCTTTTAAATGATGTGACCGGAAGGTTGTTAACTATGAGATTGGTACCCCTGACTTCAACCCAGTCTGCCCGTTTAATAACCAGCTTAAGGGCAGGAAAAGCCCCGAGGTTGACCCTGAGGCTTTCAACTCCATCAACCCGCTGTTTAAAGGCTTCCTTAATCTTTTTCTCAGCAAGCCCGGGCAAGAATACCTGGGTTACCACCAGTAAAACCAGCAGAAAAATCAATGTTTCAAGAAAATACCCTCTTCTCCTCATATCCAGCTCCCTTCATTATTCCCTGCCTTTATTACCCGTCTTCAGATAGGCCTCAATAAACTCATCAATATAACCATCCATCACCTTCTGGACATTACCTTCCTCCAGACCGGTCCTGTGATCCTTTATGAGATTGTAGGGGTGGAAAACATAAGACCGGATCTGGTTACCCCAGGCAATCTCTTTATTTTCTCCCCTCAGCTCTTCTATTTTCTCAGCCCGGGCCTCTTTCTTTAATTCCAGTAGCCGGGCCTTTAAAATCATCATGGCCATTTTCTTGTTTTTATGCTGGGAACGTTCATTCTGACACTGGACTACAATACCGGTCGGTATATGGGTAATCCTTACAGCTGAATCTGTCTTATTGACATGCTGGCCACCGGCCCCACTGGCCCGGTATGTCTCTATTTTCAAATCACCGGTATCTATATCAACCTCAATATCATCATCAATTTCAGGAATAACATTAACTGAAGCAAAGGATGTATGCCTTCTCCCTGAAGAATCAAAGGGAGAAATCCTTACCAGTCGGTGAACACCCTTTTCACCTTTTAGATAACCATAACTATATTCACCGGAAATCAGAAGGGTTACCCTCTTAATACCGGCTTCATCACCGGGCAGGTAATCAAGGGTTTCTACCTTATAGCCATGGCTTTCTGCCCAGCGAACATACATCCGCAATAACATATCTGCCCAGTCCTGGGATTCAGTCCCACCGGCTCCGGGGTGAATGGACAATATAGCATTACAATCATCATATTCCCCATTCAGTCTGAATTTCAATTCCATCTTATCGATCTTTTCTTCCAGGGAGTTAATATAATCCTCAACTTCACTCCAGAGCTCCCTGTTGGTTTCATCCTCTTCGGCCAGTTCAATCATAACCTCTGCTTCTTCCCTGAGCTCATCCAGTTTTTTCAGGGATTTAATCCTGTCTTTAACCACCTTGGATTTTCTGGTAATTTCCCGGGCCTTCTTATTATCATCCCATAACCCGGGGTCTGACATTTTTTTATTGAGTTTTTCTCTTAATTTAAGGAGATTATCCCAGTCAAAGGTAATCCCTCAAATCTGAAATCCTCCGGGACAGGTTCTCCAGTTTCTGGGTATAGTTCATATCTTTTAACATATTTTATTACCTCCCACAACAGTGTTTATACTTTTTGCCACTACCACAGGGGCAGGGATCATTTCTCCCAGGTTTATCAGGTTTTACAATGGGCTGTCTTTTAGCCTTCTTTTGGGGCCTGTTTGCCCGGTTTGATAAAAAGTTACGGCGGTATTTCAACCTCTTTAACATAATGGGATCTAAATTTATTTCCCGTTCCTTTACTTCAATCCGGAATAAGTTTTTAATTATCTCTTCCCTGATAGTTCCCGTCATACCATTAAACATATCATAGGATTCAAATTTATATTCTGTTAACGGGTCCCGCTGGCCATATGCCCTTAAACCAATACCCTGTCTCAATTCATCCATATTATCCAGGTGATTCATCCAGTTCCGGTCAATGATTCTGAGGGCCAGGTTCTTGATCAGCTTTTGCATGGACTCCTTACCTATCTCAGCTTCTTTTTCTTCATAGGTTTTTGTGGCAATTTTAATTAATTCTTCTCTTATTTTTTCCCGATCCTTATCCTTGAAGTCCTCTTCATTAATATTGACCAGATTAAATTCAGACAGGTATTTAATCAGACCGTCTATATCCCAGTCATCGGGATGGACCTCACTGGAAAGATAGGTATCCATAATATCATCAACCAGCATTTCTATCATACCCATTATATACTCCTTGAGGTCAGATGCAAAGAGGATTTTCTTCCTCTGCTCATAGATTATTTCCCGCTGTTTATTCATAATATTATCATATTCAAGGATGGTCTTACGTATTTCGAAATTTCTTCCTTCGACCTTTTTCTGGGCCCTTTCCAGGGATCTTGTTATCATTTTATGCTCAATGGGCTGGTCATCATCAAATCCCATCCGGTCCATTAACATACTTATATTATCAGAGCCAAACAATCTCAGGAGGTCATCCTCCAGTGATACGAAAAACTGGGATGAACCGGGATCTCCCTGCCTTCCGGAACGCCCCCGCAACTGGTTATCGATACGGCGGCTTTCATGTCTTTCGGTTCCGATGACATGGAGTCCTCCCAATTCTTTTACACCTTCACCGAGCACAATATCCGTACCACGCCCGGCCATATTTGTAGAAATGGTAACACTATTCTTTTGACCGGCCTTTTTAATAATTTCTGCTTCCTTTTCATGGTTCTTGGCATTCAGGACCTGGTGGGGAATACCTTTTCTCTTCAGCATTCTACTTAACTTTTCCGATTTTTCGATATCAACAGTACCGACCAGGACCGGTTGTCCTTTTTTATATTTAAGGGCTACTTCTTCAGCAACAGCTTTAAACTTGGCCTCCTCGGTCCTGAATACAACATCAGGAAGGTCCTCCCTGATCATTGGTTTATTGGTAGGTATCTGGACAACTTCCATGCCATAGATTTTAATAAACTCTTCTTCTTCAGTGGCTGCCGTACCGGTCATACCGGCCAGTTTATCATACATTCTGAAAAAATTCTGATAGGTTATACTGGCAAACGTCTGGCTTTCCTTATTGACGGCAACACCCTCTTTAGCCTCTATGGCCTGGTGGAGCCCTTCACTAAACCTCCTGCCTTCCATAATTCGTCCGGTAAATTCATCTACAATTTTAACTTCTCCATCTTTAACAATATAATCCCGGTCTTTTTTCATCAGGGTATGGGCCTTTAAGGCCTGATTTAGCTGATGGGCAAGCTGGAAGTTTTGATCATCATAGAGGTTTGAGATATTTAACTTTTTTTCCACCCGGGCCAGGCCCTCTTCTGTTAAATGGACGGTCCTGTTTTTCTCATCAACCTCATAGTCCCTACCTTTTACAAGCCTGGGGATAATCCGGTTAAACTTCCGGTAATCTTTAGTTGTCTCCTGAGCCGGCCCTGAAATAATAAGGGGGGTCCTGGCTTCATCTATTAGAATACTATCAACTTCATCAAGAATGGCATAATGTAGTTCCCCCTGTACGACATCATCAGGATTATAGGCCAGGTTATCACGGAGATAGTCAAACCCAAATTCATTATTGGAACCATAGGTTACATCTGCCTGGTAGGCCTTTTTTCTTTCCCGGGGAGTCATCCCGTTTAAAATAACACCAACAGACAGGCCTAAAAACCGGTATATTTGTCCCATCCATTCACTATCCCTTTTAGCAAGATAGTCATTAACAGTAACCACATGAACACCTTTACCGGTCAGGGCATTGAGATATACCGGCAAAGTGGCAGCCAGGGTTTTCCCCTCACCGGTTTTCATTTCGGCAATTTTACCCTGGTGTAACACAATACCACCCATAAGCTGGACATCATAGTGTCTGAATTTTTCTGAAGTAGACCTCTGGGCCGCTTCCCGGACTACAGCAAAGGCTTCCGGTAATAATTCATCAAGGGTTTCACCTTTTACAATCCGTTCCTTAAATTCTCTGGTTTTATCCCTCAATTGCTCATCTGAAAGCTTCTTCATATAGGGTTCAAGACTGTTAATCTCATCAACAATGTGCTGTAATTTTTCCAGTTCCCGGGTATTTGAATCTTTAAAGATATTTTTTATAAATTTTAACAATTTGACCACCTTTTCTTTTTCAACCTAAAAATAATGCCAGGGTAAAAATTCCCTGACATTTTAAAATTCTCTAGATTTTATTATAACACCATTTTTGTCAAATCTCAATGAAGAGATTTATCTACAGGTTCCAGATGAGCATTTTATATCATGTTACCATACATCTAGCCATGTTGCCATATATTATTTAAATAAAGGGGGAATCAATTAAGCTCAGGGAAGTTTATTTCAATATTTCCCTGGCTTCTTCATCAAGGGCTTCAGTGACAAAAGGAATTCCTGTTTCCCGCTCGGTTTCACGGTTAGCTGACATCAAATCAGACCTTTTTATTTCTTTAAGGTTAAATTTACGGGCACCTGCCATAAATTGCTGTAAACCTGCCTTTAATTTATCAACAAAGGTATAAAGGGCAACTGCCCCAAAGGGGATATTTTTCATTTCGTCCTTGCCGACCATTTCCTCAACATCATACCAGCCGGCAAAAATACTCTCCGGTGTTTCTCCCAGTTCTTTTACAGTCCTGGGCAACTCATCCCAGTGTCCGTTTAATTTCTCCTTCCGGTCCGGATAAAAGACACCTTCAATATTTGAACCGAGGAAGCCAGGTATCATCGGAGCCCTTCCCATACAGACCAGTTTCACATAAGGGGAACCCATGGCTACTGCCTTAAAGATATGATCCTCCCGGGCCAGGCCACCGGCAAAGGCCATATCCGGAACCTCATAACCATTTTCTGATAAAATATCAGCATATTCAACTGCTTTTGCATGAAGTAACAATGACGGTACTCCCCAGTGTTCCATCATATTCCAGGGGCTCATGCCGGTACCACCACCGGCCCCATCTATTGTTAACAGATCAAGCTTAGCCTCTGAAGCGAATTTCAGGGCCATAGCAAGTCCCTTCATACCATAAGCCCCGGTCTTTAAGGAAATCCGTTTGAATCCCAGGTTTCTTAAAAATTCTACAGAGTTAAAAAACTCTTCCTTTAACTGATCAACATTTTTCGCCCTGGTTCCCCCGAGGCGACTATGTCGGGCAAAACTCTTAATAGAGCCATTTTTAAAGGCCTGTTGGTTTTTCTCGACAGTAGGATCAGGGTCTACAACATACCCTCTATCTGCCAGGAATTTAGCATATTCCAGGCTCTTCACCTGAATTTCTCCACCAATATCTTTTGCCCCCTGGCCCCATTTCAATTCAATAATGACATCATCACCATATTTATCAATAACATACTCAGCAACACCGTTTCTGGTGTCTTCAACATTTAACTGAACAAAAATAGCACCATAACCATTATAATATTTCTGGTAGGTTTCAATACGCCGATCCAGTTCCGGAGCCTTAACTACTTTACCATTTTCGATAACTGCCTCTTTATCAACCCCGACTACATTTTCACCGATTACAATGGGGAATCCAGCCAGGGCAGCTCCGATGGCAAAAGAGTCCCAGTACTTAGCAGCAATAAAGGTTGAACCCAGGGCTCCAGTCATTATGGGAACCTTACATCTGGTTTCTATTTCATTCCCGAATTCTGTTTCCACATTTGCATTAGGAAAAATACAATCATCGGCATCATCTGTTAATCCTTCATTTAAACCATCTGCCCCATGGGTATATCCCTGAATTCTTAAGGAATGGTAACCAACACCGACCGGTGATATATTACCACTCCCTGATGTAATCTCACCAAAATCCCTGGGGTATAATAATTTACGGCCAACAAGGGATGATAACCAGGTTTCACACTTTCCCTTGCAGTCTGCCCGGCACAGAGTACATAGACCTGACTCAGCCGGATCACCCCTGTTTACTGTTCCCAGTGCATCATTTCTTTTTCTCCAGTTTAACATCTAACTTCTCCCTCCTGAATAAATATTGGTATAATAAAATGTTCTTCTATTATACGAAAAATCCTTTTCACTATGTGAAAATATATTTAATATTTCGTATAAATATAAAAAAACTAATTGAAAAAAATAATTGGCCTGCGCGTACAATCATTTTGAAAAAATTGGCGACACATTAAAAAAAGCCACCGCATGGGTGGCTAAAATTCGATAAATAACAATTATCTGTCACTATTTGTATTAAATTGTTGGCACTTAAGATATTCCATTATGCTGGTTTAATTATATCCAGTATTTTAAAATGTAGGCTCAATCAATCCATAATTACCATCTTTTCTTTTATAGACCACATTAACCTGTTCCGTATTGGCATTTGTAAAGACAAAGAAATCATGGCCAAGCAAATCCATTTGCATGGCGGCTTCTTCTACAGACATTGGTTTTATAGCAAATTTTTTGGTCCTGACAATTCTGGGTTTAAATTCATCCTCCTCACTATTTAAAATCTCTTCTCTTCTCTCTTCTTTATATTCTTTTTTAAATTCCTGTTTCCTCTCCCTTATTTTTCTATTAATTTTGGTTTTATATTTATGAACCTGACGTTCCAGTTTTTCCAGTACTCCGTCAATAGAGGCATACATGTCCTGAGATTCTTCTTCCCCCCTTAAAATAAGACCGTTGAGGTAGGCAGTTACTTCGACAATGTGCCTGCCCTTTTCTACTTCCATAGAAATATGGGCTTCCTGGGGCTCACCATCAAAGTACTTTCCTAATTTACTTACCTTTTCTATAGCATATTCTTTTAAAGCAGGGGTAACATCAATATTCTTTCCATATGTGGTAATCTTCAATACTGCCCACTCCTTTCGTTCCCTTTTATTAATAATATTCGACAAAAAGAAAATAATTCCTGCCAACCAGATAATTTATTTTATTAATATTTTTTAAATTAATAATATTCCATCATAATTCCATTTTTATAATTATTTATACAAATAAATGTTTAAATATAATATTTTAAAATATAATATCCTTCCCTTTAATTCCTTTATATTTTATAACATAGTTACTTTTTTATTCTTATCTTAAACAAATTGACTGAAGCTCTACTCTAATTATTATTAAAAAACCCTGACTACAACAGTAGCCAGGGTTTAAATTTCTGTTTAACCTGTAAGTACAATAAAACGGGTCTTACAATTTAACTACATTAGCAGCCTGTGGGCCACGTTCACTTTCAACGATTTCAAATTCTACCTCTTGACCTTCTTCTAACGTTTTGAATCCTTCTTCCTTAATAGCAGAGAAGTGTACGAATACGTCGTCTCCTTCATCTCTTTCAATAAATCCATAACCTTTTTTAGGATCGAACCATTTTACCTTACCAGAATAAATCATCTTTAAACATTCCCCCTGTAATTTCTTTAAATGGGTCCAAGAAGTTTATTTTGAAACCCATTAGTTAAATTATATCATATGGACAAGAAGTTTGCAATATATAATTGTGGATTTTACTACCCTTTAAACCTGGCCCTGGCTACTGTCAGGACGTATATTTTATTAACCCGGCACCTTTCCCGCAAAACAGTACTAACCTCATTTACAGTGGTTCCACTTGTATATATATCATCAACAATCATTATATTAGCCCCTTCAATAAGTGGGCTCTCCTCCCCGGGGGCAAAACTACCGGAAATTATGTTCCGGCGTTCTTTAAGTCCATGTTGAAAAAGAGGTGCTCCCTCTTTAACCCTCTGTAAGGCCCCGGGTAGACACTGTATATTTACCTTCCTGGCCAGGCCTTCTGCCATAAGACTGGCCTGGTTAAATCCCCGCAAACGTTTTCTTAAATAATGCATTGGAACTGGAACTATATAATCAATACCATAGTCTTTAAAGTACTCCCTGAAGGTAAAAGACAGTAGTTCAACCAGTGGTTTCTTTAACTCTTTTCTCTGTTTAAACTTAAATTCCAGCAACATTTGCCTGGTAATTCCATCATATGAAGCACCACTATGTATAAAGTCGTAAGCAGGTTCAAATGTTTTGCAATAACTGCAGATATTCCTTTTATCCTCTACTTCCCGACCACATCGCGAACAACTTTCAGTTATAAAATGAATATTGCTGAGACATTCCTGACAGAGACCTGTTAATTCGGAAAATATTGTTAACTTCCTTCCACAGACAAGACAATGATTTTCTGGCGGATAAATTATATCAAGAAAAAATTCAATTATATTCACGGTTAACCAACCAAATCATTAATATTATAATTACGTTTAATCCGTTCTATCTTTTTCCGGGCCCGTTGCAGGGCATTATCAACCGTTTTAAGATTAACTTCAAGCTGATTTGAAATTTCCTGGTATGACTTATTGGCCAGGTATTGCATAAAAACTTCCCGTTCCAGTTCAGTTAATTCCTTTTCAATATCTTCAAAAATCATTTTTAGCTGCTCCTGGTATATAAACTTCTCTTCAAGGTTTTCATCTTCATTGGGTAATATATCGTTATAACTCCTGCCATTTTCACTGTTATCAATAGAACGGTCTATTGAAGTTGAGGTGTTAAGGGGGATGTGTTTTTGTCTGTTGGCTCTTTTAATAGCAGAAACGAGCTGTCTATGGACACATAGCTGGGCAAAGCCACGGAACGAGGCTCCTTTTTCAAATTTAAAATCGCGGATCGCCTTAAACAGGCCAACCATTCCTTCCTGAATAACATCATCTTTATCTAGCCCCTTGATAAAAAAGTATTTGGCCTTTGCATAAACTATATCCATATTGGAATTAATCAAATATTCAATAGCACGCCTGTTTCGATTCTGGGCCTGCCTGATAATCTCTTCTTCTCCCTGCTTATTCACCATAGAATCACCTCTAATGCAGAATGAATTTAAATACCTGATCAAATGAAATTCCGAGGTCAACTATAGTAGCCATTACCATTAATATAATCAGCGTCAAAACCATATTAAACTCCCAGCTCCTGAGAAATTTTTCATTGCTTTTTTTACTTTTCTCACTTTTTCTATATTTTTTCAGGAATTTCATAAATTAATCGCCTCTCGCTTTTAACTTATTAGAACAAATTGGCCTCTTGTCATAATTATTTAAAAGATAAACGACAGCCTCATATATTAAACATAAAACATTTGCCGTTGGAATTTGGACTGATAGAACTATCTAAATAAATTAAGTATGAGACTTTATTTTATTTATAATTTCCGTTGTTGATTTCCCCTTGACTTCCTTAACGAGCTCTACCCGACTACCCAGTTCTTTAACCACCGGCCATTCGGGTAAGGTCTCCAGGGTATAGTCACCTCCTTTTACATAAACATCTGGTTTGATTTCTTTAATAACATTAGAGCAGGTAAGCTCATCAAATATAAATACATAATCTACCATTTCAAGGGCTGAAAGTAACTCGGCCCTTTCCCTTTCATTTATAATGGGACGGTTTTCTCCCTTTAACTGACGGACCGAACTATCACTGTTGACAGCCACTATTAAAATATCACCAAATGATCTGGCCCTGTATAAATACCGGATGTGGCCCACATGAATGAGGTCAAAACAACCATTGGTAAAAACCAGGGTTTTCCCTCCCTGTTTTAAGGTTTGAACAATCGTTTGCAAAGAATTTATATCCTGAATTTTATTTCTCATTTTTTATCACTTCTTCCATTAACTCTCCTGGTTTTACTGTAGCCACACCTGATTTCCTGACCACAATACCGGCAGCAGTATTGGCCAGATCCATGGCTTCTTCCATGGTTGCCCCGGCACCCAGGGCCAGTGAAAGGGTTGCTACCACAGTATCTCCGGCCCCGGTTACATCATAGACCTCGGTATAGTTGACAGCTGGAATATGCTGGAATTCCCCTTCCTTATTAAAAAGGGTCATCCCATCTCCACCCTGGGTTATAAGTAAGTATTCCATATCCATGTGACCAATGATTTCTTTACCGGCTTTAATAACTTCATCTCTGGTCTTAATCTCCCATCCAACGGCATAACTGGCTTCCTCAAGATTTGGGGTAGCTATCGTAATCCCCTGGTAATCAAGAAGGTTATAACGGGTATCAACTGCAATAAATTTTCCTCTACTTCTCCCTGCTTTAATAATTTCCCGTTTAACCCTTTCAGTAAACAAACCATTTCCATAATCAGATATTAAAATCCCATCAACATTTTTAATATTGTCCCTGACATTTAATATTATTCTTTCTTCCAGGTCCCGGTCAATGGGGGAATTATCCAGGCGATCAATTCTAACCACCTGCTGTTTTACAATACCACCACCACCGGCCAGTATCCTGGTCTTAACACAGGTAGGCCTGTCCTCAGCAACCACAACACCGTTTACATCCACCCCGTGTTCTTCCAGATAACGGCATAATTTATTTCCAGGTTGATCTGGTCCTATTATCCCGACCAGATTCACTCTTCCCCCGAGACTGGATATATTATGGGCGGCATTGGCACCACCTCCCGGTAATATTTGCTGATTATGGTGTCTCAGGATAAGAACAGGTGCCTCCCTTGATATTCTCTCAGGTTCTCCTGTAATAAATTCATCAGCGATTAATTCACCAACAACCATTATTTTTATATTATTAAATTGCTGAATATAGCCTGTAAGTTGTTTCATTAGTTTCCTCCTATAAATCAACTTTTATTCCAATATTTAAGTTGATATCATTACGGTCCCAGTAGGAATTCCCGACCCCGAGAGTCAGGAAAGTATCAGGAGTTACTGGCAGACCAAGGCCAGCTCCATAGACCCAGGCTTTTTCATCAATAAAATAATCTATATTCCAGAAATACCGGTTCTGGACCAGATATATCCCTTCACCACTCAGTCCGATGGCCTTACCAAAACCCGATTCATTCAAGCCGGTGGTTAATGATAAACCTAATTGTAAACTATAAAGGCTCCTCTTTAAAAATCTTATATTCCAGGTGCCCTGCATCTTTATGTCTTCACCATTATAAACCCCCAGAAGGTCCAGATTATTAATGTCATCGAGTTTATAACCTAAATCAAGTTTTAAAGAACTTATTGTTGTTCCCTGTCCACTTACTATGTAATGGACAGTATCCAGTTCAGGACCGGCTGAAGCCCTGATAGAGACTAAAGACATTACCACAAAAACCACGATAAAAAAGATTCCAGCATGTCCCTCTGGCTTTGATATTAACCTTCTCATGGCATTCACCTCAATCGCATATTTTATAGTCTATTTCTGACATGTTGAATTTTTATTGTCTGTACTTTATCAATAGACCATTACTGATAAGCCTTTTATCACTGGGGTTGTTCATTGTATAACCTCTGACCACCATCCGGGAAGAAGCCCCACCATCGAGATTCATGGCCTGTACTACATTATATTTTAACATAAACTGGGCCAGTTCTTCCAGAGTCATCCCGATACTGAATCCGGGCTGTCTTCCATCAACAGTAACCATTATTAGATGGTTTCCGGAAGTAATCCCCAGAGCAGTCCGGGGGGCCCTACCCCTGAGAATATCTGGCTGAAACCCTTCGGCCTTTCCTGTAATATATATTTTACCATTTTTTATCAAAGTAGGTCCAGCTCCGAGGGCCATCTTTATATCTTTATTTGTGAGGCCCGGGCCGAAATTATTCTGCAATACAACTTTATCTCCCTCTTTAAATAATTTCAGAAACTGTCGGGACTGCCCATGGGCCTGGATAATAAACCCATTATCTGGAATTACTGTCCCGGGGCTACCGTCTTTTATCGACTGGACTACTCCATTGGAAACTACCAACTCTGTTATCCATTCCCGGGCCGGAGGAGCTACCTGGCCATAATATTTGTTTATAATAACCGCTTCATCGGTCCGGGGACGCCTGTTAGCACCTTCAATAAGTATTTCTTCACCCCTGGTATTGGTTAAGCGGGCTGTCCAGTCTATCCTGTCAATGATTATATCATCAGGAGTTATTACCAGAGCTGTTCTCCCCATAATATCCTCACTAACAATCTCGCCATTAATCATAAATAAACCCAGGGGACGGCCTGTATAACTGTAAAATCCCCCGTTAATTCCGGCCAGGGCTTTTTTCCCGGACACTACCTGACTCAAATCAGATAGACCAGACAACTTTCCACTGGCCAGAAATGGCTCCACATATAAAAAGTCATTATTCAAATCAAGGTCAAGCATTGTTATTAACCGGGGCCCCCACCAGGTAAGCTGTTCAATTTCATAATATCTAAGACCTCTTATAACCCGGGCTTCAACCCTGACCTTTTCTTTTATCTCACCGGTCAGGTCAATTACTTCTACATTTTTATAATAATGCTTTAATATATCCCTGTAGTCATAGCCCTTTTCAGACAGCTTTAAGGCTCCCAGTTGAGACATCCCAAGACCATGTCCCTGACCGACTCCTTTAATTGTCAGCTGATGAAGATACCCGTTTTTAAAACCTTTATCCAGTTCAAATATGGTACTCGGCAACAGGCCCTCAGTAGTAGAAAAAAACGATCTGATATTATCTTTATAAACAGAATATATTCCAAAATCTGTAACAAAATCCACCCTGATAACCCGGCCATTTTCATCGGTTACAGTCTTTATATCCCTTATCCCCGGGCATAATATCTCCAGATCCAGTTTATCCTTTAACAACCCGGTAAGTCTTTTTTCGAGTTCATGCCCGGAAAAAACCTTATTCCAGATTTTGCTTTTTAACCCGTCAGTAACCGGTTTTAAATAGGGAATCTCTTCTGCCAGGACATCTTTACTGTCAGCGGTCAAACCACCACTATCTTCATGGTAAACAGCTTTAATTATCCTCCCATCATAGACCAGGACTTCTCCTGAAGTGAGGTTTACGGCCATCTTTGCCAGATAATTAACCCCCTCAAGCCCCCGGTAATTATTAAATGTAAAAACCTCTTCATTACCATAAAAAAGCTCATGGAGGATAAAACTCCGGGAAGCCACAGCCTGGGCTTTAGCCGCTTCCAGATGTTTTCTGTCTTTAATAGACAATTCACCGGCCACTAGGCCATAAAGGAGGTCCCTTAACGGAACCAGGTTATAGACTGTAAGAGAATGTCCGGACATAACAATTTCTGTCTTTCCCGGAAAAAGTCCATAATTCTCAATCTTTACCTCTCCCCCTAGTTCCAGGACCTTACCCCTGAAAATAACCTCTTTTTTATAAAAGATCTCTATCCAGTTACCACTCCGTGGTGTAAAAGGACCGGAAACCACCCAGGTTTCCCAGCCCTCTCCATTCAGTTTACTGGCAACTTCTCCTGCCTTCTCCCTTGAACTATAATCACCTATCTGGACTTTATACCATTTCCCATCCCGGACAATAAAGACTTTTTGATATCCCGCTTCCTGCAATTGATTTTTTACATTCAAAGACTTATTTTTATCAAAACTGGCAAACACCTGGACTCTATATCCCAGGCTACGGGTCGGACCCACACCCGTAACTCTGAGAGTGTAGACCTCACCCCTTTTAAGCCTGTAGTTCTTTTTTGTTGTATAATCATATACCTCAATATCAGATTGGGGGGTCAGGGTTAATCTGGTAATATTTTCTTCTATTTTTACATTAATAGTTTTACCATCTTCGATAAACTGGGTCATCTCCTGGGATAAGGCAAATACATCAATATTTATAAAAAAAAGGCCGGCCAGGATTACTAAAAAAATTAAAAGAAAGTGTCCGGGCCAGATAGTCTCATGTAGTATAGCTGTTTTTTTCACATTACCCCCCCTTTATTCTCCACATTAACTTACCTCTGTTGACGGCTAAGCTGTTCATAAAGCAGGCGGCTTAAGTAATTAAAGCCCTGTCTGACACTCTGTTTACTTATTTCACCATCTAGCATATCGGTAAATACATCTTCAGCAAAACCACCATCTATAAGTCCCTTTTCAGGAACCGTATCCCGCATTGTTTTTAACATTTGTTTTACAAATATAGCCACAAACTGGTCAGCTGCCTCTTTTAATTTCTGATCCCGGGTCCCGTTATTGTTATCATTGACAGCCTTAACCTGTAAGCCTTTATGGTGACTCTTTTCATCTATAGAGTTCAATTTTTCATTCATAGAACGGTAGGGTTGTTGCCACCCATTGTTAATATTAAGGTTAATATCCATCACAATCCACTCCTACTATATAATTATATCAGTTCTACCCTGGCATGCAAAGCCCCGGCTCTCTTAATAGCCTGAATAATCCCGATAATATCCCGGGGACTGGCCCCGATTGCATTTAAGGCTGCCACCAGGTCACTGATCCTGGCATTACGGGGAATAACCATCATATGCTGCTCTTCTTCTTCAACCTGGATTTCAGTTTCAGTAGTTACCTCAGTTTCTCCATCTGTAAAGGGTTCGGGCTGGGAGACATTTTCCCGGGAAGTTATAGTTACAGTCAGATTACCATGGGAGACAGACACCGTTGAAATCCTGACATTATGGGTAAAAACAACCGTCCCTGTCCTTTCATTAATAATTATTCTGGCTTCTGTACCGGCCCTGACCTGGAGATTATTAATCTTGGCAATAAAATCAACCACATTATTCCGGTATTCGTCAGGGACTGTTACTTCTATTTCCCGGGCATTTATAGCCCTGGCCAGTTTATCAACTCCCGGAATAAATTGAAATTGCTGGTTGATAGCCATGGCTACAAAATTGGCTGTTTCAAAATTATTCTGTTCCAGAATGAAGGTCAGTTCCTCATTATTGAGTTCCATATCCACCGATCTTTCAACTATAGCCCCGTTAGGAATCCGGGCTACCGTTGGATGATTTTGTCTGACCTGATTTCCTCCCTGGCGGACATTAAAACCACCAATAGATAAAGGTCCCTGGGCCACGGCATACACATCACCATTGGGGGCTTTCAGTGGAGTCATAAAAAGAGTCCCCCCCTGTAAACTCCTGGCATCCCCGATTGAACTTACTGTTATGTCAATCGTATCCCCCGGCTGGGCAAAGGGAGGTAGCTTGGCAGTAACGACAACCGCAGCTACATTCCGGGCCCTGACCTGATCCGGAGTAACATTTATACCAAAGTGTTTCAACAGATTGGCATTACTCTGAATGGTAGGTTGAAATCTACTGCTATCTCCGGTCCCTGCCAGTCCAAACACCAGTCCAAACCCGCTTAACTGGTTATATCTGACCCCCTCTATCCTGGTAATATCACCAATAGACACCAGGGGGTCCTGAGTAGTTAACGCAAAAGCAGGCAGGGTTGCCAGTAATATTATAAGTAAAAACAGGATATGTTGAAAAAGATATCTCAATCTATATGCAAAGGTCATTGACCTTGACCCCCTCTCTCCTAAAAAATCCAGTTCATAATTCTTTCAAACAAACCCGGTTTCTGTTTTTCGGTAACAATTCCTTCCCCTTCAAATTCAATCGAAGCCTCAGCCACTTTAGTCGACAGGACTGTATTATCCAGGGTAACATCTTCAGGCCTGATAATACCTGATAGTTTTATATACTGTTCTTCACCATTTATTTTAATTGTTTTCCGGCCAACAATCCTGAAATTACCACCGGGAAGAATCTCAACAATCTGGGTTGTAAGGTCTGCTTCAATAATACCACTCCGCTGGGTCTGACCATCGGCCTGACCCTCATCAGAATAACTAAAACCAAAGGCCTTAATAAAATCAAAAATACCCAGTCCAGGCCCGGCATCAATATTGCTTTCCTGGCTGGTGGAAGTATTGGCACTCTGGACAGCACTGGAATTCTCTTCAATGACTACTGTAATAACATCCCCGACTTTAAATTCCTGACGATCTTCATAGATACTGGCCGATTCGTCAGACCAGAGTGAATTGTTATCAGCTCCAGTTAGCGGACTAACCAGTAACAAAAGACAGACCATAAAAATCAAGCTTTTTTTCATAGGAATTACCTCCTGTAATTAGCGGACGACCCTGACCAGTCTCGAATTAATAACCCTGGCTTTAAATTCATAACCGGTTTCAGGGTTTATAACCTTTACATAATCGCCCACCCGGCCACTACCCAGGGCCTTAACACTGGTAGAGACCTTAACATTCCTGACAATAACCTCTGCTTCTACTATATCCCCCCAGTGTATGACCACTGGTTGCTCCAGGTGATCAGTAGTCAGTATCTCTCCCTTCTGTAAAGGGATCTTAACAATGGAATATGACAGCCGGGGGTCATTAAAATCATTTATAATCTCTCCCCTGACTCCAGTTATCTTCTCAGTTGTCAGGGCCAAATCCTCTTTACAGATATTGCTCCCTCTTTTTATATTCCGGGTCGCTACAAGGACTTTCATCCTGAGTTCAACTTTATAACCTAAATAGATACGCCGCCACACCTTACCATTAACTATAATTTCAATGGGAAGGGAGATATTTCCGATTAATTTATCCGGATCCTCCTCGAGAAATTTTAAACTATATTCCCCATCCGGTATTACTACATTCCGGGGGGTAATAGTAGGGGTTATAGCCACCCCTTCTGCCCGGGGGGCCAGTTTATTTAATATAAATTGACGCCCCTCCTCCAGTAGCTTTTCCCCCTCTATTTCTCTACTGGAGGTTTTTACAATAACAACTTCAGGGACCATGAGCTTGATGTCGATAAAACCCTTTTCCTTTAATATAAGGGATATTAACTCCCGGGTTATTTCCCGGAAATAGCCGGGTAAGGGGGCCCGTCCCAGACTAATTTTATTTAATTCAGTTAGTTTTTGTCCACTGACACCCGTAAAGCTACCTATATCACCAAGGTAAATTTGGGGAGAGGAAATAATGACCTCAGTCCTACTTATCTTATAAATTATCTCCTCCCCGGCCAGGATATCAGCAGATAAAGTCACTAATAATAAAACTGTTACCAGCAGCAGCAAAATTAATCTGGATATTTTAACACCCTTCTGTCCGGTACGCTTTACCATAATTGGTCCCTACTTTATCATGGAGTTATTTAAACACAGGTATCTTAAGCCCGTATATCTTAAACCCGGGTATAATACTAAATCAACCAGTAAACCAAATTCAACTCAGGAAATCAATTTTACCGGCGCAACTGGGATGCAGTTCTGAGCATTTCATCAGCTGCCTGAATAGCCTTGGAATTAATTTCATAAGCCCGCTGGGCAGCAATCATATTTACCATTTCTTCGACAACCTTGACATTGGACATTTCCAGAAAACCCTGGGCAATGGTTCCAAACCCGGGACTACCCGGAGTTCCTACAATAGGATCACCGGAGGCCACGGTTGGTTTGAACAGGTTCCGTCCAATACTATTCAAACCGGCTGGATTGGAAAACCGGGCAAGTTCAATCTGCCCTATCTGCTGGGGCTGATTACTGCCATTAATCTCAACAGCTATGGTACCATCTGAAGTAATACTGATACTGCTGGCGTCTTCCGGAATATATATCTCGGGTTGAATAGGATAACCATCAGAAGTAACAATCCGACCCATACTGTCCCTCTTTAAAGAACCATCTCTGGTATAGGCAAGGGTTCCATCGGGCAACAGAACCTGAAGGAAACCATCACCTTCAATTAAAATATCCAGGGGGTTATCAGTATTCTGAATGTTCCCCGGTGAAAAAATCTTCTGGGTCGCTGAAACCTTAACACCATGACCCACTTCTATTCCAACTGGAATTTGCCCTCCCTGGCTGTTTGGTGTCCCCGGTTGCCTGATATGCTGATACATCAGGTCCTGAAAATTAACCCGGGTTTTTTTAAATCCAGTGGTATTGACATTGGCCAGGTTATTTGAAATCGTATCAATATTCGTCTGCTGGGCATCCATTCCTGTTGCCGCAGTCCATAAAGCTCCGATCATTTAAACCACTCCCTGTCAACGGTTATTTTTAAAAAGCTATGTAACTCTCAAGCTATGTTCCGGTCGATATTCCCCTGCTACCTCAGTCATTTAGTAGCAGACAGCCTCCCTAACAGGGTCCAGCTGTATTTAATAACGGATATATTTATATATAATTTATAGAAATTAATAATATTATAATAATCTTTATTCTAATAAGCTTATAAAAAGCTTAACAAAAATAAGATTTAACCGAGCTTACCAACATTATTAACAGCCTTACTCAGAGTTTGATCAGCATTTTTAATAACCTTCTGGTTAACCTCAAAGGCGCGATTTACCTCTATCATTCTGACCATCTCTTTAACAATATTAACATTCGATGTTTCCAGATAACCCTGTTTAATCTGATAATCACTGGCCTGGATTTCCCGGATTCCTTCATTAACATATAAGTTTTCTCCAATTTTCCTTAATCCCTGACGATTTTCAAAGTCTACAATTAAAAGGCGATCCCCTTCAAGATTATCGAGATATAACTGACCATCTGTATTAATACTAATATTACGCCCCCTGATGGTCTGGAGAGGACCCCTTTCACCAAGAACCGGGTATCCCTGCTGGGTAACAATCTGACCCTGTTCATTGACAGTAAAATTGCCATTCCTGGTATAACGACGTCCCCGGGGAGTCTCAACTACGAAAAACCCGTTGCCATCAATGGCCACATCCAGGGGATTACCGGTATGGTTCATCTGTCCTTCTCTAAAGTCGGTATAGTCTTCTTCAATTTTAACACCGGTCCCCAGCTCCCCTAGAGGGGTAGCCTGTCCTTTTTCAAGGCGTGAGATAAAAACCTCTGGAAAGGAAACCTGAATACCTTCATCCCTTTTATAACCTGCTGTATTAACATTGGCCAGATTATTGGCAACAAGCTTCATCTTCCTCTGGTTGGTTACCATACTGGAAGCAGCAGTATAGATTCCTTTAATCAATTTTTTCACCCCCTTTTAAATATTTTTAAACCTTTATCTAACTTTTTTTAGATAAACAAACTCCATATTTCTATAAACAATTTAGAATAATTGATTATCAACAGAAGTTTCAAAAGGTGTTTTATATACATTTTTAAATCAAGCCTTTTAAAAAGCCCTTTTATTAGACCATCTGTAAAATTTTTAAAACCAGATACAAAATAACTGACTTCTACTGTTTTTTCTACTTAATTATTATTTTTGACAAAATATTTAAAATACCTTCTTTTTTGGCAAAAGTATATTCCCCTGCTTTAATTCGGGACTCAAGTCGGAACAGGTTAATGTATTTCAGAAATTCCTGACTCTCTCCCAGCCCTTTATCAGCCAGAATCCTGGCCACTTCGAGACCGGTTGCCCCTCTGGGTATCTTAACCTCTACAAATTCTGGTTTTTCTTCAAATTTATATTCAAGTTCCCGATGGGTAAGGTCAAAACTATCAATATCATATATAGCTGGAGATGGGTATGCGGCTGTAGAATCTTCAGCAAAAACCAGGAAAATACCACTCCCAACCAGGATAACCCCGGCGATTATAATTAAATCACTTATAATTGTTTTCCTGAAATCAAATTTAACCATCTTCACCGGACCTCTTTCCTTTATATAATCTAAGTATTAGCCTGGTCTCCCGGATCCCTAAATCAAGCTTTTTAGCAATTTTTTCAGGGGAATACCCCTGTTCAGAAAGGGCAATAATGTCACGGTATTTCTCAGGAAGATGTTGCCCCTTAAGTTCTTCATAGGTTTTATAGAAGATATCATTAAAATGAACTTTCCTGTCCTGGTCCTCATAAGCCTCCAGGTTCCTAACTGCCTTTTTGATTTCATCTTCTTTTCGCTGGATTTCAGCCAGGATAACATCCAGGTTCTGACTAATGTTTTTAAGCCGTTGAACCCTTTCCAGAAAATCAGTATCTTCTCTTATATCATTTCCTGCCACAGAAGGACCGGTGGTATCTCCATCAGTAGTATCCTTTTTAGTTTCTTTTATAATATCTTCATCAGTATCTTCTACAATACCATCTGCAGTAATTTTCCTGGTGGCTGCTTCTGTTCTATAGATAAAAACCTTAATCTGCTGGTACCCTCTGTATTTAAAATAAAAACCAAGCACAATAAATAAACTACCTGCCAAAATCAAAAACCAGCCCATTTTACCACTCCCGTTTCAAACCTTAACATCGATAAAAAAACCCTTACCATCATCAGGACGGTGTTTGTCTTCATTATCACTGTTATTATTTTGCTCCTTATTACCCTGCCGGCCGTTATTATTAGATTCCTTTTCTTCATCCCTTATTCTGGCTTCTTCTGATTCTGTATTCTCATTGACCTTTTGCTGTCTCTGCTTTTCCTCTACCTGGTTTTGCTGGGCCAGCTGTCCCTGTTGCTGGACATCATGAAGCTGCTTTATTTGATGGATTTTATCGACCTGAAGGGACATGGGTAAATTGGTATGGGGGTTAATAGGGTGAGTCATCAGAATTCACCACCTATACAGGGACCTGCCTTATCTCCCCTTCATCTTCAATGAAACAGGTCCTGTTCATTTCATCATGGACATTATACTGGGAGTTACCGATGGCAATCTTAACACCTGGGTAAATCTTCTGATTGACAACAAGGCGACCCCGGGTTTTATTTGCAATCTTCTCTTCAAGCTGTTTATAGATCCTCTCTTTAGATTCAATCATACTTTCCAGTTTTTTTACTGTTTTCGTCAGGCGATCATACATAATCTCCTTCTGCTGGGGAAGCTGGCCTCTCTGTTTTTTAAGCTGTTCCATGATATTTAAGGCTTTTTTTGTTTTTGTAATATTCATCTCTGCTTCTTCTATTTCCTTTTTAATCTTTTTTAATCTTTCCTTCATCATGGGGTCGACCCCAACCTCAAGGCGGGTATCGGTAGCCAGTACTGAACCTATGATATTGGCTTCAAGCTCTTTTCCAGCTTTACAAATTCCACCGACCAGTAATCCCTTTTTCTCCTTTATTTCTATTTTACGCCCTGCTGTCAACCGGCTATGCATGGCCGCATCACTGATAATTATATTTTTTCCAGCCTCAATGGTTCCATTTTCAACAAACTTTACCCTGACATTACCATCGGCCTTAATACGGCTCTTATTTTTTCCAACAAAACCTTTATGGATTATTAACTCCCCGCCACATTCAATATTGGCTGCTGAGACATGCCCCCTGACCTCAACATTACCATCAGCTCTGATTTCAAAGCCTTCCAGAACATTATCCCTGACATATACATTACCAACAAAATCTATATTACCTACACTTAAGTCAACATCACCTTTAACCTCATAAACCGGTAAAACACTGACTTTATTACCCCGTTTTACAACCTGCCCCGATACAGTAGCAACCAGGGTATTGTCATCTTTTCTTTCTACATTTTTTCCCCCTGGCAACTCTCTATCCCGCGGTTTCGGTGGGGGAAGTTCTTCCCCGGTAACCGTTTTACCCGGCTCTCCCGGCTGGGGGTCAATTTTGGTGACCAGAACTTCACCGGGTTTAACATTGGTAATTAATCCAAGGTTATAAAAATCTATACTACCATCTTCCCGCTGGGTACCAACTGACTCTTCCCTGGTCTCAAAGTGGTAGACCAGTTCAGCATCAATTCCCGGGGTAGGTTCTTCACCTTCTGCCACCAGAACTTTATCAATCGGTTCATCTTCCTCCAGTATTTCTATCAGCTTATCTTCTTTGATACCATAAACTACCCCTGATTCCTTTAAGATATCATGAAGATCATCTATGGTCAGGTCTTTTCCACCGAGGGGAGGTTTATAGGACATAAAGGCCTTCAGTTTATCACGGCTTATCTCCACCTCGGCCTCTGCATCCCGGTCAAGCTCGGGATAACGCGGGGCAATCTTAACCCATTCTTCTGATTGTTTATTCAATGCCTCCTGTATCGACTGCCAGTCTACTTCGACTATTTCCTTTTTATCAAGGGCAGTCTTTATATCATGGTAGTGAACAGGATCACCTTCTCCCTCAGGTGGGATGATCCTAAGAAATATTCCGTTATCACTGACCCTGATTCTAAAGTCCCCATCAATTCCCAGATTCTCCATGACCATATCCAGTAGTTCTTCTTTTTGTTCAATAGACTCTTCTTCTTCGTAAGTGACTTCATAGACATTTTTCCTGCTTTTAAGTCCAAGAAAACCCTTCTTTTCCCTTACTAACGTAACCTTGAGTTTATCTACAGCTACAACCTGTCCTGTTTTTGCCTCCAATTCCTTTTTACCTATTTCCAGGGCCTTTTTCTCATCGGGAGCAGTAACACGAACTACCTCTATCATCTCAATTCTCCTTTCTTATAAATCATAATAAATCATATTTTCTCCTGGCTAAATAACCCCTTAACCTGTAAACCGCCCTTTTATGGATCTGGGAAATTCGTGCTGGAGACAACCCCATAACTTCTGCAATTTCTTTCTGGGTTAATTCCTCATAATAATATAGAGAAATAACAGTCCGCTCCGATTCACTTAACCGGTCTATTGCCCTGGCCAGGAGTTTTATCCTCTCCTTTTTATCCAGTATCCTGTCAGGGGGAAGGCAATCACCTTTAATAAAATTGAATACTGTCGACTCGCCCCAGTCTTCATACAGGGACACCCATTTAGCTGAATTTAACTTTGAATAGATTTTTGTGACCTTTTCCCGGGAAATATTAGTCTTATTTGCCAGTTCAGCTACAGTCGGTTTTCGTCCCAGTTCTTTAGCCAGTTTATCAGCTACCTTCTGGAGTTCTTTCCCTTCCCGGCGGAGAGAATGGGGTAACCAGTCAAGTTTCCTGAGGTGATCAATAATAGATCCTCTGATTCGTCGGGAAGCATATGTGTTAAACTTGATACCCAGTCTGTAGTCATATTTTTCAATAGCATCTATTAAGCCAATTATCCCGTAGCTTTCCAGATCATCTTCCTCTATAAAATCAGGTATGATCATTTTGACCCTCTCTACCTGGTATTTAACGAGGGGTAAATAGTTTAGTATTAATTCCTTTCTGGCCTCCTGGCTACCTTTACCCTTATAGGCCTCCCACAAGTCAAGATACTCAACTTTTTCCTGAGAAACTGCCATAATTTATCCCCCTTATTACTCCTCTCTATTATCTACCTCCAGGATAGGAGGATCGAGCGGGGTAAATTCACTGTTATCACCTGTATCACTGTTATTATTTTCAGATTGTTTAGTTTCACTATCTTCTCCTGTTTCCTGTTGAGACCCCCTGGTCTTACTGCTATTATAATCATTATTAATCTGAAATTCATGTTTCCGGGATAAGGTTTCCAGGGTATAGGTTATCAACCAGCCACCTGCAGCAAAAAAGGCTAAAGCACCCAGACTCCAGGTAAAAATAGATGATAAGTCCATCCCCAGTATTACCCCGATAACAATAACACTCATATAAGCCAGGGTACCGGCAAATAAAGCCGTAAATGCCCTCAGTCTCATCTTATAACAATCCTTTCTGCCTGAGCTCCCTCTGGTATTCAAATAACCAGCTGATTATCTTCTCTCTGGATTGATGATCAATATCTGTAAACTTAACACCCACGGCCGGGGGATCTTCATTTCCATACTGATTTACAACCTTACCTATTATACTGCTTCTTTCCAGTCCGGGCAAGTCCAGTAACAGCTCCACTTTACCTTCCAGTGGAAGCATTTTATCTACTGCCATTTTAATACCCCCACCGCTGATATCAATGGTATAGGTCTCACTAAAGGGTTCAACTGGATGTAAATTATCATCCAGAGCCCGGTATTTAACCTTTCTTTTGACCTCTTCCCGGAAGAACTCCCTCCTCTGTATCTTCCTGTAATCCCCTGTATTCTTTAACACTAACAAATGAACCGGTTCCTTCTCCCTGTCCACAATAACTGTATTTAAATAATAAGCTGCGTATTTGTCATTAAAATAAACCTTTACAGGGAGATTAACCCTGAGGGGCATTATTTCTCCTTTAACAAAAGGAGGGGTTACTTTTATATATTCTCCGGTTACTGAAGCTATCTTGCTCAGGTATTTTCCCTCATAGGGCGGTCTGTCTACTTCAAGTTCTACTTTTTGATTTACTTTTAACCTTTCCGGCGTCTTGTTCATGAATTTCCCTCCCTAATTGCGGCCAATAATTCCAATGATCTTTGATACAAAACCCTTCATGCCCTTTGGTTTTTTGGTCCGGGTCTGATTTAATACTCTTTCAGCAATCCCGGAAAAGGCCTTTCCGGCTTTACTGCCAGGGTAAAGATGGACTACTGCCTGTTGTGCCTTTACAGCCTGTCTAATATGTTCATCAAAAGGTATGTATCCCATAACCCTGACGTCAAGTCCCAAATATTCCTCAATAACCTTTGTCATCCTTCCTGTAACCTTATCCCCCTCCTGCTGGTTACTGACCTGATTTATCAAAAGGCTTATATCCCTGTTGTAACCATGATTTGCCATTATTTTTATTAAACTATAGGCATCCATCACCGCAGTTGGTTCAGGGGTAAGGACTACAACTACTTCATCACATCCCATAATAAAATTTATAACACTATAATGAATACCGGCTCCAACATCTATTAATATTATATCATAATTTTCCTCCATCTGGTTAAATGTTTCTATCAATCTATTTACTTCCCGGGAACTGATATTAATTAAATCTTCCACCCCGGAAGTTCCGGGAAGAACGTGTAAACCCTCCGGCCCCTCAAGGAGGGCCTCATAAAAATCACATTTACCTTTTAAAACATGATTGAGGTTATATTTAGGGGTTAGCCCCAGCAGAATATCAACATTGGCCATTCCCAGGTCGGCATCCAGCAATAATACCCGTTTTCCTTTCTTTTGCAGGGCCAGTCCCAGATTTACGGCAACATTGGTTTTCCCGACTCCCCCTTTGCCACTGGCAATTGCTATGACTCTGGTTTCAGAACCCTTTATTTCTTTTGCTTTGACTAATTTCCTCAGCCTTGTTGCCTGATCAACCATTTAAATCACCTAATATATACTGTATTAACTCCTCTTTCCGGGCTGGCTTAATATCATCAGGGACATCCTGCCCATATGTAATATAGGAATAGGGTAATTTATACTCTCTTTTGATATTAACTATATCACCATAGGTTGTTGTTTCATCAAGTTTGGTTAATAAAAGCTTATCAGGCTTAATTATAGAAAACTTCTTTAAAATACCTTTTATATCTTCACTTTTGGTACTCATACTTATCAATAAATGAATTTCATCAACATAATTCCGGCTGGCAAACTTCTTCAATCTCCCCAGCTGGAGCTGGTCATTCCAGCTACTACCGGCCGTATCTACCAGGATTAGCTGGTATTTTTTCAGCTTGTCCCGGATAATCTGGCTCAATTCCCTTTCATTGTAAACAACATGTAAAGGAATGTTTATAATATCACTATAGGTCTGTAACTGCTGAACGGCTGCAATACGGTAGGTATCAGCTGTTATTAACCCCACCTTAACTTCCTTATCCAGGGCAAACCGGGCGGCCAGCTTTGCTATAGTGGTCGTTTTCCCCACTCCGGTCGGTCCGGCAAATAATACAACCTTTTGCTCATTTCTATTAACCCTGATGGGTTCAGGATTACCTATAACCTGGTTCAGTTTGCGCTCAAGTAGTGATATTAATGATTTCTGACTATCTACACTGGCATTTTTAAGCTTTTTCATTAACTCCTGACAGTACCCTTTGTCCACCCTCTGATTGACCAGGTATTTGTAAATTGAAGACAAATTATCAGGTAGTTTATTTAAAAAGGAATCAGATTCCCATTTTTCATTCATTGCCTGAACCATTTTCTTCAGGTTATTAATCTCCTTCAAGGCCTTCTCCGAATTTTCATCCCGGTGGGATGTTTTTTTATCCTCAAGGGCGGCCAGGACTTCAACCTTTGTCCGGGAAAATAACCCCATAAACCCACCCTGTTTGTATTTACGGGTATTTAAAATTATGGCATCAGGGCCTAAATCGGCTTTGACCTTAAAGATAGTATCCTGGATCGTGTCTCCTACATATTTTTTAACACGCATTTATGTCACCGTCCCCAAAACCTCAATTTTAGTATCTGGCTGTAGTTCATTATATGATAGAACAACCAAATCCTTAAAGCTTCTATATGTTAATTCTTTAAGGGGCCTTCTGATAAGTGGTGTTGTCAGTAATATGGGGTCATGCCCCTTTTCCAGTAATACCTTTAACCGGACACCTATTTTATTAAGAAGATCCTGGGCCCTGGATGGTTCCAGGGTGAAATAACGCCCCTGATCAGACTGCTCTAACGCCTGGGATAATTCATCTTCAATCTGGGAATCCATATTAATAATATAAAGGGTACCATCATCTTCTGTAAAGAGACTGGTTATCTGTCTAGACAGGGACTGCCTGACATACTCTGTTAAAAGTTGAATATCCTTGGTCTTGCCGGCATAATCGGCCAGAGTCTCCAGGATTGTTACCAGATTTTTAATCGGTATTCCTTCCCAGAGTAAATTCTGTAATACCTTCTGGATTTCACCGAGATTCATGAGATCCGGTACCAGTTCTTCAACTACAGCCGGGTAGTCCTCTTTAATACCATCTATAAGTTCCTTAACCTCCTGGCGACCCAGGAGTTCGTAAGCGTGTTGCCTGATAAGTTCAGTCAGGTGGGTTGCCATAACTGAAGGCGGGTCTACTATTGTATAGTTGGACAGTTCCGCTTCTTCTTTCTGTCTTTCAGTAATCCAGATAGCGGGTGTCCCGAAGGCCGGTTCTTTCGTCTCTATTCCTTTAATCTCTTTGGTAGTTATCCCCGAATCCATGGCGAGATAATGGTCAGGGAGAATTTCATACCGGCTAATCTCAACACCCTGTAATTTTATACGATAGACATTTGGTTCCAGCTGTAGATTATCCAGTATCCTGACCGGGGGAATAATAATTCCCAGCTCCATGGCCGTCTGTCGCCTGATCATGGCCACCCGGTCCAGGAAATCTCCCCCCTGTTCGGGAAGGACGAGAGAAATCAGGTTATAACCAACCTCCACTTCAATGGGGTCAACCTTTATCAATTCATTTAATTCTTCCTTTTCAGGCCGTTTCGGGGCAACGGTTTCTTCTTCGGGTTTGGCCTCTCTCTGTTCCCTTGATTTCAGCTGTAAATTCATTACATAACCAACCCCACCGACAATACCTGAAAGTATAAAAAAGGGAAGTGTTGGTAACCCGGGGGCCAGTCCCAGAATCGCCAGAACTCCACTGGCTATCCAGAGGGCTTTGGGCTGGGCTGTAAGCTGTCCTGAAAATTCTCTGCCCATACTGCTCTCAGAGGCAGCCCGGGTAACAACAAGGCCAGTGGCGGTTGATATTAAGAGGGCCGGAATCTGGGTCACAAGCCCGTCACCGACCGTTAACAGAGTATAGGTCTGGGCGGCCTGGGCCAGGGGTAAACCCTGCTGCAAGACCCCGACAATCAGACCACCAATTATATTTATAAAAGTTATAATAATACCGGCAATAGCATCACCTTTAACAAACTTACTGGCACCGTCCATGGCCCCATAAAAGTCTGCTTCCTGCCTGATTAATTCCCGCTGGCGCTGGGCTTCCCTTTCATCAATTATACCCGCATTCAAATCAGCATCAATGCTCATCTGTTTACCGGGCATAGCATCAAGGGTAAAACGGGCGGCAACTTCAGAAACCCTTTCAGCACCTTTGGTAATAACAACAAACTGAATAACTACAATTATGATAAACATAATAAGTCCGACTACATAATTACCGCCAACCACAAAATCACCGAAACTCATAATGATTTTCCCCGCATAACCATGGGTTAAAATAAGCCTGGTTGTTGATATATTCAGGGATAACCGGTATACTGTTGCAAATAACAACAGTGACGGGAAAACTGAAAACTCTAAAGGATCAGTAATATAAATGGTTACCAGGATTACTACCATAGAAAAGGTAATATTGGTAGCCAGCAGAATATCCATTAAAACGGTGGGTAGTGGTATAATAAACATCATAATAATACCCACCAGTAATATAGCAAATACAATATCTGTATTCTTGCTTATTTTGTTTAATAGGGTATTTTCAGTTAATGCAGGCACTTTTCGTTTGCCTCCCTGTCTGTTTTGACCATCTTAATTATTCCTGTACTCTTAATAACTCCAGATATCTTACATTTTAATTTATCCATATGTCCATTATTGAGGACGATATTTATTGTTTTTATAGAGAAAGGCCAGTACTTCAGCCACAGCCTGATAGAGGTCAACCGGTATCTCCTCTCCTATCTCAGTGGTAGCATTAAGGGCCCGGGCCAGGGGCTTATTTTCAACTATCTCTATCTTCAGTTCCCTGGCTTTTTCCTTTATTTTTTTTGCAATAAAACCTTCACCTTTAGCCACGACAACAGGGGCTTCCATTGAGTTAATATCATATTTTAAAGCTACAGCAATATGGGTCGGGTTGGTAATGACTACATCGGCCTCTTCCATGGCCTTGATCATCCGGTTTAAGGTCATCTCCCTTTGCTTTTCCCGGCGCTTACTTTTAATCCGGGGGTCACCCTCTATCTCTTTATGTTCCTCTTTTACTTCCTGTTTGGTCATCTTTAAATTCCTGATATATTCCCACTTTTGATATATGTAGTCAGCTATTCCCAGGACCACCAGGCAGATGATAATTGTAATGGCCACTTTGAATATTAAATGGCCAAGGTAGGCTACTGCTTCTGTAATTCCCTGTCTGGAAAGGTTTATTAAGGTCTGCCAGGAGTTTTTAAGTTGTAAATAGGCCAGAATAGCTACTATAGCAATTTTAAATAATGACTTTATAAGTTCCACAACTGACTTTAATGAAAACAACCTTTTAAACCCGGAAATTGGATTAATCTTCTTTAAATCTGGTTTAATTAAATCCGGGACAAAAAGAGGACCAACCTGGAGGAAATTAACCACCAGCCCGATAATGGCTGAAGCCAGTAATACCGGAGAAATTAATCTGGCTATAAAATAGAAACTGTCTATCAGGATATATAAGCTATTAACATCATTAATCTTATTATAGGCCTCCAGAGACAAAAAATATGACATCCTGTTGGTCAAAGAGTAGATAATATTTTTTATAATAAAGAATAAGACCAGAAAGCCTCCCATTAAGGTAAAGGCTGATGATAATTCCTGACTCTTGGCAACCTGTCCCTGCTGACGGGCTTTCCGTAATCGCCTCGGCGTCGGTTTTTCCGTCTTTTCGCCTGACTGGTTTACCGGCATATTCTCCCCCCTAACCCATCAGCTTAATAATTTTGATAAGTTCCCGATAAAATTCAGAGAACAGATCCTGGAAAAAGTAAACTGCTACTCCCAGGGATAATATTAACATTATAAAACCAATTAATATTTTCATGGGAAGCCCGATAATAAAAATATTCATCTGGGGAACAGTGCGGGCCAGAAAACCAAATACAACATCGGCAATAAAAAGAGTTCCCATCACCGGTAGGGCAATTTTAAAGGCTATGATAAACATATTACCGGTGGTTCTAAATAAAAGGTTAAATACTTCAGAACCCAGGGTTAAACCCCTCAATGGTATTATCTGAAAGGACCTGTATAAACCTTCAAGAAGCAGGTGATGCCCGTTAATTGCCAGAAAAACCAGTATGGCCATTATATTCTTGAACTGGCCCACGACTGGGGCAGTAACTCCTGAAATGGGGTCCATAACATTGGCTATGGCAAAACCCATCCTGACATCAATAAACTGTCCAGCAAGCTGAATTGAAGCGAATACAAGATAAAAAATATAACCTATAATAAATCCTATTAAAGACTCCCGTATCACATCAAGCAGAATACCGACAGTCTGCTGTGGTAGTTCCACGGTCTGTCCACCAATTAGCGGCAGGGTAATAAAGGTTAACATCAATGCCAGAGACACTTTAACCCTGACAGGATAAACCCTGCTACCAAAAACGGGTGCTATTAAAAAAAGACCTAAATATCGAAACATAATAAGTAGAAACTGGTATGTCTGGTTAACGAGCATATCTTCTAAAGTCATCAGGAACTCACCTTATCCAATATATGTAGGAATATGCTGAAATAATGAAGTCACAAAATCGACAATTGTGCTCAACATCCAGGGACCGAATATAGCTATTGAGATTAAAACTGCCAGTATTTTGGGAACAAAGGCGAGAGTCTGTTCCTGAATCTGGGTTGTGGCCTGGAAAATGGCAACAAGGAGTCCGGTTATCAAACCAAAGCCGATTACCGGTGCAATAATCTTTAAAACAACAAACAGAGCATTCCGGCCAATATCTATTACCAGTGCTTTATCCACCTACATTCACCTGCCTCAGTAAAATGTCTTAACCAGGGATTCTATTACCAGATACCAGCCGTCTACCAGAATAAACAGTAAGAGCTTAAACGGCAGGGAGATAATAATCGGAGGCAACATCAACATCCCCATTGACATCAGAATACTGGCCACTACCATGTCTATCATTAAAAAAGGCAGATAGATTAAAAACCCTATCTGAAAGGCCGTTTTCAGTTCACTTATAACAAAGGCAGGAATCAGGACATATGTTGGAATGTCTGCCCGGTTTTCAGGCCTTTCTATTCCCGTCATATTAACAAATAAGGCCAGATCCTTTTCCCTGGTTTGCTTAAACATAAAATCCCTGATCGGTTTAATACCTCGATCATAGGCTTGCTGGGTGGTAATTTCATTATTTAAGTATGGTTGCAGAGCCTGTTCGTTTATGTCCTGCCAGACTGGGGCCATAATGAATACTGTTAGAAATAAAGCCAGTCCTATCAGAACCTGGTTTGGCGGCATTCTCCTGGTAGCCAGAGCCTGCCTGATCAATCCGAGAACAACGATTACCCTGGTAAATGATGTTACCATAACCAGAAGGGCAGGTGCCAGGGATAATACAGTTAAAAGTAATAAAATTCTCAGTGACAGGACCAGGTCTTCTCCTTCAGCAGGATTAGAACCATTGATCTGGAGGTTTATATCCGGTAATTGAAATTCAACTGCACCTGCTTTACAACTCAAAATACCTGTCAAGATAATAACTGTCAATAAAACTACTGCAATCTTTTTATTCATCCTGATCACGCCTGTTACGGGAAATTAAATTCTGGAAATAACCCTTGAAATTTACTTCCTGCTTTAAATCAGGAATATCTATATCCTGATCATCCCACTCAGATATTACATGAAAACCCTTTTCATCAATACCTACCAGAACAAGTTTTTCTTTAACCAGGAGTAAAACCAGACTTTTTTTTGGTCCCAGAAAAACCCTTTCAATTATATGAATATGCCTTCCTGTTTTCTGGTAACCCAGGCCCCTTTTCCAGAGGTAAAAACCCAGGTAGATTAATCCTATAATTAATAAAGTATATATTGTCACTCTGGCAAGTTCCCAGCCGTAATTCATATTTTTTCCCCTTTGTGACTAAATATTGTTTAACCTCTCCATGGGACTTATAATATCTTTGACCCTGAAACCAAAGTTTTCATCTATAACTACAACTTCACCTTTGGCGATAAGTTTTCCATTAACCAGCAAATCAACCGGTTCCCCGGCCAGTTTCTCCAGTTCAACTATAGAACCTTCCCCCAGATCCAGAATCTGCTTAATAGTCATCCGGGTCTTACCGAGCCGCACGGTAACTTCGAGGGGTACATCCTGGATAAGCTCCATATTCTGGGGAAGAGGTGCCGTATTCCCATTATCAAAGGAAGGGAATTGAGCCCTCTTGACATCTACATTTTCTTCACCGGCTGATACCCTGTTGGCACTACCTGATACAGGTTGACCGGTAGTAGATGCAGAACCTGTAGAAGCTGTAGCAGCCACTGTTTTCCTGGCCTCCCCTTTTTCCTCCTCAGCATCCTTAGCCGTCAAGCCTCCCATTTCCTCAACCAGTTTTACAGCCAGCTGTTTGGTAAAGCCCATGGGAGCTATCTGTTTAAAACTACTATCAATTAAATCGCCAACCTTTAACCGGAATGAAATACTGACTACTTTTTCATCATCACTACCCAGGTACTTTTCCCTTTTACCATTCAATTCATCAATATCCAGATATTTGGTCTCAGGTGGTGATATATTTACTACTTCGTTAAGGATGCTGGACATTGAAGTAGATGAGGAACCCATCATCTGGTTCATGGCTTCACCGATGGCACTGAGGTGGATTTCATCCAGTTTTTCATCACTGGTGCCATCTCCACCCATCATTAAATCAGCTATAACCATAGCATCTTCTTCTTTGATAATCAGAAGGTTTATGCCCTCCAGTCCGGAAATATATTTAACCCTGACCAGAACACAGGGCCGTTCATATTCCTGACTTAATTCTTTAAAGGTCACTACCTCAACTTTCGGGGTGGTTATTTCTACCTTCTGATCAAGTATGGTAGACAAAGCTGTAGCTGCCGACCCCATTGCAATATTACCTATTTCACCCAGAACATCCCTTTCCTCATGGGTTAACTCATTGCTATCCTCATCACTGTTATCCATAAGGGCATCAATTTCTTCCTGGGATAGTATATCTTTATCCTGGTTATCCATCATTCTCTTCACCTTCCTCTTCATTACTGATAACATCAGTAATTTTTACAGCCATATGTTTATTACTAACCCCGGCAACCCCCTGAAATTTAACGTTTTTCCCGATACGTATATCAACCTTTTCTTCGGCCTTTTTGTCTAGCCTGATGACATCACCGGGTTGAAGATATAGTAAATCAGTAACAGTAAGCTGGGTTTTCCCTACTTCAGCAATAACCTCAAGAGGGGCCCGCTTAAGTTTCTTCTTGATAGCCTCAATATGCTGGGCTGTTCTTTCTTCCCTGGTATTGGAAAACCACTGCTGGGCATTTAATTGTGGTACAATGGGTTCTATCATGATGTAGGGAATACAGACATTTACCAGACCTTCACTATTTGCTATCTTGGCTGACATGGTAATCAGGATAGTCATATCATTACTGGGAACAACCTGGGTAAACTGAGGGTTGGACTCTATTTCCCTTAACCTCGGTTTAACCCTGATAATGTTTTCCCAGGCTTCCGGTAAACCACTCAAAAACCAGGATATTACCTTTCGTAAAACAACCTTTTCAATATCTGTATAGGTCCTGACCCTGTCCAGGGGATTCCCCATTCCCCCGAATAACCTGTCAATGATAGCAAAACCAATATCAGGGTTTATTTCAAAGATAAACTGTCCGTTAAAGGGCTCCATCTCGCTGATACCGATAATGGTCGGTTCTGGTAGAGACCGGATAAATTCTTCATAGGTTAACTGTTCAATAGAAGCCACCTCAAAATCGACTCTACTCCTGAGCTGGGTGGATAAGGTAGTGGTCAGGATTCGGGCAAAGTTTTCATGGATCATTTCCAGGGTTCTCATCTGTTCTTTAGACAGCTTATCGGGGCGCCGAAAATCATAAACCTTTACCTTTTCTTCTTCTGTCTCTTTTTTTATCTCCTCGACATCCACATCACCGGATGACAGGGCAGATAGTAACGAATCTATTTCACTCTGACTCAATACATCAGCCATATGATTAACCTCCTACTGAACCACCAGCTGAGTAAACCAAACACTGGTGATTTTCCCGGTAGTTAAAACCTGATTTAACTCAGCCCTGACTCTATTTTTTATGGTTCTGGCCCCCGGTTCCTCTATATCGGCCATTTTCTGGTCCCTTAAAATTGAAATAATAATATCCCTTATCTGGGGACTCCTTTTATCCAGTTCACGAATTACACTGTCCTGACTAACTTCAACTACAATACTTGCTTTTATGTACTGGTATCCACCTGTACCGGAGAGATTGACGATAAAATCTCCCAGTGAATAGGTAGGGCCAATATCCTTGCTTTCAAGAACATGCTGGGAATTGGTCCGGTCAAAGTAGGTCATAAAGCCATAACTTGTCCCGGCTGCAATTAAAACCATCATAATTACTATACCAATGAAAGATTTTACTCCTCCACCTTTATCAGCCATTACAAACTACCTCCTTTCCATTGCCTTATTGTGTAGTGTATTGAGAATTACTATTTCAACCCTTCTATTTTTGGCCCGGTGTTCAACTGTATCATTGGGATAAAGGGGTCGGTATTCAGAATACCCTGCTGCAGATAAACGGGATGGATCAATACCGTGTCTTTCTATAAAGTATTTGATAACATTGGTGGCTCTGGTAGTTGATAATTCCCAGTTGGACGGAAATTGTTCATTATGTATTGGCCAGTTATCGGTGTGGCCTTCGACAGCTATTTCATTTGGAATTTTTTCTATGATACCGGCAATTTCGTCCAGAAGCCTTTTTCCTCCTGGCTTAATTTCTGCCTTCCCGATATCATAAAGGACCTGTCCGGTTAATCTTACCACCAGCCCACGTTTGGTAAGTTCCATTTTAACCCTGTCTGATAACTTTTCCTTTTCAACATACCGGTTTATCTGGCCCATTACCTTCTCAAAAACCTGATTTGATGGATTGAACCTGTTTCCAATTGAACCCCTTGATAACAATTCCTCGTCCATTATCGTCTTACCACCAGGCATTACACCAAGTTTAGCCTGAAGGGCAGAAATAAATCCCTCAAATTTTTCCACATTCATCACTGAAAAAGAATACAGGAAAACAAAGAAAACTAACAGTAAGGTCATCATATCCCCGTATGTAACCATCCATCCCGGGGAAGTATTCTTATTTTCCTCTTCCAGGTCTTTTTTGAGTTTAGGCATTTTCACCCACCGCCATCTCTTCGAACCTGGGTGCCTCCGAAGCAATCCTTTCTCTTTCAGTAGCCAGGAAGGCATTTAACTTTTCTCTTACTATCCTCGGGTTTTCACCGGCCTGAATGGACAAAACCCCTTCAATCATAACTTCTTTTAACAGTACCTCTTCAAGACTCCTTATCCGCAACTTACCTGCCAGCGGATTAAATAAAAGGTTTGCCAGGAGGGCACCATAAAGGGTAGTAATAAGGGCTACAGCCATACCAGAACCTAAATTGGTCGGATCATCAAGCTGGCTTAACATCTGGATTAAACCGATGAGGGTCCCGATTAATCCAAATGACGGAGCCAGCTGACCCATGGTACTGAAGAGTCCTCGCCCTTTTTGATGCCTTTCTTCAAGGAAGGTAAGTTTTGTTTCAAGGATGTTTCTGACAAGCTCGGGATCTGTACCGTCAACTACCAGCTGAATACCCTTTTGTAAAAACGGGTCATTTATTTCCATGACATCCTGCTCCAGGGCCAGCAAACCCTCACGCCTGGCCTTTTCAGCAAAACCAACAAGTATATCTATTATTTCATCTGAATCAAGAGTATGTTCCTGAAAGGCCACCCTTATTAATGATGGTATTTTCTTTAATTCGTTAAAAGAGTAACTTACCATTGTCCCGGCCAGTGTTCCCCCAAGAACAATCATCAGTGACTGAACACTGAGGAAAATAACTGCATTTCCTCCCATAATGATAGCGCCACCAAGGAGGACTATTCCTGTCAGGATACCAATTAAAGTCGACAAATCCATTATTTCACCCCTCTTCTACCTTCAGGTTACCAAAAACCTTCTGCTTATACTCTATCACCTTTTTTATAATATCGTCAACATCATCCAGTACCAGGATTTTTTTATTGGTTGTCAATGTAATTACTGTATCAGGGGTGGCCTGAACTGTTTCCATTAGGTCTGCATTAATGACAATTTCATCACCATTAATTTTTTTAACTTTAATCATATTAAAACCTTCCTTTTTAAAGTTTGTAAGACTCCCCTCACGTTCTATAAACCTGGCCGGATTTTATTCCTGTAACCGGGGATAGTAACAACTACCCCCGGTACTTTATAAATATTGTTGAGTTTATAAATTTAGCCTGAACTGACTTCAGTTAATTTAGATAATATATTACTAGATAATAATTTATCCATTATCTCTTGAGGTTAACCAGGTCCTGGAGCATCTGGTCAGTGGTAGTAATAATCTTGGAATTGGCCTGGAAACCACGCTGGGTCGTAATCATGTCCGTAAACTGTTCTGCAAGGTCCACATTGGACATTTCCAGATTACCGACCGATATCTTGCCACGACCTCCACTACCTGCTTCCCCTATCTGGGGATCACCTGAGTTCTCTGATGGTGAAAAGAGGGTTTCTCCTTCCTTCATTAACCCGGACGGATTGACAAAATAGGCAATGGCAATCTGCCCGATGGGCCTTACAAGTCCATTAGAATAACTACCGGTGATGACACCACCATCATCTATGGTAAATCCTTCTAAAGCACCGGTTTCATATCCATCAGAATTTATTTTGAAGTCAAACCCTTCAGCCAGCTGGGTCAGGGCTGAAAAATCAAGATTTATGGTCTGACCGGTAGCGGCACCATTGGTCGGGTCAAAGGCAATACTACCATTGGACCCACTATTTATTGTCCCGTCTGGATTGAAGGTTATAGTTCCTGATGCAGGCGAAGCAGGAAGATTAGCATCAGTTACATCTACTAAATTCCAGTCCCAGGTATTGCTGGGTGGATTGGAAAGGGTTATAGCTCCAGCTCCATCAAAATCTGTCATAGCCCCGGTTGTGGTAGCCGTAATATCTACAGAGGCAAGCCCATTGGCATTTAAGGCATCATTTATAGCGTTTTCAATAGCTTCTAAATCAGCAGGAGCATTTGTACTGCTGTTATCCCAGTCAGCAGCTACAGTTACAGTATTGGTACCACTATTATAACTTGCATTTATCTGACTATCATCATCAGCAAGAAAATCAATTGTCAAATTATTTAAATTAATATCTGGTTCAGTTGCTCTAAAATTTAGATCCCAGCCACCAATTGTTGTGGTAAGCTCAGGTACCCTTTTTGTAAAGGACAGGGTTACAGTATGCATTTCCCCCAGGGAATCAAGGACATCAACAGTAATTTCCCTGGTCCCACCAAATTGACTATCAAGATTACCACTTATAGTGGCATTCCCGGTGGCCCGGGCATTCATAATTGAATATTCATCGGTAATATGGATATTCTCGGGGTCCTGCCCGGAATTAATGGTACCAGTACTGATGTCGGCCATCCAGCCCTGAATTACAAAACCGTTAGAAACATTAACAAGATATCCATTATCGTCGAGGTTTAGCCTACCGGCCCTGGTGAACAGGTTTTTCTGACCATTATTGACAACAAAATATCCATTACCCTGAATGGCAAGATCAGTAGTAACACCGGTTGGCTGCAGATTGCCCTGGGTATGGTCAACAGTTATACTGCCAACTCCTACCCCGAGGCCGACCTGCATGGGGTTAACTCCCCCGCGGCCTCCCTGTGGTGCCTTAGCACCGCGCAGGGTCTGACTTAACATCTCTTTGAAAGTAACACTACTGCTTTTATAACCAACTGTATTCACATTGGCAATATTATTACCAATGACATCCATCCTAGTTTGATGGGCTTTTAAACCGGAAACACCGGCATACATGGAACGCATCATACCTGAATCCAACCTCCTTTAGAGTTCAACTGGCAAACACCGCTATCAGTTGGTGTTTGAGAGGCCTCCTGATCCAGGTCCAGCCTCAACACCAGTTGTCAAATAATTAATCACTTTTTAGATTTTATAAACACTTTACATAAACACAGCACTATCTATATTTGTAAAGACATTTTCCTTAATATTGCTGTCATCAATAGCTGTAATCACCGTTTTGTTCTCAACACTGACCACATAAGCTACATTGTTTACCATAATGAGGGAATCCCTTGAGCCCTTTTCCTCTGCTTTCTTTATCCCGTTTTTAAGCTGGTTAAGGTCCTTTTCAGTTAAATTGATATTACGGGATACCAGTCGATTCTGGGCATGTTTCGAGAATTTAACCCCGGTCTTCTCTTTTAACTGCCGGGATAAAACCTTTTTAAAATCAACCTTTTTGCCCTGTTTATCGGTTTTATCCGGAGCTGCCGGTTTTTTCTGAACCTTACCGGCCGGGTTTATGGGGTGGTTAACTATCAAACGGTTATCAACCATTTTTAATCACCCACTTTCTAATCCATTAACTGATTGAAGTAATAGTATCTACAGGTATTTTTACATCATTATCGAGATGGGCATACAGGGTTCCCGATTCATAAACTACCTTGGTCACTTTACCACTTAAAATCCTTCCACTTTGACTATCTACATACTCAACGTTTCTACCAATCAAAGCTGCCCCCTGGGACAGACTTTCCATTCGCATAAAGGTACTTAAGTTTTCATTCATATTGGCCATCTGTTCTAAGGAACTAAATTCAGCCATCTGGGCAATAAACTCTCTATCTTCCATTGGTTTCAAGGGATCCTGGTGCCTTAACTGGGTAATTAATAGTTTGAAAAAAGCATCTTTATCAAGGTTATTGCCATCATTTCTTTCCATAGTGACTTTTTCATTACTCTGGCTGGTCTGTGGAGTAACACTAAAGGTTCTGGCCAGCATTGTCATAAATATCCCCCCTTTTTTATGCCAGTAAATCCATTCGATGGAGGTAATACCCCAGTGAAGACCAACGTGGTAGGTATTCTCTTAACCTTTCCAGTTCTTCGGGACTGAGATCACCGGACCGGGCCAGTTCTTCTCCATTAAAGTAATTTTTACCAGGCTGTCTGTTTTCGTCTCTATTCTGTTCCTGTTGTTGGGAATACTGATGTGAGCCCGTATCTTCATTGGAATCAGCAGTCTCTATATAGATGTTTTCAACATTTAAACCCTGATTGGTCAGGTTAGTTTTTAAGGTATGTATGTTCTGTTCCAGCATTCCTTTGACATATTGATTCTCTACCATAAGTCTGGCGATAACTTCACCGGCTTCCACCTTTAAATTAAATTTAACCTTACCCAGAAACCTGGGTTCTAACTGGAATTCGAGTTCATTTTTGTTACCACGGTTAATTACCCTGAGCTGGTCTACTATCTGGTTAATAAATTCATACCTGTTTGCTGTAACTGCAGAATGTTCGACCTTTGACTGGTTCTCACTACCCGTTTCCGGCATAAATAGTGGTGAATAACTCCCTGTAAAGGAATTCATGTCTCTAACACCACTATCAGAGTTATTACCGGCAAAACCTGGATTAACCCTGTTTTGTCCATCTGCTTTTGAGGAAAGGAGCCTGTTAATAATATTTTTATTCTCATCTGTAACCCTGTTATCCAGGCTATCGTTAAAATTAAAGTTATTTTGTTTATTATCCATTTCAAATTTAAATTGAAGGGTTTTACCCTGTTTATTACCCTGATTGTCTCTGGCCTTAACGTTATGGCTGGCTTTCTCAGTATTGTTTGACTTTTGAATATCCAATTTTTCAGTTTCAGAAATATTTAATTTATTTTTGCCATCGCTTTTAATTCCGTTCAGTATTTTTTCTGTATCAGTCTCTGGTTGTTTACTGTTTCCCTGGATAGTTGTTTTATTACCCTCTCCATTATTCAGGCCCGTCTCTTTTGCACCCAAACTGGTTTTACCTGGCATGGAATCAGTTTTTTGGTCAGAAGTTTCATTCTCTCCTGTAACCATTACCTTTTGATTACTCCGTTGATTCAATAATTTATTAACCATCTCTCCCAGCTGGCTTATCTTCTGTTTCAGCTCTTCTGTCTTCAAAGCTCCCATTTTACCATGAACTTCACCGGTAAATTGAGGTAGAATATCAAACCAGAAGGCTGCGAGAAGTGTTTTCAATTCCATTAGTTCATCTCTGTTTAACTTTGAAAGCTGTTTTTTTAGTTTATCGGGTGGTAATTTGAGAAGGTCAAACACCAGTTTAAACTCAGGTTTAATTAAACTTGATTCCAGCTTACTGTCTTTTGTTGCTGAATTTAAAACTAAATCTTTAAATGACTGGCCTGTAGAATCTGTTGAATTTATCCCGGAACCTCTGGTACCACCGGTTACATTACTCTGATTAATCCGGGAGCCAGGACTGCTATTATTTACAGCATGGAGTGGTGCTAAAAATGTCATTGTTCCTCCCAATTCATATTTCACCTCCTTTCAATAAAGTTAGTCTGTTAAGTTTTATGAAACTTGAGTAGCTTCCTTCCCGGGATTAAAATGGTTTTAAAAAACTTTACAATACCTCCCGGGAAAAAAACCAGGAATTACAACCAGATCAAAAGTTAAGTGTCCAAGACGATACATCACTCCTGTAACTGACGGGTGAGTTCAGCAGCTTTATCTGGCTCGAGATTGACCAGTATCTCGGCTACAATATCCTCTTTCATGTTGGTCAGGATCTCAAGGGTGAGTTCACGATCAAGGGAATCAACTATTCTGGCCGCTTCCTCGGGATCCATTTCTGAATAGATTTTGACGAGTTTGTTTACCTTTTCCTGATGGTTTAATTTATCTTTACTTAATTTTGTTAGTTCTTCCTGAAGGTTACTTATGGCCAGTGCCCTCTCGTCAGCTATCTCTTTTAAGCTTTTCAACTCCTTGTTCAGCCTGTTTACTTCAGCAGACAATTGTATATTTTCCTCACGGATATTCTCCCAGGAGTTAAAGAGATTATCAAAGGCCTGATCTGTTTTGTAATATTCTTCTAAAACAGGAGCAGAAGTCAAAACCTTCTCTCCCCAGGCCTTTAAGGAAATAATTTCAAAATAGTTTAACCCAAATAAGACAGCTCCCAGAAAAACTATTATAAGGAGTGTATAAAGCAGTTTCTTCATTTCAATCCCCCTGTATCCCACTACTTCTCTGGCCGATTTCATCCAGTATCTTCTGTTCAGTGCGGAAAAATTCCTTCATATATTTCTGATTTTCCTTCTCCTTTAATTTTTCCAGAACTTTTTTATTTTTTCGCCTGTCTATATATTCTTTCTGATGTCTGGCGACTACATCCCTTTGTCTATGTAATTTATCTTCAGTATTATTTATCCTCTTTCTATTATAAACAAGGTATTTTCGGGCCTCGATAGTCCCCTGAATATCGAGGTTATTTTCCCTGAGGTAATCATATAACTCCCTCTGAGTTGAATTCATTTCCCGGAGTCTAGATTGAATTTCCCTTTCCTTCTGGCGGGCTGCCAGCAACTTATTCCGGGCCAGATCCTCTTCTAAACTCCGTACTTCCAGAACTTTTTGTAGATTAAATTCAAATTTCTTCAAAGAAAGTTCACCTCACTCTGGAGGGATACTATTACTTTCCAGCAATTTGCTTTAACATAGTTACCGTTTCTTCAAAACTGGACTTTTGGCCAATACCCTGTCTCAGGAAGGTATTAATATCATTTATATTTTCAAGGGCCCTGTCAATGGCCGGATTACTACCCGGTTTATAGGCCCCGATATTTATCAGGTCTTCTGATTCTCGATAATCAGCCAGCATTTTCTTAACCTCACCGGCCGCCTGCAAATGCTCTTCATCTACAATATCAGGCATCAAACGGCTGACACTCTCCAGGACATCTACAGCCGGATAATGATTCCTTGAAGCCAGGTCCCGGGATAACACAATATGGCCATCCAGAATACCCCGGACCGTATCAGAAACGGGTTCATTAAAGTCATCACCTTCGACTAATACCGTATAGAGGGCTGTAATGGTGCCATGCTGGTTTGTCCCCGCTCTTTCCAGGAGTTTGGGTAATTCAGCATAGACCGAAGGGGGGTAACCCCTGGTAGCTGGAGGTTCACCAACAGCTAGACCCACTTCACGGAAGGCCATAGCCACCCTTGTTACCGAATCCATCATTAAGAGGACATTTTTCCCCTGGTCACGGAAGAACTCAGCAATAGCAGTGGCTACATAGGCAGCCTTAACCCTGACCAGGGCTGGCTTATCCGAGGTGGCAACGACCACAATTGACTTTTTTAAACCCTCAGGACCGAGGTCCCTTTCAATAAAGTCGCGGACCTCACGGCCACGTTCGCCAACAAGTCCAATAACATTAATGTCTGCCTCGGTGTTACGGGCAGCCATTCCCAGCAGGGTACTTTTACCGACACCACTACCGGCAAAAATACCGACACGCTGCCCCCGGCCACAGGTTAAAAGACCGTCAATGCTACGGATTCCAAGGCTTAAAGGTTCAGTAATTCTTTTTCTCAACAGGGGATCGGGGGGCTGGGCCATGACGGGGACTTCAGTAAAACCATGCCTCATTTTTAAACCACTACTGATAGGCTGGCCCAGACCGTTTAATACCTGTCCCAGCAGGCCTTCCCCGACCTTAACTGTCAATTTTTCACCGGTGGCCACGACCCTGGCCCCGGGGTTTATTCCCCTCATTTCCCCGATGGGCATTAATAAGACCTTATCCTTATCAAATCCAACCACTTCTGCCTTAACAGACCGTTTACCGTTTTTTATTAAACATATTTCTCCAATACTGACTTCTGGTCCTTTGGACTCTATAATTAAACCAACTACCCGGGTTATATGGCCATAGTTTCTGGTCACCCGGGCCCTGTCTACAACTGAAGTCAGCTGGGAAAAATCAATCCCCTTCATGGATCCCGGCTCCTTTTAGTAGTTCTTTTTCAACCAGCTCCAGTTTGGTTTCAATTAAACCATCTTTGCCACCCAGTTCTGTCTCAACAGTACAATCACCGGGTTTAAGGGAATCATCTGGCAAAATCTTAATCTTCTGCCTGTTGAAACCGGATTTAATATCTTCTTCATCAAGGTATTCAAACATCCCGGGGTTTATCTTTATATAGACTTCTTCAGCCCGGGTAATACCATCAAGCATCCCTTTTACTATAGGATTTATGACCCCGGGCTCAAGTTCAATCCTGGTATTCACTATTTTTTCTGCAATCCTGACAGCAAGTTTAATTATCTCCCCGGGAAGCCTGTCAACCTCCTTATTCAATTCGGCTTCAGTCTCGGTAACAGACTTTTCAATGGTTGAAATAAGGGATTGAAGATTATTTAAAGCTGTTTCATAGCCTTCCTCATAACCCTGTTCATGACCTTTGTTAAAACCCTCTTCATACCCCTTTTCAGTCAACTCTTCCGCCTTTTGTCTGGCATCATAAAGGATATTTTCTGCCTCTTCTTCTGCCTTTGAAATGATGTCTTCTTTTCTCTGATTGGCTTCAGCTATGGTCTTTTCCATAATTTCCTTTTTCCTGCTATTAAGTTCCTTCTCCACAGCAGAAGTTTCACGATTTTTTTCTCCGGATTTAGCCATTCTACTATTTTTTTTATCCTTATCTCCATGACGAACATCTTTTATGCGGTATTCCCCTATAATGCGGGATGATTTTATAACTTTAGACAATTACCTCACTCTCCCCGCCTCTGGCGATAACAATCTCTCCACTATCTTCCAGCTGGCGGATCACATTAACTATTCTCTGCTGGGCCTCTTCAACTTCCCTTAACCTTACAGGACCCATATATTGAATGTCTTCTTTCAGCATTTCAGCAGCCCGCTTGGACATATTCCGGTATATTTTTTTTCCACATCACTACTGGCTGTTTTAAGGGCCAGGGCAACATCCTGAGTATCAACCTGCCGTAAGACAAGCTGAACGGCCCTGTTGTCCAGAAGGACAATATCTTCAAAGACAAACATCCTCTTCCTGATCTCTTCGGCAAGTTCAGGATTGGTTTCATCCAGTTTTTCCAGTATATTTTTCTCAGTACCCCGGTCAACAGAGTTTAAGATATTGACAATGGTATCAATACCACCAGCTGTGGCATACTCATTGGTAACCACAGAGGATAGTTTCCTTTCAAGTATAGATTCAACATCCTTAATAATATCAGGTGCAGTCCTGTCCATTAAAGCAATTCTGCGGGATACGTCTGCCTGGACCTCCTGGGGTAGAGAAGATAAAACCTGGGAAGCCTGCTCCGGCTGGAGATAGGCCATTATTAAGGCAATTGTCTGGGGGTGTTCGTTTTGAATAAAGTTTAACAGCTGGGAAGGATCGGTCTTACGTATAGCATCAAAGGGCCTGACCTGAAGAGTTGCAGTCAGACGGCCTAAAATACTGTTAGCTCGTTCCTGACCTACCGCCTTTTCAAGGATTTCCCGGGCATATTCAATACCACCACGATTAATATAATCTTTGGCCTGACATAACTGATAGAACTCTTCCAGGACCTCATCCTTGGTTTCAGATTCTATCTTCTGTAAATTGGCAATCTCAAGGGTTAATTCTTCTATTTCTTCATCATTCAAGTGTTTAAATATCTGGGCCGAAATATCGGGTCCAAGGGAGAGTAATAATACAGCAGCCTTCTGTTTGCCGCTTAAATCATCTCTCCGCATCTTTACACCTCCCCCAAATTAATCCTCTAATAACCAGCTCTTAAGTATCTGGGCAACCTCATCAGGTTTCTCATTAACAAGTTCAGCGATCTCAGTCTTCATCTTCTGACGTTTCTTTTCTTCTTCAGTTAACTCTGTAGCAGCCATTTCTTCTTCAGCCTCTTCCCCAACCATATAGTCGATGGCTTTACCAACCATATCTTCCTCACTTTCTTTAGAACGCTTAAAGGAAAGAAGGAGAATTGACAATATAATAAGTATTAAAACTATGAGACCACCATATATGTACATCCTTGTTTTCTGGGCCTGCAGGGCCGAGGACTGGGCCTGTGCCACCTGCTGTTTAAGCGTCTCATCGAAGTCCATACTGGTCACAGTTACCATATCACCGCGTTCAGGGTCATATCCAATAGCCGCCTGAACAGCGTTCCTGATCTTTTGAAGCTCATCTCTTTCCAGGGAACTATTTACTATAACAGCTACTGAAAGCCTTTCCACACTACCAGGGGAATAGACATGCTTTTCTATCTTTTCATTTATTTCATAATTGGTAATAACATCAGAGCTTTCATAGGTTCCCCCGCTGTTTTCTTCTTCAACTGACTGGTACTGGGGAATATTAGAAGTTGTCCCTGGAACTCCTGTGGCTACAGGGTTTTCACCCTCATAACTTTCCTCATGTTCCTGCTGGCTGCGAACAATTCCCTCATCACCAACAACCGGTGAATAGGTCTTGCTCTCAACCTGTCGTTTATCAAAATTTAACCAGGCCTTGACCTGAACCGTAAAATTATCAGGGCCCAGTACCTTAAACAGAAAGGCCCTGAGGTCATTTTCCAGAGATTCAGCAAATTTACGCTGAATCTCAAACTGGTTCATGGTAAGCTGACTATTATAAAAATCTTTATCAGTATTCCGGGAAAGAAGGTTACCTGAGGTATCGACAATGGTAACCTTATCGGGATCCAGTCCCTGAACACTGCTGGCAACCAGGTTAGATATAGCCTTGACCTGGTCCGGGCTCAATTTGTGCCCGGGAACAAATTTTAATAAAACAGAAGCCTCGGCAGGTTGCTCCTCCTCAATGAAAAGGCTTTCTTTGGGAGCCGTAATCTGAACCTTGGCATACTCAATGGCCTCCATGGCCTGAATTGAACGGCTCAATTCCCCACCCAGAGCTCTATAAAAATTTACCTTTCTTTCAAAATCTGTTGTCCCGAAGTTGCTCTGGTTAAAGATTTCAAATCCAACAACACCCTGGGATGGTAAACCTTCTCCAGCCATATCAAGCCTGGTTTTGTAAACATGCTGAGAAGGAACCAGGATTGTCTGGCCATTATCTGTTAACCGGTAGGGAATCCCCTGTTCATCCAGCTTCTCAATAATGGCATCAGCATCTCTGGGGTTTAAATTACTAAACAAAGGTTGATAATCAGGGCTGCTCCCCATAGCTATTATTAAAATCAGGGTTAGCAAATCCACTCCCACCCCTGATATGATAACAACCTTTGCCCGTTTATTTAAATTGGACCATAATTCTTTAAATTGTTCTATGTAGTCTTGAAACCAGGTACCCATATTACAACCTCTTTCATTTATTTATATAAAGGTTTTATCTTTATAAAATACCGGCACACTTTACCTGTTATAATTATGTACTTGATTTTATGTACTTGATTTCCAGCCTGAATAATAATAAGATTTTATTATTAAATCTGCATCCTCATAATTTCCTTATAAGCAGATACAACCTTGCTCTGTATGGCAAGGGTAAGCTTCAGGGCCAGTTGGGCCTTTTCTGTAGCAATGGTTACATCATGGATATCATCTACTTTACCCAGGGCAAAATCCCTGGCAATTTTATCAGCTTCAACCTGAAGGTGGTTCACATCACCTATTTTTTCCTTTATCAGATCTGCAAAAGATTTATAGGAGACTTCTTCATTTCTATTTAATCGATTAGAACCATCACTTAAAAGATTGACATTATTACCAACCGGGTTTATCATCATTACACACCACACCCTTTTTCCTTATCTAATAATTAAAATTATATTCTAACCCTGTCCAATCTGCAGGGCCTTAAGGGCCATATTTTTGGCAGTATTTAAAGCAGTAACATTGGCTTCATAAGCCCTGGAAGCACTTATCATATCAACCATTTCTGTGGTAATATTGACATTGGGCATAGCTACATAACCTTCTTCATTGGCATCGGGATGCCCTGGATTATACACCATCTTAAAGGGAGAATCGTCTTCCCTGATGCCAACTACTTCGACACCACGCCTGTCTGTATCCTTTCCGAGTTTACTTTGAAAAACCCGGGCAAAACTATCTGCCTCCCTTTCCCTGAAAACGGGAAGCTTACGGCGATAGGGACCACCATCCTCGGTTCTGGTGGTGTTGACATTGGCAATATTATCAGCTATTATATCCATCCTCAACCTCTGGGCAGTAAGGCCAGAAGCACTGATATTCAGACTATCAAGCATAATTATCTACTCCCCTTATCAATGGTCTCATTAAGAATTTTAAACTTCTGAGAAATTTGTTGAACCAGGGTATTGTAATATAAGTTGTTTTTGGCGAGTTCAGCCATTTCAACCTCAATATCAACATTATTACCATCATTACGATAACTGGTGTTAGTTATCCTGTATTCTTTAAAAGGTTTTAAAACAGAACCTGTTCCGGAAATGTGTCCATCATCAGTGGTTTCAAGTTTAAGTTTTGCATTTTGACTGGCAATTGACTTCAATGTAGAGACAAAATCGACATCTTTCCTCTTGTAATTCGGGGTATCAACATTGGCAATATTATCAGCCAGGGCCCTATGCCGTTTACTGGCTCCATCCAGCCCCAGTTTTAAAAAATCCAGGGTAAAATCCATTTTTCCACCCCACTCTCAACTTGAATATTTATCCAAAACTTATGTATATCATATATATATATTAGCTATTTAATTATAACATAAATTGTTAAAATATTAAATGCTCAGGAACTATTTGTGCCTTTTTATGTAAATTTTAGTATTATTTTAATGCTGTCAATATAAATTATTTGACAAAGCTCTCCTGTTTTCCTCTTAGTTTCTATGTATTTTAACAAAATAGTAAAATAGACATATTAATTTAACATCTTAAGTCTATAAGTCTATATACTTAAGATAATTTTTTTACAGCCTCGATTACCCTCTCTTCTTTAAAGGGTTTTACAATAAAATCCTTGGCCCCTGCTTCTATTGCCTCAATAATCATTTTTTGTTGCCCCATGGCACTACAGACGATTATATTGGCATCAGGGTCAATATCCTTAATGGCCCTTATTGCTTCCAGGCCATCCATAACCGGCATGGTAATATCCATGGTCACAATATCTGGATTTAACTCCTGATACATTTCAACTGCTTCCTGACCGTTTTTAGCCTCACCCACTATTTCATAATCATCTTTAAGGATGTTTTTAAGGTTCAACCTCATAAATGCTGCATCATCCACAATAAGTACTGTCTTCACCAACCGACCCTCCTTTTGTCTTTTTATCCTAATTCTACTTTTTATTTCTCTATAATTCGTCCAATTCCTGCAAAAAAATTAAGTTTTAAGATAATAATATTAAAGACCCAACTTATATTTTGTGTATAAAGTCCCGGGTCTTCTGGATGAGGTTGTCTATATTAAATCAAAATCTATGTCATAGAATTCTTTCTTTAAATTTATCTTATTATTAGATAAATAATCCTCAATTATATTAATAATTTTTTTGGATGTATTTCCGGCCCCATATGGATTATTAATGTTGTTAAGTTTTTTTCTAAATCTACTACTGTTTATTACATCTAATGATTTAACTATATTTTTTTTCACAGGATCACAATCTATTACTGATTCAGCTTTAACCCTTCCTTTCTGCCTATCACCAATATTTATCGTAGGCACTTGAAAACTTGGAGCCTCTAAAATACCACTGGAAGAATTACCAACTATACACCAGCTATGCCTTAATAAACTTAAATATGTTTTTACGGGTAAAGATGTAAACGAATAGGCCTTTTCTTGTCCCTCAACAAAACTATCTATCATCTGATTAATGATTCTTCCTCCATTATCAGAATTTGCCTTAATAAATATTTTAACAAGATTTTTATTATAGGAATTTAAAGCATCTAATAATTCACTGAATTGTTTATGAACTGTTTGCTTTTCAAGGGTTACAGGATGAAAGACCACTAAAAAGTATTTGTCCAGCAGGTTAATATTTAGTTTTCTTTCCAGATCTTCTTTAGAATAGAAGTTTAAATTTAAAATGTTTTCTACCCCTAAAGCCCCTACGTTAAAAACTCTATCCGGCTCTTCACCTAACTGTATTACTCTTTTCCTGTATTCTTCTGTTGATGTAAAATGTAAATAAGCCATTTTTGTCATACAATGACGAAATGAATCATCAAATGCTCCCTGGGTAAGCTCTCCCCCGTGAATGTGGGCTACTGGAATTTTAGATACTGTTGCTGCCGCCATAGCAGAAAAAACCTCAAATCTATCTCCAAGTATTATAATTAAATCAGGGTTTAACCTTTGATATGCCTCCGAAAAACTAATCAAAGTTAAACCCATTGATTTAGAAACTCCAACAGGAGTGTCAGAGCTCAACAATATTTCTATTTTTTCATCAATTTTAAAACCATCATCTTCAATATATCTATAAGTGAGTCCAAATTCTGGAGATAAATGCATACCCGTAACAATTATCTGTAATTCAAGCAGATTTGATTCATTAATTCTTTTTATTAATGGTCTTAAAAGGCCATATTCAGCTCTTGTTCCAGTAACAACACATACTTTCTTTTTTATCATAACTCAATCAACTCATCCTTTTTATAATCTCTTTTAGCGACTTTCCCAATAATTTGATCCCAATACATGGGACTTATACCATTCCCTGGTCTCTTAACTGTTAAATTACCTTCAGTAAATCTTTCTCCTTTTCTAATGCTGTGAGCAGCAACAATACTTTTCCTAACAATATCCTTATTTTTAATTTCAGATTTAGAAGGTTTTTTAATACCATCCCCTAGAGCTTTCTCAATATTCCTTATAAATTCTATCATTATTTTAAGTTCTTCTGGCTCCAGGCTAGCTTTATGATCAGGGCCCTCCATATCCCTATCCAAAGTAAAGTGTTTTTCAATTACCTCAGCCCCTAAGGCCACTGCTGCAATAGGAACTTCAATCCCCCTGGTGTGATCAGAATAACCTACTTTTACTTTAAATGCATTTTGTATAGTTTGCATTGCCTTTAAATTAACGTCTTCTATAGGGGTTGGATATTCTGTATTACAGTGTAAGACTGTTATATCATTTACACCCTGGTCTTTGAGAACATCCAGGGCAACTTCTATCTCTGATAAATTGGACATTCCAGTAGACATAATAACTTTCTTTTTGAGGTGCCCGATCTTTCTTAAGTAAGGAAGGTTAGTTATTTCTCCAGAAGGTATCTTCCAGATTTCCATCCCCAAATTAGCTAATAAGTCAATACTCTCTAAATCAAAGGGTGAAGACATAAATATGATATTTTTCCTGTCACAGTATTCCTTCAGTGCTCTAAAATCATTTACAGTAAACTCTAATTTTTTTAACATTGTATATTGAGACTCATCTTTCCCTACCATTTCTTTTTGATAGTCTGCTTTTCTAGCTATTTTGGAGGCAAGTTTATCTGCCCTGAAGGTCTGAAATTTTATTGCATCAGCCCCGGCCCATACAGCTTTGTCTATTAATTCTTTAGCTAACTTAATGTCACCATTATGATTTACACCAGCTTCAGCAATAACAAAGACACCCATTTTTATCTCTCCTTACAGGGGACTCCAAATGCTTTTTTATTATCACCAATGTCGTTAACTACTACACTACCAGCTCCAATTATAGTGTCACTGCCAATTGTTATACCCTGAATAACACTGGTACCTATACCAATCCATGTCCTTTTCCCCACTTTAACATTACCAGCCAGTGCTACATCGGGGGATATATGAACATAGTCATCAATAACATTATCATGTTCCACAATGCTACCTGTATTTATAATACAGTGCTTTCCTATGTGGGTACAACTATTAATAACAGCATTAGCCATTACAACAGTTCCTTCTCCAATTTTAACACTACTGGAAATGATAGCTTCGGGATGGATTGCTGTATAATATTTAACTTGATAAGATTTTGCTATATTCTCCCTGACCAGGTTGTCACCAATAGCTATAATGAAGTATGTATTGTGATCATCTATTTTATTTATTTCATCTAATGTTCCCAGAACAGGTATATCTAAATAATATACTTCTTTAGTTTCAAAATTATCATCTAAAAATCCTTTAATTTTTATATCTTCTCCTAAATCTTTTCGTCTTTGTAATATTATATCAGCCACAACTTTTCCATGACCACCAGCACCAATAATTATTATGTTTTTCATTCTAAACCGCCTTATTTCTTAAAGCCTTTTAATTTGTCTATAACCTGCAAGACCTGCTCTTTTTTCAAATTAGTACTACAGGGTATGTTAATCAAATTATTAACATAATATCTAGCCTTTTCTATTTTATAGGCGAAGTAGTTTTTATAGGGTTTTTGCTTACTGACAAGCCCCCAGAGAGGTCTTGTTTGTATCCCAACACTATTAAGTTTATGTAATAGTTCATCTCTATTAAGTCCATATTTTTCAGAATTGACAATTAAGGAATAAAACCAATAATTGGGCCTCGTTCCCTCGTTAAAGGGCAAAAGCTCTAACCCTTCAATATTGTTAATCTCTTTTTTATATAGATGATAATTTTCTTTTTTTATTTTAACAAAATCCTCAATTTTGTCAATTTGACTTGTCCCCAAAGCAGCAGCTATATTGGTAAGGCGATAGTTGTAACCTATCTCATCATGTTTAAAATAAAGGGGGTCTGTTTTGGCCTGAGTAGATAAAAAGCGAGCTTTATTCACTAATTTTTTATCCTTAGCAACAATCATTCCCCCTCCACCAGTCGTTAGTATCTTGTTAGCATTAAATGAAAACACTCCTAAATCCCCGATTGTTCCCGTATGTTTCCCTTTATATTTACCACTGATATAAAATGAACCTAAAGATTCAGCGGCATCTTCCAATACTTTTAACCTGTATCTACCAGCTATTTTCATAACCCGTTCCATATCAATGGGGTTACCAAAAATATGAGTGACAGTTAACACTTTTATAATTCTCTTGCTTTTTTTATTTAATAAACCCTTATCAGTTATTTCACAGTGACTATCAAGAAATTCTTCAAGTTTATCCAGGTCCATATTTAAAGTATCGTCACAGTCCATAAATACAGGATGGGCTCCCAGATAAGTTATGGGGTTAACTGTAGCAATGAAGGTCACGGTAGGAACGATTACTTCGTCCCCGGGTTTAACCCCTAACAATTGATAACCGAGATGAAGAGCTCCCGTGCCACTCTGCACTCCAACGGCTTCTTCAACTCTTACATATTTAGCCACTTTATCCTCAAATTCTTTTATAAATCTTCCCCCCGTTGAAACCCACCCCGTTTCAATACACTCTTTTAAGTTATCAAGTATATCTAAAGATAGATTAGGTACTGATAACGGAATATTTAGTTTGTCTTCCATCTATATTCTCCTCACTATAACTATTGTCTTTATAAGTAGGTACCAATTCTTTAAGCTTTTTTACCAGTTTTTTTCTGTCAAAAGACATCAAATATCGTTTTAAATCCTGTAAACCTTTTTCTATATCTACATTTTCTTCTCTTATCTTTGCAATATATATTTTTTTATTCTGTGTCTTTTCACAAGAGTTAATATCATGCATAAGTTCTTCATGTAATTTTTCACCAGGCCTTAAACCAGTAATTTTTATATTAATATCCCTACCCAGGGTTAAACCTGACAACTCAATCATCTTTTTAGCTAAATCTATTATTTTAACAGGTTCACCCATATCCAGAACAAAAACTTCTCCCCCTTTACCTATAAAACCAGCTTCAAGGACAAGTTGGACAGCTTCCGGTATGGTCATAAAGTAACGGGTTGCCTCTTCATGGGTAACTGTTAAATCTTTACCCTCTTTAATTAAAGTTTTAAATAAAGGTACCACACTGCCATTACTTCCTAAGACATTTCCAAATCTTACTGCCATGTACTGGGTTTTAGAATATTTATTGATCTTCTCCAACATAATTTCTGATAAACGTTTAGTAGCCCCCATAACATTGGTAGGATTAACGGCTTTATCAGTTGATATTAAAACGAACTTTTCCACTCCATATTTGTCAGAAAGATCCAGCAGGTTTTTAGTACCAAAAACATTATTTTTTATAGCTTCATCTATATTTTTTTCCATTAATGGTACATGTTTGTGGGCTGCAGCATGGAATACAAGCTGAGGTTTGTAATAGTTAAATAAATATTCTAATTTGCTTTTTTCCCTTATATTACATATTTCTAAACTGACATTTAAATTATAATGTCTTTTTAAAAATAGATTTAAAAAATAGAGTTCATTTTCATTTATGTCTAATATTATTAACTCCCGGGGATCATATTTAGCAATCTGGCGACAAAGTTCACTTCCTATTGATCCAGCAGCCCCAGTAACCAACACCTTTTTATGATTGATATATTTATAGATGTTATCACTATTAATTTTTACAGGCTCTCTACCTAATAAATCTTCTACCCTTACTTCTCTCAATTGTTTAGTGAAAGGTTCTTCCATAAGTAACTCTTGAAGGGTTGGTAAAACTTTTATCCCAATTTGAAATTTCTTTGTGTTTTGGTATATTTTTTCTAATCCAGCACGGTCAATTTCTGTAGTGGCTACTATAACTTCATCAACACTGTATTGATCAATATAAAAGGAAATATTATCATGATGACCTAAAACTTTATAGCCATGAATGCTTGTCCCATGCTTATTAATATCAGCGTCTAAAAAACCAATTATATTATAATTATAGCTCTCGTTATTTTTTAAAATTTCCTCAAGAACAAGCTTACCGGCACTTCCAGCTCCTATAATTAATAAATTTTTCATTATTATCACCTTTTCTATACCCAACCAGAGAAACTTCTATTATTGACTATATATCTCTTCTTTAATTTTGTTAATAGTTTTTATATTATCTAGAAAATTTTTTTCAATAATTTTAAGGGTCTTATCGTCTAAATTTAGCTGGGTGCAATTAGAATTTATAGAAACAATTTCAGGGTTTTGATCCAGGTAGTCAATTACATCATATAATTTTATAACATTTTTAAAGGGAACATTTTTATATATGTTGTTTAGCAAAACATAATCTTCTATGTAATCCAGTGTTAGTCTATAATCAGGCCTTCTTAAGAATTGATCTACTTCAATAGTTTTTATATTAAATAATTCCGGTCTATCAATTAAAGGGCCCCAGATTTCTGTGTCGACAATGTTTTTCACTGCACAGATAGTCTCTAAGGCCTTTACTTTCATCCCATATGTAGCACACCCTAGAGGTAAACCCTTCAATTTTATGTAATCATAATTGTTTCTTTTAAATTCATCAACTATACGGTTAGAATAATAGATAGTAAAGAGGGGATTATCAGCAGTTATGCCTACGATATAGTCCATACTATACAATTGGGATGCCGATAAAAGCCTTTGTAATACATCTTCTTCACTGCCATTAAAATAGTAAATGTCATTCTTTTTAGCAATATCTATAAGGGGTTTATCTTGAGGGTTTGTTGATGTACATAAAACTATTTCTGATATATCATCAACTTCTTTAGCCCTGTCAATAATACGTTCAATGACCTTTTTACCATTTAAGTCCTTTAAAATTTTAAACGGTAACCTGCTTGATTTTAAACGGGCTGTTATTAGAAAACCTATTTTCACGTATTAATCCTCCAATCCTCCAGTTAAATCAGAGTATGATTGTTTATTAAATCTGTACTTTACTTTGGAAAAATCTATAATTTCATCTTTATCAATATCCTGGTAAGCCTCAATTCCAAGCAAATTAATAAACATTTTCTGGGGAACAGGGGACTCTTCTTCTGTTCTTTTAAAACAAAGGTTACTAAAGGTGAGTTTTTCACCTTTTTTTATGGGACGACGGGCTACAATAGCCTTTTTCATAGGACCTGTATTCCCATATTTTAATTCACTGTCTGACATTGAAAGAGATCCATCCCCTAAAACAGTAAGGTACAACTCCATTTTATCTTTAATTTGTTTCATTTGCTTTTTACCCACCGCGGCATGATAGTCTATTCTTTTAACCCCATAGTCAGGGGTATAATGTTTTTCCAGGATATTAATTCCCATAGCGGCTGCCATCACTGAAATATCTACGTTATATTTGTCATCATAGGCAGTATGATCAGCGTAACCTACTGGCAAGTTGAATAAATTTTTTAGCTTTTGCATTTTAGCCAGGTTAATTTGAGTATAATCAGTTGGATAGGATTGAAAACCATACATTAATATAATATCTTCTTTGCCTCTTTGTTTCAAGAAATTGACGGCATACTCAATCTCATCCAGAGTTGAACCACCAATTCCTAAGATGACGCTATTTGGAAAATCTCTGGCTTCTTCTAATAAAAAATAATCATTAAGGGAAGAGGCGTGTATCTCTATTCCCTTCAAGTCACGATGATATTTTTTTATAAATTTTAATGAGTCCAAATCATCACAAAGGGCTATCATATCAAGCCCTTTTTGTTTTGAATAATTAATAATCTCATCCCATTCCTTTTCAGTAAAAATCCATTCTTTTATTTTTTTAATTAAAGGGTGTTTATTTTGTAAATAACTCTCTGGATTTAATAACAAATGAAATTTAACTGCCTGGAGACCTATTTCAGCAATGTCATCAATCATTCTTTTTAAATAATGGATGTCACCTTGATGATTATAAGCTGTCTCACCGATGATATAGGGTTTCATTAATATACCACCTCTTGAATTCTAGGAAAACAACAATTTATTTATCTGTTGCTTGTTTTTACCTAATCGTTGCACTAAATTTTCATGTTCTTGTTTCATTTTGTCTACCTCTTGTTTTATAGAAAAATCATTTTTATCTAATTCCATATAATCATACCCTAACTTTTGAATATAATCCAGGGTTTCCATATAAATATATTTGACTATAAATTCACTTCTATTCTTCCATCTTTCAACAGCTCTTAAATCAAAAAGTTTATCAACATCAGAAAAAGAAGAGTTCCCAATAAAACTCTTGTTTTCATGCGACTTAGCTTCATTAATATTATAGTCTATGTTAATTCCAAGAAATCCCTCAAGTTTACTTTTTAAATACAAATCCTTTTTTATTAAATCCTCAAATCTGATAACTAGCAATTTATTAGAATTTATTTTTAATATTTTATCTATAGCCTTTTTCCAACTGGTTACTGCATGAAATACAGAATTACCAAACTTTTTAACAGCAGATAATACTGCATCTCGCGGGTCCCTGATGATATATAAAACTTTCATATCAGTATTGCTCAATATATTTTCTACATTGATTTCAACCTCAGTAACCTTATGTCCAACTACCTTATCCCCTGGTTTATGTATAGAATCTAATAAAAGTTCATATAATTCTTTGGCTGTTGTAAATTCTTCTGGTTTAACTTGTAACTTATAATTTGTTTTGTCCCCGAGCATCTCTAGACCAACTTTTATATAATGTAAATATATATCTTTTTCTTTACTTGTCAACTTTTTATGGTAATTTATCACTTTAGTTTGAACTGGTTGAGATAAAAACTTGCCTGCTACTACATGAAAAATATCACTAAACAAGGTTATTTCCTCTTGAGCGTTCAAAAAATTTGTTAAAAACGTTGTCCCACTTCTAGTCCGGCCCGTAATCAATAATTTTTGTGGCAATCTAATTCCCCCTATTTGCAACTAAATAATATATTAATATTTTTTATCAATAATCCTACGATGTAATTTTACTTGATTTTTTTCGTAACCACTTTTAATTTTTTTCTTTTTGCGAATTGTAAAATATTTTTGTAATATATCATTTTTAGCATGCTTTAACTTTTTATGTAGCTTCTTATTGATTTTTAAATTTTTTTCTATATACAATTTAATATTCTCTTTATCACTTTCAAATTCAGATTCTGATAAGTCGTATTTATATAAATAATTATTTATGTTTTTTTCGAGGCGTTCTATTTGAGTTATTAACTCTTGTCTTTTTTTTATAATATTTAAAACACTTTGCCCATCTTTATTGTTAATAATTTGTTTTAATTTCAGGCTTAAATCGTAAAACAAATTATACTTTTTTTCCAAAAGCTTAAAATTTTCTTTAACAACTTTACATGCATCATAGGAGTTATCCTTCAAGAGAAAATCCTCCCTGCTTTTTCTGACCGGCATACTTAGTCTTATGTACCTGTAACATAGCCTCTTTCCACGTTTCATGAAGTTCCTCAACCATTTTTTTAACCTCTTTTACAGGCTCAATTTCCTTTTTTAGATTAGCTTCAATTAGACGTCTTTGCATATAATCGTACAGGCTGTATAGATTTGTTGCAATCTCTCCTGCTTCTGGATTTAGACTTACCATTAATTCATTAATTATATCCTGAGATTTTTTCAGGGATTCATTAATAAGTTCAATATTATCTTCTTCCATACCCTTTTTAGCATGATTAAGACTTTTAATTGCCCCTTCATAAAGCATTAAAATCAATTTTTCCCTGTTTGCAGTTTCAAACCTGGTTTTTTTATATTTCTGGTAAGGATTTTCTGGCATAAAAACTCACCCCTTATTTACTTTCATTTAACAAATCTAATAAATCTTCAAGATAATCTTCCATTGTACTGTATATATTAATTAAAGCAGAGAACAATTCTCTGGATTGGTTTAATATAGCAGCAACTTTTTCTTCATGCCCACCATTAATAATAGTCTCATCAATTTCCTCATTATTTAATATTCGACTTACTTCTGAAAATGCAATCACTTCACTTAATTGATTAACAGATTGTCCCTTTTTAATCCGAGATTCAATATCCTCAAGTTGCAAAAATAAATCCTGTAGCTCCACTTCTTTTATATTAAACAAAATTTTATCTTCATCAGGAATCATCTCCAAACCTTCTTCTGCAAGCTTTTTAAGACAATTTAAATTACTAATATTTTCTTTAAAATGTTTAATTAACACTTCCTTTTTCCTGGAGCAAAACTGTCTATGTAATTCATCTAGTTTACTGTAAATATCTGCCCGTGTATTACAGTACTTATCGAGAGCATCTTTAAAGTCCATTACTTTTGTGCCCTTAATCTTTGCACCACCTTCAGTAGCATCGATAATAAGCTTTTTTTCAGGAAGCATTGCTAATCTTTTTTCAAACCATCTTAGAAATGAATAAAAACGCACAGGAGTTTCAACATTTGTACCATCTATTCCTTCTACCTCCATTAAACTTTCCCCAGATTCATCTTTCTCTACACTGTAAATTGTATTTGAAGCATGGGTAGTTCCATCTTCTTTAATGGCAAGATCCTGCCCTATAAAAATTACGGGCTCACACCCCATTAACAGAGCAAGCTCCATAGCAGAATGCGAAACAGAACCTCCACCTCTAAGTGGTGGTAAACCATATTCATCTGGTAATAATTTTTGAATTACATTGTATGCCGAAGTGGAAAAGAAAAATTTTTTACCATTATGCTGGTCAAGTATTTTATAATAACTCAATATATCTCCCACCAGATAAACATCATCATAATCAGTACTTTGGAAATGTTTCCAGTTGGCCTCAGCAGGGTCAACGGAAACAACTATATCAGGTCTAACTCCAGTATTTTGTATTGCCTTAAGTGATGTACCAACACCAATAATTACAGCCTTATCTTTAGCCTGTTTTAATAAATGAATATTTTTATCCAGTGAAGGACCTGCAGATACAATAATAGCCGGGAATTTCACAAATTTATTTTTTAAGACATCTATTCCAGGATGTTGAAATAGATAAGTCATATTGTGTTTAAAATTATTTAACCAATTATATTTAAACGTTACAGTTGTATTAAAATTAATAATACAGCTTATAAGATGATCTTTTATAAAACTATTCAGTTTTGCAAAAACATCTTTGTGGTATATTCCAGTCAAAGGGGTAGTTACTGAAAAAAAGGTTTTCATATTAAGCATATCAATACTGGCTAATACCTGTCTGATATAATTTTCATTTTCACCTTTACTATAAACAAATATTAATTTATTTTCACGAATATAATTAGAATAATCATATATATGAAAACTCCAGTATAATGTTGATAATTCAGGTTCAATTACAATAATATAATCAATACCTTTTTTTCTTTCCAGCAAAAATCTTAAATGATACCCGAGGCCAAGCCCAAGAAAGAAAATTTTTTTTCTCCCTTTAAAATTAATCTTTTTAACCCATTTATCAGCCTCCCTTTCAGGATTATATCGACTATGAACCAACCTGGTGGTTTTCCCTTCTTTAATTTTCAAGGTAGGACTCCCGTTTCTAGCTTTATCCAGTAAAAATTTGTCACTGTCAGGATTAAAATTACATAATTTTTGATACAAAGATATATTATACTTAGCCATTGCCTGCATATTTTTGTTGAATAAATTTTTGTCCATTTTTAACCACCTTTATTTCTACAAATACAGTTCCTTTATTTTTTGATTTAAATTCTGCCATTTCTCAAGTTTAGGAACTATTTCATACTCAAACAAATCCCTTATAAGAACATAATCTCTTCTTTCAATGGCCCTGTTAATCTCTGCAAAAAAATTATTAGTATTTGACATGTAGTTATCAAAATCTTTAAAATCAATCTCTTTCTCTATATCATTTAAGAGAAAATCTCTAAATAACATTAAGTTGTTAATAACCCAATGTAAACCTTCTGTAGCTTTAGCTATTAAACTAAATGCATCACTTAAACGGTTTTCTTCAAGTAAATTTATAATTTCATATACACCTGATTTTAACTTAGGTAAATAATCTTCAAGCATCTGAACTCCTTCACTAAAAAGCTCTTCAGCAGATTTGGTTTCATATTCAATAGTATCCACATCTGATATATCCATTTCCTTTACCTTGTCAAGTGTAAATTCTTCCAGGGGAACACCATCAATATGAACAGTATTTATTGCTTTATTACTTTGATTAATTTCTTTTTCTATTACCTTTAAACATTCCAGTAAATTTTCTGGTAGCTTTTCAATTTTTACTATTTGCTCATCAATAATTACCTTCACTGTAAACCATCCTTTTCATCAATTCTTAATAATTTAATTTTATTAAAAAGAATACCCAGGCAAAAAATACCTAGGTATAAACACCCATCTTATAGAAAATCGATCTTATATGCCCAGTGAACTTAGTCCAGAGCTCATGTTAGAAAACTGTCCCTGTAACCAGGAAAGCTGATTATTCATAGAAGCTACTGCATTCTCCATGGCAATAAAATCCTGCCGTAATTTTTGTTCTCGTAATGTCATACTGTACTCCAGATCCTGAATTTCCTCGTTAATATCGTCAATCTGCTCTTGCAACATCTCCTTGGTTCCATCAACAAAACCATTAGAATCCAGTATACTTGAAAGATAGTTACTCATGCGTTCCTGTAAACCACTGTATCCTTCTGTACTGCTTGTAGCTGTAAATAATGCTTTAACATCTTCAAAGCTGTTTTCCAGTGCATCACTTAATTCAGTCTCATTTACAGAAATATTACCATATCTATCAGATTCTATACCAATTAATGAAAGCTGGTTAATTGCACTGTTATCAGCGAAAAAGGGATCTGTCAAATTTCTGCGCAGTTTGAATGCAATTTGATTAAGAGTTACATCACCCTGTAGTTCGCCATCTTTTTCAGTCATGGAAGAAATGGTACCTGCAGCACTGTTATAGCTACCAATTAATGCTTTAATTTCTTCAATCATTCCGCCAATATCTTTATTAACTGTAAACTGAGTGCTTGCTCCGCCTCCCTTTTTTAATGAAATGGTAACCCCTTGAATCACGTCATTTATTTCATTTGAACTACGGGTAATTGAAAGGCCATCAAGGCTGAAAATAGCATCCTGGGCAGTCTGAAGTTCGTTCTTTATCGTACCGGCTGCATCAGAAATTAATCCCAGTTGTTGAGCGACAGAATCTGATACATCACTTATACTAATACTATTAGTTGTCCCTGTTTCATTACTCTTTAATACTAACGTATTATCTATAATATTGGCCGTAACACCTGTATCACTTGTTTGGTTGATTAGATTCTTTATATCTTCTAATGAATCATCAGTATTAACAGTTATATCAGTACCGTTAATAGAAAAAGTACCACTCAAATTTAAGTTTGATGTACTATCATCCTGGGCATCAGAAGCTACCGCATGAGACTGTGCCAGCTGGGTAATTTCTATATTGTATGTACCGAGAGAAGCAGAAGAATCAACTGTAACATCTACTACTTCAGTATCATTTACAGTAACAGCCATTTTCCCAAAGATAGACTCAATATCATCGACTTTTGATTTAAATGAATTCAATTTACTTTCTACAGAACCCCATGCTGATAAATCTGATTGAATTTCTTCCTGCTGTTGCTGCAGTAAATAAATGGGGCGCCTTTCAATTTGCATCATCTGATCAATGATTTGATTGGTGTCCAGCCCTGTACCTAAACCACCTATACTGAAACTCATTTATTACACCCCCTGACTAAACTAATTCATTAATTACCATTCCAACCATTTTCTTTATTTTTGCTATTATATCCAACAATTCTTCCGGGGGAATTTCTTTAATTACCTCCTGGGTTTTTATATCTACCACCTGGACCATCATTCGATCGGCTTCTTCGTAATATTCAAATCTTAAATCCTGATTATATTCTTTTAGAGTACCATTAACCTTTTCCAGGGCCTTATTAATTTCTTTCTGATTTAATGTTTCAGTTTTACAGCTTTTTTCATCCGAATTTTCTTCTTTTTGAAAAACACTGCTTTCAGGATTAATCTTATTTAACGTTCTTGGTTGAGTAATATTATCAGACTCTCGAATATTCATAGCTATCTCTCCTTATTTAAAAAGGCCAGCCGAATACTCCGGCCGGCCCTCTAAAAATAAAGCTAATATTAACCAAGCAGCTGCAGAACAGCCTGAGGCTTAGCATTAGCCTGAGCCAGCATAGCAGTACCGGCCTGAACCAGAATCTGCTGCTTGGTGAACTTCATCATTTCAGCAGCCATATCAGCATCACGAATTCTTGATTCAGCAGCCTGCAGGTTTTCTTTGGTAACATTTAAGTTATTTACTGTATGCTCGAGTCTGTTCTGAACAGCACCAAGTTTAGCTCTCTGCTGAGAAATTTGGTTAATGGCAGTATCTATAGAATCAAGAGCAATTTCTGCATTAGATTGAGTAGAAATAGATATAGCAGCTAGATTGGCAACATCAGCAGTAGAACCTATAGCGTTAGCATTCATACTTGCAACGTTAACATTTATGGTCTGATTAGCATTAGGACCAATATGGAATATAGCAGTACCTCCTGCAGAAGCATCAAATGAGCCATTAAGAACCTGCATTTCGTTAAATTCTGTTTGACTACCTATACGATTAATTTCATTAATTAATTCAGTAACCTCAGCATTGAGGTGAGCACGGTCTTCATCTGTATTGGTATCATTAGCAGCCTGTACAGCCAGTTCACGCATACGGTTTAACATGCTGTGTACTTCGGTTAAAGCACCCTCAGCACTCTGTACCAGGGAGATACCGTCCTGAGCATTACGGATAGCTTGGTTTAAACCTGTAATTTGAGCACGCATCTTTTCTGAGATAGCCAGACCTGCAGCATCATCTGCAGCTCTATTGATGCGGTAACCAGAAGAAAGTTTTTCCATGGTTTTACCCATCTTCACATCATTAAACTGCAGATTACGATAAGCATTCATAGCACTAATGTTGTGATTAATAATCATAAAATATCATCCTCCTTGATTTTTTTAGGGGCCTCCCTGCCCCATTTTAAGATTATATGTAGCCGGCCGACTACAAGTGTTGCTTGTATCAGCAACAGATCAGCAACCTAAAAAATTTTTTAAGTTGCTGGTCCCTTGCTAATAAATTAATTATAAAAATAATATTTTAAAAAATATTTAATATGATTTTAAATATTTATCGTTTCTTGTCTCGGCATATCACTTACTCACATATCACTTACTCATGTTCATTATTAATTATCGTAATAAAAATGACATTCTTGAACACTAATTTACAGAAATGTATTACTGTTATAATAAATTATCGTCACTTTTCTGTATTATGCTATCCTATTCAGCTTATTTACTCATTTTCTGAGTTTTTTCTAGCCCTTTTTCGCTATAAACTCTTTAATGCGGCTGGTATAATCTCTGTTAAGAACCCTCTTTTGCTTCAAGGCCTGTTTATTTTCTTTTAGAATTTCTTTCAAAACCTCTTCCCTATGAATGGTAACATCATCAGGGGCTTCTATCCCAAGTTTAATTTTATTCCCGTCTATTTCAACCACTTTTACCTTTATCTTATCATCAATAATAATGGCTTCATCCTTTTTTCGGGTTAATATAAGCATAAAAATCCCACTTTCTATTTCAGGGCCTGTGAAAATTTTTTGAATAATGGGTACTTGAGATCATATTTATCACTATCCAGCACTACCTGTTTTCCAATATTCCCGGATAGATTAATAACGAGAGGTCCCTTTAAATTAACAGTGATGTCCTCAATATCGTCTGCAAAATTAACAATATTAAAAACCTGTACTATATCACCTTCACTGTAATTTAAAGCTTTTTTGTCAGCAGATGTCAGCTTTATTTTGTAATCAGTGAAAAACTCATCTGCCTTTATAAGGATAAAGTAAAAATCATTTTCTTCTGTTGAATAAAGGGTATAAAAAGGGAGACTTTTATCCCAGCATGAAAGCAATAAATATTTTTTATATTTAGGCAAACCCAGCAGGCCAGTTTTAAAGATAATTATATCTTCTGTATTAAACTCTAATTCCCCATATAATTCTGTATTAAGTTTCATATTAACCTCCCTACTACCTCCCATAGATTAAGTTTCACTTTAAGTTCCATTCTTACTTTATGACAGCCTAGACCTAAAAAAGTGGTGAGTATAACCTGTTAAGTTAATTTTCATTTAGGTTCCATTCTTAACCCTTAATATTTACTTTATTCCCCCTATATGTAACCTCAACCATGCCTTTTTCTTTTAGATACACCCGGGTTTTACCTGGCTCCCCACTTATTTTAGAGAACACTTCTTTTTTAATAACATCAACCCTTCCCCAGTCTAATTCAGTTTTGACCCCTGATCTAATAATATTTATATCAGGCGGGTGCTGTGGTATCAACCCCACATTACCATTAAATAATTTATCATTAAAATTTTCCCGGGCAATCCTTGCAATAACTTTATAGTTGTTATCTTCGATTCTGGCGAGCCTGTCCCCTTCTTTTGCAATTTTACCGGTGGCCTTTAAACCCTTATCAATACTTTTTTTGATATGGTCCCTGTTTAATTGTTTTATCGTTTTAATTCCGAGGTCATATTTAGTCTTACGCCAGTCAATTTCAAGTTTTGCTTTGCCAGTTTTAAGTCTCATCCGGGGTAATTTTTTCTTCATGGAAAAATCCCTGTTGCTCTTTATATATACTCTTCCTGGAATAGATTTTACCCCTATTTTACTGTAGGTAGTCTCTATATCGAGTTTCATTAATACCAGCACCCTTGAGTTCAAATTTAACAGAGATACTTCTTAAAATAATAAATCACTCACATTAAACGATTAACTTTCTTCCCCACATAGTCAACCTTTACATACCCTTTCTGACGCAAGTATATTATTGCATCTCCGGGTTTATAATCTATATCCGGGAAATTTGGGCGGCTATAAACCTTTAAGAAGGGTTTGGTAGCTTTAATATTAACCTGACCCAGGTCAAATCTGACCTCAGGCTTGTTTTTGGGCATAAACCCAGGTTTTGTATTAAGCGCCGGTTTATCTTTAAGAACCTTATCTCGAATTACTTCAGGGTCTACTTTACCCTTATTGGCAATAGCTTTTAAAATATGTTTCTCCTTATGTATTGAATTAATCTTTTTAATCCCTTTCTGGATATTTTCCTGTTTCTTTACCTTAATAAAACTCATAGGTTTATAATAACCGATAGCTTCTTTGATTTTCTTCTGGTCTATATGAACCCTTGGCGTGGTGGAATCAATATAAACCCTGGAAAATCTGGATTTGATTTTAAAATTATGGGCCAGATCATACCTTACCCTCATTCTGGACGGGATATTTTTTACACCTATAAGGGAAGGACGTTGCTCAATTTTTAGTCCCATCTTCCCTCACCCCTTCAGCTTTTTTATCTTATAAAATCAACCAGGCTCGGTTGAATGATTCTGGCTCCAGAAGCCAGGGTTGCCCTGAAAACATTTTCCTGCATCTTGAGGTTCATTATAGTTTCTGCCATATCTGCATCTTCGTTACGGGAAATTAATTGATTTAAATTAAGTTCCTCACTGGATAATCTGTTTTTCGATAAGTCCAGACGATTGGTCTTGGCTCCGATTATAGAGAAGTGTTTCATTATATTATCCATCTCTGCTTCTAATTCCCCAATCCGGGTTTCAATAGCATCCCTATTATCGTTTTTTAGATTCTGGCGCAAATTCTCCAGAATATTAAAGAGCTCACCATTAGGACCAAAAACATCCTCTCCACTAATATTATAATCCACCGGGACACCGGGACTTATCTCCGCAGTTAGACTAACATTATCGCCCTGATAATGAGTAAATGTATAGGTATCTGTCCCACTATTATAATTAGCCACATAGGCTTTTGTATCCGTAGCACTGCCACTGAATATATATTTACCGGCAACCTTTGTATTGGCCAGCTGCACCAGGTGCTGGTTTAATTCTTCTATTTCCTGAGCAATAGCTTCTCGCTCTTCATCAGATACAGTATCATTGGCTCCATGTTCAGCCAGTTGGTAAGCCCTCTGCAAGACATCATTAACATCATGTAAGGCTGATTCTGTATTCAAAAGCCAGTCCTGGGCATGGTCTACATTTCGCTGATACTGTTTATTGGCTTTGAGAGCAGAGTGAAGAATCATGCTCCGTTGGGTTGCAATCGGGTCTTCCTCCGGTAAGGTAAACTCCTTCCCGGTAGCCAGTTTCTTATTATATTTATCCAGGGCTTTCATACCCCGCTGTAAATAGTTCTTTAAATTGGTAACCATTATATTATTGGTAATTCGCATTTTTCACACCCCTTATATCATACCATTGATTAAAGTATTGAGCATTTCATCAACTTTGGAAACCATCTTGGCAGCAGCATTATAGGCCTGCTGAAATTTAATCATATTGGCCATCTCTTCATCCAGGGAAACTCCTGATATACTGGCCTGTTTATTCTCAAGGTTATTGATCATTACTTCCTGGTTATCATACATCATATTGGCCTTTTCAGCTTCGACACCTAAACCTGAGATAATGGAGGTATAAAATTCATTAAAGGTAGATTTATTACCGGACATAGTTAATGCATTCTGTAGTTCAGCTATGGCTTCAGCATTCCTGCCGTCACCAACACCACCACCTGTTTGTGCAGCAGCTATAGCATTAAGGTCAGATTCAATCGCCGAGTCGAGGGACATGGTGTCGGCTGTGGTCTTACTGGAATCAAAAAAGTCTACACCAGTATTTCCATTGAGATCCTCACCAGAAGAATGGATACTGTTAACTTCAGTAACAATACCTTCTACCAGTTCATTAAGCTTATCAATATATTGGATTATATCCTTATCCCTTACATCCATGGCGCCTTTTATCTTGCCTGAAGTAATAGTCACATCACTGTTAATATGACTCCAGACTGGTTTAACAACTTTATAACTGGTAGTACCTGGTAGAGTAATTTCCTCCAGCTCTATTTTATGAAATGTATCCCCGGTCACAAAAGAAACTCCGCCGATACTGAGGTTCAAATTGCCTTGACCATCTTCATGGGCCTGTACATTAATATACTTTGCTAACTTTTTTACCAGCAGGTCCCTTTTATCCCTGAGATCATTGGCTCTCTTCTGGGGATCAGATTCTACCGCTACAATTCTCTTGTTTAACATGGCAATTTTTTCACCCAGGGTATTAACCCTCTGAACATTTACATCAATATCATGGTTGATATCATCTTTAAGTTGGATTAATTGGTTATATGTACTCTTAAAACCCTCTATCAGGGTTTTTGCCTGTTCCCGGACAGTTGACCTGACCCCTTCGCTTTCGGGGTTTAATGATAATTCATGCCAGCTTGACCAGAATAAATCCATCAGATTTCTTAGTCCATTTTCAGACGGCTCATTAAAAATAAGTTCAATCTGGTGTAAATTATCCTTACGGGCCTCCCAGGCCCCCAGATCCTGGGTTTCATTATTAATACGGGAAGTAATAAAATCATCCTTTAACCTTACTATCTGTTCAATTTTAACTCCGGTTCCTACCTGGCCGGCCCCGGCCGGGCTTGTAAACCCGGGAACGGTATAGGGATCGGTTGTGGTATGAACCGCCCTCTGCCGGGAATAGCCCTCTGTATTGGCATTGGCAATATTATGACCTGTTACATCAAGTGATTTTTTCTGAACCTGTAAAGCTCTTTTTCCCAATTCTATTCCATAAAATGTTGACATACACATCCCCTTCCTTAAGCCCTTCTATCTATTATGTGATCCGAACCTTCATCCTTTTTACCGGGTTTTTTGTAGGTTACATTCTTTCCAGCCGCCTGGCGAATCAACTGTAAAGTAAAGTTGTTTATCTTCAATGAATCCTCAATTAACTGGCGGTTACTTTCATTGGTAGTCTGCAAATCACTTAAAACCTCCAGAAAATCTTCCTTTAATTCCTTCAGTTCAGCCTTATCTTCTTCGGGAAAGAGTGTAAACAACTGCTGGAATGATATCTTGTCCCCTTCAAAACCCTGTTTATGAGCAATTTCAGCTAAAAGCTCCCGCCTTTTCTCTTCCATATCACTAATTTTATCAATGAGTTCCTGCTCATTGTGCATTATCTCTGTCAGCTTTTCTACATTATTATCTACTATAGCTTCCTGCTTCCTTTCAGCCATATCTTGTAGCTGGCAATAAAGTTCATATTCTTTTTTAAATAGATTTAGGAAATTTTCATATAGCAATTGCCTCACTCCAGAATACATTTTAAATATTTTCAGTTAACTTTCTGGCAATTTCCCGGGCCGGAACCCTGTAATTGCCCTCCTGAATCTGCCTTTTCAGGGACTCTATTTTCCTCTTCCTGACATCAGGAATCCGGGCCAGTTCCTGTTTTATTTCGGAGACCTTGATACCCTTATTAGAAATGGTTATTTTGTCTTTACGCGCCATCTTATTCTTCTTATTAACTTCTTTTTTCTTTTCTATATATAACTGGCTTATTTTCTGACCCTGTGTCTCATTTACCCGCACTTATATCACCACCAATATTTTATTATCTATAAAAATTCATTTTGCATAATATAACTATAACCCAGGTTCATATATAGGATATCAATTATTTATGCAATATCGTTCACTTAATATATCGTAAGAAATATAATTAAATTAAGCTACGTTAATATTAATAAAACCTGTTTATAGTTAATTAAATCAGGATAACACCATTTTCTTTTAAAATAAACGTAAATTGTCCCGGACATTAAAAAAAGCCAGTTATGGCCCTTCAGCATACTACCGATAAAAAAAGTTAGTTATTTTGGTAGGCTGAAAACCATAAACCGGCTTTCTATTGGTCAGTATTCTTCTTTCTCTTAACAACACGGTCAGCAATAAACATTTTGTCCCTGGTCCGCTTTGTTTTTTTTCTGGGTTTCTTTTTCTTCCTGGGGGTAGGGCTTAAACCCTCAACCAGCTCCTGCTGACACTTTTCACAGAACCGCCCGTGGGTTATAGGATCACCACAACGTTCACACTCCAGAAGGATTTCTAAATCCAGTCCTTCAGCAATCAACCGGTCTTCTTTAACAAATTTAATAATGGTTTCCCGTTCTACCCCTGTTTCTTCATGAACTTCTTCAATAGTAGCCCCGGGGTTGTCCCATAGGTATTCCTTTACCTTTTGAAAGTCATCTTCTTCTTCTTTTTTACAGACCGGACATATTTTTTCACTACCCTGGACTGCAAATAACTTCCCGCATTTGGGGCAATTCTTTAAGTTCATTACTCTCCCCTCCTGATCCCTCTATACGAGAGAAAATTTCTAATAATCATTTTTGAATGACCAAATGACCCTGAATTATTATAACTTTATGTACCTTTCTTTACCTTTATCTTACTTTAATTATATCAGTAATCACAAAATCTATCAAACTACCCTATTTTTCCAGGTAGTCCGTCCCCCTAACCAGTTTAATAAAATATAAACCACCCACTATTAAACTGGAGTAAAACATAAAAAACCTCCAGATAGCCACAAATATACCGAGTAAATAATTGGGGACCATAAACTTAAATAAATAAGCAAAGCCGAGTTCAGCTCCCCCACTTCCCCCTGGAGTCGGGATTACGGGTTGAATAAAATTAAAGACTAGCTGGGCCAGAATAATGGGTGGGATTGCTATCTTGATACCGAGTCCCAGTAGCAAAACAGGGGCCAGGCTCAAATAAAAAAACCAGTATAATATGGTATAGAAAATGACCAGAAACATATCCCGTTTATTCTTAAATAATATCTTTATTCCTTCATTAAAATAATCTACTTCTTTTTCAATAAAGTTTTTAAATTTAAGTAGGGTTTCATCTTTAAAATATTTTTTAACCCACCTGAGATTAACCAGCCAGTTGACAAAAACCTTGGCCTTACTGGCATTAAAAATGAGAATAAAGCTGATGACAATAAATAAAATAACAAGCCACATGGCAATATGAAAAAGACCTGCAATTTTAGGTCCAAGATTTAAATATTCACCCCAGAGGAGCAGTAAAAAGGGGGTTGCTATTATAAAAAATAAAAAAGTTATTATTCCATCAAGGACAGTCAGGGCTGTAGTTTTCCCCAGGGGTAAACCCTCACGGTGTAAAAAATATATCTGAAATGGCAGCCCACCTGAAGTAGAAGGGGTAACATGAGACACAAAAGCACTGGCCAGGTAAATGGTAAAGACTTTATAAGTTGAAACCTTTCCCCCAAGCACATGGGTTAAAACCTTGAGTTTTAACGCCTTTAAAATCCAGAAGGTCAGCATTATTAAGGTAGCTATTACCAGATAAACAGTGTTTACTCTACTAAAGGATTTAAAAGTAAGTTCATTCTGGGTTAATACCATTACCAGTATCAGGGCTACAATACTGACACTTACTGATAGAATTATACCCCTTTTTATGGTCCTTCTACTCAGTTCCATGAACTTCACTCCAATTTATTTTATAACACAGATATAACGAACAAAATCATCAAAATGTTTTATATGTCTGCGGAAGTCATCGTCCAGTTTTTCGACCAGAAAATCTATTATAATAAACCTTAAAAAGCAAATATAACTTAAAAAAATCAATTTTAACGTAAAATCAGGCTAAATTCTTTTGAAATTCATCTCCTGCATTCAAAATCTCCTGGTAGCCTTCCAGTAATTTATCGGTCATAACCTCTATTGAGAAAGACTCTGCTTTCTTGAGGGCATTTTTCATAAAAAGGTTATACCTTGTTTTATGGGTGATAAGATCAATAACAGCCTGGGCAAATATATGTTTTTTAGGTTTAACCAGTAAACCATTCAATCCATCATCTACCATAACTTTTGAGCCCGCTGCATTTACAGCTACTACTGGAAGCCCTCCGGCCATGGCTTCAATGGTAACCAGACCCTGGGTTTCTGTCATTGAAGGAAAAACAAAGAGATCACCGGCCAGATAGAAATCAACAACCTTTTCCGGGGGTTGCCAGCCAGCAAATATAACCTTATTACCCAGGGAAAGCTCTTCTTTAAGCCTGACTAATTTCTGCCGCTGGGGGCCGTCTCCAACCAGCATTAGTTTAACATTGGTTAGATTATCAACAACTTCTTTAAAGACCTTCAATAGAAAAGCAACATTCTTCTCCTGGCCAAGACGACCTACAAATAATAAAACCTTTTCGTCATCCTTAATATTATACTTAGCCCTGACCCAGAGACCGTCCTTTTCCCGGTAAGGATTAAGGTCTATACCGGTCGATACAGTTTTAATCGGTGTGGTAATTCTGTATCCCCTGAGCATATTTTCTACAAATTTACTGGGGGCAATAACCAGATCACAGGACTGGCAATAATCCCTGCTGTACTTAATAGCTAGTTTACGGGCAATCTGCTGGCCAAAGGGAGCATAATGAGCATATTCCTCATACAGGGTATGGTATGTAAAGACAAGGGGAATATCCAGTTTCCGGGCCACAAACCTGCCGAGCCATCCCATTAAAAAGGGAGAATGGGTATGTATAATATCGAGGCCGATCTCCTTTACCTCCTGAACCACCCGGGTGGATATTGGTATAGCAAGACGGAAGCCGGGATTGGTCAGGGCTGGTATCGACTTGAACCGGTAAATGTTATTTTCTTCCTCAGCTTCCGGATAATTAGGGGCAAAAATGTAGACCTCATGTCCCTTTTTCTGTAGCTGTTCTGTAAAGGTCTCAATTGACTTAACCACACCACTCATATATGGTTTATAGCTGTCAGTAAAAAAACCGATTTTCATTTAGACACTACCCCCAGTTGAAATAAGTTTATAACCTGACCTTTTGTTAACTAATAACTGCCGGGCCGCTCTGACAACATCGGCTACCTCTATTTCCTCCATACACTTACCCTTACATTTAGTTACCCATTCTGGTAAATATTCAGGCAGGTATTGTTTTAAATCCCCCAACCAGGAAAAACAGGGGCTACAGGAGAGGTCAGAGCGAATTATAATGTGTTCAGTCCCATATGGATAAAAGTTTGCCGGATTGGTAGGGCCAAACAGAGAAACCACCGGTACCCCCACAGCTGAGGCCATATGCTGGGGAGCAGAATCATTTCCAATAAACAAATCAACCTGTTCCAGCAGGGCCGTAGTTTCCTTAACCGATAACTCTCCGGCAACAATTACAGGTTTACGGTTATAATTATAATCAGGGTCAATAATCCGGGTGGCAAGTTCTCTATCATCAGGCCCTCCGACCAGAACAACCTGAAGGGGTATCATTTTATCCAGGACCTTAACCAACTCAGAAAATTTATCCACTGGCCAGCGCTTTAAGGAGAAATATTTACCTCCAGGGTGAATAGCCACCAGGGGTAAAGAAGTTATAATACCCTTTTTTTTCATAAATTCAGCCACAGACCGACGTTGTTCGTCATTTATTGCAACCTCGAGGTGAGGATTTATATCGGGTTTACCCCCTGCCACCTTTACAATCTCGAGGCAGTAATCGACGGCATGGATGTTTCTATCATCGGGTACATTGAAGTCATACATCCACCCTATTTCAGAACCCTTGAAACCCAGCCTTTTTCTGGCATTAACCAGATATGCTATATAACTGCCTGCATTGGATAATCCAATGGCCAGGTCGTAAACCTCCTCCCTTAAGCTCTGAACATCGGAGATAAGCTTTCCTTTCCCTTTACTGACTATCAGCCTATCCAGGTTGGGGTTGCCTTCCAGAATAGTTTTATTATCTTCCCAGACCAGGGCATCTATTCTGGCATCCGGATAACCGTTCCTTAAAGCCCTGAGTGCCGGTGTCGTAAACAGGGCATCACCCAGAGCTGATAGAATTAAAACAAGGATCTTCACATTTTCACCCCGCTTTCTGGATAAATCCTGGTACCCCTGATTTATGTTTTACTGGTACTTTATAACTCACTAACGTGCTCTATATCTCCCTAACACTATTTAAATGGTATCAAGCAACCAACATTAAATCAAACTCCGGATGGTGTTTATTCTTTATTTTGCAGGCATTCCCCTTATTGTCAGAAAATGTTTCCCATGAAACATTATACCACAATTCAAAGATTTTAAAAGTTATTTTTTGAAAAATCCTGATAAAACCTTTTTAGCACTGTTTACAGTAAAACCGAATAGTCCTTTATTTTTACTGAAAATATCTTCCAGAGCCCCGATTACGGTGTCAATTTCTTCTCTGGTTACAATCAAAGGTGGTTCCATTCTAATTACATTGGGGTTATTCAGGGTATAGGCGGTAATAATCCTGTAATCATTATACAGGGCACCTGCTACCATTGATCCCAGATACTCATGAGAGAATTTACTTACCATACCCTGGGAGATTTTGTCCAGAAGACCCGATTCTGGTTGTTTAAACTCGATTCCTATCATTAAACCACGACCCCTGACTTCTTTTATCAAATCATATTTATCAGCCAGTTCCTTAAGTCGATTTATAAAATACTCCCCTTTTTCAGCAGCCTGCTGGCTTAATTTTTGTTCTACAATCTGTTCCATAGCCGCTATAGCAGCTGCAGTAGCCAGGGTATTCCCTCCGAAGGTAGAGGTATGGAGCAGGGCTTTATCCATACTTCCATAAGCTTTAGACCAGATTTCTTCAGTAGTTGTATAGGCCCCTATGGGCATAACCCCTCCACCAAGGGATTTTGCCAGACACATAATGTCAGGAACAATCCCTTCATGTTCACAGGCGAAAATTTTTCCGGTCCGGCCAAAACCGGTTTGAATTTCATCTAAAATTAAGTAAACACCATATTCATCACATAATTCTCTAACCTTTTTAAAATACCCATCAGGTGGTAAATTTATGCCACCTTCCCCCTGAATTGGCTCAACAATAAAGCCAGCAATATCCCCTTCTTTAAATTTTTCTTCAAGGCTTTTAACATCACCGAAGGGGACACTTTCAGTTTCCGGAACCAGTGGTTTAAATAATTTCTGATATTTTTCCCTCCCTGTAATGGATAGGGATCCCATGGATTTGCCATGAAATGAATTTTTACAGTAGATTATTTTTTTCTTCCCTGAAGCAATCCGGGCCAGTTTAATCGCACCTTCTACTGCCTCAGTTCCACTATTACTGAAAAATGTATGGGTCAACTTGCCAGGGGTAAGTTTACTCAGATTACGGGCAGCCACACTGGCCATGGTTCCCATTGAAGCCTGCAAAAGATTGGGCATCTCTTTAACCTTTTCCAGGGCCTCATGGACTTCAGGTGGGTTATGCCCCAGGTTAAGGGCACCATATCCCCCCAGAAAATCAAGGTATTCATTACCCTCACTATCCCAGACACGGACTCCATTAGCTTTTACAAACTGTTTATCAAAATTTAATAACCCCAGCATTTTGGCCAGGGAAGGGTTAATATATTTCTTATAGTTATCAACCACTTCCTCTTTTGTTATCTTCATAGCAGTCTCAACATTAATAAGGTCATAACTCATTTTTAAAGCACCATCCTTTCATATTCTTTCATATCATTTTCATTATCCTTATTGTTCCTGATAGTTTTAGTTTTAAAAACAGATGTATAATTCATATACCTGAAAAATACCGCTATCACATCAAAAATATCAATCTGGAGGAAAAAGGGCCACTCATATAATATTAACCATAATTTATAAAAATCCTGCTCCCTAATCAAATGTACCATACTATATTATTGGATTCAACTTCTAAATATTATAACCAGACCAACAAGAAAAATCCAGGTGCCCCTTGCAGGCCCTGGATTCCCCTGAAGTTTACAATAAATAGCTCTTTTGTCGCAATCTACTCAATCTTAATTTCAACTCCATTAAAACCAGTTACCGGATTTGTAGCCAGTTCAGCATTTACATAATAATTACCGGGTTCAATATCATCAAGCAACATTTCTATCCTGTAAACCTTGTTTTCACCTGGTTTCAGACTTATCTTCTCAAGGGCCATGGTAAAGAATTTACCCCGGGACCAGCGCTTAACCTCTTTGCCAGCTTTATAAAGTACCAGGTCGTATTTTTTACCTGAATTAAAGGTTAAATTTAAAGGTCTAACCGACAAATTCAAAATTACCAGTTTGGCCTTTAGCATCTCACCGGTGTGATATTCCTTTTTCTCAAGGTCCAGTTTAGCCATTAACCGGGGCCTTTCACCGTAAATGTGGTTGAGGATTTTCGTTGTTAATTTTAAATTAAAATAAGTGCGACCTTCCTCTATAACAGGGGGATTATCAAGCTTTACATCATTTAGCTCCCCCTCCCGGATATCTATATACAATCGTTTACCATTAGCCATTATTGTAACCGTCTTCCGGGAAGGAATATAACCAATAACCCAGCCATAATACCGGCCAAGTTCCCGTAATTTTATTAGCTTTACTCCCGGAGCTTTATTTTCATAAGTATTTAAATCTAAGGTTTTGAGAGGGGGTTCTGTCAGTTTCTGGGCAACATTACCAGCAATCACCGGATTTATAACTACACTTAAACTTATGACAACTATTAAAATTATTAAACCACTTTGCCTCAATATCTATTCACCCCATTTATTTTTTACCCTGTTTTATAATATAATAATTCTTGAAGAATCCTCTGAAACCTGCTGTCATTATCTGGTAAAAGGACTAATAAATACTTGTAAGGGTGATATTATGAAAACCAGCAGTATCAGAACAGCCCTCATCGATGGTTATCTGGACGAGCCCTCCTGTCTGGGGGTACCACCATATATTTCCCCGGAGATCAGATACACCTATGGATCCCTGTTAGACTGTGGACTCAGGGAAGAAAATATTAAATACTATACCATAGATGAACTCAGGGGAGATTGGGAAAAATCCATCGAAGACCTTGAACATTATGACCTGGTTATTATTGTTGCCGGGACCACCGTTCCCGGCCATTACCTGGGGGGAAAGCCTATTTCCTTTAAGGAAATAAATGAACTGGGTTCAAAGCTATATTATCCCCAGAAGGTTATCGGAGGACCGGTAACCCTGGTTAAAAAGGATTTTAACGGGTTTGACCTTGTCTGTGACGAGATTACAGCAATTAACCTGTATGAAGCCCTGAAAGATAAAGAAGTAAACCCCTCAACCCTGAATAAATCGATTGCCAACTGGGCCGTCAAGGGGGCCAGTTTAACTATAAAGCACCCTGACTATCCCCATCTTATCTGTGAAATTGAAACCTTCCGGGGCTGCCCCCGGTCCCGGCATTGCGCCTTCTGTAGTGAACGCCTAAAACAGAGGACATACCAGAGGTCACCTGAAGAAATTATTGCTGAAGTTAAGGAACTGGCACAATATGGTAACCATTTTTACCGACTGGGGTGTCAAACAGACCTGTTATTATACCAGTCAACCCGGCTAAATGGGAAACTGATGCCCAATCCTGATGCCATTGAGGAACTCTACCGGGGGATAAGGAAAGCTGACCCTGATCTGGAAGTCCTTCATCTTGATAACATAAATCCATATAATCTAGTTCAATATGAAAAGGAAAGTGAACAGATTTTAAAAACAATTACCCGGTACAATACACCCGGGGATATTGCGGCCTTTGGCCTGGAATCAGCTGACCCCCTTGTCCTTGAGAAAAACAATATTGAAACTGATCCTGAAACCACTTATAGGGCAGTTGCAATGATGAATGAAATAGGTGGGTACCGGGAAAATGGTTTACCAAAACTCCTCCCGGGAATTAACTTTCTCCATGGGTTAATCGGGGAGCGTAAAGAAACCTTTGATTACAACTATAATTTTCTCAAAAGATTACTGGACCAGGGGTTGATGTTAAGAAGGATTAATATAAGGCAGGTAGTGACCCTCGGTAAATACCCCAGAATAAAGATAGACCGGGGTAAGTTTCTGGAATATAAAGAAAGGGTCAACCGGAATATAAACCATCCTATGCTGAAAAGGGTTTTCCCCCGGGGAACCATTATGAAACGGGTGTTGACGGAAAAGATAAGGGGTAAAATTACTTACGGCCGCCAGCTGGGTAGTTACCCCATCCTTATCGGAATCCCGGGGAAACTTAAACTGAACAGATTTGTTGATGTCAGGGTTATTGATCATGGGTACCGCTCCATAACAGCCCTGCCCTGGCCTTTTAAAATTAAAGAAGCGACCCCGGAGCAGTTAATGACTATACCGGGTATTGGCAAAAAAACAGCCAGTAATATTTTTATTGAAAAACCCGGTAACCCTGACCATCTATTAAAACTATTACCCGATGATTTCCCCTATCAAGAATGGAAAGACTGGTTTACTTTCTAATATATCAATACCCACGGCTATAATTGACCCGGTTAATTAAATCTTCACCTTTCTGATACCTCTTTAGATTTTTTATAAAAATTTCTATCGCCTCTTCATTATATTCAGGATAAACACCGGCCACATGGGGGGTTATAATAACGTTATCCATTTCGTACAGGGGAGATTCCGGGGGTAGAGGTTCTTCTGTAAATACATCGAGCCCTGCCCCGGCAATAAGGCCTTCATCCAACGCCCTGATCAGGTCATCTTCCCTGACAACACCCCCTCTGGCAATATTTATAAGATATGAATCAGTCTTCATCTCTTTAAACTCTCGATATCCAAACATATTCTCTGTTTCTTGTGTCAGGGGCATGCTCAAGACTACATAATCTGCCTCTGACAGGGCTTTTAATAATTCATCAGGGGTATATAGACTGTCAACATTATTAACAGGTCGGGTGGTATCCCGTTTTATTCCGGTTACGTTCATTTTGAAGGCTTTACCCCGGGCCGCTATCTCCCTTCCAATACTACCCAGACCAACTACCAGAAGGGTTTTCCCTTTTAGACGGTCTACAGTTAACCTCTCCCATTTTTTCTGCTTCTGTAGCCGGTAAAAATCCTTAAACTTACGGCTAAACGAAATTATCATCCCGGTAACATGTTCAGCAATAACATCACCATGAATACCGCTCATTGTGGTTAAAATTATATTATTATCCCTGAACCACTTTACTTTTTGAGGAGTCACAAGACTCTCTACCCCGGCTACCCAAGTCTGTATCCACCTCAGGTCTGTGGCTTTATTTTTTATAACCTCCAGGTTTATATCAGAGAAAGTAAGCATCACTTCACAACCCTGAACTTTATTCCCGTAATCTTCAATATCAGGGCATCTAATGATATCAACACCCGGTACTTCCCTTTTAACCTTTTCTATATACTTATCTTTTAAATCAAAAGTCAATAATACCTTCACAGTCTTTTATCCCCCTTTATTTTAATCAGCCTTAGATTTTTTATGAAAATATCATAAAGAAAAATCGACCCGGAGTTTAAATTCTGGGTTATTATTTTTTTAATATTTTTCCCCGACTTAATTCTTATGTTAACCCTTTATAAAAATTTCTATTTAATAATTTAATTATAGTAAGTCCCACCGGGCATTATAAAATAATGAAGCAGGGAAGGAGGTGATAAATTGACCGTAGGAAATAAACTCCATCAAACCCTGGCCTCTCTGCGCAGTGCTAAAGCAGATATGGAAACCTTCGCCCTGGAAACTCAGGATAAAAATGCCCAGCAACTCTTTTCCAATGGGGCCCGTCAGCTGGAACAGCTAATCAATAGTGTCTCTGGACGGACCAACTATGTAGAAAAACAGGAACCCCAGTACAAATCCAAACAGAAGATGCAGAACCGCAAAAACCAATAAATCACGATTTTTCATAATTAAAAGCAACCCTGCAGTTTATACCTGCAGGGTTTTATTATAAAATATACTATAACTTATCTAATACAACCATATTTTTAATTCTAATTTAATAGAACCATATTTTTAAGTTGGACCTAATAAACCTTTTTAATTCAAACCTCTAATCAACACAGAGACTGGACAGGAAAATTCAATCAGAAAATTTAAGATACATAACCAAGGCCTTTGAGGCGTTTTTTCATCTCCTCTTCCTCTTCTTCATCAAGGGCCTCTCTATCCTCAATACCGAGGCTTGATTTGGTTGTATACTGTTTTTCATTTTCTTCTAAATATTTTTCTTCAAACATGGAATTAAGGACCTTACCATCCATATAATCCATAATTGGCAACCCCATCTGGTAAAGGATTGTTGGGGCCATATCCATAATATGGGCATCCCTGACCTCATAACCTTTTTTTATACCCGGACCAATCCCAAAGAGGACCCCTTTCAAACGATGGTGACCAGACTGGGACCTTGATTTGCTAACCACATGGTGGGATAAGAATTCATAGGCACCTTTACCCAGAATCTCCATATCATCAGGAAGGAATACTATATCTGGAGCTCCGTTAACCTTTGAGCCATGATACAACTCTTCACCCCTGAATACCTTACTGGTAATTTTTTTGCCGGTAAATGGGTTTTTAAGGTTTTTTAATTTTTCTATTATTTTTTCCCGTTCTTCTTCAGCCTCTTCAGGTTCAAGCATTCCCCGGGGTTCTCTCCCCTTAATATTGAGGTAAATATGGCCAATTTCACTGTGGGAATATGCCTTTGTGCTCTTCCAGTCAACATTATGGCTGGACAGGAACAACCGCTCCAGCCACGGATTCCCGACAAGATCCAGAACCGTCTCCAGGAGACCATATTTTCTTAAAACAGGGTATAAAAACTCTCCGACCGGGTAAAAAGTCTCTTTGGTAAAACCAAGATTAAATAAAAACTTTTTAAGGGCAGTGGGGATATTCTTCTTCAACTTAATATAACCCTCTTTTAATAGCCAGGTATCTATATGAAAATTATACCGCAGGGGTCCAAACCCGTGATCAGACATTATATACAGGGTGTCATCACTATCAAGGCTTTCTTTGAGGGTGCCAATGGCCCTATCAACAGCCTGGTATATCTTTAAAACAGGATTCCAGGTCTTCTCCTTCTTCTCAAAATGGTGCCACATAAAATGCTGAACCTGGTCAGTCTCCATAAAATGGACCATCATGAAATCCCAGGCCTTTTCCTTCATTAAATGTGCTGTTAATTTTGTTTTATTGGCTACATCCTCAATCATTTCTTTAACCCATTTCCGGGGCATATAGCCCCTGGTCCATTCTTTAGGCGAAAATTTAAAATCAGGAACTATTTTTCTAACCTCTTTTATAAAATCGGCCGGATAACTTTGTTTTTTGGACTTGCTGGGAGTTAAAAGTCCGGGGATTATATAACCATTTACTTTTCCCGGAGGATATGTAACCGGAACCCCGATAACTCCAACTTTTTTATCAAATTTACTGATAATCTCCCAGAGGGTTGGTTCAGCAATATCGGTAGCATTAACCGGAGTAGCTTTATAAGCATTCTTGACCCTCTTAAACCAGTTAAAGGCCCCGTGTTTTCCGGGATTGGTACCGGTCTGAAATGAGGACCAGGCTGCCCCGGTAATAGGGGGAATAGTACTGGTTAGATAACCATAACTCCCTTTCTTTGTGATTTTTTCTAAATTGGGTAGTTTCCCCTGTCTTATCCACTTTCGAATTAGAGAAAACTCTCCACCATCTATTCCAATAACTAAAACTCTACCGGACATTTCTGCATCCCCTTTCTTTTACCTTAATCTTACCTGATATGCCCTTAAATAAGAAATAGCCATAATACCTGCAGCATATATTATAAACTGGGGTAACATATAATAGGTTAATAACAGGAATAAAGGATAGGTCACAAAAGGTATCCTGACCTCTTTATCAAATTTACTGGTAAGATACCAGCACAACCCTCCACCAATAACAAAAGATATAATTCCCGGTACAAACCCTACCACAGCCATGGTACCAAGGGTTGTTGCCAGTCCTCGACCACCATTAAATCCATAAAACAGGGGCCAGTTATGACCGATAATAACACTAAAGGCTACCAGTATTATAAACTGATTACTAAAATTAAATACCCCTTTTGCCAGGTAAACTGGAATAATACCTTTTATAAAATCGAGGGCACCGGTTAGAACACCCCAGACCGGGCCTATCAATTTATATACATTGGAGGCACCGGGGTTTCTGGTACCCCTGCCCCTGATATTAACACCTTTTATTTTAGCTATCATAATAGCCGGTGATAGAGATCCAGATAAATAACTTAATATTACCATTAACAATTCCACAGGACGCACCTCTTAATTTATTTAGTAAATTTTTCTATTATAATAGTCTTTACATCTTTTATGCTGTTTATCCTGTCTAAATTTAAATTACGGCCACTACTTAATATAAAGGCATCATCATAGCTATGCATTCCACTGATAAAACTATTGTTAAAGACGCTGCTTTGCTCTACATTTGACTTCAAATCATAGCCGCAACAGGGTACAGCCAGAAGATCAGGAGCCCTTTCCAGATATGGTCCATTATATATCTCTTCCCGGAAAAAGACATCCTTGATAACCGGGCATCCCCTCTCATTATCAGTTATATTTAATAACTTTTCCTTCAGCTCTTCTCTAAGCTCAAAATACTCTCCAGCCCCTACAGTTCCCTTCTCTTCTCTACCTTTGCAATTAATGTATATTCTGCCCGGGATAAGGCTATAGGCCTTACTCCGGGGGGACATATCCCTCAAAGATGCAGGGGAATCGGTATCAAATAATAAATATCCTTTTTTCATAAGCCAGCTATTTAACTGGACTTCCCGGTGTACTGTGCAAAAACCATGGTCTGATAAAAGAATTATATCAGTCCTATCTTCGAATCTTTTAATCAGCTTTCCCAGGTACCTGTCTAGAACCCGGTAAAAATCATAAAACATTTCAGCAAAACTGGTTTTCTCTTCCTGGTCTCTCCAAAAAAAATGATTGATCCTGTCTGTTTCCATGATATGACAGTGGAAATAATCCCAGTCCCTGTTTTCAATCAACCACTCCACTACCTGGAATCGACGTTGCAGGACTTCATGTAATTCCTTTAAAAACTCTTTTTTTGATTTACGGGCTGTCCAGGTGTTGGCATCTATAATATAACCCATTTCCTGAAGTTTACTATATATATTATCTGGATATACAGCTTTTTTCAAGTTGGTTGCCAGAAAACCTGAAATCATAACCCCGTTTATCTCATCAGGAGGATAGGTCACAGGGACATTTATGACAATGGATTTCTTACCAGCCTCCCCCAGTTCTACCCACAGGGGCTTCCCCCTTCTGTGTCTTGCAGTAGGTATAAATTGTTGAAAGGGGTCAGGGTACCTATCGACAAAGCCAAAAATATTATGACCGGCTGGATCCAGTCCGGTCATAAAGCTGGCCCAGGCAGCAGATGATACCGTGGGAATAACAGAATTAATCTTTTTAAACTGTCCTCCTGGAATTAACCTGGCTACATTGGGCATAACCCCTTTTGAGATGGCCTTTTTTAAAAAGGAGTAAGGAACACCATCGAGGCCAAGGACCAGCATCTTCTCTGTTTCTGGACCCGGGTATCCTTTTGTTTCCTTTGTATTTTTTTCAGTGAAGTTATCTCTTTCCATATTCTCCAGTTTCAAACCCAACTTCCACCTTTATGTTCTATTATTAGCGGTATGTGTAATTATTAATAAATCTGTATATCCAATTATTTATCTAAAGTTTTTGACCACTTTTATTTCTTTTTAAGTACATGTGGATGAGGCTTAATTGAATTCTGGACGCGTATAAACGAGACATATATACAAATAAGTTTATACTGTTTACATAAGTCCGATTTTTTAAGTCCGATTTTTAATAAACACTTCTGGACAAATGGTTAATTTTCCTGCTTATTGCCACCTTTTTTTCAGACTTATAAAATTGAGTTTTATAGATATTCTTATTTAAATTCATTTAATACCACTTTAACCCTTTCCGGAAACTAATTCAATAAAAGATAATTATTTTTATGGAAGATAAACAAGCTCAACCCCAGTAATTTTGGCAACTTCTTCTGTTAATGCACATAGATCTTTTTTATCCACTTCAGATATTTTCTCCTTGCCAAGGGCTTTTATGGCCAGTTCCATCTCTTTAACACAGGATTTAAGATAATAGGCCAGATTGAGGGAAGCCTTATCTACATCAAGTTCGTTTTTCTGCTTCCCGGAATATAAAACCAATTCGGTCGGTGGCTCCCAGGGAACGGTCTTTTTTATCTGACTGCTAACCATGGCCATAACCGCAATTGTTCCTATATAAACCGCATCCGCTCCCAGGGCCAGTGCCTTTAAATAATGACCCGGAGTTAAAAGCCCACCACTGGCAATGACTGAAATTTTATCCTTTAAACCTTCTTTTTCCAGGAAAGTTACCGTCCGGCACAGGGCATGAAGAGTCGGTAATCCAAAGTGGTCCTCAAGAATAGTCGGCCCTCCATGGGTCCCGGCTTCAGCCCCATCTACTGTTATAAAGTCAACACCGGCTTCTACGGCAATGGCCAGCTCTTTTTCCAGGTGATGGGTCGCGGCAAACTTAAGCCCGACAGGAACATCAACCTTTTCTTTAAGTCTTTTCACAAGTTCTATAAAGTCCTCAGCACTATTAATACCGGGGAGTCTCCCATCTATCAGCGCATTCTGGCCTTTATTAAGATGAAAGGATTTCCTGAATTCCGGACCTATTTTATTACTCTTTGTTTTCATGGGAGCACCGGCCTGGGCCCCCTGTCCAACCTGTATTTCTACCATATCCAGCTTTTGCAGCATATCCCCGGTCATCCATCCTCCCCGGTTATACTGACCAATAAAATAACAGGCGGCTTCCCTTTCCTCTTCCAGCAGGGGGGCCTCCCCGGAATTGGTAGCTGTCCCCATAAGAGAAGCACCCCGGGCCAGGGCAATTTTGGCCTTTTTACTCAGGGCCCCACCATATGACATTCCACTTATCATAATAGGGATATCAAGGGTTAGTGGTTTGCTGGCACCAGGACCCAGGGTTACCGATGTATCCACCTGAACACTATCAACAGTGGGCATTTTAAAGAGGTGTACCGGGTTAAATAAAAGCTTATACCATGGTGAAAAATGCTGGGGAGTACCGAAGGGCCTTTCTAGGGGAGTTCCCTGTTTGGCCCTCATGGCAGTTTCCACCAGGGTCCGTGGGAATATCTTTTCAGTGGTCCCGTACATTTCCCATAGATTTTCGGTATATTTGTCTTCAACTAACCTGTCTATAAAACCACCCATATACTTTTCAATAAGGTATTTTGTAATTTGCATTGACCCACTCCCTGTTTTTTTAATCTTATATTGAACATGCTTTACCTTAAAACCCCTGACAATAACATGGTTTTCACCAATTCCAGCATCTGATAATTCAATTCCTTGCCCTGTTCTTGTTTCCTCATATTATTATAGTGGATTAACATAACTTTAATTATGCAGGGAGGGGTGATATTTTAAGGGTATTTTAACCCAATTTTCTAGTTTCGTTGCCAGAGTGCCCACGCTCCTGGTTTCACTGGACCTTCCACTTTCGACAAGTATAAAATGTATTTTTAATGATAATCAAGGACACAAATTACTTGTTTGTCGGGCAATTTTTTTATATTTATCTCTGAATCGCCTATAACCTGAACCTGCTCCGGTGGGAAATGATCTGTAAACCTTTCCACCCCGCTTATATCAAAGGTTAATACTTCCGTTTTAAAATGCATGGGTACAATGATTGAAGGGTTAAGTATCCGGGTTGTCTGATAGGCCTCCTCATGGTCTATGGTAAAAGTTCCACCCACCGGGGTAAGGAGAATATCGATATCCCCTATCTGTTTGATAAGGGCTTCATCAGGTAGGTGACCGAGGTCACCGAGGTGACAGACCCTGAATCCATCTACCTCAACCGTAAAGATAATATTTTCTCCTCTTTCCTGACCTCCAGCTTTGTCATGATAAGATTTTACCCCTTTAATCTTGATTCCTTTATAATCAAAAGTACCGGTTTTTCTGAACACCTCCGGGTTGCCCGGGAGAATATCTACTGCATTGTGGTCAAAATGGTCATGACTTACAGTAACTAAATCTACTTCTTCAACAATTGGTTTATACCCAACCTGGTCATCATAGGGGTCAGTCAGGATTTTTAACCCGTCCTCAGAAGTAATTTGAAAGGCAGCATGGCCCCACCATTTTAACTTCATCAAAATCCTCTCCTTTCATTAAAATTCTTTTTTATATTAACATATTAAATAAATTACTCTATTAGTCGTTAAATAAAACCCTCCATCCTGTAAGATGAAGGGTAATATGAGGTTCTTTTATATGAATTCTTTTTTATAAAAACAAGTTAAAATTAAATTTAAAAATTAAAATTAAATTTAAAAAGCAAGCCGTACATCTACCCCCATATCCAGGCTTTTTGAATTATTAAATAAAGCTCCAAGGTCAGAAAATCCAGCATCAATCTGGAAGGGACCCAGATAAATTCCTAGACCACTCGAGAAAATTAAATCTTTCTGCAGGGTTGAGTAATTTACCCCAAACCGCAATGGTAAAAACCAGGGATAAGAAATTTCAGTACTACCGGCAAATTTATGTTCACTCTCCCCAGTATCATAATTGATGTGGGAGTAGTCTCCATAAAAAGTAATCCAGTCCTTCCACTGGTAACTGGCCCCGAGATTCACAGTAAGGGGTAACTTATAAACAAGATCACCGGTTAACGGTTTATCAGAAACCTCTTCAAAGTCACCTTCACCTGTCTCTGAATCATAAGTATATGTATATTCACTGTAATAAGGGTCAATCCCCGTTATGGAACCGAGGTTCATGAGGCTAAAGCCAACCTGTAATTTATCATTTATCTTTCCTGCCAGTCCAAAATCAAGGGCAAACCCCTTTCCCCCACCTCTGGGGTATTTAAGTTCAAAAACACCATCACTTTCAACACCGGGACCATCTTCGCAGTTAACCAGGAGATCACCACTGGCCTCAACCTTCCCAAAAGCTCCATAGAGGTAATGGTAGGTACCACCGATGCGGAATTCTTCCCAGTTAAGTTTATCAGCAATATAATCGACTTTAAAAGAAAGATTGAACCCGGTATCCAGATAAATCCCTGCAGACCCATGAGTTCCATCCAGGTTATGGGGTTCATCTAACTTATTCCCGTTCAAAATCAGATCGATAATATCACTGGATATGGTAGAAATCCCATCTTCCCTGAAACCGGCAAAGAGGCCAACATTTTTAATAATCATATGGGCCTTCTGATTCCCACTAATTTTCAAAAGGAGTCCATCATCCCCAATAGTATTGAGAATATCGTTTTTTAATTCTTCATCCAGGTATTTATTAAAATAACTGCTCGGAAGTCCATTATTCCAGATACTGGCCTGCCCCCCCACTTCCAGGGTAAAGACATCATCGTCAGGGTCAACCAGGGCCGGGTTGGCATATAAAGCTGCGGTACCGTCAAGGGTAACAAAATTATGCCCCAGGCCCACTATTTTTGCGGTTTTCGCACTGCTCCCGGGGGCAAAACAGGTCAGGAACAGTATAAAGGCCAGCACTAAGCTTATATTAATTTTTTTCCTCATCTATTTCACCTTCCTTCTACTGGTTAACCTTCAAGGTTACCCCGAGGTAACCTTTAGTATCAAGGGTATCAGTTGATTTAAATTCATAAATCCCATCTGCCTGTGTATTACCACCCATTTTAAATTTAATCCCGAGGTACACAGGTGGATTGGTAAGCATTGTCTCCATTTTATCGATCATATCATTCATACTTAATTTATTGTCATTATTTTCTCCACTAACAAGTTCCAGTAATGATGCTACCTTATTACTCTCCTGGTATAGAATTGAATAAGTACTGGAATCATCTGGATTAATACCGGGATCATTGCTGAGATACATGTCTGCAGATACATTTACATCCATATTGTTAAATATAGAGGTATATAAATATATATCTTTCAGATAATTATCAGTAATATCTTCAATATCTTCCTGGTCTATTTCAACTGGCATCGGTTCAGCTTCATAGTATATGAAACCCTCATTATCAACACTGATATCAATATCAGAAGAGCTATAGAGCTGGGCCCTTCCTACAATTTCCGTACCGATGACCATGGTATCCCCGGCATCATAATTAATAGTATCTGACGAGGAAGTAAAAGAACCATCAAGAACCAGATCTCCATCGAGAGTAATGGAAGTACCACTCTCGTATACATAATTTCCATCAACAGTACTAAAACTCTGGCTCCCTAAAGATATAGTCTCAAAATTCAAATCAATATCACTGCTTTGAGGTAACTGAAGGGTCAATGTTAATCTAGCATTTGTGTTATTAACAGGGTCGATAGATGCTGCCTCTCCCAGGTCCAGGGGGGCTGTCATACTGAAACTACCGAGGTTACTATCAGCTAGAGGCATCCCTTCAATTCTGGAAACAGTTATTGAATTTAAACCGGTCACTTCCAGATCAAAGGTAGCATTGCCGAAACTCTGGTAATAGACAAGCCTTAACTCTGCATCAGAGGTCAAAACTTCTCTATCCAGATTCACTGTTTTACTTTCCCCTGCATTCAGGCCCATAAAAGAAACACTGTTAATAAACCCACCACTGCTATTATCAACAATCTCTATTTCAAGGTTATCAATAGTACCGGAAACATTACTGATGGTAAAGGTTATATTATTTCCGGTACCTCCTGAATCCCCGAATTCTACAGATTTAAAGGGGATTTCAAGGGGAAATTCTATACTCCGGGTATCAGATGTTTGATACAAAGTTATATTATCTGAAAAGGAAACTAAAGGACTCGAGTTGTCTATAGTTAATTCAGGCAGACCAACCTCTATATCCTTGGTTATAGGTTTTTCCTCAGTCCCATCTATAAAAAACGACTGAAATTCGTTAGTAGAGGTATCAATGGTATACCCTACTGTATTAAAATCACCGGCACCGACCACATCCCCGAGGGTTTTTGTCCCCCCGACAACAGGGAGTTTTAAGGTAACATCCCAGGCCGGTCCATATTTCCCGGTAACCGGGTTTTTAGAACAACCTGCCAGCAATCCCGGTACAATTAACAGGACCATAATTATTAAAATTATTTTTTTCATGAAATCACTCCCTTTTCTTCGAAAAAACTCTAAGAGACTGGATGAATGTCCTAAAAATTATAACCTTTTTATATATAATTCGATAACAGCAAACAAATCCCTCTAAATAATATCTTCAGGTAACAAAAAAAGCACCCGCAAACAGGGTGCTTTATTAATAACCTTTCCTCATGGCACTAAGCTATCTTACTTTACGACTATCTTACTAAAACTTAATGTTACCGGACAGAAGGGCGGTGTAGGTATCCTCATCTGTTTTTCCCAGGCCAAGATCCAGATGAAATGCGGTAAAATTGAGCCCTATACCCCCGGTATAATATTTCGTATTATCTTTTTCAAAGGTTCCAGCTCTGAGTGACAGGGCATTAAAGAATAAGTTTTTCTCAAATCCCAGGTGAATTATTTGCTCGGCATTTTCATCTTCAGTTAACAGCGGAAAATTTTCAATATCAGCTGCCACTGTAGCATTTACAACTGGAATATGAACAGCAGCCCCTACTCTCATGGTCCGCCCCGGTTTTACTTTTTCACTGAAGCTTCCTGCAGGATTGCTTTCCCAGCTCTCAGAAGTATAGGTATATTCAGTTATATCACCTGTAACTTCATATTCGGTAGCCACTAAATTTCTTACCTGGGCCCCTACTTTAACAAAATCGGTAACTTTAGCCAGGACTCCAATATCTAGACCATAGCCTGTACCACTACCCATCTTCTCGTAAACATTTATATTATCGACATCATAGCTTATTTTACTGGTTCTATTAAACTTTAGATTTACCCCGTAATATAAAGCCCCCAGGTTTAAAGGTGGCTCCAGGAGTTCATTACTGAAAGTAACTATTCCTTCAGTTGTTGTGGTATTGCTGAGGTTTGCAGTTGTCCCTGACTGGGTAGATTGAATATAACTATCAGTATTGATTGAAACCCCGAAGGTCCTGAAATTACCGCCAACGAAGGCCTGTCCACCAAAATAGGCCCCATCAGGGAATTTCTTGTATACTTCAACCACATCATCATTGTTAATTGCTTCTGAAACCTCTAACAGATCAGCTATTTTACCGAAGTCAGAGGCATAAGTCCCACCGTTAACATAAATACCAACCAGTCCACTCTGGCTTAAACCGGCCGGATTATAAAGTACGGCACTGATATCATCAGCAACCCCTGTAAAAGCCCCACCCATGGCAAAAGACTTGGCAGTCAGGTTACTGGCACCAGCCGGAACTGTTATAAATAACATTAACATAAGGGCTGTAATCATAACAGCAATTTTTTTCATTATAATCATCCTCTCCTTTATTTATTGAATACTATTTTTATGTAACCAAAATTTTATAATATAAAATTGTATTGTAGTCATAGCCCGGTTTTGCCCACAAAAAAATCAATAATAAAAGACCCTGATTTAAAACTGATGAAGATATGGTTAAGATACACTGTTTATAGAATTATATATTAAATAATCAACCAGGTAAGAATTCAGGGCCTTCCTCCAGCCCCTGGGCCTGATACCAAGTTTATTAGCTACCAGGTTATTATCAAGAACTGTATATTCCGGTATTCTAACCAGACCAGACTGGTGTTCCAGGGTTACCTCTTTAATATTTACATTTAATTTCAATGCCCTGACTACTTCCAGGCCCCAGCTATACAGGCTACAGTAGCCACTATTTGTTATATGATAGGTACCATAAAAATCAGTAGTCATTAACCGTCCAATAATATGGGCCAGATCTCCAATAAAGGTAGGAGTATCATATCTGTCACCGGGAAGCTCAACTGTTTTTTCCTGCTTTGAAGTTTCAATCAATTTGCCTATAAGAGAATCCCGGCCCGGCCCGTAAAGCCAGCCAGTCCTTACAATAAAAAATTTCCTGTTTATTTCTTTAATAAAATTTTCAGCAAGTAGTTTAGATAAACCGTAAACATTTACCGGTTGAAGCTCATCTGACTCCCGGTAAGGTCTATTAAGCCTGCCACTGAAAACATGACTGGTGCTTATGTAAACAAGTTTAGCCTCACACATACTGGAAGCAATGGCAACATTCTGGGCACCGTAAGAATTAATCTGAAAGGCCATTGCTTTATCACGTTCACAGGCCTCAATATCATCCAGGGCCAGACAGTGAATAACTATATCAGGATAGACATCAAGTATCTTTTTTTCCACTTCCAGGGTATTTGTAATATCAAGGTCATCTCTTCCTAAAAAAATAACCCGGTATCTGGTACCCAGTTTCTTAACAAAAGTCCTGCAGAATTTCTTGTCTCCGGTCACCAATACTTTCAAAACCAGTCCCCCCTAATACCCATGCTAAAATTATCTTATGATACCGGGGGGAATTTGGTGAATTTATCCCATCTTTTTACTGCCATCATAAAATAATTCATAAGGTATTTCTAAATCGCTCAGAAAATCTTCCAGGTAATAATCCAGGACCTGTTCCGAAATAAATCGATCCCTGGTGTAATTAATAATCAAATAATCTATGTTATTATTCTTTATTTCTTGATAACAGTATGTTAGAGAACCATTTTTCACAATTTCAGTATCATAATCAATATCAGACTCTTTTGCCCTTTTCTTTATTTCGGTTAACACCTTCCGGGCCCGGTTATAATATTCCTCAAGCAGGGTTTTCTCAATATCTTCACCCATTTTTTCCCCGAGAAATCCTGTATACATAACAAGGGAAGATAAAGTCCTGGGGATCTTTTCTTCTATAATGAATTTGACATCCAGGCTGGCCTCATTTTCAGAGGCAAGCTTTAATGAATAATCTATAGACTTACTCATCTGGGCCATACTGAAGAGGATTAACATAATTTTGGTCACTTTACCCACCTCTTACCTCTATTATATGATAAATACCTGTTCCTGTTATGCAATAAATTTATTAACCTGTTCTGGAGTTAACAATTGTAGAGTGGCCCCTTTTTTCTGCTTCCTGTTCCATTAAATTAACCAGATATTTAAAAAATTCATCCCCGAGGTCTTCCCTCCTTAAAGCATATTCTACTGTTGCCTGGAGAAAACCCATTTTATTACCCACATCATACCTTTTGCCTGAAAAGTTATAGGCAACCATATTCCTCTCTGAAGCAAGTTCCCGTAAAGCATCTGTTAACTGAATTTCATTATTTCGGCCGGGCTTTGTCCGGGCCAGGATCGGGAAAATATCGGGAGTAATAACATAACGACCCAGAATAGCCAGATTAGAGGGGGCCTTATCTATATCCGGTTTCTCTATTAAGTCCTCAATATGGTATATATCCTCTTCCTGTCGGTCATATTTGACAATACCGTACTTACTGACCTCCTTTTCAGGAACCTGCTGGACACCTATAACCGGTTCTTCCCTCTTTTCAAAGACATCTATCATTTGCCCGATAACACTTCGTTTAGAATATATGACATCATCCCCCAGCAGGACTGCAAAGGGTTCATCCCCGATAAATGTCCGGGCACAGTAAATAGCATGACCAAGCCCTTTAGGTTCTTTCTGCCTTACATAATGAATATCGACCATATTTGATATATCCTTAACCATTTTTAACAGGTCATCTTTCCCTTTTTTTTCTAAAGCCAGCTCCAGTTCTATTGATTTATCAAAATGGTCTTCAATAGCCCGTTTATGTTTACCGGTAATTATTAAGATATCTTCAATCCCGGCCTCGATTGCTTCTTCTATAATGTACTGGATAGTCGGTTTATCAACTATCGGCAACATTTCTTTAGGCTGGGCTTTTGTAGCCGGTAAAAATCTGGTTCCAAGGCCTGCTGCCGGTATTATTGCTTTTTTTACCTTCATTAGTAATCCCCCTTGCGTATACCTTTCTATATGTTTACTTTAATTATAGATTTGTATGTATATTTAAATTCTATAGTAAAATTGAAAAACCTCCTTATTTTATAGAAAAATATGTTCTTTAACCAATTTTATATTTATATAAATCGACATTTTCAATAATTTCAGAAAAATATTTTATAAAGAGTTTTACCAGATATGGGTCAAACTGGGTTCCAGCATTTTTTTCTAACTCCTTTAAGGCCTCTTTATAATCCATCGGCTTTTTATAGGGACGAAGGGCGGTCATGGCTTCAAAGGAATCACAAATACTTATTATCCTGGCCTCAAGAGGAATATCCTCCCCTTTAAGCCCCAGAGGATAACCGGTTCCATCAAACCGTTCATGATGGTACAATATCGGTTTTAAATATTTTTTAAGGGATGATCCTGATTCTTCAATAATATTAAACCCCATTTTAGGATGGTCTTTTATAATTTTTAATTCATTAATAGTCAGGGTATCGGGCTTGTTCAGTATTGAGTCAGGGATTCCTATCTTTCCAATATCATGGAGCAATGCAGTGTTTTTTATAAACTCAATATGCCCTTCATCGAGTTTTAAGAGGTGGGATAATCCCATACTATACTGGGCTACAGCCCTGGAATGATGATAAGTATATTTAGAATTAAGCTTCAAAGCCACCAGCAAAGCCTTGACCAGGCTGTCCATTGTTCTTCCTCCCCCAACTTATAACCAGTTATTATCTAAAAACTTTACAGGGCTTTTTTATCATTCATAATAATAATTCGTTATCCTGTCCCTGTTTTCCTTTTTTATATGAGATTTTGTGAAATATGTACTAACCCAGGAGAATAAAAGGACTAATTTGGTTTTTTTTAAAGGAATTAATAATCCAGAAGAGAAATTTTATTAGTACTGTTAATTAGTCTTTTGATTTTTTTTAAATACAATTACATCAGGGGGTATAACTTATGAAAAAATATTTATTTTTGGCAACAATTATGTTAATTATCCTTTGTATTCAGCCTGTTACTGAAGCTGATGTCTGGGATGGGTTTGAGGATAATACTGAAACCGGTTATCTTAAAGGAGAGGGTGCCTTAGGTATAAATATTTCACCCGGTAATTTATCCAGTAATATTCAACATATAGATACACACTTTAATTTAAATTACGGCCTTCAGGACACAACTCGACTGGACTATAATTTTCATAATTATGACTTCTACACTGCCCATTATATTGAGCTAAAACACCATTTTTACAACAGAGATAGTTTAAGACTTTCTATAGAAGGTGGCCTATCCCAATATTCTTATAAAACAAGTAATAGTACCAGTAATTCTATGTCATTAAAATTGCTTTCTGATAAGGTAATCAACGACCAGCTGACTTTATATAACCACCTACTTCTTGAGTATAATGATGGTTACCTTGACAAAAACATTTATAATAGTTTTAAGTATAAAATTAATGATAGGCAACACATTAAATTGATGTTAAGTTCTTTTTTCAAATCCAGATATGAAGACTATTTCCGCTTTAAAGGAGCATATAAACATGTACTTAACAAAAACACAAATTATATTTTGTATATAAGCAAATACACTGATAATAAAAACACCTTTATAAGGAATATTATAGAACATACACCAGAACCGTCCCTTTCTTTAGATTTTTCAACTGTACTAAATACAGGCAATAGTCCAGATTTTTATTTTATAATAGAGGGAGAGAAATCTATTTCTGAAAGTCTAGAAATAGAAGGTACGACTCTACTGGATTTTGAAGATGAATACTATACCCTAAGTTTCGGGGTCGATTATTTATTTGATTAAATAAGATATAAATTAAAATATAAATATATTAGAAAATAAAGTAGTAGTTTTTTAAAATCCACCCCTGGGGTGGATTTTTATTTTTAAGGTATAACCTGTATGTTAAACTAACTAAACTTTAAATAATAACCTTACATAATTTTGTAATATTTAAATTTTTCCTAATAAAACTGATTTCCCGGGAAATAAAAGGAATATTTGCCCTGATAGAGAAATAAGAAATAAAAGGAGTGGTTTCATGGGTGACAGATATTTAATTCGAATTATTAAGCAAAACTGGAAATTTATAGTGGTTATGATGATTGTCATTATTATTGGTGGTATTATAATTAAAAATGTTGCAGAAATACCGTATGAAAATAAACATAAAATGGAAACCAGATTACCGGTTGAATTTGAATATAATAACCAGACCATTAAAGGCTTTATATATGTAGTATACTGGGTTGAAACAGACCCAGAAGTTGTTGGTGACATGGTTGTTAACGAATTAGAGCGGTATCTGGTAAAAAACGGGAGTATAAATCTTAACCCCCTTAAAAATCAGTTTATACGTACTTTAAAATCCTATTCTATCAAAGAAATAAAAAATAAATGTTACAGTGAAAGGCAATTTTTTGAGCTAAGGGATGATTATTATATGGATAATGACCCTGTTCTTAAAAAAATTGTAACAGGCAATAGATTCTCCATCCCTTTTAAATACGAAATCAAAAAGGTGTTTTTTGTTTACCTTGAGGATTATTTTAAAATTGATTAAGAACATTAAAAAAAGCCTGCTAATGAAAGCAGGCTTTTTTAATATATCTAATTCTCAAATGTCATAATAAAAATGTATGATAATTAGTTGTAAACGGGAACTTAAAAACTGTTCGTCTTACGCTCTGTTTTTGGAACGGAAAATCAATTATTAAAGACCATAGTTAAGATTCATCTATAATTTTATTAACCTCGGCTAAAAAGTTCTCTTTCAAAGCATTAATCTTTCTTTCAGCATCTTCTTCATTTTCTCCCCTGACAGCAAAGTAAATCTTTAGTTTCGGTTCGGTTCCTGAAGGACGTATCGTCAACATACTGTCATCTTCCAGTTTAAACTGGAGTACATTGGATTCCGGTAAATCAATATCTTCTATTTCACCGGTTTTATTATTATAACTTTTCTTTTCTTTGTAATCCTTAAATACTTCTACTTTAATACCGGAAATACTATCTGGCCTATCTTCCCTGATGGTAGCCAGGGTGTTTTTAATCTTATCCTGACCTTCCTTTCCTTCTAATTTTATGGCTGACAGCTTTTCTTTATAGTAGCCATATTTCTCCATAAGATCTATAAGCTTTTCATAAATGCTAAACCCCTGTTCCCGGTAATAAAGAGCCATAGTGGCTATAAGGGCAGATGCTATAACCGCATCCTTATCCCGACAATAGGTCCCTGCTAAGTACCCATAGCTTTCCTCAAATCCAAATATGAAGGTGTGGTCACCGGTCTTTTTAAATTCCTTTATCTTTTCACCGATAAATTTAAACCCGGTGAGAACATCCATTACTTCTACGCCATAGTCAGCTGCAACTTTTCTCACCATTTCAGTGGTAACTATAGTTTTGATGATAACCCCGTTATCAGGCAACTCACCCTGTTCTTTCATCTGACTTAAGAGATAATCAGCCATTAAGACACCAACCTGGTTACCATTTAATCCGACATACTCACCCTCATTGTTCTTTACTACTATACCCATTCTATCACAATCAGGATCTGTTCCGATAATTAACTCCGGTTCATATTCCCCGGCCAGGTCTAATGCCATTTTAAAAGCTGAAAATTCTTCAGGATTGGGGCTTTCTACTGTTGAAAACTCAGGGTCAGGTTTGGCCTGTTCTTCAACAACATGAACATTATTAAAACCTAATTCTTTTAAAACACGGCGAACTGGTTTGTTTCCAGTACCGTGAAGGGGGGTATAAATTATTGAAAAATCTTTACCCTTTTTTGAGGCCAGTTCCTTATTAGGCAGGACTTTTAGCATTTCCTCGATATATCGCTTATCTATTTCCTCACCTATTGTTTTCAGTAATCCCTGACTCCGGGCTTCTTTTTCATCTATTCTTTTAACAAGTTCAAAATCATCAATTTCTTCAATTTCCGCTATAATTTCCCGGGCCTGGTCAGGTACTACCTGTCCCCCATCTTCCCAGTAAACTTTATAACCATTGTATTCAGGGGGGTTATGGCTGGCAGTAATAACAATACCACCGATTGCATTTAAGTCCCTGACAGCAAATGAAAGCTCAGGAGTTGGTCTTAGTTCATCAAAAAGGTAGGCCTTTATCCCATTTCCATTTAAAACAAGAGCAGCCTCTAAAGCAAATTCAGGTGATTTGTGGCGGGAATCATAAGCTATTACAACCCCGCGATCCTTTCCATTCTCACTATAGTTAATAATATAATTGGCCAGACCCTGGGTAGCTTTCTGAACTGTATATTTGTTCATTCTGTTTGTCCCGGCTCCAATTATACCCCGCAAACCACCGGTCCCAAAATTGAGGTCTTTATAAAATCTGTCTTCAATTTCTTTTTTATCATCTTTAATACTCTCCAGTTCAGCTTTAGTTTCCTCATCGAAATAATCACTTAAAAGCCATTCTTTATAGCGAGACATATAATTCAAGAGAAATCATCCCTTCCTTTAAAAGTTTAATGATTAAATCCATTACCAGTAGTAAAATTTATTAAAATGTATAATTAATATAATTCCAGTCAAACAATTATTATTATCCATCTATATAAAAATACTTAAACTGCTTTAAGTATTATATTTTACTATATGTAATTAGTAAGAATATTATTTCCTCTCTGGTCAAAGATTTGCCAGTACCCGTAAATCTTGATGATCACGTCAATTTTAGTTCAAAAAGTATTATATCACAAAAATTGCCACATATGAAGTCTATGACGTTAAAAAGATAAATAAAAAAATCCTGACTGAACTTATTCCAGCCAGGATTCTGGTTGTATATTATCTTTTTGTGGTTTAAAGTTCATACTCAAACCCCACAGACATGGTCTTCTCATATTTATTGGTGGAACTCGACTCCCAGGGATGTTCCTCCTGCCATAACTTGATATTTGTTGTTAACTCTGTTTTTGAATTTACTTCATAATCCCAGGTAACAGACAGAGTATCAGACACATTATCTCTATCATCTGTTGTTTTATTATCCTCCCAGTACCTCTGTATATAGGCTGAATATTCATGTCTATCATTGAGCTCATAATCAAATTCACATTTCAATTTTGCCCCCAGGTAGGATTTATACTCGTAATCTTCGATATAATAGTTTTTGTCCTTAAAATTTACTTCATATTTATTTGTTAATCTTTTATTGATTTCCCACGAATAAACACCCCAGATATTCAAGGTTTTATTATTATAATAAGTCTTATCCATATATTTGTTTTTATAATATTCCAGTTTAATATAATAATAATCTCCGGATTCCAGTTCTTTTTTATACTTTACCCAGCAGAGATTATAAAAATTTCTATCATCCAATTCTTTAATCTTTTTACCATCATCTATTTCCAGGTCGATATTTCTTTTTGTTCCATTTTCAATACTGCCTGTTATCTCTGCTTCTCCCCGGGCAGCAAAAGTTATCCCCATCAACAATATTAAGATAAAAGGCAGAATATACAGGTTACTTTTTTTAAATAAAGACATTTTCGTTTTAATTCCTCCATTTTTCGTATATTTTTATACCCTTGGTTTATCTCCTGTTCACCTCACTTTTTTAAAAAGCATAAATATGCTTTTCTTTTTTTTACATTTTTCCCATTTTTAATCTTCTTCCATGTTATAATTATCCACAGACTTCTATATTCCTTCATTTTATGGTAATTTATTTGCTTTTTTATCTTGATTTTGGTATTTTTGTTGTTGTTTTCTACATTAAAGGCATTTTTTGACATGTCTGTTTTATTAACCAATTTTACCCAGTACATAATACAAAAAGACATAAAAAAAACACCGGATACATATATCCAGTGTCTTCTTCAGTATTAGTATTTAATTAAAAATTAATATTGACCCCGAGGCTTTCATTGACTAAATCAACTTCCAGGGAATAATTGAAACAATCATAATTTCTCTGAACTAACACTGTTCCACTTTCCCAAAAATTGCTGTAGAGGTTATATGAACCATTTAATTTTAATATCCACATAGATCCGGGTTCCGGTAGTTTATACTTAAAACTAAGGCCCGGTTTTAATAATTTAACTTCTTCTGCTGTATCATCAGGCAAGAAAGGGTCCCCTTCAGTATTAACCATTTGAAATTTTAAATTTGAGTTTATATCTAAAGAGGTCCCGAGGTTAATTCCATAGTCAATACCAAGATTGGAATCATAAACTTTATAATCAGAAAAACTGCTATCTTTATAATATAAATTAGTTGTTACCTTTTCCTGAAAAGTAAGGTCAAGTCCTGTCGCTAACCTTAGTTTTTTGTCTATTAGCAGCTTGACAAGGCCTTTATCTGTAGTTATCCCTTTATTGGTGACCCGGCCACCACCTGTAATGAACTTCAAATTAAATAGATTTAAATTATAACGGGGTGAGTATAACCTGATAAAGGGGAAAGAATCAATATCATAACCTTTATTATACTTAAGTTCCCATTGATATCGGCCAATATGTCCATCTAACTTATAAAGTTGTTGTTCTAACATTTCATTGGTAAAACCATGGTATAAGGTTATATTAGCTCTATTACTATAACGGTATTTTATATCCAGTTCTTCCTGGCGCTTCTCATCTATAAAATCATAACCCAGTAGTCCTGTAACTTTCAATCTATTCCTTTTAAAACTTAAGCCACCCTTTAATAAACTATCTTTATTGATCTCATCATCTTCGAATTCCTTACTGTAAACATATCTGGTGGTGGCTACCAGGTCCGGGGTTATCTTATATCTATTCTCCAGAATAGCTTTCTGCCCTCCGACCTGGGTTGTTGAAGCATTTAATTTACCCTCGAGATTATTTCCATATTGATAGGGATAATATATACTTAAAATAAGTCCATCCTCTGTATTATAACCTAGAGAAGGAACAGGACTGGTATTATATAGTTCCTTCTTCCCTGTTTTTTCATCTTCTTTATATTCTACTACATAACCCGGTAGAGAAATTATCTTTACTTTTCCTATCCAGAACCCGACATCTTCACCAACTACCTTCTCATCAGGATAGATTTTAACCCGCTTCGCTTTAATCTGGTAATGAGGTTCATCCAGAATACATGGTGTAAAGCTGGCGTCCTCTATTTCAGCCCGGTATTCTTCTCCTTCAACCAGCCGGATTACCCCTCCCCGGAAGTTAAGGCTATCTATTTTCGTTTTTGCCTGAACCATAGTTCCTGAACCTGTTCCATAATTGTAAACCAGACTCTTTCCGATAAGGGTCTCATCTTTAAGTATTAATTTGATACCACCCTCTGCTATTATTTCCTCTGCAGCCAGATTAACCTTTAGTTTCTGGCATTCTATATTTAAATTATTAATCTTAAAACTAACATCTTTTGTGGCATAAATAAGCCCATTTTTTAAATCATACTGGATATCCCCGGCAGCTTTAAGGTCATAGGGGGCTACCTCTTCACTGCTGGCCTGAACAATATAAGAGCTAAATCCTGTTATTATAATTATAAGAATTATAAATAAAATAAAAAGCCGCCTAAATTCCTTTATTATCATTGTATTTTTAACCATATCTTATTACCCCACTTTATAAATCCATTCTTTTAATTAAATCTTTTACTAAAATCGATAACTTCTATTTTTATATATTCTCATCTAATCCCGCTAATCCTTTAAGTAATCTATGGTAAACAAAAACCTATCCAGATATTCCTGGATAGGTGGTAATCACAACGACAAATATATATGTATTAATGATATAACTGTAACCCATATACCTTAACATCCTCTGTAGTCTCTACATATAATTCATTCCCGGCATCAATAACTTCTTCCTGCCCCCGGACAAAATAACCGGCTATAAGACCGGCTGGATGCTCAAACACAAGATAACTTAAAAGGCTGGCAGCAATGGCCAGTTCCCGTGAGTGATAGTCGCGGAAGACTTTTTCAGGAATTTTAAATGGTATTTCATTACCATCAATGGCCAGAACGTTTAAATACTTTAACTCAACATGGCCATCCTTACCAAGCTGACCGGCCCGGGATACATTGACCACCTTCATTGAACCCGGCATCCCGGATGGAATTACCAGAATATCATTTACCTTGACATTTTGCACAACTTTAAATTTAATTATTTCCCCAATCTGGGATTCACGGGAGCTTATTTTATTTAAAAGCTTAATCCTGATTTTAGTTCCTGCCGGAATAGTAACAATCCTGGTGGGAATTTTACCATCAGGCAGGCTTAAATTAACTAAACCACTCAACCTTTCAACAATTGATCCTGTTTTTATCTGGCCAAAAGTCAACTTCTCAATCGATTCCAGCCTTTCTTTTACCGGGCCATAAGAAATATTATTGGTGATTGTCCACTCCAGGGCATTTAAAAGCAGTACCATAGACGGCTTACCGCTTGAAGGTAAGACAAAGCTAACCAGCCTGTTTACCCTGTCAACCAGAGAACCTTCAAGTTCTTTACCATATAATAATCTTTCAAGCCTATTTACCCTGTCAAAAACAGGACCATTATCGGGTTCCCCCAGAATTATAATCTCTGCTTCTTTAAGCTGTTTTATGGGGATTACTTCAGACCCAACCGGATAAGATACCCCGCTGAGAACAAGAATAGCTATAATAAATACAGTTATATATCTTTTAAATACTTCCAACCTGGTTTCCCCCTTTATTCCCTAAAACTTTATTTCCAGTTCAGCTTTAATATTTGATTCTTCAATATCATCTTCATCTTCTACATTATGACTCTGGTCTGTTTCATCATTATCCTTTAATTGATAACCTACCGATAAAGAAGAGACGTCGGATATATTTAAATCTACTCCGATATCCCAGATAGTTTCTTTCAGATTTTCTTCCAGTGATTCGAAATTAAGCAACTTATAGGAAGCGGTCAGGGTGGCCAGATCGTTTAAGTCGACCTCAACCCCGGTTGTCGTTTGTTTAGACTTATCCCCGAAATTATACTGGTATTTATACAACAATTTACCCTGCTCGACGTCATATTCAACCCCGATAACAGTTGTCACTGCTCCTATATCAGTACCATCACTAACATAATCAGCCGAGATAGTAACCTCATCTGTTGTTTTATAGGATATACCAACCCTGCTTTTCCGGGTTTCCTCCTTCTTGTATGTATATGGTTCCTCCTGCTCCCTGTCAACAACTGTTTCCTTACTGGTGCCATCCTCACTGGTTCCATCATCAGGCGAAGTATTCTGTTCACCTGTTCCGGTACTGCTATCGCCTTCTCCCTCGTCAGACTCAAGCTCTATATCATGAATATCCCACCATTCCCGGCTTTCCAGACCATACTCTGCAGTCAGATAGGTACGGTTATTCAACTTATATATCAAGCCTATATTTGTTTCACTTTTAATCTCTGAATCCAGTTCGTCCTGGATGTAATCAGCATTAATAACAATACCGGGATATAACCTGAACTCTATGGATTCTTTGGATGCTTCTTCATCGAGACTGACACTTTCAGAATAATTTCTTTTAAGGTGTATTTGATCACTGGTGAGGTTATATATCTGTAAATTAACGGGCAGGGAGTCAGTTCTATGACTGTATCGGGAGGCCAGCCCTATTAACTCTTCACGGATTTCATGGGAAAATGAAAGCAGCATTACTTCTTCAGGGAGCCTCAGCTTATAATCGGTGAGCTTAAACCTATTATAATCTAGATAGGTATAGTCAATCCACAGAGTTGTATTAAAGTCACCTGCATAAGTAAGCTGGCTATATAAAATAACTATTAATAAAATTAAGACAGGTAAAAGCCTGTTAACCATAACCGGCCCCCCTTTCACGGACATAATGCATACATTTCCCCTTATTTATTAATTCTATATTTATATTAATTCTCCTTGTATTTATAATTCTAAATATATTCCATATATTGAAGCATTTTTATTATATCAGATTTTATTATATTTTTCCACCGATAAGATTAAGGTGCAGAACTACATGATAAATCTATATCTATTAAAATCTTATATTGTCCAGCAAGTGTTTATAATCATTCTTTTGGCCTAAAAGAAAAAATTCACCTGAAATAAAAAATCCCCGGGAAAAACCCCGGGGATTAAGTGTTTCAGTTATAATAGGTCTTAGAAGTCTACACTTACACCAGCGCTAGCAGTGCTAACAGTGTAGTCATCTGTATCTGCTTCTGCATCAAAGTCTAATACTTCATAATTAGCAACAAGGTCAGTACCTTCAACGATGGTATAAGTTAAACCGGCTTTATTGGTAGTATAGGTACCGTTAGCTACTGCAGCACCTTCTTTAGTAGTGTTAGTATAGTCATAGGTTAATTCAGCAGCACCAACAGTATAACCAAGACCTAAGTTATATTCGGTAGTCTTAGCTTCCAGATCATTAGCTTTACTTTCATCTGCGTTGTATTCGAAACCTTTGGTATTTTCAGCATTGTAACCGGCACTTACAGTTAAAGCTCCAATTACAGGATAATCAGTCAAGCTTATACCATAACCAGTCACTGTCTTAGTCATGTCTTCCCCATTATATTCTTTAACATGTCCTAAGTTTGCAACAGATTCATAATCAAAGTTAGCATTCAGATAATTATTCATGGCGTATTCAATTCCGAAACTTGTAGTTGTTTCTAGTTCAGTAGCCAGACCTTCATCTTCAACAGGATCTACACTAGTATAGTCAAAGGTAGCAGTAGCTTTGTCAGCTAAGAAATTGTATTCAGCACCAAAGCCCATGGTATTTTCTTTATCTTCTTCTTCACCTGTTAAACCAGCAAACTCATATTTAACTACTACATCTTCAGTTGAATACTTACCATTAACAGTTAGACCATCAATAAGAAGTGGCATTTCAGCAGTAAGTTCCATCAGCTTACCATTTGCTTCTGCACCAATTTCTGAACCCATTACATCAATTTTTTCTTCATACTTAGCATTAGCATAGAAGAACTCAGCATCTAATTTATCAAATAATGCTGGCTTGACGCTTAAATTATAACCACTTAAACCTGGGTTCAATGCTGTTCTATAAACATCATAATCATCTTCACCAGAATCAGTCAGTACAGCATCTTCACCAAACATTATAAAGTTTTCACCGACATTTCTGTAACCAAATTTAACATCAGCAAAGCCTAAGCTCTTGCTGGCATCTAACCTCATTAAAGAATCAGCATCATAATTTTCATCTACAGGCATACTGTAAGCAAAGTCAAAGCCAACTTCAGCTCCGGCCAAGTCAGTAGCAGCTTCAAGTCCAACTACATCAGCTTCGAGGTTTTCATAGCCAACTTGCATATTATCTTCATATTCATCTTTATCCTGGGCACGCTGACCAGCATAACCTACTGTTACATCTAATCCACCAAAGCCAAAGTCTTTTTCAGCACCATATACATAGAATGGAACTGTTACATCCTCTGTTTGAGCTTCACTACCATTTTCATCATCATATTTTACATTGTCGTCATCATCAGTAGCATCTACTTCTCCAACTTTTACATCTTCCTGACCAAAGAATGTATTTGTAGCTACCTTCTTAAAGTTAAGAGTTACACCATTGAATTCTTCATTGTTATAGAAGTAATCTACAAATGAATAGGTATTACCTTCGTTATAGGTAAGGGCAAGAGTATCATTTTCAAGAGCTAAACTAGCACTATCTAATGATACCTCATCGTCACCAGATGCAATATCAAATTTAACAGCTGCATCAAAACCTTCTTTAGAAATATTTGCTGCTAAATCTAAGCTTTGACTGAAGCCTTTGTCTTTATTTATTTCAATTTTGTCAGAATCAGTATCCCATGGATCAGTATATACATATGGTTCTTTACCCTCATATTGTCCATCTTGATCAGAATCTACATAGTAGTTGTAATTGGCATTACCTTCCCAATCATTGTGGTCAAAATCAACACCATAGCTTCCGCTGAAGGTTACAGCGCCACCTTCTTCAAGGTCGCTAACTCTGCTATCGAGGTCGGCTACATCGGTTTTGAGAGCGTCGATGTCAGCACCGATAACCTTAAGTTCAGCTTTGAACTCAAAGGTTAAAGCTTCAATTAAGTTAGCAACTTCTTCAGCCTGCTGTTCAGTTAAGCTTTCAGGCTGTTCAGGATTGTTTTTAGCGATGATAGCTTTAACGATAGCGGTAACATCCTGAGCCTGTTCAGGAGTTAAACCTTTTCCTAAGTCTTCTACTTCATCAGCTAAAGCAGCCTGTTCTTTTTCAACGTTTTCCAGGATACGGGATATGATAACAGCCATCTGGAAACGGTTTATAGTTCTTTTACCCTGGTAGGTTCCATCAGGGTAACCACTTAAAATACCGGCAGAAACTACCTTCTGAATAGCTTCATATGCCCAGTGATTTTCAGGTACATCGCTAAAAGGATTAGCAAATGTGGGCATTGCAAAAGCAACAACTAAAAGCATTGCAAGAAAAACAATTCCAAACTTCTTCATTACTCAAATTCCCCCTTGGTTGTTTTTTATATTTTTATAGTTCTATGTTCACTAAACAACCCTGGAGAATTCCAACAATGAGTGTCCAGGTTTCCTCATTGTTACAACTTCTCCGGTGTTTAATGAATCTATAGAACCCTACCATCTCCTTTCGCCTGTGGTCCGGGGGGCACCTCCTTTCTTCCATAGATTCGGCAGGAGATGATAAGATTTTTTAACTTGTTAGGATGGTTATGTTTTAAACTGATTTAAGTAATTTAAATATCAAAATAAGGACTTGATAATTTTGACAAATACCAGTGAACGTTTTTATGTATAACGTTCAGTCAGTATAAAATATTCAACATTAATCCCTTCAAATCCTCCCTGAAAAAAATAATTTTTTTAATTTTTTTAGTTATGGTAAGATTGACCTACTTCTAAATACACCAGTTTTTATATGTTTTCTTGTATAAAATTGTTTTTTCAGATGAGCATAAAATTGCGGCTCGGGAGGATAAGCGAGAGAATATTGGTATCTAACTATTCTATTCCACTAAATTATTAAAAATCCTTCTATAAGTTAGTTAATAATTTTTACCATTTTGCAAAAAACCTGTTAACCAAAGCGAATTCTATAATAAACAATTTACAGTAATAGTAGTCATATCACAGTTTTGCGACCAGAAAAAGCAAATATGAAAGGGATATAAAGCAAATATAACAGCAAATATTATAATTAATAAGGGTAAAGTTAATCATTCAGCAAGTGTTAAGTTAATCATTCAGCATTTTTCCCTTGAAAATATCTCCCGGCCAGGACTACAGCCACAAGGTCGTCCAGCGGACAGGCTGGCTTCCAGCCCAGGAATTTTAAAAATACCTTCCACCCCGTGTAGTGTTCCTGGCGGTAACGCTCTTCAGCTTCTAAGGTTGTATAGGATTCATCAACTTCGTGTACAGGGATATTAACTGTAGCTTCAATTATTTTTTTTACTTCCCCTGAAAAGGTTCCATTACCGAGTACAATTCCTTCTAAACTATACCTATGACTCAATTTCTGTAAATATGACCCAAGCTTACCAGGAGAGACTATTGCCCTATAAAATATTTTCAGGTTCCTGTCAACTACAGCAATCCCACATTTATCCCGCCCGGGGTCAATTGCCAATACCAAGGTCTATTCCTCCCCTTTGGCAGGTGAAATTTCAAAATCAAGGTTATGTGATAACCGGTCTTCACGCCAGATATCTTCTGCAGCATAAACCTTCACTTTCACCTGACCGTTATAACTTTGAATCCTCCTTAAAAGCTGGTAAAACTGGGTAAACTCTATACTCCCCACTGTCCCCTGACTATCGGGAAGAAGACCTTCCCTGATGGCTTTAGTATTTATATCACTTAAAAGACCTTTGACCTCAGCTTCCAGCTGTTCAAGGGAATCTGTCGAGTCAATAATCGTACTCTCTATCAGTTCTCCTTTATTAAAGACAACAAAATCTTCATTGGTTACAAAATTGGCTAAAACCCAGTCATTTCTGGGAATATTTACAGCAGCAACCAGTTTGATTATTACCCGCCTACTATCCATACTTAAAACGTTTCTGACTACATTATAAATATCTTCATCTTTAATTAAAAGGGCAACACCGGTATCCTTATCAACCTTGACAGGCTTTTTCTTAACTACCTCATCAGCTTTTCTTAAAAATTCCCGGATAGCCAGAACAATATCCCTTTCAGAGTCACCTTTAGTAACAACATCAGAGTAAATCACTTCACCCCGTTGATAAACTATATCCTTATCCATGTAATTGGAAATACCGGCATAAAACTGGTTAGCCAGCTCCCTGGCCTTCTGATAGGCATGGGTTATTTCCGCTATCTCGTCATTCAGTTCCACAATACGGCCCTCAAGCTCCCGCCTCTGTTTATTTAAATCATCAATCTTGGCCTGTAATTCTTCCCGGTTTTCCTTTAATTGTTTAATATCCTGACGGGCCTGCTTTAATTCATTTTTTACCTCGTCAAATTCTTCCTGGGTCTTTTTTAACTTCTTTTCCAGGTCTTCTTTCTGGTGAACTATATTCCGTAATTCAGTAATCTTCGAGTCTATTTTAAGCTTCATATCCTTCAATTCCTGGTCCTTCAAAATTAACTGATGGTTTAAGTTGTCAAGCCTGGTTAAGACCTGTTTTATATCAAAGAGGGCCTGTCTAACCCTGGTATTGGTAGCCAGCAGGACAGTTATGGTCAATGTCGCTATTATTATCCCTGTTAAAACTGTTATAATTATTGAAGTATATTTGGGGCGCAGGCCAAATAATGACAGGCGCTTTTTACCCACCTTCATACCGATCTGATCTCCCAGGTAGGCTATTAAGCCACTTAAAGCTATAACCATGATTATAAGTAAGATCCCGTACATACCTGCACCCCCCTTTAAATTAAGCGATTGTCATAAGAACAAATTGGCCTAAGGCCATAATAATTTAAATTTGTTAATGTCGGGGAATTATCTGTAATCAGAAATCATCTGCAAAAAACCTGTGTATGATTTCCTCAACATGAAAAATATATTAACAGTTATCGCCCGGTTTAGCTACCAGAAAAATAATTTGTGAAAGACCCCGAATGAATTACTTGTTCATCCGGTAAATCATATATCCACCCACTATCAGGAAAATAAAATTCTGGAGCCAGGCCCCGAAAAAGGGAGAGATAGTTCCCCTTTCTCCGAGGGCACTCCCGAGGGTCATAATCGTATAATAAATAAAGATAACAATAATGCTTAACCCCATACCGGTAGCTGTACCACCGGACCGCCTTGGCTTTATACCGAGCGGGGCCGCCAGCAGGGCAAAAATAAAACTGGCAAATGGTATGGCTATTTTCTGGTGATATTTAACCCTCTCCTCAAAGGTATCTTTCCCCTGTTCTTCCAGGAATTGAATATATTCGCCGAGCTCTTTAAAACTCATATCTTCAATATCTTTATTCATCTTTCCAATCCGGCGGGGAGTATAAATGGGTTGTTTAATCACATATTCATTAAATTTTAAAGCAGGGACCCTTTCCCCTTCTTTAAAATAATAGATATTTCCATTATAAAAATGCCACTTATCCCCCTGCCAGACTGCTTTACGGGCTTTAATAAGGGTAACAGGTACCCCTTTCTCGTAATCCTGAAGATAGACATCGTTCATGATCCCCGTTTCCCCATTAAAGCGGTGAGTGTAAAGGATATAATCAGGGCGGCGGTATTTCCTGTCAAGAGGAGTCAGGGTTAAATCATACTGGGTAGCAGGCATCTTTCTTCCATTTTTTATCTCCCAGACTATTTGATCATAAAGGTAGTTAGCCCGGGGAACAACCATTTCATTGACCATAATAGTGGTAACACTCATAATTAACCCCACCAGCAATGATGGGATAACTATTTTATAGACACTCACCCCTCCGGCCCTGAAGGCAGTTATTTCACCGTCACCCGACAGCCTGCCAAAGGACATCAGGGTTCCCATCAGGGTAGCCATCGGGAATGTCAGTACTATGATAGGAGGTAGCTTTAAAAAAAATAGCTGGACTAATGTAGTAAACTCCACTCCAAAGTTATTATATAACCTGGTCAGGGTAAATAGAATATCTGTTCCGATAAAAATAGCTGTAAAAGCTGCCACCCCGAATAGAAAAGGCATTATAAGTTCCCTGGTTAAATAACGGTATATTATCTTCAATTGGTACGGCACCTCGCTTATATGAGGGTCTCCCATAATAAATTTATTTAATTATTTGACTCAATTCTCTATCTGAATTATATGGAAAACTTCCTGCATGAAGTATGCAAAACCCCTACATGGTAAACCTTTCACCCAGATAAAACTTCCGGGCCAGTTCACTTTCAGCCACCTCTTCAGAACTCCCTGACAGCAATATCTGCCCCTGGTGCATTATATAGGCCCTGTCGGTAATTGAAAGGGTCTCCCGGACACTATGGTCGGTAATTAAAACCCCGAGCCCCCTCTTTTTAAGGTAACTTATTATATTCTGGATATCTGTTACCGCAATAGGGTCAACCCCGGCAAAGGGTTCATCAAGTAAAATAAATGAAGGGTCTGTTGCCAGGGCACGGGCAATCTCAACCCTTCTCCTTTCTCCACCGGAAAGCTGATATCCCAGTCTATCCTCAAGATGGCCTATATTAAATTCTTCCATAAGTTCATTTAATTTCGATTCAGACTCCTGTGGAGAGAAACCCCGGGCCTGAAGTATTGCCAGAATGTTTTCCCTGACCGTCAGTTTCCTGAAGACAGAAGGCTCCTGGGACAAATAACCAATACCTTTGCGGGCCCTTTTATAAACCGGTAAATGGGTTATATTATCATCATCCAGGTAAATCTCTCCACCATCAGGTTTTATTAACCCGACGACCATATAAAAGGTGGTTGTTTTACCGGCACCGTTAGGCCCTAAAAGCCCGACAATCTCTCCTTTTTTAACCTTTAAATTTACTTTATTGACAACCTTCTGACGACTGTATATTTTGAGTAAATTTTTAGCTATAATACTCATTTGTCCTCACCTGTATCCTGTGGAAATAAGAGGCTCGCATTCCCGGACAGGATTATCTGCTCCCGGGAAAGATCAATTTTTAAGGTATTACCAGAAAACTCATGACCATCCTGCTTTCCGGAAACATTCCCCTCAAGATAAACAGTCTCCTCCCTGTAATTATAGGTAAGTTTATCAGAAACTGCCTTTATCCCCTTATATTCAATAGAAGTTTTACCCGTAATTACGGCAACCTCTTTACTCCGGTCAAGGTCTATGACATTTCCGGTAAGGAGTATATTATCTCCCATAAGACTGATATTACCATCAATATTAAACTTACCCTTATTAATGTTCCCCTTCAACGTATCTCCTTTTAAGGTATATTCAGGAGTACTGATTTTTCCCAGGTTATAAACCTCCAAATCTTCAGTACGGGTATTAAACTTTAGTCTATCACCGGTCACTGTATAGTCTTTATAAATAAGGGTAACATTACCTCTGGCTTTTATATCATAAAAATAATTTTCAATATCAACTGTAAAAGTATCAGCCAGTAATTCAGGGCGCCTTCCTTCACTATAGACCCTTACTACCACTGGAGATATCATATAAGTAAGATATAATATAAGTATAAATAATATAAGTGCCCACCTGTTAATTTTTCTGACTGGCATGACTTTCCTCCTTCCAGGTCAATCGGGCCTGTTTGCCCTGGTTACCGTGTATCATAACTAGACCTGACCCGGGGGCTGCCTCCATTTTATCTCCCTCAATAGTAAATCGGGGGAGGTCGAGCTTAACCCCACCTTTGCCTGTAATTATATCACTATTTTCCTTCCAGCACAAAGAACCACTATTTAAAGTTATCATATCCTTTTGCAATACCACCGGCCCGGAGACCCTTAATTCTCCCCGGTCGGCAAGGTAGAGCCCATTTTGGCCACTAAAAGTATAAAGCAATTCCTCGGTTTTATTATCCCTGACTTTAACCTCTATACCAGTCATATCAATAGTCTTATTATTATCCCGGTTAGTAACATTACTGGACGAAACTTCAAGGCGAATATCTTTACTTTTACTATAAAGGGTAAGCCTGGCCCCCTTTAATTCCCGGTAAGTTCCCGTCTGTTTATCAGGGGTGGATTCAGGGTTATCTGAGGTGTTGATTCCGGCCCGGAAGGTGAAAAACACCCCTGCCACCATAATAGATAAAACTATTAAAATTATTAAAACTTTTTTGCCGGTAAACAACTAAACCAACCCCTGTTTTGAATATAAACAATTTTTTAGATTTATCAATCAGGATATCTTTATATGGATATAAAAATATGGGTATAAACATAACTTATCTATAACTATTCTAAATATACAATTTGCCCTTTTTCAAAACAAGTTCTGCAGTTCTCCTCACGGCACCAGGCCTTCCCAGTTTATTTTTGACATATTCCAGGTCCCTTTTTATGCTTTTAATAAGATAGGGTTTACTCATGAAATTTGTAATTTCCCGATAAATATTGTCAGCGGTAACATCCTGCTGGAGCAATTCCGGTACAATCTCCCGGTCAGCAATAATATTGGGGAGGCCTATGTAGTCAAGGTTAACCAGTAATTTTCCTAGGTGATAGGTAGACCAGCTCGTCCGGTAAACGATGACCATAGGGGTTCCGATTATTGTCGCTTCAAGGGTAGCAGTACCTGAAGCAACCACCAGGAAATCAGAAGCCTTCATTACCTCATAATTGGCCCCTTCAACCACCTTGAGTACCAATTTATACCGGGAGGCCATTTCAACAATTTTATCCCGGTCAATCCCTGGAGCTACGGGAATAACAAATTGAAAATCACCCTTTTCCTTCTTTAACCGTTCTGCTGCCTTCAACATCTCAGGGAGAAGGTATTCCACTTCCTGTTTCCGGCTTCCCGGCATTAACCCGATAATGGGTTTTTCCCCATCAAGCTCCAGTTTTCTACATATTTCATCTTTAGACTCCTCGACATTAACCATATCTAACAGGGGATGTCCAACAAAATGAACCTCAGCCCCGGCTTCCCGGTATACTTTTTCTTCCATAGGAAAGACTGACGCAATAACCGCCCGGGCCCTCGCCATTTTCCGGGCCCGACGTTTCCCCCAGACCCATGCCGAAGGACTAAAATAACTGACAGTGGGGATTTTTTTTCGTTTGGTAATCCGGGCCATCTTTATATTAAAACCTGAATAATCCACCAGTAAAGCTACATCAGGTTTTTCCCGCTCCAGGGCCTTTTTCATCATTTTCAAATGATCCCGGTGCTGTCTGTAGTTCTTCAGAGCCTCACTAAAACCGATGGTGCTTATATCGGTCGGATCAACAAGAACCTCAACCCCTGCTTCCCGGAGGCATTTTGACCCCATACCAAAAAACCGGGTTTCAGGGGCTAATTTTTTAATTTCCCGGACCACCCTGGCTGCATGCATATCACCAGAGACTTCTCCGGCTACTACCATTATTTTGCCCAAAGATTACTCACCACCTTATTCAGGGGAGGCAGACTCTAAAGCCATAACGGTAATTCCACTGGCCTCCGCCGTTTCAATAAATTCTTCCCTGTCGACAATAAATGTTTTACCGGCCTCAATAACTAAACCCCGGGCCTTAATTTTTATAAGATTCCTGAGGGTGGTTAATCCCACCGTCGGAATATCAAACCTGAAATCCTGATTGGGCTTGCTCACCTTGGCCATGGTAGCCCCGGCTCCACCCAGCTCCCCGGCCCGTTTTATAGCCTGATCGGTTCCTTCAATAGCCTCAACAGCCAGAACCGCTCTATTTTTGACGAGGACAGTCTGCCCGATATCAAGCCCTCCAATACCACGGGCCAGTTTGAAAGCATATTTCATATCTTCCAGAAGGGAATCATCCGGGGTTTTAGAGGTTACCGGTCCCGGAGTTGGGAACAAGTCTTCTATAAAAGTGGACTGTTTTAAGACCTCTATCCCTTCCTTTTTTAGTTCATTAACTATTCCTAAAAGAATGCTATCATCATTCAATTCCCTGAGGTTTGCCAGCATCTGTTGCATTCTTGCATCCAACCGGGTTTTACCAAAAAGCCTGGTCTTATTAACCTTCCCGATCATTACCACTTTACTTATATCATTCTCTATTAAAATATTAATAAGGTTATCAAATGCACCGACATTAACCGGTTTTATAACCTTAGCTATATTTTTCAAACCTTCATCAGCCTCTTCGATAATGGGGAAGGCATAAACATCATGTCCCCGGTCCCGCGCACTTGCAGCCCAGATGGCAGGCAATTTACCCCTGCCGGCAATTAAACCTATTTTTGACATCTTTGACCACCCACCTAACGGCAAATCCCGCGCTGGGCATTACGTAAAAACCTTAAAAAGTGTTCAATTTCTTCACTGGCATCCAGTTCCTGATCCATCTTTTCAATGGCCTGGGAAGTATTGAGATTGGAACGGTAGAGAATTTTATAGGCCCTTTTAATTTCCTGTCTCAAATCAGGGTCAACCCCATTTCTCCGCAGGCCAACTACATTGATACCATTAACCCGGGCCGGATGTCCATCAACAAGAATATATGGAGGCACATCTTTAACAACCTTGGAATGGGCCCCGACCATGGCCATTTTTCCGACTCTTACAAACTGATGAACCCCGGTCAAACCAGACATAACAACATAGTCCTCTATAATAACATGCCCGGCCAGATTGGTAGCATTGGACATAATTATATGGTTTCCGAGTTGACAGTCATGGGCTACATGGCAATAAGCCATTATCAGGTTATTATTACCAATCCTGGTCTCGCCGCCCCCCTCTTCGGTACCCCGGTGAATGGTTACATTTTCCCTGATTATATTGTTATCTCCAATAAATAGATAGCTTTTTTCTCCTTTAAATTTCATATCCTGGGGTTCTAGACCAATAGAAGCCCCGTGGAAGATTTGATTATTCTTGCCAATGGTTGTCCAGCCTTCAACGACAACATGGGGGCCTATTTTGGTCCCCTCACCGATTTCAACATTTTCTCCAATTATAGAATATGGCCCGATCTCAACATTTTTGCCGATTTTGGCACCGGGATGCACAATGGCAGTCTCATGAATCTTGGCCATATGAAGAAGTTTTCCTTCATGCTTAGGTTTCACACCTACCAAGCCCCTTTCTACTTATCATTTATAGCAAACATTAATTCAGCCTCAGCTGCTAATTCATCCTCAACAAAACCTTTAGCTGCAATCTTGCCGATTCTACCTCTTAACTTAATAACCTCAGCCTCAATCCTTAATCTGTCACCCGGTACAACGTTGCGCCGAAATCTGGCTTTATCTATCCCGGCAAAGAGAGGAATCTTTTCCTCATCATCATCAACACTATACATCATTAAAAAGCCACCCACCTGGGCCATCGCTTCAATTATAAGGACACCAGGCATAATTGGATGTCCGGGATAATGTCCCTGAAAAAATTCTTCATTTACTGTTACATTTTTAAAACCAACTACTTTTTTACCAGGCTCTAACTCTGTAATTCTATCAACCAGCAAGAAAGGGAACCGGTGTGGTAGTATATTTTTAATATCCTGGATATACATCATACTCGTTCACTCTCCTGTATAAGTTTTTTATTAATCTCCTGAGCTAATTCAACGTGTAAGGAATGGCCTGACCTGACGGTTATTATATGTCCCGAAACAAATCCATTTAAAGCCATATCACCTATTACATCCAGAATCTTATGCCTGACAAATTCATTAGAAAACCTTAAAGGATTTACAGTATCCTCATCTCCGATGAGGACAGCATTCTCAAGACTGCCACCTAAAGCCAGGCCCCTTCTATGTAGAGCCTCTACTTCCCTTTCAAAACCAAATGTCCTGGCCGGAGCAATCTCCTCTTCAAAGGAATTTTCACCTTTATCAAACTCAAAAAACTGGGTCCCAATAACCTTGTGGTCATAATCAAGGGTATAACTTATTTTAAACCCATCATAGGGTAAAATGACCATATACATATGACCCCTTTTTACCCAGACAGGCTCATCAATCACCCATATTTTTCTGGGTGAACTCAATTCTCTGATACCTGCTTTTTTAAGCAATTTCAGATAGGGAAGGGCACTCCCATCCATAACAGGTGTTTCTGGCGCATCAATTTCAACAATAACATTATCTATTTCCAGGGCCCACAGGGCGGCCATTAAATGCTCAATTGTATGAACCTTAGGAGAATCACTATCTTTAGAAAGGCCAATACTGGTACATCTCCTGGTTGATACAACCTGCCATGGCTCAGCCTTGATCTCCGGGTTATCTGGCAAATCAACTCTTTTGAAGACTACTCCCGTATCTTCACCGGCCGGAAGAAACCTGACATTAACTTCTTTACCGGTGTGGAGTGCCGTTCCTGAAGCCTTAACAGGTTTTTCTATAGTTTGCTGTAAATTACCATCAATAAACATAGTTCCCTCCCTCCCTTCTGAATATATATTTATTCAAGAGATTATGACAAAAATCCTGCAAAAATATATTAATTAATAGTAATTTATGATGCTTTTATACTTTTTTCCTATCCATGATACCGGTGACTCAAGAACCTCATCGGGTGGCCCGGACTCAATAAATTTACCTTTGTCCATAAAATATATTTTATCGGCCACCCGGCGGGCAAAAGCTACCTGGTGAGTTACAATAATCATGGTAGTCTGCTTTTTCTGGCGGACAATTTCTTCCAGAACATCGAGGACTTCAGTAACCAGAATAGGGTCCAAGGAAGCTGTCGGTTCATCCATCAAAATTAAATCAGGTTCCATAACAAGGGCCCTTGCTATCCCGACCCGTTGCTTTTCACCACCGCTGAGATTTTTCACCTCAGTGTCTGCCAGCTCCTTAAGGCCAACATCCTTCAGGGCCAGTCTCGCCTTATCCTCAGCTTCTTTGATACTAAAACCTTTTTTTATCAGGCCCAGGGCTACATTCTGCCTGACCTTAAGCCTGTCTATCAAATTAAAATGCTGAAAGACAAAACCAATATTCTGACGAACCTCTTCCATGTCTCCTTCACTGAGTTTATGGAGGGGTGTTCCCTTAAAATATACTTCCCCTCCGTCAGGTTCGACAAGCCTGTTTATACAGCGGATAAAAGTAGATTTGCCACACCCACTCGGGCCCATAATGGCAATAATTTCACCCGGGCGGGCCTGTAAATTAACACCATTTAATATCATATCACTGCCGTATTGTTTTTTCAAATTAATTACTTCCAGCATTATTTTATCCCCCTGTTATATATTTAAATTCCATATATAATTATAAATTTCATACTAACGATTGATTTTCAAATTTTAAGCGGTTTTCAAATTCGTCAGCCAGTTTGACGGCCATAAAAAACCAATTAAGAAAGACCTGATAATTATTGTGAACCGGAAACAAAATAGCCTTACTTAAATATCATTTTAGGGAGGTTTAATAAATATAGTAAACCCGGTTTACCCGACGGAATAATTATTTCATGCATAATCCCGGCTGGAGAAAAGCCGAGGGCCTTACCCGCTTCCCACTCTTCTTTTTTTACCGGGTTTAACATCCCGGAGAGAAGGGCCATTATTAGCCCGATAACCCCACCTATCAAAAACTCAATATTAAAGTTAAGGTAGGGGAAATTGATCCTGCTCAAAAGGCAGATCAGGCTAAAGGTAAGTCCACCAACAACAAAACTGTAGACATATCCCCGTCCTCCATTTAATTTAATTACACTGACTATCAGGGTCTGGTCAAGCATCATTACCAGGAGGGTAAAAATCAAAGCTATTATTGTTGAAATAACAGCCTTAACCTGGCTTAATATCCTAAATAACTCTCCCCGGGGATTGGGCTGTAAAATACCTGATTCCATTTCGAAAAAGCTTACCGAGGGATTATTAACTATACCCTTTACCTCTTCCCTCAATTCCTGGTTTTTATAATTACCACTGACTAAAAGCTGAATCTGGTCTCCGGGTATCACCTGCCCGGCCAGGTAACTATCGATTAACTCTATTGTTTCGACAATCTCCTTATCCTCCATCTCCGGTAAGGAATTTTGAATATAGGTCAGCTGTTCCATAATTACAGGGATCTGGCCGTTTTTTAACTCAACCATTAAATCCCGGACAGATGTCAGGTTATTCTCTATATTTGCAGTATCAATAACCCGGGCTGATTCTTCTATTTTACTGGCAATCTCACCGATATCATCATAATTTACATTATCATTCAGGGTATTCTCAACCTTCAGTAATGACTTTATTTTATCCTGCCAGGTATCTATTGAAGCCACCATCGAATTATTTCCGTCTATCTGCCTAGAGATTAAATCGTAATTTTGATCCAGGGTGGTAGAAAGCTTAAGAAAGAGGTTTTTTAAATCATTAAGTTCATTATATAGATTATTCCTGGGAACAAAAACAAGTTTTTCTTCAATCAGGCCCGCTATCTCCTTTAACTGGTTACTGGTAGTTATAAGTTCGGTTTTAATATTTTCAAGGTCACCTATATTTCTCTCAATATCGTCAAGAACGGCAAGCAGGTCATAAAGAAAAACGGTCAATCCTTCTTTTCTCCATTCATCCAGGGTTTTATTGAGTTTACGACTGGTTTCTTCAACCCGGGCCAGGCCTTCATTAATATTCTTCAGGTCTTTACCGATACGATCACTGTGGGTTATTAACTCTTCACTCTGCTCCAGAAACGAATTTAGCCTCGGGGTAATTTCATTAAGGCTTTCCAGGGCTTCAGCCAGATCCTGTCTGGGGTTATTAATCCTACCCTGACCAATATAAGTAATCCCATTTTCACTATTATGATAATAAACCTTTAAACTACTTTTGTCAGCAGCAAGGCTCCCATTCTGGACCAGACAGGTAATACGATTATCTTTATTATTGATAATCTTTAAAAGAATCTTTTCTCCATCTTTATTCCGGGCAGTTAAGATCCCCCCGACAGAGTAGCGGGAACTATCTTCCACTTCAGAAATAATAACAGTAGTAGCATATGACAAGAGGAAATCTTTCATCTGCTTTAAACTATTTAAAAGAGAAACCCGGTCAGAACTAACAGTACCGGTAACATCATATACCTTAATCCCATCTATTTCGTCTTTGATTTTACCTATTATCTTTTTCTTTTTCTTTTCCATGTCCTCGGGATGCTGGTTTAAGGGATAACGAATCTCAAGGAGTTTATATTCTCCCAGGATACGATTAATTTGTTCTTTAACCCGGGGAACCAGTTCCGGACTTTTAACAATTACGTCAATCCCATTCCCGATGGGATAAAGAAAATCAATACCTTCTATTTTCTCTATCCGGGGCCTGATAACAGGGAGGGTTTCTCCCCTGAAACCCCTGATTGAAAGCCGCGGTTCTGTTATTATATTTTTACTCATAATCCCGGGAATGTCGGAAAAGTATGTGTATATCCTGGAGTAAACCTCCTCTTTTTTAAACTCTTCCGGTATTTTAAGGAGGTAATTACTACTCCCGGCCACCCGGGGACCTGCCTTTAAAACAGAGCCCGGCAGGGTCGAATCAACAACTTTTTTTATCTGTTCCAGGGCAATATTTTCTTTATCCCCGGACAGGATAAACAGGAGGTCATACTCACCATATTCCCCGATTACACCACTGACCATGTGGGAAAAATAATTTTTGGTAATATATCCTCCGGTAAGTACAAGAATGGTACCAATAAGTACAGTAATTATAAATAGAACTAGCAGGTCTTTTCTGAAATCGGTTTTTAGTATAAACATATCCTCCACTCCCATCCAAACCCTATTATACCATCCTATGGAAGGGAGTGTAAATGTTATCCAGCAACCAATTTATGGATATTGGTTGTATCTATTCGGAGGTTATTTTTAGCTCTATTTCAACTTCTCCTTCGGCCTCAAATTCACCTGTTTCCAGGTTAAAGACCGCTTTTTTGCTCTGAATCCAGTCTCCATCCTTTTCCTGGACCTTTACATCATCATACAACTCCAGGGTTTGCTTTTCATCACTGTAGACCGCTCTATCACCCTTTATAACCCGGTTATCATACTTGATAGTTACCCCATTGCGGGCCACAAATGAATTATCAGCAGTAGATAATTCAAGATAAGGGGCCTTAAGCTCCATTTCTTTGGGCCCATCTGCCCCTTTTTCTTTAACCTGATAAAATAACTCGACATTATCCTCAAAAATATAAATATCTTTATTTAATAAAACTGTCAGCATTTTACTATTGATATCCCCGTCTTTCCGGGTAAGTTTAACCCCACCTTTAAGAATGGCCTTCTCTTCTTTTTCGTAATAAGTACCCCGGGGAGCGGTAATTTTATTCTCCCCTTTTATTATGGTAACCCCCCTTGAGAGGAACATCTCCCCTTCAGAAGATTTATATAACCCTGTTTTAATAGTTACTGTATCCTGAGAAGTATCTGCAGCCAACCCGGTATTACAGGTCACAACCAGGTTAATTACCAGAAGAAAAGCAATAATAATGCCTGTAGGATATTTCTTCATTTTAAACCCCTTCCTTAAAACCCATTATTATATAAGATTATTACCTGAATTATTATCCCGGACCAGAACTTATCATGGCTATTACTATATATGCCTGACCGGCTATACTCTAACTTAATAATCAATTTAATAAACATTAAAACTTAATAACAATTAAGTCTTAAATATATGCACCAGGATAATTTTTTAATTTATACCCAGCAGGTCCTTGATACCAACATCAAACATAAATGATTCTTCGCGGCTGGTACCAAATTTAAAACCCTGATCCGGAAAGAGGTCCAGTCTATATTCAACAGTAAATTCTTCCTTGAGGTAATCATAGGCAAACCATAATTCCCGGCAGTGGAAGTCCTTTTTTACAGCCAGGTTGGCCTGCTTTATATCATTGTTGACATAATCAAAACTGGCATTGACTTCAACATACCAGTTTTCTTCCAGCTCATAAGTAAGTTTACTATCCCAGGCCATAAGCTTATTATTATCAGGATCAAAGGTCAACGCTGTATTATTCAGCCATCTACCGTCACTATATTTACTCTTGAGAGCAAAAGTACCATAAGAATTATTATTTAAATCATAGGTTGTTCCGGCACTTACCTCCCAGTCAGGTGTTATCTGCCATTCCAGAATGGCGCTTATGGGGAGATACCGGTAATTATATATATCAAAGCCACCTTTAAGCTCGAAATCAAAATCACCCTTTTGATAAGTCAATTTATTCCTGATCTCTTCCCGGGGCTTTACCTCGTCAAAATTAAAGGGGGTAGCCCCCAGGGGCCAGGTATAGGAATATGTGTTATCCAGTTCCAAACGAGAAGTAATGTCAATATTAAGCCCAATCCGGCTATCATAAGAAAAAAGGTAGGGCAACTCACTGTAACCGGAGTAAATCACATCATTATCTTCTTCCACGGTGTTTTTAACCCTGTAATAACGTCCCTTAATACCCTGATTAAAAGTAACCCGGGTCTTTTTTATCGGTGACCATTTACGATAATAATTAAGCCCTCCTGAAGCCCGGTAACCCTCTATCCCCGAATCGTCTTCATAATAGTTACCGAAGACAGCCTCACCGGAAAAGCCACCCCCGAACGTGTAATTATAAGAAAGCTCTGGCCAGCGATAGAAAGAAACTTCGTCTTCAGCACTTAGTTTAGGGTCATATCTCTCTAAAAGAAGTTTCATCTTATATTTATTACCGGTTTTCTGCAAATAACTCTTACTCCCCCATCTCGATTTTAAACCATCTTCCGGGTTTAGCAGGTAGTCCCGGTTATATATAAGATTGATATACCAGCCACTCCCGAAATTATACCGATAGGAGAAATCAACATCCAGGTTTATATCATCATCAGTGTTACCGGTAAAATAATCCCTGGAATCAAAGCTTGAAGCAAGATTTAATTTTCCCTTACCTTCATTATTACTTAAATTGATGTGTCCCCTGGTATAATGGTAATTGTCATACCTTGTATACTTTAAATCAGTATCCGTTTTCCAGCTGCCGATATTATCATAATATTCCAGGGCTCCCTGCCAGTCAAATAGCCCTGAAATCTTTTCCCGGTTTTCCTGGGAATAAAAATACACCGAAGCTTTCAGATCTGGCCTATAGACCAGATACTGTTTAAATCCTCCTGCATAACCCGAACGGGTATAATAATCAATATAAAGCTCTCCGGGGAGTTCTTTTTTATACCAGTAATAATAGGTTGCTTTAACAAACCAGCCCCGTCGGGCATTATGTCCAACCCGGGGAATTAACCGGTTGGTCTTTTCCTTAAGGGAAATATATAAATAAGGCCAGTAAAACAAAGGGAGTTTACCATTGAGCTCCCAGAAGGTAACATGTTTTGCTTCCAGGTGGTCATCTGGGTAGATAATAACCTCCCTGGCCCTGAAAAAATAGTGGGGTTTATCAAGGTCACACCCAGTAAAGCGGGTCTGACTGACAATAACCTCCTGAGGACTGGAATCTATATCTTCACTACCATCTTTTTGTTTTATGGTAACCCGGTCTGCTATAAGATACAGTTTGCCGAATTCCCCACTGACATCACCGGTAATCTCGACCAGCTTTTCCTCAAAACCATGGTATTTATAATTATCGGCTTTAAGTTTAAGGGACCCGGCAGACGCTGGAGAAGGAAAAAAAATTAACATAATTATAAAAAACACCGGTAAAAACACCAGCAATTTCCTCAGAAGATTACGCCATGACTCCCGCCAGATGAGAAGGGTAATCCCGATAATACTGAATATTATATTCGGGAGCCAGGCAGCCAGCACTGGATCAAGCCTTCCGTTCCGGCCGAATGACCGGGACAAAGACATGACAAAATAATATAAAAAGACAACGACAATTGTGAAAATAATACTAAAGGACCGGCTGTCCTTACTGGTCAGGCTTAAGGGAGTTCCAATCAGTATGAAAATCAGGGCAGCCAGAGGCATGGATAGTTTCAGGTGGTAATCGACCAGTAAAGAGTGAACATCGATCCCGCTGTTCTGAAACAGGTCTATCTCCTTTTTAAGCTCTTCACGACTCATTTCATCAGGGGTCTTTTGATCAGCAAAAAAGTTGTGGACCTCTGTATTTATTTTAATCTCCATAACATCAAACCGGGTCTCCATGGTAAGATGACCTTCACCATTATAACGGTGGATAAACCCCTTTTTTAAAACCCATTTTTCCTTATAGACTTCACCCAGATTGGCTGTTACAATAAGGGGATAGCCATTGTCTCCTTTAAAGGTATATACCACTATTTTCTTCATAATATTATCCTCTTTGTCAAACCTGCCAACGTAAAAGAGACGCCCGTCCGGGCCTTTAAAAAAGACATTTTCCTTTATATCTGGAGGGACTTCTTTAAGAACAGATTTCCTTATAATATTCTGGGCCCGGTGTTTGGTCCAGGGGACTATCTCCTCATTTAGTAGGTAAGTCATACCACTGATAACAATTCCCAGAATCAACAGGGGTAGAATTAACCGGTAAAGGCTGATTCCTCCCATCCTCAGGGCCGTAAATTCGTTTTCACGGTTAAGCCGACCCATCCCGGACATGGTTGCAAATAAAATTGCAATAGGAAAGGTCTGGACAATAATCTCAGGTAATTGATACAAAAGAAGTTTTAATACCACTGCCACGGGGATTTTCTTAATAATAATTAAATCACTTAACTGGCGTAACAATCCACTCAGCATGATAACCCCGATAATACTGACACCTATTAAAAATGGGTATAAGACTTCTTTTATTATATATACATCAATAATCCTTTTGCTCCATAATTTCTTCATAGTTTATGTCACCATAACTCCATTTTTTGATATTTTATGTTCCATTATATTATTCTAGCATTTATAGCAAAAAACCTGCAAGAAAAAAAATACCATCAAGTACCTGAAGGAATTTAAAGGAAAAGAGCCAATTTATTTACTGAGGATATAAAAAAAGAAAATTAAAACTTTCAGGTTTTCAAGAACCTGATAAAATAGTTATTATTTTCTTAAGTAATCATTTTCTTAATATGAAACTTATTTAAAAAATCAATTAAAAGAACAAATTGGACTTGTTGTCTGTACCTGAACCTGAAAACAAATACGGGAATAACTCATGAAATGGAGGCAGTAACATGTTTACTAGAGTTACATATGTTTTAAGGAAACCCGGAGTTGGACAGGTGACCTTAGCCCTGAAACTATTTATTCTATCCATAATATTGATGTTTTCTCTATCAGCCTGTTCACCCATAACTCAGGATTATTCTGACACCGGATATGGAATAATCAAGGGTAAGGTTACCCTTGGTGAACCCAATTCCTCAACTGTTAATAAAATTATTCATCCGGTAAATATCAATAAGAACTTAAATTCAATTCCACTGGCCACTTCTTCTATCTCTACCGCCCACACCCCCGGAGTCTATATACTTAAACTGGCTGAAACCTTAAGTTACAGCTCTCTTAAAAAAAATATTTTGCAGGGTAAGGCCAGGCCCATAGAAAAAATTGCTAAAAACACATATAAAATTAAAATTGAAGGGACCCGGTCCCCGGGACAGTTAATAACTAATATGGAAAAAAATCCAATGGTAGAATACATCGAGCCTGACTATCTGGTCCATATTCAGGCAATTCCTGATGATACCTATTACCCCCGCCAGTGGAATTATAAAATTCTCAATATGGAAAAGGTATGGGAACATTACCACGGCAGTGAGGACATAACTGTAGCCGTTATCGACACCGGTATCCTTCCGGGACACCCTGACCTTCAGGGAAGGATAACAGCAGGTTATGATTTTGTTGACAATGATACTGACCCGACCGATACCTCACCTGATTTTAGTCATGGAACCCATGTAGCCGGTATCATCGGGGCCGTAACCAATAATAGTGAAGGGGTATCCGGCTTCAACTGGAATATTAAAATAATGCCCATCAGGGTAATCGGCCCTGATGGAAGTGGGGGGTATAGCTCCCTTATATCAGGGATAAGGTGGGCTGTGGACCATGGTGCAGATGTCATCAACCTTAGCCTGGCAGGCCCCAGTAGTTCATATTCCCTTGAAGAAGCCGTTAATTATGCCGTGGATAATGGGGTTACCGTTGTTGCCGCAGCCGGTAATAATGGTACAAGCCCGATTTTATACCCGGCCCGGTACTCCCGGGTAATAAGCGTTGGAGCCGTAGGGCCAGAACTGGATAGGGCCTACTATTCAAATTATGGAGAGGACCTTGATGTTGTAGCTCCGGGTGGAGACAGCAGTATTCCGGTCCCTGATAATAACATATTAAGTACAGCCGGTTATATGTCCGGTTCAAAACCGGTCCACCAGTACACCTGGGCTCAGGGCACTTCCATGGCAGCACCGCATGTCACGGGACTGGTGGCCCTGCTATATAGTGCCGGTTATAGTAACCCCTCATATATTGAAGACATTCTAAAAGAAACAGCCAGGGACCTGGGTCAACCGGGAGCTGATGGAGAGTATGGAGCTGGACTTATAAACCCTGTAAGAGCTCTGGGATTAGCACCAGATAGTAATACTGATAGTAATAATAATTTTAGCAATGATAGCAGTACCGGCCTTAACAACAAAGATAGTAATAATAAAAGTAGTAATAATGGGGCCAGTACCTATTCTTTAAGTGAAATAAAAATATACATCCTTGATAATAACTTTAATGGTAAAACCCTGGATTATGTTGAGGAGGCCAGGCCAATTACGACCCCTGATGTTTACGGCAACTACTCCATTAAAGTTAGAAAAGGAGTCTGGACAGTAATAGGATGGCTTGATACAAATAACAACCACGTTGTTGACCGGGGTGACTATTACGGTCAGGCAGAAGATATCGTTTCTTCTTCCGACTATTCCCCGGTTATCGTAAATATTGACCTGAATATAAGGTCCTGAAAATTTTTGCAGGATATTAAAAAACCCCGGTTTAACCGGGGTTTTTATGTATAAACCTGATAATCTTCAGCCCTAAAAACTATATGATAATCCTGCCCTTAAGCTTCCGGAATCAAGGGAACCTATATTAATGGCACTAAGGTCCAGCAATAAATCTTCCTTCAGGGGTAACCTTAAACCCACGTTAATATTCCGGTTAACATATTCCCCCATTATCATTAAGGGAGGCAAGGTAGAAGTATTGTTTTCACCACTTACTTCAATGGTAACCGGATTGATCACCTTACTAACACCTAAATAAAGCCCTTCTAGCTCACCATTACCGAGACCCAGATGGCCCCTGAGACCGAAACCGAGGCCGAGATTTTTACTGGCTACAACAAATATATCCCGACCATATATCCCGGCAGCCACCGCAGGTTGGTTATTATCTTCATCAACTAATACAGTTTTGACCACTACCCCGAGTTCGCTCTCATTCCACCTGTTAAACTCAACCATGCCACCGACAATTAACCGGGGATGAATTGCAAACAGTCCTTTTACCACCCTGTTGGCACTGGAATCAGCCTCAACACTAACCAATCCCCTGTCTGCTATAAAATCAGCTGTTGGTATATTAACCAGCTCTCCCTTAACTACTGCCTCTGATACACCATTTACAGCCACAAGGAATAGAAACAGAAACATAAACAGGGTAATCTTCTTCATTTCAGCTAGCTCCTTTCAAGTTCCTGTATTCTTTTTTCCAGCTCCTTAACTTTTTTAAGCAATTCCGGTAGTCTTCTTTTTGCAGCCTGTTCCTTCAATTCCTCCCGATGGTCATGAGCCGGGTTGCCAGAATAAAAAACCCCTGAGGGGGTATTCTTGGTAACTATGCTTCCAGCAGCAATAGTACTATTATCACCGAGCTCAATATGACCGGCCACCCCGACTTTTCCTGCCAGGGTAACACGCCGGCCGAGCCTGGTACTACCGGCAACCCCGACCTGGGCCACAATTAAGTTTTCCTCTCCAACCTGAACATTATGGGCAACCTGAACCAGGTTATCGATCTTGGTCCCCTGTTTTATTACAGTCGGCCCACTGGTACCGCGGTCTACAGTAACATTGGCCCCGATTTCTACATTATCTTCAATAATAACATTCCCCAACTGGGGAATTTTATGATGGCCTTTTTCATCAGTCACAAAACCATAACCATCAGATCCGATAACAGTTCCCCCGTGGATAATAACATTACTACCAATAACAGTATCATACTCAATAACAACATTGGCATGGATGACTGTATCATCCCCAATTTCCACCCCGGGACCTACATAGACCCCGGGAGCAAGTATAACCCTGTCACCAATTACTGCCTCTTTATCAATAACTACATGGGGATGAATGGATACATCCTCCCCAATACAGGCAGTACTGGAAATAACAGCAGTCTCATCTATCCCGGGGCGATACAGCATATCAGGGGCAAAATGGGAAGCAATTCTGGCAAAGGCCAGACGGGGATTTTTAACCCTGATTATATTTTTGCTACTCTCCTCTATCTCCTCGGGAACAATAACTAACCCTGCTCTGGACTGTTCAGCCTTGTCTAAATAAGTGGAATTTTCAGCAAAGGTAACAGTGTCTGGCCTGCTTTCTCCAACACCGCTGACCCCCTTGATAACCAGGTCGGGGTCTCCAACCAGTTCTCCACCCACCAGGTGGGCCAGTTCCCGGGCCGTATAACTATTTTTCTCCCTGTCCATTACCACCATCATCCTCTCCAGCTATTTCATCTAGACGTTCTATAACTTCTCCTGTAATGTCAATTCCACCATAATAGGTACTATTTTTATCTACAACTACATCCAGGTTTTTCTCTCTGGCCAGCTGACTAATTATAGTATTTATCCGGCCATTTAAAACCTGTTCCATCTGCTTTTTATTCCTCATAAACTCCTGGTCCATTTTTTCCAGTTCATTTTGCTTTTCTTTATCAGTTAAAGATTCTTCTTTTTCGAGGTATTCCTGCTGTAAATTAGTCCCTAATTCAACCAGATCATTATGAAGTTCCTGGGCCAGATGGCTTTTCTGTAACAGGAGATCAACATCCAGCACAGCAATCCTGGGGGTATTGTTTCCACAGGAAGTAAGGGTAATTAACATAATTACCATTATAAAACCTACTAATAATTTTTTCATTTACCACCTTCACTCCCCTTCTTTTCCAGATCGGCTAGTTCCCTTTTAAGATTGGAATATTGTTGATTAATTTTTTCTAAAACCTTTTTTATAGAGGAAAGTTCTTTCAGGCTTTTATCTCTATTTTCCTCCAGCTTTAATTCCATTGCTTCTTCCATTAATTTTTGTTGCCTGTCAACATAATCTTTAAAATCAGTTTCAAGCTCAGTCCTTTTTTTCTCAATCTGTTTTCTGGTTTCCTGATTAATCAAGGTCTGATAGGCCATTAACTTACTGTGAAACTCCTTTTCCAGACTCTTAATTCGATTCTGAAGTTCTTGGTTTAGCTCTTCTTCTTTTTGTTTAAATAATCTTTCCTTTTTAGCCTCTATTTCCCTGAGTTTGTTTTCATAGTCCTCTTTTTCTTCAGGTGTTAATTCAATAATTTCTAACTTGAGTTTATAATTTAATATATCAGGATAATATTGATTGGTAATATCCTGCCTGTATCCCATAAGTTTGTTTAAAGTTTCCTGTTTTAGTCTGCTAACCATTTTTTCCAGTTTAGAGCCAAAGACTTCTTTTTTAACCAGTAATTTTTCTCTGACTTCCTGTAGTTTTTTATCCTCAAAGGTCTTTAATTCCTTTAACATCTCCTGATGTTTTTCATCTATTTTTTGCTGGTATTCTTCCCTGACATTATTGAGTATTTCCTCAATATGTGACTCAATATCCTGTTTTTTTTGCAGATACATCTTTTGCTGCTTTTCCAGGAGGGATAGCTGTCTTTTTATTGAGTCTTTCCGGGCTTCAATAAGCTCTGTTTCCATCTCAACCTCAAAATCCAGTTCATCTTCTATCCTCTGCTCCAGATTGCCAGTTCCGGGTTCAGGGGATGTATTCCCATGTGGCATACGGGCACTGAACACAGTAATACCAGAAAGTAAAATCAAGATTAACAGTAATACTATCTTTCTCTTTCCCATCACATCCCCTGCCCCCTTTCTATTATAATTATTAATTAAGTTTAATGAAAGTTGTTACCCGTTTTTGAGATAAGAAAAATTAATTATAAATACTATCTTAATTCCGGGAATTGCCCTTATCATCTAAACTAACATCAGTGTCCACTACCCCTTTTTCTGTTTCCTCATAATTTTCTTTAATATAATCTATAACATCCTGGGTTAAATCATAACCACCGTAAATAACATTCTTTTTATCAAGGACGAGCCTGACCTTTTTCTGTTCGGCAACTATTTTTATAGCCTTATCAATTTTAACCAGCAAGCCATGGATCATTTCCTGTTCCTGTCTTGTCAATTTCATCTGGTATTCATTTACCAGTTCCTGCTGTTCTGATTCCGGCAGGTTTTTAGCCTTTTCCTCAAGCTCAGCCTGCATGGACTGGGCCAGCTGGTTAAGCTCTTTTTCCGCTTTAACTTTTTCCGGATGTTCATTGAAGACTGCCTGAACATCTACATAGGCTATCTTACCCTCTGCTTCATCACCGGCTTTCAAAATGGAAATTGGATTAAACAAAAATGTAATAACCAGTACAGTTATCAGTATTATGGTTGGGTATCCCAGTTTATTTTTAACCAGTTTATTTTTGATATTCATAACTATTTATCCTCCTTAAGTTAGCTTAATTTTATCTAAAAGGTTGGCCCCAGACTGAAGTGGAACTTACCATTCCAGTCTTCATCAAAACCGTAATCCAGCCTGATTTTTCCGAGGGGAGTATTTAATCTGACTCCCAGGCCGGTAGAATAATTTAAATCTGTCAGGTCAACATTTTCAAGTTTATCCCAGGTATTCCCGGCATCTGCAAAAACTACTCCATCCAGTTTTCTTTCAACAATTGGAAAACTGTATTCAACATTAAATAACAGCATATTTTTACCGGTGAAGTCTCCCCGGTCATACCCTCTCAGGGTATTAGAACCACCCAGGCGGTACTGTTCAACAACAGGTATATCACCTTCACCAATCCCCGTCTCCATCTTAACAGCCCAGGCATGTTTATCCTTAAAGCCCTGGAAATACCGTCTGACATCTAAATTATATTTAGTAAAGTTATAATCACCACCAAGGGCCTGACCGGCATATTCAACAGAAACTGTATTTACTCCCCCTGAAGTCGGGTAAAGGGGATGATTTCTGGTATCCTTTCTGGTCATCAGGGTTAAACTCCGGGTACTTCCTGATTCATCAGGAATATTAGTATCATCCCAGTCTATTTCAGAATCCTCTATTTTTAGTTTAACCTGGCCATACCAGTCTTCATTGAGGTCATGCCCAAAGGATAAATTACCCCCTCTTCTATGTTCAACATATTTCTTATCCTCTGAAGTAACATCATCTGAAGTCTTATCATAAATGCTAATACCAAAAGAAGTAGGGGTTCCCAGAAGCCATGGTTCATAATAGTATATAGAATAATTCTGAACTTCGCCACCATATTCCAGTTCAAAACCAAGGGTCTGGCCTTTTCCTAAAAGATTTCTTTCCCTGACATTAACATATCCAAACCACCCATCCCTGGTACTATGAGAAACACCGAAGTTGGCATTTCCGGTTTTAGTCTCTTTAACTTCAATTACAAGGTCAAGTTTTCCAGGGTCATCAGTTGGTTTCAGGTTTGGTTTTACCTCCTGAAAAAAGTTCAGCTTGAGTAGATTAAAATAACCTTCCCTGATCTTTTCAACATTAACTATATCGCCTTCCTCAATCTCCAGTTCCCTGCGGATTACATAATCTTTGGTTTTTTCATTGCCTTTAATAATTATATCATTAAGACGGGCTTCATTCAGAGTTAAATAGAAAATACCATCATTAAATCTGACATCTTTATAATTTATAAAATAGCCATTTTCCCGGTACTTATTTCTAACATTATTCATTCCATCTCTGGCATCATTAATATTAAAAACCTGTCCTTCCATTAGACCCAGCCAGGATATAATCTCCGGGTCCTTAAAAACCGTATTACCTGTTATTTCATAGCCCTCTATCAGGGGGTTTTCTGTAACTTCAAAAACCGCCATAAGCCCCCCTTCGTGTGGCTTAACAAAGCCCCTTACCTCTTCAAAATAACCCAGTTTAGAAATTGCCTCCAGGTCTTTTTTGAATACTTCAGGATCAAAAACTTCACCGGCCTTTACTTTAACAACAGAAAGAATTTCTTTAGCCGGAATGTGTTCATTACCCTGTACTGTAACACCGGTTATTGTTTCCAACTCATCGGCCAGTACGGTTGTACTAAAAGCAAATAATAATATTATTAACACCAGAACAGATTTATATTTAATCCTCATCTATACATCCTCCTCATCTTCTTTTACTAAATTATCAATTATCAACAGTTAATTTAACATTAATCAAATGCGGCCCCTCCCTTTTATGTAAGTCAAGGGTCCGCTCTTGCCGGTAATCTTCTAAACTCAGTTTATAGTCTTCTCCTGAGAGTGGAAAAAGATTTAAGTAGGTAAAAATACCAACTATCACTAATACAAATATTAGTCCGATAACCGTTACCAGACCTGGCGACAGGGATATTTTAGACCTTTTTTTTATCTTCCCCTTGCGGGATGCCACACTAACTTCCCAGGCCTTTCTGGATTCTGATTCGGCCAGGGTTAATAATAATTCTCCTTCCAGGACATCCCCGGCCCTGAACCTGTCCTCAGCCTTATCAAGCCATTTTCTGGCAAATGAAATATGCTTAATAATACCAGTCACACCCGTATTTTCACCACCTTATTATATTTTTCATATACAATATCAACTAAAGGGGTAAAAATACGACTACCTCTAAACCATCATAATCAGCGATTATATGACATTATTCCAGTTTATCTCTCACAAACTATATAACAACACTTAATTTCTTAAATTTATTCCCGTTATCAATTATACCAGCTACAAAATCATTTATTAAAATACTAAAAACCGCCGGAATCATTTTACAGAAGACCCCGGTATACAGACCAGGATAATTTCCCCCGTAATCTTCTAACAGCTTTCTTTTTTAAGCGGTGTAAATATGACAGGCTTATCCCCATTTCTCCGGCAACTTTTTTGGGTTTTTTATCCTTTAAATAGATTTCCCTGATAATATAACCTTCACGGGAGGGCAGGGAACCGACTGCTTTTTTTATCCTGTCCATTACTAAATTTTTTTCAACCCTGTCTTCCAGGTCGTCCCCTTCAGTAACCAGTTGTTCAAGAAACTCAGAACCTGCTGCCCTCAGTTCAGCAGGAATAGAACAGGCTGGAGCTTTTTTAAGATAGTTAATAACCCTGCCCCTGATATAATAAAGGGCATAACTGGAAAAAGACTTGCCCCTTTTATGATCATATGAATCAATAGCATCAATAAGTCCCAGAGTCCCCTCCTGAATAAGGTCCATAACCACCTCATTATCCCGGGCGTACTGTCTTACTATTTTAAATACCAGAGGCTGATAAGAAGTTATCAACCTCTGCCGGGCTTCTGTGTCATTATAGTCTTTGTATTTTATCCATAACTCTTTTTCCTCTTCAGCTTCAAGTATCTTTATTTTTCCTAACTGTTTTAGATAATCATTTATCATCAGGGACTTCTCCTTATTTAAGATTTTGTTTAAAATTTAAGATTGGTTTCAATGCTCAGCCTGTAATCATCTTCACCATGCCAGCTTCCCTCAAAAACTGTATTTTCCCTTAAGAAATACTGAAAAGCTACTTCACTTTCCCGGCTATCTGGTTTTAAAGTAGTGGTATACTGTAGATAGAATCTATCACTTAAATATTTCCCGAGATAGATATTAACTTCCTGATTCCAGCCCAGATTGTAAGTATCGATTTCAACCCGGTCCAGCCTGAAGATATCCTTTAAAGTACTTTCTATATCCTCAACAATATCTATCTGGAGAAAACTATTAAATATCCTCATCACTTCCATCTTTACAGCCTGGTTAACATCACCTTCAATAATTTCCTTTACTCCACCTTTACTGGTTAAAAGCTGCAATATCTGTTCCTCTGTTAGTTCGGGCCTGGAATGAAAGGTAATCATCAGCTGATCGGCCGCGCCATCCACCTGGGCCATAATTTTAACATTACCCACCTGGGTATAGGAACGGACATGGAGTTCAGGGATATACCCCAGGTATTCCCTGAAATTGGCCTCAGCGTACTCCAGAATAAACTTATTATTGTAAATATCAAAACTCCCCTGTCTGCTTGTCAGCGTGCCTTTCATCTGTAATTCATTATCAATAAAACTGAGGCCAAGGCTTCCTTCCTGAATAAGGACATCTATATTATCATTTTTCAGGTATACTTCCTCACCCGGGTAAAGGGTTAAATCCAGGTCTGGAATAAATTTGACCCCTTCTCCACTCCCGGTTGGCCAGGAAAAGGGTATTCCAATGGTAAAATGATGGGTTATTAATTCCCCCTCAATTAATGGCCTGTTCAAGGGTCCAACCATTTTAACCCTGGGGTCAAACTTCCCCTCAAAGGATCCATGACTGAAGGGTAGATTCTTCCCCTGAAGGAAAATATCCCAGGTTTTATCCTGATCAAAGGGGTATACATAACCTTCTATTCTAAAACTACCCCTGCCATACCTGCCGGTAATATTTTCCAGGTAAATCTCCTGCCCCCTGAAATTGAGATATCCTTTCATAAGTGAGAACTTTTCAGGAAGGCCGAGGTTAATACCACCACCTAACAGAAAGAGCCTCCCTCCGAAAGAGGGATCATTCATCTGGCCTTTAATGTAAATATTACCATCAGCATATCCTTCGAGATCAGGTAAATCAGGAATAGCTGAGGATATAATAGGAAGATAAACCCCATTAACACCGAGATAAAGGTCTATTTTCTCATTTTTATTAAAGGGTATAAAACCATCAACATCAATACTACTATCTTCCGGTAATAAAGCCGTCTGATTCAAATAAACCCGTTCCGGGGTTAACTTAACTTCCCCATTTATATTATTTATTTTAAATTCATTAACCATGGCTTCATCTATATTTATATTGAGGGCCAGGAGATAGTCATTAATATCACCGGTCAGGTTACCGTTAAAATCAACCTGTCCGTCAATATTAACATTACTCCCCAGAAAACTGATTATCTTACCCAGATTGACACGGTCACCATCCAGGGTAATATTAAATTTATCACCGATACTCCCTGAAATTTTTAATTTATCTCCTTTGACATCAGAGCTAAAAACCTCAAGGTCAACCGCTGACCTGAGTTTCCTGAACTGCCCCGTTAACCTTATCCTCCCTCTGAGATAATAATCCTCAGGTATAGAAACCTTACTGGTTAAAAAGGGAGTAAGGTCAGATAATCTCCCCTCCCTGGTCTCCAGGGTTACATCTAAAAAAGGGTATTCTACCATTCCTGAGAGGTTATATTTACTTCGACCTACCTTAAACGACGAACCTTCCAGCGTCAATTTACCGTTACTGTAATGATAATTACCTTCTATATTTTTTATTTCTTTTCCCTTATAGACCAAACTTCCCGGCCAAATTTCCCCTGAAATATCAGGTGCTTCAAATAAGCCTTTAATATTACCTGTCAGGTTAAAAGAACCGTCAACCTCAAGGTCAGGGTAAACATCATCAAGGTTAAGGTTATCTATTATATACTTCAGATTTAACTGTCTGGTAACAGGGTTTATGGTACCGGCCACTTTTACCCGGGAGTCATCTTTTACCACTACCCCATCTTCTATATAAAAAGTATTGTTTTTCAACAATTTAAGCTTAAATTTTGCCGTGTTTATTTTAACGTCTCTGTTATTGTAGTTAATTACTGGATTATTACTACTTACATAACCCGTTAGCTCTGGATTAGCTAAAGGCCCTCTGATTTTAAGTTCTGCATTAAGATTACCGGTTACCGGTAGTTTATGGCCACTTATTCCCTGGAAGAAATCATAGCCCAATTTTTTAATGGAAACACTGGTTTTAATCACCGGTTCACTGGCTGCAAAATTAATAACACCCTGTCCGTTTATTTCTGCATTTTCAAGTACAGTCTTTAAACGGTTAATATACAGAGAACCCTTTCTATACTCCATAGAAGTATTAAAATTTTGAAAGACCTTATTATACAGACAAACCCTGTTCGAAGATAAGTCCATGGTAATAAAGGGATTTTCAAGATTATTCTTGATGCTCCCATTAATATTTACAAAACCGGCGAGGTCTTCCAGCACCTTTACATCCAGCAGATTTTGTATAACTTTACTATTTATTTTTGAACCACTGTATTCAAGCTCAACCCTGGAGGTCGCTATATTAACTTTTCCCTGAAAAAAGATATCGCCATATTGCGCTTCCAGCTTTCCCTCATTTAAAATAAGGTTACCCCCGTTATACCATAATTCAGCAAAAACCCTATCCATGAGTATATCCCTGTATTGAGGGTTTATTACTTCAATATAACCGGTTATATCGGATCCGGTCAGGGTGTTGCCCTGGCCGCTTATTATCAACCTGCTATTTAGCTGCCCCTGTGATAAAGGTAAATTCAATTGTGGAAAATTTTGTTTTATAAAGGCAATTCTTATATCTGTACCTTTGAGGTTGAAACTATATAAACTGGTAGCCAGATCATATACTCCCCTTACCGAAATAGAATTATTATCCTGGAAATTACCTTCAAGTGAATCAATATAAATTATATTATCTTTATATCTTAATTCGGCAGCTAACTCCCCGATCTCATAGTTCTGGAATTCTCCTTCAGTCACATAAATATCAGTTAATACTTCCGGGGAGGTCATCCGCCCCAGAACTGTAATATCCAGGTGGGCCTGTCCTGACATATTTATAGCAGGGATATTAAAACCAGTCCGAGAGAGGTTAACTCCTTCTGATACCAGGTGACCATAAATCCTGGGGATTTTTTCTTTATGGTTAAGCTCTCCTTTAAATGTATAGGGATTACCGGCCAGATCAAATTTAAGTTTCTCAACAACCACCTGCTTTTGCCCTGAATCTAATAATATTATCCCCTGTATAGACGACAGTCTGTTTTCTGTCAGGTATTCAGACTCTAGTCCGACCTGGCCCTGATTTAACTCCAGTTTTCCTTTATAATCAGTAATCTGACTGGTGTTACCCTCTAAATTTAAGGTCAATTTTCCCTTACTATCAATGGTCTGAACCGCGACTGGCAAATTTAACTCCCTGAAAATACCCTCAAGGCTTTTCAGTTCAAATTGACCTGTTCTCAGATTTACTTCCCAGTTATCCTGGCTGTATTTAATCCCTGCTTCCAGGTTATTAATCCTGACCTGTTCCACTTTATAATTATTATATTGTATTCCCTCAAGACTTACATCTGACTTCAACAAAATTGTACCGGATTTCCCCGCTTCCTTTAAAACCAGGTAAGTATTACCCAACTCAATTTTCTGGTCTTTATTTATAGCGACAACAGTTCCATTTTTAATTTCTACAGGAAAAAAGGGAATTGTAAATCCCTTTAAATCCCCGGTTTGATCAATAGAATCTGAGGGGGCTTCAAAATTACTAAACCTTAAAACCGGGTCTTTTAATGATACCAGCTTAATATTACCAATCCAGTTATCTCTATTAAATAAAATACCCATCAAATTATAGTAAACCCTGACCCGGGGTGCTTTTATTGATAAACTTCCATCTTTAGTCTCAATCATTACCCCTTCCAGAGTTAATTGATTTAAAGGCCAGATACTGATATTATTAACCTCTAACCTGTTAACCTGAGGAAAGGTATTTTCAATATAAAAAATAAGCTCATGTCTTGCTATTGTCAGAATCCGGTTCCCCTGTATTATTATTACACTTAATATAAAAACAGATATAAGTAATATAAATAGATAACGTTTCTTTGTCTTAAGGGAAAACTTTCCTTTCATAATTATACACCTGCTTCTGTTAAGTCATAACCTGCTATATCTTCCACTACATATAAATCATAATATATTTAACTGACCAATTCAAGGATATGATTTAGCGTATTATACCATTAAAAATACTCCGGAGCCCGGGCCCCGGAGTATTGTTTGCTTTTTTATTTCTCCAATACCTGGTTTTCAGGTGCTTTATCAGCATCCGGCCGATTGTTTTTATCTACAATATTTATATCCAGGGTTAAACTACCTTCAAGAACATAATCGGTTTTGACCGTTTTTTTAATACTGGGCTGGTTACTCTCTTCTTCATCTTTATCCCCTTTATCCCCCTGAGCAGGAAGCTCTTCCTCAGGAGAACCACTTTCTTTCCCTTCCCCGGACTCCGGTTTTTCATCCTCTGGCATCTGGGCCACCGGGTATCCGGGATACCCCTCAATAATAAGCTCATTATTATCTGGTTGTTTCATAAAATCTTCGAGCATACTCTTAAAATCTTTATACCCGTTAACCTGTGCCTGATTTAATTCAGCCTCATTTTCCTGTTCCCCCCCGGGAGTAGGACCATAAGTCTGGGCCCTGGTAAAACCACCATCGATAGCAATACTGGTTCTACCCGGCTGAATATCTTCAGGAATTTTAACAGATATGTTTCTGGTAAATGACTGACCACGGTAGGGATGTAAAGTTACTTCAAGCCTGAGGACATCCCCCGGTTTTACCTCCTTATTGAGAACCCTTGCCTCCTGGACTAAAGCGACATTGTCATTATTTGAAACCTCAATATCAAGTTGAATGCTCATGATATTAACTTTTTTGAAGGGGTTTAAAGTAATCAAATCCAGAAGACGATATAAATCAGTTAAAGCTAATGACGCAATATCTTCCCGGCTATAAAAAATATTGTTCTTTTCTATTTCTAGATCCGGTAGCCCGCTTCCTATAATTTTAACTTTAACCCGGGCTGTACCTTTTCCGATTCTATCAAGGGTATTATCGACAGCCTGCAGGGCTATATTGGTTGTTAAGGTTGTTAACAACCTTTCTTCCTTAATCAACTGAACCTTTATCAGGTCTTCAAACCCGGTCTCCCTGTCAACAACCCTGATATGAAGGGGAATAACTTCGGGAAAACTATGAAGCTCACCGGCTATACCGGCCCCCCTGTCTGCTGTTATCCTGCCTATTAATTTTGATGCAGGTGATCCCAGCTTGAAGGGTTGAGATATACTGGGGATAATCCCATTAATATAGGCCTTGCTTAGTAGATAATCAGTTTCCCCCCTGTTTAGAAAAGGATGACCGAAGGCCAGTATCTTATCCCCTTCAACATAGGTAACCGTTCCTATAGAAGCAATACTGACATCACCCCGGGCGAGCTGTACAGCAATCGCACTACCTGGTTTCAAATCATTATCAACCCCTGGTTTATTTTCATAAACACCACCCGGTATCAGCTCAACCCCATATCTTTTAAGATCATTTTCAAGGGCATTAAAGGCCCTACCCTCAAGACCACTGACAAATAAAGGAGTCTGCAATTTATCAAACTGTAAGGTTTGATATTTTTCACTTTCCAGTAATTGAAGCATTTCCTTTATCGGGGTAACCAGGCCAAACCTGTGGTCACTTAATTGCCAGCCATAACCAATAGCTCCAACTAGTTTTCCCTCAATATAGACCGGGCTTCCACTCATCCCGGCAGCAATACCCCCGATTTTCTCAATTTCAGACCCACCGGCTTTTATAAGAATATAGTCATCACCGAGGCCATTATTTTTAATAACATCTATAACCTTTACCGGGAACTCTTCAACCCGGTATCCATGGAAAACTGTTTTAGCAACACCTTCCATGCCCGGTTTTATCTGGTCAAGAGGTAATATATCCTGAGCTTGAGCAAAGCCCGCTGTAAGAATTATGATAACTGCTATGATTAAGAACTGGTTTATTTTAAACCTCAAGAAACATCATACCTTTCTTTTATTTATTTTTTAAAATTGGCATCACTACTACGGACCAGAAGGGAACTGGATAACCTGTCCGCCTCCTCAAGGGCATACCCGGTTCCCCGGGCCACACATGTGAGTGGATCATCTGCCAGGAAAACAGGTACCTCTGTTTTCTGACTGAGTAATTTATCAAAACCATGTAAGAGAGCTCCACCACCGGTCAGGATTATACCACGGTCCATGATATCTGAGGATAATTCCGGTGGTGTCTTTTCTAAAACTCTCCTTACAGCATCAAGGATAGCATGAAGGGGCTCTTCAAAAGCCTCAACAGTCTGTTCAGAAGTCATGGTTATATTCCGGGGTAATCCGGTCATAACATCCCGTCCCCTGACTTCAAACTCCTGATCTTCTTCAACATAAGCAGACCCTATATTTATCTTAATCTCCTCAGCTGTCTTTTCCCCGATAATAAGGTTATATTTATCTTTTATGTACCTGATCAGGGCCTCATCAAACCGATCACCACCAACCCTCAGGGATTCACTTACAACCAGGCCTCCCAGGGATAAAACAGCAATCTCGGTAGTACCACCCCCGATATCAATAACCATACTACCCCGGGGTTCATAAATAGGAAGCCCGGCTCCAATGGCAGCAGCAATAGGCTCCTCTATCAAAAGGGTTCTCCGGGCCCCAACCTGCATAGAAGCCTCCAGGACGGCCCTTTTCTCCACACCGGTTATCCCGGCCGGTACACAGATCATCACAATAGGCCTTCTAAATAATCTTTTCCTTTTCATGACTTTGGTAATAAAGTGCTTTAACATTATTTCTGTAACTTCAAAATCGGCAATTACCCCATCTTTTAGAGGTCTAATGGCTACAATATTACCGGGGGTTCTACCCAGCATCCTCCAGGCCTCTTCCCCTACAGCCATTACTTTATTAGTGCCTTTTTCCAGAGCAACAACAGATGGTTCCTGCAGGACCATCCCCTTCCCCTTCACATATACAAGGATATTAGCTGTTCCCAGATCAATTCCTATCTTTTTAGAAAACGTCACCATTGTTTGTTCTCCCCCTCGATTCCTGTCCGTTAATTTCCTAATATATTATTCTATCTTTCGTAAAATTCTCCTGCAAAATTTTGTATATTCGTACTTTGTGTCTACCTTTTTATTCATTTTTTTTCAATTTTTCATACTTCCTCCGGGTGGCTTCACCACCTCTGATATGTCGTTCAGCTTTATTAAATTCCAGAACCTGTTTAACTTTATGAGCTAATTTAGGGTCAACTTTTTTTAATCTCTCAGTTACATCTTTATGAACAGTACTTTTACTGACCCCATATATTTTAGCTGCCTGCCTGACCGTCGCTTTAGTCTCATAGATATAATTGGCAATTTCAATTACCCGTTGACGTATATAGTCTTTCAACCTGCCACTCCCCCCCACCTGTATAAAAACTTCTTCTGATGGTCAAATATACTGAAATCTAAATATACATGTATCTTTTATTATGTATATGCTAAAGGCAAGGTGAATTATACCAGTCATGGCATAATTTCACATAGGGTAGGGGTAATTTTTGGACATAAAAAAAGTCCGGATTAAACCGGACTTTTCCCCGATATATATGTTTGCATTATTTTACCCACTCTATTTTCACTCTATTTAATGTAATCGAGAGGGTTAACAGGCCCTTCACCATTCCTCAGTTCAAAGTATAAAGATGGTTCCTCCATAATGCCGGTATTACCGATCCGGCCAATCTCCTGTCCCTTACTTATAACCTCCCCCGGGGAAACTGAAGACCTTTGAAGGTTACCATACAGGGTTCGCCAGCCTCCCTGGTGCTCTACTTCGACTATAATACCATAATATTCATCTTCCCTGACTGACCTTACAGTCCCGCTGGCAGCAGCCATAACAATATCTCCGGCTTTACCATCAATTATTACACCGGTCTGGTAACGCCAGTCTTCAAAGACAGGGTGAAAATACCAGCCTGGATCCCTGAGGATTTCTCCTGAAACAGGTTTTAAAAGCTCAAATGTCCTGTTATCTTTTGCCCGCAATGGGGGATTAACCGGTCTGGTCATAACTTCTTCAACCTGTGTATCCTCAGTTGCTTTTATCTCATTATCACTCTGGCTTCCCCTGTCTGGCTTTTCATCTTTCTCTGGTTTAATATTTAGTTCCTTATCATACTGCAGGGAAAGATTATTTTCAATTATTTTTTTGTTTAAAAAGGAGTCACTTCTTTCACTGCTATTCATGTTCCCCCTATCATTCGTCTTCCCGGTTTCACCGGGCTCAATAACAACACCAGAATTATTCAAACTATTACTACCATAATCTGTAGTATATACGGCAATCCCGGCTCCAATCAAGAGGACTACCAGGATAACAAAGGTAATGACTCTTCTTTTATTGCTTTTCTTTATCATTTTCCTGACCTGTAATTTAACCCTGTCTTTATCAATTTTGAAGCTAAAGGGAAACCTGTTTTTATTCCCCCTATTTTTTGCCATAATTTGTTCACCTCCAGTCATATTTTTACCAGGAGGTGAATTATTTATACACTACTTTTTTAAAAGTTCCTTTAATTTTACAATTTTTGTCCCGGGATAATAATGTTGTAGTATTTTGCGGTAATTATAACCATGTCTGGCAAAACCATTGGCCCCATCCTGACTCATACCAACCCCATGGCCTTTACCAAAAACTTTTATCAAAACCTTTTCATCTATAAACCTTAAGGTAAACTTACTGGAAGGGAGGTTTAACCTGGTCCTGACTTCTCGACCGGTAAATATTTTATTACCTATTTTAATCTTTAAAACCCGGTCACCCAGTGTGGTACTCAATACTTTAACTTTATCTCTTATATTTTGACTCCCGCTAGATGGCTCTATATCTGTCCCCAGATAGTTATTAAACCTATCCAGTCCCATTACATAATCATTAAGGTAATTCCGTTGTGACTCCTGATCATATGGGCTGGGAACACTAATTAAATAAGGGGTGGCTTTCCCCCAGACGTGTCGGGCATCTTCAGTCTGTCCCCCACTATTACTGTGGTAAACGGCATCAATAAACCGGCCATCATATAATAAAACCTCACCCCGGGTTTCCTCTACCGCCCTCTTAATCCTGTTCTTAAAGTACAGATAGGGGATAATTCCCCACTTACCCTTCATCTGGTTCCGGGAAATCCAGGCCTGACAATGTCTGTAATCAGTGCAGATGTCAGCCCCGGGGTGTTCCGGGCTCTGTTTTCCACCAAATTTAGTTATCCTTTTTAAAGTATATGTCCTGGCGGCCACTGCCTGAGCCTTAAGGGCCTCAAGGTGGTATGAGGCCGGCATCTCTGCCGCTAAAACCCCCTGGAGGTATTCAGACATTCCCATTTTAACTATCCTGTCTTCCCGATGTAATAACACCTTAATAACCAGGGGTTCTTCTTCCCGTAATCCTCTTAAAAGGACAATAGAAAAAACTATCAGAACAATAGCAATAAACATCAGGGATAATATGTACATTTTTTTCCTCAACAAAATAATCACTCCCCTGTCAAGGTCTAATATATATCATATGACCCTGGACAGGGGAGTAGAACTTTTTTATGTTAATTTAATTCTGTTATAGACTATTTTACCTTTCTAATATCGGCACCTATCCCTGAGAGTTTTTCTTCAATATCTTCATATCCCCGTTCTACATGATTTATATTTCTGACCTCTGTTTCTCCTTCAGCCACCAGTCCGGCCAGAATCAGAGCAGCTCCTGCTCTAAGGTCTGTTGCCGTAACCTCAGCACCTGTCAATTGACTGGGCTTAATCAGGGCACTATGACCATCAATCTTTATATCAGCACCCATCCTCTTTAATTCATCCACATGCATAAACCTGTTTTCCCACACTGTTTCAATTACCAGACTGGTCCCCTCAGCCTGGGTTAAGAGAACCATTATCTGGGACTGAAGATCAGTTGGAAAACCTGGATATGGTAAGGTCTTGACATCAACTGCCTTTAATTTATCATTACTGACTACTTTAATTCCGGAAATCTCTTCTTTTATCTGGATTCCCATTTCCTTTAATTTAGCAATAAGAGATTTAAGGTGCTCAGCCAGAACATTATCGACAAAGACATCTCCTTTGTTTAAAGCAGCAGCAATCATATAGGTTCCTGCTTCTATCCTATCAGGTATAATCCGGTGTTCGGCCCCTTTAAGGGAATCAACACCTTCTATCTTAATAATGTCAGTCCCGACCCCTTTTATTTTGGCACCCATGACCGTTAAATAATTGGCCAGATCTACAATTTCAGGTTCTCTGGCCGCATTTTCAATAACAGTCTTACCTTCAGCCCGGGTTGCAGCCAGCATAATATTTATAGTAGCCCCAACACTGGGATAATCAAGGTATATACGGGCCCCCTTGAGCTTATTGGCTTTAACCTCAACAATACCATGATCAAGCTTAACATCTGCCCCCAGAGCTTTAAATCCCTTCAAATGTAAATCTATAGGGCGGTTACCGATATTACATCCCCCGGGAAGACTCGTTCTGGCCCAGCCTTCTTTGGCCAGTAAAACTCCCAGGATATAATAAGAGGCCCTTAACTTCCGGGCTAATTCTGGATCTGCCTCAGCTTCTGTTAAAGTGGTAGGGTCTATAGAAACAATATTATTTTCAAATTCAACCCCGGCTCCCATTTTCTCCAGGATGTTACATAAATTAGTTACATCCCTGAGATGAGGAATATCAATCAGTTTACTGGGGGTATCAGCCAGTAAAGCAGCCGTAATTATGGGTAAAGCCGCATTTTTAGCACCACTAACTTTTATTTTTCCTTTTAAAGGGTTTCCGCCTTTAATTAGAAATTTACCCACTTTTTATGCCCTCTCTTTCCTCTCCCCCTTTAAAAGGGGCACATCTATATTATATGCACTTATACATAATTCGTGAAAGCCCTTATTTAATCCTTCAGGAATTTGGTACTAAATTTTTAAACTAATTTAATGAAAACTACTTATGACACACACACTCTGTTCCCAACAGCCTGTCTAACAATCCATACTTATCATAGTTAATAAGTTCTTCAGGGGCCTTTTCCTCCAATTCAGACCAGCATTCTGGACATAACCTGGCCCCCACATTCTTAATAATTTTACCAGAAACACCTTTTTGTTTCAACCTTTTTTCCCTATCCAATACCTTCCTGTTTTTTACTTCGACGGCGCCATCACTGGCCACCACCAGGGCCACATCCCCTTTTAATTCAGGGGAATCAACCCTTTTAAATAAAAGACCCTGCTCCCGGGCCATATCAATATATTTTCGGGCAGACTCAAGTCCCACACTACGCCTGACCACCATCCTGTCTGCATCAGGGTGTTTGACTGCTTTTATAATTTCCGGATAGATAGCCGGTTCCTCTACCTGGTCTATAGTAAGGTATTTTATGACCCTTTCTTTATATTCACCCAGGAAGCGATTTTTTTCTTCCTTTTTTAATTCCCTGGGTCCCAGAATTCCCTCCATCACCTTTTCCTCAAGTTTACTCTTATCTCCCACTTTCAAACACCCTTTACCAGAAAATTTAGTCAAAGTTACTTAATTCAGGTTCTCTATTAAGTTATTAAGGGGCTCTGTAATTGGGTCTCTGTAAATTTAAGTTTTGATCGAAGGCTCCTTTATTGACTCTTTGTTCCCGGACCACAAACCCAATCATGAAATATATCCAATCTTATTATTAGCAAAATTTTTCCCGTTAATACCTGTCTTCCTTCCCATAGTTTTGCAGCCATAAAAATTAATTAAAAAAACCCTGAGTTATCAGTTAGTATAGTATATATTTATAAATACAAAATGTGATTAGAACAGGTCTTGTCTATCATTATTATTTTAATGTTCAGGAGTAGCACACCTGATTGCGGACCATTAAATTCAATTCCTGGTCCAAATAATTTTAAGGATATTCAAAAAGGCCCTTGTCCGGGCCTTAAATTTATTAATAATGGCCGGCAGCTTTGAGGCGGGCAATAGCCCGTTCAAAAGCTGCCCGGGCTCTGGCTCGATCTATTCTGTCATTTCTGGAATTAAGTCTTTTTTCAGCTCTTTTAAGGGCGTCCCGGGCCCGTTCTACATCAATTTCATGGGGAAGCTCGGCTGTCCTGACGATAACGTTTATCTCATCTGGTTTTACTTCCATAAAACCCTCACTGATTGATATTTTAACTTCTTCCCCATCTTTTTTTACCCTCATAACCCCTGTTTTCAAGCCGGTAACCAGAGGAGTATGTTTTGGTAAAATACCGATTTCCCCATCGATAGCCGGAGCAATTAAAATATTAACAGGTTCACTGAAGACAACCTTCTCAGGGGTAACAACCTCAAGCCTTATTGTGGAAGGCATGGGCTACTCACCTTCCTTAATCCGTTTGGCTTTTTCTACCGCTTCATCTATGGTTCCCACCATGTAGAAAGCTTCTTCAGGCAGGTCATCATGTTTACCTTCTAAAATTTCTTTAAAACCTCTGATGGTTTCCTTGATCGGAACATATTTGCCTGGGGTATTGGTAAACTGTTCGGCTACAAAGAATGGCTGGGATAAGAACCTTTCTATCCGGCGGGCCCTGTTAACAATAATCTTATCCTCATCTGACAGTTCATCCATCCCCAGGATGGCGATAATGTCCTGCAGGTCCTTATATTGCTGTAATACCTCCTGGACCTGGCGGGCAACCTTATAGTGTTCCTCACCTATGACCCCGGGTTCAAGTATCCTCGAAGTCGAATCGAGGGGGTCAACTGCAGGGTATATACCCTTTTCAGCAATCTGCCTTGATAAAACTGTTGTTGCATCAAGGTGGGCAAAGGTAGTTGCTGGTGCCGGGTCTGTCAGGTCATCAGCCGGCACATAGATTGCCTGAACAGAGGTAATAGAACCCTTTTTGGTCGAAGTAATCCTTTCCTGAAGCTGGCCTACATCTACAGCCAGGGTAGGCTGGTAACCAACAGCAGAAGGCATTCTACCGAGCAGGGCTGATACCTCAGAACCGGCCTGGATAAAACGGAAAATGTTATCTATAAACAGGAGAACATCCTGCCCTTCCTTATCTCTGAAATACTCAGCCATAGTTAATCCGGTAAGTCCTACCCTCATCCTGGCTCCAGGTGGTTCATTCATCTGTCCAAACACAAGGGCTACTTTATCAAGAATGTCGGCCTCCTGGAACTCCAGCCAGAGGTCATTACCTTCCCTGGTACGTTCTCCAACACCAGAAAAAACTGAATAACCCCCGTGTTCAATAGCTATATTGTGTATTAATTCCTGTATCAAGACAGTTTTACCAACTCCTGCCCCACCAAAGAGACCAACTTTTCCACCTTTAGCATAGGGGGCTAGTAAGTCAATAACCTTGATGCCAGTTTCAAATACCTCAGTAGTTGTTTCCTGCTCTTCATAACTCGGAGCCGGGCGATGAATGGGAAGTTTTTCTTCAGTATCAACAGGTCCCTGTTTATCAATAGGCTCACCGAGGACATTAAATAGTCTACCCAGGACCTCTTCACCAACGGGAACAGTGATTGGCTCACCAAGGTCCCGGGCTTCCATGCCCCTGACAAGTCCATCGGTTGAGGACATGGCAACACAACGAACCCTGTTATCACCGAGCTGATGCATAACCTCGGCCATTAAACGAATCGGTTCACCGGGTTCATTATCCTCATTATGGGGACCTTCCTGACTTATTTTTCTATTATCACCGACAATTTCGATAGCATTATATATTTCAGGTAAATGTCCACCGGGAAATTCAACATCTACTACCGGGCCTATAACCTGAACGACCCGACCTACATTTTTTGCTTCACTCACGGCTATTCCTCCTTTTATCAATGGGATAGAACTAAAAAACATTAAAGATCTGTATTGGATTATTTAAGGGCTTCTGCTCCACCCACAATTTCAGTAATTTCTTTGGTAATAGCAGCCTGGCGTGCCCTGTTATAGGACAGGGTTAATTTATCTATTAATTCCCCTGCATTATCTGTAGCCGCATCCATGGCGGTCATTCTGGCCCCAAACTCACTGGCCTTGGCCTCTATCAGAGCTGAATAGAGGATGTTTTTAATATAGGAAGGAAGTAAAATATCCATTACTGCTTCCGGAGAAGGTTCATAAAGATATTCTGTGTTAATCTTTCCTTCCTCCTGGTTTTTATCATCAGGTGGTGTTAAAGGTAGCAGGGTTAAATCTCTTACTTCCTGGCTTATTGCCGAATTAAAATAAGTATAGACCAGGACTACCCTGTCAACTACATCATCTAAAAACAGGGAAATAATTTCTTCCCCGATTTTACCGGCCAGACTATAATCGGGGTAATCATCTATATTAATATACTCAGAGATTATGTTATATCCCCTCTTACCAAAAAAATCACGGCCTTTCCGGCCAACAGCCAGAAAATTGACTTCATCCTCTTTTTCAGTCAGTTTTTTTACCCTGTCAATAACCCGGGCATTATAGGCCCCACATAACCCCCGGTCAGCTGTAATCATTACAAAGAGGGACCGGTTGTTTTCCTTCTCCCGTAACAGGGGGTGGATATCCTTCTGACGGGTCCGGCGGGCTACATCAATTAATATACTCCTCGTCTTTTCAAAAAAAGGCCTGGCATTTTCCGCTTTCAGCTGGGCCTTTTTCAACTTGGCAGCAGCAACCATTTTCATGGCTTTGGTAATTTTCTGGGTGTTTTTTATACTGTTAATACGCCTTTTAATATCGCGCATCGTCTCCATTTTTCTCACCCCTAAAACACGGATTTGAACAAATATTAAACAACTTCTTCGGTATCTTTTTCCTCAGTATCCTGTTCAGCTTTGTTGTGACCTTCATTATTTTCTTCTTCTCCGGTATCGCCTTCTTCAACATTGAGCAGGGTGTTTTCTTTGACATTGAAGTTTTCCTTAAATTCCTTTATAACACCGGTGAGTTTCTCTTCAGTTTCATCATCAAGATCTCCGGTTTTTTTAATAGTTTCCGGAATTTCTGGGTAATTACTGTGAATATAACTTAAGAATTCATCCTCAAAACGCTCGATATTATCGACAGGGATATCATCGAGATGTCCGTTAACAACTGTATATATAATCATTACCTGGTCTTCCATATCCATAGGTGTATACTGGGGTTGTTTTAAAACCTCAACAATCCTCTCCCCGCGTTCCAGGCGGCGCTGTGTAGCTTTATCAAGGTCAGAACCGAACTGGGCAAAAGCTTCAAGTTCACGATACTGGGACAAATCAAGCCGCAGGGTTCCGGCTACCTTCTTCATTGCCTTTGTCTGGGCGGCACCTCCAACCCTGGATACAGAAATACCGACATTGATAGCCGGCCTAACCCCGGCAAAGAAGAGTTCACTTTCCAGGTATATCTGTCCATCGGTAATGGAAATTACGTTGGTTGGAATATAGGCCGATACATCTCCAGCCTGGGTTTCAATTATAGGCAGGGCAGTTAAAGAACCGCCACCCATATCTTCATTTAACCTGGCTGCCCTCTCCAGCAAGCGCGAATGGAGATAGAATACATCACCAGGATAGGCCTCACGTCCCGGTGGCCTCCTCAAGAGAAGACTCATGGAACGATAGGCCACAGCATGTTTGGATAAATCATCATAGACAACCAGAACATCACGGTTTTTCTCATACATAAAGTATTCACCAATGGCACAACCGGCATATGGAGCAATATACTGAAGGGGAGCCGGCTCACTGGCAGATGCTGAAACAATGACAGTATAGTCCATAGCTCCATGTTCCTTTAACCTTTCGGCAATCTGGGCCACCGTTGAAGCCTTCTGTCCAATAGCAACATAAATACAGATAACATCCTGATCTTTCTGATTAATAATAGTATCAACAGCTATGGCTGTTTTACCGGTCTGACGGTCACCGATAATAAGCTCCCTCTGGCCCCGGCCGATTGGTATCATGGAATCAATGGCCTTTAACCCGGTCTGAAGAGGAGTATCAACCGGTTTACGGTCAACGACACTGGGGGCCGGGGATTCAACAGGCCTGTATTTATCAACACTGATCTGACCCTTACCATCAAGGGGCTGCCCCAGGGAGTTTACTATCCTCCCCAGAAGTTCTTCACCGACAGGCACCTCAACAACACGACCGGTTCTTTTTACTGTGTCCCCTTCCTTTACTCTGGTTTCATCCCCCAGTAACACACAACCCACACTATCTTCCTCAAGGTTTAAGGCCATACCGTATACACCATTGGGGAACTCCAAAAGCTCGCTAGCCATAACTTCATCAAGACCGTATACATGGGCAATACCATCACCCACATCCAGTACGGTACCGACACTGACGGTCTCCAGTTCTGATTTATAATTTTCAATCTGTTTTTTAATTACAGAACTTATTTCTTCAGGTCTAAGATTCATTCTGAATCACCCCTAACTCTGTTACTGGAATTTTTTCAATGCTCTCTTTTATGGAATCAAGCTGGTGTTTAATACTTCCATCTATTAACCTGTCACCGATTTTAATAATAATCCCACCAATGATACCGGGGTCAATTTTCGTCTTTAATTCAATCTTTTTGTTCAGAGCTTTTTTAAGTTTGTTTTTCAGCTGCTCTCTCTGCTTTTCAGAAAGCTCAATAGCTGAAACAACCTCTATCTTTACCAGCCCTTCTTTCCTGTTGGCCTGTTTAATAAAATCCCTGATGATAAAATCAAGGTAAACCTCTCGCCTTTTATCAACTATAAGGTTTAAAAAATTAAAAACCGGTTCAGAAACCTTATCAGAAAAAACCTGGTGAATTACCTCTTTTTTATCATCTGGCAAAACCCGGGGATGATAGAGAATTTTTTTTAAATCATCATACTGCTTCAAAGCCTTACTAATCCCCTCAAGTTCCTCTTTAAATCTGGAAAGATTATCACTCTCCAGGGCAACTTCTAATAGAGCACTACTATACTTTCTGGAAACCTCATTATTAATCATTGCAGTTCACCTATCTTCTCCTGATCCAGGTTCTCAATATATTGATTTATCAAGGCTTCCTGCTGTTTTTTATCTATTTTTTCTTTAATGAACTTACCGGCTACCATCAGGGAAATAGAAGCAACTTCTTTCCGCAATTCATCAAGGGCATCCCGTTTGGCCTGGGCTATCTCTTCCATATTCCTTTCCTTTACCTTTTTCGCCTCTACTCTGGCCTCAGCTATTATCTCTTCGGCCCTCTGCTGGGCCCTCTTTTCAGCATCTTCAATAATCTCCTGGGCTTTATCACGGGCCTGCTGTAGTTTACTTTCATACTCTTTTTTCAGTTTGTCGGCCTCTTCCTTCTTCCGGGCCGCACTGTCTAGCTCATTTTTTATCTTCTGGCTCCTTTTATCCAGGAACTCAGTTAGAGGTCCATATAAAAACCTTTTTAACAACCACATAAGTACCAAAAAGTTTACTACCTGCCATAGAAGTCTTTCATCAATTGTTACCAAGTGGTTCACCTCCTGTCAATACTCTTCTGTTTATAATTGTCTATAATAATCTATATAAAATTAGAATTATTCTCCCTACATGAAATTATACTGGTCTTTAAAAGTTAAATATAAATATAAGGACACAATAAATAGAGGAAAGGGTTTAAAACCCCTCCCTCATAAAAAACTTATCCATTTAGAAAATTAGCAATATAGCAATTACCAGTGAATAGATACCGGTAGATTCGGCAACAGCCTGACCGAGGAGCATGGTGGTAAGAATGTTTCCCCTAGCTTCTGGCTGTCTGGCAACTGCTTCTACAGCCTTACCGGCAGCATAACCCTGACCAATACCAGGACCAATACCAGCAACCATTGCTATTCCAGCTCCCAACAGGGAAGCAGCCCTAATTATAGTATCAATTACTTCAGGGGAAAACTGTACCATTGTTTATTCCTCCTTTCACCATGATAAACAGATAAATTATGTTTAATTATGTTTAGCATTGGTTTTCATTGAACCAATGTTAATACCTTAAGATTCAGCAATGGAGATATAAGCTATAGCCAGCATCCCAAAAATCAGGGCCTGCACCAGACCGATAAAAAGATCAAACCAGGCATGTAAGGGTACAGGGATAAGCCAGGGAGCAAATTGAAATACAATTCCCAGCAGTATACCCCCGGCTACAATATTTCCAAAAAGACGGAAAGAATGGGAGATGGGCTTAGCCAGTTCTCCAATAATATTTATCGGTAACATAAAGACTACAGGCTCACCAAAACCCTTTAGATATCCCCAGAGCCCCTTTTTCCTGACACCATAATACTGGCTTACCAGAAAGACAACCAGGGCTAACCCGAGGGTTGTATTTAAGTCCCCGGTCGGGTTGGCGACACCCGGAATCACTCCAATAATATTGGACACTCCAATATAAATAAAAATTGTGGCAATAAAGGGCAAAAACTTACTTCCTCTGCCCGGAAGCATTGTCTCTATCTGATCTTCAATAGAGGTAATCAAAAGTTCTACAGCACTTTGAAGCCTTCCCGGCACCATTTCAAGGCGCCTGGTAACAATCTTTGAAAATATTATCAACAGGATAACCACTACCCAGGAAACAATCAGGGTATCGGTTATCGGCATCCCCATAAATTGAGTTACTACCTTAGGTCCGGGATTCATCCCAATTCCTCCTTTTATCTATTTCTTCCAGATGTTCTAGTTTGCGATGCCACCAATCACTGGCATATTCTATAATTCCTGTTCCCAGAATGGTGTATTTTAAGAGGAGTAAACCTACCGCAGTCGCTATAAAATAAACCCGGGACTTTTCGTATGCCTGAAACAGGGCTATAAAATATATAATATAGTTAATAAAGTAGCGTTTTCTTAAATAGTTTATAGCACGGCCCTTATCCATATCCAGGGCCCTGTTAATATGTATTATCTTTAACCTGAATAATAAAAAACTAATGATAATACCGACCAGAAGGCCCAGCAGGCCATCCCAACGGCCGGCTATTATAAGCCCCACCATGGGGAAAGTAGCTATAATCAGAACCTTCTTAAATAAATCCCGTTCCAGGTTATCAACTCTTTCGGGTATCATTATTATCATCACCTATAAAGTCCATAATTAGTCTAAAATTTGAGTAAAACCCGCTGGCAGTTCCCAGGATCAACCCTCCAATTTTAAAGGCATTTCCGGTGGCCAGATTAGTATCCAGCAGGTAGCCCAGCCCAAAACCAACCCCTATATTGGCTATCATTAATAAACCCAGCTGGGTTATCAGCCCCAGGGCCTGTAAAACTTCCCTCAGGTCATTATTCTTTCCCATAATCTAACTCCTGATTCTGACCGGACGGTCAGTTATATTTAAAAACCAACACTCTATAGTATTCTAGAGAATATAAAAAAATCCTTTTTTTATGTAATATTTTATTAAAAGCTAATTTCATAAGAACAAAAAGCGAATTTGGCAATAATAAATTGTACGCCGAAAATTATCATATAAAATGAACAAGGGCCTAATGGCATGGCTCTCCTTTTAATTTTATAATACCCTGGATTAGCTTTTCAACAGTATAAGTTAAACTTTAAACCATATATTCCAGTATATTTGCTCTATGTTAGCTTTTACGGAAGTAGTCTTCAATAATCTTTACTATTCTTCCGGCTGCTTTACCATCACCGAAGGGATTTTTGGCCAGGGCAATCTTATTATACTCATCTTTATTATTTAATAAACATGATACCTCATTATATATTTTTTCCCTGTCTGTCCCGACTACTTTAACCGTTCCCGCTTCTACAGCCTCAGGACGTTCGGTAACATTTCTCAGGACCAGGACCGGTTTATTAAGGGACGGAGCCTCTTCCTGAATCCCCCCTGAATCTGTTAAGACGATATCAACAGACTTCATTAAATGAACAAAGGGGAGGTAATCCAGAGGTTCTATCAGTAAAATACGGTTATGCCCACCCAGAATTGAAAAAACTACTTCCCGGACACGGGGATTTAAATGAACCGGGTATATTACTCTGAGGTCAGAATTGTTTTCCACCAATTCTTTAACGGCATAACATATATCCTCTAAAGGTTGTCCCCAGTTTTCCCGCCGGTGGGCGGTTAATAACATCACAGGACCCCTGTCAAAATCAAATTCTTTAAGAACAGGATCCTCAAAGGTGTAGTCTATATTTGCCGTATATAATAATGCATCAATCACAGTATTACCGGTAACAAAAATACTACCTTCATCTACCCCTTCATTCAGAAGAAAATTTTTCGCTTTCCCGGTCGGGGCAAAATGAAGGTCAGCAATTACACCGGTAAGATGACGGTTTAATTCTTCAGGAAAGGGCTGGTATTTGTCATAGGTCCTTAATCCAGCCTCAACATGGCCAACGGGTATTTTCTGATAGTAGGCTGCCAGGGCTCCGGCCAGAGTTGTCGAGGTATCCCCATGGACAAGGACTAAATCAGGGGTTACTTCAGTCAACACCTTCTCGATTCCTTCAAGGGCCTTTGCCATAATATGGGTCAGGCTCTGTTTATGTTTCATTATATCTAAATCAAAATCAGGTTTAAGCTGAAAAAGCCTTAAAACCTGATCTAGCATCTCCCGGTGCTGGGCAGTGACCAGTATTTTATTTTCAATATTTTCACTTTCCTGTAGAGCCTTAACAACAGGGGCCATTTTTATTGCTTCCGGTCTCGTGCCGAAAATAGTTACTGTCTTAATTTCCATGTCCTTCACCCTTTTATAACTAACTAACCCATCTCTTTACTGGAAGTTGGATTAACACCTTCACCGGGTATCTCTACAGAGAAAATACCCAGCTTCCAGGCCCCGTATACCAGGGCCACCACTACCATAAAGAATACAATTATAGCATCGTAAAAATTAGAGCTATTGATAACAAGGGCCACTAACCCAAGAAAAAAGCTGACTCCATATACAGTCATCACAGCCTGGCGCTGATCCATCCCCAGGGCCAGAAGCCGGTGATGGATATGACCATTATCAGCTTCCCCGATGGGTTTCCCGTTACAGATCCTTCTAATAATAGCAAATACGGTATCAAAAATAGGAACCCCCAGGGCCAGCAAAGGAACTATTATGGTAACAGCAGCAGCACTCTTCAAAGCTCCTGCCGCCGATACTGCGGCCAGAATATAACCCAGAAACATGGCTCCGGTATCCCCCATATATATCTCGGCCGGGTTAAAATTATATTTTAAAAACCCGAGGGCACTTCCAGCCAGAGCCAGGGACAGGATCGGGGCATATACTTGTCCTTCCTGTAAACCAACAAAAAATAACGTCAGGGAAGCAATGGTAGCTACCCCGGATGCCAGGCCATCCAGACCGTCAATTAAATTAAGGGTATTGGTTATCCCTACTATCCACAAAATGGTCAAAGGAATTCCCCAGAATCCTAGATAGAACATTCCTCCAAAGGGATTTGTTATAAATTCTACCCTGACACCATAGAGTATGAGAATAGAAGCAGCGGTAATCTGACCCAGCAATTTAACAAAAGGAGGTAACTCTCTGAGGTCATCAATAATTCCGGTTAACAGGATAACCGTTCCTCCCAGAAGTATTCCTGTTAATAATGAACCCGCCGGGGAAAATAGTAATACAGAAATAACAAATCCGAGATATATAGCTATCCCCCCGAGGTTAGGAACAGGTTTGCTATTTAACCTCCTCTGATTCGGCATATCCACTGCCCCTATTGTCAGAGCCATTTTTTTAACCAGAGGTGTGCTTATAAAAGTCACCAGTAAGCCCAGTAAAAAGGCCAGAATACTGTTTAACATTTAAACATCCCCTCTAACAGGAACAAATATTTTTAGTGGTTTTATAACAATCATTTAGTACCATAAAGCCTGTCTCCGGCATCACCAAGTCCAGGTACAATATAGGCATGATCATTTAACTTCTCATCTACAGCAGCCGTAAAAATACTGACATCAGGGTGCTCTTCCTGTAATCTCTCAACTCCCTCAGGAGCAGCTATAAGACACATAAACTTAATACTCCTGGGATTACGTTCCTTTATGAAACTGATAGCCGCTGCAGCTGAACCTCCGGTAGCCAGCATAGGATCAACAACAATTAAATCCCTCTCATTTACATCTGAAGGGAGCTTACAGTAATATTCGACCGGTTTTAATGTATCAGGGTCACGGTAAAGCCCTATATGTCCCACCTTGGCCGCAGGAATAAGTTTCAAGACCCCGTCAAGCATACCGAGTCCTGCCCTCAGGATGGGAACAACTCCCAGCTTTTTCCCGGATATTACTTTAAATCTGGCCTTCTGAATAGGGGTCTCAACTTCAACCTCTTCCAGGGGTAGATCCCTGGTCACTTCGTAGGCCATCAAGGTGGCTACTTCATCTACCAGTTCCCTGAATTCTTTGGGACCGGTATCTTTATTCCTGATCAGGGTTAATTTATGTTGTATTAGTGGATGGTCGATAACGGTTACCTTTCCCATTTTAGTATTCTCCCCTTTCAATCCTGGTAATTTTATTAACCCTTCTTTCATGCCTGTCTCCATCAAAACCAGCTTCCAGCCAGGTTTTGACTATCTCTTTAGCCAGACCTATCCCTATAACCCTAGAACCCAGGGCCAGGACATTGGCATTATTATGATTTCTGGCAGCCCGGGCAGAAAAAACATCATGGCAGAGGGCAGCCCTGACTCCCTCAACCTTATTGGCAGCAATAGACATGCCAATTCCGGTACCACACACCAGAAGTCCCCGGTCATACTCCCCGGAGGCAACCCCTGATGCTACTTTATAGGCAAAATCAGGATAGTCTACAGATTCATCGGAATCAGTACCCATATCTGATACATCATATCCCAGCTCGTCCAGTAGTTTAATAATCTCCTGTTTCATTTCATAGCCGGCATGATCTGATCCAATAGCTATTTTCATATCTATATCACCTCTTTTAATATTATTCTCGACCATCCCTTCTATTCCTTCTTCACTATTATAATAATTCAATTTTCCCATTATTTTTTGAAGATACTTCTTTATTTCATCCCGGGTCTGGCGGTATATCTCCAGGGACTGCCCGAAAGGATCTGAAACATCGGGATTTTCAGCCTGACCGGCAAATTCCTTAAGGGTATAGACCTTGCCTTTAGCTTCAGGAAAGTTATCAAGGAGCATATCTTTATGATTAATCGTCATAGTTAAAATAATATCGACATCTTTAATTAAGTCACCATCTACCTGTTTAGAAAGATGACCTGTCAGGTCTATTCCTTCTTCGCCCAGAACCCTGACAGCATTATCACTGGCTTTACCACCGGGAAAGGCCGCAATACCGGCTGAATCTATTTCCCATTTTTTGTTTAAATCTTTATTTTGAGATAACATCTTCTCCAGCAGAAACCTGGCCATGGGACTACGGCAGGTATTCCCTGTACAGACAAAGAGTAATTTAGGCATCCTGATCCCTCCTTACCATCCCTGTACTATTCTAGACTAACCCCATAAAATGGAGGCCCAGATAAATTAAAGCCAGTCCCCCGATAACCTGGGTATCATCCCCAATCCAGGAACCCACTTTAGAACCCAGGGATAAGCCGGAGGCCATCATAACCGTGGCTACACCTCCAAACAAAACAACTGCAAAAATGCCAACATCCAGCATCCCCAGGCTAATACCAACCGAAAGGGCATCCATACTGACACTTATGGCCAGGGCAATAATCCCCCAACCGGTTAAATCAAAATTCTTGAGTTCCTGTTCCCTCCCCAGCCACTTTTCAACTATCATATAGAAACCTATCAGTAATAAAAGGCCTGCCCCGATGATTTTAAAAAACTTATCGACCTGGCCATAGCTCCAGAAATACCTGGTTACCAATTCTTCTATGGCATGGCCACCATAATACCCGGTCAGGGGCATAATAATATGAAAAAGGCCAATAATGGCGCTAATCTCAACTATTTTTGAGGGTTTAAATTGCTGAACTCCTACCACAACAGCAACCGAGAAGGCATCAGTTCCCAGGGCTACTGCCAGGGCTGCCACTTCTATAAAACCCAAGAGCTACCCCCCTAAGTATCTGTGTCATGGCATATGTGTCACAATTAAAAAAAATTTCATTTCAGGCGTAAACAAGATCTTACAGTAAAATCTCTTACAGTAAAATCTCTTACAGTAAAATCTATTTATCCGGTAACTTATTTAGTAGTAATTTGAGGTATTTTTACAGCAAAGAATGTTCAGGTAAGGTTAATAGATAAGGTTAATAAGAACAAATTTACCTCCGGCCATAATCTTTTAAAAGTAAAAAACGTCTCAATAACCTGATATTAAAATCAAGATTTCACTACAAGATTTCACTACTGATATTGAAGATTTTTAATGATCACTCAACAACAATTTTCCCCGTTGCTGCTTTGGCCAGTCTATTCATTATAGCCTCCCCCAGTCCCTTCTCCGGAATGGTTTCAAAGAAAATAAGATCAATATTATCAGTATCCAGATTCCTTAAGATATCGAACATGCAGGCTGCAATCTTTTTAAAATCATTCCTGGAACCAATTACAACCTTTTTAATACCTGTAGTTGAAAAACTTTTCAGGCTTTCTTTTAAAACCATATCCGTTTCTGAAGTAATTACGAGGGCAAGATTGTATCCTTTATATTTTTCTCCAACGTCTCTAATTTTATCAAAATCTCTGATTTCAATTAAATACAAGGGGGTCCGGGGGGAATAATGGCGGTACTTCATACCTGGTGACAGGGGCTTTTTTCTATCTTCATTATCAGGATTTTCCGGGCTAAACCCGGTTACTTCAGCTATCTCCTCCCTGGTAACACCACCGGGGCGGAGAATAACAGGGTTCCCACTCCTGATATCAATCACAGTCGATTCTACTCCGACAGAGGACGGTCCACCATCAATTATAAAGGGAATCCTACCCTTTAAATCTTTAAAAACATGCTCAGCCCTGGTAGGACTCGGTGATCCCGAGAGATTGGCACTGGGGGCAGCAACCGGGACAGAGCTCAAACCAATTAATGCCCTTGCTACCGGGTTGTCCGGAAACCTGACCGCTACACTCTCAAGACCGGCTGTAGTCACCCCGGGAATCGTCTCTTTTTTTTCAAAAATAAGGGTCAGGGGTCCGGGCCAGAAATGTTTTATTAATCTACGGGTCGTATCGGAGAGGGGGTTTTTTATAATGTCGTAAAGCTGATCCATCTCACCGATATGAACAATTAGAGGGTTATCCCGGGGCCGACCTTTGGCTTTAAAAATTTTTTTGACAGCACTTTCACTGGTAGCATCTGCCCCTAACCCGTATACCGTCTCTGTAGGAAAAGCAACAACCTCCCCTTTTTGCAAAAGGGAGGCCCCTTCCCTGATAGCATCATTCTCTTTCAGTTTAAGTATATCCTGTTTTTTAATAAGGTCCCGATTGACCCTGCCGATTCTGGTTTTATATTCCATCCTCAATTTCCTTCCCTGTTTTATTTTTTGCGGGCAATAACAACCCGGTCCAGGCCAGAATAATCCTGTAAAACCCTGATATCACCCCAGGGCAGGCCTGACAAAATATCCCTGATACTGTCGGCCTGATGGTAACCTATCTCCAGTCCTAAAATACCTCCCGGGACAAGTACTTTCAAAGCCCGCGGGATTAACTCCCGGTAAATCTTTAAGCCATCAGCCCCTCCATCAAGGGCCTGTGAAGGCTCATAGGTAACTTCCAGCGGCAGTTTTTTCATTTCATTTCCGGTCAGGTAAGGGGGATTGGAGACAACTATATTAACATTATCCTTTTCCATTTTAATTAAAGGATCAAGTAAATTACCCTTAATAACCTTGACCCTCTCCCCTAGATTATGCCTCTTGATGTTGGTCCGGGCCACTTCCAGAGCCTTATCGGATATATCAATCCCCAGAACCCGGGCTCCGGGGAGATAGTGAGCAAGGCTGACAGCTATAACCCCGCTCCCCGTTCCTACATCAACGATATTGGGATTATCAATATTTTTTGCCTGACAGAGTGAAATTATCTCTTCCACCAGAATCTCGGTCTCCGGTCTGGGTATTAAAACACTCCTGTTCACTTTAAAATCAAGGGACATAAATTCTTTGTGTCCTGTTAGATAGGCAACAGGTATCCCCCTGGCCCGGTTAATAACCATCTCCCGGTAAGCTTCAACTTCTTTATTTTTTAGCGGTAAATCATATTTAACATAAAGCTGAATCCGTTCCATATCAAGGAGATGAGCCAGAAGGACTTCAGCATCAAGCCGGGGATTATCTATATTCTGCTTTTTAAAAAAATCAATAGCACTGTTTAATACCTCTTTTACAGTCACTATTTTAGCTTCTCCAATCTTTTAATAGTATCTTCTTTAATTAAATTATCAATAATAAGATCCAGGTTTCCGTCCAGAATATCATTCAATTGATGAATGGTCAAATTGATTCTGTGGTCACTGACCCGTCCCTGGGGGAAATTATAGGTCCTGATTTTCTCACTGCGGTCCCCGGAGCCGATCTGGCTTTTCCGGGCTTCATCAATTTCCGCCTGCTTTTCTTTTTCCATTAACTCCTTGAGCCGTGCCCGTAGAATACGCATGGCCCTGGCTTTGTTCTTATGCTGTGATTTTTCATCCTGACAGGATACAACCAGCCCTGTCGGTTCATGGGTTATCCGCACGGCAGAGTCAGTAGTATTAACACTCTGCCCTCCGGGGCCACTTGACCTGTAAACATCTATCCGTAAATCATTGGGGTCAATATCTACATCAACCTCTTCAGCCTCAGGTAGAACGGCAACAGTGGCTGTAGATGTATGAATCCGGCCTCCAGATTCAGTGGTCGGAACCCTCTGAACCCGGTGCACCCCACTTTCATATTTAAGACGGCTGTATACATTTTTTCCTTCAACCGTAAATATAATCTCCTTATACCCGCCTATTCCAGAAGCATTGGCACTTATAACTTCTGTTTTCCAGTTTTTGCTTTCAGCATACCGGGAATACATCCGGTAAAGGTCAGCAGCAAAAAGGCCGGCTTCGTCTCCTCCGGCCCCGGCCCTGATTTCAACAATAACATTTTTTTCATCATTGGGGTCTTCAGGTAGCAACATATAGGTAAGCTCATCTTCCATTTTCTCCTTGCGCGGGGTTAATTCCTTAAGCTCCATTTCAGCCAGTTCTCTAACTTCCTGCTCCTCTTCCTCTTCAATAATGGAGTGGGCTTCTTCAACCCGGCTTAGCACCTTTTTGTACTCCCTGTATTTGCTGACAATCTCTTTTAATTTACCATGTTCTTTGAGAAGTTTTTGATACTGTTCACTGTTATTAATAACATCAGGGTCACTGATTTCTTTGTTAAGTTCATTATATCTATCGACTAATTTATCAAGTTTTTTCGTTAAATCAAACATTTGACCCATTCCTTTCTTCTTCTGGTAATACTGCCTTAAGGGCAGCGATAGCAACCTCTAGCATAGAATCATCTGGTTCGACTGTCGTTAATTTTTGCAGCCACAGTCCCGGGGTAGCAATACAACGGATAAAGGGATTAACCTTATCACGACCAGCCAGTTTAATTATCTCATAGGATACCCCGGCAATAATCGGCAGAAGTAATAAATGGTATAAGATCCTTTCCAGAAAAGGAGGCCGGCCAAAAAATGAAAAGAAAAATATACTCAACAAAATCACCAGAAAAATAAAGTTGGTCCCACACCTGGGATGAAGGGTACTGAATTTACGGGCATTTTCCACAGTAAGGGGTAAATTTGATTCATAATTATGAATAACCTTGTGTTCAGCCCCGTGATACATAAATACCCTTTTAACTTCTTTCATTCTTGAAATAATAAAAAGATAAGTCAAAAAAGCAGTTATCTTAACCAGTCCCTCTATAATATTCAGAACTATACTCTGTTCAACCAGTGGCTGAATCAAAGCAATAACCCCGGCTGGAAAAGCGACAAAAAGCAAAATAGCCAGGGCAAAGGATATAACAACACTCAGGGCCATTTCCCAGGGAGAGATTTCCTCCTCTTCCTCTGTGGCCTCATTTGCAGAATAGGTTAAAGATTTAACACCAATCGTCAATGAACTGATAAGGGCAACAACACCTCTAATAAATGGCCATTTTAAAAAGGGAAACCTTTCCCCGATGGACCTGAGGTGGATTCTTTCCACAACAATTTCATCCGTAGGTTTACGGACAGCTATGGCTGCCCTGTCCTTACCTCTCATCATTACACCTTCAATAACAGCCTGACCACCGTATTGTGGTTCACTCATTCTTTTCTCCCCTTTTATTCTTTACTTCATGGCATTTTCGACAACGGGCTTCATATACCTCTTCAGCCCCAACCATAATTACGGGATCATCGTAAGAAGCTGGTTCTCCATCAATCAGTCGCTGAGTACGGCTGGCCAGTTCCCCACATTTTACACAGATTGCATGGAGTTTATCGACATATTCAGCCCTGGCCAGTAGTTCCGGTACCGGGCCAAAGGGTTCCCCCCTGAAATCGCGATCCAGGCCGGCCACAATAACCCTCTTCCCCTCATCAGCAAGTTGTTCACAGATAGAAATGATCCCGTTACTAAAAAACTGTACTTCATCTATTCCGACCACTTCGGTATTTTTATCAATCCTCTGTAAAATTTCCTCAGGGTGATTGACCGGTATAGCCTCAATTCTTTCCCCATTATGGGAAACAACATCCTTATTACTATAGCGGTTGTCTATAACCGGTTTAAAAACATGAGCTTTCTGTCTGGCTATTTCAACCCGGCGCAACCGCCGGATCAGTTCTTCACTTTTACCACAGTACATGGGACCGGTAATAACCTCTATCCATCCAGTATTGTTTATCTGGTACATCTCCTCTCCACCTCTTAAAAACGTTGATTTTGACTAATCCATCTAAACTGCTGTCAATATTTATTCATCAATTATGAAAATCCTTGATTTAAATAATTTACTATATTTTGGTAATAAAAATATTAAAAAAGCAGAGCTTAAGCCCTGCCCTGAACCGGGGCTTCCTACTCTTCAGAAAGCCCGTATTTTTTGTTAAACCTTTCGATCCGACCACCTTTAGTGGCTTTGCGCTGTTTACCTGTGTAAAAGGGATGACACCTGGAGCATACTTCTACATGGATATCTTCTTTAGTGGAGTTTGTTTCATATTCAGCACCACAGGCACATACAATCTTGGTCTTCTTAATCTCGGGATGAATACCTTTTTTCATGATATCACCTCTTTCTCCTTTTTCAACTTTTATATTATAACACACGTAAATTCTCTCTGCAACCGATGGGCATTAACCAAATACCCTGTTGAGGCTTACCAATAAATCCCTGTTTGTTCTGGTATTATGAAGCTGTTTTATAAAAGACTCCATGATTTCTGTGGTACTGGTGTTTGCAATCCCTTTACGCAACTTCCACATAGTATCCAGTTCTTTTTTATCAAGGAGGAGTTCTTCCTTTCTCGTTCCTGACTTCTTGATATCAATAGCCGGGAATAGCCTCTGTTCTGCCAGGTGACGATTTAAATGTATTTCCATATTTCCCGTTCCCTTAAACTCTTCATAAATAACATCATCCATCCTGCTACCGGTATCTACCAGGGCTGTAGCCAGAATAGTTAAACTGCCACCTTCTTCAATATTCCGCCCTGCCCCAAAAAACCTTTTTGGGAAATGCATGGCATTGGGGTCTAATCCACCGGAGAGAGTACGGCCGCTTGGTGGTATGGTTACATTGGCTGCGCGGGCCAGTCGGGTTATACTATCAAGGAGGATTATTACATCATATTTGTGTTCTACCAGGCGTTTAGCCTTCTTTAAAACCAGTTCAGCCACCTGAAGGTGGTTTTCCGGTGGTTCATCAAAAGTAGAACTGATTACCTCAGCATCAACTGACCTTTTCATATCAGTAACCTCTTCAGGCCTCTCATCTATTAATAAAATCATCAACCTGGCTTCAGGGTAATTATGGGTAATACTATTGGCTATCTTTTTTAATAGAACCGTTTTTCCGGCCTTCGGTGGGGATACTATTAACCCCCGCTGCCCCTTTCCAATTGGAGCCACCAGATCTATCAATCGGGTAGAAATTTCATTGGGATGATATTCCAGTTTTAACCTTTCCACAGGATAAAGGGGAGTCAGGTCTTCAAAATAAGCCCTGTCCCTGGCCCTCTCTGGATCCTGAAAATTGACGGCCTCTATCCTGAGCAGGGCAAAATACCTCTCTCCCTCTTTAGGCTCCCGTACCTGTCCTGATACTACATCACCAGTTCTCAAATCAAACCTCCTGATCTGGGAAGCCGATATATAGATATCATCACTGGAGGGAACATATTTAGAAGGCCTTAAAAAACCATAGCCTTCACCATTAACAATCTCGAGAACCCCTTCAGCAAAAATATGCCCCCCCTTCTCCGTTTCTCTCTTTAAAATAGCAAAGATTAAGTCTTTTTTTCTCATATGAGTATATCCGGTAACATCGAGCTCTTTAGCCAGTTTATGTAACTCAGTAATAGTTTTTTTCTCAAGTTCACTGATATTAAGCAATACAAACCCACCTTTCTTAACCGATAACACTGGAAAATTAGAAAACCTATAGTCAAATTAAGTAAAACTCAAATTAAGTAAAAATTTTGTAATATATAAAGTAAAATTTTTAAATTTTATAATATAAAAGTATAATTTTATAATATAAGCAGATATTTAAGAACAAAAAATATTTTTATATAAATGGTTAGTATTCCTGTGAACAGGTCAGGCTGGATTAAAGCGGGGTCAAATGTGGTTTGATTTATGAAGGAGAATAGTGGCAGTAATTGAACAGGGGGTATAAGGAAAAGGGTATACCTGCTTTCACAGGAATACCCTGTATAACCCGTTAACCCATTAATTCCGGTCAGGCTTTATTCTGACTACCCAGCATTTTAATCTTCTCTTTAACTTTAGCTTTAATGGCGTCACGACCCGGCCCACAATATTTGCGGGGGTCATAGAGATCAGGCTTTTCATCAAATATTTCTTTTATTCTTTCTGTAAAGGCCTGCTGGAAATCGGTATTTACATTAACTTTATTGATTCCCAGCTTTACAGCCTTTTCTACATCTTCAGTAGGAACACCGGAAGCACCGTGTAATACCAGCGGCATATCTAATTTAGATTTGATATCTGTTAAACGATCAAAATCAAGTTCAGGCTTACCCTTGTATACCCCATGAGCAGTACCAATAGCTATAGCCAGGGCATCTACCCCTGTTCTTTCCACAAATTCAACAGCCTCATCCGGGTCAGTATATGTAGCATCTTTTTCATCTACAGATACATTATCTTCAGTTCCACCTATTTTCCCAAGCTCAGCTTCAACACTAACTCCGACTGAATGGGCTGCTTCTACTACCTTTTTAACCAGTCTTACATTTTCTTCAAAGGGATAGTGAGAGCCATCAATCATAACTGAAGAATAGCCATGCCTGATACACTTCATAACTACCTCAAAGCTGCTACCATGGTCCAGGTGCAGCGCAACCGGAATAGTAGTATTTTTGGTGGCTGCTTCCACCATACCAATAACATAATCAATACCAATATATTTAATAGCACCTTCACTGGTCTGTAAAATAAGTGGGGAATTCATCTCCTCAGCAGCTTCTATGATCCCCTGTAAAAATTCCAGATTATTAATGTTAAACCCACCAACTGCATAGCCTTCTTTGTTAGCTTTTTTGAGTATCTCTGCCATTGGAACTAAATTCATACTTATTTCCTCCTTATAATTTTTATAATTTTATTTTATGTTGTAATTATAATTTGGCCCTAAATATTTATTTTAGGATCCTTAGAGCTACCAGGCTTTTTACTCATTTTAATTATAACCTCATCCTTATTTTTTAACAGGTCAACATCTTCCCTGGTAGATGCTGGAACAACCAATGAAGAATTACAATTGTTACACAGCAACTGAATTTTATCTGAGAATAGATCTATATTTATATCATGACTCCCGCATTCGCAGAACAAAGAACCCTCAGCTGCAATATCATGGAGATGGTCTAAAACCTCCAGCATGATTTCAGGATCATTAAAATCATCAAAACCCATTTCATTGGCAATAGAATTTAATTCTTCCTGCTGACGGTTAAGCTCCTCCCGTAGTAGTAAATAGGAACCATAATACCCCAGGTTTAACTCAGTGTTGGGACATACCAGGACATTAAGGTGGTTTTTTGTGAAAAATTCATCCCTGGGAATTACAGTTACATGTTCCCGGTCACATATAATACAGTAAAACTTAATAGAGATAAACTTCCGGCCCTTTCTTTTAAAAGAAACTTTCTGTCTACCACATTGACACTTTATCCGGTGGGTTTTATTGCCGGAAAGCTGAAATATATTCAACTGGTTGACTTCCAGTCGCCCACAGGTGGGGCAACGCATAGCAAATGCGGAAGAATGTTCAATAACCATATTGTATCAACCTGATTAGTTACTAACCAGGTTTTCACCTCCTCACCCTTACTATTCTCCATATTTTTGAAAAATCCTTCTTATAATTAAATATTTTATTATCCTTATAAGTCCTTATGGATTTCAAGTATCAGCCCCCGGCCAACAATCAAAACTATATAATCCCCTGGTTTTAAAATCTTTAACTTGCCTATTCCAGAGGTTATACCCTCTCTCCAGTTGAAGAACTCTGGCATATCAATATCAGATCTATCCTGGTTAAACTTCTTCAGGTATAATTTTTTATTTTCATAATCAACTTCCGTAACAAAACCTTCAATTACATTATAGTAGACCCTTAATTCTCCAGGAAGACCTTTATCATCAAGGGTCAATACCCCCCACTGATACCGCTCCTGCCCCGGAGGCAGGCATGCTGTCAGGGATGATTTGTGTCCATTATAGTAAATATTAACCTCATCCTTAATCTGGTAAGTTTCTGAATTAATCTGGATGGTATTATTCTGGAGATTAACCTCTTTTATGTAACCCTCAATTATATTAGAGGCATAAACACTGGCTGATAAACAAAACAGTACACAGAATACTGCTAATAACCCCATAAAAAAATAAATGTTGTCAGTCCTTAAAGACAGGGGTGTTTTTTTTCTAAAATGTTGAGCATTCATAAGTAATCCCCCTCCCGGGTCTGTTATTACCATTATTACCCGGGTAAGGGGGTTTTATACCTGAAAACAAGTATTAATTTTTATAGTTAACTCTTTGGCTTCTATAGTTAACTATTTAACTTCAGATACTCGAAAAGACCTGCCAGGCTTCCCTGCCAGTCTGGTTCAGGAATAGTTGAATTACCTCTTTCTATTAAATTATCCTTGATCAGATAAGTCTTTATTCCCAGTCTACCGGCTACCATATCTTCCTCAACATCATTACCCACCATATAGCAACGGGAAGGGGTGGCTCCGATATTTTTCAGTATTTCCTTATAGTATTTCAGGTTCGGTTTGCAATAATGCATATTATTATAATGGGTGATAAAATCAAAGTCATCGGCTTTAAGTCCAGACCAACTCAAGCGTTCTCTAATTGCTTCCGGTGGAAAAACAGGGTTAGTAGCCAGAACCAGACCATAACCCTTTTTCTTTAACATTTCAATTATTTTACAGGAAGTATTATCAACTTCTAATCCTTCCCCCAGATATGGAAACCGTTCCCTGTAAAACTTATCAAACCTGGCCATAATCTCCTCCGGGTTATTTACTTCTAGTAATTTAAAAAAAGATTCTTCAAAAACTACCCTGTTTACTTTTTGGCCATCATTATTGATCATATCTTCAGTAGACTTCATTAGTATTTTAATAAATTCCTCCGGTGAAGCCAGATCTAAAAATTCCCTGGTCAAGGCTTTAAAGTATTTTTTTAAAAATATATCAAAATCAATGGGTAATAGAGTACCGTCCAGGTCAAATAAAAAATACTGTCTTTTAATAGTATCACCCCACTTACTGGTCTAATTTTATTTCTCTTCCAGTGCTGCCCTGATAAATCCTACAAAAAGCGGATGAGGCCTATTGGGCCTGCTCTTAAATTCAGGGTGGAACTGTACACCAACAAACCAGGGATGATCCGGTAATTCTACAATTTCTACCAGCCTTTCGTCAGGGGAAAGTCCGGCCAGAATCAGACCTTTTTCTATTAACTCATTTCTATATTCATTGTTAAACTCATAGCGATGGCGATGTCTTTCATATATTATTTCATCCTGATAAGCTTCATAACTTTTGGTACCGGAGCTAAGCTTACAGGGGTAAATACCCAGACGCATAGTTCCTCCCTTATCCTCTATCTCTTTCTGCTCAGGCATAAGATCGATAACGGGGTGATCGGTATCAAGATCAAATTCAGAACTATTGGCCCCTTTATAACCGGCTACATTTCTGGAAAACTCGATGACAGCACATTGCATACCCAGACAGATTCCGAAGAAAGGAATACCCTTTTCCCGGGCATAGGTAATGGCTTTTATCTTTCCCTCAATTCCCCGGTCTCCAAAACCACCGGGTACCAGGATTCCATCCACATCGTCAAGGTATTCTTCAGGGGAACTATCTCCTTCCAGGTCTTCGGCATAAACCCATTTAACCTCTACTTCAGCATTATTGGCAACCCCGGCATGCCTGAAAGCCTCATTTATACTTATATAGGCATCGGGTAATTCAACATATTTACCAACTATAGCAATCCGGACCCTGTTATCAAGGTGTTTCATCTTGTTGACCATATCCTGCCAGTCCTCGAGATCAGGGGTATGAACCTTATTTTCCAGGCCCAGTTTATCAATAACGATTGTGGCCAGTCCCTCTTTTTCAAACTTAAGGGGGACTTCATAAATATTTTTGGCATCCACGGCCTGGATAACGGCCCTCTTATCAATATCACCAAACAGGGCTATTTTATCCTTGACATCCTGGGTAAGCTTACGGTCAGAGCGGCATACTATCGCATCAGGCTGAATACCGATACCCCTCAATTCCTTTATACTGTGCTGGGTAGGCTTTGTCTTTAACTCCCCGGCAGTTGGCAGATAGGGAACAAGGGTACAGTGAAGGTAAAATACATTCTCCTTGCCGAGATCACTCTTCAATTGCCTGATGGCTTCAATAAAGGGTAGACTTTCGATATCACCAACTGTTCCCCCGATTTCGGTAATAACTACATCGGCATCGGTTTCCCGGCCTACCCGGGTAATTCTTGATTTGATTTCATCGGTGATATGGGGGATTACCTGAACGGTTGCTCCCAGGTACTCACCTTTCCGTTCTTTGCGGATAACCGATCCATAGATCTGTCCTGTGGTTACATTATTGTTCTGACTCAGGTTAACATCGATAAACCTTTCATAATGGCCCAGGTCCAGGTCGGTTTCTGCACCATCATCAGTAACAAAAACCTCTCCATGCTGGTATGGACTCATGGTACCGGGGTCCACATTTATATAAGGATCAAATTTCTGAATACTGACTTTTAGACCCCTGCTCTTCAATAACCTCCCCAGGGAGGCAGCCGTTATCCCTTTACCGAGGGCAGATACTACCCCCCCGGTAACAAAAATATATTTTGTCATATTTCTTCATTCCCTCCTCCTGAATTATAAAATATTCTTCACCAGAGTAAAACCAAGAAATATACCGATTATTCCTGCAACCCCTGCCAGATTTGGAGGGGCAGGTATGGGTAATTTAACAAAAGAAAATAGAGCACCGACTATCATCCCGGACAATAATGATAATAGAACTTCCTTCATGTAAAAACCCCCCTAGCAACTGAACATTATACAACAAAATTACTCCTGTGATAACAGTTATCCTTATGTCATTTATTTCCCAGAGTCTTAATAGTTAAGTTCCAGGACTTTATTATAATTTTTTACTCACTTATTTCTAAAAAAATAGAAAGGCTGTATTTTCCAGAATACCTGCCACCTATAAAGAGTTCATATTCTATATGGAGTTCTCCCCCACTCTTGTTTAGACTACAGTTAATTTCCTCTGTTTTTGTCTTAATTGCTACCTGCCTGTTATCAATCCTCAGCCAACCTTCCAGGGTTTGTCCACTCATAAAGACCTGCTTTGCTGGAGCCGGTCTACCCCTTTTAATTAAAACTCTATCCTTTGATTTTTTGATTTTAACTGTAGTTCTGGCCCCATCCAGGCCTTCGGAATAGTCCCGGTAGACCAGGTAGTAGCTATCATCCTTCAAATAAAAATTTCCCTGGCCTTCATATTCTATTTTATCCTGAAAACCATCTACCAGAGTATGTTTGTTTTTAATTCTAATATTGACAGGGTGGCCCATTTAAAGCCTCCTTTTTCTGCCAAAAATAAAAAGCCACAGTAACGGGCAAAGCCTACTGTGGCGCCTCCTATATTATATACTATCCGTTATGTATTTACAAGAGGAAATCATTAAAGCTTTTCACCAAACCTGACAGCCTCACCCCGGTTCTTCAAACTGGCGAAGTTTTTAACAAAACAACCAAGCTTCTCCAGCTCAGCCATTACCTTTTTTAATGCTGTTGTAGTTGCAAAAAATCTGGGAGTAACAAAGGCCATGGCTGTTTTCCCGGCCGTCCGTTTACATTCCCTTAGATAGGGGGGTAAGTCTTTACCAATCTTCCCCTTGAAAATTCCCCGTGTTGGACTGCCCACCAGTATCAAATCATAGGGGAAAAAGGATACAACCCGTCCCCTGTCCCGGGTACTGAGAATATCAACCTGATGTCCGTTTTTCCTGGCCCCTTCTGCTATCCCTCTGGCAATTTCCTCTATATTACCTTCTTCAGAATGGATAATCAATATTTTCTGCAAAAAAGCCACCCCCATATATTATATAAATTTAATTAAATAGTAGAAATATATAACTAAAATGTATAACTACAGGTATAACAATATAAATATAAAACTAAATACAAAAAAATCTAAAATATTAAACAAAATAGGAGTAAAAACAAATTTTAAACACTACTTCTACATTTATGCCATCTCGTAAATTATACCATATTTATATGTTTTTTTAAATATGGGGAAGGGCTTTTTCCAAAATTAGTGAATATATAGTTTCCCGGTATCAACAAATTATGTTACAACTTAATAAAATTTATAAAAAAAAGGAAAACCCGGGCCGGCTCCTGTTACTCCTGGCAAAATAAATAGATTATTCACCAGAGAACCAGGAAAAGGCCCGGAACTTGCCGACACTAAAAAACTACCTGAGCATACCATTGACAATTAAATCTGTGGCTTCATCCTCACTCAAACCTCTGGCAATCAATGTTTCCAGCTGTTTCTGGTTTATTCTACCGATACTGGCTTCATGGGATAGCTCAGCCAGATCATTATTGACTTTTATAATGGGAATAGCACTTACCTCTGCCTCCCCCTTAACCGCTTCCACACAATCAATATGGCCTTTAACATTGGGAGCATTACCATAAGCTTCACCAATGACCTCACTGACGGTCTGGTCAGCTGCAAAAACCCTGGTCTTGGCCAGACCCTTACTTCCTTCTTCATTCAAATTTAACCTTTCTTTTATTTTGATGCTATCGGTTTCCTTACCATAAACCTTACTTATTAATTTACTGGCAGATTTTTTAGCCTGGTCAACTTCAATATCCACATCAAGTTTACCAACCCGTCCCTTGACCAGCTTAAACTCACTGAAAAAATAGGCTCCTTCATCAAGTTTGGCCCTGGTTTTAGGGATAACCTCCACTCCGGCTTCCTGCCCATGATAATGAACCTCTTCATAGGTTAGAATTGCGTTTTTTTTCAGATGGATATCAGCATCCATTTTATGAATAACTTTTTTAGCTTTGGGAAAACTGCAGTGGGCTAACAGGTGAACCTCGGCATCCTCCCCGACCACATACTCAGCCTGAATATACTGTAGCCCCTCTTTATGGGTTACCCCGAAACACATATGCATCGGTTTTTTAAACCGGGCTCCATCGGCAATCTCAATCCTGACCTTGACCCCATCATCCTGTGGTTCAGTATCTATTTTTAAACCCTCAACTTCATTAACACCAACCACCCGGTTGGCATTTATCAAAAGAAAGCCCCCGTCTTCTTCACTGAAGACAGAACCATCACCACCACTTTTCTCAAAGGCATCTACCAGCATTTTAAATTCTTCATCAAAACTAAGCTTCAATAATCTCACCCCCTTCATCCACAAAAGCACAGCTATCACATTTATCTTCGTAAAATTCCTGAATATCTCCGGGAGCACCTTCGCGATAGGCCACCCCATTACAGATTAAATAAGCATAATCCATACTTTTTAACATGATATTATTATGGGTTATAACTACGACAATACTGCCATTCTTCTTTAAGTGGTCCACCACCTGAACGACTTTTTCATATGAACCAATATCGATACCGGAATCAGGTTCATCAAGGATTACGACCTCCGGTTTGACCATTAAAACTGAAGCCATTTCAACCCTTTTCCGTTCTCCACCACTTAAACTATCATCTATCTCCCGGTTTAGATATCGCTCAGGATCAAGTCCAACAAGCTTTAAATATTCCCCGGCTTCTTCATGAGAATAGCGGTTGCCTAGGGTTAAAAAATCTTTAATACTCAGACCTTCAAAACGGGCCGGTTCCTGCCAGGCGAGGGTTATTCCCCTTTTAGCCCTTTCATAAACAGAAAGGGGGGTTATATCTTCCCCTCCAAAAATAATCTTACCTTTATCCGGTTTATATCTCTCTAACCCCATCAAAAGATAAGCAATAGAGCTTTTACCAGCTCCGTTCTGCCCGATTATCCCATAAGCTTTACCCTTTTCAAAACTGAGATTTAACCCCCTTAATACCTGTTTATGACCAAGGGTCAGGAAAACATTTTCTACCGTGAGCATATATTATCACCTGCCTTTTTTATTACTTATAGTTGCTATAAAACAGGGCCTGAAACCAGAAAAATTAACTATAAAAAAACCCTGGATAAAACAATAAGCAGGGAATTACCATCCCCTGCCTACCATTTTATTCTATACCCAGTTTTTTTACAAGGGTGTTTTTTGGCATATAACCGGTAACCTGTTTTTTTACCTTACCATTTTCAAAGAGAATTATTGTCGGTATGCTCATAACCCCATAACGGCTTGCGGTCGACTGATTTTCATCAACATTCAGTTTGCAAACCTTAACTTTATCACTGTATTCCCTGGCAATCTTTTTTATAACCGGTGTTAACATCCGGCAGGGGGCACACCATTCAGCCCAGAAATCAACCACCACAGGTTTATCGGACTTTAAAACCTCCCTGCTAAAATTACCATCAGTTACATCCACTGGTCTACTCATTTAAATTCCTCCCCTTTTAGATTTTTATTATCTCTATTAAAAATGGTCTTTACTACCTGACATTGCGCAAATATGAACAAATGCCAGTCAAAAAATAACCTGTAATTGTATAATCAGATTTAAACTTCTTTTATTTTATTTAAAATAACCTGGGCCGGAACAGCTCCAACCTGTTCTGCAGCACCATCATTAATAACTGTTTTAGGAACCCCGGATACATTATATTTTTCTGATAAGTCCCTGAATTCAATAGCTTCAATCATCTCACCCCTGACTTTGGGGTTAAGCATAGCCATCTGGTGAGCAACCCTGACAGCCCTGGGGCAATAGGGACAGGTCGGAGTAATAAATACCTGAAGACGAACATCTTTATCAATAGCTTTGATTTGTTCTTTAATATCATCTCCAAGGTCCCGGGGGCCATTATTTGAAATGTCAATAATATCCTCTATTAAGGTGTTAAACTCATAACCGGAGGGGATACCATAAAAATGAACACCTAAATCTTCCCCCTCATCATCCACGAATACAATAGCCGGTGCCCTATTTATTCCCAGCCTCTCAGCTTCTTCTTCTCCAAGATTGTTAACTGTCAGATTAATTCTGTCATCCAGTGATGAGATTTCATCCAAAATTTCCCTGGTATCTTCACAGTACTCACAGGCATCACCATCTGTAAAGAAATGAATATTAACATCTCCCTCAAGGTTCTCACTGAATAACTCTTTAATTCTCTCTTTGTCTTCACTACCGATTTTGGCCATCTTTATTTCACTCTCCTTATGCTTTCTATTCACTTCATATTATAAACCATATCAATAATTTTAATGTTAAATAATTTACAAACCCTTAAATTTAAATAAAAAACCGGCCAGGTAACCCCCTGACCGGTAATTATTTAACCCTGACTACCAAAGAAAACACTGTATGCTAAATAAGAACTGTAAACATCAACCTTGCTTACAACTTCAAAAGGAGAGTGCATAGATAAAACCGCAGGGCCACAGTCAACAACATCCATATTATAATTGGCCAGGAACTGGGCGATAGTACCCCCGCCCCCCTGGTCAACCTTGCCGAGTTCACCAATCTGCCAGGGTACACCACCATTATTGAATAGAGCTCTAACCCTGCCGACAAATTCAGCAGTGGCTTCAGAAGAACTATACTTACCCCGGGCCCCGGTATATTTGGTTAAGACGACACCCTTACCCAGATAGGAAGAGTTGTCCTTATCAAAAACATCAGAGAAGTTGGGGTCAAAGGCCGCATTGACATCAGCCGACAGGGCCCATGAATTTTCCAGGGCCTTTCTCAAAGCCAGATCACTATAATCTTCACCGGTTAGATCAATCATCTCTGCCAGGCAGTTCTCGAAAAACCTGGACTGCATTCCGGTAGCCCCCATACTTCCAATTTCTTCTTTATCAACCAGAAGAGCAACCCCGGTATATTCTGGTGTTTCCAGATCTATTAATCCGCGCAAAGCTGTATAGCTACAGACCCGATCATCATGTCCGTATCCGGCCAGAAGCCCCCGGTCAAAGCCGAGGTCTCTCGCTCTATAAGCGGGTACCAACTTCAGGTCAGCACTAACCAGATCCTCCTCGGTAATTCCATATTTCTCATTTAATAAATCAAGCACAGCTGATTTTACCTTGACCTTGTCACTATCTTCTTCTTCCCCGGCAGGTACACTCCCGATGAGGACATCCAGCTGTTCCCCGGTTATACCTTCTGTCATCTTCTTCTTCATCTGGTCTTTACTTAAATGAGGTAATAAATCACTTATGTAAAAAATTGGGTCAGATTCATTTTCACCGATAACAACATCAACTCTGGTACCATCCTCTTTGACTACAACCCCATGAAGGGCCAGGGGAATTGAAACCCACTGATATTTTTTTATCCCCCCGTAATAATGAGTGTTGAAGAAAACTAGCTCACTATCCTCATACACTGGATTGGGCTTTAAATCAATCCGGGGTGAATCGAGGTGGGCCCCAACAATCCGCAACCCATCGGTCAAGGGTCTCTGACCGATTACAGCAGCAGCAATGGCCCGGTCCCGGTTAACCTTATATACCCGGTCACCTTCTCTTAGTTTTTGAACCTCTTCTAAATTTTTAAATCCTTCCTTTTCCAGTAGTTCTACAGCAGCCTTAACAAACTCCCGCTCTGTCTTATTAACTGTAATGAATCCTGCATAATCTTTATTAAATTGATTTATTTCTTCTTTCTCGGCCCCGGCCATTTCCAGCCAGGCATTCTTAATTTCAAATTTCTTTCCCATTACTATTCCTCCTTTCCTTAACCATTATATCCAGATATTAAAAAATTATCAATAAAAAAACCGGCCTCAGGCCGGCTTTTCATTATCCAGATTATTATTGAACTATATCTATATTTTATCGTAACTTACCGCTTACTCTTTACACTAGTCTTCGTCCCGTTCTATACCCTTATGACCTTCATTATCATCTTCATCCTGCTCTTCCTCATCATCTTTTGCATTCTCGTCATCATCACTATCATCTTCACTGTCTTTTTTCAGGTCGTTTTTACCGTGTCTTCTGTCATCTTTTTTATCTCCTTTTTCATTGTCATCGGTTTTTCCTTCTCTCTGATCTTCGTCCTGCTCCTCTTCATCTCCATCCTTATCTTCCTGATCTTCTTCATTATGTTCCTGTTCATGGTCCCTTTCCCGTAACCTTTCCCGTTCTTCAGTCATTTCTTCAAGGCGTTTTCTGACCTGTTCCATATTTTCTTCCCTGGTCTGGAGGGCATTATTTACTTTTTCAGAAGGAACGCCATTTTTCAGGGCCTCCCATATTTTTTCAGCTACCTCTTTCAACTGATTTTTATTGGCGTTCTCAACCATATTCTGCACAGCTTCCCGGTTTAAAACATTTACTTCAGACATAAGCCTCAGTTGAACCTCTGCAGCCGTATTTGTCTCAAGCTTGTTCATTACTTTATCCAGTTTGTTTAATACATTTATAGGATCTACTTGACCCTCAGACATCATATCCAGAAGGGCATCCTGTAATTCTTCTTTTTCTGAAGATGATAAATTCTCCATTCTACTTATTTTTAAGGAAAGTTCAACCAGAACTCCCTTATCAAGACCAGTATCCTCTGCACCGGCAACAACCGGCAAACCAATAACTACAGCAAAAAACAACAGGCCTAAAAGAAAAGCATAAACCTTTTTCATATTAACCCCCTCCCTGATTTTGAATTTAATCCCGAACATGTTAATGACAGGGCCTTAAAAAGACCTTAAAATTAAGGTATAAAGAATACAATGCAAGCAAAATGTAATCAGTTATTCACAACCCAATTTTGGAGCAAAAACCAGAAAAATAAATTATGAAGCACCCGGTAAATAACTGCATCCTGCAATTATATTATTACAAATATACTCAGGGAGGAAAGTGACCTTCATCACCATTTATTGATATCTTTTAAAATTATTTTCTCTCTTTTAATTTCTAATAACCCTTTATCTTTAAGTTTATTTATAATCCGGGTTACTGTCTCCCGGGAAGTCCCGATAAATCTGGCAATATCCTGGTGTGTTATATTCCTGTCTATAACTACTGCTTCTCCGTTATCCCGGATCTCACCAGTCATTCGCCTGAAAAACTTTTTTAACCGGGTTTCAACATCCAGAAAAGCAAGGCTCTCTATATCCTGATTGGCCTGCCGCAACCTCCGGCTTAATTCTCCAATAATTTTAAGGGCAATAAAGGGGTATTCCCTGACCAGGTTTAAAAATTCCTGGTTTCCGACAACCAGAAGACTGGAATCCCGGATAACCCTGGCTGTAGCTGAACGCCCTTTACTATCAATAATAGCCATCTCTCCAAAGAAGTCACCGGGACCCATGACCTCCAGAATTTTTTCCTTGCCGTCATATGAAACTTTTATTATCTGAATCTCCCCTTCTACCACTATATAAAAAGCATCGGGCTTATCACCCTCAAAAAAAAGTATTTCACCGGCTTTATATCTTCTCTTATTGGTAATACTTTTCAAGAGGTCAAGTTGTTCATCGTTAAGCCCTGAAAAAAGGGGAATAGAACGGTAACTAATCTCACTCATCAAAAAGCCCCTTTCAATAACATTTAAATCTAAAACTCTACTCATTTTTTCTTTGAGGTTTTTGCCAGAACTCCTGGATTTGATTTATTTGTATTCTTATCTTTACTGGAACTATTAACTTCCTCATCTGAATCTTTTTCATTTCTGTCTTCATTTTCTTCACCATTATCTTTATCTTCTTTTTTTTCATCTTTATCTTTATCTTCGTTTTCTATATCTGTGGGTTTTTCTTTTACATCTGCATCTTTATCCTGGTCCTGATCATCTTCTTTTTTATCTTTGTCTTTAATGATTTCATCTTTATCCTTACTATAGTTATCATCATCTATATTATTCGTGTTATCATCCTTGTCTTCTTTATCAGAGTAATCATCTATCTCATCATCTTTATCTTTATCGGGAGGTAGGTCCATGTCATCGGGTTTCCCGTTATTAGCGGCAGGTTCTTCAGGGACATGACTTGTGCCATCATCTGCCTTACTACCTTCACCCACTTTGAGGTTGACTCTTTTAATCCATTCCTTAACATCTGACCTCTCCCAGGCCCTTTTCTCCTGTTCATCTATTTTGACAGGCTTTAAAACCAGGCCGGCCCTGGCCCGGGCCATGTTATTAGTGGTAACAAGAACCCGTTCATCACCTTCCCTACTGGACAGCTCAACAGCCCCTTCTCTTACCGAAAGAATGGTGGTATCACCTTCACCAACACAAACTGAGAAGAGGGTTCCTTTAACCCCGGCCACTGCTGAAGGGGTTATAACCTTAAATTTAGTTATACCCTTCCATACTTTTTCAACCCTGGACCATATTCTACCTTTATTAAGTTTAAGGGAAGTCGTTGTCCCGGTCTCAACTATATTGCATTCTCCTATGACAACCTCACTTCCGCCATCTATTTTGACAAAAGAATTATTCCTGAAAACAATTTCACAGGAAGCCTTTTCACCGGTTTTAATAACATCACCCTGATTTAGGTTATCTCCATTTTTAATAACATGCCAGGCCTTTATCTGAAAAATATTTAAAAACCAGTTATTAACCAGTTTCTCAACCCTGCCCTCTACATTACTGACTGTAGCCACCGGTTCTGTCTCTGTACAGGCCGGTGAAGCATTTCCTGTAATAAAGACTGTTGTTATCATTACTATAATTACAAATAATACAGTTAATCTTCTCATACCTGTTCCCTCCTCATCAGGCGGTAAACCCTTTCAGCTGACCCTATATTACTATCTTTATATTCATCTCGTTGCCAGTCCATATTTTTTAACCTGTCCGGAAGACCTGAATAAGTATTATTACCAATAACTATCTCCCCGGGACGGGCAATTTCAACAAATCGGGCTGCCCGGTTAACCACATGGCCCACCACCGTATAATCCATCCTTATGTCCGAACCGATATTACCGACCACAACCTGACCGGTATTAAGACCAACCCCCAGCTCAAAGGAAATATCTTCTCCAAGAATTTCAATAGCGGCCATAAGGGCCCTTTCCCGGTGATGATCCCCGGGAACCGGTGCCCCAAAAATGGCAAGCAGGCCGTCCCCGAGATATTTATCCAGAGTACCACGGTATTTAAATATAACACGGTTTATTCTGGAAAAAGCCCTGTTGAGGTCCTTAACAACCTCTTCAGGCTCCCTTTTTCGGGCATAATCTGAAAATTTCCTGATATCAACAAAGAGGACTGTAACTTCCATCCTCTGGCCACCAGGGTTTACCAGACCCGGGTTATTTAAAAGTTCTTTCATGACCTCAGGTGATATATACCGGGAAAAAGTCCTGGCCAGCTTCTGTCTTTCCCTTTCACTGGAGAAATACCACATCCCCAGGGCTGTAACATACATCATAAAGGCAGTTATATAAAGCCCTGACAGGTGAAGGTAATACCGGTAACGGAAAAAGAGAATAAAACCGAGAACTGACAGTAGTACTAGAACCAGAAAAAGTATTAACCCCGACCGAGACGGCGGGTTATTCAAAAATATAAAGGATAATATTAGTCCGGTTAACAGCATTAAAATTATATTGACAATAAAAGGTGAGTCAGTTATATAGGAGTTGTTAATAAGACTATACAATACCTGGCCGTGAATCTCAACCCCGGTTACATAACCATACCGGGCAAAGGAGGTCATGTACCGGTCACCCAGTCCTGTAAGCCGGGTACCGATAATAACCAGTTTATCCTTAAAAAAACCGGGCCTGTAATTACCTTCTATAAGGTCAATAAAAGATACCTGTGGAAGGGTTCCAGGGGGTCCTGGAAAATTAATTAATATTCCCCCCGCCTGTTCCTCAAGCTCCTTATATATGTTATCGCTGTAAAAACGGGCCAGTTCCGCACTGAAGGCAAATATCTTCTCTCCATCTTTATCCATAACCGGCCTCAATCGCCTTATTATCCCATCACGGTCAGGTATAAAGTTAATGTGACCCTGGATTGACCGTTCCCTGAAAGGAGGCCACGGTTTACTAATTTTATTTACAGTTAAATGCTGGGTCTTTAAACCCCTGACAAGGCCTACCCTGGCAACTGCCGGTAAAACCACATTCTCATACTGGCTTAAGACCTTAACCAGTTTTTCATCCGCTTCCCGCCCAGAGGAAGCCTCCAGGATAATATCCAGGCCAATAGCCCTGGCCCGCTCTTTTTCCAGCATCCTGATAGCCCGGGCATAATAAGAACGACTAATGGGCCAGCTACCGAGTTCTGATAAAGACCTGTCATCTATGACCACAAGAACGATATTATCCACTTCAGGGGGCTTAAATAAATACCGTCCCACCAGTAAAATATCAAATAATTTGTTATCCAGGGGTAAGAAAACATTAAGAAAATATAAAAAAATTATAATCATAATAATAGCTATATTAAATATGTTGATTTTGAACCTGAAGTTTTTCTTACCCTTCATATTAGATATTCCCCTGTAATATTAACTATTCCCCGTATTTGATATTAACTCATCCTCCTGTAATTAGTATACATGCAATTGTAATAAATGGCAAGTATGCCCCCTTTACTCCAGAACCTGTCTACTCTTTATTTATTGAGCCTGTTTACAATATATGTTATAATGTTAGCAACATAATTAACGTCCGTAATATATTTTGTTAAATAGTTTACTGTTGTATTTCATTATTTTTATATTATATAACATAAAGGGTAGTTTGCCTGAAGGCTTTTTACATGAGTAATTGGTAATCGGGGAAGCAATTTAATTGTACTTATTAATTAGGTAATAATTGTTAAAGTAATAATTTTTTAAATAATAACATTTAATAATATTTTACAGGATTTATAATTACAAAAATACAACAGAAAGGTTTGATTGGTATGAACTCTGGTGTGAATTTTGTTATTGCTTTTTCAGCAGGGGTTCTATCATTTTTGTCCCCCTGTGTCCTGCCACTGATACCATCTTATGTCACTCTGCTGCTCGGTGACTATGCAGAAAAAAAAGGGGAAAACCGGCCCCTGACACCGGCCCTCATTTTTATCCTCGGGTTTACCATAGTTTTTATGACCCTCGGTATGTCAGCTTCATTACTCGGTAAAGTCTTGATACAAAATCAAATTATTCTGAGGAAGGTAAGTGGGGTAATAATTATCATCCTCGGGCTCCACCTCTCCGGTATCCTGAAGATTAAGACCCTGTACCGGGAAAAAACCTGGCATTTTGGCCAGAACCTTAATAAATACTTGAGGGCTCTGGTTATGGGAATCGGTCTGGCCCTGGCCTGGACCCCCTGTATCGGACCGGTTTTATCCTCAATCCTCATTTATGCAAGTACCAGCAGTACCATTCTCCAGGGAGGAATGCTCCTGTTCTTTTATTCAGCCGGGTTTGCCATACCCTTTATATTGACAGCAGTTTTCTTTAACTGGCTTTTACCCCGGTATAAAAAACTAAACCCATACCTCCCCACCATCCAGACCATAACCGGTATTTTAATAATTATCCTGGGTATCTTAATATACACAAACTATATCCAGGTTTTAAGCCAGATATAAATATATTTGTGACCAGAATAAATAATTTATGAAAGACACTAATATTAATCAAATATAAAGGAGGTTTTTTTGTCATGAAAAAGAAGTACTGGTTAACCCTGGGAGCCGTGATTTTAGTAATAGCAGGCCTGTTTTTTAATTCCTATTACATCTCAGGTGGCAGCGAGGATAATGTCCAAACGGGAACAGCAATCGGACTACTCGCCCCTGATTTTACCCTGACAAAACTGAGCGGGGAAGAGGTTTCTTTAAGTGATTTCAGGGGTAAAAAAGTCTTCCTTAACTTCTGGGCTTCATGGTGTCCACCCTGCCAGGCGGAGATGCCGTATATCCAGAAACTATATACAGAACACGGTGATGATGTTGCCATACTGGGGGTAGATATCGGAGAAGACAAGGGAACTGTAGCTGAATTCATGCTGGTAAACGGGTATACCTTCCCGGTAGCCCTGGACAAAAAAAGAGAGGTGGCCGCTAAATACCTTGTAAGAGGTATTCCGACCACCTATATCATCGATGAAGATGGAATTGTAACCCACCGCCATGTTGGCCCTTTATACTATGAACAGATGACAGAGTTACTGGAGCTGGATCAGAATAATACACCTTAAAACCATAAGCCTGAATTATATTAGTTTAACAACTAGATTAGTTTCTACTCCAGTTTAGTTGCCCTAATTTAGTTAACTTAGTTTAGTTACTTTATTTTATTACTTTAGTTTAGTTACTTTTTGTTAGCTGCTCCGTTTTTGTTAGCTACTCCCGTTTTATTACTCCTTCCAGAGTTTGTTAAAAGTGTCAAGCAATTTTTCATCATTACTGGCCCCGGGGTTAGTAAAATAATCCGGTATATTCAGACTTCCGCCTTCATCCTCTTCATCCTTACGATCAGCGATTTCCTGAATAACCTCCAGATAACCCCGGGCTGTCTCCTGCCACGTGTAACGTTCCTCAACCCGTTGCTTGCCTTTTTCCTGATAGGCGGACCATGTCTCTTCACTCTCAAAGGCTTTTAACAGGCCCCGGGCAATATCTTCAGGATCTTCAGGGTCAACCAGAACACCATATTTTCCTCCATCCAGAATTTCAGCCGGTCCACCATTTCTGGTTACAACAGCCGGTAGGCCTGAAGCCATGGCCTCAACCGGGGCCAGGCCAAAGGGTTCATAAAAGGAAGTCAGGGCAAATACAGATCCCTTTGAGGCCAGGTAGGCATAACATCCGGCCAGCTCCTGCTGACTGTTTAAGGGGAACATACTGACCTTACCGCGACAGTCATTGTTATCAATCAACTCAATTATCTTACCGAGAATCTCCTTCTCTTCTTGTCCAGCTCTGGAATAATCTTCAAAGGGGTTTTCAATACCGCGCAGGGTTAGAACCAGATTGGCTTTATCCTGGAGTTCTTTATTTTGGACATAGGCCTCGACCAGACCGTAATGGTTTTTCTTTTGATCAAGGCGACTTGAAGCTATTATGGCCGGTAATTCCATCCGTTCTGAACCGAGATCTCGCTCTAAGTACTTGGTGATCTTTGCTTTAATCTTATCTCCATATTCTCCATCGAAGACCCTGGTATTTACACCGGGGGGAATGACTGAGAATTTATCATCATCCTCTACATTAACTGCCCCCCGATAAAGGTCATGACTGTATTGACCGAATCGTTCCTGGGAGGTGCTAACAATAATTTTGTCCGCATAGGACATGGTCAGCCGCTCGGCTATAATCCTCCGGTGAAATTTAAAGCGTTCATCCATTTCCTTAAAGTTGGAAGTATTAACATTGAGTTTCTCCATCTTCTGGGCCCCCAGTGAGTGGCCGGTAAAGGTAAAGGGAAGTCCTTTAATATTCTTTAATAAAACACCGGCCAGTCCCCCATCACCGTAATGGGTTGTTACCACCTGGGGAAACTTTCCTTCTTCCCGGTAAAAATTAATTATCTTATTCACATACTCATGTAAATAGGGCCAGAGCTCCTCCTTGGGCAGGAATTTATCCCCACCAAAGGGTATTCTGACAATCCTTACTTTATTAGTTTCCTGATAATAATCGATTTCTCCGGAAAATTCAGGCCAGTTTTCATCCTTAATACGCCGGGTTATTATATCAACCTGGACTCCCATCTCGGCCAGGGCTAACGATACTTCCTTGACATAAACCAGCTGCCCACCGAAATCAGGGTGTTCTGTCCAGTAACTGTCAGCGGGGTCAAAATTACCCTGGGGATTTAAAAAAGCTACATGTTTAATACGGGTCATCTCTACCACTCCTTAAATGTTATATTCTTTGATTATGTCTTCTTTAGAGGGAACCGGTGACAGTGCCCCTACCCCCCTGATCTTGAAAGCGGCCACTCCATTACCCAGTTTAATAGACCTCTTTACAGTATATCCATCTAAAAGTCCGCAGATAAAACCACTCCAGAAGGCATCACCGGCTCCGGTTACATCCACCGCGTCTTCTGAAAAAGCCGGTATTCTAATAATCTCCTCACCATCTGATGCTATGACCCCTTCTTCTCCCAGGGTCAGGATAACAGCCTTAACCCCAAGCTCCAGGTAACGTTTCACATAGTTTTCAGGACTATCAGGGCCAAACAGATGCCTGGCATCATCGAGAGAAGGTTTCACAAAATCAGCCCTCGATATTATTTCCTCAACAACCCCTGCTCCATCATCACCTTCAGGCCACAATACCTTGCGGTAACAGGGATCGAAGCAGACAATCTTCCCCTGCTCGCGGGCATAGTTAAAGGCTTTTATGGCCGTATCACGGGCCGGTTTCCTTGATAAAATAAATGTCGATAGATGAAAAACCTTGCTCCTTTTTATCAGTTCAAAAATAATGTCATCTTCCTGTAAATACATATCAGCCTCCCGGTAAGGAAGCCAGTCAGGGGTCCGGGTGCTCTTACTGACATATACAATGGTGGTCCTTCTCTCCTTATCCTGCTGAATACCATCTGTAATTATCTGTTCTCCTTTCAGAACATCAAGCAGGTAGTTACCAAAAGCATCTGCCCCGAGCCGACTTATGAGAGCCACCTTTTTCCCGAGGCGACTTAAATTAACGGCTATATTCGCCGGTGATCCCCCGAAATGCCTGGTATATTCCCTGCTCTGTGATAAAGAATTAACCTCTTCTGTAGAAATCATGTCTACCAGTATTTCACCGAGACTTACAACATCCAGGTCTCCCTTTGACAGGGAAAAGTTTTTATTTAGAATACCCACAATAACACCTTCTCCCTTCACTGTGATATTTATTATTTATATGTAGAAAAAATATTTTAAACTTTTAAAGGCTTTTATTATTGATTTTTCGATTCGTAAAACCAGGCAACAATATCACCCTGTCAGGCCGAATCCCTGATAATAAGTTTATGATTCAAGGTCACATGGGATTCCTTTAAAGGAATATTTTTGATAAGTTTCAAGAGGAGATTCATTCCTTCCCGGCCCATTTTATAAATAGGTTGATGGACCGTGGTGAGAGAAGGAACTGTAAACCTGGCCACAGGGAGGTCATCAAAGCCAATCACAGCAATATCCCGGGGTATTTTATATCCTTTCACGGTAAGGGCCTTGATAACACCAATGGCAATTTCATCATTGGCAGCAAATATTGCCTCAACTTCTGGACCTTCCTGAAGGAGCCGGTAGCACATATCATAACCGCTTTCCAGGCTAAACTCACCTTCTTTTATCAAGTGCTTATCGGGTTTTAGGCCATACTCTTTTAAAGCCCCACAGTATCCTTTAAACCGGTTGAAAACAGATACCCTGTCAGAAAAAGGACCACCCAGAAAAGCAATCCTTTTATACCCCTTTTTTAGAAGGTAGGTCACAGCTTCAAACGCTGCTTCCCTATTATTAATATTTACTGAAGGTATATCAGGAGCACAAAAGTCCTGGGAAAGGAGTACAACCGGTAATTTGAGCTCTCTGAAAAAATCAATCTCCTGTTTTGTCAGGTGGCCGGTCATATAGATTAAACCATCAATCCGCCGCTCATACAGGGCCTTTATGGCCGCGATATGGTCCTTTCTGTTACTCTCCATCAAAATTACGTTATAGTTTTCACATTCAGCCACATTTTCAATCCCTTTGATGACCCGGGCAAAGAAAAAGTTTGATATCTCGGGGATAATAATTCCAATACTTTTTGTTTCCCTTCTCCTCAGCTGGCGTCCCAGTAAATTGGGGTGATAGTTCAGGGCCTGCATGGCCTTTTTTACCCTGTTCCGGGTTTGAGGACTCACAGCACTGTCTCCATTTATGACCCGGGAAACAGTGGCCACTGATACCCCGGCCTCCCTTGCTACCTCCCTGATAGTCACCTTACTATCAGGGCTCTTTTTAATACCCTTCCGGTACCGCCCATAACCGGTCTCCTTAATAATCTCAAGAATCCGGACCCTGGTCTCCTCTTTAACCCGGGGACTGTTATTTAAAACCCGGGATACAGTAGCGGTAGAGACTCCGGCCCGTTCTGCAATATCTTTTATTGTAACCATATTCAGGTCTCCCTGTATGATGTATGTAATCCTTTACATTACATTATATCACCGGAAAATTTCAGGTGTCAAGCATCCTGAGTTTTAAAAAAAGCCGGGGTTAACACCCCGACCATTCCCTACTCCACCGGAACCCAGATGGACCAGCCTTTATCTTCACTTTTGATTACCTTGAAGTTTCCATAACCTTCACTGTCAGTAGTAACATGTTCCTTGATGTGGCCTGTCAGGTCATAAAACTCTGTATCCGGTTGCCGGGAATTTATCCATTTGCCTGCAACATTCCCTGAAGTTCCATCAGATATCATTAGCACAAGACCATCACCAGCTACATCAGGGAAACCACTGCGGACATAGGAATAGATATCGGCATCATTGTTATCCACCTCATAACCGGGGCCATAGGCATAATAGCGTCTTGCCGTTAAGAGCTTATCCAGTCCTTCTTTCATTTCCCAGATATAATAATCCTTCCAGTAAACAGTAGGAACACCTTCAGCCCTGGTCAGGATATAGGCATAGGCCTGGTATTTACGACTGTAGATTGAAACTGTATAACTCCCCTCATCCCGATCAGTATCATGGTTATCGACAAAGGTGACTGCCCTGTTCTCATACCCGGGGCTATTAACAAGGCCAGCATTCCTCAGGTCAGCCATATAGGCACCATTCAGCATGTCAACAAAGAAAGACCTCAATGGAAAATCAAAGACCCTGAGGTCGGGATTACCGACTGTATCCAGGAAACCTTTCAGGTCATCAACATCTTCAACCCAGGCCTCACCGACAAAGAAGACATCCCTGTTTGAACTGTTCTGAACCGCACTCATCCATTTGTCAATAAATCTATAGTCAATATGCTTAACGGCATCAAGCCTGAAACCATCAAAATCAATGTTGTTAATAATCCACTGACCCCAGTCTATTACATCATTCTGGACAGCTTCATTTTCATAATCAACATCGGCCCCCATGAGGTAGTCTTCATCCCAGTTATAGGTCCAGTCCCAGCTCTTTTCGTCAAATAAATACTTACCAGATTCTTTACTATAATCATCCCAGTCTGTTCCATCAAAACACTGCCCGTTCCATGTAAAATTACTGTATTCACCATTACGCCCGGGGAAATTAAAACCTGTCCAGGCCTTGATATACTGACCCGGTTTATCTCGACTATTCTCATCAAGGAGGACCGTTTCAGCATAATCAGCCCCCATCCTGTGGTTTAAGACAGCATCAAAATAAACCTTAATGTCATTGTTATGCAGAGCATCAATGGCATTTTCCAGCTCGCCCTTTGTTCCATACTTGGTCCTTACCGTCCCCTTCTGGTCAAATTCTCCCAGATCCCAGAGGTCATAGGTGCCATAACCCACATCATGTATGCCTGCCATACCCTTATTGGCCGGCGGCAGCCAGACTGCAGTAAACCCTGCCTCCGCCAGTTCAGGAGCCCTCTCAGCCAGTAGGTTCCAGAGGTTTGCTTCTTCAGGGTGTTCAGTGGCATATTCACCGGTATTCATCTCCCAGTAGAATGCCTGAAGGATTGTGTGGTTAACCTCCTGGTCCGGTATCTGAGGATAATTACTCTGGTTAACCAAAAACTCTATATAACCCTGTAAATGATTATCATAAATATCTATAACCTCATATGATAACCGGTAATTACAGGTTGGTTCCAGGGAAAAGTTATTGATAATTACTTTGTTTCCTTCTATATTATAGTCAATTCCCTGAATATCACTATCAGTTATTAAATCTGTTAAGGCCAGCTGGGAAACCTTATTTATGTCATTACTGAATATCAGGATGATTTCAGTTAAGTTTTTAGATACACTGGCACCTGTAGATGGTTCAGATTCGATTAAAAATAAACTCCGGTTAGGATTATTGACATCTTCGCTAATGTTAGAACATCCTGATAGTAATAGTATTAATAGTATTAAGGCCGCATATATTTTGTATTTTATAAATAATTTAATAAAGACCACTCCTTTCGCATCCAGATGTTATTACCGTAATATTTAAAAACCCCCCGGATTTTTACCCAGGGGGTTTATCTATTAAACTTACATTATTTATTTAAGGGTGCCACACTGGGCTGCGGTATGAACTTCTGTTACATAAATTATGAAGAAGAAATTTACCGAGTTGCCACTTCAGAAACAACCATATTGTTATCAGTATCCGGATCACCATACCACTCAGATCCATTTACTACAAATTTAAATTCATCATCACCTTGTACAATACTATCTTCAAACATACCTATCCATGTATTACCATTAAGTTGTTTGTTTAATGAAAATACATCTATATCTGTCTTCCACCATAAATCTCCATCCTGTTCACCAAATCCACCTGCTACTATAACATTATTTATTGTAGAAGGTTCTATACCATATTCAGCAGGATCAAAAACAAACTTCCAGGCAAGAACTTTTGTAGCCTTTTCAGAAACAACCATATTGTTATCAGTATCCGGATCACCATACCACTCAGATCCATTTACTACAAATTTAAATTCATCATCACCTTGTACAATACTATCTTCAAACACACCTACCCATGTATTACCATCAAGTTGTTTATTTAATGAAAATACCTCTATATCTGTCTTCCACCATAAATCTCCATCCTGTTCACCAAATCCACCTGCTACTATAACATTATCTATTGTAGAAGGTTCTATACCATATTCAGCTGGATCAAAAACAAACTTATAAGCATTAGCTACTACTTTTTCCATCTGTATTTTATCTAGAACAACAGTTTCACCAACCTCTACTAATACCTTTTCTTTTGTTGTAGTATATTCAGTCCCATTTATTTCAGTTTTTACAGTTACATCATAAGTACCCGCCGGAACAGCAATTCCTTCTCCGACTTTACCCTCTGTATCCCCAACAAGCACAGTAGCATCTTTATATTCAACCTCATTACCCTGGTCATCAAGATAAGTAGCTTTTTTAACAATTACTTCACCAAAACCATTTTCTTCAATGACACCAAAGTTTTCACATCCTGTTATAACAAAAATTAAGCCCAATACCAAAATCAGGCTAAACAGCTTTTTCAACAGTACCCCTCCTCTAGTAAACATATTATATAAGGGAAATTAAGTGGAGGCTTTAAAAGCCTCCACATATTTATTTCTTAGAACAAGGTTTCAAACATTAAACTACTGTAATTTTCTCCATGGTCAGAATCTTGTTTATTATAAGAGGCTTTAAGAGTAGTATACTTGGTTAATGGCCTTGACAGTTCAACTAGCAGGGCATCATCTTCATATTCAGAGATTTCCTGATGAACAAGGTCAAATTTAAGGGTTACATCCCCTCTAATACTGAATGGGAAATCATAACCAGTGGAAACAGTTGCAAAAGTATACCACTCGATCTTCTTACCATTTTCAACATACCTTGCATCCAGATCTTCTTCAAGGCTATCTGCAGTTATGCCGTCAAGCACACCATCTTCAATATTCTGGCTTTCAAGGCTAACTGTTACAGCAAAGTCTTCAAGGGCTGGAACTGCAAGCTCAGTTTCTGCATAAAGCCTGTTCTTCCAGTCGTTATCATCATCTCCATACCAACCATGGTCAATAATATGTCCTTCATCAGTCTCGTAATTAACCAGGATGTAATTTACATAATCTTTTACTCCAGGAATCTGGTGAATTCTTCCTTCAACCCAGGCCCTGGGGCTATCTACACTCTCATCATTAACTTTATAATCAACATTAGCCCTTATATATTCAATCTGTTTTACCGGTACATTTAATTCAGTTTCAGCAAAGACTTCTGTAATTTCTAGGTCTTTTTCGTAATTAACATTGGTTTTTACATAGTTTATAGGACCAAAGGGCTGAGTCTGTGTTTCTACAAAGAGGTTTGTATATTCAGGAAGATCATTATCTTTATAGCGATTATCTTGCCATTCCCAGCCAGTCCATGCATCTTCCGGTACTTGTTCAGGTCTTTCAATGCTTCCATATTCTACATGACCTTTAATATATTCTACACCAGTAACAGGTTGTGGATAATCAAAGGCAGGCTGTACCCACATAACCTGATGTTCATTACTTTCATTTAAATCAGTATCAGGATCTTCATATGCAGTTACATAAGAACCATTCAGATCTAACCTGAGGTCAATATTAGAAATAGGATACAGATAAGAATTTACATATAATTTGTTATGACCAGGTTTGTGATCCTCTGCAAAATCATCATTAGCTACCCTTAAATAAGCACCGTTTTCTAGAATTTCAGCACCAGCAGTAATATCAAATTTATAGAATTCACTACCGGTTTCAAAACTACGTTTTGGATCAAAAATTCTATAATTTACTTCAGCCATAGCTGCATACCCATCTTTAATAGGATCATTTGCACCATAATCAACTAATTGGAAGTTATCATTTCCTCTTTCCCCACCAGTTGCCGGGTCACCAAACCAGATCTTATCATCATTGTAATCCCATTTTTCACCATTAACAATAAATTTCCATCCATATTCTGGCTCTTCAACATTAAATGTGCCAGTCCAGATAGTAGAACCATCTTCAGCAGTTGTTTTCTCTAACATATATCCCTTATATTGTGAATTCCAGTAAGTTTCATCTCCAGAAGCGCCCCATCCACCAGCTAGCCATACAGTTTCAACATCTTTAGCTTCGACCGCTTCATAATCCCTGGGGTCAAAGATAAATAACCAGCTACCATCATCCTGTAAGAAACAACCACTTAATGATTCACTGATTTCACCAAGAGGTATATATGCATACTCCCCACGAAGTGTTAAATTATTGATTACTTCATATTCACCAAAAACAGCAGCTGTTTTTGTAAAATCTTTATATTCCCCAGCTACTACAGGCTGATATGTTACAACAGAGGTTCCAACATGTCCTTTGACTTCACCTGTAACATTATCTTTTAATTCCTTTTTGAAATTTAAATAACCTAAATACTTAGTATTTGAAGTATCGTCTGTAATATCGCCCGTATATTCTGTTAAAGCAATATTAAAGTCATAACCTTTTTCCAGTAAAGAATCATTGGCACTTACCCTTATACGCCTGCTATCTCCAAATTCATTGGGGTTAGATGTATCATTTTCCCTATCATCATTACTTGTAGTAGCATCTAATATACCAAGATAATCATAGGAATTAGTTTTATCATCCTTGTTGGCCTGTAAGCTTACGTCAACATAATCACCGAGATAAGTAACTGCCGTATTCTCAAGATAAATCTTGTCTGGTGTTAACAATTCTAATTCACCATCATAGTTTTCAACATCTGCAACATTACCCTCGGCATTAATTACTGCACTATAATCAACCATATCTTTGAAGGTCCCATCATCTAATTTCTCTTTAAATACACCATTTAGTTCAAGTTTTAGAGAACTATTAAAAGCTACCGGATTACCGAAGTCCTCCTGGGTAAATTCATTAATCATTTCACCCTTTAATTCCAGTTCACCTGTGGGATGATCAGGTAAAACCCTGGCTACAGAGTTGTTATAAGGTCCGGTTGTTTCCGGATTATCAAAGTCAGTCTTATATTCTCCATCAACAAAGAACTTGTACTCATATACACCTTTAGCAAGAGTAATAGTTATTTCCCATAAACCATCATCATTCATTTCCATTTTCATGGCCGGGTCATTTTCGGTCCAGCCATTCATCTGCCCGATTAGATAGACCTCTTCAGCACCAGGGTTGTCATAAGTAAAAGTAACTTCAAAATCCCCATTAGGCAATTCAGTGAATTCATATGCTGCCATAGCAGGTACCGACATGGCCAGCACTAAAGCTAAAACTAAAAATAATACTATTCTCTTCTCCAATTTGATACCTCCCTATTTCTTTAATATATTTTAAAATAATAACAAATTTTAACCTTGGCCCTTTGTTTTATACCATCACCTCCTCAAAAATTAAGAAAAGTACCATAGCACTTACTGATATTTGATCAAGGTTATTACTATTAAAAAGCTTCATCCATAACATAATTCATATTTTATTTAAAATGTTATGAAGATTCAGTTTGCAAACGTTTGATTAAAACATAATATAATAAAATAATGACCCAATATTGATTTGTTCTCAAAATAAACTTGTCTAAACTTATGTAAAAATTATGCAAACATTTGCATAATTAAAGTATATGCTTAGTTAGAATATATAATGAAAAATGGTGTGTTGGAGTTTATAAACAACTAAACAAACTCTCCCTAAAACGTATATAAGTACCCAGTATTTTGTAGATATGTAATATAAATCTCAATTTTCTTACCTTTTTAAGATATGTAAAGATCAGTGCAAACATTTGCACTGGTAAATAACTGGAAAAAGTTTGCAATGGTCGAAATTGTATAACATTTTCCACATTTATAATTATATAATAATTATAAAGTCAAAGTCAAGGAATTTTTGGCAGGCTTATGCAGTAATATTCTATATCCTTCATTTATTATTTCCTACTTATTCCTCATTTTTTTCATCATCACATTCAGGACAAAAGCGCCTTGAAAAACGGTGTCTGTGATGAAAAGGAACCTCAAACTTATTTCCACACCGGTGACATTTTACATGAAGTTTAGCCAGTTTATAATCTCCACCTTCGAACCGCAAGGCCTTACCTTCTATCAGGGCCCGGGCAATTTTTTCTCTGGCTCCGGTTAAAACCCGCTGAAAGGTGGGACGGGAAACCTCCATCTTCCGGGCACATTCTTCCTGAGTCAGGCCTTCTAAATCCTTTAGCCTGATGGCTTCCACTTCTTCTATTGATAGATTTACTTCCTTTATATCTCTTGCCGGTATTCCGGCCGGTTTAAAATATCTTATCTCCGGTATATATTCTACCCGCCGTTCTTTAGGTGGTCTCGCCATTGTTTTTCCTCTCCATTCCATATATATTAATTTAATAATTTAATATGACGGTTTTTACTGTTACTAAATTTAATTATAGCAAACTTTATGTCAGTAAGTAAAGAACAGGGGCCTGAAGGATTTAAAACCCGTATATAATAAAATTAAGGCCTACACTGGTGTAGGCCTTAAAGTTCGGTTTTCTATTATCTTTACTATTACCGTACAATACCAATAACCCCGAGAACTATCCCAATTATAGCCATGATCTTGGCTTTTTTGGCTTCGTCGAGGGCCTTCTTGGCATCACCGGATTCTTTCAGGGTATTTACATCACTGCGGAGGGAAGCAACTTCATCCTCCAGGGTAGTAACTTTAACACCCATGGCATCAAGTTCGTCTTTAAATTCTTTTTCCAGGGTTGTAAGGGCATCGTAAACTTCATCAACTTTGCTCTGATCAGCTAAAGCATCACTTATTAAATCTTTAACCATCTCTTCATTGAGATAGAGTTTGTCTTCAATTTCTTTATCTACTTTGCTTTCAAGATACTTAAGTATACGGGCGGTCATTTCAACCATTTCATAACGGGTAGCGGCCTGATCACCCCTGAAAGTCTGATCCGGGTACCCTTCAATCAAGCCAGCTTCATTTAAAACCTGGAAATTTTCATAAACCCAGTGATCCGGTGAAGGTGCATCTTTAAAATCGGCACCAAATACTGGTACGGCAGATAACATCAAAACACCTACCAGTAATAAAGCAATTAACCTCTTCATACCTCATATCCCCCTTTTTATTTATCAATACCATTCTTTATATTATTATACAATAAAACCTTAGAATCCTGCAAAATTTTCTAATACCTTTTCACCATTATTATTAACCATAAACCTTAAAAACATACCTGTTACAACAATTTAATTTAAAATTTGTTAAAATTATGTTAATTTATAATGTAGAACTATATGAATCTGTTATTATGTATTAAGTTTCTCCGGCACCTCCCTCCTTGAAAATATCCATCTGGGTATAATAAGACTTATACTTATATAATACGAGATTCCTCCCTGTTATTCCTTTTTTATATTTATATTTATAGGTTTCTTTTTTTAAATACAACTTTAGCCCCTTATTCGTGGCCTTTTTTAAATCATTCTTTATTATATGTATTTTTTAGAAATTAATACCTTTTTATAAAAAATAAATTTGTACTAACTTAAGCCAGCAATTTATTATGCAGGCAAAAAAGGGCAGATTTCTATCTGCCCCTGAACACAATTTAATGAGATATCTTCTACTCTCCAGCCATAATAGCTTTAACATCTTCTTCCACTTCACCGATGGGCTTAATATCAAATTTATCAACAAGAACTTTAACAACATTCGGTGACAGGAAGGCTGGAAGACTCGGTCCAAGCCTGATTCCCTTAACACCCAGGTACAACAGAGCCAGAAGCACGGCAACTGCTTTCTGTTCATACCAGGCAATGTCGTAGGAGATTGGCAATTCATTAATGTCATCCACTCCGAAGACTTCTGCCAGTTTTTGAGCAATTACTACCAGGGAATAGGAATCATTACACTGACCGGCATCGAGGATGCGGGGAATACCATCAATGTCGCCCAGGTTTAACTTATTATAACGGTACTTGGCACATCCAGCGGTTAAAATCACAGCATCTTCAGGGAGATTACGGGCTACATTGGTGTAGTAATCTCTACTCCTGTGGCGACCGTCACAACCGGCCATAACTACAAACCTCTTAATCTTTCCTTGCTTAACAGCTTCAACTACTTTATCAGCCACACTCATAACAGCATTATGGGCAAATCCAACCGGAATCATGCCATTTTCAAGTTCTTCAGGTGGATCACATTTTAATGCATGCTCTATTACCGGTGAGAAGTCCTTCTGTTCTCCAGGTTTACGGTCCCGGATATGTTTTACTCCGGAGAAACCAACTACATTGGTAGTATAAACCCGGTCTCTGTAAGAATCTTTTGGCGGTACCAGACAGTTGGTGGTCATTAAAATGGGACCATTAAATTTCTCAAACTCTTCTTTCTGCTGCCACCAGGCATTACCATAATTACCTACAAAGTGATCATACTTCTTAAAGGCAGGATAGGCATTGGCAGGGAGCATTTCACCGTGTGTATAGACATCTACTCCCTTTCCTTCGGTCTGCTCCAGGAGTTCTTCAAGGTCTTTGAGATCATGACCACTAACAAGAATACCCGGCCTATTTCTTACCCCGAGGTTAACCTGGGTAGGTTCTGGATGGCCGTAGTTTGAAGTATTTGCTTGATCAAGTAAGGCCATAGTCTTTACGGCCACTTCACCACATTTCATGACCAGGGCAGTTAGTTCATCAGCACTAAGAGTATTATCAGTAGTGGCCACCAGTCCTTCCTGGAGGAAGGAATATATTTCCTGGTCCTCTTCTTCCAGAATATAGGCATGTTCCGCATAAGCGGCTATACCCTTAAGTCCATAAGTTAGTAATTCCCTTAAAGCCCTGACATCCTCATCTCCGGTGCTTAATACACCTACTTCCTCCCCCTTTGCATAAAAATCGCTAACGTCGTTACTGTACCAGGTTGCCATCCCGGGGAGTTTTTCATCAAATTCCTCTCCGTTTTTTTCCCGGTAGGCTTTTAAAAATTTATTTTTGATCCTGTCTCTAACCTCAAAGGCTTCCTTAATGATTTCTTCAAATCTCTTGTTATCAAAGTTAACATTGGTTATTGTGGTAAAAAGAGCTCTGGTTATAAAAGCCCCGGTCTCTCTATCAACTACTCCAAGTTCCTTTGCCTTTTCAGCATAGATTGAAATACCCTTTAAAAGATACACCAGTAAGTCCTGTAAATTGGCTACATCCCCGGTCTTACCACAGACACCTCTGACTGTACAGCCTTTATTGCGGGCTGCTTCCTGACACTGAAAACAAAACATACTCATATTTTTTCCTCCCCCTAAATTATCATTTCTGTTCACTTCCAATTATATCGCCGGGGGAGGAGGTAAACCATGATATTTCTCACACTTTAATTATTTTTTTGAGTAATTTTATCAATTTAATTTGTTTTCCTGGCCGAGGTCAAGATTTGTGGCCTCAAGACCCTTATAAACCAGGAGAGCTATAATACCTCCTATCAGGGCAGTAACTAACTGGGGAAAACTCATAGCCTGGGCTACTTTACCGGGTATTTTAATTGATAGGACTTTCAACAATAACTGAACAGCCCCGGCCAGTAGCAAAAATTTAACAGCTGAAGCTGCTACTACTGCCAGTATTTTATTCTTTTTCTTAAGAAGAGCAAAGATAATAACCAGTACAGCATTACCGGCTGCAATAAAAGGAATCATCGGGGCTAATACTCCCGGTAAAATACCTCTTATAAAAGCAATTACAGGAGTAAAAATCCCGATAATAACCCCTCCTGATATACCCACCAGCATGGCGGCTACATAAAGAACAGTATTAACAACAGGCCCGGTAATCATCTGGGGGAAACCACCCATCTGAAATACCAGAGCAATCGCCAGTAAAATGGCAGTCCTTGTAATAAATTTTACATTATTCTGATTCATTTTCAAATTCCCTCCTTGAAATATTATAATAATTGTAAATACCATATAAGTTAAGAAACCTTTAAGACTTCAACATCACTGACATAGTCCAGTCAGACCAGTTATGTTTTTTCTCAACTCTTCCCTGCTCTCAGGGAAAAATATTATACTAACACATCAGTTATGTATAACCATTAGGAACAGGTTTAATGAAGAAGTAGTTATTAGAAAAAGCAGGTTTAATAAAATTATATAACATATCATTTCTTTAGTATAGAGTTATAACAAAAATAGCCTGCCTTAAGTTTCGTTAAGGCAGGCTATACTTGCATGATTAAATAATTTTAATGATTATTCTTCATCGTTTTTGGTATCATGACCCTTTAACTCATTTATCCGCTCTTTGACGGAATCGAGTTCTTCCTTGAGTAATTGAGCCTGATCTTCAAGAAACCTTAATTCATCCCTGGAATCATATTGAGCCTGGACAGGAACATACCTACCATAACCGGGGCCAAATCCATAACCCCGACCATAGCCTCTACCAAGACCCCGGCCAAATCCTCTGCCGTAGCCCCAGCCTCCAGCTCTTCTGCCATATCCAGACTTAACAAAACCAGGTGAATTATAACCTGCACAATAACCTAAACCTCTACCTGTCATTGGTCCATGTCCCACAGGACCGGTTCTATCTCCACGCGGCATATTATGTCACTCCTTTTATAGTATTGAGCATTTGTTCATTACAATTATATTATATACGAGTTTTGAACAAATGTCAATAACCCTGTTTAAACTTTTTTCTTGCCACCGGGAGAGCCCTGAAGGAAAAGGGGTTTTACATCAGGGTCAAATTCACCCCTGTTATTTTCAATTTTATCTGCAATACTGTTATACACTCTGGTTACTTCTGATCCGGGGTTGTTTAAGATAAGGGGCTGACCCTCATCACCGAGTTTTCTGATTTCAGGTTCCAGAGGAATCTGACCCAGTAAATCTGTCTTCAAAAAGGAGGCAAGTTCTTTCCCTCCTCCTTCCCCAAATATATATTCTTTATGACCACAATCCGGGCATTTATAATAAGACATATTTTCAACAACACCGGCTATATTAATATTTAATTTTTCAGCAACCCTGGCTATACGACCCGCCACTTTGGTAGCCACAACCTGAGGAGTAGTCACAATAAGCAGCTCTGAATGGGGTAATTTTTGCATTATATTAAGGGCCATATCACCGGTTCCCGGTGGGAGATCCAGCAACAGATAATCAAGTTCACCCCAGTGAACATCTTCCATAAACTGCTGTAAAGCCCCTGCCAGAAGAGGAGCCCTCCAGATAACAGCCTCATTTTCACCAACAAAAGAACCCATGGACATCACTTTAATTCCCTTTACTTCAGGGGGAATTATTTCCTTATCATTAAGGGCCCGGGGTTCTTCTTTAAGGCCCAGAATCCGGGGAATACTGAAACCATGGATATCGGCATCAACAATCCCGACCCTGTTACCTTTCTCCTTTAAACTCAAAGCCAGGTTAGAAGTTACAGTGGATTTTCCTACCCCACCCTTACCACTGGCAACAGCTATCAACCCTTTTTCAATAGAACCATGGTTTAATACAAGTTTATTATCTTTTACCTGATACATTCCTATCCCTCCTGGTTAGTCTATTTATTATCTGGTACACTGCAGTAAGTGCACCGCCTTTTTGGGGAAAACATTACCGCCAGAACAAACAAAATTCCCAGTGTCAGGACAATGCCCGGTCCAGATGGTATATTGTAATAATATGAAAGAAATAGTCCTGCCAGGGATCCGATAACCCCGAATGTTGCCGAATAAATAATCATTTTAACCAGTGAATGTGTTAACTGATAGGCTCCGGCTGCGGGGATGGTAAGGAAAGCTATGACCAGAAGATTCCCGACCGCTTTTAAAGAAATTACAATGGTAATTGCCGTCAGGGTTAACAGTAAATATAATAGTTTTTTGGCAGGAAGCCCACTGGCCTTTGCCATCTTATAATCAAAGGTAATAAAGTGAAATTCTTTTAAAAAAGCATAAATTAAAACGATTACTACAAGGGACATGGCTCCGACTATATACAGTTCAGTTGTACTTATTGAAATAATATTTCCAAATAAGTAGCCGAAAAGCTCGGCATTATATTCATCCATTAATCCGATAAACAGAACAGCTAAACCCATTGTTAATGAAAAAAGAATACCAATAGCTGCATCCATATTTATTTCAGCCTGTTCATTAGTATACCCGACCAGCCATACCATTAACAAACTGAAAACAATCCCTAAAAGTAACGGGTTGGCACCCAGCAAAAAAGCCAGGGCCACCCCCGCAAAAGCTGCATGGGAAATACCGGCACTAATAAAGGATAAACCCTTTAGAATAACAAATACCCCAATAATTGAACAACTAACTCCAATAAATAATGAAGCCACCATACTCCTTAACATAAAGCTATAACTAAAAATCTCAAGCATATTGATTTCCCCCCAGATACTGACCAATGATGGATTCGGGGTTATCTATGGTTAATTTCTGCTCATCGATATAGATAATCCGGCCGGCCAGATCATAAATCTGGTTAAGGTGGTGAGTTACCATTATAACTGTAATATTCTTTTTCAGCCTGATATCATTAATAAGATTTATAAGCCGTGTCTGGGAAAAATGGTCAAGGCCGGTTGTCGGTTCATCCAGTAATAAGATGTCGGGGTTATTTACCAGGGCTCTGGCTATTAAAACCCTCTGTTGCTGTCCCCCCGACAGGTGCCCAAAAGGATGTTCCTCAAAACCTCCCATTCCAACCTGCCTCAATGCTTCACTGACCCTCTGAAAATGTTCTGGCCCCGGGTGCCGCAACATACCAATTGTACTGTACATTCCCATAGCGACAACTTCCTTAACCAGAACCGGAAACCTGGGGTCAGTATTACTTTTCTGGGGTAAATACCCCATTTTTTCCCTGATTTTTTTAATGCTGCTGGAGGTATTATAACCCTTTATCACAATCTTACCCGACAGTGGTTTAACAAGTCCCAGAATCAGTTTAATAAGGGTACTTTTCCCCGAACCATTAGGTCCGGCCACTCCAACAAATTCACCCTGATTAACAGTAAATGATATATTATTTAATACTATTCTATCCTGATAACCTGCCGATACCCCTTCAAATTTAATTGCCCCTTCCATGTTAACATCACATCCTTAACCGGTCATATTATTTTAAGACATTAATAATAGTTTCTATATTGTACCTGATAAGTCCTTTATAACTACCGGTTTCTGGAATTATTTCAGGTATCAGTAATGGAGTCAGGTACACAACTTTTCCTCCGGTTTCCCGGGCTAAAGTTTCAGCTATCTTACTCCCCGATTGTCTGGCTTCAATAATTACTTCAATATCTTCTTTTTTTAGCTGTTTTATTAAAGACGTTATTTCCCGGGCTGAAATATCCTGCCCCGGTACCACCCGGGAAGGGAGAGGTGTTTCAAATCCAAAATAATCCAGCAGGTAGGGGAAGGCTGCTGCATATGAAAAAACACGGCGGTCATCAAGTCTGGCTACCCTGTTTTTCAGCTCTAATATTTCAGTATTAAGTTCAGATAAGTAATATTTATAATTCTTTGTATAATATTCCTTATTTACAGGATCAGCTTTAATCAAACTATCCTTAATAGCAGTTATCATTAACCTGGCATTGTCCGGATTTAACCAGATATGGGGGTTTCCATGATTATGATTATCATGGCCATGTTCATCATCTACACTACCACCAATAACCTTTATTCCCGGCACCCTGGAAGTTGTAACTATAATCTTTTCAGAGGCTATTTCCTTTAAAATGTCATCAATCCATACTTCCAGCCCCATGCCGATGGTTACTATCATATCTGCTTCCATAAGTTTTTTTCTATCCCCCGGAGACATACTAAAGGTATGGGGAGTTTCAAGTCCGGTTATTAAACTCTCAACCTCGACTTTTTCCCCCCCGATCTCTTTAACAAAATCTTCCAGGATATTAACACTGGTTATTACTTTCAGTTTATCACTCACTACACCAGATCGCTCGTCCCCTTTTAAACCTATAAACAGTACAGGGAAGAATATAATAACCAGAAATACCAGTATATATATTTTCTTCACGGCAAATCCCCCCAACTCTTCCTCCAGTATTTAAAATTTAACCAGGTTATAACTTGAACCTTAATTTTTATGCCGGTGGTCAATGGTTATGATCATGTTCACAGAAATCATCAGTACTGTCAAGTTTTCCAGCCAGATAAGACTCTATACATTCACCTACAGAGCCACTGGCCCCACTGATAACTTTAATTCCCATCTGATCAAAAAGATCTTTAGCCCGGCGCCCCATGCCGGAAACTAAAACAACATCAACACCCTGTTCATTAAGAAATTTCGGTAAAAAACCCGGGGTATGTCCCGGATTAGGAATTACCTCTTTATTAATTATACCACCATCATTAACATCGATAATAGTAAACTGAGAACATCTTCCAAAATGGGGGGAAATTTTATTACCTTCACTGGGAACAGCAATTTTCATTAATACTCACTCCTTTAAATATTTTTTAACATTATTCCAGATATCTTCAATGGCTATTCTGGCCCTGTCGGCTTCGTTATAATTTACAGCAATTTTTCCAAGGCGTAAAGCACTGACAATTCCCTGGCAGAATGGTATTTTACCGGCTATTTCAATCCCTCTATCCTGGCAAAACCCGGTTATTTCCTTACTTATATTCTTATTTAAATCATACTTATTAATTACAACTAATGGGGTAATGCCGAAATGATTTATTACTTTAAGCAGCCTCTTCAAATCAGAAAAACCTGATTTAGTGGGCTCGGTAACCACCAGAGCCAGATCAACTTCATTGAGAGAGGCAATAACAGGGCAGCCTATCCCCGGAGGACCATCTACCAGAATCAGGTCCTTACCTTCTCTCCCGGCAATATTGTCGGCAAGTTTTTTTACCTCACTGACCAGTTTACCCGAATTCTCAGCCCCAATATTCAATCTGGCATGGACCATCGGCAAAAACTCTGTTTTAGAGATATAAACATTCCCTGTTTCAACTTCTTTCAGCTCAAGGGCATCTTGTGGACACATGGCAACACATGTCCCACACCCTTCACATTTAATGGGGTTTATTTCAAATCCGGGGGTAATAGCATTAAAATTACAGACCTGCCTGCAGTACCCACAATCTATACATAAATCCGGATTTTTTACCGCCAGTTTTCCCCCTTTAAAGGTTCTTTTTTCAACAACCTCAGGTTTGAGAAGCAAATGCAGATTCGGGGCATCCACATCACAGTCAGCAATAATTGCATTTTCAGATAAAACAGCAAGACTGGCAGAGAGGGTTGTTTTACCGGTACCTCCCTTTCCACTAATAACTGTAACTCTTTTCATTTTGAATAACCCCCTCTATTTCCCTATACAATTTCTGAAATTTTTTGCTCCATTGAGGTTCTTCCATAATAAAGGGTATCCCGTTTGAATACCATTTAGCAATTTTTTTGCTGAAAGGTATTTTCATTAAAACCGGGATGCCCTCTTCCCTGCAGTAACTGGTTATTATATGGTTACTATCTTCTTCAGCACGGTTTATTATCACACCGGAGGGTATGCCAAGTTTTTTTACGAGGTCAACAACCATCTTCAGATCGTGTAATCCAAAGGGAGTCGGTTCAGTAACCAATAGACAGAAGTCAGTACCTTCTATAGCTTCAACCGCCGGGCAGCTACTACCCGGAGGAGCATCAATAATTACTGTTTTCTTATTATTTATTTTACTTTTAAGTTTTTCAATAACAGGGACAGCCTGCTCTTCACCAGTATTTAACTCACCCTGGAAAAAATAAAGGTTATCGTTTATTTTAAACTCCCTGAGCTTACCGACTTCCCGTTTCTCTTCTTTGATAGCCCCGGCAGGACATATTAACTTACAGCCCCCACAGCTATGACAAATCTCAGGAAAAACAAGAAGGGTGTCGGCCATTAAAGCCAGGGCATTATACTGACAAAAATCAACACATTTGCGACATCCGGTGCATTTTTCATTATCTACAACCGGGATATCCCTGGTTACACTCTCATAAGGCCCATCATCTGTTATATCTAAAAATAAATGGTCATTAGGTTCTTCGACATCAGCATCTATCAACTGGACATTGGTTAAAGCCAGAGCCATATTAACAGCTACAGTCGTCTTCCCTGTTCCACCTTTGCCGCTTAAAATAGAAATTTTCATTATTTATCACCCGATTTCTTACTTTATTTAACTGGACCTGTTATTTCTTCAAGATTACCATTCTCATATTCCTCAAGGGCTTTTTTTATAGTACCACCTTTATATGAGTAAATCTTAACACCACCTGCCTTGAGGGCACTAAAGGCTTTGGGCCCTACCTGGCCAGTGATTAAAACACCTACCCCTTCATCTATTAAAGTCTGGGCAGCAAGAACTCCAGCCCCGCTGGGAGAATTATGGGCAGGATTTTCCATAATATCAACCTCTTTAGAATCTGTACCATTTACATATGCAAAAAAAGAAGACCTCCCGAACCGGGTAGTCACTTTACTATTCAGGCCATTTTTTTCACCACAGGTTAATGCAATTTTCATTAATACATCCTCCTTTTGTTTTGGTAATTATGGTTCTTAAGTATCATAGATTCTTTATTTATCGGGACAACTATTATAGTATTTATCCCTTTTTAAGCTATCCTAAATTATAGCACTGTTTTAAGCATATGTCAATAACAACCCGGTAATAATTTCTTAATATGGAAAAACAAAACGGGATCCTACCTCTCCCCGGCTCACCCTTTCTTTAAACCTTTTTACCATATAATTTACAGCTTCCACACCGGTACAATGAAGAGGAACAAGAAGTTTAAAATCAATACCATCTAAATAATCGACCGTTTTTTTAATTCTTGAATTTTCGGCATTGATTAAATGCATTCCCCCCAGGATTGCATAAATTTTATTCCCTTTAAACTTTTCTGATACATATTCCAGGGTATTAACAATACCCCGGTGGGCACATCCCGATAAAACAATTAGACCCTGAGGGGTCTCTATAACCAGGACCTGCTCATCCTCAAAATTATCTCTGGTAAATTCATTATCTTTTTTAACCTTATAGCGCCTGCTGCTCTTTTCATAGTTATTATAACCGGGTATATCTCCAACCAGCCAGAAATTCCCGGCAGTCCTGGTAACCCCCCGGACTGGCTCAAAGGAAGGTATATCTTCCCTGGAAATTCCACCCCCACGATATTCTGTACCAGAATATTTGGCATCAAAAACTCCGGGGTGGGCATAAACCGTTACCTCCTTATTTATCTCCAGTAGTTTTTTCAATCCCCCTGTATGGTCATAATGACCATGGCTCAGAAATACTGCCTTAATTTCCCTTAAATCTATCCCTATTTCATTTGCGTTGTGTATTATAGAAAAACCCTGTCCAGTATCAAATAAATATCCCTTATCCCCTGTTTTAATATAAAATGATAGACCGTGTTCTGCTATAAGGCCTTTTTTATATACTTTATTCTCGGCAAGAATTATAATCTCCAGCTTATCCTGGTTCTGATAGTTATTCATTATCATAATATCAAATCTCCACTAATTTTTATTTTAATGAATTTCACAATATTAATTTATAAAATAATAAAACCCCGGTTTTAGTTAATTATAACATAACTTTCTTTATATAAAGTAAATTATTACACCATTATTTTTTCTGGACTGATTTTAGACAGTCCATGACTCTGATTTGATATTATCCTGATTATGACAGGTTAAAATTCTGCAAATTACAAAATAAATATTTCCAAAATGTATTTATTTTTATTATTTTACTAATTTACCGAATATTCGACAATTTATTTGCATTACTGACATTATTTTGATAGAATAATATAAAACTATAATTTTTACCCTGAAGGAGGTAGATAGGAGAAGAGCAGGTTGATACATTTAAGTTATTGATAAATAATAAGAAGGAGAAGATTTGCAGGCAGTGGGAATAGGGAGAAGAAACCATTAACGGTTACATTATTTAATTTAACAATTTACCAAATAAGGAGGAAGAAGATGGAGAAGAAAGAACAATGGGGAAGTCGTCTTGGATTTATATTTGCTGCTATAGGTTCTGCTGTAGGATTGGGTAATATCTGGCGTTTTTCCTATCAGGCTTATGAAAATGGTGGTGGGGCATTTTTACTACCTTATCTAGTAGCCCTATTTACAGCCGGTATCCCACTGTTAATTCTGGAGCTTGGACTCGGGTTCAGGACCAGGTCATCAGCCCCCCTATCTTTCAAAAAGATCGGAAAAAAATATGAATGGATTGGCTGGTGGTCAGTCGGGGTTGGTTTTGTAATCACCGTTTATTATACTGTAATTATCGGGTGGAGCCTGGCCTATGTCTTTAAGGCCTTTAATCTTAACTGGGGTTCAAACCCTGCTTCCCACTTTACAGGTGAATTTCTGGGCGCAACCGGAAGTGTCTGGGAACTTGGTGGTATCAGGTTTTTTGCGCTGGCATGTCTCATAATTGTCTGGCTGGCCAATTATTTTATCATATCAAGGGGTGTCCAGAAGGGTATCGAAAAGGCCAGTAAAATTTTTATGCCTTTATTGTTCTTCCTGGTTATATTAATTACAATCAGGGGAATCACCCTGCCGGGGTCTATTGAAGGTATTAAAGCCTTTGTTACTCCTGATTTCAGTAAAATCACCGACTGGAGGATCTGGGTCAGTGCCTTTGGGCAGATCTTTTTTACTTTAAGCCTTGGTTTTGGTATTATGATTGCTTATGCCAGTTACCTGCCTAAGGATTCTGACGTTGTCAGTAACGGAATAATTACCGCACTGGCTAACAGTGCCTTCAGTATTATTACCGGTTTTGGTGTCTTCGGTGTTCTGGGATATATGGCCATGAAACAGGGAGTCCCTGTATCTGAAGTAGCTACTGATGGAATTGGACTGGCTTTTATTGCCTTCCCCAAGGCCATAAACCTGCTCCCGGCCGCTTCCAGGATTTTCGGAGTCTTATTCTTCCTGTCCCTGGTTATTGCCGGGCTAAGTTCCAGCATATCACTGGTAGAGGCTATGGTAGCAGCCTTAATCGATAAATTTGAAATTTCCCGTAAAAAAGCCGTCACCTATATCTGTATTATAAGTTTAATCCTCGGTATTCCATTCGTAACCGGTGGTGGCCTGGTATTACTGGATATTGTTGATCATTTCATAAACCGGTATGGTTTGTTACTCGTCGGTTTTGTTGAACTTGTAGTAATAAGCTACTTCTTCGGAGTAGATAAAATTAAAAAGGCTGTGAATCCTTCCTCAAACACAGAGGTGGGCCCAACCTGGTCGATTATGGTTAAATATTTAAGCCCTCTGGCTCTGATTTTTGCTCTATTTTTAGAACTGATAAAGGATTTAACCAGTCTTTACGGAAACTACACTTCGCTGGAGATAATTCTCTTCGGCTGGGGTACAGTTCTGATTGTTATTCTCCTGGCCTTTAACCTGGCCAGAAGAGAGATAACTTTAAAAACCAATGTATAAATCTGACTTATAAAGTAAATACACTCTTATAAACAATGAAACTCATGTAATATTATTATATTATTAAAGCCCTATCTTCCGGTTTAAGAATAACCGGGATAGGGCTTTTTAATTATTATATTTACTTATTCTCTTCCCCATTTATATAACTTGCCAGATCAGAAATTGTTTTTATACCAAGCTTTTCAGCCTTTTTCCTGGTCATCAGCAAAGTATAGGTATTATTGGCAGGGGCGTAATCTAACCAGATAATGTTATTAGCCTCAGCATCCCATTTCTTAACCTTCTGGTATGCTTCGTCGGACTGGGTAATCTCGTCTTCTTTCATTACGGTCATTAAAACAGTCCCGGTATATTCCCAGCAGGCATCAATCTGACCTGATTCCAGAGCCTTACGGAGGGCCGGAGTGCCTCCCAGGCTTGTCCTATCCTCAACAGGATAACCATGGGCTTTTAGGAGATCAATTAACATGTGACCTAAAATAAGCTGCTCGGTAAATATCTTGGAAGCTACTGTTATGGCAGGCCCCTGTTTGAGCTCTGGTTCATCGGGAAGAAGTCCCTTCTCTTTAAGGAATTTTTGTGCAACCTCTTCGGGGTCTTTACCGTCAACATCTACTTCTTTGTTTAAGTTAGTCAGGGTTTTTTGGTCCAGAACAGGTGGAAGTTTATTAATTACATCAGCCAGTTCAGGGTATTCATCCAGAATTTCCTTTCTGATTGTCGGAGCTGGATTATAGACCGGAAAATAGTTTTTATCATCTTCCAGTGAGACAAGGTCAAAAGCAGCAATCCGCCCATCTGTGGCAAAACCCATGGCTACATCTAGTTTGTTATTCCTTAAAGCATCATATGTTAACCCTGTTTTCATGGTTGTTAAGGCATCCCGGTCAAATTTAAATCCATAGGCTTTTTCCAGTCCAGGAATACCATCATCTCTATTTAAAAATTCAACATTGGTCCCCATTTTAATAACAGCCTGTCCTTCTTCCTGCTTATCACCACATCCAGCCAGAAGAACTATTCCCAGTAACAACACAGCTAAAACTAAAATAAACCTTCTTTTTACCATTTTCTCTAATCCCTCCTTGATTATTGTGATTCTCTCTTTTATGCTACTCCTGCACCGGGTTAATATCTACTTACTATATAGCCGGGGAGTTGACATCTTTTTCTCCAACACATCAAAAAATCTATCTAAAATAATGGCAATTATAGCAGCTAGAAGTGAGCCTATTAGTATCTTTACAGGATTAAACATGGCCAGTCCGGTAAAAACCATCCGGCCCAGACCCCCACCCCCTATTAAATCTGAAATAATTGCTGTTCCCACTGTAACCACTGCAGATGTCTGGACACCAGCTATAATAACCGGTAAAGCCAGGGGAAGTTCAATCTTAAAAAGAACCTGTAAAGGGGGCATTCCCATCCCCCGGGCCGCTTCCAAAATAGAATCATCTACCTCATTGAGAGCAGTATATACATTACGAACAATGGGAATCATTGAATACAGAACAAGGGCACAAACGGCACTCCTCCGGCTTAAGCCAAACCCTGGAATAGTCATTAAAATCCCATAGAGAGAAATACTGGGGACAGCCATAATCAAACTACCGACACCGAGAATACCACGGGCCAGATTTTTTTTATTTCTGATAATAACCCCTACCGACACCCAGAGTAATAAGGAAAAAAACATAGCAATACTGATAAGGGCCAGGTGGGATACAGTAAACCTATAGATTTTATCTATATGGTCAATAAAGTATACAATAATACTCATATTACCACCTTCCCATTTATATATTAACTGACACTAAATCATTTTCCTGATAGGAATTGCTGACATAAGACCTAATATCTTTTAAAGTAACAGTTCCGACCAGTTCCCGCTCATCATTTACAACCGGGACTACAGCCACATCATTTTCGATCATTTTAGCCAGGGCATCCTTTAAAGTTGCCTCTATTTCGACAACCGGGGTCGGTTTCAAAAATTTATACCAGTCGGAATCCTGATGTTTTTTCAATCTATTGCTGCTTATATAACCGGCCAGGTGTTCATCTTCACCGGTGACCATGATATAATCCTGATCCAGGTTATTAATCTCCTTTAAAACATCCTCAGCCCGGGAAACACTCTCTACGGTAGGAACACCGGTATTCATTATTTTGTCAACATGTATTAAATTAAGGACCTTAAGGCCCCTGTCAGAACCAACAAAGTCTTCGACAAATTCATTCCCGGGGTTGAATAAAATGTTGGCCGGGGTGTCAAACTGAACAAGTTCACCCTGATTCATAATAGCTATTTTATCTCCCATTTTAATGGCCTCATCTATATCATGAGTAACAAAAACTATGGTCTTTTTTATCTTGCGCTGCAGTTTTAAAAACTCGTTCTGAAGCTGGGTCCGGGTTATGGGATCAACTGCTCCAAAGGGCTCGTCCATTAACATAATAGGTGGGTCTATCGCCATAGCCCGGGCTACCCCGACCCTCTGCCGTTGTCCACCGGATAACTCCATGGGATATTTATAACGGTTTTCTTCCGGATCGAGTTCCACCATCTCTAAAAGCTCATCAACTCTTTTCCGGATCCGGCCTTCATCCCAGTCCCGGAGTCTTGGTACAGTAGCAATATTTTCATAAACTGTCATGTGAGGAAAGAGGCCAATCTGCTGGATGACATAACCAATATTTTGCCTTAATTCATTGGGGTCTTCTTTCATGGCGTCTTTCCCGTTTATATATATTTTTCCTGAAGAAGGTTCAATAAGACGATTAATAATTTTTAGAGTAGTAGTTTTACCACATCCTGAGGGACCAACCAGAATACATATTTCCCCTTCCTCAATATGTAAATTCAATTCCTTAACAGCAGGTCTGTCCATATTGGGATAAACTTTACTTATACCTTCCAGTCTAATCATACTCTATTTCCCTCCTTATTTAGTTTTAAAATCTTTTGTATTTCTTTAAAAGACTACTATAAAAAGCTATTTAAATTTAAAGGGCAATAAAAAATCCCTCAAGACCAGCCGGAGGCCGGTCCGGGGATTCTATATGGCATTATAAGAAAGCAAAATGAGAAATTATAGAAAGCAAAAAATTCTCCTATTATAGTATAACAAAATAGTCAGTTAAAGTCAAATTTTTTAATCAGGCCGATTTTGTGTTTATTTTTTTCATTGCTTCCATTGTTCTCGTTTTAACTTCATCCGGGTTATTGATCCATTTTACCAGATCTCTATCAATAACTTCATTTAAAAAGCTAACCCATTCTTTATGTAGATTGTTATTTATTGTGCTCTTATCAAGTCTTGAATCCTCTATTATTTCCCATGGAGAACGCCTTTTATATCTTAATAAACCTTCTTTATAGGCCTTGAAATGAGCCCACAGGATAGATAGTATTAATTTATTGGGTTCACGGGCCCCTTCTTTTTGTCCGGTGGGTTTAACATTTATTGAAATATTATCAGGGGTTATTGCTTCAGGGGAATCTTTGGAGAGTATAAATTTTTTGGTAAAGGTTTTGGTAACCCTTTTTGAACTACCTTTTCGGTTCTGTGAACTTCTGTTGTAAGTTCCTTTACTCCCCATCATCTGGCCTAATAATATCCCCAGGAAAATATAGAAAAGCATTATGCAACCTCCTTTTATTAATCATATTTTAAAAAAATATATAGAAAGGGTGTGAAAAAGCACACCCCTTCTAGTTATTTCTATCTTCCAGGGCACTGAACATCAGTAATATTTACATCATCTATATCGACATTAAAAGTAACTTCAAAATCAACTAATAATTCCTGGCGGAAGTTATTGGTACAGCTGTTCCCCCGGCGATAATCATGCCTGTGCCTGCGGGATTCAGCCTGAACAGGTTCCCTATCCATATAATTTTCCTCCTTTCTCAATACTTTTTATAATTAAGAAATAAATAATATTATTTCACTATATTTTAAAATAAAGAATAGTGTTACATTTTTATTAATAATAACTACAGATCAAAACCTGCCCCGGGGCATTGAACATCAGTAACATTTACATTTTCAATATCTACATTAAACGTTACTTCAAATTCTACGAGTAATTCCTGTTTAAATGTGTTGGAACAGCTCCTATCTTTATGGTGTCTTCCTCCCAACAATTCTGTCCGGTGAACTTCCCTACCCATTATATCACCTCCCGTTATTCGTTTAAGAAAAATATCACGATTCCCCTGTATCTCTATATTTTGTAATATAATATGTTTTACAAAAAAAATTGTTAATATCAATATGCATGCTTTTTATGTTAAGTTGGGTAGCATAATTTTTGTCAAATCCCCACTAAACTCCTTTTTCTTGAAGAAAGACTGGACCGATACCAACTAATCGAAACTACTTAATCCAGTTAAGTGGTCATTTGAAATAGAGTTGAGCTTAATAAAGAAAAGGGCTAACCCTGTTAGAGGTTAACCCCGGATAGACAAAAAGCTAAAAAATATTTAATTTACTTATCCTGGCCATAACTATTTTTTACAAACTCCTGCATAGCTTTGATATCATCATCAGGTATCAATCTCGGTTCACCAATAAACCTGCTGTATATATAAAGCCTGGCTGTTTTCTCCACCACATCACATACCTTAAAGGCCTCGTCCATATCCTCACCGACACATACCGTTCCATGATTTAGTAATAACACCGCTTTTCTATCTCCGAGGGCTTTTACAGCATTTAATGCAAGTTCCTTAGTACCCGGCAGGGCATAATCAGCACACCTTACCGAATCCCCAACAATCTGGACAAAGTCCTCCGATACTGGTGGAATTTTTTCACCGGTGATGGCAAAAGCCCCGGAGTAAACAGCATGGGTATGGATGATAGCATTAACATCTTCACGGGCCTCATATATCTTAAGGTGTAATTGATTTTCAATCGATGGTTTTTTATCACCCCTGATTACTTTACCATCTCTATTGAAAACCACAATATCCTCCTGCTTAATTTTTTTATAGTCAATACCACTGGGAGTTAGGTAAATTTCCCCGGTTTCCGGGTTCCGGCAGCTTATATTACCCCAGGTACCCACTGTCAGACTCCGCTGGCACATCTCAAGACCTGCGGAAACAACAATTTTCTCATAACTGGCCATCAATATCCCCCTTTTTCTGGCTGGATTTCAAACTGGCTATTCCCTCTTTATATGGTGGCTCAATAATCCCCTTTTCAGTAATAATGCCAGTTATATTTTCAGCCGGAGTAACATCAAAAGCGGGGTTATAGACTTCTACCCCATCTGGAGCAATCTGGATACCCTGGATATGGGTTACTTCTTCCGGTGAACGTTCTTCAATAACAATTTCTGACCCGTCATTGATATCAAAATCGATTGTTGAAACCGGAGCCGCAATATATAAGGGAACACCGAACCTGACTGCCAGTTCTGAAAGCATAAAGGTCCCGATTTTATTAGCTGTATCTCCATTGGAGGCAATTCTATCAGCTCCAACAACTATAACATCAATGACCCCATCCCTGATCAGGGTTGCAGCAACACTATCAGCAATAAGGGTTACCGGAATTCCCTCTTCAACCAACTCAAACGCGGTGAGACGGGCTCCCTGAAGACGGGGGCGGGTTTCATCAGCATAAACCTTAATATTTTTACCACTCTCATGGGCAGCCCTGATAACCCCGAGAGCCGTACCATAGCCAACTGTAGCCAGAGCTCCTGCATTACAATGGGTTAATATGGTAGCCCCCTGAGGGATAACTTCATTACCAAACTTACCAATCGCCTGATTAGTTTCAACATCCTCCCGGGCTATGTTATCAGCTTCCTCCCTTAATATTTCCAGGATTTCAGAGACGGGTTTATTCCTGTTTCTTTTCATTGCCTGTTCCATTCTATTTATGGCCCAGAAAAGGTTAACTGCAGTGGGCCTTGCTTTAACTAAAACCTTATTGGCTTCCTTAACTTTTTTAAAGAAAACCTCTTCAGAGTTATTTTTAAATTCACTGGCTGCCAGATAAACCCCATAAGCCCCGGCAGCTCCAATAGCCGGTGCTCCCCTTACAACCATGTCGGCAATAGCAAACTCAACATCCCGGTAATCTCTACATTTAAAAAACTCAACCTTCTGGGGGAGTTTTCTCTGGTCAATTAAAATAAGTGTATCTCCCTCAAATTTAAGTGTGTCATACATTATTACCACCCCACTTTATTTGATAATTATGTCAGACCTACCTCATATTTTTTTGAAAAGGTTTAATGGCCTCACACCTTAATTATTCCCGGCAAGTATACAGGAACCCTCCCTGTTTTTTTAATTTACTTTAATTTGAATTTACTTTAAATTGAAGATTATACTCTCTAATTTCCAGACTTTCAGTATAAATACCTCCTGTTTTATCCCTCACTAACCCCTTTATCTGAAGATTTGCCTTCTACACCATCACTTTTCTTACCCATTTTTTCCCTCGCCACCTGAATAACATGCAGACCCCGCGGAACCACTCATCAAGTATTAAACCCATCCAGATACCGGGAAGACCCAGTCCCAGAACAACACCAAAATAGTATGCAGTTGTAACGCCAAGACCCCACATACTTATAATGGCCATAACAACGGGAAAAATAACATCTCCTGCCCCCCTTAAACCATTAATAAGGACAATATTAAAGGTTCTACCGGGTTCAAGGAAAGCATCCACTATCAGGGTAATTGACCCTATCAAAATAATATCCTGGTTATCAGTATAAATACCTATTAACTTTCTTCTAAAAATTATTAAAGCTATTCCCCCAAGAACTGAAAATAACATAGCTGTTTTAAAGTTATTAAGCCCGGTATGATAGGCCTCTTCCACTTTACCAGCCCCGGTTAACTGGCCAATCATAATCTGGTTGGCCTGCCCGATAGAAATTGAAAACAAGACCACAAACCAGCTCAATGTCCAGATATAAGTCCTGGCAATATAGGCCTGTTCCCCTAAATTTAATAATATAATACTCATTATTACTGTTTGGGCTAGGGAATAAGACATATTCTCCATAGCAGATGGGAAGCCAATTTTTATTAGTTTTTTAAAAGTACCTACAGGTTTATCATATAAATATTTAAACATACTAACTGGTACCAGCCCCTTGAACAAAAATATAAATGCTATAATCGTAGCCAGTATTCTACTTACAGTAGTAGCAATAGCGACCCCTTTAACACCCAGTACCGGAGCCCCAAACAGGCCAAAGATAAAAACAGCATCACCAAAGATATTTAAAATATTCATCCCGACTGTTATTAACATACTTTCCCTGGTATAGCCATGGCTCCTGATGATTACAGTAACAGTATTTAATATTGACTGAACAAATAAGGCCCCACCGACAATCTTTATATAATTAGATGCATACCCCATTAGACTCCGGGTAACACCCATTTTAGTCAGTATCACATCACCAAAGAATATCATGGTAATACTAACTAAAAGACCAATGACAAAATTCATAACCAGGGAGATAGAACATACCCTCTCTATTTCCCTTTTATTTTTTGCTCCCACATTCTGGGCCACTAAAACTGCTGTACCTGCTGAAATTATGGCAAAAATTAAATTTAAATTTCCTATTACCTGGTTAGAAGCCCCAACAGCCCCAGCAGCCCTGTCATCAAATTGACTTAGCATAAAAATATCAGCTATACCCAACAACATAAACAGGAGGGTCTCAATAAATATAGGTACAGCTAATTGAAACAGGCTTTTTCTTTTTTCCATGCTGTTACACCTCTTACATTTACTGTTTTTTATAGTGTCATATGTAAGTATTACTGTCCATTATAACAAGCATTAACGGACTTTTTGACAATCTTTCACAATTAAATTTTAATTATGAAATTTAATTATTTGCATACCCAGATGTACATGAATTCATTACAAATTAACACCTATTATAGAATATCATAATCCCAAAGTCAAATCACCATAAGATCTATTGGAAAATGATTATAATTTCGTTAATACGGTTTATTTTTTCTGCATTATTTATAAACCCCGTGGGTGATATCACCCCCGGGGTTAACCAGGTTTACAAGTTAAAATTATAAAGATAATTAATAATACAAAAATAACAGTATATTTATTATTGAAAAAGTGTTAAGTTTCCTAACTTAATATGACTTCATCTGATAAATACTGATTCAAGGTCAATATTCTTTCAATATTCTAAGTAGATTATCATCAACCTCTTCCCAGGTATATTTTTTAAAAAAGTTCTTATCCTTTTTTAAAGCTTCTTTATAAATATTTCTGGCTTTATTGAATCTCTTTTTCCACAGATTAAATATTATTTCCCAGTAATACGAATCCAGCTCTTCTTTATATTTAGTTTTCATCTCTTCAATGTAGTCTTTTACTTCTTTTTCTTTATTTAATCTATAACATAAGTAGATTAAAGAATTATATAAAGTAACATTTAAATAATCTTTTTCACTATAAATATTTTTAAAATAATTATAAATTAATATTTCTTCCTTTTTATTAAAAGCGCCTTCTGGCCATTTATACTTTATATAAAATGCAGGGTCAACTTTTAACCCCTTAAAGAAATATTTAATTTTTTTCTCTTTATCGCTGGTTTTAGCATATATATTTATTAACCACCAAAAACTATCTAAAGTAAATTTAGATTTATAAGCAGATAAATTTGTTACTTTTAAAAACATTTCTTCTGCTTTTTCTAATTCATTTAATTTAAAATAAGAACATGCCAATAGATAATACACTTTTATCGTTTTTTTCGTTTCAATAGATTTTTCTAGATAAAAGGCAGCTTTTTTATAGTTTTTATTTATATAAAAAAGATTAGAAAGATTGTAAAGAGAGTTTGAATAAGCATCCAAATTTGCAATATTTATATTACTCTTTTCAAAATAATTAATTGCTTTTTTGTAGTTTAATATACTCTTATTAATATAATTTTTTTTATAATAAACATAAGCTAAATCTACAAATATGTAAGCTAGCTTTTAATAACATGTCCTTATTAAACATATTTATCAAGCTAGCTATTTTTAAATATATGATTGTTTTTCGGTATTTTTTACCTATATAACAAACCTTTGCTTTAAAATAGAAATAATAATTAAAGTATTTTAACTTTAATGAATTTTTGTGTCTTACCGTAATTGCTAAGTGCTTGGTATCTAATTCTTTTTTTAAATGATTAAAATCTTTTGTTATATACAAATCAATAAATATATACATCAGTAATAATATCTGATATGTATTTATATTTAATATTTGTTTTTCATTTATGTATATATTTATAATTAAAAGAATCATCATAATAAAAATGAGAACATAGAAATAACCCGGTTTAATTATGTTATCTTTATATGAAGTTAATATTATAACCCATGCTATAACATATAAAGGATGTAATAAATATAAATAAAAATTCAGGGTCAACAAATTAATGAGTTGAAATATTTGTAATAATTGATAAATGATAAAGATACTACTTACAAAAATTATTTTTTTCATATAATCACCCCTAATAATCATATTACATAAAACTTTTTAAATTTTTTATTGATATAGTCTAACCATTTAATAAACACCATCTAGTAAATTTTGGAAATCCCCAAAAAAATGGGGGCTCTCAAATCAATTATCCATTTCATCTTTGACTTTTTCATTTAAATTTAAAAGTTCAAGATGTTGTTGAATTGTTATTGATCCTATAGGCATTGACATTTTCCCGTTTGGGTCCCACAGATTAACCGGATCCCCATTTACATAGGTATACCAGTTCATCCCATCTTTTACCGGGTCTACAGTCATCCACCTCATACTTCTTGGGTTATATGTCCTGTAGGCAAAGGTGTATCAAAATATTTTTATAGTAATATTCGTTAATACGGTTTATTTTTCCTGCATTACTTATAAACCCCGGGGGTGATATCACCCCCGGGGTCTTGGTAAGTTATTTTAGTTTATATGGTTTATATACAACTATTCATCTAAAGGTATCTTTACTTTAATACTGTATTTGTTAAGAAATTGCTCTACCTCAGGCCTTAGCTTGCCTCCAATATACCTGTATGCATAGTACATTTTATACTTGTGGTCATGTTTTTCCAGTTCTTCTTTCAGTTTATCTATTGAAATAAAATCCAGGGAAACATTATAAAAATATTGAATATCTCTGGGCCACTTTTCATCTATTATCTTTACTACTGTATTAGTAAAATTAGGGTGTGCATTAAATTCACCAATAGCTATTTTTACTTCTGAAGGAAGGCTATATTTATCCTTATTCCTTTGGTATTGGTATCTCAGATCATACCCGATTGTTTTTACTATTCCTTCCAGCATTATTTTTTTGTTCCCTTCCACCGGGTCAAAAACATGCTTTTCGGGAAATTTCCATATTCCTGAATATATAACTGGGAAATATTCTTTTTTGAAATCTTCTGCCTCCCCATAAAATATTTCTATATCTTTATAAATAAATCTACTTCCTTCTTTATTTAGACAATAAACTATCTTCTTTTTTTTGCCATCTTTTGTTACAACATTTTTGTCCCAATCTCTATAACAATAATCTATATATACATAATAGTCATATTCTTTGTTTTCTGGATTAGAAATATGAACTGACACTTCTTTTCCCCAATTTATAACTTTAAAACTTACCCCTTTATTTAATAAAGGAAGCAACTTTTCTTTATAAATTGTACTTTTTATAAATTGAATTTCATTCTTACTTAAATGGTCATCTTCTGAAACTATTTGTAAATTAAATAATAACAAAATCACTATAATGAAAACATATATAAATATATACCTTCCCCTCATTTTATTCATAAGTGATATTCCTCCCTTATAAATTATCTAAATTCTTGATAAAATCTAAACTGATTTGCATCATCAGCAATAATAGATTCTGGATATATTTTATCAGTAACTTCATTAATAACATCTTTATTCCATCCGCTAGGCGTTTCAGGTTGAGTGTTCGTATCATGAAACAACAAAGCCCTATGAGTAATATCATCATCAGATGATGTATCCATTATTTCTTTGACAATTTTGTTTATTTCTTGATATTCTGGTTCATTTCTCTTGTCAGGAGCTTTACTTTCTCTCCAGAGTGGACTTTTTTCAGTAACACTTTCAAACGCATTTTCTTCTCTTATTACTTCTTCGTAGTTATCCGGATAATAACTTGATTCCACCCTATTTCTAATTACCCAAGTTACTGCTTTTCTTTCTAAATTAGTTGTACCTAAAGCTTCTGCATATACTGTTCTTGTTACTAATTCTAATTCTTCATCACTATATGCAGGAGGCTTTTCTTCTATCCCCAGATCCTTCTTTATCTCTTCTCTTAAGTAATTCATGGCTATTAAACCATTCCCATAGTAATATTCGTTATAGTAATTTGCCTTGGCTTTAGGTTGAGCTCCTTTTTCCCTTTACCATATCCTCAGTATAACCGGAGTTCATATTCAGCCAGGACATTTGACTCCGGTACCGTTGTATATATACCCGGTTACTCTGTCTGTCCACCTTAGAAATCAACTTTTTTGCTATTGTTATAAAATCAGTAACTTTATAATTCACTTATATATCAATAGTTTTAATGATTTCTTCTTCGTCTTTTTGAACACGAAAATCTATTTGTTTCTCAGAAATATTTAAAATTTCAATTATCATGTAATCATATGCTTCTTCTAATTTTATAGGATACAATTGCTCATAAGATTTATTATAGAGGTCTAGTTTATACAGCCCACCATCACCATATATGCTTGATGTTGCTACAAATAAAAACTTTCCATCAAAACTCCATGCAAAATTAATTACATCTTCACACCAACTTCCTTCTTGCCAAAAGCGGTTATCTATCTTCCATTTTCCTTTTACTGGCCCACTCATTATATCATGGAATATTAAACCAATATAATTTCCTTGAGCCATTTCCGGAAATGTATAAATTACAAAAGGTCCGTTTGGCTGCTTGTATATTCTAGAATCAAAATTATTATCATCATCTCTTATATATTTCACCAAATATTTATTCATCACTCCATCATTGTTAGCAAAACAGCACATACTTATTAATATCAAAAGAAATAATATAATCAAAATTTTAATTTTCATAGCATAATCACCCTCATTAAAACTTTACTAATTATATTTTCCCAAACCTGGCCTAAGGAAATTGACCTTAAACCAGGTTTGTATTTAAATTTTATTGAGTATAATTAATTATTTTATCATCATTAATCTCTATTGTTTCAGATACATGTAAAGGAATATTGTTTCCTTCATCGCTAATCAAGTTACATAATTCTTCCACATCCTCATTATGCATTCTTATACATCCATATGTTGGTAGTAATTCTTGCCGTGGCGCATATGCCCCTACTTTATTGACAAAATCTTGAGCTACTTCATCTTTTGAAGTCAATCTTGACCCACCACCGTGAATATCTCTGCCACGAGAATCTCCTGTATCTATATAACCTGTACCGTAAGCTCTACCATAATTAATACCGGTCATATATCCTGTTGCAATATATTCTCCCGCAGGTAATGATTCTCTTGTTTCCCCTTCTCGATTCTTTCCTCCTATAATATCATCACTAGCTTGCCATGATTTTATAATTTTTCCGGTATTATCTGTCCAGTAAACTTTCTCTGTATCGTGAAAATATATTTCATGCCTAACATCCTCTATCCCCAGATCCTTTTTTATCTCTTCCCGGGTATTGGGCCCTACAACACCATCTACAGATAAACCTTTATCTTCCTGGTAGTCTCTAACTGCCCCTGCCGTCTCAGGGCCCAATATACCATCAACTGTTACATCATACCCCTGTTGGTTTAAAAAGGTTTGTACCTGTTCTACATCATCCCCACGCATCATGGGCTGTTGTTCCTTCATTATATTTCTTTTAATATTCTGATATCAATAATATTTACCATTTTCTTGAACTATAGATAAATAATTTTTATTGTTAAATATACAGTTAATACTATTACCAGTTTCCATCCCACTTTTATTAGTACCTGATAAAGTGATACTTCTTTATATATTAATGATGTTCCGTAATAAATAAATCCTCCTAAGATTAAAGGAAAAATAATTAAGTCATTGTACCAGAATAAATAATTATAGATAATTGCTATTAAAACAACTATTATAGATATTATAAGAGCAGTAACATTCAATTGTATACCCTCCCTCATTCTTTATTAATCTCCTTTTTTTCTATAACATCAAAAGGTGAACCATATATGTATCCCCTGGTATAGATTGTCTTTATTTTTCCCTGTTGATATACTTTCATTTGATCAATTTTTACACCTTTAATGGTTTCTCTACTAGAAGCATGAACAAAAAATACCATATTATCATTAACCACTACAATATCGATGATATTATGAGGGTATTTGAATAACACATTTTTATGACCATTAGCCAGGTTTAGTTTTATTACACTGTCCTGCTGGTGGTTTATATAATAAAGACATTTCCTTTTATTATCTACCTGTGGACAGAACCCTTTATCTATTAGCTTTAATGAAAAATCATCGAGTGAAAGTTCATATACACCCCTTAATCTTTTTTCTGAATCAATATAAGCTGAATAAAATACTGAGTTTCTTTCTGTATAATATGATATCTTGTTAGGGTGTATGTATAAAGAAGGATAATATATACTATGGTCTGACGGATCTTCAACTAAATCTTTTATTTTTATCAATTTATCTTCCGGATAGCAGTATTCATATAAGTCCCCTCCTGAAAATAAAATTAAGTCACCCTGACTGTTTTTGTTGATTCCAATTGAACGGCTTGTGATTTCTATTTTATTAATTTGTATTTTATCTTTATAATTATAAAAATACACCTTTTTTCCTAAAACCAAACAAATAATATTTTTATTTACAAAAAACATATTTCTAGCAAAATATACTCCCCACTTTTCTTTTATTTCAATATCATAATTTTTCCCTTTTTCTAAACAACTATATAATCCATTTCTTTCACTCAATATAATATAGTTACTTTTATCAAGGTTAAAACTCTTTAACCTGTATATATTTACTCCTATTATTTGATACCCTTTATACGCAAATATTAAAATAAATAAAATAATTGTTATTATCTTTAATCCTCGCATGCCTCCACATCCCCTTTTTATAAACCCGGGGGCAAATATATTACCCCCGGAGTTATTACACTAAATATTTTAAAATGAACATGCATCATATTCGTCTGATTTATCCAGTATTACTTCTCCATCTTCTATAACAAAACTTGCCATCCCTTTTGCAATATCATATTGTGCATTAGGTTGTGTAACATCAATCTCTACCACAGTATGATAATCAACTGGTACATAATATGGTATATCTGCACCACTTAAATTAATATCACCTGCATCAGCTATTTCTTCTACTAAATCAGCGCAATTATCTCCATAAAACGAACCTGTCAAATCATACCTCCTATCATATACTTTCTTACCTTCTTCTATCATAGCTTTATCTTGTTCATCAGTAGTATCAATTATTGCCATCCTGTCATACCTACCACTAATTTTTTCATCCTCTTTAAAATCTTTCAGTGAATCATAATGCTGACTATAATTTCTATTCTCAGTCCTTTTCCTACTATCATCTATATTTTCATCAGCTTTTTTTCCGTCTTTTGAAAAATATGTCCATCCATTTTTCTCATCACCAATTAACGCTGCATTATGACCATGTGGACCTCCAAATTGTGGTACAGCATCTGAATCATTTAATACAACTAAATCCAACCCCAGCGGATCCCACAGATTAACCGGATCCCCATTTACATAGGTATACCAGTTCATCCCATCTCTTACCGGATCAGGAGTTATCCACCTCATAACCCTGGGGTTATATGTCCTGTAGGCAAAGGTGTAGACTCCAAGCCTGGCTTCATATCTCTGTCCGGTGAACCCATAAGAGTTCATGTTATTACCCTGTTCAAACCTGCCAGTATATGGGCTGCCATGGGCATCATATTGATAGCGGTCGATAACGTGTCCGTTTTTACCGGTTATCATCGAAACCGAGCCCAGAACATCTTTGTGATAGAAGGATACATTCGGGTGAACCCGTCCCCGGTCAGGGTTATTGAGATAGTTCATTGCCACTAAACCATGTCCATAGAAATATTCGTTATAGTAATTAACCTTAGCTTTAGGTTGAGCTCCTTTTTCCCTTTACCATTCCCTCAGTATAACCGGAGTTCATATTCAGCCAGGACATTTGACTCCGGTACCGTTGTATATATACCCGGTTACTCTGTCTGTCCACCTTAGAAATCAACTTTTTTGCTATTGTTATAAAATCAGTAACTTTATAATTCACTTATATATCAATAGTTTTAATGATTTCTTCTTCGTCTTTTTGAACACGAAAATCTATTTGTTTCTCAGAAATATTTAAAATTTCAATTATCATGTAATCATATGCTTCTTCTAATTTTATAGGATACAATTGCTCATAAGATTTATTATAGAGGTCTAGTTTATACAGCCCACCATCACCATATATGCTTGATGTTGCTACAAATAAAAACTTTCCATCAAAACTCCATGCAAAATTAATTACATCTTCACACCAACTTCCTTCTTGCCAAAAGCGGTTATCTATCTTCCATTTTCCTTTTACTGGCCCACTCATTATATCATGGAATATTAAACCAATATAATTTCCTTGAGCCATTTCCGGAAATGTATAAATTACAAAAGGTCCGTTTGGCTGCTTGTATATTCTAGAATCAAAATTATTATCATCATCTCTTATATATTTCACCAAATATTTATTCATCACTCCATCATTGTTAGCAAAACAGCACATACTTATTAATATCAAAAGAAATAATATAATCAAAATTTTAATTTTCATAGCATAATCCCCCTCATTAAAACATTACTAATTATATTTTCCCAAACCTGGCCTAAGGAAGTTGTCCTTAAACCAGGTTTGTATTTAAATTTTATTGAGTATAATTAATTATTTTATCATCATTAATCTCTATTGTTTCAGATACATGTAAAGGAATATTGTTTCCTTCATCGATAATCAAGTTACATAATTCTTCCACATCCTCATTATGCATTCTTATACATCCATATGTTGGTAGTAATTCTTGCCGTGGCGCATATGCCCCTTCTTTATTGACAAAATCTTGAGCAACTTCATCTTTTGAAGTCAATCTTGACCCACCACCGTGAATATCTCTGCCACGAGAATCTCCTGTATCTATATAACCTGTACCGTAAGCTCTACCATAATTAATACCGGGCGTATATGCTGTTGCAATATATTCTCCCGCAGGTAATGATTCTCTTGTTTCCCCTTCTCGATTCTTTCATCCTATAATATCATCACTAGCTTGCCATGATTTTATAATTTTTCCGGTATTATCTGTCCAGTAAACTTTATCTGTATCGTGACTAAAATATATTTCATGCCTAACATCCTCTATCCCCAGATCCTTTTTTATCTCTTCCCGGGTATTGGGCCCTACAACACCATCTACAGATAAACCTTTATCTTCCTGGTAGTCTCTAACTGCCCCTGCCGTCTCAGGGCCCAATATACCATCAACTGTTACATCATACCCCTGTTGGTTTAGAAAGGTTTGTACCTGTTCTACATCATCACCCCGCATCATGGGCTGTTGTTCCTTCATTATATTTCTCCAGCTATCAGGATCAATATCACACAACCCCAGCGGATCCCATAAATTTACCGGATCCCCATTTACATAGGTATACCAGTTCATCCCATCTCTTACCGGATCAGGAGTTATCCACCTCATAACCCTGGGGTTATATGTCCTGTAGGCAAAGGTGTAGACTCCAAGCCTGGCTTCATATCTCTGTCCGGTGAATCCATATGAGTTCATGTTATTACCCTGTTCAAACCTGCCACTGTAGGGATTTCCATAAGCATCATATTCATACCTGTCGATTACCTGTCCGTTCCTGCCTGTCATTAATATTATGGATCCCAGGGCATCTTTATGGTAATAGGATACATTATTACCATAGTGGATTCGTCCCCTGTCAGGGTGGCTTAAGTAATTCATGGCTATTAAACCATTCCCATAGTAATATTCGTTAATCCGGTTTATTTTTCCTGCATTGTTAAATGGATTATTGTTATGCTTATGTCCTTTACCAGGTTTATTGTTTCCGGGGTGGTCCCCACCAAAGCGTTCTATCTCATATTCAACCAGTACATTTGTTCTCGTTCCATCATAGATATATTTTGTTATACCTACTTTAGCTCCATGCTGTGGGTCTGTAACCTTTTTAACCTTCCTGCCAAGAGGTCCATAGGTATAACTTACTGAACCTTTAAAGGGACTTTTGCCTCCCAGGAAATGGGGGTGGCTGTTGTTGACTGCTTTTATTAGCCTGTTTTCGTAATTATAGTGGTATTCGGCATAATAGTGTCCCAGCTCTTCCCTGATGAGATTACCATTACTGTCATATTCATACTGCCGGTTACCGGCCTTTGCTAACTGGTTGGCATCATTATACTTATATTCTATTTTACCCCACCCGTTCCTCTTTTCGGTAATATTACCTGCCGGGTCATAGGTAAATTCTTCAACCCAGAAGTTGTCACCATATATATCCAGTCCCCAGCCGTTATTTTTTATCCTGCTGTATAGCTCCTCTACTCTGTTTCTTACGTCATAGGGTAAGTCTATTCTATCTGTGAAGTTCAAACTTCCCTCACCCTGTGAGATTATTAATTCCGGCAGTCTGCCTTTACCTTTCTGGCCCCGGGTGCTGTTACCAACTCCAGGCATACCTGCCAGGCTTCCTTCCAGCTTTCCGGTCAGTTCATTTAGCTGGTTATAAAGGTTGTTTTCTTTGTCCCAGGAAAGGGGTTCTTCAATATTAAGCCCGTATTTATAGGGCTCCGGCCATTCGGGTAAAAGGCCGTAATAGAATCTTTCTTTTAAATCCTCTATCTTCTTACGGTCACTGAAGGGGTAGTAAACTTTTGCCAGCCTGCCTGCGGGGTCATACTGGTAAGCTGTTATCTCCCCGTTTTCTTCTACCTGTAATACCCTCTCATCACGGGCATTATAAACATAACCATAGGACTGGATTATATTCTGGTTGTGTCCTATAAAACCTTTCCAGTGGGTAATGGTCTCAACCTGCCCATCAGGGGTATAAGTATAGCTGGTCGCGGTTCTGTTATTATTTATCCTGGTTATTATCCTGTTTAACTTATCATATCTATATTTTATTTCACCACCATCAGGCAGCTCAACCCTGCTCAATCTCATTAATTCATCATATTCATACCCGGTTACCCTGTCTTTTAAATTATTACTGTCATCATAGATAACCCTGGTTTTCTGGCCAAGTTCATTATACTGATACTCTATCTTATAGTTTTCCCCTTCATCATCTTCAACCTCGACCTTTATCAACCTTGATAGCCCATCATAGTAGTACCTCTGAAGTAAGTTGTCATTTTGGGCCCTGGTCATCATCCCGTTTCTGTTATAACTAAACCGCTTCTTGTTCCCGCCGTTAAATATTACTTCCAGTAGCCTGTTCAATTCATCATAATTATAGGTTGTAGTGTTCCCGTTAAAGTCCTTTTTAGCAATCAGGTTGCCGTTGGCATCATAGCTGTAGGTCTGTTCTTTCCCCTGATAATTTATTTCTTTAACCAGCCTGTCCAGGGCATCATAATGGTATTGATAGGTATTTCCCATTTCATTAACCATCATGGTCAGGTTACCCCTGGGATCATAACTGTACTCCACTTTATTATTCAGGGCATCCACGACCTCTATCAACCGATTGAGTTTATCATAGCAGTAATTTGTAGTATAGCCCAGTTCATCGGTTACCTTAATCAGGTTGCCTGCTTTATCATAGGTATACACAACTGTATTGCCTTCAGGGTCAGTTTCTTTGACAAGCCTTCCAGCAGAATCATAGGTAAATTCTGTCCTGTTGCCCAGGGCATCTTCCCTCCAGGCTATTTTCCCGAGTGGGGTATACCCAATTTTCGTACTGTTACCCAGTGCGTCCTTAATCTCAACAAGCCTGTTAAGTCCGTCATATTTGTATGTTGTTTTTACTCCGGCCTCATTGGTGAAGGTTATTAAATTTCCAACTGCGTCATATTCATATGTCTTACTGTATCCCAGGGCATTGGTTTCTTTAATAACCCTTCCTTTCAGGTCATAAGTATATGAAGTTGTATTTCCTTCAGGGTCTGTAACTTTAATAAGGTTTCCGGACAGGTCATACTCATACTGGATTTCATTTCCTGCAGGATCTATTTCCTTAACCAGTCTATTCATACAGTCATATTGATAGCGGGTGGTATTCCCCATTGGATCAATTTCGGCTACCAGGTTACCAGCTGCATCGTACTTATACTGTACCCTCTCACCAATTGGGTTTATAACCTCGGTCAGCCTTCCCATACAATCATATTTAAAGTTGGTTGTATTCCCGTTTTTATCTGTAATAGATTTTAACTGATTATTAGGGTAATACCTGTATACAACAGTATTGTTTAACGGGTCTATCTCTCTTACCCTCCGGTTTAGTCCATCATAGTCAAACCTGGTTGTCCGCCCTTCACCGTCTGTAATAGCAATAAGGTTCCCTACCGGGTCATATTCATAGGAAGTTGTAATACCTGTTTCTACCTGGGTCGCTGTAATCAACCTATCAAGGTTATCATAACGGTAAACATAGCTAACATTTTCAGCCAGTATCTTCCTGGTCATATTTTCTGCTTCATCATAGAAAATTTCTTTGATATTTCCTTCAGCATCTATTATTTTGCTTAAATTATTTCTGTCATCATATTCATATCTTGTTACATTACCCCGAGGGTCTATTTTTTCAATTATTTTTCCCCTTGAGTTGTACTTAAAAGTTTCTTCATTACCCAGTTCATCAACTACCCTGATTATATTATCATTATTATCATAATGGTAGCTTATTTGTCCACCATCTGGTTTGATCCTTTTAATTAACCTTCCTACCTTATCATATTCATACTTTTCCCTGCTCCCATCTGGATAAACCTTTTCTGTAATATTTCCATAACCATCATAAGTATAGTTTATCCTGTTACCAAGCTGGTCTATTTCAACAACTAATAAACCAAGGTCATTATAAATATACTGTTTATTTGAACCATCAGGATATACGATCTGGGTCAGGTTGCCCCGGTCATCATAGTAAAAATTGGTTGTATATCCGTTTTTATCTGTAATACTTGTAATTTTGTTAAAATCATTGTAGGTAAAATAGATTGAACCGGCAGCATCTGTTACACTTGTTATGTTATTGTTTTTATCATATGTATAAGACGTTGTATAACCCCGCTGGTTAGTTATAGATACTAAGTTATTGTTATTATCATACCTTTTAATAATACTCTGGTAATTTGCATTGATCTCTTCTTCAGTCAGGTGTCGTTCATTATACCGGTAGGTTGTTTTATTTCCCTTCCTGTTAATTACCACTGTTTCCCCTGTCCCGGGATAGTATTCAAAATCAATAATATTTCCTGCAGCATCCTGCTGGTAATCAATGACTTTTATACCGTTTAATTCAGTGTAATAATATTTCCAGCCTGAACCATCCGGGTAAGTTAAGCCAGTTATCCCGTTCTCATTATAGCTATAGCGGCGTGTATACCCTTCAGGGTCAGTAAATGCTACAAGGTTATTGCCTTCATAGTCATAGGTATAAACACGTTCAACCGGATCGGTTATTTTAACAATTTTTCCGTTAACCCGTTCAATTTTTACTTTCCGCCCGAATGTATCCTCTATGGACACAAGCTGCTCGTTTTCGTTGTAGCCAAACTTAAGGTATCTACCATTTGGTTCTTCAATTTTAAGCAACCTGCCAAAATACGAATAAAGGTAAGTTGTTTTATCTTTCTTTGTTAGCAGGTATTTGCCATCAGGTAATATTTCTAACCTGTCATCAGTTATAGTTACCGGTTCTGTTAAACTGCCTTCTGGATAATAGTTCTTTAAACCATCAGGGAATGTAATTTTAGACTCAAAGTCAGGTTCTGAAAGTATTTTATAGATATGAGGGGTGCCCTTATCATCTATTAAAACAATTTTACCGATACCTATTTCATCTCTTGCCGGGTTTACACTCCAGTCAACATTATACTGGTTACGATAACGCCCTGCTTCTGAATACTCCCTGTTTAATAATGCCTGTCTTGCTATTTCCTGCACCCTGTTATTTATTTTATCGATATTTTCAATTACAGTATAATTGTCATTAAGTTCCTTTTTCCATTGACTTGCTTCATTAAGCCGGGCTTCCGCTAATACCAGTGTGTTATTAACTTTATTAAAAGTATCTTCAGCCAGTTCAAGTACATCCCGGGCAATTACCAGTGTTTTTTCAGCTGTTTTATAGTTATTTTCTGCAGTATTTTTAGCCTGTCTAATTTTATCTGCCAGGTTTAAATTGTTTACTTTATTTTTTAAATCTTGAGCATCTGATTTAATCTTTCTGGCTGTTTCAATATTATTGTCTGCCTCATCTATTTCATTTAACGCGTTAGTTTTCAAAGTATTCGCCCTGTTCAGGGCAGCATAAGCAGCATCAATAACACTCTGCTTACCACTCCGGTTAGCATGGTACACAGCACTTTCTGCCAAATCAATGGCTATATCAGCAATATTTCTGGCCTCTGTGGCTTTTTCTCTGGCAAACTTTGCCTGGTTTTCAGCCTCTTTCCCTGATTGAATAGAGTTATCTGCATATTCAAGGCATTTATTTAAATGGTCAAAAGCAGAGTCAGCATAGTATTTAGCCTCACTGGCATTTATTTTTCCACTCTCAGCCAGGTTTTTGGCAGTTAAAGCATAGTCCTTTGCGTCACGGGCAGCATTAACCGCCTTTTCTGCATCTTCTACTGCCTCCTTAGCAAATTCAACTGACTCACATGCAGCATCCATTGCTTCCTGATATGCTATTACAGCTTCCTGGTATGTTTCGTCAACTAATTCTGCAAGCTCCTGTAATTCTTCCTGCTGTTCAATATAATTAGCCCTGATGCCAATTATAATCCTGGTATCATAGTTAAAATTCCAGCCTCTACCAAAAGAAAAACTACTTGTATCAAAGTTACTGTAACTGCGTACTACTTTTATCCGGGGTTCAACTGAATTAATTTGTAAATCAGTACTCTTACTTACATATTCACCGGTAGTATATCTAACCGGATCCCCGGCTGTATCACTGTTTGCACTATTATTTTCTCCCTCCATAAGGTCTGTGTTTCCGTCTTCAGTTTCCTCTAAATCATTGTAAATGTCATTAACATCCTGTTCATAGCCCTCAGCCTGTTCTTCACATGCTAATGTTTCGTCAAAATTATCTGATGATTCGCCCTGTGAATATTCTGAATTACCCATACCCTCTTCAGCAGATGTATTATATTGATCAGCTTCTGCTGTACAATCATTTGATGAACCAATATTTTCATCTGCATTATTAATATCCGTTTCTGCATTATCATTTTCCTCTCCGGCATCTGATAGGTCAGACTCAGTGTCTCCATATTCATTATTTGCATCAGTATTACTCTGTTCCCCATCATTTATCTCCTGGTCAGCATTATCATTGGCTTCTTCACCTTCATCAAGTTCATCTTCTCCTTCCCCACTTTTTTCATTACTTTCTCCTGTCTTCTGTTCAGCCTCTTCTTCGTGGGTCGGATAATATGTACCACATTTAGAACAAGTTGTACCCCTTGTATGATTATACGTTTTTTCATAGGTATGTGTATAACCACAGGTACTACACGACTCTGTTACTATCTGTGTACACCTGGATTTAGAAGAGTTCTTTGTTTTATAACTTGAAGTAATATTATGAGGTTCTGGTGAACTGGAATTTGTACTCAGGGTTTTACCACAATTAACACAATACACTTCCCATTCGAGCCAGTGACTATTGCTGGTATATTCCCAATGATAGTATGTACTTGTAACAGGATGATCACATTCATTTTCTTCACTTTCTTCATCATCTTCCTCTTCTTCATCATTTTCATCTTGTCCATTGTTAGCAAAAATAACTCCACTATCAAAGACAATAAAAAACATTTGAAATAACAAAATAAAAATTAACATGATAGATACCAATACAAGTTTCCTCATAAAATCATCCCTTCTTCACCTCTTCATTATTTTATAAGAAAACACAACATCCAATTATTGTTATATTTATTTATAGATAAAACAATTTCCTGCTATATTTTTGAATTTTTTTACTATTTTTTCTGACATTTACCTCCATTTTTCTCCATTTTACATAAAAACACCCCGGGACAAACCCGGGGGTGTTACTCAACTTCCTTTATATATTTTTACTGTAACTGTTCTCTGGACTTTTCAAGCATCTTTTTCATTTTGCTCTTAACTTCCTCCTCATTAACTTTTAAGACCCTTGGGGTTATAAAGATAATTAACTCTGTCTGGTTAACATTATTATTACGTGATTTAAATAATTTTCCAATCAGGGGTATGTTGGCCAGAAATGGTACTTTTGAAGTTGTATTTGTCCCCACATCCTGAATCAACCCCCCGATAACCACGGTCTGGCCGTCTTTTACCCTTACAGTAGTATCCACTTCACGTCTGCTGACCTGTGGGGGGCCCTCTGCAGCAGCTGCCCCAATGTTACTTACCTGTGGTCTTAACTTCAGGGTGATTTCCCCGGAGCTACTGACCCAGGGGGTAACGGTCAACGATACTCCGGCATTTATACTCTGGTACTGGGTTTCCTCATTACCTTCTCCATCAGTTTGCTTAACCTTATAATACTGGACGGTACCCACGTCGATCATAGCCTGCTGGCCGTTAAGAGTTGTTATATTGGGACGGGCCTTTACCGTAAGTAACCCTTCAGTCACCAGAGCCTCAATCTTTAAATAAAAGTCATCAGGTAAATCAAGAACAGACTTATAAGTAAGTTTTCCCATAGAGGTATCAAATAAGAGTTCCTCTTCACCGTCATATTCCATTCCCAGTTTTATAACCGGGTTTTCCTGGCGGTTCCGGGTCAATTCAACTACCACAGCCTCAACAACTATCAGGGGAATCCTGGTATCTATTTGTTTAATATACTCTTTTAGCTTATTAATATCTGACTGGGTTCCAGTTACCAGTAGGGCATTTTTTTCCTTCAAAACCTTCACATTGGCCGCAGGAAAATTATTTGGTAATAACTGCGGGACTTTTTCCACCTCTATATATTCCATGGGAATCAGCTCACTGGTGGTCAAAAGGTCAGAAGCAGGGCTGTTTATATTTTTATCACCAATTAAATACACCCCGTCAACTTTACGATAAGTATACCGGGTTCCGGCCAGAATAATTTCAATGGCTTCATCCAGAGATATATCTTCAAGCTTTAAATCAACTATATCCCTGACTCCACCAAATAATACCATGTCAAGGTCTCCTAATCTGGCCAGGGTCCGCAACACATCACCAAGATTTGCCTGGCTGACATCCATACTTACCCTGTTATCAACCACAGAAATAGCCAGATTATTACCTGTATTATTATCAGCCTTAAAAATTCGGTAGACACTATTACTTTTACTGAGAGAAAATCCATTAACATGAAGCAGGTTTATTAACCCCACTTCCAGTGGTATATTCTCAAGGTCTATAGAAATTTTCCCGGAAACTGAATCATCCATAACAATATTAATACTGGCTTTATCTGCAATTTCTCTCAAAAGAGTTCTTAGATTAGCATTGGTGGCGTGAACTGTCAAAAACCCATCTTTAACCCTGACATCAACCGGGGCCTCTAACTTATCCCGACTTACCAGATAAACATTTTCTGACACCTTTTCAAAATGATATCCATAGGCCATGGTTAATGTCTTTAGGGCTTCCTGGAGGTCAACATCCCTTAAATTTATGGTAACCTCCCCCTGAACTGTTTCATCGGGAACCAGGTTTATCCCACTCTGTTCAGTAAGCATCAGGAGAACATCCCTGATATCCGCCCCCCTGACGGTCACATCAACCAACTCTTCAGCACTCACAGTAGATGTAACAATTAACAAAACTGTTAAGGCTACTCCAAAAACCCGGGTAATATAATTTGATTGTTTTTTATTTAACTTAAACACCGGAAACACCTTCACCTTTCTGAACATTTTCTATCCCATCTTCAAAAAATATAACCTGAATTACAAGATTAAAAGTAAGAAAGCTGGTACTGACATCACCTTTTATACTGAGTGCCTGAACCAGATATGTTTTATGACTCTGGTTTAATCTTTCTAGAAACCTTACCAGGTTTAAAAGTCTGCCTTCTAAATGAATATGATACTTAAGGGATTTATAACCACTCCCATTATCATTAACCATTTCCACATTTTTAGTAATAACTTTTAACTGACATTCTCTAATGTATTTATCTAAATTATTAAGTACTGACAGTTTAATTTTTTCCGGTTTACCCTTAAAAAAACTGGACTTGAGAAGGCGCAACTCCTGTTTTTTCTCCTCTAATATATTTAAATATTTAAGACTACTATTGATAACAAATTTTGATTTTTCGATCTCATGTTCCAACTTAAGGGATTCTTTATGGATATGGTCGTATTTATTCCACAGAGGAAGAAGCCCCCATTTAACCAACGAAACCGTAACAATTATTATAATAGCTGTAACCAGCAGCTTTTTTTCTCTCCTAGTTAAGGCCATTACTTATCTCACCTGCAATCCTGAATCTCTCTTTACCATTCTCCCGGGTAATACTACCTTCAAACCTCAACCTGGTGAAGTATTCTGATTTCTCCAGGTTTTCCATAACAGCTGTTGCTGAAGGAGAACTACCTGACAGAGCTACCAGTTTATTGTCTTTAAAGCTAACTTCTTCAATCACAGTCCCCTCAGGTAAAATCCCCCCCAGTTCTCTTAGCCATGGTAAATAACCCCGGTAATTGCCCTGTAATTCAGCTTCAAGCTTTTTTATTTCCCCGACAACGTGGTTATATTCTGTTTTAACGGTATTTATTTCATTTAAAAGGGGTTTTAAATCTTCAGCTGCCCCTTTTAAAGTGGCCAGATATTTAACGTCATTATTATATCTTACATAAAACCCGTATGCATTAAGTAATATAATAATTATTATCAAAAACCATACCCCTGATATGTTTCTCTGCCTTCTTTTATCTGAGGTAACTTCTGTTAATAAATTTGCTTTGATCAAATCTTTTTTATACAGGAAGACCTTTTCCCACTTTGAAAGAGTATGGTCATCATCCTCAATATTATTAAAAAGACTTAAGTCAGTAATGTCAATGGTCCCATTCAGAGTTCCTACCCTTTTATTATTAATCACCAGATTTACTCTCTCGCTACCTAAGGAATTTATAAATAAATTAATATTTCTCTTAAGCTCTTTTTTAAAATTACCATCAAGTCTAATTGACTTCAAGTAAATTTTCTTACCATTAAAAAAAGTAATGTGACCCTGGTGACTATCTTTATCGAGATAAATGCCAGGAGTTAAATCCTCTTTATCCCGGTGAATTAAATAATATATCAACCCCCCTGGTAGAATACTTTTAACCCTTATATTTCTACCATTAAAACTATTATAAATTTCTTCTATTAAGCCTTTTTTACTGGTAAAGGTAAGCACCTGTAGTTCGTTTTTCCCTGTTTTATGGGTAAAAATCGAATATATAAAATCTTTTTTTTCCAGGGGTAGATCCGTTGATAGCCTTAACTCGATCATTTCCTCAATTCTATCCCGGGCGGACCCGGGAATCCTGTAAGACCTGAAAAAAACCTCACTCTGTGTTAGTATAATATTAATTGATTTAAGCCTCTTAAGTTCAGAAACTACAGAGTCGACAGCCTTTTTAAGGTTATTTATACCTTCTCCCTCAAATACCATCTCACAAGAAATCTTTTCTCTTTTTATCTGTACCAATCTAGAATAGTTTTGACCAAGCTCCAGATAAGTTTCCCTTGCTTTTTTTAACATCAAAACCCTTCCCCCTACTGGATATAATCAATATTGACGCCCGGTGAAAATTTCTATAACACCTGACCAGATTCCATATGTACTGTCCGCTATTTCTATTTTGACCAGGGAGGGGTAATATCCTATCTCCCGGTATGACCAGTAATTTCTCCAATATTTATTATGATGGTCATAAAAATAAAACCTGACATTCTTAATTTCAGTATTCTCTAAAAAATTAATGACTTCTTTTTTTTGTTTATCTATTTTAAAATCAGTACCGGTTACCGGATATGTTTCCCTGATAAGAAGACCTCTCCTGTAATTAATAGTATAATTGACCTGCCTTATCTCTTCTTTATTGATAGTATAAAAAAGAAAGCCGTCATACCCGTAATAAAAAAGTTTTTTATCAACATGATTTGAATAAAATAAATTATGCAAATCAGACTCTAGATATTTAAACACAACCTGCTGGTTCTGGAGATTATATGAATCAGACTGAACCCGTTTCCAGGTTGATAAACCAATGTCTAATGAAGACAGGATGACACCAATAATTATACCGGTCAGGGTAATGGCTATTAAAACCTCCAGCAGGCTGAACCCTCTTTCATTCATAACCCTCAGTCCTCAATAATAACCGGGAAAAAGTTTGTTGTTTATAACCATTCCTGCCCTGCCATTCTACATTGATATTTAACCTCGTTAATCCGTTTTCCAGAGAAATTCGTTCTGCCCACCACCAATATTCCTTACCACCATATATAATCCGTCCCCGGTTTGCTCCTATTCCATTACTTACATTAACCATTATCTTCTGCCCCTGTTTATTGACAAAAGAATATTCCCGGGCTGCTTCAATACTTCTGGCTATCCGGGTATAACCATTAAATAGAATACCGAGACATACCCCGATAACTACCATCGCCACTAAAACCTCTACCAGGGTAAAGCCTTGCTCCCTAACTACCATGGCTCATCACCGGTTTTAATTGGCCGGTAACGGGTGAAATTTTTAAAACCACTTTAACATTATTATCAAAGAGAATCTCCAGTTTACCACCAGAACTTGTCCCATCAGGATAGAACATAATATCCTTCCTTTTACCATTGTAGTCAATATTTTTAATACCCCTGCTAAAAACCACTTTTTCTCCTGTAGGGGTTGGGTATATTAATTTTGATTTATGAATTTCAATTTTTTGAGGAAACCCGGAAGCAATTGCCGTTTTTCTTGCCGAAGTAAGAATAAAAACAATTCGACTTTCCCCGGTTTTAAGGTTAACTGTTTTCAGGTATTTATCAAATGATGGTATAATCAATAATAACGAAAAGCTGATAATGACCACTATTAATAAGACTTCAACCAGGGTAAAACCTGAAGATCTACCAGTTGGTAACATCACTTGCTTCCCCTGTTCCTCCCTTTTTATTATCAAGGCCATATGACCACAAATCATATTTATGGGTATTATAATTTCCAGGGGAAAGGTAATTGTATTCATTACCCCAGGGGTCCAGGGGAATTTCTTTCTTTTCCAGATACGGTCCATCCCAGTTTTGAGGAATTGGGGAAATGGTCGGTTTTTCAATAAGGGCTTTTAACCCCTGCTGTGTTGTAGGGTACCGTCCATTATCAAGCCTGTAGTTATCAAGAGCAACCTCAAGTATTTCTAGCTGGTTTCGGGCTGCTGTCTGTTTAGCATCAGTAACTTTATTCATTAATTCTGGACCAATTGTAGCTGCCAGAAACCCTATAATAACAACTGCTATTAGTATTTCAATTAAACTGAATCCACCTTCATTCCGCAATAACATGTTGAACCCCCCTAAAAAGTTATTGTATTAATTCCCAAAATGGGAAGTAACATGGATATAACAATAAACCCAATAACCAGTCCCATAAACAATATTAATAGCGGTTCAAATAACTTCATAAACCTTTGTAAGAGCTCCCTGTATTCTTCCTCAAAATTCCGGGCAACATCTAACAACATCTCTGTTAATTTTCCCGTCTCTTCCCCAACCCCGACCATATAAACAAAAAGTTCTGGAAACATACCACTTCTGTCCAGGGCCCCCGACAAATGACCCCCTTTTTTAACTGCCTGGCGGGCTTCCTGTAAGGCCTGGTGAAATATCTCATTCCCCGTAACAGAACTGGCTATATCAATTGCCTTTAATAATGGGACTCCACTCTCAAGCATAATTCCCATGTTTCTGGCAATTCTGGCAGTATATAATAAAAGAATTAACCTTTTTACAAGGGGAACTTTAAGAATTAAATTATCAAGGTGGTGTTTCCCTCCTTCACTCCTGTAATAAAACCAGATAGTGACCAGACACATAATTATAAAAAATATTAAATATAATCCATAGTCAGAGAGAAACCGATTAATATTCAAAAGTAGTTCAGTGGTCCAGGGGAGGGAATGTCCATAATACCGGTAAATATCCAGAAAACGCGGTAATACAAAAACAAACATGACAATAATAGCAATAACAGATACACAAAATAATACAACTGGATATATCAAACTCGATATTACAAATCTTTTTAGTTTCCGACTCTCCTCCAGATGCCCGGCAATTCTACGACAGACAACCCCGATGGAACCACTCTCTTCACCGGCCCTGATCATATTTATATAGGCACTGGAAAAAATCCGGGGAAACCTCTCCAGGATATGGCTGAATTCCTGCCCTTCTTTTAATAAATCATAAATTATCAGAACAATATCTTTAAATTCACCCGGATTTAAAAGGGAACCAATGACCCTTACAGCTTCACTCAATTGAATCCCGGCCCCCAACATATTCCCCAGCTGGCGGGTAAACAAAATTAAGTTGTCCTGTTTATTACCGTAGTTAAACAAAAGTCCTGTGGACTTACTTCTTTGTTCCTCTTCAGTATTTCGCTTACTGTGTACATAACCCAGACTAACCGGATATAGTCTTCTATCATTGAGCAGTTCAAGGGCCTCTTTCCGGCTTCGGGCTTTAATACTCCCGGTGGTAACTTCTCCATTTTCCGTCAACGCTTCATATATAAATTCAGCCATACTGACCACCTACCTTAACCTGCCTTCAATCATTACTGGGTTGTAACCCTGACCACTTCATCTATGGAAGTTAAACCGTCTTTTACCTTGATACAACCGTCGGTGAACAGACTGGTATAACCTGTTTTTTTAAGCTCTTCTTTAATCTCACTTGAGCTGGCCCTCTGGACAATCATTGATTCAATCTGGGGGGTTACAGTTAATAATTCATAAATACCCGTCCGCCCCTTAAAACCTATATTATTACAGAAGGTACAACCCGCCGGACGGTATAATAACTCTACATCATCATCAATCAGGTTAACTTCTGAAGATGTAGGTTGATAGGACTCCTTACACCTGGGGCATAAAACCCTGACAAGACGTTGGGCCAGTATCCCTTTCAGGGTTGCTGCCAGCAGGTAATCTTCAACCCCCATATTAAGTAATCTCGAGACAGCACCGGCAGCATCATTGGTATGGAGAGTTGCCAGGACCAGATGGCCTGTCAGGGCTGCCTGAATGGCAATTTTAGCTGTTTCCACATCTCTGATTTCACCTATCATAATAATATCGGGATCATGTCGCAAAATAGATCGTAGACCAGAGGCAAAATCGAAGTTAATCTCCGGTTTTACCTGTATCTGGTTAATTCCCTCTAACTGGTATTCAACCGGGTCTTCAATGGTAATTATCTTTCGACTTGATGAATTCAAATACTGTAAGGTTGCATAAAGGGTTGTTGTCTTACCACTTCCGGTCGGACCTGTCACCAGAATAATGCCATGAGGAATATTAATAAGGTTCAAATACCTTTTTAACATAGCCTCGCTAAAGCCGAGGTTTTTGATATCAAGTAACCGGGCTGCTTTATCAAGTAACCTGAGGACAACTCCTTCCCCATGGAGAGCAGGAATAATAGACACCCTTATATCAAGCTCCCGACCCGATACCCTGATTCTGATTCTACCTTCCTGAGGAAGCCGTCTTTCAGCAATATTTAATTCAGACATAATTTTTATCCTGGTAATGATAGCCGGTAACAACTCCAGTGGCGGGGCAGGATTCTCATATAAAACACCGTCTATTCTGTACCTTAACCTTAATTTGTCTTCAAAGGGTTCAATATGGATATCACTTGCTCCCTTCTTCAAGGCAGTAGTGATGATGGCATTAACCAGTCTGATTATTGGGGCTTCCTGGGCTAAATCCTCCAGGTTTTCAACCCGGCTATCAATTTTTAGGATCTTGAAATCATCCAGACCCCGCAAATTATTATCATCAAGCATATCTTCTACTGTATCCACCGGAGCCTTAAGGTGTTCATTTACAAGCTGTTGAACCACATGAGATTTTTCTAACCTGACATCTATTTTAAACCCTGTATATACTTCCAGGTCATTGATTGCCTCAGGGGGAGGGTAATTATCGGAAATAACTACTACAGTGTCACCATGTCTGGTCAGGGGAATTAGCCTGTTTTCTTTTAAAGTTGAGCCAGGGAAATTTCTGATTAACTTATTGTCTATATAAAAATTATTTATCTCACTGACCTCTAGACTATTAATATTTTCGTAATCCATGTTTGTCTTATCCATTTTCTAATCACCACAATATTAATTAATCATTACAATATTAGACCAAAAAGAAATTAATTATATATTTACCAGTCTTTCCGGTCAAAATTTAACTTAACTTTCTTCTCGTTAACCGAACAAATAACCCCATTATCTTTAATTGTTAATACTTTATATTTATTAAATATATCCCCCTCAGAGACTATAAAGGTTTTACCTGAGGCCTCATCCAGAACGATAGCCCTGTTAACCCCACCTTTCAGAATTGCCAGGAGAATTAAAGAATGTTTAATACTTTTATCCTTTTCACCATCTGCTTTGATATTTTCAACCTGTTTTATGACCTGTTTTGAAACAGGTTCTTTTTTTTCTTCCTTGTCAAGCCCCTTTTTTACCGGAAATAAATTATTTAAGTCTTCAACCCAGGTCAATTTACTCACATTCGGTTTTGTAAAAGTTTGTTTCGTATAATTAATACTCCGGTCATGTTTTGAAGTTTTATCGTTAATAGAATTATCAGGCCTGGTTTTTAAATCAGTAACCCCGGCCCTCTGAAGATTTTTTTTAGACAATTTAATTTCCTTTAAATTATTCTCCTGCAAAAAGACTTCCCCGGAAACCTTCTTATCTTTTGTTGTCACCATCCATAAATTAAAAATGCTACCAAGCAATACAAGTATTAATAAAATATAAATATAGTTTAAAGACTTTTTAGTCAATATAAAGCACCTCTACACTTTATTGTGATCTAACCTGCCTGTAACTAACATTTTCATACCATCTTAAGATACGAATTTTATAACCTTTATTATCCCTGTCTTCACTCCGATGAACCAGGGCTTCAGCTGTCTGTATAACCGGCCCCCGGGTAACTTCTACTTTTATTAGAAAATAACTTGAAGTTACACCAAAGTATTTTTCCAGTTTTAATCGGTCCTGCCTGGCAATTATTTTGTCAAGCATGTCTATATTCTTAAAACCCCTGACTTCCCGGTATTCTAAAATCTTGTTTATATAATTTTCCTTTAAATCAGGATTTATGTCCAGGGACCTTATTATTGCCTCGACTACCTCTTCAGGGGCCATATTAATATTAACTCTCCCCTCTGTCGTCAGAAAAGGCTTAATTTTTTCAAAAGTATTTAAATCAAGCCCCTTTATATAAACAGGTAAAAGCTCAACTTTATTTATATATTTCTCTTCTCTAACCTTCCTGAGGCTATCAACAATTAATTTAGCCTGGAAATCACGAATACCTGATTTTATAAGAAGAATATAAAAACCTTTAAGCCGGTCAGTATTTACATTGTACTGGCCCAATGTAGTTAAAAGTTCGCTGGCCTCTGGATAACTTTCATCAAATACTTCTTTCAGCAGAAGTATATCAGGTATCACCCTGCCCTTTAAATCCTTTTCAATACTTTCAGGCCACCATGAAAATAGCCTTAAAGTAGACAATCTATCATAGTTTATATTTAACCTGCTTCCAACATCAGTTATCTTTACTTTATAATTTATGCCTTTTATCTTTCTATTAACCGGTTTTAACCAGCTATCATTCCTGGTGTCATATTCTGTCTTGTCTCTCTTTAGTTTATTGATTCCTATATTAACAGCCGAGAAGAGTATATTTTTTTGTTCGTTTTGTAATATACGGTATTCTGTGAGCCTGTTATTGAGTTGTACCTCCTCATATAAATTAACAAAGATAATGGAAAGAATAACTAAAGCCCAGATAACTATTAGAAAAGTATACCCCTGCTCATACTGTTTTTTACCCACAGCTTTCACCACATTTTTATAAAAAAATAAAAAATTATCCATGTTTTATAATTAATATTCTATATATTTTAAAAAAATCCTTCTTAAACCAAAATTTAAAAAATAAAGAACCCGGGAAACCCCGGGTTCTTTTAAAGTCTCATTAATATGGAGAGTAGACACTATATCCTTTTGGTGGTATTGAAATTTCTACCCAGCCGTTACTATCCACATATACATCTCCGGCCTGTCCGGTATAGTCATGTAAAGTAACATTACTCCATTTAGTTTGAACCCATTTACTCTTCCAACTGGAACTATCGTTGAGCCCGACCACAAGTCCGGGATTACCATTTCGTTGGGCAATATACAAACTATCATCAGCGTAAAGATTACTGGTAGTTCCTGAGGCCAGGTTCTCATGTATCCAGACCAGGTTATTTATTTCATCCTTTAAATCATATACATAATAATCTTTCCAAAATACTGTAGGATAACCCTCATGGGTTAAAATATAAGCATAGGCCATTAATTTATTTTTTGTTACCGGGTCATGTTCATCTGTATCATGGTTTTCTACAAATGTTACCGCCCTGTAAGGGTTTATTTCCACCAACCCTGCATCCTGTAGCCCTCTCATATCATAGTAGCCGTCGCTATTACACATATCTTTTAATGTGTAAAATAATGCAAAGTCAAAAACATGACAACCAGTATAATTTGCCCACCAATCCAGGGTATCCCTGTTACCATCCCAGTATTCACCCACGACAAAACTACTACTCATTGGAGAAGTTTGTTTCCAGGATTTAATATAATCAGGTTCTATACCTTTAACAAAATCTAATCTATACCCATCAAATCCAATATTATTCTTTAACCAGGCTGCCCAATTTTTTAACCCATTCCCCATATAGTTATAGTCATTATAATAACAGACATCTTCGCCAAATTCTTTACTATGATAAGGGGGGTCATTATCTGGGTGGGTATAATTTGGATGAAAATGTTTATAATTCTTTTCAAAAGTATCGTGGGGGTAATCAAACCTGGTATATGTATACGAATTTGTATTCGGATTCCATTCCTGTTCACCACCCATCATGTGGTTCATGACAGTATCAACATACACCTGCATTCCTTCACTGTGGTAAGCATTGATTGCATTTAACAGTTCATTTTTACTCCCAAATCGGGTTTCAGTAGTCCCCTGCTGGTAATAATTCCCCAGGTCATAATGATCAAAAACGTCATAACCCATGGAATAACCGCCACTATCACCTTTACATGGCGAAGGAAACCATATTGCAGTAAATCCAGCATTTGAAAGTTCTTCAGCTTTGGAGGCTATATGGTCATACCACTCTCCCTGATATGGAGTATCCCAGTAAAACCCTTGCATCAACACCCCGGCCCTTGCAGAAGTAATAACTGAAATCAACAGAAGCAGACTGAACAAAACAATGAAAAGACGCCTTCTAAAAACCTTCATTAACCCGGCCCCCTTAATAGTATATTAGTCTACGACGTATAAAAAATATATCAATGGATATATCATTAGTTTTATGTTAAAATAATTGTTATTTAGATTATCAACTTTTGTCATTGAAGAATAATCTCTTTAAAAGCTTGTCTATATTATGGTTACAAAAATATTTTTATAGGTATCAAAACTATTATGTTATATTAATTATAATGTAAAATTTTTCCATTTGCAAGCCCCGTTATTTCGATACATTACACTTCAATAACAGTTAGCTGGTAATTTCTATATTTTTCTCTATTTTTTGTATATTTAAGGAGTTTTGAATGATTACAAAAGCAAGCTGGCCTCTGTTCATAATCATTTAAAAGATAAACAATGGCCTCGATGGCCCGGTATTAAAATTAACTTTCCGCTATTAATAAGAAAGATTTTAATGATTGTTAATACAGTAATTATCCACAAAAAACATTTTTATATTATTTCATAGACATTAAAAATACCCGGTTTTCCCGGGTATTGTCTAATCCCGGCCAAAACCGGGTATACTGTATTTTTTCTCCAGCCAGTTGAAAATAGAAGTGAAGAAAAGGACAACTATTAAATAAATACCGGCTGCAACCAGATAGGTTTTAAAATACTCATAGTTTCGGCTGGCCAGTAACTTGGCCTGGGCCATCATCTCCGGGGCTCCAATAATATATGCCAGTGATGTATATTTCAGAAGATAAATAAATTCATTGGTCCAGGAAGGAATCACCTTAATAAGGGCCTGGGGAAGGACTACGTAAAAAATGCCCTGCCACTTTCCCATTCCTATCGAATAGGCTGCCCTCAACTGCCCCTCTGATACAGATTTTATCGACCCCCTGAGGTATTCAGCCTGATAGGCAGCACTATTTAGAGAAAAGCCAATTATAGCAGCTGTCAGGGGGGTAAGTTTAATACCATAAGGGGGTAATCCGTAGTATAAAATAAAGAGCTGAACCAGCAAAGGTGTCCCCCGGATTATTTCTATATAGGAAGTACAGAGCCAGGAAATGAATTTAAAACCATATAATTTACCTATTATAAGTATAATTCCCAGAATAAAACCAAACACAATGGAAACCAGGGTTAATAACATTGTCACCTGTAACCCTTTTATTAAGTCTGGTAAAGATTGTATAACAAGCTGAATAAAATCTACCATTATCCACCATCCCCATTATACATTGTGGTTATATTTCCCAGGAAATCTCCAGTTCGTGTAATACTGGGGTTATTAAATATTTGTTCGGGAGGCCCCTGTTCAATAATCTCCCCGTGTTCCATGAAGATAATTTCATCAGATACAGACCTGGCAAAACCAAGTTCATGGGTAACCACCAGCATGGTCATCCCCTGGCTGGCCAGCTTTTTCATAACAGCAAGAACTTCCCCGATCAGTTCGGGATCCAGAGCCGAAGTAGGTTCATCAAACAGGAGTAATTTAGGATTCATGGCAAGGGCACGGGCTATACCCACCCGTTGTTTTTGACCACCAGATAGCTGGGCCGGATAAAGGTCAGCCTTATCCTTAAGACCTACATCATCAAGACATTTTAAAGCAACCTTTCTGGCTTTTTCTTTTTTCATTTTCTGAACCCTTGTTAGCCCCAGCATAACATTCCCCAGGGCTGTCAGATGATTAAATAAATTAAACTCCTGAAAGACAAACCCTATCTGCTGTCTCACCTTATCTATATTTTCCTGAGTTACTCTGGTACCTTCCAGGAAAATCTCCCCTGAATCAGCTGGAGTTAACATATTGATACAGGTTAAAAGGGTACTTTTCCCTGTACCACTGGGTCCAATTATAACCTTGGTCTCCCCTTTATTCAGGGAAAAAGAAATACCATCGAGAACCAGATGGGAACCATAGCTTTTTTTGAGGTTATTAACCTGTAAAACCGGTGTTTTCATTAAATCACTCCTCTATTCCCAACCCCGGTATACTCAGTTTCCTTTCTGTATACCGGAAGATACTATTAACTATTATGGTAAGGATAAAATAAATGGCAGCCACAGTCAGAAATACAGGCATCGGTTTATTACTGGTTGAAATAATATACCTTCCCTGTCTCAGCAATTCAACCACTCCCAGGGCATATGCCAGGGATGAATCCTTTAACACAATAGTGAACTCATTGGTCCAGGGTCCAATAATCAATCTAATGGCCTGAGGTAAAATAACTGTTACAAAGGCCTGAAGTTTTGACATTCCCAAAGATAAAGCTGCTTTCATTTGACCATTATCAATGGATTGAATAGCCCCCCTGAATATCTGAGACTGGTAAGCAGCACTCCTCAATCCCAGGCCAACTACACTGGCAACAAAAAAGGTCAACCTGATACCCACTCTGGGCAGGCCATAATGAACCAGAAATAAAATAACTATCAGGGGGATACTCCTTACAACCCGCTCATATATGGAAACCAGAAATTTTATAGCAAAATTACCGTAAATTTGACCAAAGGCCAGGGGTACGGCTACTATTAACCCTAAAATCAGGCTTAAAATAGTCAATTCTATGGTAACCAGGGTCCCCTCCAGTAATGGGAGGAGGGAACCCTTCATCAAACCAGTTATATTAATTGTTGCTCCCCCTTTCTTATAACACTAATACATTTATTTTGACACCGTTAATTGTTTTCTTGTGTAACCGCAAGGAGGCTCAATGGCCTCGATGCTAATCCAGTTGCTCATTTTTATATAACCGGAAAATTTAATCATGAGAGGACCCTTGATATATAAATCTTATTTAAAATACTTACCAACCAGTTTAGATATCACACCAGATTCCTGTAATTTTTTAATTCCGTTATTTATTTTATTTAAAAGGTCCTTATTACCCTCATTAACGACAATACCATACTCTTCACCTGTAATTATTATTCCAACTTCCTTCAGGGGATGGCTATCCACAAACCTTTCAGCCACAGGGCTATCAAGGACAATAGCATCAAGGTTTCCATTAACCAGGTCAGTTACAGCCAGAACAAAGGTGTCATATCTTACTACTTTACCGGTTAAAATACCTTTCTTTTCTAAATTATCTGTTACCCATAAATCCCCGGTAGTACTGGTCTGAACCCCAACATTATTGTCACCGTAAAGCACTGTTAAATTAAGGTCAGAATCCTCTTTAACAATTACACTCTGGTTTGCCGTATAGTAAGGAATAGAGAAATCAACAACCTTTTCCCTCTTTTCAGTTATGGTCATACCGGCAATTGCAATATCAATATTACCGCTTTTCAAGGCTGCAATCAGGGAATCAAAACTCATATCTCTAATCTCTACTTCAAAACCCTCAACCTCTGCAATGGCCCTTATTAAATCCATGTCAAAACCAACAAATTCCCCGTCTTCAACATACTCAAATGGTGGAAAATCAGCACTGGTCCCCACTACATATTTTTCAGCAGACACACCTATCCCTGCCAGCATTACCAGTAACAGTGTTACTAATATAATTGATAATTTTTTCATTAAAAAACCCCCTTGTTTATTTAAAAACTCTTTCTAAAAAACAGTTGCAACTGATTTTCTATTAAACTATAGTATACATGAAAATCTATAGTTATGCAAGAATATAAATTATGTCGTTTAATTATACATTAATGTATTTTCTTGTGTTAGGTTAACCATTTTGATATAATAGCTTTCAGAATAACTAAGGAGGTTGTTTCCCATGCCAGATAAAGTTAGAGTGAGGTTTGCCCCCAGTCCAACTGGAGATTTACATATAGGTGGGGTGAGAACAGCATTATTTAACTGGCTTTTTGCCCGTCACAATAACGGTGACTTTATTTTAAGGATAGAAGATACCGATGCCCAAAGATCTACAGAAGAGTCATCAAGACAGATAATAAAGGCCCTCAAGTGGGTTGGACTGGAATGGGATGAAGGCCCTGGAGTCGGAGGTGACTATGGCCCCTATTTTCAATCTGAACGACAACAATTTTATCAAAAAGCCATAGATTACCTTTTAGAAAATGACAAAGCCTATTACTGTTACTGTACCCCGGAAGAAATAGAAGACATGAAAAAAGAAGCGGATAAACGGGGAGAACCAGCTATTTATTCAGGAAAATGCTGCAATCTGACTGAAGAAGAAAGAAAGGAACTTGAAAAAGAGGGTCGCAAGCCAGTAGTCCGCCTTAAAACACCGGATGAAGGGTATACTGTAGTCAAAGACATTGTCAGAGGTAAAGTTTCTTTTGAAAACAGATTGTTAGAAGATTTAATAATCATGAAGTCTGACGGAAAACCTACCTATAATTTTGCCTGTGTTGTTGACGACCACAGGATGGGAATTACCCATGTCATCAGGGCTGATGAGCACCTCTCCAATACCCCGAAACAGATAATGGTCTATAAAGCACTGGGTTACGATATTCCCAATTTTGCTCATGTTCCCATGATCCTGGCCCCGGACCGGACAAAACTCAGTAAACGCCATGGAGCCACTTCAGTGGACGAATTTATGGAACAGGGTTATCTACCACAGGCATTAATTAATTACCTGTTATTACTCGGCTGGTCTCCGGGTAACAATGATGAAATTATCTCCCTCGACAGGGCTATCCGTGATTTTAAACTGGACGATGTATCCAAAAACCCGGCCGTATATGATACCAAGAAGCTGACCTGGGTTAATGGTCAGTATATGAGGAGTTTGCCACTGGAAGAAATTATTAAACATGCCCTCCCTCTTATCAAAGAGGCTGGCTTTGTTAACTTTCCTTTAAACACCGATGAGGAAGAAAGGCTTTATAAAATAATCGATGCTGTCCGGGAAAGGAGCCGGACCCTGGTCGAACTTGTTGATGGAATCAGTTATTTTTACGATGATAACTTTGAATATGATGAAAAGGGTGTCAAAAAACACTTCATGAAAGATGATACTATCACTATTCTCGAAAACGACATTGATTGCCTGAAAAAGGTAGAACCCTTTAACCGTGAAGCTATTGAAGAAATATACCGGGCCCGCAGTAAAGATCTTGGGGTCAAGGCCGCCCGCATGATTCATACCACCAGGCTGGCCCTCTCCGGAAGAACCTTTGGACCAGGGCTTTTTACCCTGGTGGAACTGGTAGGCAGGGAAGAAGCCATTAAAAGACTGGAACGGGCTTTAGAATATGTTAAAAACAAACTTGACTAAATACCCGTACCATCCAGTAAGTAGCGATTCACCGAATGATTAACGGTGCTTAGAATATGTTGCCAGCTAGCGGTTGGCGTTACTAACCCCCCGTTCTGGACTTTCACCAGGTCAGTTACACATACGGGCACACCAAAAAACTGTAGCAGATTTTACTCTGCTACAGTTTTTATAGTGTTAAGCATATTTTAATTACCTTAATAATCTTTGTTCTTCCACCAGTATAAGTTACCGACTATATTTTTTCAGGGTTATTGCCCAGGAGTTTAGCGTAAAAACTATTATTCTTCCTGTTTTTTATAATTTCCTTCTTTTTTATGGTAATTTTTTTATTATGTGCTAGTGCAGGGCAGTTATCTTTATGTATGATAGCATTAACATTATTAAATCCTGGAAAGGAAAATTAGACTTTAAAATATCAAAAAACTATGTGGTAAAAAAAACCTAAAAAAATTATTTAAATTTCTCTTGACTAGCAAATAATAATATGTTAATATATTTTATGCAGTTGAGTGCTGCGGGATGGTGTAATGGTAGCACGCATGACTCTGGATCATGTCGTCCAGGTTCGAATCCTGGTCCCGCAGCCAATTTTTTTGACTGTTTTATGTCTGTATGTCTGTTTTATGTCTGGTAAGATTACATACTTCTGTATCTACATAATCTAAAAACAACCGGCAGGTATATAACCCTGCCGGATTTTTAAATTACATATATTATTCAAAGATTTTTTAACAATTATAACATTTACTTCACTTCTTTTTCAGGGTTTTTCCGGGCATGCTCCAGGGCCCTTTTAACTGCCTCTTTATATTTAATGCTCGACTGGGTTGCTTTACTATAGGTGTCCACATCATATGAATTGGCTTCAATAAACCGCTCCGGCATCTCTTCATTTGCTTCAACGGCCGGTTCCCAGTCATACTGGGAGAAATCCTTCCATTCACCTTCCCCATTAACCTCTTTTAATTCAACATCCGTTATCTTATCATCCTTTATTGTAACAAGGGCTACTGCGTAACCATACTCGGTTTTATCAGACCGCCCCTGGAAGGTACCGTCAAAATACTTTCCAGTATATCCCCCCCGGGCCTGAATCAAAGCCCTTTCAACAGCCTGTTTAAATTTTTCACTACTGTGGGTTGCCCCTGAGTAATTTTCAACATCTGCCGAATTAGCCCTTTCAAACTTCTCCGGCATTTCCTCATGGGCCTTAACAGACGGTTCATATTGGTAAGTTTCATAATCCTTCTCATTACCTTTACTGGTAATCTCCATTAATTTAACGTCAGTTATATCATCATCCTTAATTGTAACTTTAGCCCAGGCATAACCATGTTCTGTCGCATTAGAATAACCGGTATAGGTACCGTCTTCAAACTCACTGGTCTCTGTCTTCTGGGGCTGGCGTGGTTCTTCAGGCTGACATCCTACCATAAATACCAGCAACAACATGGAAAGCATAATAGACATTATTACTTTTACAATTTTATTAATGTACACAAAAAATTCCTCCTTAACTCTTGTTAGTAGTATTTTGAGTTAAAAAGGAATTAAATATACTCTATAATCATTTTTTGTCTTTAAAGGTTATTAATAAATTACCCAGGAAATTTAATAGAGAAGCAATTCCAATAGCTACAAGCTGGGCGAGTACTTTATGGAGACTGAAAGCCTCCACCAAAATTCTCAATGAAATAAGATTGACCCCAAAGTTAATTAAGCTTATTACAAAAAAGTCGATATACTTTCTGGCAACCGTTTTATGCGCTGCCCTTCCTTTAAAAGTCCAAATAAAGTTCCAGTAGAAATTATTGGTAACCGCAACAATAAAAGAGATAACGGCAGCTACAAGGTAATAAACATCAAAATATAACAATGATGAGTATACAGCCATATTGACCACAACCCCTGATAGACCTACCAGGGAAAACTTTATAAACAGTTCTATTATCTTCTTCATACCGGAATTTCTCCTTTTAAGTCTATAAATAAATTGATTTATTCATTTTTAACAGGTAATAAAGGGCAAGCCCTGTCAGGTACATAAAACCACCTGCCCAGACAACATCACTGGCGAAATGACCACCCTGGATCACCCGGGCCAGCCCCATCAATAACCCATACCCTGTCCCCAATACCAGGAAAAAACGGGCTATTGTCTTTTTGTGCTTACGCCATATAAAATAAGGGAAAAACATAAAAAATGCAACCGAAGCATGGCCTGATGGGAACGAACTATTTTTACCACTATTACCCATTACCCAGTGGTGAACAAATTCCATTTCCCCACCAAACTCTTTAATATCACGCGGCCGGGGTCTCCCCCAGTGGTCTTTAAATATAAAGTTTACTATAAGCCCTGAACCAATAAACATCAAAAGGACAATAAAAATTGTTATTTTACGATACCTTTTAAGGCCCTTTATAAAAAACCCTGAAATAAATAAAATCAGGGATATTAAAAATATTGCCAGAGCAGGTACAGGTCCATATTCATAAAGACCTTTCCAGAAAAAATGATCTTTTAAATACCAGCCTGAATCCTCTTTGTAAAATAATGACTGGATATATATATCAAGCCCGGTAAACCAGAAAATAGAGCTTAATATCAATAAAATAATTAGAGTATATAAAAAGTCCTTAGCCATGGTATTCATTGACACCACTCCCATTTCCTTATCTTAGTTGTAACATCGATAAACATAAAAAAGGCGCTGAACAAACCTTCCGTTATATTTAATCCTGTCGAGGAGATAGACATCATCAAAATATGTTAACAACTCATCCTTTTTATCAGAGGCCCCGATATAAATGGCCTCTTTAATCTCTCCATTCTCAATATTTTCTTTAACCTCTTTACTCCAGAGGTTGTAATTGGAATACCTGGTCTGGGTAATAATATAGACTTCCGGCCTGCCTTTTAAATAAAACTGGGCCTCTGAAGCATTCTGGTAACTATCACTTAAAATTATCCCCGGACCCAGGTACTGACTGGCCTCACTATAGATAAAATTATGTCCATAAAAATCTTTTTTAAGGACTGCCTGTTCTGGATAACCTGGAATAAATTCCGGAAACCTCATAACAATTATTAAAAATATAGCCATAATAAGGCCGGCTATAAAGAATTTTTTTAATTTGTGTTTGTCAATCCAGTAAGCCAGGATTATAGCAGCAGTAATATAAGCCGGGCCTGCCCAGTTGGCTTCAGCCTTTTTAAAGGCACTGTTATAGACAAAAAACAGTAAGGTAAAGGCAAAAGGCCAGGTAAGTAAATATAAATATTTATTCTTAATTACATCTTTAATATTTTTAATAAATAAGATCAGAAAACCTGTAGCAAATACAGGGTTAAAGACCATAACCTGACTTGCAATAAACTCCCCCAGGGCAGAAGGATTAAACACTTTTTTATCTGCTACCCCGTGGGAAAACTGAAATTTAAAAGAAGCCCAGCCATGCTGATAATTCCAGATTATAACCGGTAAAAACACCAAAAGGGCCAGTACTCCTGCCGCGTATAATTCAGGTCGTTTGAAGAGTTTCCTCTTTTTAGAAAAGGTTAAATAAAAAAATAAACTCCCCAGTAATAAAACCCCGGTATATTTTGAAAGTAACAACATTCCTGCCGCAATACCTGCCAGATAGATGTATTTCCTCTTTTCCCTGAATACATAATTATAAAAACAGTAAAATGTCAATGTCCAGAAAAAGACCAGGGGAGAATCCGGGGTAACTACAATAAATCCGGACTGCACAAGAGGCATAAACAGGAAAACACCTAAACTTATTTCAGCCACCCGGCTGTTAAACATATCTTCAGCAAGACGGTAAACCAGATATGCCGCCCCGGCAACACAGAATACTGAAACCAACCTGATAACAAATTCATGTTGCCCCAGAAGAGTCATCATTTTTATTAAATAGGCCACCATAGGAGGGTGGTCAAAATACGAAAGCTGTAAATTCCGGCTCCAGACCCAGTAATAGGCTTCATCCGGGTGCAGGGGTAATGTAAAATTATACAGTGCTGAAAAACCAACTACTACTGAATATATAATCCGTGCCTTCTTGGTCATAACTACTCACCCTTAAACTCTCTTTTTATAGTAAACCACTAAATAAAGTCTTAACCCGTCATATGATACTTTATTCCAGGCCAAATCAATTAATCCAGTATTTTGTTTATTACTTTTAAATACCTTTCCTGCTGTTTCCTGAAATCACGTTCTTCAAAATCATTATAATAATCTACCATATTTTTATATTCAATATTGGAAAGGTTGACTGCTTTCTCAAAACCTTCAGATACTACTGAACCGGGATATGATATGACCACAGAATTATACCTATCAGGAAGCTTAAAGTCACTGGAATTAATCAACGGTTTCTTAAAAGCAAGTGCCATCATTTCTGTGGAAGTAATTTTAAAATTATTGTATTTTGAAAAACTACCGACCTGGCGATCGATTAAAGGCATTAAAAAATCCATTTCTGAAATCAGTTTAAAATAATCCTTATAATTGAGGTATTTATTAAAATAAACAAAATTATTATCTAACCCATTTGCCCTGATAATTTTTCGTAACTTTTCACCATCATCAGTCGCTATGTTACCGATAATATAGATGCGGACTTTCTGTTTTATAGGTATGTTAAGACCATTTAAACCTTCAATCAAACTTGAATAATTTCTACGGTTAAAATAAACTCCACCCTGTACACCTATTTTTACTGGACTGGACTTATTAATCTTAACAGTAGTTATACCCTCTTCTTCAAGAAAGTCTCTGAAGAAAACAGGGTAGAAATAATCTATATTTTTAACATTTAGTTTCCGGGCTGTACTGTATATTTCTTTATTTAAAACCAGATTATAATCTACCTTACTATTAACCTTTGTCATAATCCTCTTCACCAGATAATTTTTAAGGGGATTACTATAATTATTTTCAAATAAAAAGTCTAGGTTATGAATAACCCTTACGGTTTTTATATTCCTTAAGAATAAATTATATAAATAAAGATCCAGAGAACCTTCGAGGGTATTCATTACTACCAGATCTATTCCCTCTTTTTGAATTATTTTCTTTAATTTTTTCATGAAAAACAAAAGGTGTTCTTTTTCCCTGACAATAAAAGTTATATCATCCTCCAGAAACTTAATTAAGTCAAGATTATAGGTTTCACTACTTACCGCTACATAAACTTTACAATCCCCTTCTTGAAGGAATTTTACCTGGGGATATAAAACCTCAAGGTGTTGTTTCCTGGGTTCAATTATTAATACTTTTACCATATCCTCCACTCCCTGACCATCTAAATAAACAAATTATTTATCACCGAGTAGCTCATAATTACGGTGGCTACTCAGGTAAACCTTGCCACCAAATTTCCTTTCTAATTTCTGTTCAATAGCTGTCAGTATTCTATTTTTTAACTTTTCATGTTTGTGTTCTTCCCGATAAGGATTAGGTTCCCCACTATACTGGAGTTTATCTTTCCAGTCCATTTTAGCAATCCAGTCTTTCATAACCTCCGGGTGGGTTCCTTTATATACTGGAAGCCTGTCCAGAGGACCATAATCAAATTCCCTGGGGGCTTTTGAATAGTATTTCTCAGCTTTTTTCTTTCCCCAGTGTAAACTATTCAAAGCTTTTGACTTCATCTGCATATATCTTGGGGGTCTAACCCAGCCATAATGAAAAATTTCAGCATGGGCGTGGGCTGCTTTAATTCTCTCTCCATTTCTCCTGAAACCCTGAGCACTCTTATGTGATTTAATGCCAATATTATTCCTGACAATCCTTACTTCCCTCTTATACCAGCCATGACTGTTGTGATAGTGGTCGTAATCACCCCAGAAATGACGGTAATCAAAAACTAACCCTTCCACTTCTTCATCATCAAGCAACTCCAGACACCGGTCTTTAATTACCGGGAGGTATTTTTCATGAACAACTTCGTCAGCCTGGAGATAAAAACACCAGTCACCGGTACACTGTTCTAAAGCTATATTAGTCTGAATGGCATTGATTCTACCATTAACAAAATCTTTTTCATCCCAGACAGTATCGATTATCTTAATCTTATCACTACCGATACTCTCAATCTCATCACGGGTGTAATCATCGGAATCACCTTTACCGACAGCCACGATGAACTCATCACAAATCGGTAAAATAGACATTATAGCCTCTTTAATTGGATAATATAATTTTGTTGCATTCCTGACAAAGGAAAAACCACTAATTTTCATTATAGTTAACCCTCCTGCTATTCTTAAAATAATTAATAATAACTACATTCAGAGCTAATAAAAACCAGAATAACCGATTCAACTCGGCATCCCCGAAATTATACTCAGTTAATCCCTGGATATTAAACATTATTACTGCCAATAAAGAGCCGAGAAGATAAAGTTTCCAGTTAAGACTTTCAATAGTTAAATACCTTTTATACAATAATTTTATAATACTGTACATTAGCCACACAAAGGCTATTAACCCAATGCTTCCGGTCTCAGCCATAAATTGCAGGATATTGTTATGGGCATGACAGGTTGTTGCAGTATGGGGTTGTCTATAATGGTTTTCATATTCTATTGAAAATTTTCCAAAACCAACCCCATTTATAAAATGGTCTCTGTACATTAAAAGAGAGCCCTTCCATAAGGCCAGTCGGCCCAGATTAGAACGGTTATTTCTTAAATCAAATATACTCATAAACCTGTTTATATAGGAATCAGGTAATAAATAAAAAGATGCTATAAGGACAACCAACATAATTAATATTATCTTCCTATCCCTTATCAGTCCTAAAAAACCCGTTCCTCCAAGAAATGCCAGCCAGGCCCCCCTGGATTTAGTAAATAAAAGGTTTACTAAAAACAAAATAGTTGGGAAAATAAGATAGATTTTTTTCTTTTTATTTAAATTTCCCCAGAGTAAATAAATCAATGTAAAAATAGAAAACATCGCCAGGACATTTCCAAAAGCCAGGGAAAACATAAACCCTTGAACGCGGGGATAGTTTAAGTAATAATGCTGATAAATACCATAAATAGAAGCAACTATCAATGATATCAAACTAACCAGGCTTAAATTTCTAACCAGCTTTAAATCATTTACTGTATTAACAACAGCATAATAGAATAATATCAATAAACCAACAGTGCCGATTTCAGTTAAAGTAGTATTATCCATTACGTCAAGACCTGAAAAGGCAACAGCTATAAATAATCCTGCCATAGGCCATTTTAAAGGGTCAGGCTTAAGCTCTTTATCCCGGATAATAATCATTTTACTTACCCATAATAAAACAACTAACCCCCCTGCAAAACTGGTTATGGCCTTAGAAATCATTGTCCCTATAGCAAAAATATAAAGACATACATGAATACTTTTATCTAAAATACTGGTTGTTTTCAAAACCTCACCCCCGCCAATTACTGCAAGATCAAGTCTTCTATTTCACGTATCATTTTTTCAAATGTAAAATTATCTTCAATTACTTGTCGGCCTTTGTCACCAAATTTATTCTTATCCGGGTTATTCAACATTTTTACTGTATTTCTGGCTATATCATCAGGGTCTTTCGCCCTGGCCAGATAGCCCGTTTCCCCGTCAATCATAATCTCGCCAATATTACTAACATCAGTACAGACAACAGGTCTGGCAAGGGCCATCGCCTCAGCCACTACATAACAAAAACCTTCCCATAAAGGGGTATGAAGCACCAGATCAACCTCAGATAGAATACTATAAACATCATCTCTGAAGCCGGTAAAAACCACATAACCACTTATTTCCATGCGTTCTACCATATTTTTTAACTCATTCTCAAGTTCCCCTGTACCTATAACCAGTATTTTAAAATCTTTAACTTTTTCACTGAGTATTTTAACAGCCCTAAATAAATATTTATGCCCTTTCTGGGGAGTTAATTGACCCACATTAGCAATCAAAGTAGTTTCGGCATTTATCCCAAGCTCTTTTCTAATACTTCCACCACTTTTACTCCTTTTATCAATATCTCCTATTTTAATACCATTGTATATAACCGTAATTTTTTCTTCATTAAGCCAGTCCCCGGTATTCTGTAATATAGTCTTTTTAGTAGCCCGGGAATTAGCAATAATATCAGTAACACAGCTATTTAATAAAAATTTATTATAAAACCTATCTTTTATAGGAATGGCACTACCCCTTCTGTAAATTATCTTCTCCACACCTGCCATCTTTCCCGCAATTGCTCCAAATTTTAAATCCTGGGAAAGATTTAAAAACATAACATCTATCTTCTCTTTTTCAAATAATTAGCAAAAGAAATAAGTCTCCAGAAGTTTAAAACGCTCAGGCTCCCCTTAACAGGTACCACCCGTGTTTTTATCCCCATGTTTTGAGCCCTTTTTAATAATTCACTATTCTTAACACTCCCAACAACAACTTCAAAACCTTCTTTATTATTAAATTTTTGGGCTACTTCCAGAGTCCATTTTTCTCCTCCGCCCCATTCCCGACAGCTATTTAGGAAAAACAACTTCTTCAATGGTCTTCAGCTCCTGACAGGCTTTTATTTTGCTCCCATAGCTTGGCATATTTTAAAAACACATAATATGAAGACACAATAGATAATATAAACCCTTCTGAACCAGAAAGAAATCCCCTTTTCAGAAAATATTTTTTAATAAACTCAACAGGGGGTCTCAGCAAAATATATAAAAGGCCAACTTCTTTACCTTTTTTAAATTTTTCCTCCGCCCAGAGAGTACTATAGAGGTCCATTTTTTTAATATAACTTGATAAATCCCGGTAGGTGAGGTGAACCAGGGGGTTTTTTAGAATACCAACTTTCCCGTTGACCCTGACATCCTCATGAACCTTACCGGAAAACTTATAGTCCCCCTCAGATACCTTGAACAGCCTTAAAGTATAATCAGGATACCAGCCACAGTATTTTATCCATCTACCGAGGAAATAATTTTTACGGGGAACCTGATAGGCCAAAAATGGGCCACTCTGCAGGGCACCATATATTTCCTCCTTCAACTCAGGAGTAACCCTCTCATCGGCATCAACCACCAGAACCCAGTCTGTTTTTAATTTACCCAGGCCAAAATTCCTCTGGGACGAGAAGTTATCAAACTTACGAGCGTAAACCTTATCTGTATATTCCTTACATATGTCAATGGTATCATCATCACTATAGGAATCCACCACTACAATTTCATCTACCCACTTAATACTCTCCAGGCAGTCCTTTATATTATCCTCTTCATTATAAGTTAAAACCAGGGCCCCAATGCTATTTTCTGCCATTAAAACCACCCACTCTTCTTTATTTCCTCAAAAACTTCATCAACACTGATCTCCCTCAAGCACCGGTGGTGCCCTTCAGGACATTCCTGCTGTCCACAGGGCCGGCAATCAATATCCCTATATATTATCCGGTGTTCAGTTCCGTAGGGTCTATACTTAACCTCATCAGAAGGACCGAACAATGTCAGGGTTGGTGTTCCCACCGCAGCCGAAACATGAACAGGCCCGGTATCACCACTTATAACAACATCACACAACCTTACCAGGGCTACCAGCTCGGGCAATGTAGTCTTCCCTGCAGCCACCACTGGCTCTGTTTCCATCTTTTTGATAATGGAGTAAACCCTGTCCACATCTCCCGGCCCTCCAGTAAATATAACCCTGACCCCTTCATATTCTTTCTGAAGCCTGTCGGCCAGGGCTGCAAACCTCTCCCCGGGCCAGCGTTTAGCAGGCCAGGTTCCACCGGTATTAATTCCCACCAGATGCTCTTTACCCCTGACGCCATTTTTCCTTAAAAAGGCAATCATATTATCTTCAGCGGTTTTATCAAGCCTCAGTTCTAAATCTTTATTCTTGATATTAAGCCCCAGTTCCTCTAAAAAATCGAGGTAAACTTCCACCATATGACAACCCCCGGCAGGTTTTAGCTTTTTATCCAAAAAGATACCCCGACCCCTGGTGGCAAATCCGGCAGTAGACCGGGGATTTATTAACTTTAATAACAGGGCTGTCCTCCAGTTCCCATGAATATTTAAACCCACATCATAATTGTTAGCCTTAAGTCCTCTGGCAAAAGCAAACGATTCCTTTAAATCCCATTTTTTATCATATGGATAGATATTATCCAGGTAGGGATTACCGGCTATTATATCATGAAAATTACTGTTAACCACCATATCAATTCTGGCGTCAGGATAATTATATCTTAAATTCCGTATAAAGGGGGTGGCAAAGATTAAATCACCCAGGTAGAGCAAATCTATGATAAGGATTCTTTTAGCTTTCTGGATATGGTCTGGTATCGATGGTTTCTGTCCGGTCATTATTCAGGTCACCCCCAGAATTCTTTCTGCTGCTGACAGAACTTCGTCCACCCTGATATTTTTCATACAACTATGACTGGCCGGGCATTCCCGTTTCCAGCATTTAATACAATCAAGGTCCTGGTGCTGGATTACAATATGGCCATCTCCGTAAGGACCATGAGTTACAGGATCAGTGGGCCCCATCAGGGCCACTACCCTGCTACCTACCGCTGCTGCCAGATGCATGGGGCCTGTATCTCCACCGATAAAAAGGTGAGTCCGTTTATAAAGCTCTGCCAGTTCCTTTAAATTTGTCTGCCCGGCCAGGTTCAGGGCCTGTTCTTCCATTAAGGCCTGTATTCTTTCAATACCTTCTTTATCACCGGGACCACCGGTAAATATAACGATACAACCATTTCTCTTTATAAGGAGGTCAGCCAGTCGGGCATACCTTTCCTCAAGCCAGTTCTTTGATTTCCAGGTGGTATAGGGATTGATACATACCATGAACTTACCCTTACCATCAAATTGGCCTAAAAGCCTGTCGACTTTAGTGACTTCTTTTTCACCGGTGACAATCCCATACCTGATTTCCCCGGTCCTGGCGCCGATTCCCCGGGCCAGCTCCAGATTTCTATCAATCATATGAACGCGAGTAGACGGGGGAGTCAATTTGTCTGTATAAAAAAATTTGCTCCCCTCCCGTCCATCGCCAGGTCCATACCTTACTCTGGCCCCGCTCCATAGAGCGGTTATAGCACTTTTAAAAAGGCCATGAACATCAAGGGCCATATCAAAATTATATTTTTTTAACTCCTTAACAAAAGACCTTACTTGCCCCAGGGCTTTTAATTTATCAGCTTTAAAAACTTCTTTCCATTTCTTTCTGGGCATAATAATAACCCGGTCCAGATAAGGATTGTCCAGGACTAGATCACTGGCTTTATCCTCAACTATCCAGGTTATTTCAGCCTCAGGATAGCTTTGCCTGACAGCATAGGCTACCGGCAGGGCATGAATAACATCCCCGATAGCACTGAGGCGTATAATAAGCATGTTGAGTCGTGACTTTTTCTGTAACAGTTCCGATACCAGTTTTAAATTTCTGATTGTCGCTCCCCGGTTTTCCGTAATTATCTGCCGGGCCCGCTCACTTTTTTCCCGGAGGCTGTCCTGATTTTTCAAATAATATAGGACCTTATCTCCCAATCCGTCGGTATTACCTACCTGTACTGCAGCCTCCTGTCCCAGGAGAAATTTAGTCTCTTCCTTAAAGTTAAACATATGGGGACCAAATAAAACCAGCTTTCCCTGGGCAGCCGGTTCAATAATGTTATGACCCCCCCTGGGGATTAAACTTCCACCCACAAAAACCAGAGAAGCCAGTTTATAAATCAGGGCCAGTTCCCCGAAGGTGTCAACCAGAATAACCTGCTCCCGCCGTTTATAACCCTCCAGTTCACTCCGCCTGATTGTTTTAATTCCCTTACTCGTAAATAGCTTTTCTACCTGTTCCACCCTCTCAATATAACGGGGGGCAATAATCATGACAAAGTCAGGAAGCTCTTTATTAACCCTTTCAAAAACAGTTATCAACTTCTCTTCCTCACCGGCATGGGTACTTCCAGCTACCATCACCGGCTGGTTTTCATCAAGGTTAAACTCCTGTCTTAGTTTATTAACCTCCAGGGGAGAAACAGAATATTCTTTATCAAACTTAATGTTGCCATTCCGGTATACCCTGTCTTCCTTAGCCCCCAGAGCCACTATTCGCTGAACATCAAGGTCAGACTGCATACTGAAAACATCTACCCTTTTCAGCATATCTCTTAAAAGGGGACCCAGGTATCTAAAATTTTTGTATCCTTTATCACTGATACGGCCACTGGCGACCATAATTCTTGAACCAGATTTATCAGCATAACGTATAAAATTGGGCCATAACTCGGTTTCAATCATAATAACGAGACGGGGATTAATCAGTTTTATAGCCCTTTTAATAATAAACCCTAAATCTATCGGAAAATATATTATGGCATCAACCTCTTTTTTATAAAATTTACGGGCAGTCTGCCTTCCTGTACTGGAAACTGTCGAAAATATAAGCTTAACGTGGGGATACTGTTCCCTCAATTCTCTGACAAGGGGTTCTGCAGCCATAGTTTCCCCCACTGAAGCAGCATGGATCCAGATAACAGGATGTAGCTTAACCATCTCTATAAAAGACTTTTGATAGAGAGCCAGTCTCTCCAGAAAACCCTCCCGGTATTTACCTTTTATAAAATTGTAGATCAAAAAAGGTAGATATAATATGAGTACAGTTATTAAGAGCAGATTATAGATTAAGTAAAATATAAACATCTGGATCCAGCCCCCCTTTACTCATTTGATAAACCTTCAAATGATAAACACCTTCTAAAGCTTAATAAGTTTTCCAGCGACGGTGTAGCCATAGCCAGTGGTCGGGATATTTTTTTATAACCGATTCTGTAATATGATTTAACTCCTGTAAAAACTCTTTCTGTTCTTCCATGGAAGCCTCAGCCCCTATTTCAATGGGCCGGTAAAACTTCAATCTGTGCTTCCCCCGGGATTTCCGGACCATAAAGGCAGGAACAATCAGGGCCCCTGTCCTTCTGGCCAGCTGTACAGCCCCGGGAAATGTAGAGGCCGTTTTCCCGAAAAATTTTAATCTCCAGCCCCGGCTCCTGGCATCCTGGTCACCGAGGATAAGAAGACATTTACCCTCTTTCAGGGCCTTAAAGGCCTTCCGGACCGACATCCCTCTCTGTATGGTCTCAACTCCCTTTTGCTGTCTCATCTGGTTAATCCTTCTGTCAAAATAGGAGTTATTCTGTTCCTGGACAATGGCAGCCATGGGATACCCCATAAGGGAGATGGCAATCCCCATCCATTCCCAGTTACCAAAATGGGCACCGTAGACAATAACACCTTTTCCCCGGTCAAAGGCCTTTTTCAGGTGCTCTTCCCCTTCCAGCTCAATATGTTTAGTCATATTATCCTTATTAAGTCCCGGGGTCAGAGCATATTCGACCAGCATAAACCCCAGGTTTATATAAACCTTCCTGATGATTTCCTTTATCCTGTCATCTGATAAATCATCGAAAGCCATTTTCAAATTATTATAAGCCACTTTTTTACGGTTTCCCGGTAGATAATAAAGAACCTTACCGAAAAAAAGACCCACCATCTGGCGTAAAAAACCGGGTAATATTCTGATAAATAGTAAAAAACCTTCAAAGACCAAATAGAGTATAATATTCTTCACCATATCCACCCCATCTTTTCCCTAAAAGACCCGGGCCCTTAACAGGTCCTGGAAGTTAAGCATTCCCACTGGCTTCCCATCTTCGACTACCGGCAGGTCATTAACTTCCTTATCCTCCATAATTTTCAGGGCTTCAGCGGCCAGCCGGTCTTTTTCAATGGTAATAGGGTCTTTTGTCATTACCTCTAATACCGGTTTCTGGAGAAAGTCGGTCGACTCCTCTAAAAGGCGCCTGATATCTCCATCAGTGATTATCCCGACCAGCCGCCCCCTTTCATCCACTACTGAAGTAGAACCCATTTTACTGGCAGTCATGGTAAAGAGGGCTTCTTTGACACTTGTCCCGGACTGAACAACCGGGTTTTGTTTTCTAACCTGGAGGACATCTTCTACCTTTGTCAATAACTTCCTTCCCAGGCTTCCACCGGGGTGAAAGAGGGCAAAATCCTCGGGGGTAAAACCCTTTAGCTTTGATAAAGCAATAGCCAGGGCATCACCCAGGGCTAGAGTAGCCGTAGTACTGGCTGTCGGGGCCAGGCCATGGGGACAGGCCTCTTCCTCAATATTGACTAATAAGTGATTGTTGGCATAACGGGCCAGAGTAGAAGACCTATTCCCGGTAACAGCTATCAAAAAGGCTCCGATCCTCCTGATGGAGGGCACAAGACTTAAAACCTCTTCCGTCTCCCCGCTGTTGGAAATGGCAATTATTATATCATCTCCGGTTACCATTCCCAGGTCACCATGCAGGGCCTCACCGGCATGTACAAAAAAAGCAGGTGTCCCGGTACTGGAAAAGGTAGCGGCCAGTTTCTGTCCGATAAGGCCGGATTTTCCGATACCGGTAAAAATAACCCGACCCTTGCTCTCCAGAATAACCCTGACAATATCAGCAAATTCACTACCGATACTGTCTTTGAGTTTTAAAACCGAATAGGCCTCTATCTCAAGGACTTTACGGGCTTCCTGAAGACAGTCAATTATCATCTTTTCATCGAGGTTTACCGGTTCATTCACTTATCTTCACCTGCCTTTAACAATTTCGTCAATGGCCAGGGCTTTTATCAGGATTCCCTCAAGCTGGTCAAGGGGAACCATGTTGGGACCATCACTTAAAGCTACATCGGGGTTATCATGTACTTCCATAAAGAGGGCATCAACGCCGGTCCCTACAGCAGCCCTGGTTAAATAGGGGACAAACTTCCTGTCCCCACCGGAGGTCTCACCGGCACCCCCTGGCAGCTGGACACTATGGGTGGCATCAAAAACTACTGGATACCCGGTCTCCCTCATCCGGGGTAGAGAGCGCATATCGACTACCAGGTTATTATAACCGAAACTGACTCCCCGCTCTGTTAAAAGAATCTTTTCATTTCCGGTACTCTCAATCTTTTCCACTACCCTGTCGATATCCCAGGGAGCCAGGAATTGGCCTTTCTTGACATTGACAATCTTCCCGGTCCTTCCGGCAGCAACCACCAGATCGGTCTGGCGTGACAAAAAGGCCGGAATCTGGACTATATCAACCACTTCAGCCGCCAGAGCAGCCTGGTCTGGCTCATGAACATCGGTTAGGAGTGGTACTCCAACTTCTCTTTTGACCCTCTCCAGCAACTTCAGGCCATCTTCAAGACCCGGCCCCCGGAATGATTTTATAGAAGAACGGTTGGCCTTATCATATGATGATTTAAAAACATATGGAATTCCAAGCCTTGAAGTAATCTCCTTAACCGTCTCCGCTATTTTTAAAACCCGGTCTTCCTCTTCTAAAACACAGGGACCGGCGATGAGAACCAGTGGCCTGTTGCTATCACCAAAAACAATATCTTGATTTAATTTAACCTTCTTTACTTTATCCAGCACTTTTAATTACACCCCTCCATAATTTTTTCCACCCTGGCTATATCTTCAGGAGTATCAACACCAATCGAGTCAAATTCAGTCTCCACAACTTTAATTTTATAACCATTTTCTAAAACCCTGAGCTGTTCCAGGGATTCAACCTTCTCCAGTTCTGTCTGCTCCATCTGGGTCAGATTCATTAAAAATTTGCGTCTGTATATATATAATCCAATATGTTTATAATACCGGGCCCCACTGTTCCGGGGGTGGGGAATCGGTGACCGGGAAAAATACAGGGCATATCCATCCTTATCAACTACTACCTTAACCACATTGGGATTTTCTACCTCTCCGGGGTCCCCGATCTCTTTCATCAGGGTACTCATGTTAAGGTTTTTCTCCTCTGCAAAGGGTTTGAGAGCCTGCTCCACCATCAGTGGTTCCAGCAGGGGTTCATCACCCTGGACATTAACCACAATATCACAGTCTAAATTAGCAACAACCTCAGCAACCCGGTCAGTCCCTGAACTACAAGCTTTTGAAGTCATAACTGCATTGCCCCCGAAATCCTTAACAGTATTGTAAATCCTGTCATCATCAGTGGCAACATAGACTTCTTTCAGACCTTTAACCCGGCAAACACGCCGGTATACATGTTCAATCATTGGTTTTCCTTTAATATCGGCCAGTGGTTTGCCGGGAAAACGGCTTGAATAAAAACGGGCTGGAATTACCGCTATAACATTCATCCCTGTCACCTAACCTTTTTATAATTTAAGTTATTTAGTTAACAGTTATTTTAATATTTATTGATTACCTGTGCCAGATCAACTGTCCCTTTTAATGAAATCTCGATTCCCAGGACATAAAGATTGATATTATGGTCAATAAATTTTTTAATATCGTCCCTGCTAAATTTAACAGCATCCTTTTCAGTGGTAATTACTATATCTATAGCCTTTTGTCGGGCCAGATTTATTATTTTATCAAAATCATCGGGCCTGTACTGGTGATGATCATTAAAGGAAAGGGTCTCAATGACCTCTGCCCCTGATATCTCCAGGTCACGGTAAAAAGACCGCGGATTACCCAGCCCACATACCGCTATAACTTTAGCTCCTTTTAACTCATCCAGTGGGCGTTTTTTATGGATAATAGACTTCATCTCAAGACTCGCTACCGATAACTCCTTTAAATAAACAGAGCTGGTGGTAGCTTCATAGACCACAGCATTTTGGTTATACTGACATAAAGTATCTTTAATTTCCTGCAACTTTTCCCGGGAAATATGATGGGCACGTGATATCACAAAAAAATCAGCCCTTTTAAGACCTGACAGGGGTTCCCGCAAAAAACCCCGGGGTATTAGCCTGCCCTGGCCAAAGGGTTTCAACCCATCTATCATAACAATATCAACATCCCGCTTCAACTGCCAGTGCTGAAAACCATCATCCAGGATTATAATCTCAGCATTAAAACGGCGGCTGGCAAGGCGGGCTGCTTTATAACGGTTTGACCCGGTAATCAGGGGAACACCACCAAGTAAAGTGGCCATCATATAGACTTCATCCCCGGCTTCAGAAACATCAGTCAAAATATTCCTGCCATCAGAAACCACTGACGGTTCTTCACCTTCTGATTGTGACTGATAACCCCGGCTTATAACAACAACCCTATTCTCTTCCGCCAGCTTTTTTGCCAGATAAATTACCAGGGGGGTCTTGCCTGTTCCCCCTGCCGTTATATTTCCAACACTGATTACCCGGGCTTCAACCTCTCCCGGTTTTACCAGATTCAGATTGTAAAGGAGTCTTCTCAATAATATCAGTAAATTATATATTTTTTCCAGTATTGATAAAATAAATAAGACTATTTTATCACAAATGCTTCTGGGACCTGATTTTATTAAATTAATTAAATATGATTCCAGTTTTTTTCGCATATTAGCTACCACCTACCAGATCCCTGGCCCGGGCCTGAACTTCTCTGAGGTTTTCCTCTACCAGGTGGCATTTTTCCTCAACACTCTTGCCCTCAGGTAATTTAAGGGGTTTTCCATAATTTATAACAACCTTTGATCCGGGCAGGGGTATCGTAAACCTGTCCCAGCTATTAAATACCTTTTTTTTGCTGGCTGCAATTCCAACTGGGATTATAACTCCATCGCTTTTTTCCTGGAGCAAAATAGCTCCAGGCTTAACCCGGTAGATAGGCCCCCTGGGGCCATCGGGGGTTAACAGAACCGTTGCCCCTTTTTTTGCCTCTCTGAGTAAACGCAGAAGGGCCCTTCCCCCTCCCCTTGAAGAAGAACCCCTGACAACCCGATATCCATATTTCTCTAAAACCCGGGTAATGTATTCACCATCATTGCTTAAGCTGGCTAAAGTAACACAATCCCGTTTTCTAAAAAAATAGGCCGGTACCCATAACTTCCCATGCCAGAAAACCAGGATTACCGGGGTTTTTTCATCTATCCCGGTTAGATTTTCTTCACCATATACTTTAATTCTGGTTAGTGAATTCGTTATATAATTTAATCCCAGAGCAAGCCCGGAAATTAGCCAGAATTTAAGCCTGTTTTTAAATGAATCCAGTTTACGGTGTACCACCACTTAATCCTCCTGGAAATTACCCTGATATAGATTATAATATAACCCCTTTTTAGCCATTAACTCTGAATGGGTACCCTGGTCAACAATTTCACCATCTGAAATAACTACAATCCGGTCTGCATTCTTGATAGTACTCAACCGGTGGGCAATAATAAAGGTTGTCCTGTTTTTCATCAATTTATTGAGGGCATCCTGAACCAGGGCCTCCGATTCGGCATCAAGGGCAGAAGTAGCCTCATCAAAAATAAGGATCCTGGGATTTTTCAATATAGCCCTAGCAATAGCTATCCTCTGACGCTGGCCGCCAGACAGGCCAACTCCTCTTTCACCAATTACAGTATGATAACCTTTTTTAAAGTTTATTATAAAGTCATGGGCATTGGCTGCTTTAGCCGCCCTGATAATTTCCTCTTCGGTGGCATCAAGATTACCATAGGCAATATTTTCATAAACCGTACCGCTGAAAAGTACCGTCTCCTGGGGTACAATTCCAATATTCTCCCGTAACGAAGTCAAATTAATTTTCTTGATATCTATACCATCAAGCAGGACCTTCCCTTCAACCGGGTCATAAAATCGGGGAATTAAATCAACCAGGGTTGTCTTTCCCGCCCCACTAGGCCCGACCAGAGCTATTGACTCTCCGGGATTGGCAGTTAAATTTATATTTTTAAGAACCGGTTCGTTTTCATTATAACCGAAGGTGACATTTTTAAATTCTATCTTTCCTTCAACTTCTGTTAAAGCCCTGGTTTTCTCTGTTTCCTTCTCAATATGGGTATCAATATCCATGGTCTCAAATATCCGCTCGGCCGCCGCCAGGGCCTGCTGAATGGTACTGCTCAATTTACTCAATGATTTTAACGGTGTTGTCAGATAAAGTAGAGTCAAAAAGAATGTAATCAGCTCTGAGGGGTCCATGCGTCCTTTAAGGACTTCATACCCTCCATACCATAAGATAGCGGTAAAGGCCATAGCCGCCAGAAATTCAATAGATGGGGTTAATATAGCCCCGTACTGGGCCGTCTTAACCTTGGCCCTGAAGTTGGCCTCATTTTCACTGCTAAAACGCTTAAACTCATAATCCTCACGACAGAAGGATTTAACAACCCTGATTGCTGAAAGGGTTTCCTGCAGAACATCAGAAACATCGGCAATCTTCATCTGGACATTTTTACTGACCCGTCTTATCTTTTTATTAAACCGGCTTAATAGATAGGTCATAGCTGGTAAGACAATAATTAAAAACATGGTTAACCTCGGGTTCAGAATAAAGAGGTATCCAATACCGAGGATAAAGACTACAACCTGGTAAAAAACACTGATGGTACCATTAACTATGGCACTCTGAAGCCTGTTAACATCATTGGTTACCCGGGAAATCATCTCCCCGGTCTTGTTCTTATTAAAAAAACTTAAAGAAAGATTCTGAAGATGGGCATAAAGGTCATTTCTGATATCCCTGATAGCCTTATGAGAAACATAAGAAACTAAATACCGCTGGCCATAATAGACTATCCCCTTCACAAAGAAAATAACAATCATGACTATAGCCAGTTTAGCAAGATCTGTTAAACCCTTCTCCCCTGCTCCAACCCCTGTAATCACAGTTTTAATAAAATTTTTGAATACATCGACAAAGAAAATAGTAATTCCGGCATGGAACAGCATCGAAACTATCCCGCCTATCAGGCGCCCTTTATAGGGAACAAGATATTTCAACACCCTTTTTGCTAGCTGCAATTTATTTCAACTCCCAATCTACATTTTTAGATGGCAATAAGTCCTTTATTTATTTTACCATATAAGTAAAATTTCTTCTAATGTAATGGTAACCAGATATTTACTCATCCCTGTTCCCTGCTAAACCATAATAATGTATGCCCATACCTGATATTTCATGGTCAACATCAAGGCCTGGAATTCCGAGCTTCCCATACAGGGCTACAGCCAGATGAGGGCCCTTACTGGCAATACCAATCTTGATTCCAGCTCCTGATATACTGAGCATTGGGGTATTAAAATCAACCATTGCCCTTTCAACACATCTGGTTAAAACCCTCTGGTCCTGAATGGATTCGGTTATAACACCACCCTTGATAGCAGCTCCAAGGCAGTTTCTTAATATTTTGTTCTTCAGTTCTTCACCTTTTCCACCGGCCCTGGTTATAACAGCCTTGTAACCCTCCTTTTTGAGGCTTTCAATAATATCATCATCATACTGATCATCAACAATGGCCAATATAGTAGCTACTTTCCCCAGTGACTCTTCCCCTTCAATATTGATAAAGTCTTTAATTTTAAAATCAGATAAATCCATAATTCTTCCCTCCTAAAGCTTATAATCCTGATGAACTTGTAATTACAGACAACCTTAATAAATATTCAACAAAAACAGCAATTTTCCTGCAAATATTTAAAATTCTATTCCCTTCCTGGCAGGTATTTGACGGTTATAGGGATGTTTTATCATCTTCATTTCAGTAACATAATCTGCCAGTTCAACCAGTTCTTCAGGAGCATCACGACCGGTTAAAATCAGTTCCAGGCTTTCATCCTTTATGGCAATTAATTCCTTAACCTGGCCTGTCTGTACCAGGCCATTGGCAATGGCCTCCATAATTTCATCTAAAATAACTACTTCATATTCACCATCCCTGACAATATCCTTGAGCTTATCCCAGACCTTTTTTGTCTCTGCAAAAACCTTTTGTTTCTCCTCATCTGACATCTGGAAAAAAAATTTGGTAGATTTGTTGGCCCGCTCCAGAGTAATATCGGTTACCTTTTCAAAAAATTTCTTTTCCCCTGTTTTCCGCCCCTTTAAGAATTGTAATATATATATCTTTTTGCCATACCCTGCTGACCTTACTGCTAAACCAACTGCAGCCGTAGTTTTCCCTTTACCGTCTCCGGTGTATATATGAACCAGTCCCTTTTTCATTTCAACTTCCTCCCTTAATTTATTTTACCGACCCGGTTATTTAATTATTACATTCTTTATTTTACAGTAAAAACCTCTATTTAAACGAAAACCGCCCCCGGGGGGCGGTAGATAGTTAACTTTACCCAGAAAGTTAACTTACATATCATTAATTTTATCCCTCAGTTCAGGAAAGAGAGCCTTTACAAATTCCTTTAACCCCTTTATTATCCGTGGTGAGGGCCGGCTTACTAAATTCTGGTCAACAATATAAACACGGTTATTCTTTACAGCCTTCAACGAACTATATCCCGTCCTTTTCTTAATCTTTTCAACCGTAACCTTACCTGGAGCACTGTGAAGGCTTGAAATATAGACATCAGGGTTTTCAATTAATAACTGTTCCAGGTTAAACTGGGGCCACTTACCCGGGGCTTTGGCTCCAATATTAACCCCACCTGCCAGATTTATGACATCATCAATAAAGGTATTTTTTCCTGCCGTGTAAAGGGGATCACTCCAGATTTCATAAAAAACCCGGGGTCGGGGTCTATCTTTTAGAGCAGCATCAACCAGTTCCTGAATCTCTGCCATCTCAATATACATCGAAGTTACCATCGCCCGGGCCTCTTTACTCTTTCCCGTCAGTTTTCCAATCTTTTTAATGGTAACAAAAATATCATTAACCCTGGTCGGATTAAACCCTGCAACTTTAATTCCCAGTTTTTTAAGGGTAAAGACCGTTTCCAGTTTATTAATCCCGGCTGCAAAGACCAGGTCAGGTTTTAAAGAAATAATCTTTTCAATATTGGGCTCAACTATGGTTCCTATCTTTTCCTTTTCCAGGGCTGCTTCAGGGTAATCAGCATAAGTTGTCACCCCTACTATTTCTTCATCAAGTCCCAGGGCAAATAGAATTTCAGTAATGTTGGGAGACAGGGAAATAATCCTCTCTGGCTTTTTTTCAAGACGAATTTCTCTATTAAGATCATCTACAACTGTAACCGTAAAACCGTCAGCTCTATCTTCCCCTGCTGCAAATACTCCTGAAAAACCTGCAAAAATCACCACCATAACAACTACAACCACTTTTTTAATAATACTTTTCTTTGTCATTTAAAAACCTCCTGTTATTATAGTTTTTTAGTCCAGGATATAAATAAATTTAAGGATGGGTTTTCAGGCAACAAAAAACCCTGGCCTCGGGAACGGCCAGGGTCAGGTATACTTATGTACCCAGTCAGGTATAGTTATTTATACATAATTATCCCTACCCACACAGCTTGCTCCCGAAGCCTGCAGGTAAAATAAACAGGCAGGTCTCCTGACTCTCAGATCATCATGGAACTAAATCCTTCCCCTTTATGGGTGGATATAAACCTGGTTCCACTCCCTGATCACAGTGGCGGGCCCGTTCAGGATTTTCACCTGATTCCCTATTCTCCCCCGGCCTTGACCGGAGGCACCTGTTTATTTACCGTATTCTGTTGTATGTCTACTTGCCTGCACCTGCACTTAACTATTCTTATATATTAATTCGACAGACAGGGTTCTATTCCTCTATTAAATTTCAGATCATTTTTTTAAATTCCTTCCAGAGATTTTTAACTGTATTTAAAAGTGTTTTCGGCAAGGAATGGTTACTGTAGACAGCTTCTACATATAACCGGGTTATCTTATCAACTACTCCACCAAAACCCGGTTTTTCTTCAATAATTTTATCACTGTATTCAAAGGGGGTCTCCGCGGGCTCACGTCCCAGCCCCAGTTTTGAAAAATAACCCTGTATTAATGTAAATATTTTAATTATATTATCTTTAACCCGGCCCGAGAATGAAAAATCCTCAATTGAGATGAGTTCATTCATCTGTTCCAGTTCAGTTTTCCGTGACCTATGACCCTCTAATCTGTGTCCTGGAAAACGGCTCCGTGTCAGGCGTCCCCTGGCAAATTTAAATAGCCTCTCAACCAGATTTCCAACAAAATGTTTGATAAAGAGATAAAAATTAAGGAAAAAAGTTGGAATCATTCCGGCCCTCTCTATTTCACTTACAACCAGAGATAAAATAAACCCTATCAAAACAATTATAAAGAAGATAACAGGTATAAAATGAATAAAGGTGATTATTAAATACAAAACCGAGGGCTCTTCTTCACCAGGCTCGATATCATTCAGGATATTATTATCTGTTTGCTGTTGCTTCTCCTGCTGAAAAAATTCAATATCCAGGTCAGGATTATTACTATTTGTCAATACCCAGTCACTTATCCGGGAAATGGTTAAAGGAGAATAATCAACCGGTAATAAAAAGCTTACCGCCAGCAAACAGACCACAGTTATAATAATTGCTCTCTGCCAGCCACTATTAAGGTTTTTGTCAAATTTAAATTCCTCTAAAAGCCAGTCAAACCTTGCTTTTTCAAAATAGACCATGGTTAACAGTAATAATTCCCCGATAGTAAAGAGGGAGGTTAAAATTACTGAGCTTAAACGAACCTGACGAACAAAAAGCCATATACCCCCCAGGGCAAAATTGAGGTAAAGGATACGTTTAAAGATATTCTTCCAGTATACAGGATAATCGACTACCATATGATCCTCAACCCGCCAGTCTGATTCCCAGTTATCATACGATTTTATTGCCCTGTAATCAAAGTTAAACCCGAAAAAAAGGGCCGCAGTACCCCGGGTACTGGCCCATAAAACGAGAAGACCACCACTTATTAATATATATAAAAGAATATCCTCTACCCCTGTAGTTAAGTAGTATAAAACCCAGGGCACCGCCAGTTCCAGTAAAATAAAAAATCTGGGCAGGTTGATTTTAAAATGGATAAAACCACTGAATACCCCTTCTATTATGTAGATTAAACCTATTAAATAAATTAGTATACCTACCCCGACTTCTGAATTATAAGCCCTGATAACTTCTAATAAAAAAACAAACAGGATATAATGTAATACCCCCCCAAGTAGCGGGTAAAATATGTTAAACTTAATATCAAATTCACCTGGTTTGTAACTATAATCCATGGAGATCATTCTCCTTCCCGACCCTGTAAATGGTCAATGGAGAGGTAAAGGGGCGGTTCAGAAATTGCCGGTGGATGACATAGTCACCGACCACAATTATCCTGACACTGTAACCTGACTCATTCAACTTATAGGACCGCTTTATTAATTCTTCAGTATCGAGGGCTGTTATTATTATTACAGAGGAACCCCATTGTAAATCAGGCCTGGCATCTAGCAGAGTATGTATTCTATTATCATGGTTTATTTCAATCCGGGCCAACAACTCAAGAACTTTTTGAAAGTAATGCTCCCCCTGGCCCACGGGTATAGTAATTATTCCTTTCCGGGGCACAAAGGGGTCTTTACCGTTAGTCAATAAACTAAAGGGTTGTTTCACACGGGCCAGATAATTACCGAGGGACGCAGCTGTAGTAATGGCCAGCTCTGTTCTGTAATCCAGTCTCTTCAAACCATAGTCCTCACTATTGAGATTAAGAATTATAGCAACCTCCAGGGCTACCGTAGACCTGTATTTTTTCACCTGAAGATTACCGGTCCTGGCTGTAGCCTTCCAGTGGACCCTTTTTATACTGTCCCCCGGATTATAATCTCTAATGCCAACAACCTGGGTGGGATCCTGGTAGATGGGGCGGGGCCATGAGATTTCACCAAATGGTAACCGGGAAGGTAATCCCAGTTCTTCCAGAGTCTTAACCCTGGGGTAAACAATCAGGGGGTTTGTTGCCTCAACTTCACCCGAGTATTTCTCATAACCTATAATATCACCTGTCTCCCACCTGAGGGGGCCAACCCTGTAATATCCCCTCTTTATACCCTTTAGTTCAAGGTTCCATTCTTTGGTTTCGCCAGGTTTTAAGGAGAGAATTTCTTTCCTGAACTTATACCCGAGGCCCCGGGGCAAGATCTCTGTTACCTTCAACCAGAAAACAGGTAATCTACCTTTATTCTGAAATTTGACCTGGCAGGAACCCTTCTCTGTTAAAAAAATCCGGTCATCCTGGATTTTATGAAAAACATGAATATTATTTAAAATGTATTTATTATAAAAAACTATTAAAAGATGTAAGCAGATAAATATGTAACCCGGATAATAGGCCTCGTGGAGTTCAAATAACATTCCAGTAAATATTAAAAAGAGTCCGGGATAAATAAACTTGAACAACTTATTTCACCTCAACAGGAACTTCTATCCTTGACAGTATTTCTGAGACTATGGATTCAGGTTCCCTACCCCTTAGCCTGTTTTCGGATTTCAGGACCATTCTATGTTTTAAAACATAGGGGGCTACCACCTTGACATCATCAGGGATAACATAATCCCTCCCCTGGATAGCTGCCCAGGCCTGACTCAACTTAAATATTCCAAGACTACCCCGGGGACTTACCCCCAATTCCAGGGCCTGGTGTTCCCTGGTAGCCCTCACTATCTCCACAATATAATTCTTAATAGAATCGGTGACATGTATTTTTTTGACCTGTTCCTGAAGTTTTAGAAATTCACTATCACTGACGACAGGTTCAATACTTTCAACCGGGTGTTTAAACTGCTGGCCTGTCAGGATATTGGCTTCATCCTCTTTACCGGGATAACCAATATTCAATTTTACTAAAAACCGGTCAAGCTGGGCCTCAGGTAAAGGAAAGGTTCCATCAAAATCAATGGGATTCTGGGTTGCCATAACAATAAAGGGTGAAGGTAATTGTCTGGTAACACCATCCACCGTAACCTGCTTTTCGGCCATCCCTTCCAGCAGGCTTGACTGGGTCCGGGGGGTTCCCCGGTTTATTTCATCTGCCAGAACAACCTGGGATAGAATGGGACCTTTCCTGAATTCAAATTCGTTTGTCTTCTGATTGTAAACCGAAACACCGGTTATATCAGAAGGTAATAGGTCAGGTGTAAACTGAACCCTTTTAAAACTACAACCAATACTCCGGGCCAGGGAACGGGCCAGAACAGTTTTACCAACCCCGGGCACATCTTCAAATAATATATGACCTTCACTCAACATGGAAGCCAGGGCCAGTTTGATAACTTTACTTTTCCCCAGAATAACATTACTGACATTATTAATAATTAAGTTGATTTTTTCCCCAATATCCACTTGACTTTTCCTCCTTCGAAAACGTTTTCATGTAATTTCAAGGACCAGTACCCTTTTACTTAATAAAACATCTTCTGGACAAATTTGCCTTAAGAATAATTATCTAGATGGTTAATTTGTTGAGTTTATTCCAAATCATATTATAGACTCTCTTCCAGGGACAGGAAGGGGAGATACTTTATGTCTATTTTTGTTAATAAGGGTTTCAATTTTACTCCTGGTATCTCCAGTAGCCTTACCGGTCAGGATATACCTGTCCAGCTCTTCATAGGTAAAACCCATCTCCTTTTCATCTGATTGCCCTTCCCAGAGTCCAGCTGTCGGGGGACGTTGAATTATCCTTTCCGGTATACCCAGATATCTGGCCAGTTCCCGGACTTCAGTCTTGACAAGCCTTCCCAGTGGAGCAATATCCACTCCACCATCACCGTATTTGGTAAAATAACCAACTGTCAGCTCACTCCAGTTATCAGTCCCGACCACCAGATAATTATTGCGGGCAGCATAATAATAAAGGGTGGTCATCCTGAGCCTTGGTTTTATGTTGGCCACCGCCATATCATCGCCGGTCTGACTATCGGCACCCAGAAGTTCGATGAAATTATCAAAAACAGGCCCCAGGTCCTTTACTATGTATTTAATATCAAAGGCATCAGCAACCAGCCTGGCATCTTCAAGGTCTTTATCACTGCTATGGCATGGCATTATAATTCCCAGGGTATTTTCTTTGAAGGCCTTTTTACATAAAACTGAAGTTACAGCAGAATCAATACCCCCACTCATCCCGACAACAGCACCATTTGCTCCTGCTTCCGTAATTTTATCCCTTATCCAGTCAACTAATACTGCAGTTACATGTTTATAGTCTAATTCTGACAAGGTTTCATTCCTCCTGCTAAATATAATATGTTTTGCTAATGATATATTTTAATTTTACCATTATATGAAAACACCTTCAACAAATAACGAAAGTTTGAGAAAAGAGAGAACAGTTAATAATCTATATTCAGTGAAACTAATAATCCTGGAAAATATAGTTAACCTAATAACTTAAAAACTCCTGATAACCAGGACCCAATAAAAGTTAAGGGCAGGATAACCCCTGCCCTAAACTTGTTCTACTTATTTTTTTCCTTCATAGAGAATCTTCTCTATCTGTCCGTCAATGATATAATTGATATCTCCTTTAAGACCAGTAATCTGCCACTTCCGGTCAATTCTTTCCAGTTCCAGAGTATCTTCCATACTGGTTTCCTGTTTACCTTCGGGCAAATTAGCATAAAATACATATTCCGCCCGGTAAATGCAGTGATCTTTTCCCTCTTTAACAGGTAATATATTTAAATCCCTGATACCAAATATCTTCCCGTCATTATTTTCTAACTGCTGGTCTGAAGCCATACCCTCTTTTGGCACATTCTGATTACCCTTTCCTGACGAATTGCTTTTAACTTTATTTTTATCCGGGGTCTCTTTAAAACTACTACCCTTACCCGGTAAATCAGTCTCAGCCGTCCCGAATAGTTTTTCATCAGGCATTTTCTGGACAGAATAGATGCTCCGCATCGTTTCCATAACATGGCTCTCAGAAACGAGGGTGTCAAGCCTACCGAGGTCCAGATCAGTTGTATCCTCAAGTTTGATTATATTCTTTTCATCTATTGCCTGATAGAAATATTCTACCACCATGGGGGCAGGGGTTTTTTGGGTTACTACCGGGGTATGACCTCCAGTCAGCGAAAGCAATCCAAAACCTATTATTACGACAAGGGATACAGCCAGGGGTTTCCAGTATTTCCGGAAAAATCTCCTGAAACTCTTCCTTCCCCCGGCAATTTTAATTACCCTTTCTGCTTTCTGACGGTTTATTTCCCTGTCCCTGGCTTCAGCTTTAACCCGGTTGTTATCTATTAAGGACTTCACCTCAACCATGACCTTATGCCAGTCACCGGGACGATCGTTTTTATCCCGGGATAACAATTTTAAAATAAAGCTATTCAGTGATGGAGATAGATCATAATTGATAAACCGCGGCTCCAGCGGTTGAGTATTCATAATCTCATCAATAAGATCTGCCTTATCCGGGGCTGTATAAGGAGGTTGCCCGGTTAGAATGTAATACAGAATAGCCCCTGCCGAATAAATGCGGGCTGGTTCATTCCACTTTTCTTCTTTAAAAACTTCAGGTGGTATAAAGACTTCGAATGGGGGTAGTTCTGACAACCCCCGATACTGGCTTATAACCTCAACTACTTCCGGGTCTATTAACCTTAATTCCCCTTCTTCATTTACCCACAGAGTATCGAGTCTGAAACCCGACCAGTTTAGATCAGATTCTTCAGCATTCTGGGCAATCTCGATCAGGGTAGCAAACCATAAAACCCTTTTTTCTGGAGAAGGATTCTGTTCTTTCAGATAGACAGTCAGGGGTACCAGTTCACTCTTATCCCGGATCAAGCAGTACTCGTCTTTTATTCTCTTGATTTCTTTGAACTTAATAAAAGCTGGATGGTTTAGCTTAGATATGTTTTTATTGATAATTTCTTCCAGGCTCTTAACTGTTTCCAGAATAATCCGGGACCGGGGCTGTCTGTTAACAAAAATACTTTCAGCATAATATTCTTCCCCGTCTTCTTTCACGTAATAATACCTGTAACCCCATTTATTAATCGTGTTTAGTATATCCAATTTGTTCACCCCCTCATTAAAGTTAGTATTTCATAATCTTTAGATATCTGATTTAGTAGTAATTTAATATAATGATTTATATAAAGAACTTGTATGAAGGTTCCTTTACCATTATACCATTTTTTTTTAAAAGTATTAAATGATATTAAAAAGTGTCCTGACTGACTGTCAGGACACTTAAATTATCCTTTTTACATCCTTTTATATTTCTCTTTTTTACAATTAACTATTTTCATGTTCAACGGCAGGGAATTTTGATTTTGGTGGCAGTGATGGTCAATATTAGAACTAATACAAATATGGTGCTTTATTCCGTAACTCATCCCTGAAATCAGGATGGGCTATCCTGATCAGGGCTTCTGCCCTTTCCCGGGCTGTTTTCCCGCGGAGATGAGCTATACCGTATTCAGTAACCACATAGTCAACATCATTTTTACCGGTGGTAACTACAGCTCCCTCCCTAAGGGTGGGAACAATAGTAGAATACTTACCATTACCAGCCGTTGATGGCAGAGCAATAATACTCTTGCCCCCGTTTGATTTAACTGCTCCCCTGACAAAGTCAAGCTGACCGCCGGTACCACTTATCTGTCTGGTTCCTACCGTCTCTGCAGCACACTGACCAAGTAGATCAACTTCTATAGCTGAATTAACAGAAACCATTTTGTGGTTTTGACTGATTACCCAGGGATCATTGGTATAAGAAACAGGGTGCATCTCAACCATGGGGTTATCGTCAAGGAATTCATAAAGCCGGTTCGTCCCGGCGGCAAAAGATCCAATGATTTTACCGGGATGAAGGGTCTTCTTTCTATTGGTGACTACTCCCTTTTCAACCAGTTCAACCATGCCGTCGGTCAACATTTCACTGTGAATCCCGAGGTCCTTTTTATCAGTAAGGGCTGCTGTTACCGCATTTGGAATTCCACCAATTCCCAGTTGCAGAGTAGAACCATCTTCAATCAGGCTGGCCACATATTCCCCGATTTTAAGTTCAACCTCACTGGGAGTATTAACCGGTAGTTCCGGTAAAGGCCGATTATGCTCAACCAGAAAGTCAATCTCACTTATATGGATAAATGAATTTCCCAGGGTCCGGGGCATATTTTCATTAACTTCAACAATAACCATCCGGGCCTGTTCCGCCACCTCTTTGGTATAATCCACCGAAACCCCGAAACTAAAGTAACCATGTTTATCCATCGGGGAAACGGTAGCCAGTAGAATATCAACATCAATAAACTCCCTGTACAACCCGGGGGCCTCATGGAAAAAATTAGGGGTGAAATCGGCCCGCCCTTCGTTAACTATACCCCTTGACAGACTACTAATAAACCAGGCATTATGCCTGATGGAATCTTCCATACCTTTTTTAAAGTATGAATAATTATACAGGGGTAGCATCTGATCAACCATAACACCCTCAAGCTCTGAAGCCCTATCGGCAAGGTTTTCCAGGATAGCCGGGGTTTCACCACACCCCAGGGCCACCACGATTCTATCTCCTGATTTAACCCTACCAGCAGCATCTCTGGCTGTAACAAGCTTTTCTCTATATAATTTTTGAAAATCCATCCTCTTCTCCCTGCTCCCTTCTTAAATAATCAAATTATCATTCTTTTCCGGCCTATTAAAATACTCTTCCTTCTTATCTTCATAACCATTCCGTCCGAGAACACCATAGGTATAATGTTTGCCCAGCTCTACTCCAGGCTGGTTAAAGGCATTTATATTTAATAGCTCTCCAACCAGTGCGGTCTGGAGTTCAAACATATATAATAACTGACCCATGGTAAATTCATTTACTTCAGGCAGGGTAATAGTACAGTTTAACCGTCCATTTTTGGTTAACGCCAGTTCAGTTGCCCTCTTTTCGGTCTGGATTAGTTCGTTAAGGGTATGGCCACCGAGATATGAAACCCCTTCAATATCTTTATAGGACCCGGGAATCTCAACCTCAGCACCATAATCCTTTACTTCCAGGAAGGTAATAACCTTGTCATAGGGACCTTCCATATATAGCTGGACCTGGGAATGCTGGTCAGTGGCTCCCAGGGCTTTTATCGGGGTTGGCCCTACATTAACAACATTTCCTTCACGGTCGACCTTCTTACCCAGAGACTCAGCCCATAACTGTCTATACCAGTCAGCAACATCCTTCAGGGCATGAACATATGGCATCATAACCGATAAAGGCTTACCCTTTTTATAGGCCAGGTACTGTAATACCCCATTTAAGTAAGCCGGGTTTTCCCAGACATTTTCGGTCCTGCATATTTCATCCATATAGGCAGCACCGGCCAGAAGTTCTTCAATATCTATACCGCAGAAAGCAGCTGAAACAAGTCCTACCGGTGTTAACACAGAGAACCTGCCTCCAACATTTTCAGGGATATAGAATGTTTTAAACCCTTCCCGTTTCGCTATTTTAATCAAATAACCTGAATCCTGACTGGTTGTAGCAATAAAATGCCGGGAAACATTTTCCTCTCCCACTTCTTCAGCCACTGCTTTCCTGGCAATTAAAAACTGACTCATGGTCTCAGCGGTACTTCCAGATTTAGAAATTACATTAAAGATAGTCCTCTTCAGGTCAAGGGTTTCCAGTAAACTTTTAAACCTTGCCGGGTCCACGTTATCAGGAACAAAAAGGCGGGGCCTGTTATCCCTTGCCTCTGACTTGTAGTTATAATAGGGATCATTCAGGGCAGTCTGTAGGGCTATATTACCCAGAGCTGAACCACCTATGCCCAGGACAACAAAGTTATCAAATTTACCTTTAAGTTCATTGGCCAGACTCCTGATCTCTTCAACAACTTCCTTCTGGGTAAATGGCAATTCCATAAAACCCATTTTGCCTTCATTTTTAGCCCTATGGATGTTTTCATGGGCCTTTTTGATCTCTTCTTTAAGGTCATCGACTTCTTTCCTTAATAACCCATGTTCTTCACCCACCATTTCAGAAAACATATTATTTACATCCAGCCTTATTCTCATCCTCTGACACCAGTTCTTATCCTGAAACCTTTTAGACATTTTTTTATTCCCCCTTACTATTTATTAACCTTTTGATAAAATTATGTATTATTTTCGTTAACTTTCCCTAACAGTATACAATTTGCGCAAACGTTTTTCAAGTACATAAATAAATATTTCATATTATAAAAATACACTACTATTCATAATTTTATTTTAAAAACCCTGTTAAATACTTTAAACTAACCGGTCAAGAACAGTCTGGGGTGTTTTTATATCTTTAAATTTAATTATGATAAACTTTAAATTTATGATAGATCCTAAAATTAAGTAAAGCAGCAGGGGTAAAACCCCCTACTGCCTGGTATTTTGGGCCATTAGTTCTTCAGCTTTAGCTATTGCTGCCTTAACCAATGACCCGGCTTCACGGGTGGTAATATTGCCCCAGTCTCCATCCTTCACTTTATGGGCGAATCCAAGTTCTTTGGCCAGCTCATATTTTGTCTTATCCGACATTATGCGGGCCAAAACACCACCTCCACTATTTAGTTTAAACATAAAAAGAAAATTTTAAGCAGGTTAAATATAACAAAACCCGGTGGATAACCCACCGGTGTTAAGTCAGCGAAATCATTATGAAAAACATGATATAAGTAATTATAAGTTATTTAGTAAACTCTTTAAATTTATCCCGGGGAGCCCCACAAATGGGACATTTATCGGGCATTCCGTCTGTTTCAGTATATCCACAAATACTACAGATACTAACAGATTCTACCTGATAATCCTGACCCTGTTCAACAGATTCTCTGGCTTCCTCATATAATTTTGCATGTATTTTCTCCGCTTCCAGGGCATAATTGAAAGAACGAATGGCTTCCTTTTCCCCCTGGTCTTTAGCAACAAGTTTATAAGCAGGATACATTTGCTCAACTTCAAACCTCTCTCCAGCAATGGCCCCTTCCAGGTTTTCAGTGGTCTTCCCCAGGCCAAATTCACCACCGGAAGCTACCAGGTGACCGCCTTTGATATTTTCCAGGGCCTTAAAATGATTCCCGGCATGAACCTGTTCAGCATAAGCTATTGCCCTGAATAGCAAAGCTACCCCGGGAAAACCTTCGTCTTCAGCCTTATTACCCCAGACAATATATCTCTGATAAGCCTGGCTCTCTCCACCAAAAGCAGACCTTAAATTCTGAGCAGTCATATCATTTTTTACCACTATACCCTCTCCTTTTTACAAAAATTTATTAATTTTTAATAGTAACTGTTATTAGTATTAAATCATATACATTAATAAATGTCAAGAAATTATTTTTTTATATCAAAAATATATTAAAAAAAATAATATTTATTACTGAACTTATTACTTCCGGTCAATAGTTATTCTGTAAATAGGTCAGATCTCTCATGATTTTTTTAAAAAAACACCTGCCTGGCTATTCAGCGAGGCAGGTGTTTCCTTAACATTTTTCTTTTTTAATCTTTATAGATTAACCTTTATTTTCCTGGCTTTTTTATTGACCTTTAATCTTAACTCACCTCTCTGATCATCATAAACATAGTCATTGAGTTCAGAACCATCTACCATAATACTGGAAGGTTCCCGGGTCAGGTTTTTAAAGTTCAGGATATAATCAGGATAAGGGAGCTTATAACCGGTCTTGAAGGGATTTATGTTAAAGGTGAGGCCATTATCGCTATAATTGTATTTAAATTCTACCAGAGAGTACTTTCCATTCTGATAATCAAAGCTATACCCATCATCCTCATATAACTGGTAGCTATCTTCTTCAACTTCAGAACTGAGATATATATTTAATTCCAGGTCACTATTCTCCTTTTCTCCCACATAATTAACGGATTCAGTCAATGGTATAATACTCCCTGCCTTAATATAAACGGGCAGAGTATCAAGAGGGGCTTTTGCTATAATATTTTTTCCACCTTCATATTTCTCTCCGGTCCAGAAATCAAACCAGATACCTTCCGGTAAATAGACCAGCCGTTCTTTACGGTCTGGTTCGTAAACCGGGGCTATCATAATACTGTCCCCATACAGATACTGATCGGAGATATTATAAGTTCTGGGGTCAAAAGGGTATTCCATAACCAGAGGCCTCATTACCGGTAAGCCTTCCTGACTGGCCCGGTAAAATAAACCGTAGGTATATGGTAATAAACGATAGCGCAGTTTAATATATTTCCTTATAATAGCCTCATATTTTTCACCAAAGGACCAGGGTTCCTGATCAAGGGCCCCGATAGTACAGTGATTTCTAAAAAGAGGCATAAAAGCTCCCAGCTGGGTCCACCTGGTCAAAAGCTCACCATTGGAATCACCGGTAAAGCCACCAACATCAGTTCCGGCAAAGGTCACTCCCGACATCCCCAGGTTCATTAACATGGGGACTGCCAGTTTTAAATGTTCCCAAAAACTTCTGTTGTCCCCGGTCCAGACCGCTGCATACCTCTGAATGCCGGCAAATCCAGCCCTTGATAAAATAAATGGCCGCTCCTGAAGGTGTTTTTTAAGGCCCTGGTAGGTTGCTTTATTTTCAAGGAGACCATATACATTATGAAAACGTCTATGAGTCCCCATATCACCGTCATTTTCATGGACGACATTAAGGTCCATGGTTGAGGTTTCGTTAAATACAGAGGGCTCATTCATGTCATTCCATATCCCTTTAACTCCCTGATCAACATATTTTTTGTGCAAATCACCCCACCATTCCCTGACTTTCTGGCAGGTAAAATCGGGAAATACTGTTTGACCCGGCCAGACTTTCCCGACAAAGGGTCTTCCATCAAGATACTTACAAAAATAGTCTTCTCTCATTCCTTCCCGGTACACCTCATATTCGGGGTCTACTTTAACACCGGGGTCTATGATATTAACAATTTTAAAACCCTCTTCTGATAAATCAGATATCATTTCCCCAGGACAGGGAAACTCTTCTTCATTCCAGGTAAAAACCCGGTAGCCATCCATATAATGAATATCGAGGTGAATTACATCACAGGGAATATCCTTTTTCCTCAATGTTCTGGCAATTCTTTTAACTTCACTGTCAGGATGGTAACTATAACGGGACTGGTGATAACCCAGGGACCATTTAGGTGGTAACGGCATCCTTCCTGTTAGCAGGGTATATTTTGATATTACCTCTTTAAGGTCCGGACCGTAAATGAAATAATAATCCATTTTACCTCCTTCGGCCCAGAATGAATAATAATCTTTATTACCTGAAGCCAGATCGAAATGACTTTTATAGGTATTATCAAAGTAAATACCATAGGTCTTCCCTTTATTAAACCCAACTAAAAAGGGAATTGATTTATAGAGGGGATCAGTACTCTCAACATGGGCCTCAAAGACATCAGAATTCCACATTGTATACTTTTTACCCCTTTTATCGAGGAAACCTGTTTTTTCTCCAAGGCCGTAAAACCTTTCGCCGGGCTTAACTTCTTTCCAGGCCCGGACTTCATTACCACTCCATCCCAGGGCCCGTCTGGAGTAATCCCGGTTAATTAAATTCCCCTCCTTATCATAAAAACCGAGGCCAAATTTATGTCGGTTAACCCTGACTATTAACCGATCGGTCTCAATGTTAAGGACCTTTTCTGTTTCATTAATTGTAAAATCAGAGTAGGCCAGGTTGTGATCCACGACAGCACAGGTGGTCTCCAGGCTGGCTTTATCCCTTTTCCCCATAACCACCCTGACTATATCAGCAGTCAAAAACTCTAAAACAACTTCTCCTTTTTTCAGCTTAAAAGAAATCCTGTTATCTTTCCTGCAATAATCCAGAATTTCATTTAAGATAAAATAACTTTTTGAACCTGATTTTTCCGGGCCTTTGTCCATAATTACCTCACTGTTCATTACCATCACCCCTATCCAGTAACCTTAATCAGATTTCTCTTCACAGAGCTTACTTAAAATATTATTAGAACTTTTAAATTTTTTCAATATAATTTTGCAATCTACACCGATTATTTCTTCCCTGTTATATAATTTTTCCCTTAAAAAATCCTCGAGACTGCATTTATCCTTTAATACCACATACATATGAAGGGTAGCAGACCCGGTCATTAAAAAGATATGAACAACATCATCTTCTTCAGACAGCTCCCGGGCTACCTTATAGAGGTAGTTGGGCTTAACATCCAGTTCAAAAAAAGCCTCAAGCCTCATCCCCAGTTTTTCAGGATTAATATTAATTGTAAAATTTTCAATAACCCCTTCATCCACCAGATTATTAATCCTTTCCCTGATACAGACACGGCTTAAATTATATTTGCGTTCCAGTTCTGCATAACTTACTCGACTGTTTTTCGACAGGTCATCCAGCAATTTGTAATCCAGCTCATCCAATTTACTGCACCCCTTTCTATACTTTATCTATTTCCAGGTCAATAAAATCTGATAAGTTAATTATTTTTTTCACAAATTCTTCTAAATACCTCTTGTCGATTTCATCAAAACGATTTTTAACCGGGCTATCTATATCCAGAACCCCGATTATATCTCCATCTACCTCAACAGGAATAACTATTTCTGACCTTGAAGCCTCGTCACAGGCAATATGGCCGGGAAATTTATGAACATCAGGTACTAGATATGTTTTTCTATCCCTGACTGCTGAACCACAAACTCCCCTTCCTACTTTAATTCTAACACAGGCCGGTAGTCCCTGAAAAGGGCCCAGGACAAGTTCACCACCGCGCATTAGATAAAACCCGGCCCAGTTTACTTCATCAAGCTCATTATATAAAAGGGCTGCTGCATTGGCCAGGTTGGCAAGCCAGTCCCTTTCATTACCAATTAAATATTCCAGCTTCTCATTTATTTCCCTGAGTTTTTCTTCTTTCTGCTCCACTTCATTCACTCCCTTTCGTAATAATAAAATTCCTGTACAACAGATTATCAACCACCATTATACCTATGCTTTATTATTCCCACATCTAGTAGAATCTGGTGTAAGTCCATATAATCCATCATTATACTTAACATTTAACCACATGTTTACTTTATCATATCCTTTACCATTATACTAATGTTTACCTTTTATATAATTTTTCATGATGTAGAATGAAAGGTCCATAATTAAACTAAATACCTGATATACATATAAATTGTAGCAATAACAATAGATATTATCATAACCGGAAAACCTGTTTTAAAATATGATTTAAAGTCAATTCTATAATTATACTTTTCAGCAATACCGGCTACCACCAGATTGGCTGAAGCACCTACCAGAGAGCCATTCCCTCCCAGGCAGGCTCCAAGGGAGAGTGCCCACCAGAAGGGTTCGACCTGGATACCCGCTCCTGCCGCCTGGTCTATGGCCTTAATTATCGGTATCATGGTGGCTACAAAGGGTACATTATCTATAACAGTTGATACCAGAGCTGAAATCCAGAGCAAAAAGAGGGTAGTCATAATGTAATGTCCACGGGTAATATTTAAGGTAGCCCTGGCCATCCAGTCAATAATCCCCACCTTTTCCAGTCCTCCAACCAGGACAAATAATCCGGCAAAGAAGAAGATAGTAGACCATTCAATTTCCCTGAATACCTGATCAGGCTGGGCCTCACTTATAAGAAGCAATAACCCGGCCCCTGCCAGGGCAACACTGGCCGTTCCCATACCGAGCTGATGATGAAATAGGAAGGCAATAATAACTATCCCCAGGACAATCAGAGACCTGTACATAAGTTTCCAGTCTTTTATTGCCTCCCTTTCATTAAACCTCCTGATTTTTACCCTGGTCCTTTTACTAACTTCCATTTCCTTTTTATAAAACAGGCGTAGCAGAATTAAAACTACCATTATTATTATAATCACAACTGGACTGAGGTTTGTTATAAAACTTAAAAAGCTGAGGTCAGTCCTACTCCCAATCATAATATTGGGGGGATCACCAATCAAAGTTGCAGTTCCCCCTACATTGGCCAACATTATCTGGGCCATTAAAAGGGTATCGGGTTTATTACCATGGTATCGCAAATAACCATGGTTACCGGGGTTAAAAGGAGAACTGTAGTGACATTATCAAGAAAAGCAGAAGATACTGCAGTGATTAACCCGAAGCCAACAAGTATTTTCCAGGGGTCACCACCGGCCCATTTGGCCGCTTTAATGGCTGTATACTGAAAAAGGCCGGTCTGCCTGACTATAGCAACAATAATCATCATTCCCATGAGAAGACCAATTGTATTAAAATCTATATACTTAAGTCCCTCTTCCTGGGAAATGATATGAAACAATACCAGAAACATGGCTCCACTGAAAGCTGCTGTAGCTTTAGGCATTTTCCCGCTTACGATAAAATAATAGGTTAAGATAAAAATAAGTGCTGTTACAATTACCTGATACATTTACAGTCATCTCCCTGTTTTATCTTCATAATTTTTTATTTTACCATAAAACCACTCCCCTTTCAAAAAGGATTTTATAGTTAGTTGTAGAATAATGTATATATGGTATCATTGCATTTATACATTTTTTTCATAATTTTTGTTTAAGTTTTTACAAAATTTCAACTTCATTCACTGCCTGAAGTTATTTGCATCTGAGAGGAGGCCCAGATCAAATGGAAAAATGTTTTGACATTGATAGCATAAAAAAAGATTTAAAGAATAACACCGAGAAGATTGTTCTGGAAACCATGGAAGAAGTCTTAAGTAAACCAGAATATAAGGATGTCTGCAAATGCCACCAGTGCCTGCTGGATATTGCTTCCTATGCCTTAAATAGATTACCTGCTAAATATATAGCCAGTTCCAAAGGAGATCTTCATACTAAAATAGCCGAATTCGAAAACCAGGTGAATGTTGACGCCCTATCAACAGTAGCCAAAGCAATAAAAGTTGTATCCAAAAATCCCCACCATGACCGGGAGAAAATATAATTTTTGTCAGAGGTTTTAAAAAATATTAATTTAAAAAGGCAGGGGTCCACCCCTGCCTTTTTAGTTAAATACACCTGTGTATAGGTATATTATAGACTGTTTTGCGACTATTCCTGTGTCAGACTGTTTTACGACTATTCCTGTGTCTAACAACTAATTTTTCGATGCCAGAATTCAAAGATATTATCCTGATAACCTGCTAACCATCTATTCTTCTAAAACAAGGTCCTCAATATCTTCTTCTTTAACACTCTTTCCGAAGAAATAAACGATAAGTATTAAAGCCACTACACCCAGCGGTAGAGATATATAGGCAGATACACCAAGGCCGGCTGGAATAAATCCAAACAATCCTGCCACTAAAGCCCCTGTCAGGGCGTAAGGAAGCTGGGTCTTAACATGGTCAAGATGGTCGGAGCCAGAAGCTGTTGAAGACATGATGGTAGTATCAGATATGGGAGAACAATGGTCTCCAACTACCGCCCCGGTTAATACAGCCCCGATGGTTGGCACAAAAGGAATACCAAGACTATAGGCCAGAGGTACGGCAAGGGGCATAACAACGGCGTTTGTACCCCAGGAAGTCCCGGTAGCAAAAGCAATAAAGGCTGAAACGATAAAAACTATCAGGGGCACCAGGAATGGTGAAATAACTTCCCTGGTAATGCCCACCAGGTAATTGGCAGTACCCAGTCCATCAGTTACACTATTTAAAGACCAGGCCAGAACCAGAATAAATGTAGCAAAAACCATGGATTTAGCACCTTCAACCCAGCCTTTAACTACTCCTGATATTGAAAGGCTTCCCCTCAATAAAGCGATTATCCCGGCAATGATACTACCACCAAAGGAGGCCCAGACCAGAGCCACACTGGCATCAGCATTACCAAAGGCCTGGCGAATTGTAAGTCCACTGGGTCCCCCACCGTTGTACCATAATCCAACCAGGGTAATAACAATAACACTAATAATGGGGAGAAAAGCATCAATAAACCAGTCCAGATCTTTATTTTCCGCAATCTCCATGTCAGTCAGTTCTTTTGCCACCATGGGAACAGCCCCATCCCTTAAAACTTTCCCGGTCTTCCGGGCCCTTACTTCAGCCTTAAACATGGGGCCAAAATCTTTCTGCATTAAGATTATAATTAATACCAAAACCAGGGCAAAAATACTGTAAAACCTGTAAGGAATACTCTTAATAAAAATAGTATAAACATTTGTATCAAGATTAATCTTGTCAAGGGCATCTTTTATTAACCCCATTTCATAGGCAACCCAGGTGGAAACCAGAGCCATGCTGGTAATGGGTGCTGCTGTTGCATCAACGATATAGGCTAACTTTTCCCTGGAAATCTTCATCCGGTCAGTAATGGGCCTCATTGTATTACCAACAATCAGGGAGTTGGCATAATCATCAAAGAAAATTGCAATTCCCATTAACCATGTTGCAAACTGGGTGGTTTTAACAGACCGGGCCTTTCTGGCAATATAGTCACCAATAGCGGCAACGCCACCGGCGTTGGTAATTATTCCAATCATCCCTCCAATGGCAATCAGAAAAATTAAAACGGCAGCATTCCAGGAATCGGCGACCGAAGAAACTATATACTTATCGAAAGTCCGCAAAAAACCAATCAGGGGATTATTGTTTGCCAGAATGGTAGCCCCGGCAAATATACCGATTAACAATGAAAGAATAACTTCCTTTGTCCACCAGGCCAGGATTATAGCCAGCAATGGTGGCAAAAGTGATAAAAAACCATAACTATCCATTTAATATTCCTCCTTGAAAATTGTTATATAAATTGTTAAATATAAAAAAAACATTGAATTAACAATTAGAGTTAATATTTTATAAATATTAACATACTTTTGTAAGTACTCATATAATTTTAATGCCATGTTTGCTATAATACCTTACAGGACACTGCGCGCTGACCCTGCCCTTTATTCACCCTATAAATAATTATTCATGTGTTAATTATATAGTCTATCAAAAAATATTTCAAGTATTTAATCCCCGATATAATTTTTATAAACATAAGGTGAGGTCATGGCCCTGAGTATACCTCCATAATCAAGATTAAACTCAAGTTCATCCCCAACACTCAGGTCGTAACGGGCTTCAGTAATGTCAACAATTAAATGGTCACTGCTAGCCCCTATGACCTCAACCCCATCTAAAACCGGATCTAATCCTGATATTTTTACATCCTGCCTGCCTACAGCCAGAATCGCCCTCCGCCTGATCCCCCTGTCTTCAAAACGTGGTTTATTTCCAAATGCATCCCGCCCGATTCTTCCCCGGGGAACTGAAGGCTTATCTTTAACCTCTATTATACTAGCTGTCAGGGTAATACAATTCTGATTGACTCCTTCAATTATTTCGTTAAAGGTAGGGTAAACCCCCCTCAATATACCCTCACCGACCCTGAGGTTATTAACACCAGAAGGGAGTTCATTACGATCCAGCAAATAGGTAGTAGCTGAATTACCCCCTGAAATTACAGGCAAATGGACACCATATTTTACCTCCATTTTTTCTTTTAATTCAATCAAAAGATTGGTATTCTTATAGGTGGGCAAAACCCCTCCATAACAACCGACATTGGTTCCCAGACCCTTTATATTAATCCCTGGAAGGTCTATAATTTTGCCAAAAAATTCAGAAATATCTTCCGGTAAAACGCCCTCCCTTAAATCACCGACATCAACCATAACGATAATATCATGAGACCGGTTAACTTTAATGGCCTCCCGGGACAAAGCCTCAATAACGGTTACTTCACTATTTAAACTTATATCAGAGTATTTAATAACATCAGATACTTCGTCAAGCCGGGGTAGTCTTAATAACATTAATTCTACTCCTATACCGGCTTCTCTTATTTTTTTTAAATTATAAAGCCGGGAATCACCCAGGCTTGTAAGTCCGGCCTGAACAAAGGTTTTTATTACTTTTAAATCCCCGGCCATTACTTTGACAACACCGGTCAAAGAAATGCCTTGTTGTTGACATTTCCTGTTAAATATAGAGGCATTTTCCCTGATCCTGGGCAAATTAATATTGACTCTTGGAGTTTTCATTATACCTCACCCTTTTCTATTCTGGGGCTATGACCATAGTCAGTACCAACCACCCTCCCCAGTGATGTTATGATACTACCAATACACTGGCGACAATTTTCCGGCTCTTCATCAACACAGATTTTAGCAGGATAAAGCTCATAAAGAGGTCGATACTTCCCCCGGGTAACGTTGGGCATAACAACATTGGCCCCGGCCTTTAAGGCCTTCTGCCTTCCTTCAGGATCGAGACTCCCCAGGGCTGTGGTTCCCGGTATATGGGCAAGGGGCAGTAATAACCTGGTTATGGCAATAGTTTTTAAGGCCATCTCTACAGAACCGTTATGGTAATCCTTTAAGGGGGTATCAGGATTAACAACCAGAGGTCCCAGTCCTACCATATGAAGATCCAGCTCTTTAAACAATAATATATCCCGGGAAATACTCTCTTCATCCTGGTCCGGTAACCCGATTAGATTACCGCTTCCCACCTGATAACCAAGTTCTTTTAACCATCGTAGTCTCTCAATCCTTTGCTCAAGGGACATACCGGGATGAAGCCGGTGATATAGTCCGGGGTCAGCAGTCTCATGTCGGATGAGGTATCTATCTGCTCCCGCCTCTCTCCACACTTTATATTCTTCATATTCCCGTTCCCCTATACAGAGGGTTATAGCAGTATCCATCCTGTTTTTAATTTCTCTAATAATCCATTCCACCATATCGGTATCATAATAGTCATCCTCACCCGACTGGAGTACCACTGTTTTATACCCCAGTTTAGTGGCTTTCTCAGCCATGGATACAATCTCCTCAGGCTGTAACCGATAGCGCTCCAGCCGGTGGTTATCCCTTCTTAAGCCACAGTATTTACAGTTTTGTTTGCAATAATTGGAGAATTCAATAATTCCCCTTAGATAAACTGTATCCCCCATGTATTTAGACCTGACCCTGTCCGCGGCTTTGTATAGTTTTTTCAGGTCTTCACCCCTGGTTTTCAATAATTTAACAATTTCTCCTCTGGTTAAAGCATGTTCCCTTTCTGCCTTAAGTAGTATCTCATCCAGGTTCATCTCAACCATCTCCTCCGGCATCAAATTGTACTATTTTCCATTGCCCTATCTCCCTGAAACCGAGCCTCCTGTAAATTCTACCGGCTTCTGGATTGTCATAAAAAAGACATGGTTTTTTGTTTTCATCTAATAAATCTTTACAGAGTTTATAAACACAGTGTGTGGCCAGTCCCTGTTTCCGGTAACCGGCCAGGGTAGCAACCCCGACAACCATTGCTGAAAAACTGTTTTCCGCTGATGTAGAGGCACTGGCAATAATCTTTCCCTGATCATTTTCAATAAAATATACCCGGCCACTACCCTGTTTCAACTTCTGGACCAGGGCATCTCTGTTAACCGGAATATCACTAAATTCCTTAATACTTTTACGGAAATCTATTATCCGGTCAACATCATCAAGATTAGCCCTTTTAATATCATATTGTTTGTTGAGGTCCAGTCCTGTATTTACCTGGTCCATACTGGCAAAATACTGGTGTTTTTCATTTTTTATATCCCTGTCTATATATGTTAATACCCCATCGACAATATCCTTTTTGCCTGACAATATCTTTGCCCCCAGAGATATCAGGGGCGCAAACTTCTTTAACAGTTCCGGTCTGCGGGTATATGGTATAAAGGATGAATAAAACTTGAGTAAAACCCCGTGAACATGGTTATCCTCATCAATAACTCCCCAGAGTGTCTGAAAATCAGAATTATAGCCGAAGTTTTCTATATCACCTATTATAAACAAGTTAAACTCCGGTTCTTCAGACAGAAACTCCATAACATATTTATTATCTTTTGTATCCAGTTTTCTAAAAACCATCAACTCTCCCCCTAAAGACTTGCAATTTTATCCCGGCAGCCCTCGACCAGTTCAATAACCTCCTCCAGATGATCAATTACATAATCAGGCTCAAGGGCTATCATATCTTCCATTTCATAGTAAGTATATGATACCAGAACTGTCTTCAGACCGGCATTTTTCCCTCCAATAATATCTGAAGGGCTATCACCAACCATTAACAATTCTTCCGGATTTAAATCAAACCTCTCCATTATTTTAACAAAACCTTCTGGATGAGGTTTGCTCCTGTTCACATCATCTTTACTGAGGTAAAAATCTATATCCTCGAGCATTCCAAACTCCTGCAGACCTTCTATCAGGCCCCGTTTCCCCTTATTGGTTAAAATGGCCAGTTTATACCCCAGGTTATGGAGTTGCCTTACAGTTTTCAGGGCCCCGGGAAAGGTATCCATCATCCCGGTATGGTCATGATAAAACTTACGATAGGTATCTACCAGATCAGACCACTTCTTTTTGTTAAAATATTTCATCTGGTCTTCCAGGGGTTCCCCCCAGATTTCCCTGAGCTCTCCTTCCTCAAGATCGCGGTTCAATACCTTTTTTAAGCTATAGGAAAAAGACTCTTTAATAAGGTCATTGGTATTAAAAAGAGTCCCGTCAAAATCAAAAATAATACCCTTTATCATTACCCACTCTCTCCTTTTAAATAACCTTATTCATATTAATTTGCTATTAAACTTAAAATTCCTCTAATTACAGCTCCAGAATATTTTTGTGAACATTATCCAGGCTCTCTTCCAGTAAAATATCATAGCCAACAAAATATTTATCCTTAGAAGGAGTCATGTTTTTAAAGATACAATCAAACATCTTTTTCCCGGCAATATATCCCTGCATAAACGGCCTCTGGTAGACAATGGCCTGTACGTACCCTTTTTTAACACAATCTTCTATTTCTTCATTTAAATCATTGGCAATCACTATTACTTCCCTATTTATTCCCATATCAACCAGAGCCTTAACGGCATATTCAGTTCCGAAAGTAGTATAGATACCTGTTATTTCCTTATCAAATTTCCTTCTGGTGATATCATATATTTTCTCAAGGCTATATTCGTAATAAGGCCCGGTAGTTTCTATGTGGGAATATTCCCCTATTTTATCGAGAAAACCTTTTAACCGTTCCCGGACTGAATAAAAATCATAACTTGAAGATATAACGAGTATTTTACCCTCTTTTTTTATAAACTTTGCCATAAGCTCAGCGGCTACCCGTCCCAGCTTATAGTAATTGGGGCCAACGAAAAAATTGCGCTCTGAGCCCTTAATATCCATATCCAGGGTTGCTACCGGTATATTTTTATCTTTAAACCGTTTAATAACTTCCTTTACCTGTTCCATTAATGGAGTAAGGATTATTCCATCTATCTGTCTTTCATCTAAAAACCCTTCAATTTGATTAAATTGCCTTTCAGGCTCTTCAGCCCCGAGCTCAACAATCTTCAATTTTACACCATAGTTTTTAAACTCCCGGTAGGCTGCCTTTAAACCCCTGATTATTTCACTGTTGAATTTTTCATTATATGACTTAACTACAAAAGCATAAATATACATCTTCTTTTTCATGGCCAGAGATTTAGCAATAGGGTTTACATTATACCCCAGTTCCCTGGCAACCTTCAAAACCTTTTTGCGGGTCCCTTCATCTACTGGCCCACTATTATTTAAAACCCGGGCTACTGTAGTCCGGGAAATACCGAGTCTATCCGCAATATCCTTCTGAGTTACACCCATGTACTTCACCTCTTTTTAACCTGCATTTAGTACTTAAAAATAAAAATAATATACTAAAATTATTTAATCCAGATATTGATTACCTCTATAATAAATAATATATTATATTCAATCCTTAATCAATGTTTTTTCCTTTTCCTGCAAAGAACTAAAATTATTTTTTCCAGAATAAAGTAAAAAAGAAGCCGGCCCCGGCTTCTTTTTTGCTTTATTCACCTTTTATTCCGTAAAGTAACTTATGCCTGAAGTAAAAGAAATGAGAACTGTGAGCGTGGATAGAAAGAACTTCACTATGGGGATGGTCTTTTGAAGTAAAGGATTCTTCTCTGTTCCCCAGACACAGGGCCTTCCCTCCGATATAAATACAGGAGTAATTTAAAAACATCTCATCAAGAAGTTTATTCTTGATCAGGTGATGGGTATAGGTAGGGGATTCCACAAGAAGTTTTTCAATCCCTGCCAGTCTTAAAACCTTCAAAAATACCTCTGAATTGGTAGTCTGCTTACTGCCAGTGACAATGACCGGGACCTTTTCCCCCAGAGCTTTAAATCCCCGGGTAACCTCTTCTTTATCAATTTCTTCCAGAGAGTTATAGGGCCCGATAATCTCCACAGGTTCTTTAAAATTTTCTTTAACCCATTCCATCCCGGAAGGTGATGTAAAGATGGCAACAGGCACCTCAGGGGCCTTAAACAGCTTATGGTCAAAGGGTATATCCCGTCCATCCAGTGAGGCCACTATATTTAAAGGAACTTCATCTAGCCCCGCCTCTACTCTGGCATCTTCCAGTTCCTGGTCAAAAACATGGGCAGTCATATCGGCCTCTTCCTGCATGGTACCGGCTCCAACCAGAATACCATCACAATTAGCCCTTAGCATATTCAATACCCAGAAATCAGCTCCAGCTCCATCCGGGTCCAGAAAGTTTTTTTGGGCAATAAATGGCCCTTCTGGAGCATCTTCAAAGGCAATTTTACCATCCAGTGAGGTTACAAAAGAAGCCAGGGTCAGAGGCCTGTCGTCCGGAATCCTATCAAATTTAAGTTCTCCATAAACATAGTTTACTTTATCACTTGGCAATCCCTTAACCTCAAATTCTTTGAGCGAATCACTTTCATATACCCTGGATAACTTTATTTTATCCCTGTCAAAAGGAATTTTTACTAATGACATTTATATTCTCCCTCCCTACTGTCTTACAGTTTTATTGAAATGAACCTTACAGCTGCCCTCCTCCACAGACAGCCAGCATATCTCCGGTAATAAAACCACTATCTTCAGTTGCTAAAAACAGGGCTGCATTGGCAATATCATCTACAGTACACATCCTTTTCAGGACATACATTTCAGCCATCTCTTTCCTGACCTGATCCGGGTCATCTGCTTTTTCAATTCTATCTTTAATCATTGGGGTTTCAGTTAAGCCCGGCATTATGGCATTTACCCTGATATCAGGTCCAAGGTCTAAAGCCATACATTTAGTAAACATTACAACGGCTGCTTTGGAAGGACAGTAAGCAATCCGGTCAGGGATAGGTTTTACCCCCAGATCGGAAGCAATATTTATAATACTGGCCCCGGGGCGTTTTTTTAACTCCCCAACAGCCGCCTTACAGGTATTGAAGGTCCCGAATACATTTACTGCAAACTGCTTTTCAAATTCTGCAGGAGAGGTTGTCTCTATATTTCCTACCCCGGTAATCCCGGCACTATTAACGACTATATCAAGTTGGCCAAATTTGGCAATACCCTCTTCAACAACTTTCCGGGCCTGATTATAATCTGTTAAATCTGCCTTTACATATAGAGTGTTTTCGCCCTTAAGGTTCATATCATCTTCAATTCCACAACCAATAATCCTGGCACCCTCATCAAGAAATTTCCTGGCTATACCCTCTCCAATCCCTGAACTTGCTCCGGTGATTAAAGCAACTTTACCTTCAAGTTTCATTAAATTCCCTCCCTGGACTTAGTTTAAACCTACCTGAAGTATACCCGAGACAGGCCTGATTAATATATTTTTCCATTAATCGTAATTAGAATATTTATAGTAATATTAAATACTACTCAGGCTAAACATTATTTAGCCTGAAACAGTATCATTAAAAGACCTGGCTAAAATTTCAGTATTTATTTTACCGGCCTTATGTATCTTACCTGTCTTGGTATTAACAATGACTACACTGGCCGGAGAATACATTTCCATAGGAACTTGATAAAAATCACAACCGGCTTCCAGGTATATTTCTTTAAAAGGCTTACCATAAGTAGAAGCCTTATCTGAAGTAATTTTATTAACTATATCAGCAATTTTATCGTCATCCCAGCAAACAGTATAGGTAGCCTGACCTCCATATATAAGAACATCATTTAACCTTCCCATGGCAATTAATTCATTATCAATACAGGGGGGTATTACACAGAAACCCTGGGCCTGAATTATTGTGTCCAGATCAAACCCTTCTTCCATTAAGCGGTGCAGGGTCTGTTCTAAAATTCTGGCTGACACCTGAACGGAACAGGCCAGACTGGAACTGGGAGCTACCAGTAAATACAGATCTTCTGGCTGGACCCGGCAGGCCTCGGCCAGTTCACTGGCCTGTTCTACGCTAACAGGGTCTTTAGATTCGATAGTAATAATGGCCTGGTGATATTTATCTTCATAATCACTGTATTTCTCCATCCAGTCTCCGGGCTTTCTTCCCAGGGTCCGACCTGGTCCGGCAACAATTGGAGCAAATTTTCCAGGTTTTAATTCCCAGCCAGAAATATCACACCCGGCCAGGGATAAAACGGCATGGTCAACACTTACATTAACTGCAGGATAGTACACTCCATCTATCATTTCCGGGAATGTTTCAAAAGAAACCTGCCCAATACCACCAAATAAAATCTCTGCCATCATTCTGGCAGCTTCCCAGCTGCCTCTGACCTCCTGTCCCAGGTCGATCACAGTAGTTCCATTTTCTAATGTTGACACTTCAATCTTCAATTCTTCTTTTCTTAAAATCATATCATTAACAATTTCCATTGCCTTTTCGTTTACACTGATCATATTATCCCTCCTATTAATGACTAGCATTTCTACTAACTGACCGATTATGAAACTACATATCCTGAAATGTATCGATTTAAATTAACTAAATGTATTGATTTAAATTAGTATTTTAAAAAAAGGGGGGTAAAACTACATTAAAAAAGGGGTAACCTAATAATAAATAATAGAAAAAAGGGGGTAACTCATATAGAAATCAATTACTTTTTAAAAAATCTGATAGTTTAAAACAATACTAAAACCCTTGGCTGAAGATATATTATTTTATGTTCGCGCGAACATAAACTATATTAATAATAACGCATTATTTTTTATATGTCAACCATTTTTTATTATTTTGTCTTATTAAAATAAAATATATTAATAAATTAAAATAAAATATATTAATAAAAAAACCTTACCCGTAGTTATATTAAAACCCCAGGTAAGGTTATATTAATCACTAATAAATTTTATCCATGGCCCTATAAAAGTTATTTCCGGTTTAAAATAAAGGACTCAACTTTTCTGGCGTCTGTATTTAAAATATCTTCTTCAGTTAATTCTGCCTGTTCTATAACTGGTTTTAAACTTTTAATATTTCCAACCTGTGTAAAAAAATGGGCATCACTGTTCATGCTTAGTGGGGCACCATATTTTTTGGCAAGCCGGCATAATTGAATTGTTAGTTCATAACTCCCCCGTTTGCCCAGTCGGGGCTCTTCCAGAGAACTGGCATTAACCTCCAGGATAACCTGATATTCAGCAGCTGCCTGAACCACAGCTTCCAGATCCAGGGGGAAATACAAATTGGCAGGGTGGGTTATCATGTCAACATAGGGATTTTTTATAGCTGTTATAGTAACCTCAGTATGTTCTAACCTGCTCTTTTTATTATAATCAACATCTCCATGAATGCCAGCCGCTACAAAATCAAGCTCTTCCAACCTCTCTACAGAAAGATCGAGTTCACCTGTATTTAAAATATTGGCCTCAATACCTTTAAGGATCCTCACCCCATGGACCACATCGGGTATAGCCTTGAGGTTTCCAAAGTAATACTCATGGGGCCCTCCGGGCATACCCGGACCATGGTCAGTAATAGCAATAAGTTTCAACCCCTTATCCCGGGCACTTTTAGCAATTTCCCCAACTGAACTATAGGCATGTCCACTGGCTACAGTATGAGTATGTAGATCTGCCTCAATTTTCATTTATTATTCCTCCTTATAGACTTATAAGTATTATTCCCCCGTCTGACAGAAACCAATAAATAAACCCCTGTCTACATTATATCAAAAAAAGACAGGGGTAACAGTAGCAAACATAAATAATAACAATTTTTTTGCATAAAGACCATACTTATTACATAAAGGTCTTATTTAATCTATATCTATTATCCTCTTTTTCTTTTTACCGGGACTCTTTTTGGGGAGTTTAATTTCCAGAATACCGTTATTATACCGTGCCTGAATCTCATCTTCGTTTACATTGTCAATATAGAAGCTCCTCCTGTAACTACCTCTTCTCCTTTCACGTCTCAGATAATTATCTCTTTCTTCTTCAAGTATCTCATCATTACTTGCCTCAATGGTCAAATAATTATCAACTAGTTCAACATTTATATTTTCCTTGCTAAATCCCGGTAATTCAGCCTGAATTATATACTCATTATCCGTCTCTTTAACATCAGCTTTAAACGCAGTTCCCATCATTCCCAGGTCCTCAAAAATGCCTGAAACAAAACTATCAATGGAATCTCTTAAGTCCATTATTTCTCTCCGGCCCCTGCGCCTGAAAGGTATTAAATCAAACATATTATCTGTCACCTCCAGTCAATATGTTTAACCTTTTCTGTTAATATTATACCGTCAAAGTCAAAGAAGGTCAAAGTCAAATAAGTGTTGTAATCCAGTATTTTTTTAAAATATTTCCAGTTAATTTAAATTAGCTGTATATAACATTATTTTACATAGTCAAGGAAAGTCAAATTTAAAGTCCTGGTTATCATGACTACATATATTTAAAAAAAAACACGGGTAACATAGTCAAACATATTTATATAAACAATTTATATTAATGTATAACCATTATCTTATTTTAAATGTTTAATATTTTTTAAAATTATTCTACTTTTTTATTGACATAACTAAATTAATTTCATATAATTTAATTAATAAATTAATTTTTTTAATGTTTATTATAAAATATTTAATTTTGAATTGGAGTTGATAAAAATGGATGAAAAATCCACCCGGAGGAAGCTATTACATAACAAAGACTTTATTCTCCTCTTTCTGGGAGGATTTGTCTCCCGGATAGGTAGTAAAGTACACTATGTTGCTATGACCTGGTTTGTTTTAAAACTGACCGGAAGTGGTACCGCAGCCGGAACCGTGTTATTACTGGCAACTCTCCCCGGAGCTATTTTAGGGCCTGTTGGTGGAGTAATAGCAGACAGAATTAACCGTAAACTTATAATTGTCAGTATGGATACCGTCCGGGGGCTGATTGTAATCTGGCTTAGCTGGACCGTCTATAACGGAACCGCTGGCTTTTATCACATCTGTATTGCCACCTTTCTGGTCGCCCTGAGTGGCACCTTTTTCAATCCCGCAGTAACGGCATCTATACCCAATATAGTTGAAAAACATAATTTACAGAAGGCAAATTCCCTCGAACACTTAAGCTTTCAGGGGACTTCCATTATCGGAGCTGCTACCGGAGGGATTCTTATTGCTATCTTTGGGGTAGCCGGGGTCTTCTTAATTGACGGGATAAGTTATTTAATCTCAGCCTTCTCCGAGTTATTTATTAATATTCCCCCTGTGAAGAGAGAAGAACAATCCGGGGATAACGGGGAATTGAGTAAATTTACTATTCTGTACAATGATCTCAGGGAAGGAGCCCGATACCTTTACTCCAACAAACCCCTGTTTACCCTGTTCAGTATATCTATTATTATTAACTTCCTTTTTGCCGGGGCTATGGCAGTCGGGATTCCCTATGTGTTTAAAGAAGTCCTACAGGTAAACAGTAAGTTATTCGGCCTGGCCCAGTCCTTCTTTCCAGCTGGGGCTATCCTGGGAGCAGTTATTATGAACTTTTTACCACCAGTTAAAAATTTTTTCAGGACCCTGTTTACAGGGATTACCTTTCAAACAATACTTCTGGCGGCAATCGGTTTACCTATTTCCCCTTTCATGGTAGATAAATACCCGGTTATAAGTTTATTCATACTCATGGCCGTTATTCTCATTCTTTTCGGGGCCTTCAATGCCTATACCAATATCCCCATTAATACTATGCTCCAGAGGTTAATAGATGACAGGGTAAGGGGTAGGGTTTTCGGCCTTCTGGCCACACTAAATATGGGGTTAGTACCGGTTTCCATGTGGGCAGCAGGGTGTCTTCTTGATGCCTTCCCGGCCTATCTCCTGTTTGTGGGAGCAGGGGGAATTATGGTCGGTGTACTTGCCTATAGTGTATCCCTCCCTACCCTCAAACCATTAAAAAATGAAGTCTATATTGATAAAAGAGAGAACCCGGCAGAATACTCTGCCGGGGTATAAGGAAGCTAAATTATTTTCTAGTATCCAGCTGCCTCCTCCAGGGCCGCATCTACATCTATCAAACCAGAACCTGTGGCATCACTACCCCAGGTATAGGTCTGACCTCCGGCAGGATCGGGAACAAATATACTGGCCGGTGGGATGTAAGTGGCTGTTTCCTTCAGTATCTCTTCAACCTCCCGCTGGGTCAGGGCAGGGTTTTTCTCCAGTAACAGAGCCGCGGTCCCTGCTACATGAGGGGCCGCCATACTTGTTCCACTTAGATAATAATACTGGCCCATCTTATCCTGTTTAGCCCAGTAGGGGGGATGGGCTGCTCCATAAAGGGTATAAGGTCCGATTACCCAGACCCCCGGAGCCAGAATATCCAGATGCTGGCCCGGAAGTTCCCGGCTACTAAAATTAGCTACAAATACCCGGGATGCTATATCCTCTTCAGGAACATCACCGGTCCAACCTTTGACCCACATATTTTTCCAGCCTACTGCCCCACATGAAATTACTTCATCATAACCTCCGGGGTATCCCATTCCGGCCTCGCCTTCATTCCCGGCTGAAGCCACAACAATAACCCCGTGGTCTATAGCATACCTGATGGCCTTCAATTCCGGAGCACTGGGGACACTACTCCCGAGGCTCATGTTGATAACAACAGGCTCCACAATTTTACCACTGGCCTTTAAGCTGGCAACATACAGGATGCCGGCTGTAACCGCAGAATCATAGCCATAACCGTTATTATTGAGTACTTTAACGGGAATAATTTTCGCTCCCGGAGCCACACCATCAACCGGTGTCCCGTATAGATAGTAACCAATAATGGTACTGGCTACATGGGTTCCATGGGCATGGGTCCCTGTCCAGGCCCCGGGATTACGATTACCATTGGGATTGAGGAATCCTGCCGCATATTCAGATGCTATTTTTTCTTCCGGAAAATAATCCTTCCAGTTAGGTAAAAGACCGGTATCGAGAACAGCTACATAAACCCCAGAACCATCTGCTTCATTAATATGATCAGTATGCACCTTTTCAACATCAATTACATCGAGATTCCAGGAAACAAGTCCCCCATGAACTTTAACCTGATTATCACGGTAAACTCCTTTGACACCGGGCAAAGACTTAATCTCAGGGATATCATTATCCTTTACCGTCAGGGCAACTACATTGATTTCCGGAAACTTATAATTTACCTTAACTACATGTTTTTTTAACTCTGTCAGGTTGTCCTCATTGAGGTAGTTAAAGTCAACCATGACCCTGACCTTCCTGGCAGCCGATACTCCCCCGGTTAAAAGAGCCACAGCCAGAAGGGTAACCAGAGTTAAAGTTAGAAATTTTTTCATGCTCACTACTCCTTTCTTTTTTTGATGAAGTTGTTATTCCATTAAAATAGTTATGCCTGACAGAACCAGGTTATAACCACTAAATATCTAGAATTAATTCAAGTCTGATGACACTATCTTTAAAGTCGTTAACCGGCAGGGGGGATTCCAGTGAAAAGTTAAGCTTTATCGTATCATTAAACCTGATAACTGTTTTAAGAGAAGTACTATTATTATTTGGACCATTCTCCTTAAAAACCTTTCTGGTCAGCCCCTGCTGGTATTTAATTTTAGAAGTAATATCTATTTTACCTGTTATATTTTTTTCAATAAATTCACTATTTTCATTATAATTAAATGTAAGTTCCCCCTGTCCTTTTGTTAATTTAAGCCAGCCCCGCCTCTTTTTTCCGTTAAAATCTGATTCCAGCATAGTATTTACCATAACAGGTCCATAATAAACAGCCATACCCCTGACCTTATTTTCAGGCCCACCATCCCCACCTGGGTATTCCTCCCTTTCCCGTTCCCACTTTAACCTGACAAGCCAATCATCTTTAATATACTTTTTAAGGGATAGTTCCTGAAGATGAAGGGTATAATCGGGTTCTGATAATTCCATTCCCCCTATTGACACCCTGCCGCAGGAAAAAAGGTAGGCCAGGTCATATTTTATCGTATAATCCAGTCTGTCTGGAAAGGCTTCAGGCAATAGTGGTTCAACATATTTCAAATCGAGATTAAGCCCAGTTTCCACCATGTCATGGGTCCAGTCGAGAGAAGATTCCAGCTCATTAAAATAATGGTTTAAAAACCGGGCTGACTGGCTTTTTTTCAAAAGTTTCCCCCTTTTAATACTTAACACCCATGAATTATTGTTATGATAACTATAAGTAACAGAAAAGGTCTTAATATCCTCACCGGTTGGGAGATAAACCAAATCATCTCCTCTGTCCTTGTGCTGGAAATGAAGAATCACATAAGAAAAAGGACCCTGTTGCCAGTATCCTTTAAGACTTTTTAAACTTTCAAAACCGGTAATTTTCCCGGGGTCATTACCGGGATTATCGTGGCTGTATTCAATCTCTCCTGTTATATATATCCTGGGATTAACCTGCCATCGACCCTCAAGGGATTGTAAAGAGAGTGGATCTGCTTCAAAACTTTCAAGGGAGTTTATAAAGTCAGGCCCCCTGTAAATCCGACCATACTCGAGGTAATTTAGGGGTGACCCTACTTTTATCCGGCCTTCATAGGCAATATCTTCAGAGTCTCTCTGCCCCCTGATCTTTGACATATCTATTTCATTAATAAACTCAAGGTAATCATTTTTATAATCAATATTTAATACCCCGGCCAGCTGGCTTCCTGGAATTAAATTTATTTCACCCGGGTTAGAAAGGGGTTGATCTTCAAACTGAAAAACATTTAATTTTGTCTCCCAGTTCTTATAAGTACCTGATAACAATAATCCTTTAAAAAATCTCTCAAAATACCCCCCGGTAGGCTGGTACATATAACTGACTTTGGCCTCTTCATACCGTTTAAGGGGTTCTTTAAAGGTTATTCTACCAGTCAGATAATCAAGCTCATATTCATCCTCCTTTAAAATAACCCCACCTCTTTCAACACTTTCACTCCCCGGGATAACGGGAGTATAACTTAAATAATAGGGGCCTGAAGTTCCATTACCTGTTAATGTCTCCTCTTCATTTATCCCTTCAATCCTGGCTGCAGCAGCCCCCATTTCAAATCTTCCGGGTATAGAAAATGAAAAGTAGCCTCCCCGCTGCTGCTGGTTAAACTGAATAAAACTGCCTCCAAATTTATCCAGTGTTATATCTCCCAGTTCACCCTTAAAATTACCGTTACTGTAACTGGAATATAGCCCGTCTATAATCTCTCCATTATTGTCAAGATAACCGGCCACATATAGACCTGTCACCGGGCATCCGTATACATATAACCTGTATTCGGGAAGGTAATCCCTGCTACCTTTGTCATAAACAACACCATATTTTATGGTACCAGAGTAATACATATTATATCCGGGAATGGCCTGTCCGGAAACAGCTGCTGTAAAAAATAATATAGAGATCAGAATAAGCTTGATAAGAGAGCGAACCATAGTTGCCGATATCCTCCCCCTGTTTCATAATAAGATATTTTCCCAGGCCAACCCTTTATAATATATATAATGCAAGGCACCCCCTTTTTATACTGATAATATTCTGTGTTAAAAAAGAAACAAAATAATCTTTATGTTTAGAATGGTTATATAGAAATAGAGGAAACAGAAATAATAATGTTAATACTTATCCTGTTCCCATTTCCAGAAATCCTGTAAAAGAACAAATTGGCTTTACCATCATAAAACCTATAATATAAATTTGTTGATGAACGGAAATTTTCCACAGTTTTTTTAATGTATAATTTCCTGTACATCAAAAAAGTGAGGGTTAAAACCCTCACTTAGAAACGAAATTACGAAACTAAATTTATTTTCCTTTTAAATTTCATTTTGACATTTAAGATGGGGAACATTAGTTGGCTTGACAGCACTCTGGTTTTTCCTCTTCAATAAACTGATTTGTATAGAGGCGGTAATAATAACCTTTGCGTTTTAGAAGCTGATTATGATTACCCTCTTCAATTATTTTTCCATCCTTGATAACCAGAATACGGTCAGCAGACCTTACCGTTGATAGTCGGTGAGCTATAATAAAACTGGTGCGACCCTCAAGAAGTTTATCAACAGCCTTTTGAATAATCTGCTCCATCTCGGTGTCAATAGAAGATGTAGCTTCATCAAGGACAAAGATCCTGGGGTTAGCCAGAATGGCCCGGGCAAAGGAAATCAACTGTTTTTCCCCGGTCGATAAGCCACTCCCACTCTCACCGACCACAGTATCATAACCGTCTTTTAAATTAATAATAAAGTCATGAGCGTTAACGATTTTAGCAGCCTTAATTACCTCTTCATCACTGGCTTCCAGCCGACCATACCTGATATTTTCTTTAATGGTACCACTGAAAAGATGGGGGGTTTGAAGCACATAACCCAGGTTACTCCGGAGCCAGAGTTGGGACTTTTTGCGGTAATCAACCCCATCTATGAGAATTTTGCCACCGGTCGGTTCATAAAACCGGCAAATAAGGTTTACAATAGTACTTTTCCCGGACCCGGTTTCCCCGACCAGAGCTACTGTTTCCCCGGCTTTTACATCAAGATTAAAATCCTTTAATACCTTCTCTCCACCCTGATAACTGAAGGAAACATTTACAAAGGAAACATCTCCTTTAAGGGATGGCCAGTTTTCCTTCCTGGGGTTAAAGGTATCGCCGTATCGGGCAATAACCCCGGGAGCATCCTCAATCTCCACTTGTGTTTCTATTAAAGATAATACCCTTTCAGCAGAGGCCTGGGCGGACTGGAGTTCAGCAAAGATGCGGGCCAGCTGCCTGACCGGCTCGAAAAACTGCACGGTATAGTTTAAAAAGGCTACCAGGGTTCCATAGGTAATTATCCCTTTAACTACCCCCTCACCCCCGTACCACAGGGCAAGGGCTGTACCGACACTGCTAAGGGTTAATACCACCGGTAAAAATAGAGATGAAAATATAGCTGCCCGGATAGAATGGTGTCTCATTTTACCGGTAATCCCTTTAAATTCCTCCAGGTTTTCCTTCTCCCTGACCAGGGTTTTGGTGGTTTTTGCCCCCATAATCCCTTCATTGAAAGCCCCTGTAATCTTTGAATTTATTTTCCTTACCTTACGGTAGGCAGTCAGTATTTTCTTCTGGAAATACAGACTGGCTACCACCAGGATAGGTACCACCGACAGGGTTATTAAAGCAAGTTTCCAGTTTAAAGCCAGCATAATTCCCATAATGGCAACCATCATGGAAAAACCCCAGACAAAATCAACCAGACCCCAGGCAATGGTCTCACCCAACCGGCGGATATCCGAGGTCATCCTGGCCATCATCCAGCCGACCGGAGTTTTATCATAATAGGAAAAGGATAGCTCCTGGAGCCTTTTAAAGGCTCTTTTCCTGACATCGTAGGCAACCCCGGTTTCAATCTTTCCGGCAATGGCAATGAAAAAGAAAACATTGATGGCCTGGATAATAACCAGAATACCATATTTAACCCCGAAACTATATAATCCGTTAATATCGTCCTTAACTACATATTTATCAATGGCTATTTTATTCATAAAGGGAAAAATAGCATCGATTCCGGCAACTCCGACCATAACCACTGCCAGCCATAATAAATACTTTTTATATGGCTTGATATACGAAAAAATCTTCTTCCAGAGGTCGAAATCAAACCGTTTATGATACTCCTGTTCTTCAAATTTATTCATAATAAAACCAACCTCACTTTACATATATTCTAAATCCCTTTCAAGTGAACTCTGAATGTTCCAGATTCGCCGATACAGCCCCGGTTGCCTGATAAGTTCTTCATGGGAACCTGACTGAACTATCCTGCCTTTATCAAGGACCAGAATCCTGTCAGCCCGGGCCAGGGTTGTAATCCGGTGTGAAATAATAATTGTCGTTGCATTATCCTTGCGTTCCCTTAATTCTTTCTGAATAGCAGCATCTGTCTCTGTATCAACAGCACTCAGTGAGTCATCAAAGATTAGAATGGGACAGTCCCTGATTAAAGTCCTGGCAATAGCCACCCTCTGTTTTTGCCCCCCGGACAGGGAAACACCCCGTTCTCCAACCAGGGTATCATAACCCTGATCAAAACTGGTTATTACATCATGGATGGCTGCCATATTGGCCGCTTCATACACTTTACTGTCATCGGCTTCCATATTGGCCAGTTTAATATTTTCCTTAATGGATCTGGCAAATAGAAAGGGTTCCTGGAGAATAAGTCCAACCTGGCGCCTTAACCATTTTTTATCAATGTCAGTTATTTCAATACCATCTATTCTGATTGACCCCTTTGAATAATCATAGAGACGGGCCAGCAACTGAACCAGAGTACTTTTACCAGAACCTGTTGGCCCCAGAATAGCTACTGTTTCTCCGGCTTTTATCCTGAAGGAAATCCCGTTTAGAACCGGTTTATTATCATCATAGCTGAAATAAACATCTTCAAATTCAATATTTCCCTTTATTTCAGGCTTGAGTTTCCCATCATTCTCTTCCAGATCTTCTTTAAGAATTTCACCTATTCGTCCCAGGGAAACCTGGGTTTTACCCATATCACTCAAAATCCTGCCCATCTGGCGAATTGGCCAGAGCAGAAAACCTTCGTAGGTAATAAATACTACCAGGGTTCCCAGGCTAATCCTGCCGGTTGCTGCAAAATATACTCCTCCCACCAGGACAATTCCCATCTGAAACATACACATTAAGTCTGAAGTTGACCAGTACCAGGCCAGTAATTTAATTAATCGATAAGTCAGATCACGATACTTCTTATTTTTTTATCAAACTTCTCGATCTCGAAAGATTCCCGGCCAAAGGCCCTGACAACCCTGACCCCTGTTAAATTCTCCTGGAGGACTGTTGACATCCGACCTTCCGCTTCATCGGCCTTTTTAAAAGCCGACTTTACTTTAACAAAGAAGACAACTGAAAAGACGAAAATAACCGGGACAATTAGCATAGCAATCAGAGTCATGGTTGTATCCAGGGCTATCATAGCCGGTAAAGCCAACCCCAGGATAAAAAGGGCCCGGCCGATCTCAACCAGCTGAACTGCCATAAATCGCCTTAATGTTTCCAGGTCAGAGGTACAACGTTGAATAAGATCTCCAGTTTCAGCCCTGACATGGTAACCATATGGTAAATGCTGCAAATGATCATAAATCGAGTTCCGGATATTGCGGGCAGTATTTTCAGCAGCTACTGCTGACCATTTACCCTTTAGATAGAGGAAAAACCCGCGTAAAACTGTTATTATAAGAAGAGTTAATCCAGCCCCGACCAGTTTTTGGGTAAAACTAAAACCATCAATAAACCTCATTACCCAGAGGGGAAGCTCAGCTGGTTTATCCCCGATAACAGAATCAATTGTAACCCTCAATATCTGGGGGTTTAAAATGGTAAACAGGGTAGCCAACCCTGTGCTGAGGATAGCCCCTAAATAAGTTAACCTGTTCCCCTTCATAAACCGCCACAGTAATTTTACATTTTTCATAATATCACCTTCTATTAATTCTATTAATTGATAAGTACTTTATAATTACTTTATCTAAACATTTAGTTACCTGTGAGCTTTCCCAAAATTAGTTTGTAATAAATTTGTTAACCACTGGACAACCCATAATATAAAAAGCCACAGGTATCACCTGTGGCTTAAATTACATAAGGTTAATGATGACATTAACAGACCAATATCATATTTTACCCTGCCCGTTTAATCGGGGCAAAAACTCCTACCAACAATGGAGCATACAGTAACCCCCGGCAACGGGTTAAAATAAAATAAGCCACAGGTTATGGCGCACAACCCATGGCTTTCATGTCCTGAATCCAGATGTAGTTGAATTGCATTATTAAATCTACTTCAACAGACTAATGGATTAGCAGTATGTACCCACGGGCCGTGCTTTTATGTGAAAAATAACACTTTTATTCACTATATCTTCTGTAGATATAGCAGATACTTTTGTTGACATAACAAGCACTTTTGCACTCGACATAACAAGTTGTTTTAACCTGATCATAGCACGACCCTCCTTTTAGAATAAAATTTAATTTACTATTTTTTAATTTATATTTAGTATAACAGCAATTATTCATTTATGCAAGGAATTTTTAAATAAAAATTAAAATTAAATCACTTTCTATAACCCTTCCACGTCTGATAGGCTTCACCAAAAGGTTTTAAAGCCCTGTCCAGAATACCATGGAGATAAGCAATAGCCATACCATAGTTTACAACAGGTACCCCAGATGTATTTGCTTCTTTCAACCTGGATAAAACCTCTTTTCTATTGAGCATACATCCCGCACAGTGTAATACCAGATCATACTGTTCGAGGTTATCGGGATATTCCCGTCCCGAAACAAGGTCAAATTTAACCTCATTACAAATCCTTGACCTGATCCATCCCGGAAGTTTAACAGTTCCGATGTCATCTGGCTGACGGCGATGGGTACAGGCCTCTGCTATTAGAATCTTATCCCCGGGCCTGAGATTCTCCAGTTTCGCAACCCCTTCCAGATATTTCATTAAATCCCCTTTATAACGGGCAAAGAGAATAGAAAAACCGGTTAAATAGATGTCTTCAGGCACAATCTTACTTACCAGGCCAAAGACCTGGGAATCGGTAACCACCAATCTAGGTTTTTCCCTGAGTGTTTTTAAAGCCCCCTCTAACTCTGTTTCTTTAACAACCAGGCCCATCCCATGATTATCGAGAATATCCCTCAGGGTCTGGACCTGGGGCAGGATTAACCTTCCCTTCGGAGCAGCACTGTCAATAGGGGTAACCAGGATTACGGTATCACCTTCATCTATCAAATCACCGATAATATGGGGCTGTTCATGGTCTCTGGGAACCCTGTTTACAAGGACCTCCCGGAGTTCTTCTATTCCTGTCCCTGAGTGGGCACTGACCTTAATGGGGGTTACACCGAATAATAACTTTACCTTATCTAATAAATCCTGTTTTATACCCTTCACCCGGTCAATCTTATTTATGACTACTACAACCGGAATATTATTATCCTGCAATTTATTATATAAATCCTTCTCGTAATTGCCTGCTCCATGGAACGGATCTATAACCAGAATGGCCAGGTCAGTTCTCCTGATAACTTCCCTGGTTTTTTTTATCCTTAATTTCCCCAGGGAACCGACATCATCAATCCCGGCTGTATCTATCATAACAACGGGGCCCAGGGGCAGTAACTCCATAGATTTATAAACCGGGTCAGTTGTTGTTCCCGGCACATCAGATACTAAAGCCAGTTCCTGATTGGTCAGGGTATTAATCAGGGTTGATTTCCCCACATTACGGCGGCCGAAGACTGCTATATGAGGACGATTGGCCCTGGGTGTCTGCTGCATATCTAACCTAACACTCCTCTCTTTAAAAATAATAAATTACTGATACACGCTTAAATTCTCCAACCAACATTGCGTTTAAAAAATTAAAGATTTCATTAAAATAGTATATAATTAGGTACAACAGCTTGATGCTTAATCCCCAATCCATCGTAAATAAATTGAAGTGATATTGAAAGAAAGTCATAAGCCAACTTTGTTAACAGAAAATCATTTATAAAAGCCCCTGGATTAAAAGTACAGGTCATGTTCACCATTTTCTATTTTAGTAAGATTTGTCTTCACTTTTTGAGCCAGCATGGGATTTAGATCTTTAATTTCTTTTAAATGAGCCTGTAAACACTCCTCACCCAGTTTGCGTGTTTCAGGACTGGCGTAGTCAACCAGGTATTCTTTAAAGGTAAACATGGCATTGGGTTTACAAAATTCCTGAATCTTACCCGGTTTAGCAAGGTCCATAAAATCCTGACCGGTCCGCCCCAGGCGGTAACAGGCAGTACAGAAACTCGGTATATACCCCTGTTTGCTAATTTCAGCTATAATTTCATCCATGGGCCTGATGTCATGGAGAGAAAATTGCTCCAGATCATGCTCCCGTTCCCGGGCCTCTCTATACCCCCCTGGAGTAGTCCGGGATCCGGCACTTATCTGGGAAACTCCGTGCAAAAACAATTCATTACGCATGTCAATACTCTCCCTGGTTGATAAAATTATCCCTGTATAGGGAACAGCCAGCCTCAAGATTGCTACAAGTTTCCTGAAATCCTCATCAGACACAGGATATGGTGGCTCCTGGACAGGTGCCCCCAGGGCGGGGTTTAAACGGGGAACCGATATTGTATGGGGGCCAACACCATAGGTCTTATCCAGGTATTCAGAATGTAGTAACAGGGCAATAACCTCAAATTTATAGTCATACAGTCCAAAGAGAGCCCCGATACCTATATCATCAATACCGGCCTGCTGGGCCCGGTCCATAACTGACAACCGCCAGTCATAATCGGCTTTGGGGCCAGATGGATGCATTTTCTTATAGGTAGGACGGTGATATGTCTCCTGAAAACAGGTATAGGTTCCAATTTTAGCTTCCTTGAGTTTTTTGAAATCTTCTGTGGTCAGGGGGGCAATCTCTACATTTATCCTCCTGATCTCACCACCATGTTCAGTCCTGGTTTCATAAGCTGCTTTAATACCTTCAACCACATAATCAAGGTCCGTTTCGGGGGTTTCCCCGGTCAAAACAAGCAGGCGTTTATGTCCTTCTCTTTCCAGGGCTCTGACTTCTTCCTTAATCTCTTCTATACTGAGTTTTTTTCTTTTAACTTTATTGTTATTATGCCTGAAGCTACAGTAAAGACAGCTATTAGTACATAGATTCGAAAAATACAGGGGAGCAAAAAGAACAAGCCTTTTCCCGTAAATCTTTTCTTTCACCTTTCTGGCTGCTTCCAGGAATTTATTGATTAATTCCTGGTCCTCTACCTGGAGCAATACAGCTGCTTCTTCTACTGATAGTCCCTTGAGCTCCAGGGACTTTTTTATAATGTGGTTAACTTCCTCTTCTGAAGGATTACTGGCCTCCTCCAGAATGGCCTCGATTTTATCCCCATTAATGTATTCACAGACTTTACTCCTCGACTCCCCTCTGCGATGATCTGGAAATGATAAACTGCCCATAGATAAACAATCCCCCTTCAAATTTTTTAATTTCCCTTTACCTTAAACACAAACCTCACCTGGTGATTACTGGCCTTAATGACTATCCTTACCCTGAGTTATTAAACCTCTTTTGATGTTAAAGCAGATTTTAAGGTAACTCCATTAAGATTACCCAGCTTTCCCGTCAGTGAACCCAGCTCATCGGGGGTTCCTTCAACGATTAATGATATAACGGATATATTATATTCCCGGGATGGAATCCCCATTCTCCCCAGGATAATATCGCCATGCTGGCTTAAAATGCTATTAACCTTCCCGGCCACCTTCTGACGGTCATCAATAACGATACCAACTACTCCGATTCTTTTGTTAATTTTTAATCCCTCCTTAAACTCAATGATGATAAACCTCAAATTTAATAATTCTAACTTACTGTTCAGGGGGATACAGGGGAGTAATAAACAAAAATACCCTACCTGAATACAGATAGGGTATAGTTATCCTCTCACCCTTCCCCTGTCTCAGGTTCTACCCTTAACTCAGGAAGTATCTTAAAATTATTAAATTATGTAACCCTTGTAACCGGATATATTTTTATCCCGCTACTCAGGTTATAATTCTGATTTAAGTATAGCATAAGGTGATTATTTGTGCAAGTATTCACAAAAATTGTCTAAAACCATCCTGTCACAGGACTACAGGTTAACAAACACTCCCCAGTTATAACTCTTGACCATCACTATAACTAGTAATAACCCTGATAATGTATATCAATAAATTTAAAAAAGCCAGCTATTTCCCAGCTGGCTTAATTGGACATAAGTATTGCTCAATTATATGTTTTCAAACTTAATCTTCTACTCAAATATCAATTACTCTTTCTAGTATTTAACCCGTTTACCGGTTACAATAAAGATGGTCTCCTCCCCAATATTGGTGGCATGATCTCCTATTCTCTCCAGGGATTTAGCTATATTCAAAAACTGAATAACCTGGTTAATATTCCGGGTACCCTCACTTTCATTAATAAGCTTAATACTATGACCATAAATCTTGTCATAAATATTATCAGCAACTTCATCCTTGCGGCAGACTGCCTCAGCCAGATCAGCATTCCTGGTAACAAAGGCCTCTAAAACGGTATCAAGCATATCAGAAACAGTATTCGCAAGCTCCGGAATCATAACCAGGGGTTCTAAATATTCTTCATTTTTTAACTCAAGGACAGTATCGGCAATATCGGTAGCCAGATCACCAACCCGTTCTAGATCACCAGCAATTTTAACCAGGGCAACATTATTATATACATCACTGGTCAATGGCTTATCAAGGGATAGAAGCCTGGATACTTCTTCTTCAATGGTAACCTGGTAATTATCAAGAACATCATCCCTGTTGATAACATCTTTGGCCAGCGAAACATCTTTCTCATCCAGGGCCTTAATGGCATTTTGTAACATTTCCTCAGCAATTTCACTCATATTGCTGAGGTCATCAAGAAGCTGTTTTTTCCTGTTTTCATATGTCTGCTCCATAGTAAACTATTCACTCTCCCCCCGCTTTATTTTTTCCTATATTAAAGTATTCTTTATTTATAAAAAAATTCCTTCTTAACCGTTAAAAACATCTGAATTTAATTGATTTGTAAATTTAAACCTTTACTGGTATAAAAGGTTGTAATAATCCCCTAACATCCGCCGGGCTGAATACCGGTCATAAGTGGAATCAATGCTCCGCTCCATCATTTTTAGCCACTCTTCCCGGTTATTATAATAAGTCGGTAAGACCCGGGTATAAAGGACATCATAGAGGGCAGTTAAATCATTTCGGTCCTGTTTAATAACCCTGGCCTCTAAATCGCCGGTAAAATCATCAGCTGACATCCCATCCCCAAACTGCCAGCCATTTTTGCCATCCCGGCAGGCCTCGGCCCACCAGCCGTCAAGGACACTTAAATTTAAAACCCCATTCATGGCGGCCTTCATACCCGAAGTCCCACAGGCCTCCATGGGTTTCCTTGGATTATTTAACCAGACATCACATCCCCTGGTCATGTAACGGGCTATCTCCATATCGTAATCCTCCAGGAAGACAACCTGCCCAGGGTATTTTCGGGCCAGCCCCACCTGGCTGGCTATTATTTCTTTCCCCTCATCATCAAGGGGGTGGGCTTTTCCGGAAAAAATAATCTGGATTTTCCCCTCTTTTAATAATGGTTCTATTCTATCATTATTCTTAAATATTAAATTTCCCCGTTTATAGGGAACAGCCCTCCGGGCAAAACCAATTAATAACTTATTAATATCCAATTTCTGACCTGTTCTTTTGTGGATAAAATCTATTAATTCCTGTTTTAACCCTTTATGGACTTCCCACAACCCCCCGGGGTTGGAGGTATTTTGCACTATTTTATCAGAAACCCAGGTAGGGCGGTGGACTCCATTTGTAATACCGATAATTTCAGCCCGGTTGTCAATATGGGCCCACATATTATTTGCTGTAATATTATGCAAAGAACTTACAGCATTGGCTTTGCCCGCCAGCCTGAGGCCGGCTACCGTCATATTGAAGGGAATTCCCCCGATCTCCCCCATCTGTTCGGGGGTGAAAAAGTCAAAAGCCCCCATATAATCAAGGCGGCGGTATGTATGCTCTTCATTTCCCTGTTTTACCGGTGTATGGGTGGTGAAAACAACCTTTTCTTTTACGAGCTCCCGGGCTTCAGCAAAGGATAGTCCCTTCTGCATCTGTTCTTTTATTAATTCCAGTGCTGCAAAAACAGCATGACCCTCATTCAGGTGATAAACATCGACTTCAATGCCAAGGGCCTTCAGGGCTTTTATTCCTCCTATTCCCAGGACCATCTCCTGGGCTACCCTTTCTTCCTCGAAATACCCATAAAGTTGACCGGTAATCCATCTATCTTCGTTTTCATCTAAATCGGTATCAAGCAAATAAAGGGGAGCATTGTCAAAATTATCAACCTTCCAGACACGACAGTAAACATCCCGGTTACGTATCTTCACTCTGATTTTAATTCCGGTATCCTCAAGAAAATCATATTTATAATTAGGATAAGTATCGACTGGATAGTCCTTTTCATTGAGAACCTGCCTGGTATAACCCTGTTTCCATAACAGTCCAATACCTACAATAGGCAGTCCCATATCCCGGGCTGCCTTCAAATAATCCCCGGCCAGAATCCCCAGACCACCTGCATATATTTTGAAGTCACTCTCGAGACCGTATTCCATACAGAAAAAAGCTATCCGCGGCATTTGCAACTTTCATCATCTCCTTGATATGTAAATACTTTATATTCTTAAAATTAATATACCCATAGACCGGTAAAATTATATAGTAAAAGTTATTTAGCTTTTCACTTTAACCAACCGGCTTATATCTGAATATGATATTTTAACAACCACATAAGAGCAGGTTATCATTTTTACGGTTGCCTCATCTAAATATGGTAGGTTAAGTAAGTTGGGAAGTGTTAACATTAAAGCTACTGGTATTTAATAAGAAAGGGGTAAAAATCATGCTTACTGTCCTCTATCCTCCCACCATCGACTGGGATTTTCTAATGCAGAGGCCCCAGCATCTAATGAAGCAATTTGCCAAACACGGCTGGAAAGTACTGTATGCCAACAAAACACAGGGGAAACCCGATGTTAAAGAGGTTACCCCGAACCTATATGTTTATAGTAATTTTAATTATCTACTGGAGAACCTGACTGATGAAGTAGATATATTATATATTAGCTGGGCCCGGCACCATAGACTTCCCGGGCAAATTCCCCACAGGATAACCATCTACGACTGTATTGATGATTTTCTGGAGTGGGAAGACCAGGAGAAAATAATGTTAAAAAGGGCCGATTTAGTTTTTACATCTTCCCGGGTCTTATATGACAAAAAAAGAAAAGAACATGACAGGGTTTACCTCATCAGAAATGGTTGTGACTTAGACCATATCCGTTCCAGTACTTTTATGCCGACAGTACTTAAGCACCTTAAAAGACCGATTATAGGTTTTGTCGGGGCTCTGGGCAAATGGGTAGATACTGAAGCCCTGGGTCAGGTAGCACAGCATTTTACCACTATTACCATCGGACCCGAGTTTGGCCAGAAAAAGCCTGACGGTATAATTGACCTGGGGGTCATTAATTATAATAATCTACCACCGTATTACAATAATATCGATATCGGAATTATTCCTTTTCTTAATACCAGAACAGCCCGGGCTGCCAATCCTATTAAAATGTATGAATACCTGGCAGCGGGAAAACCGGTGGTCGCTTCCAATCTTCCTGAATTAAAGCAATTCCCCGGCCATGTCTATACAGTAGATAATAACCGGTCCTTTATCGATATGATAAAATTTGCCCTGAAAAATAATTCTCCATCCCGGGAGAAAAAAAGGATAGAGTTGGCCCGTAAAAATTCATGGAAGGTCAGGTTTTCAAAAATAAAATCAATAGTGGAGGACTATTTATGAGAATTGGTGTTTCCGGTTACTTTGGGTACCAGAATTATGGTGATGAAATATTTTTAAAGACATGGCAGCAGGTCTTTGCCGGCCATGATGTCTTTCCCTTAAATGGTTATGAAAATTTAAATACTATAGACAGGATTATAATCGGGGGAGGAGATTTAATAATCCCCCATACTTTTACCAGTGCTTACTGGCGTCCCCCGTTTTTGCAAAAGCCAATCTGGGTTTACGGGGTAGGGGTTCCAACCAGGCTTAAAGCTAAAAAAACAGCCTGCCAGAAATATGCAGCCTTTTTAAAGAAATGTAAAGGGGTCTATACCAGGGATAGGCATAGCAGGGAATGGCTTATAAAAAACAATGTCTATCCCGATTCTGTTGTTGTTAATGATGTAGCCTGGTCCTATAAAATTCCGATGGTAAAATTTAAAAAACTTTATAACAAAACCCTTGGTATCAGTATCAGGCATCAGAGCATTTTTAATCAGGAAAATATCGTAAAGCTGGTAACCACTTTAAGCCAATCCTATGAAATATTAATGATCCCCCTGCAGCCAGCCCCGGTTGCCCAGTGGAATGACCGAAAACTACATGAAAAGTTAAGAAAAAAAGTTAAACAAAATAATCCCGGGGCCACCATCAACATTATACCCCCTTATTCCAGTATTGACCATATGACCGCGTTTATTGACCTGGTTGATTTATATATCACCGAGAGGATGCATGGACTTTTAATGAGTTTAAGGACTAAAACCCCGGTAATGCCGATTGCAGTTGGCAACAAATTTTACGCCCTCCTGGAACAGTTTAATATGGAAGATATTATCGTAAATTCCCATAACTATAGTAAAATGGTGGATACAATAAACAGGTTAATGGATATGAATTTTGAGGAAAGGGTCAAAGAAAAGATAAAGGCTACTGAAAGGATTGCCCGGAAAGAGATATTTAACTTCAAAAAACTGGTCCTCAAAGATTAATTAATAAAACAGGATATAAAAAGGTCCTATTCCAGGCGAATAGGACCTTTTTTCAGGTTTCTTTCTTCTTTTTAACGAGTTTGATACGGAAAAAGTCTTCCCTTTCTTTCTCTTCAAGGGTATCTTCAATAAATTTAACAGTATTTTCATACCTGGGGATAAGGATATTATCAAGGGCATTGGCCCTCTTCTGGGTCTGCTTTATGGCAGTTGCCAGGCGGTAAACCGAGGTCTCTATTTCGGCCAACCTGGTAATAAGGGAAACAACCCTTGTAAAGTTTTTAAAGGCCCGGTCCAGGGCCAGATTGGTCCTGAAAAAACTGTACCTGGGTTCAATCTTCTCTGAGACCGGCTCTACTTCAGGGATCTCAACCCCCATAACACTGTAGCACTTTATTTTAACATCATCAATAAAATCAATACCGGTAGCAATCTCTTCAACTGTACCTATCCCCATGGTAATATCAACCACCTGGAGAGCCTGATAAGCCTCATAGAAATATTCATTTATCTCAGACTGAATCTTTTTAGCCTCATCGATTTTGGCCATCATTTCCCTGATTAAAACATTTCTCTTTTGATCCAGGAGCTCATAACCCTCTTTAGCCAGTTCAAGGGAGTTTTTGGCCTGAATAAGATTACTTTTGGTCGGGGATATATTAAGCCTATCCATTGTCATTGACACTCCCCCGGTAGTATTTTTCCAGTTCTTCACCCGAAATCCTGTCAAGCTCGGTCGGGGGCAGTTCACTCAACACCTCCCAGGCCAGATCAAGGGTCTGTTCAATGGTCCTGTTTTCTTCCCGGCCCTGACTTAAAAAGCGTTTTTCAAAAACACGCCCAAATTTAAGATAAGTCTGATCCAGGCTTGAGAGTTCATCCTCACCAATTACCGAAGCCAGTGATTTAACCTCCTGAACCCGCGAATAGGCTGCATAAAGCTGACTGGACACATTAGGGTGATCCTCTCTGGTAAAGCCTTCCCCGATTCCATCCTTCATTAACCGGGACAGGGAAGGTAAAATGTTTATCGGAGGATAAACACCCCTCTGATAGAGGTCCCGTTTCAGGACAATCTGTCCTTCCGTAATATAACCGGTTAAATCCGGTACCGGATGGGTAATATCATCATTGGGCATGGTTAAGATGGGTAGCTGGGTTATAGAACCCCTCTCCCCTTTTATCATCCCGGCCCTTTCATATAAACTGGCCAGGTCACTGTATAAATATCCGGGATAGCCCTTACGGCTTGGAACCTCTTCACGTCTTGAGGAAAGTTCCCTCAGAGCCTCACAGTAGTTGGTCATATCGGTCATAATAACGAGGATATGCATCCCTTCTTCAAAGGCCAGGTATTCTGCCGCTGTTAACCCGATCCTGGGGGCGATAATCCTCTCTACAGCCGGATCATCGGCCAGATTTAGAAAGACCACTACATTCTGCAGGACACCACTTTTCTCAAAGCTATTGATAAAGAAATTGGCATCATCATGTTTTATGCCCATGGCCACAAAAACTACAGCAAAGTCTTCATTATCATCCCCCAGCCTGGCCTGTCGGGCAATCTGGGCTGCAAGCTGGTTATGGGGAAGACCATTACCCGAAAAAATGGGGAGTTTCTGCCCCCTGATGAGGGTTATCAGGCCATCAATGGCCGACACCCCTGTTTGAATATAATTACGGGGATATTGACGGGAATAGGGATTTATGGCATTTCCATTAATATTATATTTTTTATTTGAATAAACCTCTCCCCCACCATCAATGGGCTCTCCAACACCGTTAAAGACCCGTCCCAGTATATCCCGGGACAGGGCTATTTCCATGGGGTGCCTTAGAAACTTAACCCGGGTAGTCTCAGTAGCCAGACCACTGGTCCCTTCAAAGACCTGGATTACAGCCCGGTTTTTACTGACCTGTAAGACCCGGCCCCTCCTTTTGTGTTTATCCGGTGTTATTACTTCAACCATTTCGTCAAACCCTACATCGGTAACACCATCAACTACCACCAGAGGTCCATTTATTGATGCTACTCCACGGTACTCTTTTGTTAACATGGCTATCAACCTCACTACTCCTGATAATTTTCCCATAGTCTGTTGTAATATTCTTCAATCCTGGCCATTAAATCCTTGAATTTATCTAAATCACCATTGGGAATATTCTCTTTCATTTTTATAACTTCACTGAATAGTTCATTATTCTTAACCCGGCTTATCGGAATATTGTTTTTAATTAAAGGTCTGGCCTTTTCATATAGGAACATAATAATTTTTAACATCCAGTACTGCTTTTCCGGAGTGGCGAACCGGTCTACTTTACTGAAGGCATTCTGCTGGAGAAAACCAATCTTAATCAATCTGGCAACCTCAAGAATAAGGCGCTGGTTATCGGGCAGGACATCTTCACCAACCAGTTTGACAATCTCCTGGAGCCGGTCTTCTTCCTTCAAAAGCTCCATGGCCATATTCCTTAATTTAATCCAGTCCTCGTTTATATTTTCCTTCAACCAGCCTGAAAGATCCTCCAGGTATTCACTATAGCTTTCCAGCCAGTTAACAGCCGGGAAATGCCGGGCACTGGCCAGACTCTTATCCAGAGCCCAGAAACAGCGAACATAACGTTTGGTATTCTGGGTAACCGGTTCTGAAAAATCACCACCAGGTGGAGAAACAGCCCCGATCAGTGAGATAGAACCCTCCCTGTCCTGCCCCAGGGTTTTTACGTAACCGGCCCTTTCATAAAACTCGGCTAACCGGCTTGGAAGATAGGCTGGAAAACCTTCTTCAGCAGGCATTTCTTCCAGACGTCCGGATATTTCCCTTAAAGCTTCGGCCCAGCGTGATGTCGAATCTGCCATCAGGGCCACATTATAGCCCATATCCCGGTAGAACTCGGCTATAGTAATGCCGGTATAAATACTGGCCTCCCTTGCCGCAACCGGCATATTGGAAGTGTTGGCAATTAAAACCGTTCTCTCCATCATCGATTTCCCGGTTGAAGGGTCTTCCAGTTTGGGGAACTCCTCCAGAACATCCGTCATCTCATTACCGCGTTCCCCACACCCCACATAAACAATTATATCGGCACTGGACCATTTGGCCAGCTGGTGCTGGGTCATGGTTTTTCCGGCCCCGAATCCTCCGGGGATAGCAGCTGTTCCCCCCATCCCCAGGGGGAAGAAGGTATCAAATACCCTCTGACCGGTAAGGAGGGGTTTTTTGATCGGTAAGCGCTCTCCACAGGGCCTTGGCCGCCTGACCGGCCATTTCTGATGGAGTCGAATCTGGTGGTTATTCCCCTTATCATCTTTTACAGTTACAATTTCCTGATCCACAGTATATTTACCATTGGGAACAACCTCAACCACCTCTCCTGACAGATGAGGGGGAACCATAACCCGGTGAGTAACAATACTGGTTTCCGGTACTTCAGCAACTACCTGGCCAGGTTTAACCCTGTCACCAAGTTTTACCTTAACAGATACTGTCCATTCCCGGTCCCGATCCAGGGGGTTAACCTCAATCCCTCTTTTTATAAAGGAACCTGTTTTTTCGGCAATAACCGGTAAAGGCCTTTGAATACCATCAAATATATTTCCGATTATCCCCGGTCCCAGTTCCACCGATAACGGGCTGCCTGTAGAAAAAACCGGCTCACCCGGTTGCATCTCTGTTGTCTCTTCATAAACCTGAATTGTGGCCAGGTCACCCTCAAGTTCAATTATCTCTCCAATGAGCCTTTCTTTTCCGACATAAACAAGCTCATTCATGATAAAACCATTCATCTTATCGGCCTTTACTACAGGCCCATTGACAAATACTATTTCACCCTTTTTATCCACTATATCATCACCTGCCTTCAATCATAATACCTTGGAATGTAATTCTACGGCAATGTCTTCTTTAACTTCCTCAAGACAAGTCTCAAAAGTATTTTCAACTATTTCTTTTCCATCTCTATCCTCTACAATAACACCACCACTGATATTTAAAGGGTTATTGGCAACCTCTATCTCTATATTATCAATTTCATTCCGGAGTTCATCCTGAATTTCATTAAAGATCTTTAAATCATGGGAATTAAGTTTTATAATAACATGACTCGATTCCATTACATTTAAAGAGTCTTTAACAAGCCGTTTTAAAAAATCCCTGTAACCGGTGTCATTACGGTATTCATGGAGTTTTTCTTCCAGTTCTTTAAGTATCTGGTGTAAATACTCATCCATCTTCTGTCTTTTTTCCGTTTTCTTTTTAAGGACGGCCCGGGACACAATCTGTTCCTTTTTCATTCTGGCTTCCTGACGGTATAATTCTATAATTTCCTTCTCTTTGTTATCCAGCTTCTGTTTAAAGTCTTCATACTCTTTTTCCCACTTATCTTTTTCCCGGGATATTATCTGTTCTTTTTTATCCAGGGCTTCATTAATAATTTCCTTTTTTATAACTGAAATCTTTTTGCTAACATCCATATTTTCCACCTCAGACCTTTATTCCAATGGAATCCCTGACATAACGGGTAATATAATCATTATCTTCATCTTTCTTTAAATGCCTGTCAGGTATTTCTACCACCAGGGGCAGGCTGGCCGATAACTTCAGTTCATCAATAACCTCAGGTACGAGCTGGGCCAGCTTACGGGTAATTATTAAAATACCGAGTTCCTTATCCTTTCTTGCCTCTTCAATAGCTTTAAGTACTTCTTCCCTTTCATGAACTACAATACCATCAACCCCTGCCAGCCTTAACCCGATATTGGTATCTATATTGTCACTGATACAAAATATCTTCATAAAACCACCTCTTTATAACCGGCCAAGAATCATTATAGCTATAATAAGTCCATAGATGGCAACACCTTCAGCCAGCCCGATGAAAATCAGGGTACGTCCCAGAATTTCTGGCTTTTCACTGATAGCCCCGATGGCAGACGCCCCGGCAATACCTACCCCAATACCGGCTCCTATAGAAGCAAGGCCAACAGCCAGACCGGCGGCCAGATAACCAAAACCGGTACCACTACTATCACCGGAAACAGCTTCTGCAGCACTGGCAATACCGGGGAAAACCAGGCTTAATCCCCAGAAAACCATCAAACCCATGAATACTAGATTCAAACCTACCGACATAACTTTAACCAAATTGTTTGTTTTCTTTGTAGTTAACAAAAAGCTAAAGATCCATGATATTACAACCATCAAAATTAATGCAATTCCTGTCATAACCATAACATATTCCTCCTTATATCAAAGTTTCTTTATATTTGCAGTCCACCAGCTAACCGGATTTTATATAATAAAAATATATAAAAATTAATTTTTTTGAGCTTGAAAATAAAACAAAGGATATTAACAGTTTTCAGACAAGAAAAAATCGATTATAAAAGACCCTGGTCAAAATTACTGGAGCCTGGCCGGTGTGAACTTCCTGCCATCCCCTTTAAAGAATTTGCCAAACAGCTCAAAATATTCAAGCCTCAATACCTGAATACCGACAACCAGGCCTTCGAGAGCCATTATTAAAATATTTCCCCCTATAATGACAAGTATACTCCCCAGACTGTTTTTAACCATCCCGGCCAGGATAAATACTGCCATAAATAACCCTATATGGTTCAGGGTAAAGGCACCCACCCTGACAAATGATATGGTATTACTCAAATACCCGATAAGGGTATCAAATAACTCAAAAGAGGCTTCCAGGAAGTAATTCCCGGTATCTTCAGGCCAGATGTCTTTTTCCTGGTTTATTATGTTGACCAGTGGCTCTTTAAAAAGGATCAATACCAGGGGTATAGTCAAAAGAACAAAAGTCAAAAATGGATGTAGCAGTAATTCCCCCCGGAACCCCAGTGATATAACCGTGGCCAGTGCAAACAAATAAAAGAAGAGACCGGTCAAGCCATACCTGGAAAAAAGCCCTTCACCTATATCCTTTCTCCGTAAACAATTTATCAAATTAAAGACCATACTGATAAGCATTAATATTACACCCAGCCCGATGGCCATACCCAGCCACATCATAATATTTTCAAAGGGTCTAACCCACAGGGCCGGTAAAATATGCTCGAGACCAAATATACTGCCATATAGAAAACCAAATACCGTTGAAGAAAAACCAAGCCCCATAAGGAGGGCTCCACTGTTAGGACTCCCCAGTTTAATGTATCTATTTTTCATAAGGTATCCCAGGAGGAAAAAGATTAATCCCTGGCCCACATCCCCAAACATTATTCCGAACATAATGAGATAGGTAATAGCCATAAACGGTGTCGGGTCTATCTCCCCGTAACGGGGAACACCATAAAGCTCAACCAGGGATTCAAAGGGCTTAAACCACCTGAAATTTTTCAATACCGTTGGTGGTTTTTCTTTGGAGTGATTATCAATTTCTTCACTGGTATAGATAACATTGGGGAATTCTTTTTCCAATTCTGTTCTAAACCCTATTTCCCTAGTGGCTGTAATCCAGCCACTCATCACAAATAAATGGTCAACCTCTCCATAATACTGATTATTTATTTCCCGTATCCTGTCCATAAGTTTTAACTTTCTATAATAAGATTTTAATTTTTTTTCATAAAGATGGGCATATTTCTGGAATTCCAGCTTAATTTCTTCATAGGCAATTTCTATTCTCTTTAACCTGTGATCGACCCTGTCTAAAATATCCCGCGGTTGGCCCTTGACCCGGGGTGGGAGATCTAACTTTTCAAAATAAACCGTATCCAGAATATTTAAAGCCTTTTCTTCATTACTTTTTTTGGTAAATGAAAAAAACCAGACATTATCTTCATCACGGTATACTTCAATTATTAAAATAGGTAATTCAGTTATATTTTTAATGAGCCGTTCATAATCATTTTTGCTGACCCGGCCAAATACAAGGGAAATATATGAAAGATGCTTTAGTTCAGCTATATCCAGGTCAATATTCTTCATTAAGCGAACATGGTGTTTAAGGTCCTTTAAACGTTCTTCTTCCTTTTCCAGTTTCCTCTTAAACCTTAATATCCTATTGATTTTCTGGGTCACAGGTTTGATATCTTTCCTGATCTGGTCAACATTTATCTTTTCTAATTCAACCTTTTCCAGGTTATTTTTATCCCTGGGGTTATCTTCATATTTGATATTAAGGGTTTCCATCAGATTAATAATTTCATTTAAAAGACCAGAATATGGATTCTCCCTTTTGAGTGGTTTAATCTCATCCCCGGGCAGGTCACTTAGAAGGAAGGAGTCATAATCTTCAAGTTGTATAAAATCACTGTTAATGACCCGGTACGAGATAGGGTCAAGCTCTTTTTTATGACCAACAATTTGAAATTTTTTCATGGTTACAACAGCCATATTATCACCCTACTTTAAATCCCTTATTAGGTAATTTTTAATATCTTCACTTCTCAGAGAATACCTGACACCCTCGACAACAGTAATAATATCTCTTATTTCATACTCCTTGATAAAAGTATAGGAAATTATAACACCAACATTAGAAGTGCCACTAATTTTGGTATGGTAAGCCTTTTTGAGGAGATAGGAAAGAAAGTACTTTTCAAAGAGAATACTTTTGTCATGGGCCACCGGAGAAAAAAGCTCATCATAATCTGTTTTAGAGAGGTAGTTAAATATTTCTTCTTCTTGACTTGACTGAGACAGATTTTTAAGGTCTTTAGCTGAAAGGCGGTAGTGAATAGGAATAGTATAATTTAAAATCTCTTCAGTATTGAGGTTATAATACCTTTTTGTGCGGTAAATCCACTGAATATTTAAGAGATCCACCTGGGTCCCGAGCAAATCCCGGATAATCCGGTAATCCTCACCCCTCAATCTCCTGACCAGTTGGGCCAGTTTAATAAAATAGTTAAAATCAAGGGTCATTTCTATGGGAAACAGGTTTTTATCTTTCATATAACGTTCCTCAAACCTCTCCAGGGTATCATAATATTGAGTTCCCTTAAATACCTCCAGTAAATCATGGTAATTATTTATGGAAGTCAATCTATCAAGGGATATATCTTCGTAAATACCCATATAAACAAGGGTATTTTTAAGGTATTCCTCATCATGTTCAATTAAACTTGTTCTCAATAACATCTTTAAATCTTCTATTTCAAACTTGATAAGAAAGAATTTAAAAAAGTCCCTGATAGGACCTGTCAAATACCTGAGGATAGCCTTAAAGTCCCTGATAAAGTTCTTCTTAAGGGTACGTTCCAGCTGGCGTCGATGGATTTCTACTCCGGCCAGTTCTTCAAGATATTCCCGGTAATGAGTATTTTGATAAAGGTAATCAAAGATATCCTGAACAGACTTCTGGTTAATTAAATTATTATAGTCCTCTTCACTCAGCATCTTTCCAAATAGGGCCTTTACTTTGGCATTAACCCCTGCATAAGAAATCATACCCATAATTACTCACCTTCAAACCCTGTAATCTGCTTAAAGTACTTGTTAACCACATCACTTTTAATCCTGTTAAATCTGGCCTCCATCTCTTTAAGCTCTTTGGCCTTGTTTTTCTCCAGCTGCTGTGCGTACTCCCTGGCTTCCTGTTCTGCCTGTTTTACCAGATTTTTACCTTCCTGGCGGGCTTTAAGTAATCTCTTTTCCTTCTCCTGGTCCATTTTCTGACGATAATATTTACAGAGCTTTTTGGCTTCCTTGTGACCTTCTTCTTCCAACCTGCGGGCATCTTTTTCCACCTGTATTAAGGCCTCAATTAATTCTTCACGCAACCTACCCACCTTCTTCTAAATTATAGTAATTACTTTGATATTTTATCTTTTATTATACTCCTGTTTTGTGATAAAGTCAAACAAACTAACCCAGTGTTAACAGGACCTTAACAGAGTTTTTAAATTTTTTACTGAAGCGAAATATAATGAAAAAATAAGGGGTCATAATATGGATTTAAATCCATCATTATGACCCCTATATTACCCCCATTATGTAAAACCGGGAAGGTTTTATGGCAACTTTTTTTAAACCTTGAACTTCTTAATAAGAATCTCCAGCTCTTCGGCCATACTGGATAATGAAGCCGCAAGGCCGGCCAGTTCTTCAACAGACGATAACTGTTCTTCACTGGCAGCAGCAACTTCCTGGGTACTGGCTGATGTTTCCTCAGAGATAGCAGAAATATCTTCTATACTGGATACTATTTCCCCACTTTCCTGGTTTATATTTTTTACAATTTGAACTGACTGTTCAATTCCTTTACCAACTTCTGTAATGCTGTCACTGATTCTGTGAAAGGCTTCACTGGCTTTATTAACAACTACTTCTCCGTTTTCTATTTCTTCAACCCCTGCTTCCATTTTAGAACTGGCTTCACCGGTACCATTTTTTATCTCCATTATTAAACCCCTGATTTTGTCAGCAGAATTCACAGACTCCTCAGCAAGTTTTCTAATCTCTTCGGCCACAACACTAAAACCCTGACCGGCCTCACCGGCCCGGGCTGCTTCAATGGCAGCATTTAAGGCCAGGAGATTGGTCTGTTTTCCCAAATTGTTTATTATCTCTATTATAGAATCAATTTCTTCCGAAATTGAATTTAACCTGCCAATACTTGTTGCTACCTGCCGGATAGAACTTTTGATATTTTCCATCTGGGTTTTAACCTTATCAATCTCTGTCTGCCCTTCCCTGGCAGCACTGGTCATTTTTCCGGAAAGATCCGTCATTTTATTATTAAAATTATCAAGCTTATTTATACCCGCAGCCAGGTTCTGGATTCTATAATTAATCTTTTCAACACTTGCAGCCTGACTGTCAGAACCTGTTGCCACTTCCTGAATGGAAACAGCCACCTGGTTGGATATATTTTCAACCTCGCTGGATATATCCTGTAGTTTATTAGAAGATTCACCGACCTGTCCCGAGGTGTTATTAATGCTGGTAATAATATTCCTCAACTGATTAAACATATTATTAAAGGCCCTGGCGAGTAAACCAATTTCATCACCACGCCTGATATAACGCCTGTCAAGGAGTAATTCTTTATATAGATAGCCACTGCCAAGCTGGTTAAAAGAATACAAAAACTTATTAAAGGGCTTAAATTGCCATGTGATAAATATGTAACCACTTAGATACACTGCTATTATTCCCGTCAATGATATGTAAATAATAATATTACGTATACTACCCACTGGTTCTGTAATAGCCTTTTCAGGAATCTCAATGGCCAGATATATTTTTTTGCTTTTATCAAGCCTTTCCAGAATAAGATATTTATCTCCCACAACTTTTTTTATAGAATCGACGTTACTGTTAATCATCTTTTCAAACCAGGGATTTTTAATTCTGGTTCCAATAAGTTTATTTTGAGAATGACTCAATATTATGCCATCGGAGTTTATTAACTGAATTTCCCCATTTTCCAAGGTTCCTTCCCTGATTCCGGTTTCAAATGAATCCAGGGAAACCCCCATTACATAATATCCAATTACTTCAGCCCCATCGTTATCTTTCTTGATGGGAACCTGAAACAGGAGATAGGAACCCTTCTCATTTTTAAATATATGGTCAGGCCTTGCCGATTTGTATTGACTCTCTGGTAGTTGTTTAAATATATATTTTTCTAAACCCTCTTCACCCTGAAGCCTTGAATCTGCAATGACATAACCCCGTGTATTTGTCAAATAGGCAAATTTGAACGATTCATTTATTTTAGTGTGTTCATCTAATAACTTACTTCTTTCCACTATTATTTGAGAGTAATTATAATTATCCAGTGATAAGGACCGACCCTCTTCAAGGCTATTATTGATATTACTGTTCAGTATATTTACGAAAAAATATATTTCCTGCTGAGAAGTAAAGTACTTTATCTGGTTTTCCAGCCTTGTTATAAACTCATTAATCATATCTTTCTGCATCATTTTAATTACCCGGATCCGGTTATCGATCTGGGTAGTTACCACATTTTTTGTGCTTCTGTAAGTGAAAAAAGAAATTGATATAAGAACAATGACCATTACCAGGGAAACTACGGTCAGAATCTTCCATTTAAGCCCCATCTTCTTGAACATGCCCATTACCTCCTGTTAAATAGCCTGTCAGTTATTCTTTACAATGTATTATGTAAGTTGTAATAAATAATTAAGCATTATTTGCCATCTGAATTTAATTTTTTAGCTGGGGTCTCCCCCAGCTCTTAGAAATATTGTTTTTGCAGCCTGAATTTTAATTCACAATTGGAATTATAAAAACAGGATAGATGTCTAACTTACACGGTAAATTATACTTCAAATTATACTTCGGCAGCTTTCCCCTTGTTTTTGGAGGCAATATCAAACCAGACTGCCATAATTAACACTAACCCCTTCACTATAGACTGCCAGAACATGGGGACATTCATCAGACTCATCCCATTATCGAGACTGGCCATAACAATGGCACCGATAACTGCTCCACCGACACTACCGATACCACCCATCAAACTGGCTCCCCCGATAACACAGGCAGCAATAGCATCAAGTTCAGCGTTGGTACCGGCAGCAACTGAGGCAGCATTCAAACGGGAAGTTAATAAAATACCGCCTATTGCAGCCAGTAAGCCATTAAGCATAAATACAATAAGGGTAATTTTTTTGATGTTTATCCCTGATAAACTGGCAGCTTCGTTATTACCACCAATAGCATAAATATAACGGCCGAATACAGTGTTTCTGGTAACAAAGGAAAAAAGGAAAAGTAATACCAGGAGTAATAATAACGGAACAGGAATACCCTGATAACTATTCATTACAAATACAAATATAATTACGGCCAAAACCACAGCTATACTTTTAACTATTTCCAGTTTCATGGGCAGGACTTCAAAGTTATACTGTAATTTATTACGCCTTGTTTTATACTGATAATAAATAATATAGGCTATTACCAGGACACTCAGGATTATACCAAGCGATTTACTTAGGTACTCTTTACCGATATAGTAGTATAAATCCCCCATCGGGCCAATGGTTGTCCCCTGTGTTATACCGATAAGAATTCCCCTGAAGATCAACATACCACCCAGGGTTACTATAAATGAAGGTACTTTCTTATAAGCCACCCAGTAACCATTCCACAGACCCAGTAGTACACCAATAACCAGGGTGACCAGTATTGAAATTACGGGATTAAGTCCCATCCAGACATCAAAGATAGCTATAATACCACCGGTTAAACCAACAATAGACCCAACTGACAGGTCTATCTGTCCCAGAATTATGACCATAACCATTCCGATGGCCAGTATTGAGGTAAATACCGACTGTCTAAAAAGGTTGGATAGGTTCCTCGGTGTTAAGAAGGATCCACCGGTAATTGCTGTAAATATTACCCAGATAAGTACGACGGCAATTACCATCATGTAAGTCTTGATATTAATATTTAATTTAAATTTCCTGGACTCCATTTTATTCCCCCCCTGTAGCACATACCATGATTTCTTCCTGGGTTACATCCCTGGAACTATTATCGAATTCTCCAGTTACTTCACCTTCATGAATTACTAAAACCCTGTCACTCATTCCCAGTATCTCTGGTAATTCAGAGGAAACCATGATAATACCAACTCCATCTTCAGCCATTTCTTTCATTAAATTGTATATTTCATGTTTGGCCCCCACATCAATACCTCTGGTGGGTTCATCCATTATCAGTACTTCAGGATCTGTAAGCAGGTTTTTGGCCAGAACAACCTTCTGCTGGTTACCCCCACTCAAATTAAAGATATTGGTCTCCAGAGATGCTGTCTTTACCCTGAGCTCTTTAACGAGCTTTTTGACACTGATAATTTCACGGTTTTTATCAACAGTTAAAAAGTTTTTAAAATCATTTAATGCCGCAATAGAAGTATTTTGTCTAACATCCATTGTATGAATAAGTCCCAATCTTTTTCTATCTTCCGATACCAGGGCAATACCTTTATCCAGGGCCTCCCTGGGGGTTTTTATATCAACCCTGTTATTATTGAGATATACTTCCCCCTCACTTTCACCGGGGAAAGCCCCAAAAATACTATTTACAAGTTCAGTCCTTCCGGCTCCAACCAGGCCAAATATCCCCAGGATTTCTCCCTTCCTCAGGGTAAAACTTACATTATTAACAAGTTTTTTGCCTGGATTTCCGGGGTCTTTAACAGAGAAGTTTTTAACCTCCAGAATCTTACCTTCTGGCCTATTGGTTTTTTCAGGATACATCTGGGTGATTTCTCGACCAACCATCATCTGAACGACATCACGCTCTGTTAACTCATCTGCACTACCATATCCAACTGATTCCCCATCTCTTAATACCGTAATATGGTCTGCAATTGTGAAAACCTCATTTAGTTTGTGAGAAATATAAATACAGGTTACTCCATCATTTCTTAATTCTTCAAGAATATCCAGTAAGATATCAACTTCGTTATCGGTCAGGGATGCCGTAGGTTCATCCAGTATCAGAATACGGGAGTTTTTCCTCAGGGCTTTAGCTATTTCAACAAGCTGCTGCTTACCAACCCCCAGTTCTCCAACTTTAGTTGTCGGTTTGACCCCTTCAAGTCTTAGTTTCTTAATCCATTTATTGGTTTCAGCATACATTGCATCCCAGTTTAAAATACCCCTGTTTTCAATCTGGTGACCCATAAAAATATTTTCAGCTACATTTAACTCTTCAAAAAGAGTCAATTCCTGATGAATGACTGCTATACCGACTTTTTCAGCATCAACAATGGAATGAAACTCCTGTTTTTTCCCGTTAATATATATCTCACCTTCATAACTACCACAGGGGTATACACCACTTAATATCTTTATGAGGGTTGACTTTCCAGCCCCATTTTCACCACATAGGGCGTGTATTTCTCCCTTTTTTACTTTGATTGATACTTTATCCAGAGCCCTGACACCCGGAAAATCTTTTACTATATTTTTTGTCTCCAGGATATAGTCCTCCACCATTACCCCCCCTTTAACATAGTTAGGGAGAGGGGACAGTACCTGTCCCCTCTATTCTTTTTTACTGAAATTATAGTTCAGGCCATTCTTCCCTGGGTACATTTTTATATACGTCTTCTAAACTATGGAAACCATCTTTGATAATTGTTTCAACCATATTATCTTTATCGACTGCAATTGGCTCCAGCAGAATGGAAGGAACATCGATCTTGCCATTATTTACCTTACCATTTGTTTTAACTTCTTCCCCTTTAGCCATGGCTACTGCGACTTCAGCTGCCCTGTTAGCCAGCTTACTAATTGGTTTATAAATGGTCATGGTCTGAGTACCTTCAACAACACGCTGACAGGCAGCCAGGTCGGCATCCTGACCAGATACCAGCACCTTTCCGTCAAGGTTCTGCTCTGCCAGGGCTTCAATAGCTCCACCGGCAGTACTATCATTGGAAGCAACAATTACATCAATATCATTGTTGTTTGCAGTCAGGGCATTCTCAATTATCTTCATGGCTTCCTGAGGTAACCAGTCCTTGGCCCACTGATCACCTACTACCTCAATATCTCCCCTTTCAATATAGGGGTTAAGTACATTCATCTGTCCCTGCCTGAAGAGTTTAGCGTTATTGTCGGTAGGAGAACCACCTAAAAGAAAGTACTTCCCACTTGGTTTCCTGTCAACCAGGTATTGGGCCTGTAACTCTCCAACCCGGATATTATCGAAAGAAATATAATGGTCAACATCACAGTCCATTAACAATCTATCATAAGCCAGGACCTTAACTCCATTACGGTGAGCTTCCCTGACAATACTGCCCATAATTTTACCATTGTGGGGCACAACTACCAGTACGTCGATGCCCTGGGTAATCAGGTTTTCAGCCTGGGATAACTGCACCATATCATCACTATTGGCAGACTGTACCAATACTTTTGCACCTAATTCTTCAGCCCTTTTAACAAAGATGTCACGGTCATGCTGCCATCTCTCCAGCCTCAGGTTGTCCATTGAAAGACCGATTACCAATTCATCATCAGCCAGTGCCTCTGTTACAACCAGTCCTGTGAAAAGCATTACCAGTGTTAAAATTGCAAATATTTTTTTCATTAAAATTACCCCCTTAAGTTTGATTAGTGTTTTTAAGGTAATAATTTAGAAAATTTAAATCATAAAGAACGTCCCACTTAGTAGTAAAATATGTATTAAATCACCTCCTCTTAAGTAGATTATAAATTGTGTTCATATATACCGTAATATTTATATCACCAGTTTATGAACAGAAAAATCAAATATAAAAGGATCTGATTTAATTATTGAGGTCAGACAGGGCCTTAAAGTCATCCTTTAAGCTGGTATAAAGCTTCCTGTATAACTGATAGAGGTCATTATAATGCTGTACATTATTGGAATCAGGTTCAATAGTTTTTCTAACTTTAATTATCTTATCTTCAGCTTCTTTAAAGTTGGCATACTCACCTACTCCAACCCCGGCAATTAAAGCTGCTCCAAAGGCAGGTCCTTCCTCAATATTTAAGAGGTTTATCTCCTGGCCGAAGATGTCAGCCATAATCTGCTGCCAGATTCTACTCTTAGCTCCACCACCTATAGCCCTTATCTCCTTAATGGTTACTCCTTTTTCTTTAATTAATTCCAGAGAATCCTTCAATCCAAAGGTAACACCTTCCATGACCGCTCTTATAAAATGCCCCTGATGGTGTTTACCAGATATTCCAAAATAAACCCCGCGGGCATTGGCATCAGCATGGGGTGTCCTCTCTCCATAGAGATAGGGTAAAAAGAGGAGTCCTTCACAACCAGGGTCAACACTATCTGCCAGCTCATTTAATTTATCATAATCCAGCCTGTCATTGAACATCTTTTCCTTCATCCATTTAAAAGACATTCCTGCTGAGAGCATAACCCCCATCATATACCATTTATCAGGGGCAGCGTGGTTAAAGAGATGGATCCTTCCCTGCTTATCAGCTCTCGGGTTATTGGCCTGGGCCAAAACTACTCCAGACGAACCAACACTGACCATAACCCTTCCTTCGCTTACAATACCACTACCTACAGCTCCACAGGCATTATCAGCTCCACCGGCTACTACCGGTGTCCCCGGTTTCAACCCGGTTTCTACTGCCACCCCAGGTAATACTTTACCGGCAATTTCAGTGGAATCCAGGACAGGAGGTAACATCTCCCTGTCAAGATTGAGTCTGTCTAAAATCTCTTTTGACCAATCCTTTTCAACTACATCCAGTAACAGAGTCCCGGCTGCATCGGATACTTCAGTATTTATCTCTCCGGTCAGCTTATACCTGATATAGTCTTTGGGTAATAAAACAAGCTTAACTTCTTCGAAATTTTCAGGCTCATTGTCCCGTAACCACAATATCTTGGGAGCAGTAAACCCTTCCAGAGCCGGGTTAGAAACCAGATCTATTAATGATTCTAAACCATCAACCCGGTTATAAATTTCCTGACACTGCCTGGTGGTACGGGTATCACTCCAGAGAATAGCCGGTCTAATAACCTCCATTTTATCATTGAGAAAAACAGAGCTGTGCATCTGTCCTGAAAGACTGATTCCCCTGACTGTTCCAGGATCAATTTGACTATCAGTAAGAAGGCCATTGATTACCTTTTTTGTAGCCTGCCACCAGTCCTCAGGATCCTGTTCCGCCCAGCCTGGATTGGGGGTCGCCAGGGGGTAACCTTCAGTCCTGGATGCAACTATATCACCTGTAACGGAAACAAGGATACCCTTGACACCACTTGTTCCGATATCGAGACCAATTAAATAACCCAACTTATCTCACCATCCTTTATGATAGTTTCTTCCTTTCGTCATATAGCTTGTCTATATAACTTTTGTCAAGTCCCAGTGCTTCATAGACTACTTCATATGCCCCGATTGCATCTTTATTCTGCTGGGCTTTTACAAGTTCTTTATCATCTATCCTGGCAGCCAGGTCATAAATAAATTCCCAGTGTATTATACTCCTTTTGACAGCTTCGATGGGATTAACAGTTAACGGGAAAATATCGAATCCTACCCGCTCACCGTTCTGTCCATAATCCATCCGTTGTAATTCCCTGGCTATAGCCAGAGATTGGATAAAATTATTGGTGCCAGTAATAAAATCATCATCAAATTTATCCCAGCCATCATTGGCGTGGAGGTGACCCAGTAAACCCTCTGACCCGAGTAACGCAGCATACTCAGCCAGGGGCTCATTATTCATTAAAAGGTGCTGCCAGTCCAGATTTATTTTTAGATTGGTAACGTCAATGCCCATTTTTTCAATTTTATTTATGGTAAATAACGTCATCCCGATATCTCGCATCAAAACCCGGCGGGCCGGTTCACTGTTTTTATGTTCCAGAAAAACAGCTACCCCTTTCTGCCCGGCATATTCAACAACTTCTCCAATACCTTCTATAAATCTATTCCATATTTCTGAATAATTAACTTCAAAGGGGTAATTATAGCCTTCACCCCCGGGCCAGATAATCAGGTGAGAATTCTCACTGGCCGCCAGATCTACCGCCCGTTTAGCCAGATATATAGCCTTACTTCTTAAATTATCGTCAGGGTTTACAAAAGAGCCGTTTATAAACTCCTTCATATTATGAAAACCGAGTGGTATAGCATATATATCCTTATCACCCAGGGCATTTTTAATTTTATCTACATTATTCTCGTTTATCTCATTGGGGTAATGAAACTCAAATCCATCCACCCAGTCTTCCAGTCCATCGACTACTCTTTTTACTTTTTCGAACATTCTCTCATTTCGCAGGCCAGATCTATACCCGTCAGGTAAAAATCTGGTGGATCCAGGCCCGAAGGCCCAGATCCCTACACTGTTTTTTAATCTTTTTCCCACTTTGACCACCCCGGTTCCAGTATTAATTACAGCATATTAAAGGTAGAATAGTGGTTAATTCACAAAAATACAAAACTGAGTACTTCTGTGATATAAAATCAGGCACTTTACTATTGTGATAAAAAACTAAGCTTCGATGATATATTTGTTAACAATAGATTCCAGCAATTCCTGGCGTCCAGAAACATTGGTAATCTTACCATTATTCAGGGCATAATCTTCAAGTTCTTTAAAACCAACTTCACCCTTAACAATCTTCTCTCCAATACCATTACGATAACTCTTATAACGTTCTGAGATAAAGTCTTCCAGTTCTCCACTTTCAAGGAGTTTATGGGCAACCTTTAAACCACGGGCAAAGGCATCCATTCCGGCAATGTGAGCATAGAAGAGATCAACAGGTTCGAAAGACGCCCTCCTTACTTTAGCATCAAAGTTTAACCCTCCGGGTTCAAGACCACCATTTTTCAGTATTTCATACATGGCAAGGGTGGTTTCATAAATATTGGTCGGGAACTGGTCGGTATCCCAGCCCAGTAACAGGTCACCCTGGTTGGCATCTACACTACCCAGCATTCCATTTATTCTTGAAACATGGAGTTCATGCTGGAAAGTATGGCCAGCCAGAGTAGCATGGTTTGCTTCTATGTTTAGTTTAAAATGTTTATCAAGGTCATACTTTTTCAAAAAACTAATAACAGTTGCAGCATCAAAGTCATACTGGTGCTTGGTTGGCTCTTTTGGTTTGGGTTCGATTAAAAACTGCCCTTCAAATCCAATCTCTCTGGCATAGTCAACAGCCATGTGCAGGAACCGGGCGAAGTTTTCCTGCTCGAGTTCCATATCGGTATTTAACAGGGTTTCATAACCCTCACGACCACCCCAGAAGACATAGTTTTCACCACCGAGTTCTTTGGTAATCTCCATGGCTTTTTTAACCTGGGCAGCGGCATAGGCAAAAACATCAGCGTTGGGGGAAGTAGCCGCTCCATGAACAAACCTGGGGTTTGAGAATAGATTGGCTGTACCCCAGAGAAGCTTAATACCGGTTTCATCCATTAATTCTTTTATTAAAGAAACAATTTCATCAAGGTTTTTATTGGTCTCAGCCAGTGTTCTTCCTTCCGGAGCAATATCCCTGTCATGGAAACAGAAGTATTTGACACCCAGTTTGCTCATAAATTCAAAGGCAGCCCTGACCCTGGCTTTAGCAAGCTCCATAGGATCAGTTGCAGTATCCCATGGTCTTAACATGGTTCCCATTCCGAAGGGGTCGGATCCATCCCCGGTCAGGGTGTGCCAGTAAGCCACTGAAAACCTCAAATGTTCCTCCATTGTTTTGCCGCCAACTTTTTCTTCAGGATTGTAGTACTTAAAGGCAAGAGGGTTATCAGAATCTTTTCCTTCATATTTTATTGTTTGTGGTACATTTTTAAATACTTCCATTTAAGTCGCCTCCCTAATTTTTTTTAGTTTCAAAATCTATACTTTTATTAAAAACATAACTGGCCAGCCCGTACAAACAGGCCAGATCTTTAAGCCTGGTAAACTCAATATCAACCTTATCATAAGAAAGGAGCAGGCATTTTTCTTTCAGAATACTTTGTACAGTATCTATAATTAAGGTGTCGGCTTCAATTATACCCCCTCCAAGGACAATCAACCTCGGGCTGAGGCTGTTAACTATATTGGCAAGGCCCAGGCCGATATTATGAGCAGCCTGTTTAACCACACTTAAGGCCCTATCCTCACCTTCAATGGCTTTCCGGTAAATTTCGTTCTTTTCCACATTTTCTTCCCCGGTCAACTCCTGATATTCCTTCTGGATATGGTTTTCAGAAGCCAGGGTTTCCCAGCACCCACTATTACCACAGTGGCATAATGGTCCATCACTATCAATGATAATATGTCCAAACTCACCGGCATTACCTCCGGCTCCCCGGTAAAGCCGTCCATTAAAGATAAGCCCACACCCGATACCTTCATTAATCGATACATAAACCATATCTTTAATATCGGGATAAACAAACTCCTTTTCACCTACTGCTGCTGCATTGGCTTCATTTTCAAGAACAACCGGAACCCCATATTTATCCTCAAAATATTTTACAATAGGCACTTTACTCCAGCCTAAATTGGGAGCAAACTCCAGCAAACCTTCTTCTTTATCAATCAGGCCGGGAACAGCCACCCCGATACCGAGTATTTTATCTGGCTTTATTTCCCTTTCTGACAGGATTTTCTCAATTTCTGAAAAAATTTGAGAAATGGTCTCCTTCGCCTGGGCGGGCCCGTTTATTGGAAATACAGTTTTGGCCACAACCTTAATTTTTAAATTAAATAATACAATTTTAACCCGGGTCACTTCTACTTCAACACTTATTATATATCCCTTATCGGGGTTAACGGTAAGATAGACCGGTTTTCTTCCACCACTGGAATATCCCTTTTCAGTTTCAATAACAAACCCCTGATCAATCAGGGCCTTAACATGGTTGGAAATAGTACCGGCACTGTAATCAGTATTATCGGCTAACTCTTTCCGGGTTATTGGTCCCTCTTTATGAATCAGCTTAAAAATCCTTTTCTGGTTTAAATTTTTTATAAAGGTGGAGTTTCCCACTTTAACATTCATATAAAATCAACCCTTCCTTATACCATATCTGTTATGGACTTATAAACTTATTTCTATATCAGTTTAATACTTGATTAGTTTAATACTTGATTAAACACTTATTTTAACCTTTAAATTAATAATTAATCTCTACTCCATTTTATTAAGATTGCTGAACTAAAGGGCTTTAGCTTCAATTTACAGAATATTGCATTTTTGAGATAATTATTTAATATAATACTTAATTTAAGTCTTGAAATATGTTTACAATAAATATATTCAATACGCTTTCAAAAAATCCTTCTTTTTTTAAAAAATTTTTTGATTTTTTTATATGAAAAAAACCCCCGGATGAAAACCGGGGGTTTTTTAGCTTATTTTTAGCTAAATAATATATCTATATATTTACCCAGAATTAATTTACCTGAACCCTTATTTATGAATAACCACACAGGAAATCGGGGGTACAACTACTTCGCCATCCCTGACAACTACTTCGGTTTCAGCAAGGGGTTCTACTCCGGCCCTGTCACCATCGACTACTACCTTCCAGCTGGGGTCAACACCGTCAACCTCAACCGTTTTATTTTCTTTATTAGCATTGTAAATAACCACTATCTCTTTCCAGGGATCAGTTCCATCCTGTTCTTCAAGACGATAGGCAACCAGGAAGGGAATATCTTCTTCAATAAAGGTTAACCCCTTCTGGATTTCTTCCATGGTTTCCATTCTAAAGGCCTCGTGTGATTTTCTAAGTTCAATAAGCCCCTTAAAGTATTCATAGACATCAGCATATTTAACCTTACGGGACCAGTCAATCTGGTTGGTCAAATCACCCGAATCATAACTGTTATGGTCGACCCCATACCTATCATTATCGGGGTCGGGTTTACTCCTTAACAATTCGGCTCCACCATGAATAAAGGGTTTACCCTGGGAAGTCAGGATTACTGCATGGGCCAGTTTGTGCATCTGCTTCCTTTCTTCTTCGGTAGCATTGGGAGTTGACCCGACAATTTTGTCCCAGAGAGTATAACCATCATGGCAGGTAACATAGGTAATAGTTTCTTCAGGGTCATCAGCAAAACGATTATAGGGATTACCATCAATCAATACCGGTGAAGTGTAATCAACCATACCGGCAATTATTCCTGATCTGATAAGGGGTTCTTTGTTCTTCTGCCTCTGAACAAACCCACCTTCGGGGAGCGGAGAGGCATAATACTCATGTTTCAGGGCATCTCTTAAACCATCATTAAAGACGGCAATAGCATGTTCCATCTGGAGGCAGCTTCTTTCAGCCCCGGCCCCCTTAATGTAACGGTCTTTAACAGGGAGGGTCCCCATATTCCAGCCCTCACCATGGAGGACCACATCAGGATTGATGGACCTTAAGGTGCTGGCAACCTTTTTCATGGTTGTCTCATCATGTAATCCCATCAGGTCAAACCGGAAACCATCGACATGATATTCTTCAACCCAGTATCTGGTTGAATCCACAATAAGTTTCCTCATCATGGCCCGTTCAGAAGCGGTATCATTACCACAACCGGAACCACTGGTGAAGGAACCATCGGGGTTACGCCTGTAATAATAGTTGGGGACAATATCTTCAAAGGTGCTGGTTTTAGCGGTATGGTTATAAACTACATCAAGGACAACCCCAATACCGGCATCGTGTAAAGCCTTAATGAGGGTTTTTAATTCCTTAATTCTCAGATGTGGATCTGAGGGATCCAGTGAATACCAGCCTTCAGGTGTAAAGTAGTTATGAGGGTCATAACCCCAGTTATAATTGGCCTCACCGGCACTACCGATATTTTCAAAATCCTTATTGAACTCATTACCGTAATAGAAGTTTAAAACCGGCATTAACTGAACATGGGTAATACCCAGGTCCTTTAAGTGAGGTATCTTATCAATAAACCCTAAATAGGTACCTTTTTTCTCAAAATCAACTCCTGAATCAACGGAAATAGTAAAATCACGGACTGACATTTCATAGATAACTACATCTTCCTGGTCTTCAATGGAGACATAGTCATCCTGATTCCAGCCTTCAGGATCAGTCAGATCAAGGTCAACAATGGCTCCCTTACCAACCTTATCAGGACCATTACTGTTAAACCCGGCCATAGATCTAGCATAGGGATCCAGGGCATTCCGGGTCTGACCGTTGTTGGTAACACTATACTGGTAGAATTCACCAAGTAAATCGCCTGCAACCGTTACACTCCAGACACCTTTATCTCCTTTGTTCATGGGCACAATTTTATATGGCTTTTGATCATTACCCTCTTTAAACAATTTTAATTTAACCTCAGTTGCCAGGGGTGCCCAGAGTTTAAAGGTGGTAGCCTCCGGTTTATAAAGGGCCCCCAGTTCACCGTCATAGGCAAAAGCCTTATCAATGGCTTCAGGTCCAAGAATAGTCTTGCCTTCCAGGGCCCCGCACTCAATTTTATAGGTTTTATTATAATCAAGGTCTTCCCTGGTAGTCAGGACATAAACGGGAGCCTGGGACATATCAAGCTTTTTAAGGGGAACATAATCATAACCGTCCCTGATATAAATCGGTTTACTGATCTCTGAGCGGAACTCGACCTCAATGGTTCTCCTGTCCTTAATAACAGCACTGACCACTTTATTACCGGCAGCATTGAGGGCTTCTTCTTTATTCAGGAACTCTTTAACTTCACCGGAAACACACCAGATTTCTTTATTCTTATCGGGATCAGGATATGTCCTGTCCGGCTGCGGATCCTTTATATTTCCTTTATGTATAATGAAGTTGAGGTCTCCAACACCTTCATTATACGGAATATCCCAGTAAGCACCATAGTCATCAATACCGGTTATAGGTAAAGGGCTTCCCCAGGTAACTGGAGGTCCGGCATAACCTTCACCCCAGAGATGGAGTCCCCAGCCCTCATAATTTTCATCAAAACGGCGGTAATGAAGCCTGACATGGCCTTCAGGTATTTCAGTGGCTCCTTTTTTTACCCTGGGTCTTATATCTTCAAGGGTAACAGTATTTTTCTCAAATTTTCCTTCCATTGAAGCAATGGCTTCTTCTTTACTGGTGTATTCAGTAACATCACCGGTAACACACCAGATTTCTTTGTTATTATCGGGATCAGGATAGGCCCTGTCAGGTTTAGGGTCCTTATTATCCCCTCTGTGGATAATAAAATTAAGATCCCCTGTTCCTTCCTTATAAGGCACATCCCAGTAAGCACCATAGTCGTCAAAGCCTGTTATGGGAAGAGGAGCAGTCCATTCTACCCTGTCTCCCGCATAACCCTTACCCCAGACGTGAAGTCCCCAGCCTCTATAATCAGCATCATAGCGATGGTAGTGAATACGGACATGGCCGTCAGGAACATCACTGGCCTGGGTTAGAGGAGCAAATGAAAATAGTAATACTAATGCAAGTACTAAAAATACTAACCTTGAATAACGGTTACCCATTAACTCATACCTCCCTGTTTTATTTATAACTTAAATATAGTTTATAATAAGCCCGGCCCGGTTTTAAAAGCAATCCCGGACAGAGCTTTAAAAACCTGAAAAAAATATAAATGCGGTCGCAAACGTTTGCATTTTAAGTAAAACCTGTTCTCTTACTGACAGATTTGTGACCTGCCTTTTTTATCATGGTTCTTTTACCATGTTTTTTTGCTACCAGAACCCACAGAATCAATAACAGGATATATGTACTATTATTTAGGTTCTCTATAAAAACCAAATTTCCTCCCTGGATTAAACAAAAATTTTTAATTTTTCATTTTTTATAAATAAAGACTCTTTTTTATGACTTTTATGTTTTTTAAGTGGTCAGTATAATCATCAGGATCTTTTATTTATTTTTTTATTTTAAACATCGTTTAGTTAGCTAATTCCCTCATTAAAAACTAATTCCCTCATTAAAAAAAAGAGCAGCCAGTTAATCAGCCACCTTTTTAAGAAAACCAGTTATTTAAAATTTTAGCAAGTTTCCTGAATTCTATCAAAAAAGCATCATGGCCATATCTGGACTTAATTTCCCGGTGATAAGCTTTCTTACCCTGTTTTAGCATAATTTCTACAATCTCTACAGATTCTCCGGGATCAAACAGCTGGTCTGTATCTGTAGTAATAATAAGGGTTTTCGCCTTTATCCTGGAGATGGCCTCCTCCAGGGAAGAATAACCCCGGGCCAGATCAAATAAATCCATGGCCTTATTAAGACACAGCAGGGAGTTGGCATCAAAACGGCCAGTAAATTTCTGCCCCTGATATTCCAGGTAATTGTTAACCTCAAACTCCCTGTTTTTCATTTTTCTCCCGAACCGTTCCTGGAAAAGATCTGGAGTCCGGTAAGTAAGCATCCCCACCATCCGGGCCAGCTGCAAACCTTTTACTGGATACCGCCCCGTGTTATAATACCGCCCCCCCTGCCAGTCCGGATCATTCTTTATAGCCCGGGAGGCAATGGTATTGTAGGCAATTTCCCGGGCCCGGAGACGGGCTGGAGCACTGATAGCCACTACCTGACGAACCAGCTCAGGGTAGTCAACACCCCACCTGAGGGCCTGCATTCCTCCCAGGGAGCCTCCGATAACCGTATCAATTCCCTTAATTCCTAATTTACGCAGTAATTTAAACTGGGCCTTCACCATATCCTTTACTGTAATCACGGGGAAATCAGGACCATAAGGTTCACCGGTTTCAGGATTTATAGAACAGGGGCCAGTGGTCCCATAACAGCTTCCCAGGATATTACTACAGATTACAAAATACCGGTCTGTATCGATGATTTGCCCGGGTCCAATCAAATCATCCCACCAGCCATACCTGTCTTCATGGGGATAATAACCGGCTACATGGGCATCTGCCGTAAGATGATGGACTACCAGAATGACATTATTCCGTTTAGAATTTAGCCTGCCATAACACTCATAGGTAATGGTCACAGGCTTTAACTTCTCCCCATTTTCCAGGGTAAGCCCTTCTTTTATTAGGATTTTTGCAGGGGAAACTTCCCCTATACCACTTTGCCCCGGTTCATTCAAGGCACTGAAAGACATTCTATCTACTCCCTTCTGACCTTTCAGATAGACAATAAGCTTTTAATAAAACCAGACAAACAGTAAAGAAAGATAAACTACCCCCCCAGGGCCTGATCCAGGTCATCAATTATATCCCATACATCCTCTATTCCTACCGATAGTCTGATTAAATCAGGGGTAACCCCTGCCTTTTCCTGCTCCTCTCTACTCAACTGCTCATGGGTGGTAGAGGCAGGGTGAATAATAAGGGTGCGGGTATCACCTATATTGGCAAGTAGAGAACACAGTTCCACCCTGTTGATAAGGTTCCGGGCCGCTGAATAACCACCTTTAACCCCGAAACAAATCATTCCACCAAACCCCCGCTGCTGCTTTTTGGCCAGTTCATGCCGGGGATGGTCAGGAAGGCCAGGGTAAGTCACCCATTCAACCCTTTCATCTCCGGAGAGCCACCGGGCAACCTCCATGGCATTACTACAGTGTTTTTCCATTCTCAATGAAAGGGTCTCTAACCCCTGGATGAAAAGCCAGGCATTAAAGGGGCTTATGGCAGGACCAGTATCACGGTAAAGCTCAGTCCGGACTTTATGGATAAAATCACGGGTTCCAACAATAACCCCCCCAATTGAATTACCATGACCCCCGATATACTTGGTAGTAGAATGGACTACAATGTCAGCCCCCAATTTAAGGGGCTGGCTTAAATAGGGAGTATTAAAGGTATTATCAACAACTACAGTTATACCGTATTGATGGGCCAGGCTGGATACAGCCTCAATATCAACAATATTAAGCCGGGGATTGCCCGGTGATTCCAGGTAAAAAACCCGGGTTTTATCTGTTATAGCCTGCTCCCAGTCATTTATATCATCAGGTTTGACAAATCTGGTCTTAACCCCATACCGGGGGAGACTCTCAGCCAGAAGATGATAGGTCCCTCCGTAAATATAGCTTGATGATACCACCTCTTCCCCCTGGCTGACCAATGTCAGTATAGTCAGGGTAATAGCAGACTGCCCCGATGAGGTTGCCAGCCCGGCCTCCCCTCCCTCGAGGACGGCCATCCTTTCTTCAAAAACTTTAGTTGTCGGGTTCCCAATTCTGGTATAAATATACCCTTCTTCTTCTTCGGCAAACAGGCCAGCAGCATGTTCAGCACTATCAAACATATAGGATGTTGTCTGGTAAATGGGAACTGCCCTGGATTTGCTCCCTTCCTGGACCGGGTCATAACCATGGTGTAAAGCCAGGGTATTAAATCCATACTGCTTTTTTGTCTTTTTATTCATTTATAATTCCTCCCTGTAATTACCTTATTATCCTGTTACAACTCTTTTTATTCCTTACCATAATCCCCCTATAATATTGCCCGATTACCCTCTGTCAAAATAGCATCAACCAGCTCACTGACGACTTCCATTCTTCCCATGGGCATAATATGAATTCCGTCAACATAATCCTTAATATTTAGAACAAATTCTTTCGCCAGTTTTATTCCGGTCCTTTCATCACCCTTTTTTATTGCCTTCATGACCGGAGCCGGTATGTCAACGCCCGGGACATTTTCATGAATATATGTGGCCATTTTATAATTTTTAAGAGGCATAATCCCGAATAAAATCCTGGGTTTTACCGGCCATAAAGCCTCTATTGTTTTAATCCTTTCCATAAAATTAATCACTACCCCGGGGTCATAAACTATCTGGGTCTGAATAAAACGGGCCCCGGAGCCGATTCTGGATTTAAGTTTCTCAATTTCAACCGTCAGATTACCACCGGGGTTAATACCGGCCCCGATGGTAATATCCAGGGGTCCATTTAAAGGATTACCTGCATAATCCCGACCCCCGTTCAACTGATTGGCCAGTTTTACAAGAGCGGTTCCATCACAATCGAAAACACCTGTGCTGGAAGGGTGATCCCCATATTCCGGTTTATCTCCGGTCAGGAACAAATAATTTTTGACACCCAGAAGGGCCCCACCGAGAAGCTCACTCTGTAACCCAATGAGGTTTCGATCCCGACCGGTCAAATGACAGATAAAATCAACCTTAAAATTAAACTTATTTTTAAGGTGATGGGTCAAAGCCACTGGATTCATTTTCATCCTGGCCATGGGTGAATCAGTAAAATTAATGGCATCCACATAATCTGACAGGTATTTAACCTTCTCCACTACATCCTCAGTATTGACCCCTCTTGGTGGATCTAGCTCAGCTGTAACAATAAATTCCCTTTCCGTTAAAACCCTGCTAAAATCCAACTCTACTCTCTCCTCCCTGCTCATAGGACATTAATTTAAATTTAGATATTTTTTTACTTTCCTTACCCCATCGAGGGCATCACCGGCATAGAGGTCAGCCCCTATCTCCCGGGCAAAATCCTCACTGGTAACTGCACCACCAATGATTATTCCTCCCTTAAACCCTTTCTGTTTCAGGATATTGACGGTCTCCCTCATCTTCTCCATGGTTACGGTCATTAAGGCACTTAATCCCACGATATCAACTTTATGGTCAAAGGCTGCTTCTACAATATCATCACTTTTAACATTTACCCCGAGATCTACAACCTCAAAGCCATAGTTATTAAAGACTACCTTAACTATATTTTTGCCAATATCGTGAATATCACCTTCTACAGTAGCCAGCAGAATCCGGCCGGCTTTATTTATTTCTCTTCCTTTTGAGTTCATCCTCTCCTTTAAAAGGTCAAAGGCCTTTTTAACAACCCGGGAGCTCTGCATCAACTGGGGCAAAAAATACTCTCCCCTGTCATATAGGTCACCAACCCTTTTAAGCCCCTTTACCATGGCCCTATTAATTATTTCCCGGGGTTGATATAGCTCCAGGGCCCGGGCAACCTGTTCTTCTATAATGTCAGTATCTCCGCTAACCACTATATCCGCAATCGATGACAGGAGACGGTCATTTTCCTTATCCCTGGATGATTTAGTCTCTTTATTATTATCCAACCGATCCTCTTCCAGGGATTTATTACCCTGAAAATTCCCATACCACTTCAAAAAATTCTGTCCGTTTCTATCCCGGGCAGTTAAAAGATTAGCTGCCCTGACTGTGGCCATTAAATCCTCATCCACGGGATCAACAATGGGGAAGTCAAGACCTGCCCCCAGGGCCATAGCCAGAAAGGTTCTATTAATTAATTTTCGGTTCGGAAGCCCATGGGAAACATTACTGATACCCATGGTAGTTTTAACCCCCAGTTCCTCCTTGATCCTTTTTAAAGTCTCAATCCCCTTCATAACCTCTGACTGGTTAGAACCGGCTGTTAAGACAATGGGGTCAATAATAATATCTTCTTCACCAAGTCCATATTCTCTAGCCCTGGCTATAATCTGTCTAGCAATCTCAAGCCTGCCCTCAACCTCAGAAGGAATCCCCCTATCATCAAGGGTCAATCCAATAACAGCTGCTCCATATCTACAGGCCAGGGGAAATACTTTATCCATAACGTCAGGATTACCATTTACTGAGTTGATCAAGGCCCGACCGGTATATTCCTTTAAAGCAGTTTCCAGGACTCCGGTCCTCGGTGTATCGATTACCAGGGGAACATCAACCTCAAGCTGTAATTCCTGGATAACTTTTTTCATACACTTTTCCCGGTCAATGCCGGCCATCCCGATATTAACATCGAGTAAGTGGGCCCCGGCAATAACCTGTTCCCGGGCTTCTTTCCTTAAAACAGACCATTTTTCTCCTTTTAAAGCCTCTTTTAAATCATTTCTCCCGGTGGGATTAATCCTTTCCCCGATGAGAAAAACCGGTTTATCCTCACTTGCCTGTAAATAGGTGTGGTTACTAGTTAAATATGTCCGGTTTTTATTCTCATCTTTTGCATCAGTATTTGTATTATTACTTACTTTAGCTTCATAAACAACCTGTTTTATCCCTTTAATAAACCGGGGATTGGTCCCACAGCACCCCCCAATCAATTTTACATTATACTTTAAAAGTTCTGGTATTTTATCTGTAAAGGCATCAGGGGTTTGAGGATAAACTGTTTCGCCACCTTTGCTTTCAGGGAGCCCTGCATTTGGGAAAACACTCAGGGGTTTTGAAGTAACCCGGGACATTTTCTTTATAACTATAAGGGCTTCTTCAATCCCGGCCACACAGTTAACACCGATAACATCTACTCCCATTTTATCAAGAACAATGGCAACCACCTCAGGGGGAGAACCCGTCAAGGTTATCCCCCTCTCTGTAAAAGTCATCTGGGCAATAACCGGTACATTAAATTCTTTAGCTGCTACCACCGCTGCCCGGAGTTCTTTAAGATCACTCATGGTCTCGATAATAACCACATCTACCCCGGCGTGAACCAGGTATGATATCTGTTCTTTAAAAACGTCCCTGGCCCTGTCGAAGGAAAGATCGCCATGGGGCTCCATTAATTTTCCAGTAGGGCCAACCGAGCCTGCCACAAAAACCTTTCCCGCTGCTTTGCGGGCCAATCCTGTGGCTTTTACATTAATCTCTTCTATCTTATCTTCTAACCCCAATGATTTAAGTTTCAGCCTGTTGGCCCCAAAGGTATTGGTTTCTATTAACCCTGCACCTGCTGCTACATATTCCTTATGGATTTTATATATGGTATCCGGCTTTTTTATAACCCAGCTTTCAGGGGCATGCCCGGATGAAAGTCCACAGGCCTGAAGCATGGTACCCATAGCTCCATCCCCAATTATTATTTTTTCCTGTAATGTACTGGTAAAATCATTAGCCACTTTTTAACCCCCTAAAATCAATTGTATTTTTCCTAGACATTAAAAAACCTCTTCTTGCTGGAAGAAGAGGTTTAAAAGTTCTAACGAACCGTTAAACTCTCATCTTCCAGCATTTTGCTGCAGGAATTGGCACCTTACCTGTCATTCATTGGTAGGTTGCCGGGTTTCATCGGGCCAGTCCCTCCACCACTCTTGATAAGAGTATAGTAAAATATTCTATTTTTTACTGTAGTTAATATTTAGTAATACTTTATCATAATTATACACTCAAGTCAAGAATTAATTTTTTTTACCAAAAGTTATCTTCATCTTCCTGACCCCGTGGTTGCCATAATATAAAGGTTCACTTGTAAAATAACCGTTTTAAAATCCTATGGTATTTATTTCTCTACCTCCTTTAAAAATATATCCAGGATAATATCCTATTCATCGTAATCTATTATCCAGAGCTTTTCTTTGTACGGTTCTTCCCAGTTTGAGTCAAGTTTCTGTGTAACTAAAGTCTCGTAATTATTGTCATTGTCAATATCTTCATTAATTAGATTAAATATTTCCTTTTCTCCATTCTCCGTACACAGTTCTTCAATCCACGGCCTGTAAACAAATTTATCATCCTCCCAGTAAACAGCATACCCATTGGTGAATATTAATTTGGGGTAATTACCATCAGGGGGTAAAATATACCCGATTATTCTTGGACTGGAAAGCCAATCAAACTCAATACTATATTTTTCTGTATTAGACACAGGACTATATATCTTATATGTTTTTTTTGGATAATCTTTTATTCTCTTTATCTTCTCTAATTCTTTATCATTGTTTAAATTAAAAGCAATAAAAGGATATTCATTACTACTATTTAAAATAGGTAGTACTTCTTTCTCTGGCTTTGATAGTATTACTTCATTATTTTTTACTTCTATTTTGTTCCATGTTGTTCTATCAACTTTTACATAAACCCCTTTATTTTCTATCTCCGTAAATTTTTTTAATAAATACTCATCATATTTATATTCACATTCCCATTTCTTTACTAACTTCCCCTGCTGTTCTCCCAGTACAAACAAATAGCTTGTGGTTAATTTGTCTACCTGAATTAACAGGTTATTTTTTATCTCAATCATATCAACTACATCTCTGGTTTCCTCTTCCCAGATAAGATTTAAGTTTGCCTTATCTTCTTTTATATACAAAAATGTCTCCAAGTTCTGCACCCTGTGACCTTACCAGGACCAATTCATCCTGTCCATCTCTATTAAAATCTATAAATATTGCCCCTAAATATGGGTATTCCCCTAAACCTTTAGGTATATGGCTGTAATTTAATTTTAATTTCTGGAATTTTTTATTTTTTATGCTATACAGATTTAATGTAAATTTATCTGGTATAAAATCTGTTAGTTTTTCTGCTAACTCTATAGTTACCAATAAATTAATATCATTATATTTTCCTGTAGCAAAATTGCCAGAATTAGAAAAAAAAGTTTTCGACTTTAAATTAATTGCCTCTATAGAACATGATATTGCAAAAAGAGATATAATCATCAAAAATATGATTAATTTCTTTTTCATTTAAACCCTCCTTATCAATATAATCAAATGCCATGTTTCATATACATATTAATTTCTCTATTATTGGTATTTATTCCTTTTTATGATAAGAATTCGTTTTTAAACTAAAAAAAGTAGCCTGAATCAGGCCACTCTTTTCGTTGATATATATATTTACTACTTTTAATTAAAAATTAGCTCCGAGATACAGGTGTCATCATATTTGCTCTCCCTGTACACCTTTAGAATGGTTATCTTTACTCTGGTGACTTTCTTTGGCCGGAACAATCACATTATTTCTATTTTAAAACGAATGACCAAATCCCATATTAAAAGTAGTCTGGCGGTCTATCCTGTCAAAACCAAGGTCCGCCCTAACAGGTCCCAGAGGAGTGTAAATAGCAACACCAAGGCCACCATCAACCTCCCAGTTTATCGTGGAAAAATCTTCGCTGACCGGAATTATCTTTCCGCCATCTACAAAGATAATTGCCGATACCAGCTCATTTAAAAGAGGATGATGGTATTCAACACTGGTTGATAGATAACGGGTTCCAGCCCTGTCATAACTTTGTCCCCTCAGGGGAATACTGCTAAAACCTCCTCCTTTAAACTGGTAGTTTAAGGGGGTGTTGCTGCTGGAAAGCCCTCCGTTAAAAGAAAATATAAGTCTTCCCTGACCGGCCTTTTTTTCAATGTGCCATTTAAATTTTGAACGAACGAAATCAGGAAATCCTTCCCCGGGGGAATAAGCATAATCAAGATGGACTATTAAATTTCCCACCTCTTCCAGAGATAGTGTAATCCCCGGGATTAAATACTTCTGTTCTATAGGAGAGGCATCTTCTTTTTTATAATTTTGTTCCTGATAACCTAATGAATATTCCACCTTCCGGTAAGGGGCGGGAGTATTGCTAAAATTCAAACTGGTTTTAAAACCTTTTTCCGAAAAACTAATATTATTAAATTCCTCCCGCCTGGTGTAATTTATATATTCACAGGATGTTACCCAGCCCTGTCGTGCCGTATAATCAAAACCGACAAGCCACCAGGGTTCAGCCGACCAGTTAACCCCTACAAAGGGACTCAATCCATTGCCTAATGGATTTCTCAACCTCTGGGTAAACTGACTGGAAGCCAGATTGATTGTCTTAAAGATAACAAACTCTCCCGGATGGATCATAAAGGGATTAGAATCATGGACCCTGATCACAACACTAACTTTGTTCCCCTCTATAACCTTATCTTCAACTTTGAGGTTAAGGGGATTAAAGATGTTCATATGATATAACCGCTGTTCAGTTAGATCCTTAATCTCCCTGGTCCAGGGAGCCCCAATCCTGAAAGGTAATTGACTGGTTATAAGCCCCTGATTGCTTCTGGTCAAACCAATTATTTTAATATCACCAACGACATATGACTTCTCTCCATAATCGAGATTATTCCTCTCATAATCAATGGCCCTTGCCACCAGCGTTTTCCGGTGGTCATATTCCCTGAGTTTGTTATAATAAAACTCAGCCCTCCCTTTATCCTTTAAACCATCCCGGTATATTACATATATTTTATAAAGAGATTTGACCCTGATGTTTTCATGAACATCCATGGTGAGCATTTTCTCATAAAGATCTATAGCTTCTCTATAACGGGCGGTCCGCGGTCGGGCCAGGGATTCAGCCAGCCATTCCAGGTAATAGACTTTATTAGATTTTTTTAGTACCTGTAATGCTTCCTGTTCTTCTGGTCCGGGGTCAGAAAGTCCTCCCCGGGAACTGTTTTCAAATATATAGAGGCGAGCAAAGGCTTTTTCTTCATCACTTAATCTATAGTGCCATGTTTTCCCCTCAACGACAGCTATAACTGGCCTGAAGACATAATAACTTTCCGGTTTAAAAGATAGATTAAAGACAGCCCTTTTCTGGTCAGGGGAAAAGACATATTTTTTATATGTAAGTTCACCATCTTTTTCCAGACAAACCTGGACCGGTGAGGGTTTATTAATCCTTTTATCCAGAGTTATCATGACCTGATATCCTTTTGCCTTTTTCAGAACTTTTGCCGAGACAGGGACTTCAAACATATTAAGCCTTTTGCCCTGGTAGATGGAATCAAAATAATTATTTAAAACAGCCCTTACCTGCCTGCTTTGAAAATAATAATAACCAAAATGGTTTGCATCGAAATAATATAATTGTTTATTATGACCTGGAATTTTATTATATATATCGAAGGCCATTAACTTAAAAGGCGGATGGTCTAGCTTACCTGACATTATTAAAACAGGAACCCTGATATCAGATACAAGCTTTTCCAGGTTATAGTCAGAAAAAAAGCCGTCCAGTCTTTTATCAGCCACCCCGATAAAGTTCCGGAAAATCCAGGGGAAGGCATAATTATCACCAAATCTATACTCCCTCACCAGCCTCATATAGTCTGAAAAAGGGGAGGCAGAAATAATACCATCAATTAACCCTTCCTGATCCCGGGCAGCAGCCAGTAAAACACTATATCCCCCCAGACTGTGACCGACCACTATAGTGGGAATATCTGGAGAGAGTCTCTCCAGATATTTTACTGCACCCAGGATATCATTTGAATAGTCGTTAAAACCGTTAAACCTGTGATCCAAACCTCCCCATCCAGCCAGGTCTATAGTCATTTCATTAAACTTATAACGGGAACTATTTTCAATATAATGTTTAAGAAAAACACCATGAAAATAATAAGACTTTCCCGAGCGGCCGTATCCATGGACAAAAATAACATTAAAATGGGGAGAATCTACAGTCCTTAAAAATGCACTGACCCTTTTTTCTCCCCCGTAGTCCGGAAAGGTAACCTCACCCCAGCCCCTTTCAGGAATATCCCTAACTGTATAATCTGCTGGTGTCTTATTAAAGTAATCATTAATAATACTCTCAAATATACCTGCCTCACAGCGGTCACTTAAAAAACCTGAAAGTAAAATTATGGTCAAAAAAAAGAATATTAAACCCCTGGCCAGGTTAGTTTTTCTCATAATAATCCCTACCTTCTGTAACCATTTTCCAATATATTACCATAAATCAGGGATTTAATCAATTAAGTGATTTTTATACTAAATTTGTGAGCCCGGTTTACGACCAGAAGAATCAATTATAAAAGAATTTATTATTATGTTAATAACTAAAACTGACAAAAAACATGGTCTGCCACTCCCCTTTATCGGTTACAAACTCCTCAAGACGATATTCTACCTGCCCCATGGCCCAGACCAGACCCAGGCCCCCACTGGTATGTAATTTAAAATCCTTCACCGATTCATCCGCAGAAATCACATCACCGGTCCGGACAAAGACCGAACCATTCATCAGGGCCAGAAAGGGGTTATCACTGTAAGGATAGATTTGAAACTGCCTTTCCAGAAAGAGGCTGACCAGCCTGTTTCCCTTTTCATTTTCATACCCAGTGACATAAGAGGACAGATTATAACAGGGTTCTATCCGGGATGAGGAGTTAATATAACCAAATCTGGGTACTATCCTGTACTCCCCTAGTTTAACCGGCAGGGTCAGGTTTGATATATAGTAACTATCACCCTCTGTTATATCCTGACCTGAAGTTACATTGAAATAAAACTTTATTTCATTAAGGACATCATAGTGAAGGTCTTTATAATAGCTAAGGTAGGCAAAACGGGTCTTTATTTCTTCATTAAAACTGGAACCGATTTGTCCCTGAAACAGCAAAAAGGCCAGGCCGTGTTCCGGTTCGATGGGATAAGATACCGCTGCCTTTACCCCCTTCTGGTATATATAACCAGGAAGGTTATTATTTAACCAGTAATGGTAATTCAGGTCAAAATAAAGTCCCTCCCATTCCGTCCGGTTACCTACCCTGTAATATACCTCATTATTACTATAATCATAAGCAGCCCCAAGGTAAGGATACTGGTCAGAAATTTTTTCTTCCAATCCCTGAAGATGATGGCTATATTCCAGACCAACAATACTCCCTTCAAAGGGAAGAATCGGCTTGAATTTAGCCTTTACCTGATAACGAAAAGGGCCAACCCCTGCTGTTATTACTGTTACCACAGTTAATATCAATAATATTTTAAGAAACCTTTTCATACATATCCCTCACTTTCAATGATAGACTTAAGTTTAGACTAAATATAGGTTGGTGCATTCTTACCTGTCCCTGTCTTAATTATTCAATTATAGACTTAAGTCAGGACTAAATACTGATTTTTACCCTGAAGGTCAATTTCCAGTCGTGATAAACACCATAGCTCCCCTGATAATTATTTATCTCAAGCCCGGGGGTTATATTATCATCTCCAATATAATCCAGGCTTAAAGTACGAATTTCACCGTAATCACTCCAGTTTACAACATCTCTTATCTGCCATTGCCAGTCTGACATAAGGTCTCCATTAATAAAATTGATCAGGATCTGATCATGCCCACTGCGGTCCCGGTACACTTCACCCACCAGAATATGTCCTGAAGGCAGTGTGTATTTACCACCCACTAAGTATTGATAGGAAACGGTATCCCCGGGGTAACAGGAGAGATTGGCACCCACCTGGAGGGCAAACCCATTCAGGAAATCCCGTGAATAGCTCCCCCCTAGATTAATATTATCTACCTGGCCATTACTGCCTTCTCTGGTCTCATTGTCTTTCTTTAGATAAGACATTACTACTTTATAATCACTCTGGTTCATCAGTGAACCAACCCTGATCCAGCTTCCAGTATTAATATCTTTCCCATTTGCAATTTCATTTCCGTCTACCACCGCTGAACCAAAGGATAAATTGTAACGGAGACCCGGGAGATTAAATTCACCACCCCAGTAATTTCTGTCAGCCTTGAGGGGGTAGGTAGGGGAATAGCTAAAGCCTTCACCCCACCTCCAGTCTCTTTTGCCTGCTTCAAAGACCCCCGGTCCGGCAAAACCACTTATGGTTATTTCTTCAAAGTCAGCCCTGAACTTCTGCCAGTCCCCCTTTACCCCGAGGCTATACTGATAGTTCCCGACCAGCCCGCTAAAATCCAGTTGTATTTCAGTGGCAGCTTCTGTTATGGTGTCCTTCCGGGCCACTGGTCCCGGTGGGGTCACATGCCTAAAACTATATTCATTAACCAGGTCCATATTGAAGTGATAAGCCTTTACCTTACCGGTAACAGGACTGCCATTTAAAATACCTGCCAGTATAAATAAGGTGCCAATAACAGGGAGAACCTTTTTTACCAGACCTTTTATCCCTTCCGTGGTTTTCTTCATAACTTCACCCCACTATTCCCTTATTAATAACCTGAATTTATCCAGCGTCAGGGGCTGAAAAGCCTGCTCAGGTAAGTCCCCGGGTTTTACATCCTTAAAAATAAGGACTGTCTTTCTATCACGTTCATATAGCAGATTTTTAACAGTTATGTCAGCCACTTCAATACCGGCCATTTCCCGGTGATTATGATAAATTAATTCCTTTAAAGGCTCTCCATTGACCCCTTTGAGGATGACCCGCTCAATCTGTAAGCTGTCCCCGGAAACATAAAGGTCGGCCATCTGATATGCTGTTTTACTGTCCCTGGCCTTAAGTTTTAAAATAAAATGTTCCTTTTCTTCCTCCATACCCAGCGGTTTATACTCCCGGTAATAATCTATTCCCATTGTCTCTGCAATACCGGCTTCACCGAAAAGCTTTTGCCGCGGTGATATTCTAATCGGTCTTCTAAGACCCTCCTGGTACTTCCAGGTATTATGGCCTACCACCAGATAACGGTCATTAACAAACCTCTCAGGTGCCAGAAATGTGGCAATAGACCTTTTACTATCATATATATAGACCCGGACCCGGGCCTGATGGCTATCTTCCCCTTCATAGGTAATAACCTCAAAGTCCATGATACACGACCATTCCAGGTTCATTTTCTTATCAAGATTTAAAAGGATCTCTTCAGGGGTTAAAGACAGGGCCTCGACCGGTAAAGCTCCCCAGATTAATATTCCCATCAAAATAAACAGGGTAGTTCCAGTTATTTTTTTCATATAATTACCCTCCTATGAATATCTTAACATCTCAACTACATTTATTCTTGAAGCCTTAAGGGCTGGATACAGGGCCGATAGAGTAGTCGAAACCAGAATAATAATAAAGGGAGTAACCCCATTACTGAAGGCCAGTTTAAAATAAAGGGGTACCGGCTCACTGACATTGGGAGGGGTATAGGTAATATAGGCATTATTTAAAGCATAGCCGATACCCCAGCCCAGGGTAAGTCCAATAATACCCCCGATAATCCCCAGTATTAACGCCTCCTGTAGAAGCAGGGTAAAAACCTGTCTTCTCCGGGTTCCGATAGCCCTGATAGTCCCGATCTCATTCATCCTCTCAAAGAAGGCCATTGACATTATCTCCAGGATACTGAAAAAGACCAGTATAAATATTATGGTAGACAGGAAGAAAAAGATAAGGTCATACATGGCTTTTACCTGATGGTACATGGTCGCCAGGTCCAGCCAGGTTTTAATATCAACCTTAAGTCCCATCTCCTCAAATTTTTCTTCAAGGCGAGTCTTAACCTCTTCAGTCTTCCCTGTGTCTTCAAGGGAAACTATTACCTTATCAACCCCATCGGTATTTAATAGATTCTGGGCAAAAGACAGGGGCATCATAATAAAGTAATTATCAGCTTCAGCACTATAGGTAGAAAAAGATCCCGAAACTTTAAGGCTACTGGCGCTGTAAGCCCCATCAAGGGTTGTAGCCATTAGAGAAAACCAGTCATCAACTGACAGATTCAGTTTTTCCATTACCCCTTTTCCCAGAAGAACCCTGGTCCTGTCTCCAGGAAAGAGGTTAAATCCTTCTTCAATCATTACACTTTGATTAAAGCTATTACCGGGCTCAATTCCTGTTCCAGAAACAATGGTACTACCCTTTTCGGTCCCCAAAATTCCCGAAACCTTAAGTTCACTGGTAAAGTTATTTACATCATCAACAGACTCAAGGACCCCGGTGATAGCTTTATGGTATTCACCTGTAAGTAAAAGCCTTTCCTGTCCCGTATTTCCCCAGAATCCCTCCGGTGCTATCTGGAGGTGACCATTCCTGGATATGGACATCATTTTTAGTCCGTCATAGGTTGCAGCAAAATAACCCTTTACCAGAAAAAGTACCATTACCCCGAAGATAATAATCCCCAGAATAAGGAGGGACCTCCTTTTATTCCGTAAAATATTACGCCATGCTATTTTTATCATAATTATTCACCTCTAACCTGCCATCCCTGATTTTAATTAACTTCCTGGCGTATTGATTTATTGAAAGGTCATGGGTTACTATTACAAAGGAAACCTGAAAATCATGGTTTAAACGGTTCATTAACTCTATTATTTTTCGACCGGTTCCGGTATCCAGATTACCGGTAGGCTCATCAGCCAGAACCACGTCAGGTTCAGTTACCAGGGCCCGGGCGATAGCCACCCTCTGTTTCTGCCCCCCTGATAACTGTGAAGGCCGGCGGTCTGCCATATCGAGCAACCCCACCTGGTCGAGAATACAATCGACTCGCTTTTTTCTCTGAGATCTGTCAATTTTCTGTAATAAAAGCGGATACTCCACATTTTCCCGGGCCGTTAAAACAGGGATCAATTCAAAAGACTGGAACACCAACCCTATTTTATTCCTTCTAATTAAGGTCCTTTTACTATCCTTTAACTCAGATAATGGCTTGCCGTCAATATAAACCTCTCCTTCGGTAGGCCGGTCAACACCGGATAAAATATTTAATAAAGTTGTCTTCCCACTTCCCGAGGGGCCATTAATAACAATGAAATCACCTTTATTTATCTCCAGGTCTACCCCTTTGAGGGCATAGACCTTTTCTGCCTGAGTGGTATAGACCTTCTTGATACCCCGGGCCTTTAGAATGGTCATTTTTCCTCCCCTTCCTGTTTTTTAATTGATTCCATAAGCCATCTGGCCCAGCCACTGCCAGGGTATATCTCAAGGGCCTTCTTTACATACCTCATGGCCGCAGAAGCCTCCCCCTTCTTTTTATGGGCAGTTGCCAGCCACATATAGGAAATAAAATTATCAAACCTGTCATTACTCTCCAGAGCTTTTTGAAGGGTTTTAATCCCCTTATTGACATCACCACCACCGATTTCAGGGGCATTTATGTAATAAATAGCCATGGTATTCAGGGCTCTATAATTTGTTCTATCAAGGCTCACCGCTTTCTGGGCCAGTTTTAGGGACTGGGGTCCTTTTGTCACGGCAAAAAGGGAACCCTTGTAATTCATAAGCCTCATATAGGCATCGGCCATAAGCCGGTAAGCATCACTGAAGTCAGATTTATTATCAATGGCTTTTCTGGCAAGCTGACTGGCCTTATCAAAAGATACAGCCGCCTCCCTTTGTTTACCTAAGGCTTCAGCAACCTCTCCCTGGAGGAACTTTAACTGTCCCTGCCAGTAATATTTTTTATAGTTGTCTTCAGATGAAGATAGAATTTCTTCACAGTTATCAACGATCTTTTTTATTTCCTGATAACCCCCCTCACCATTGTAAAAAATATCCCGGGCCCTGACATATAACTTCTGACCCTTCTGTAGGGGAGACTCCTCTCCGGCCTGAACCATAGAAGAAACTACCACCAGACTTAATCCCACCATAATAACCATTGCCATAAACTTTAATGGCCAAATATTCTTAATGTTGCTTCTATTAAATCTCTTTAACATTTTCCTCATCCTCCTTATTTTAATGAATAGAAACTTTTACAGTGGTTCCCTGTCCCGGTTGTGACTCTATATCAAAGTCACCACCAACATCGTTGACCCTGTCCTTCATTCCCGAAATCCCAAACCGGCCACTGCCTGCCTTAACTCTGCCAACATTAAACCCTTTCCCATTATCCTTTATAGCCATTGTAATTCCATTATTGCCTATACCAAGGGTTATGCTGACCTTATCGGCATCAGCATGTTTTACAATATTATTTAGGGCCTCCTGTGCTACCCGGTATAAGGCAAGCTGGACTTCACTCTCAACCCTGTTTTCATTACCATTAAGATGTGTGGTGATTTTCAGATTATAACGGTTTCTGTACAACTCAACCAGGCTTTCCAGGGCTTCAAAAAAATCTTTCTCCCTGAGGTGGACCGGTTTTAGTTCATAGATCATAAGCCTCATTTCGGTCTGGACCTCCTGGACCATCTTCTTCAAATCCTCAACTGTCTTTCGAACCCTATCATGGTCCCCCTCATCAATTAAAACCTCCAGGGTATTAAGATTTAAGTTGATTCCAAAAAGGTTCTGGGATACAGAATCATGGAGTTCCCGGGCAATCCTGTTTCTTTCTTCAATAATGGCCAGTTTTTTATTTTCCTTTTCAAGTTCAAGTTTCTCCTGTTGTTGTTCGAGCACATAAAAAAACAAGGAGATCATAACCGAACCAATCCCTACCCCCAGACTTATATATAAATTGAAACTAAAAGGAACTCCAATTAAGGGAAAGAAAATAAGTCCACACAAATAAAATACCAGACTACTTGCCAGGTAGGTAATAAAACTCCGCCCCAGTACATTACTAATTACAGGTAGAGAAAAATTTGCAGCAATATAAATCACTGACTGACTGCTGATTGAAATTAAAAAACCAACAATGTACCCGAAAATAACATAGATTATAAAGAGCAAAAATGGGTTGTCAGTTTTTGAAAAACCAGAAAATGAAAAGAAAAACATAAGTGATATCCCGATACCAATAATACCACTTTTAAAAGAATTCTTAGTTATAGCCAGAATACTTTTTCTCATTAATATCACCTATCTACCAGATTATTTTCTATAGCCTTAATAACTGCCTGAGTCCGGTCTTTAACATCCAGTTTCTTTAAAATATTACTGACATGGGTTTTAACAGTAGTCTCAGATATGCACAGGGTTTTGGCTATATCACGGTTAGAATTACCCCTGACAAGGCACGCCAGGACTTCCTTCTCACGGGGTGTTAGTGGCTCTGTCTTACGTCCCTTCCGGGCTGCCCTTTTCATGATTTTTTTGGCAACACCAGGGGTTAAAACAGGTTCCCCCCGCCGGGCTGCCTTTATAGCCTCAACCAGTTTTTCGGGACGGGAATCCTTCATTACATAACTTAAGGCTCCGGCATCTATGGCCTCAATTACCTCATCCTCTTTATTAAAACTGGAAAGAATGATAACTTCAGTCCCGGGGTTTTTCTTTTTTATCTCCCTGGTAACTTCAATCCCGTTAAGCCCGGGAAGCCGCAGATCGACCACCGCCACCTCTGGATTTAATTTTGCAATTTCTTTAATGGCCTTTTCTCCATTACCTGATGTCCCAACAATTTCAATTCCCTCCCGGGTATTTAAATATGCTTTCAACCCCTGAAGGACAAATGGATGATCATCAACCAGGTATACCTGTATCATACAAACACCCCTTTTTGATAAATAAACAATTACACAGTAAAAATTTATGAGATCAGCCTTTATAACAGGAAAAATTCTTTGAAAAAAAATCAATTGTAATACAGGCTGGAATAGAAAACCATAATCATGTTCCCCGGGTTAATTTAATTATATGCTAAAACTCCTTTTAATTCATCAACCGGGAGCATGATATTTAGTAAAAATAAGTAGGATCTTTTTCTCCTACTTTCGTAGGAGAACATTGTCTCCAAAAACACCGGCAGGATAACAGGACCCTTAACCTCCCTATACAAAAAAGAGGTAAGGATATCCTCCTTACCCCTGGGCCCTAAAAATATATTATCCTGTGTTTAATTCTATGTCCTGAAGATAATACTTTCACGCTGAAATAGCCTGACTGACATATAGTTTAATAAAAACCCGAAGATAGAGGAGCTTATAACCGTCATCCAGAAGTTAATAGCCTCAGCATTTAAACTTAAGACATCCTGTAACATAAAGATTACATTTAATATTGGAATTAAATACATGGGGGTTGATATGCTAAAGGCCCCACTCATCGACATAACCCCGATAAGTATTACGGCCATATATGCCGGCATCACATAGGAGTTTCCTTCTTTGATATTTCTGGCAAAACTACCCGCCAGCATCACTATTCCACTAATTATAAAGGCCAGTAATACCAGTAAAACCAGCATCTGGATAAGCCAGCCACCTGACATACTGACCACCAGATCCAGTTCTGAACCTGTAGCCCTGAAGGCAAAATTATAGGCAAAAACAATCCCTACAATATTGAGGATAGCCGAAAAGGTGGAAATTATTATCAGGGTTATTAGCTTACCAGTTACTACTTCTGACCGGGTTAACTGGGTTACCAGGAGGGTACTCAGGGTCCCCTTCTCCTTCTCTCCTGCGGTAATATTTATCCCCACGTTCATGGCCCCGACAAAAATTGAAATAATTACAAAGTAAGGAATTACTATTCCCAGAAAGTGACCACTTTGTTCCTCTTTAGAGGCCCTGTCAATAACAGTATAGCTTACAGGATTGATATAATTATCACTTATATTCAGTCTACTGAGCCGTTTTTTTTACAATCTGCTTTTGGTATCTCATTACCAGTTTTTCAAATCTATCGAGACCTGCCTGTGACCGCTCCCGGGTATTATTATAAAAAACGGTGATCTGGCCTGTCTTTCCTTCATTAATATTATCCTGGAAATCATCTTCCACCCTGAGGTAAAGGGAGATTAACCCCTCCTTAAGGGCCTCTTCAGGGTCCCTGCCCAGATAAGTAGCACCCCGGATACCCTCTTCTCCTTTCAGGTAACCAACCAGGCCCGGTGCCTTCTCTCCCCCCTCTATAAATATATAGGTAATCTCTTCATAGCTTTGCTGTTGGGCCATCATCTGGAAATAGGTAATCCCCCCTAACAGCAGTGGTAAAAAGACAAGGGGCATTATTACCATTGTAATAAAGGTCCTTCTATCCCTTACTATCCCCTTAAGTTCTTTAAATATTAAATACCTAATTCTGGTCCAGTTCATAGTCTTCACCTACCAGTTTAAAGAATATGTCTTCAAGTCTTTCTTCCCCTGTCTGCCCGGACAGATCCTTATGACTTCCGGTAGCAATTAGTTCTCCATCAAACAGTATCCCCAGACGGTCACAGATGCTTTCCGCCAGGGTCATATTATGGGTAGATACTATGATAGATTTGCCCCTATCCCTCAGCTGTTCTATCAGGCGGGTTACAACCCGGGCAGCCATAATATCCAGACCGTTTATCGGCTCATCAAAGATTAAAATCGGGGGATCGGGCAATAAAGCCCTAGCTATAGATACCTTTTGTTTCATCCCTGTCGAGAAATTATCAACCCGCCGGTCGGCATATTCTTCAAGACCGAGCTGTTTGAGGATTTGCGGAATCCTTTTTTCAGTTTCCGTTCCGGGCATACCATTGACCCGGGCAAAAAATTCTAAAAGCTCCCTGACCGTGAAGTAGTCATAAAGGTTCATTTCAGCTGTAAGAAAACCAAGACTTGACCTCACTTTCTGACTATCAGTAACGGTATTATATCCTTTTACCGTAACCTCTCCTTCGGTAGGCACCATCAGGGTTGATATAATCCTGAGGGTGGTGGTCTTTCCGGCTCCATTGGGACCCAGAAGTCCGAAAATTTCCCCGGATTTGACCCTGAAAGAAACATTTTTTAAAGCAGTGATAACCCTGTCCTTTTCCTTAAAAACCTTGGTTAGATTATTAACCTCAATCAGACTATCCATTACTTTCCCTCCTACCACTCAGATTTATATAATAATGCCATATAAAAATATTTAAATCATTTGCCATCCCTCATTTAATTTTTACTTAACCCTGGTCTAAATAATATTGGATTAAAAAGTTAACAATAATATTTTTGCCATTATCAATGATATAACTTACATCTACATTTTATTTATACATCATATTATACATTCCCCTGAATAAGTCCTGCATAAAAAAACAGGATTAAGCATGCTACTTCGCTTATAACTCCCACCATAAAAATAATCCTCAGCAGGAGCATGAATACTTAATCCTGTCTGTTAAGATAGTACCTAGTTACTTTCGGATACAGGACGCTCCCATATTTACTTAAAATACAATTCTTTAGCAATTATCTCTTTGAATGCTAATCCCTCATCTATCCTCCGGTATCTTTGGCTCCGTTATCTTTCTATACCAAAGTTATTTTACACTAACTTTAAAAAAATGGTTATATAAATTTGTCATTAACTAAATGTTAAATCGATCAATTGATTTGTTTAAGTTTTCTGCCATGCTGGCCAGTTCATCTGCCAGTGAAATTATATTATCAATTGAACTCTTTTGCTCTTCACTTGCTGCTGCTACTTCCTGTGAGCTTGCTGATATCTCTTCAGATATACCTGCTATATTTTGAACATTTTCTACTATCCTTTTACTATTATTGTTTGCTTTCATTAGAGCCTCATTAGACTTTTCAAATCCATTGTTTACATTTTTAACTAGTTGACTTATATCACCAAAAGCCTCGCGGGCAGAATTAACAACTGCCTCCCCTTTATTTACTTCTTCTGTGCCTTCCTGCATTCTCTTACTTGCTGCCTTTGTTTCCTGTTTAATATCGGTTATTAAATCACGTATCCTGTCTGCTGATTTTACCGATTCGACTGCAAGTTCCCGTATTTCTTCAGCAACTACGCTAAAACCACGGCCTGCATCTCCTGCCCTTGCAGCCTCAATGGCAGCATTTAATGCCAGCAAGTTTGTCTGTTCTGCTATATTATTTATTAAATTTAAAATATCATCTATTTCTTCCGATGCAGATTCCAGGTAAGTAAAACCACGGGCAGCTTTATGAATAGTATCTTTTATCTTATCCATCTGTTCTTTTACCCTCTTAATTTCCTTGCTTCCCCTGTCTGAAGCAAGGTTCATACTGCCTGCAAGCTTTCTGACCATCTGGTTTGACTCATTAACAAGGCTCAGCTCCTCAGCCAGGTTCTGAATTTGCTTATTTACATCTTCAATATTGTTGGCCTGTTCGTCTGAGCCGGATACCAGCTCTTCAATTGATGACAACACCTGGTCTGTCATATTACCTACCTGTAGGGAATTATCTTTCAGGTTGTGTGAGGAACCACCTACCATTTTAGCTGCATCTTTAATGGATATAATAATTTTTTTCAACTGTGTTACCATACTGTTAAATACCTTTGTTAACTGTCCAATCTCATCTGACCGTTTAAGATCAAATTTAACCGTTAAATCACCCCGGGCAACCCTCTGGATGTTATTTGTGAAAAAAGAAATGGGTTGCAGTAGATATCTTCTTATTACAATGTATACTGCCAGAACTAAAATAAAGAGAATAGTTAATTCAATTATCACCATTTTCCTTTGAATCCTGTTCAATCCAGAAAATACTTGTTTTACGGGCACCGATACAATAATAGTACCATCAATAAAAGGAAGTGGAACATATGATCCCAGATACTCGGTCTGGTTAAAGGTATATTGAAGGTTATCGGCCCTTGTTTTATTTATGTTATCAATGTTAATTACCTGTGCAAAGTCCTTACCTTCAATTACCATATCATGGTCATAGTGGGCAATTAACTTTCCTTTGCTATCAACCATAAATGATAAGACATTGTCTTCATTCAACATATCACTGACAAGGGTTGAAAATTTTTTTAAAGATATTGTTGCGCCCAGAACCCCGCTCAACTTACCGTCAAACCCATTGATTGACTTTGATAGCGTAATCACCGGATAACCATCGTTCTTATTTTTTTTCAGGTTACCTATTACCAGACCTTCTGTAGTTACTGCCTTTTTGTACCATTCCTCCTGAACTGGATCATAATCCGGTGAGAATTCAACTACCGGGAAATGTATGATTTCCCCTTTAACAGAAGCAAAGTACATAGAGACAAACTGTGGATAGTCAGCTGTAATTTTATTAAATAAATCCATCATTGGAAACCTGCTGCCTGCCCTGACTATATCCTGTTTTGAAGTTAACTCAAACATATTAACTGTTTCCTTAATAAAAGCATCTACTTCACTCTGGATGGAACATGCCATACCAAAGTTCCTTTCCTGAACTAGTGAAGTAATCTCTTCTGATACAAGAGAATTAATGGTAACTCCAAAAAACAGAACCAAAATTACTACTACAAGAAAGACAACCCCGATAACTTTTATTGTTAAACTACTTCTCAACCTAAAATTGGTCTTCTTTTTACTTTTCATTGTCTCCCCCTTCTTTAACTAAGTTTTTTGACACTGATAATACTGTTAAAGAAGAGAACAAAGGTATACTTTCAGCCCATAATTACTTCTACAATGTGCTGAGTTGTATTATCATTGACATTTTCTCTGGCTTGATTTTCTAGCGGAATTCTAATTAAATTACCTTCAATTATTTCTCCATCTACCTTGATATGTTTTACCCCTTTACTAACTTTTGCAGGGTTATTTACATGAATTTTATACACTTTACCTCTAAATCTCTTCTCTACATAAAATCCAGACCATTCTTCAGGGATACATGGATCTATTTTCAAACCTTCATATTCCGGCCTTATTCCCAGTATATAATGTGTGATAGCCACATAATTCCAGGCAGCAGTTCCGGTTAACCACGAATTCTTTGCTTCACCATGGTTAACTGCATCTTTGCCTGCAATCATCTGGGCATATACATATGGCTCCATCCTGTGGATATCACTGATTTCTTCAAGATATGCAGGGGCTATCTTTTTATAGTATTCAAACGCATTATTCCCTCTCCCCAGGACTGTTTCTGCAATCATTATCCAGGGGTTGGCATGACAGAAAATACCTCCATTTTCCTTATATCCAGGCGGGTATGAAGAAATTTCACCAAGTTCAGGGTAATATTGTTTATAGGGCGGATCCAGTAATACAAGGCCATATTCTGTATCAAGCCTCTCTTTGACAGAATCAAGTGCCTTACGGGCAAACCCTGATTCAATACCCAGCCCCCCCATAACACAAAAACCCTGAGGTTCTATATATATTTGACCTTCATTGTTATCAATACTACCAACCTTATTTCCATAATAATCGTATGCCCTCAGAAACCAGTTTTTGTCTCTCCCGTGCTCCATTACTGCCTTTTTCATGTCCTCAATTTCTGATTGAGCTCTGTCAGCAATTTCATCTTTACCGATAAATCTGCACATCTTAACAAATTCAGGACCTATCGTCACAAACATCCCGGCAATCAGAACAGATTCAGCCTGCCCATCATCTTTATTAGTTGTCGTCTGGAATGACTCTCCAGGGTCAGTCGAAAAACAATTTAAGTTTAAACAATCATTCCAGTCAGCCCTGCCAATCAATGGCAATCCATGCGGCCCCTTATTTAAGACAACATGGTTAAATGATGCCAGTAAATGATCAAATAAAGTTGCCTCCTTACCATTATTAAAGCTAACCTCTTCATTAAGAATAGAAATATCGCCGGTTTCCTTGATATAAGCTGCAGTACCTAAAATTAGCCATAAGGGGTCATCATTAAACCCACTTCCTATTTCATTATTACCTTCTTTGGTAAGGGGCTGGTATTGATGGTACGTGCTCCCGTCCTCAAACTGTGTACGGGCCAGATCTATCAACCTTTCTCTTGCCCTTTCAGGAACCATGTGAACAACCCCCAGAAGGTCCTGATTGGAATCCCTAAATCCTATTCCTCTACTAATACCTGATTCGAAATATGATGCACTCCTGGCCAGATTAAAGGTAACCATACACTGATATTGATTCCAGGTATTAACCATCCTGTCTAACCTGTCATCACCAGATTCAAGATAAAAGCCTGAAAGGAGGTCATCCCAGTAAGATTTAAGCTGTTGCAATGCATTGTCAACTTTGATATCAGAATTATAGCGCCTGATCATACTATAGGCTTTATCTTTATTAATTCCCCCGCATGAAGACCACTTGTTATCAGGATTATTTTCCATAAAGCCAAGTATAAAAATATAACTTTGTTCTTCACCCGGTTGTAATACTATTTCCAGGCAGTGTGAGCCAATTGGTGACCACCCACTGGCAATAGAATTACCTGGTCTGCCACTGACAACAACCTGTGGTTCATGGAAACCGTTATACAGACCTATAAATGATTCCCTATCGGTATCAAAACCTGAAATATTACTATTGACTGTAAAAAAGGAAAAATGGTTTCTCCTCTCTCTATATTCTGTTTTATGGAATATGGTTGAACCCTCTACTTCTACCTCACCAGTACTTAAGTTCCTCTGGAAATTAGTCATATCATCATATGCATCCCAGAGACAAAACTCAACAAAGGAAAACAGTTTTATTTTTCTAACAGATGAACCATTATTTTTTATTTTTAAACGGTGTATTTCACAGTTATCATCTACTGGAACAAAATATAATATTTCAGTTGAAATGTTTTTCCGTTCACCGGTTATTACACTATAACCCAGGCCATGCTGACACTGGTAGTAATCAAGCTTTGCCTTAACCGGAGCCCAGGTAGGGGACCAGTATTCTCCGTCTTCATATATATAGTAATACTTACCACCTGCATCAATCGGAACATTATTGTATCGATATCTGGTAATCCTGAGTAATCTGGCATCCTTGTAAAAACTATACCCTCCTGCAGTATTGGAAAGAAGACAGAAATAATTTTTTGAACCCAGATAATTTATCCAGGGATACGGAGTTTCTGGATTATTAATTACATATTCCCTGGCCCGGTCATCAAAATACCCGTATTTCATGTTAGTTCACTCCTTTTAACAGCTTTAATAGTTGTTTTAATAGGTTATTGCCACGGATATTATGTCTGTTACACGTTATGTATAATATACTTCAAGTCTGTTGATATCTTCAGTTAACTCACTCAGCGATACTTTATTACCCGATTTTTCCCCGACACCATTAATCCTGATATAATTCCGATCCGATTTGATACAATTTATCTCAATTACTTTACCTCTGAATTTTCTTTTTATACTAAAGTTTTCCCAGGAAGAAGGGACAACCGGGTCAATAATTAAACCGTCATAAGTGGGTCTCACACCAAGAATATAATATACTGCGGCCCTGTACATCCATGCTGCCGTACCGGTTAACCATGAGTTTCTGCCAAGCCCAAACTGGGGATGTTCTTTTCCTAATATGTTCTGACAGTATACATAGGGTTCGATCTCATATCGATCTGCAATATCATTCTTTAATGGGGGTAACAACTTCCGGTAATACTGGTATGCCCTGTTACCATTTCCCAGCATTGTTTCTGCAATAATAAGCCAGGGATTAGTATGCAGGAATATGCCTCCATTTTCTTTCGCCCCGGGTGGGTAAGTTGTTATTCCACCTTTTTCCGGGTCATACTTATGATAGGCGGGATATACCAGCACAACACCAAATTCAGTATTTAACATCTCATCTACTTTCTGTAATAATCTTTGTTGTTGCTTATTGTCTGCTATTCCAGCCATTATAGACCATGACTGGGGATTAAGGAATATTTTTCCATGTTCACAATGTTGGGAACCTAATGGCTCCCCGTTATCATCATAGGCCCTTAAATACCAGTCCCCATCCCATGCATATTTATTGATAGCTTCCCTTTGTGACTGGTAATACTCTTGATAACGGGTAACAAGTTGGTTTTCTCCTAAATACTCAAGCAGGTCAAGCATCTCTTTCAATGCATAACAATAAAGCATACCAGTCCAGACAGATTCTGCAACCCCATTACCATTATCCAGGTTAATGGTGTCATTCCAGTCTGCAAAACCAGCAAGGGGAATATTGTGCTTACCCTTATGGTTTTCCGTGAATTCCAGTGCCTTACATAAATGTTCAAGAACGGTACCTTCTCCCTGATTATCTGCATAGGGGACTACCTCTGTTAAAAAGTCAAAGTCACCAGTCTCCTTTAGGTAAGCAGCTACAGAAATAATTATCCACAGGTGGTCATCTGAATACCAGTCAACACTCCCATCCACCCCTGCTTCACCTGTTGTACCCTCTCCAGTCAGTGGGTAGTATAAATGATAGGCATGGCCATCCTGATGCTGTATCTTGAAGAGTTTAATAATTAATTCCCTGCACTCATCCGGTATAGCATGCATAACACCCAGAACATCCTGGGCACTATCCCTGAATCCCATTCCTCTGTTTATTCCTAACTGATACAGTGATACAAACCTTGACCAGTTAAATGTTGTTTTACACTGGTACTGGTTCCAGGTATTTAACATTAAATTCATTTCAGGGTCAGGTGTATCAACCTCACAGCTGCTTAAAAAATTATCCCAGTATTTTTTTAAACCTTCTTTTTCCTGCTCTACCTGTTCCGGGTCGAGAAAACTGGATATTTTTTCTTTAACAGTTTGCTTTGAGGGAGTAGTACCAAGGATATAAATAATTTCTTTTTCACATCCAGGCTCAAGTTTGATTTCATGATTTAAGCAACCAACACCATTTCCCCTCTGGGCAAGATAATTGCTGCAATTACTCTCCTCTACAGCAATTGGATTGGACAGGTCACGATAACAACCAACAAACCTTTCACGGCTGGTTTCATAAGACGTTACCTGAATACTGCTTGTCATAAAAATGTATTCCCAGTTTTTCATAAATGCATTCCAGAATAGGATATTATCCTCGAACTCACCCTGTTGTATCTGTTGTGTCCAGTCCACATTCTGCTGATCCTTTACTGCATCAAAAAAGGAAAATTCCGCATAGGTATACAGGGAGAGATGTCTGGTTTCTTCACCCAAATTTTTAACATTTAACTGCCATATTTCCAGGGATTCATTACCCGGAACAAAATATGTAACACTGGTAACTATGTCATCCTTTTTTTGCTCAATTGTTGTATAACCAAGTCCATGCCGGCATACATACTCATCAAAATCAGCTTTAACAGGCTGCCAGGTAGCTGACCAGTAATTATTGTTATCAATATCCCTTAGATAAATATACCTTCCGGGTTGGTCTTCAGGAATACTATTATATCTATATCTTAAAACCCTTTTGAACCTGGGGTCACCATCAAAACTATATCCTCCCCCTGTCTGGGAAACAATTCCACCATAATTTCCACCACCAATATAGTTAATCCATGGTGTAGGGGTCCGTGGGTTGGTTATAACATATTCTTTGTTTTCACTGTCAAAATATCCGTATGACAATACAAACACCTCCTCCTAAAATTTATGCAACTGCAACCTGGTCACAATCATTATTGGTATAACACAGAGATCAGTCCAAAATATACATTTATTATTATGAAAAACCCTGTTTTATAAATATGGCCCTTGCATAATTAATATTGTCAGTTTCATAAACTCACTGCTTCATAACAGATAATATCTGGTCAAATACTCTCAATTACTTTATAATATAAAATAGGGGGAGGGAAGGAGGTATTCTCCTTCCCTTCGATATTATGGGGTGTGTCCACCTTTATTATCAGTTTTATTACTTATCACTATGTTCCTTTAATATGTTGTTTACCTCTAATGCAGCAGCATCAAGGTATTTTTTGGCGGTATTATCATCATATACACCATCAATATAATCGGTAAGAATGTTCTGAAAACTGGTCCTCATAGCCAGTTCAATTTCACCCCATGCAGGTAAAGATGGATAAGCATGTGCATAGCTCAATGATTTTTCAAATACCTGCATTATCTCACTCTGGAAGAATGGATCAGAAAATGCATCCTTGGTTGCTGGTAACATGTTAGAAAGTTTAACATACTCTGTCAGGTTAGTATCACTTAACAGGAATTTAATCCACTTAATTGATGCTTCAATTTCATCCTGTGGAGCATTTTTCCGGACTACGAGGTTACTACCACCGGCAAAGGAAGCCCTACCATAAGGTCCAGCTGGAAGTTCAGCAGCTGCAAATGGAAGATCGGGGTTATCATTCTTTATACCTGAAATATTCCATGGTCCCTGGAAGGCCATTGCCACATCACCATTGGCAAAAGCTGAATCAGCCTGGGACTGGTCATATTCAGCACATGCTGTACTTGCTAAACCATTCCTTACCAGGTCTACATAATATTCTACTGCTTCATACCCTGCTTCAGATAGGTTAAAGGCAGCCCGTTTCCAGTCTGGTGTCAGGAAATCTCCTCCCCTGGTCCATAGCATCGGAGCCCAGTTATGGATCAGGTCCCATGCATTTGTACCAGCAATAGCAATAGCTGTTCCCTCTCCATATACATCAACTATCTTTTCACCAACTTCAATAAGTTCTTCCCATGTCTGGGGAGGTTCAACACCTGCTTTTTCAAACATTTCTGTGTTATAAAACAGGACTCTGGTTTCTGCAATCCACGGTACACCATAGTACTTACCATCCAGTACTGTGGACTTTAAATTGCCTTCCATAAAATTATCTTTTCCACCAAATTCACGAATGTCTATTTCGACCAATCCACCGGTAGCTGCAAAGAAAGGTGTCTGGGTTGTTCCAACCTGCATTACATTCGCGCCCTCACCGGTTGCCAGTGCAGTTGAAATAACCTCCATGCAGCTGGACCAGGCTATCTCTTCAAAGTTAACCTTGATACCGGTCAGTTCTTCAAATTCTGCAGCCTTTTCATTAAACCAGGCAATGTTTAATTCAGATGGAGCATTATTCATTGCCCACATAGTAATTTCGGTAGCACCTGCAGAAACAGCCAGAGTACCAACAAATAGAGTTGTTAATACTAACAACAGAAAAAACTTTTTCATTATTATTAACCTCCTCATTACTTTTAAATACCTGGACCAACCTTCATCCGATAAACCTCTTCTCCTTACTTAAACCCTGTAAACTAATAATTTCACTGTACACCACCTCCTTTTTATCCTTTTGTAGCACCTGATACCAGTCCCTGAACAATATGTTTTTGCATTAATGTAAAGAGTACTATTACAGGAATGGTTGTCATAATACATGCTGCCATCATCTGGCCCCAGTGGGCCTGGTTTGAAGTAATATATTGCAGCAAACCTATGGAAATAGTACGGGTCTCTGTTCTGGTTAAGACCATAGCAAACAGTATTTCATTCCAGGCCATAATAAAAGAGTAAATACCAACTGCTGCAATCCCGGGTTTGGCAAGGGGGAGTATCACTTTAAATAGTGCCTTTACTCTGGAACAACCATCTATCATTGCCTGTTCATCAATCTCCCGGGGTACCGAATCAAGATAGTTTCTTAGCATAATAATGGAAAATGGTAATGAAAATGAAGTATAAGTAAATATCATCCCGTGGTATGTATTGGTCATCGGTATGCCCAGAGTGTTTTTTATCCAGGTAAACATGACGAAATAGGGTATCAAAAACAAAATACCTGGTAACATCTGTGTTGAAAACAGTGACAATTGATATGCATTTCTACCCCTGAATCTGAATCTTGATATTGAGTAAGCTGCCAGTGTGCCAATTACAACTGTTACAATCATAGTCCCAAGACTGATAATCAGACTGTTCTTAAAAAATTTCAGGATTGGTACTGTTCTGTTCATATCCCGGTAGTTATCAAGGGTGAATGTACTGGGTATCCAGGTGGGTTCCATTGCCTGTATTTCTATCGGTGTTTTAAAAGAACCACTGATCATCCACAGATAAGGCCCCATAACAATTACCACAATGAATAAAATAGCCAAATAAAATAGTGTTTTCTGTAAATAATATACATATCTTCTTTTTTTCACTTAATTCACTCCCTTTCTGCCCTGATACGGAAGAAATAGAGGTAAGCAATAGTAATGATCAGCATAATTAACATCAAAATTATTGACAGGGCAGCACCCAGACCGTATTTGAAATGTCCAAATGCCTGGCGCATTATTAATGTACTGGGTACTTCAGCATATTTTCCGGGGCTTCTTCCAAGTAGTACAACAAACTGGTTAAACGCAAAGAAATTCCACAAAATATTCATAATCATTAAGGTTTTTGTTACAGGTTTTAAGTACTGGAAAGTAATATACCTGAACCTCTGCCAGGCAGATGCACCATCAATTCTGGCTGCTTCATATATTTCCTGAGGTATGGTCTGTAACCCGGCAAGTAATATCAGTGCTGCAAATGGCCACCCTTTCCAGATAGAGGCAATTACAACCGCATAAAGACTATTCTGTCCTACCAGCCAGACAATATTCTCTTGAATAAGACCCAGGTCCAGCAACATTTTGTTGAGGATACCAATCCTTGACTGAAAGATAAAACGCCAGAAGTTATAGGCAACGGAATCGGGAGTGATAAAAGGAATAAGAATTAACCCCCTGATAAATGTCCTGCCGAAAAACGGCCTGTTCAGTAATAATGCAGCCCCAAGTCCCAGGAAATAACCAATTGATATCGTCAACAGACTGTAATAAGCTACATTGAAAAGGCTTTTGAAGTACATTCTACCAATGGTTGTAACAGGTGAAAAACCCTTAGTATAATTCTCCAGACCGACAAACGGAGCACTGGCCCATCTTGTTATGTTGTAAATATCCAGGTCAAGGAAACTGATCACAACACCCCATAACATAGGAATGATGTGGACAAATAACATACCAATTAATGCCGGTAAAATAAACATATAGGGTAAACTCTTTTTGGCCGTCCGGTGCTTTAACTGATGAATCAAACTATTATCAAAATAACCCCTTATTTTGGCAAGCATCATCTTTCCTCCTTATTTAATAATCTTAAGTTGACCAGCCTTTAATACATGACTATCCCTTCACTCTCTACACCTATCCAATCTTTCTACATGACTCCCTCTCGATTAATTTTGTTGGTAACACTACGGGAGAAAAGGTTTTGTTTGGGTTATTAATCATTTCCAGAAGAATACTGGCGGCCTTCTTTCCCATAGTCAATTTATCCTGATGGATTGTAGTAAGACCAGGGGAAACATAACTACTTATTTCAATATTATCAAAGCCAACTATAGAAAAATCTTGAGGTACATTGTAACCATGTTCTTTTATAGCGTTAATAGCTCCAATGGCCATTTCATCACCCTGGCAAAACACAGCAGATGGTCTTATCTCCTGGGTAATAATCCTTTTCATAGCTTGATAACCGCCTTCTTCTCCGAATTCAGCCTCTATAATCCATTCCGGGTTATACTCCAGACCTAAATTCGTTAACTCTTCCTGAAAACCAATCAGGCGATCCTGTGCCGGTTTAGTAATCCGCTGTCCCATAATCATACCTATTTTTATATGGCCAAGGGAATAAAGATAATTCACAGCCTGTTTTGCCCCCTGAACATTATCGGATATCACATACGTAGCATTTTTGCCAACTATATCGAGGTCTATAAATACTGTTGGTATATTTGAATTAACTAATTTATCAAGATTGGGATCAGTCCTCGGCATCCCCATTAAGATGGCACCATCAACATGACGACTTTTACACTTTTCTGTATAACTGAACCTGTCTCCCCATTGATGGGCAAATAAAATCAGGTCATACCCTTTTCGGAAAAATGTCTTTTCGATCCCGTAAATAATATCTCTGAAAAAGGGGTGCCTCAACCCACTATTTAAATGGTCTGTAAAAAATACTCCTATTGACCGCGAACGGCTTGTTGACAGGCTTCTGGCAATAGCATTAGGGCGGTAATTTTGCTGTTCCATGATTTTTATAACCTTTTCCTTTGTTTTATCACTAATATCAGGATAATTATTGATAACTTTTGATACTGTAGTTACTGAAACACCTGCAAGTTTTGCAATGTCTTTTATTGTTGCCATTTATTAATACCTCCTAATTTACTAAAGCAATTTAGATAACATCCATAAATTTTTTGTTTCCATTTATTATAATTGCTGTTATTACAGGAATTCTAATATAATATCGATCAATTAGAATGGCTAAACACTAAACCGCTTTAGCTCTGATATATATTATTCACTAGCAGCTAAAAAATTCCTGATTTATTTTATTTTTATATTTTTACCCGTCTGCTAAACCCTGCAATCTGTATTTCAAATGTTCCTGGTTCTACTACTTCAACAAAATTTTCATTATAAAGTGTAAGTTTAGTAAAAGGTATTACAAATTCTACCCTCCGTGTTTCTCCAGGTCTTAGATAAACTTTTTTAAAGTCTTTTAATTCCCTTACCGGCGTGGTTACACTACTATAAACATCATTGATATAAACCTGAACGACCTCAGTACCTCCCACATCACCTATATTTTTAACATCAACACTTATTTGCAATGAATCATGCTGTTTTTTTACAGTCAATCCACTATATTCAAAACTGGTATAACTCAACCCATAACCAAAGGGAAATTGAGGGTCATAATCTACTCCCGGTTTATGGTTATAATATAGTGGGAGTTGGCCGGTATATTTGGGTATAGTTATTGGTAGTTTGCCTGAAGGATTATAATCACCAAATAGTACGTCAGCAACCGCATTACCACCCTCGGTTCCTGGCAGGAATGATAATAACAACCCCGGGGTGCTATTGAGGATTGGTCCAACTGCCAGTGGCCTTCCCGTAATTAAAACCGTTATAACCGGTTTTCCAGTATTTCCGAGTGCCTTTATCAGTTTAATTTGATCTGCCGGTAGCTGTATGTTTTGCACATCACCCATCATTTCTGCATAGGGTTCTTCACCAATAGCCACAATTATTGCTTCTGCATCTGATGCAGCTTCAAGGACTTTTTTTACATAGATATCTATGCTCTCCAGCCGATATTTTATATAATCTACCCTGGTTCCCGGGGCCACTTTTTCTTTAATGGCTTCCAGAATTGTTTTCCCGGTTGTCAGGTCTGTTTCTTCAGGACCCTGCCAGTTTATTGTCCATCCCCCACACAAATTGCCCATACTTTCAGCACAATTACCCACTACCAGCACAGACTTTATCTCCCTCGAGAGAGGAAGTACATTATCTTTGTTCTGCAATAGCACAATTGATTCCCGGGCAGCCTGGCGGAATAGTTCCACAGCTTCACTATTATTACTTATTATTTTTTCGGCATTAGCCGGGTCTTTTAACTCTTCGTTAAACAACCCAAGTTCCATCTTTAATTTTAATATTCTACTTACAGATTGATTAATTCTCTCCTCACTCACAGTACCCTCTTTTACTGCTTCTATCAGAAATCGATAAAACCCGGGATAGTTGTCGGGTTCCATAAACATATCCACACCTGCATTGACAGCTCTGATTATTGCTTCTTCATAGTCTTTAGCAACCATATGGTAATCATGAAGCTTACTAATATCAGCATAATCAGATATTATTACACCAGAAAAACCAAGTTCCATCCTGAGGAGATCATTTAACAACCATTTTGAAACATGCACTGGAATACCATTAACTTCCCCACTATTAACCATAATTGTTTTAACACCTTCAGCCACAGCCTTCTTAAATGGTGGGTAATACACTTCATACAATTCCCTCTTGGGTATATAGGAAGGATCCCTGTCCATACCATTTTCAGAACCACTATACCCAATATAATGTTTTGCAGTTGCACAAACCCTGCCCGATTTCTGTATACCTCGAACACTTGCAGCCCCCATCACACTTACTAAAAACGGGTCTTCTCCAAAGGTCTCATATGTTCTCCCCCACCTCGGGTCACGGGCAACATCCAGAACTGGTGCATAATTCCAGCTTACACCAATCGCCTCCAGTGAATCACTTGTATAACCATAAACCCTTTCAACTAGTTCAGGATTCCATGTAGATGCCAACCCGAGATTGTGTGGAGAAATAGGTGCACCAATTACTTTATTATTGCCATGAATAGCATCCAGTGCATAAATAACCGGAATCCTGCTGTTATCATTAAACACCTGTTTTATATTATTTATCATTTCTGTCCAGGTAGCGGGGTTGTTTGGAACAGGGTTAGCCCGCAGGCTACCACCACTAAAGATACTGCCAACATTCGTTAGCCCTTTTAATTTTCTGGTATCAATTCTCCCGCTGGTACCAAATGGTCCCCTTCTTTCCATAACAGTTGAAACTTCAACCACAAACATCTGGCCTATTTTCTCTTCAAGGGACATTTGACTCAACATATCATTTACCTTCCTGTCAATACTTTCTGAATATACACTTCCACTGCCCATAATAAACAGTAATAATATTATAATTGCAACCGAGAAAGGGGTATATCTCCTCATAACAACCATGGTTATTGCCTCCCTTTGTCTAAAGCAGTTTAGTAAAATGAGTTTATTAATAGTTTATGCCAATCCAGTTATAATCGGGTTAGCCTTTACATAACAGGGGGACACAGGTTATCAAAAACTAAAGGGAGGGAGCCCATTTTACTAAATCGCTTTAGTTATGTTTTATATATTCTCCACTGATTTAAAAAATCCTTCTCTTTTTTTTAATTTTTTCTATTTTTTTTACATTATTTTATCAGAGTTGTTAAATAGCCCGTTAAGCCAAGCATCATCAGGTGGCTATCATTAGACAATATTTATTTACAACACCTACGGACAATTTCTAAAACGTTTTAGTTATGCAACACCTCTGATTAATAACCACTTCAGGGATTGGTTTATCCTTATTCCATTTTAATAACCCCCACTGTTCACAAAAATAAGATGTTTCTCCAGGGTTTAAACTTACTAATGGACCATGAACTTCAACTTCAACTTTAATCCTGCATAAAAAAACAGGATTAAGCATGCTACTTCGCTTATAACTCCCACCATAAAAATAATCCTCAGCAGGAGCATGAATACTTAATCCTGTCTGAACCATGAAACATAAAAAATTTATTCAAATTTAACACACAAATTTTACCGAAACAAAACAGTATTGTTCAATACACAACAGTTACTTTATTATCCTCCAGCTTTTTTATAACATCTTCATCAAGCTTAAACTGATTATTTTTTATTGCTACAACACTCAAATTATTTAATTTTAAAAGGGGTTTAATATTCCTGATTCTATTGCCCGAAATATATAATACTTCCAGCTGGTTTAAACCAGTCAAAGAATCGATGTTTTCAATCTGATTATCGTTTAATGATAGCACCTTTAAGTTCATCAATTCACCCAGGGTACTTATATCTTTAATCTGGTTATTATCAAGAACCAGGGTTTTTAAATTAATATGTTTTTTTAAAGGCTCAATCTGGCTTATTCTATTATTTTCAAGTTCAAGGTATTCCAGGGATCCCAGGTCTTTTAAAAATTCTATCGCGGTCAGACCACACCCCTCAAGGTCTAAATATTTAAGTTTATTGAGTCCAGATATGACTGAAACATTTTCTATACTATTTCCACTCAGGTCAAGCCTTTCGAGAGTGTTCAGCCCTTCAAGGGGACTAATATCGGTAATCCTGTTGTTATGCAAAAAAAGCTCTTTTAAACTGTTATGTCCCCTTAAAGGTGATATGTCCCTTATCTCACAATTGAAGGCCAGTAATCTTTCAAGTTTCCTGCACTCGCTGATAAAATTAATATCGTCAATGGGGTTGCCACTTATATTCAATTCCTTCAGACCTTTAAATTCCTTTAAACCGGGGGCAACACTGATATTATTGTCACTGATATCCAGTTTCTCAAGGTTTACCAGTCGGGTAAGGGAGGCAATATTCCGGAGGTCATTCCCGCTTAACAGCAATACCTGCAAACCTTCCAGACTGGAAAGGTGTTTTACACCGGTCAACTCATTTCTGATCAGATTTAAATAGGTAAGTTTTTTTAACCCTCTTAATGGAGATATATCTTTAATATTGTTGGCTTCCAGATCCAGGTGGCTTAACCCTGTCAAAGCAGTCAGGGGTTTAAGGTCAGATATACTGTTATAGGCTACATTCAGGGTTTTTAAGTTTGGTAGTTGAGTCAGGGTCTCTAAATTTGATATCTTTTGATGGGATAATTTAAGGTATTCAAGTTTTACTAAACCGGCCAGAGGACTTATGTCCTCAATATAATGTCCTGAATATTTACCTGAAGGCAATCCCTTTTTATATGGAGGTAACCCCCTGATTATTAACTCCCTTAATTCCTTCAATTTTCCCAGTGGACTTAAATCTTCAATATGATTTTCAAAGATATAGAGTCTTTCAAGGTCTGTTAAATGGGCCAGGGGGGTTAAATCACTGATATAATTTGGCCCAATCCGCAGGGTTTTTATGTTTAAAAAGGCTTCTAATCCCTTTATAGAATTTATTTCATAATGACGAAAAGAGGGGATACTGAACTCAGTTAAATTTTCCACCTCTGGCCTGAAGACAGGTCCTTCCGGCTTGCTCAGTGACCTCATTACCACTTTTTTCAGGTCCTCATCTTCAAAAACAATAATTCCTGTATCTTCGACAGCTTCCCCATTCCAGGCAAAAAGAAAGATTGAAAAAATAATTATAACAAACAGTGTAACTATTTTTGAAAAAGGCTTTTTACTCATATTTAAATAACCTCCCGGTTAATATCTAGTATTCTACTTTGACCCCTCGATCCTTAAGTTTATTTATAACCTCTATATCTAGTTTAAAATGGTTGTTTTTCAGGGTAACCGATTTTAACTTGCACAATTTCAACAGAGGGGTAATATCCTTTACCCTGTTTCCGGATAAATCTAAAATTTCCAGGTTTTTTAAACCGACCAGGGGACTTATATCTTCTATATTGTTATTGACAAGGTCCAGATGGACAAGGCCGGTCAGTCCGGAGATGGGGTCAAGGTTGGAAACCCGGTCATAGTTAATTTTAAGATGTTTCAACCTGGTAAGGTTGGCAAGGGGACTTAGATCCTTAATGTCATTAAATTTAAATTCAAGGTATTCTAAATCAGTTAAATTCTTTAAAAAACTTAAATCCCGGACCCGGCAGGGCCAGTATTTATCGACAGGCAGGGCTTGATATCCCCATATTGTTAACACTTTTAATTTTTTTAGTCTTCCCAGAGGACTATAGTCTTTAACCGGAATACCATGTATTCTTAATTCTTTTATATTTTTTAATTTAGTTAGGGGATTTAAATCTTTAATATCGTTTCTGGATATTATCAGTTCCTGCAGTCCTGAGAAAAATTCTAATCCATTAAGGGATTTTATCCTGTATTGATTATCGCCTGGGATATGTAAGCGCTTGATATTCTTAACCTCTGCCTCATAAACAGAGTCTCCTTTTTTATTCATTAAGCCTTTGATATATTGTTCCAGGTTTTTATCACCAAATATAATTTTCTGGCCTTTATGTTTAAAACTCTCCGGAGGGATATCTACTTCCCTGTAAACCCTGTATATCCTGGGTAGAAAATTATTTATAAAATCTTCTTTCCCCATTGTGTAATTCCTTATAATTTCCCGGGGGGTGTAGTATTCGGAATTAAACTCATATACTGGTACCATAATTTCACTTTTTTCTCCGTTGTTATCCCAGCCAGTAAATTTATAGGTATCTAATGATGAAATAGAAATAGATGATCCATTATCTTCGCCTGTATCCCCGGCAACGTAAATTTTATAAAATACTACGATGTGTTCCCCGTCACTACTTATATACCAGTCTAAAATAACACCATCTGCTAAATTGTTTTTGCTCACTTTTTCAAATACCTCTTTAACATAATACTCTAGATCAATGCTGTTATAATCAGGTAAATTATTACCCTCATTTTGAGAATACGCAGAGGGGCTTACCAGACTTAAAACAAAAATAATAATGAAAATAATTAATGTTCTAATCCACTTCACTTTAGAGGACATGTTCTCTTCAACACCCTTTCAAAACAATATTATATTTAATATATCTTACAGGTAAATCAATTTTTATACACTTATCCACCATTAATACTTTCAAAAAACCTCAGGGAATTGAAAAATATTTTACATCCTTTAAATAAAAATTACTATCATGATACATGTTTTTCTATATTTTAGTATATTTGATTATTTATTTCAAGAATTATCTGGTAAATCTTATTATTTTATTCATTTCCTATTTTTAATGACCCAGAAATAAAACCACAGATAGGCCTGCCATTTGTGTGATCAGGCCATGTCTTTAACTTTAGTCCTGCATAAAAAAACAGGATTAAGCATTCTACTGTAGCCCCAGCTTAAAATTAATTTTCGTCAGGAGCCATAAATACTTAATCCTGTCTGTAAATTATTTAATTGTAACTTACCCTAATCACCATCATTTTTAATAACTCCAATCTTGATGGTAGCCTTAGTACCGGCCCCTATATCACTATCGAGATAGAGCCCGTAGTCGGGTCCAAACTTTAGTTTAATCCTTTCATTGACATTTCTGAGGCCGAAATACTGTTTTTCGTCCTCTACCCCCATTTCCCCCCTCAATATTGAATTTATTTCGTCAACCTTCTCCCGGGACATTCCCACTCCATTATCTATTACATCAAAGAAAATATCTTCTCCCTTACGATAACCTCTAACAATAATTAGGCCGCTTTTATTCACCTTCAGTATTCCGTGGTAGATAGCATTCTCAACCAGGGGTTGAAGGAGTAACTTGGGCATATATTCAGTAAGTATTTCTTTATCCTTAATATCAATAATATACTCATATTCTTCACCATGGCGCTGCTGCTGGATATAAAGATAGTTTTTGACATGTTCAATCTCATTTTTAACCATGACCAGTTCTTTACCATGGCTCAGGCTTAACCGGAAGAATTTACCCAGAGCTTCTATCAAAAAAGAAGCCTTTTTACTGTTATTACTTTCAAGATAACCGATAATTAAATCAAGGGTATTATAAATAAAATGGGGTTTTATCTGATTTTCCAGACTTTCCATCTCAAGTTTTCTAATAAGCTTCTGTTCCTCAATATTTTCCTGCATTAGCTTCTTAATTCTTTCAATCATTTTATTAAAGCTGTTACCCAGCTGGGCAATTTCGTCATTACCACTGATTTTAATCTTGACACTCAGGTCATTATTGGCAGCCCTGTTGGTAAGATGCTCCAGTTTCCGGATTGGTCGGGTTAACGTATTTGATAAGTAAACAGTTAGTAGCACTACTGTTAGCAATACCAGTAAAATAATACCCAGGGTAATATTTTTTAACTGATGGAGTTGCCCGCTTATCTCGCGGGCTGGAGCCAGACTAACAATATACCATCCTGTTTTCCGGGATACGGTATAGGTGAGAATATATTGTTTGCCCTCTCTGGAAATAATCCTGTTATTGCTACCGCTTTTTAACCATCCAGTATTTATAAACTGACTTTTACTACCTATCAACTTGCGATCTGGATGATATATAATATTACCCAGCCTATCAACAACAAATACATATCCTTTTTTCCCGAGCTTAACACCGGTAATACTATCCAGAATATCAAGGGAGATATCAGCACTTATCATAACTTTTTCTTCCGGACTTCCCGGGTTAAATACCCTGGCTACAGTTATTACCGGTTTATTCATAAAATTGCAGTGGGGCCTGGTAACAATATAGGAATCTCTATCCTCTTTTATTATCTTATTATATAAAGCCATTGTCTCAGGGATTGCATAATACAACCCGTAGGTACTGAACCTCTTCCCGTCATCAAAGGTCAGGGCAACATCTTCAATCCCTTCTTTTATCCTTGTCAGGGTACTAAAGTCTTCCCACAACCGGAAGGTATATTTCCTGTTACCTTCAAAATCTCCTGCCCTCTTAAGTTTAATAAACTGGTTAATATAATAGTCATCCTTCATATTTAACAGTGAATTAACATCCTGGAGGTATTCATCCAGATCCTTCTGCATCCTGGAGACCACACCTTCGGAGTAGGTTGTTATCCTTTCCTGAAGAGCCCCGAGGTATTTATTATAAGAAAAAAAGGCAAATATAAGAAAAGGAACGAGGCCAAATAGGAGAAAAGAAAAGACCAGCTTTGTTCTGAGGGTCTGTATCTGAAATAACGAAGATAATGTTTGCATGATTTTTTTTAAGGCCTTCATAACATCAACCCCTATCTGCCAGACAAATTATCTGACACCCCATGGTTTATGAACTTTAAGTAGCCTATCAATATTACTGGTGTTGGCATGCTCAATACCGGTTTTAATAATAACCGGGGGCTTCTGCCCACTCCTCAAGAACCTGACCAGATAACGAAGACTCAACTGCCCCATCCCACTGAAATCCTGACCCACCAGGTACTGGATCATACCCTCCTTCTGTAAAACAAGGGCTGAATAAAAGATATCTATTCCTATCGCAATTCCCCCCTGTCGGGCCCATTTTTGAAAACGAGGCATGGCATCAGGGGGAACATAAAAGGGCCACCCGCCGACAAATAAAATAATGTCAATATCAGGATGGGACTTAATATAATTTTCTACCAGTTCATTGGCCAGCTGAAAATCGTCATTGCAGTATAAAATATCCTTGATTTCGATATCAATCTCTTCTTCAACTGCTTTAGCAAAACCCTTAACCCGTTTTTTTAAATTTAAGGCCTCTTTACCGCCACTCAGTACCATTACCTTATATTTTTCAGTTTTTATCCCCTTTCGTTTCAGAACCTGAAGGAGGGCTTTACCCAGTTCGTAGCCTGCCCTCCAATTATCTGTACCAACATAAAAAAGCCTGTCACTCCCGGGGACATCAGAATCAAAAGTAGCTACAGCAATACCACTTTTTACTGCTTTATTTATTATTTCCTTAAGGGCATTGGAATCATTGGCACTAATAATGATGCCATCAACCCGTCTCTGTATTAAATTTTTTACTACTTTTATCTGGCCTTCTGTACTGGTGGTAAAGGGGGCTACCCATTCGAGCCTGACTCCAAGCCTCCGGGCTTCTTTCTGGGCAGCTTCGAGGGTATCCAGGAAAATGGGATTATCCAGGGATTTGGGAACAAAGGCAATGGTAAGGGGTTTAGGGGGTAGCTTCCCGGCACTAACAGATAGGGAGAGGGATAGAGGACAAACCACCATTAACACTGAAAAGATTATTATTTTTGCCAGCCACTTTAACCGGGCCTATGACCTTTCAGTCAACAATTACATCCCCTCCCGGTTTATTTTTTTCTCCAAAAACCCAGTTTTTTAATAACTAAATAAATCGTACAGGAATATTAATGTTGATTAAAAACCTTTAACTATAACAAATATTAAAATCCGGGAATAGAAATATCCCCGGATATATTATTTTATCCCTTGACACTCCCTGCTGTCAGTCCCTTAATAATGAACTTCTGGAATAACAGGGCCAGAATTACAGGGGGGAGAATGGCAATAAAACCTGCTGCAGATACCTGTTCCCAGGATGTTGTATACTGGCTTCCCAGTTCCTGAATAAATAAAGTCAGGGTAATTGATTGATTACTTTTAGTGAAGATTAAAGCCAGCAGAAACTCATTCCAGGCCAGAAGAAAAGAGAAGATACCTGTAGCCACAAGGCCCGGGGCCGACAGGGGAAGAATTATTTTAAAGAGAACCCCCCAGCGGTTTAAACCATCTATTAAACCGGCTTCTTCAAGTTCTTTAGGAATTGACATGAGGTATCCCCTCATAATCCAGATATCAAAACCAAGAATAAAAGAAGTATACAGGATTATCAGGTTAATCCGGGTATCATATAGCTGAACAAAGCTACCAACATAATACACTACCAGAACAAAAAAAGGTATGATCAGGGCTACGGTTGGTAACATTCTGGTTGAGAGCATACTCACCACCAGAAACTTTTTCCCCTTGAATTCCAGTCTGGCCAGGGCATAGGCCGCCAAAGTACTGGCCGCCAGGCAAATAATGGTAACCGATGTGGCAATGATAATACTATTTCTCAGGGCCGAGAGAAAACTCTCCCCGGTATGGGTTGATAGATTAAAAAAAGTAACATAATTCTTCAGGGTAGGGTTTTCAGGTAGCCACTGCGAGGTATCAAGTAATTCTTTGTGAGGACTGATACTTGAAATAAATAACCAGACAACCGGGGCCAGGGTCCAGACCACTATTAAAACTACACCGGCGTATAAAAAGAATCGTTTTACCTTCTTTGACTTCATTTATTCATCACCTTCCTCAACATAGAGGAACTTCATGTATACAAAAGCCAGAGCCATAATGATAGTTCCAATGATAAAGGAAAGGGCTGCAGCCCGGCCAAACTTCAGGAAAACAAACCCGTTTTCATAAGTTAATATAGAAAGAACCTTAACCTGATAGGACATAATGATGTAAAGGATGTCAAATACCCGGAAGAGTTCCATGGTTCTTAAAACCAGGATAACCAGGAGAACGGGCTTTAACCGGGGTAATGTAATATATTTAAATTTCTGCCACCAGTTAGCCCCATCAACATCTGCTGCTTCATAAAAGGAATCAGGAATTGTCTGCATTCCGGCCAGTAATAACAGGGCTACCAATGGAGTCACCTTCCAGGTGTCACCAATGATAATCATATGGAGAGCCCGTGAGGCACCACACCATTCAAAGAATTTTGCCATAAGGCTTCCGGCAAATGGTGTGACCTCCCTGAGCCAGACCACATTTTCTTTAATAATGTTTAAACCCTTTAAAATTCTATTGAGGGCTCCAAAGTCATTGGCATTATAAATCCACTGCCATATCCTGGCATTAACTACGGTAGGAACAGCCCATGGTATCAAAATTAAAGACCTTACAATATTACGTCCCCAGAACTCCCTGTTGAGGATGGAAGCCATGAAAAAACCAAGAATCAATTCAATCACTAAAGAGACAACGGTGAAATAGGTTGTTACCCTTAAAGACTCCCAGAAGAGTGGGTTTTTAAAAAAATACAGGTAGTTTTCAAGCCCTTTAAAAGTATATTTAATTCCACCGGCAATAACCCTGACTTCATTAAGGCTCATATAAAGGGACATAAAAATTGGAAATACAATAACGGCCAGTAAAATTAGAATACTGGGGGCCAGCAAAATATATGGGTATATACCGTCTTTTTTTTCTGCCAACATAACAGGTTTATTAATTTTTCTGGATAATAACCCTTTCAAACTATCCCCTCCTTCTCTTCTAGTTTGAATTCCCTGACCAGTTCGTTTAATTTATCGGCCATATTTGATAGTTCTTCAGATAATGAAGTAATCTCTTCAATGGAGGCTGTCTGTTCCTCACTGGCAGAAGCAACCTCCTGGGCACTGGCTGATGTCTGTTCGGAAATAGAGGCTATTGTCTCTACATTAGCAGCAATCTTCTTACTGTCAGTATTAACATCCTTAATAGCCTCATTAGATGATTCAATTCCTTTTATAACATCACCGATAATTTCCCTTATTTCCGTAAATGCCTCCTTAGCCGATGTTACTACACTTTCCCCCCGTTGAACTTCTTCGGTTCCCTGGGTCATTTTGATACTTGCCCGTTCTGATTCCTGTTTTATCTGTTCAATTAAATCTCTGATGCGATCAGCTGATTTTACCGATTCTACAGCCAGGTTTCTGATTTCATCAGCCACAACAGAAAAACCCCGGCCGGCTTCACCGGCTCTGGCAGCCTCAATAGCTGCATTTAGGGCCAGAAGGTTGGTCTGTTCAGCAATACTATTAATGATAACTACAATATCATCTATCTCCTCTGAAATTGAAGTAAAACTGCTTATCCCTGTAGCTACTTCCTCAATTGAATCCCTGATTTTATTCATCTGTCCACTTACTTTTTCTATCTCCTGCTGTCCCCGGGCCGTAGCCTTCTCCATAGTACCGGAGAGTTCTTTTAATTGAGTGTTTGTATTTTCCAGGTTTTCCACAACACCAGTTAAATTCTGCATTTTTTTGTTTATTTCATCTACACTCTCGGCCTGATTATCAGCCCCGGCAGCAACTTCCTGGATTGATTTTGCCACCTTTTCTGATATAATACCAACATCCCGGGAGTTTTCTTTCAGGTGATTGGAAGAACTATTAACACTGCTTGCGGCCCCGCTTATTGAGGTAATTATTCCCTGAAGCCGCCTGACCATATCATTAAAAGACCTATTCAAAATTCCCAGCTCATCACCACGGGTAACATCATTTCCTTTCAAATAGGTACTGTCAGTGATTTCACCTTCCTTCAGACGGTTAAACGAAGCCAGTAAACGTTTCAGCGGTTTTAATTGCCACCTTACCAGAAGATAGCCACCACCCAGGATAATAATGACACCCACCAGAGCAATACCCAGAATTGTAAATCCTATTTTACGGGCAGGATCTGTTAAAATAACTCTCGGCACATCTATTACCAGATAAAGCCTGCTACTCCGACCCAGCCTTTCCAGGGACTGGTATAAATCCTCTGTATATCTATAATTAGAGGAAACATTCTCTTTAATATTATTTATAATCCATTTATCCGTGACCTTTTTTCCAATTAAATCACTGTCAGGGCTATTAAGAATAATTCCGTCTCCATTTACAAGCTGCATGCTAAAACGGGAATCCAGTTCCATCTGAAATCGATTATAAATATTCATTAAAGAAATACCCATAACATAATGTCCAATGACTTCATCTTCCTTATTTATCTCTTTTTGAAAAAGAAGAACCGGTTTGTTATTAACTATAAAAACCTGGTCTTCCCTGGCTCCTTTATATTCTACTGTATCAAGCTTTTTTCCCACAAAATCATTAATTTGTTCTTTATTTTTGAGGCGTGAATCTGCTATTATTATTCCATCCTTATTGGTAATATAAACAAAGCTGGCCCCGTTAATAATTTTCTGCTGATTAGCCAGTATTCTACTGGAGTCAACTACCGTAAATCCATATATTTTAATGAAACCTTCAAGGTCGCCATTTTTCAGGTTGTAATTTACCATGTCCACAAAATGAAACAGGTCTTCATCTTTAGTAAAACTGGATACCTGTTTTCCCAGGTTTTCCATAAAATTATTTATAGTCTTTTTCTGTGAGGTTTTAACGGTCTCTATCTGTCCATTAACCTGTCTTAACACCATATTGGCCGTATAGTTATAGGTATAAAAAGAAACAAAGCCCATTACCAGAACAACAACAAAGGCCAGTATAGAGCTAATCTTTAAACTTAAGCCAATCTTATTAAAAAAGCTTATTTTTTTAATAAATTTATTAAAGGCCATGTCACCACACCTCTTATTAAATGGCCTGTTTCAAGTGGCCTGTTTTTTAAACTATAAACCGGTAACAAGATTATAAAGATGGAGTTATGAAAATAAAGGGAGGGTCGCCCCTCCCCTCTTTTTTCAAGTACTATTTCAGGTTTTTAATTTCCTTTACAGCAGCATCAAGGGCTTCTTCAGGTTCATATTTACCTTCCAGGCACTGGTGAATATATCTCTGTAATATGGAAGATACCTCCTGATAGTTGGGAACACGAGGCCTGTGATGAACACTGGCAATTTCTTTAGCTTTTATCTTGATGGTCGGGAAGTTAGACTGGGCATAGGCACTATTTTGGACAGATTTCCAGACAGGCATTTCTACCAGGTAACCACGCTGAACAACAGGACTGGTAATAAAACGGATATATTTCCAGGCCAGATCCTTATGTTCAGAGTTAGCCATTATAGCTGCTCCCTGGAATCCGGATACTGATGCTGTATTATACTTATACTTACCGAGGACATCTTCAGCCACCGGAATCAGTCCCATTTTACCTGAGTCTACTACCTGTGACTGTTCAGGATCTTTCATGGCACCATACTGGAAGGTCCAGTTGGTAGTAAAAGCAGCATCTCCGGCAATAAAGACATCTTTAGCCATATTTTCATTAAGTGTTAAAGACTGGGGATTAGCAAGTCCTTCATCCAGAAGCATCTTCATAAATTTAAGAGCCTCAAGTCCCGGTCCCCGGTTAAAAACGGGGTTACCATTTTCATCAAAAGTGTCTCCACCAAAAGCCCCGGTTAACCAGACATACTCACAGACCAGACCTTCTTTCTGGTTCCAGGAATCAACCAAGGGATACTCCACAATACCCTTTTCCTTCATAACCCTCATCTGTTCAACCATTTCTTCCAGGGTTTTGGGAGGTCCATCAAATCCTGCTTTTTTAATCATGTCTTCATTGTAGAAAAATAACTGGAAGTTAGCCAGGTAGGGCATGGCCCAGAGCTTACCATTATAGCGAAATGCATCGAGGATAGCTTTAGGTATATCATTTAAAATTCGATCATTAACACGGTCATCAATGGGCTCTACAAATCCATATTCTGCAAATTCAGCTGTCCAGATCAGATCTTCCAGTACAACATCATAAGTCCCGACAGGTACAGCAGCTGAAGTTACAATTTTATCGTGCATTTCATCATACTTTACAAAAGTAATATTTACCTCAACCCCGACAATTTCTTCAAAAACATCTGCCATCTGCCTGACTTCTTCAGGCTGATATCCTGCCTGGGCCATATAAAGGACATTTAACTCTTCCGCCAGGGCAGCACCACTTATTAACATAACCGACAGGACTACTACAGTTACCACAAGGAACCTCTTCACGTAAATACCCCCCATTTATTGGATTCTATATTAATAATACAAATTTTCTAAATTTTAAACAATTGAATATTTTTAAGAATCCTCGGATTATTTTAAGATTTTGGAGGGCTATTCAAATAAAATAAAATTTTCCCGGTAAGTAGTTGGGGATACACCTGTTCTCTTTTTAAACCAGGAACTAAAATAATAGGGGTCATCAAAACCTATTTCATCTGCAATCTCGTATACCTTTTTACCTGTTGTTTTTAAAAGCTCTCTGGCTTTATTTATCCTGATATCATCAAGATATTCACTGAAATTCTTTCCTGTATATTTACGGAAGAGTTGACTCAGACTGCTGTTGCTTAAATTAAACTCTTCAGCCAGCTGGTTTAACGTTAGGCCACTTGACAGGTTTTTATTTACCGCCTCCTTAACCTTTAAGACAAGTTCCCTATCTTCTGATTTTTGCTGAGCTATGTACTGACTAACCTTTACTAAAAATCCTGTTAACCAGGTTTCCATGGTTTCTTTTGAAACCTTTTCTACATCTATTGATTTGTTACCAAGCTCCATAAAATCTATAATCTCCTTTAAATCAAAACCCATTTCTTTTATATTTTTCAGAGTTAAAAGAACAACAGTATGGATAATAAACAGGGCTGACTCCTGATTTATATTTAACTCGTTTATATCTTCAAATAGTTTTTTAATAGCTATAATTAAATCCTCTTCACGTCCATTTTTAAGTTCATTAAACATATTCTCATTTTTAATTATTAAAGAATACTCCCTGAAAAATTCATCACGGTCTCTGTTAAAAAACATCTGTAGTTTACTGTCTAACTGGTCATTCTCTTTCAATATTTTATTTAGTTCCTGTTTAAATCTCTTCAAATCTTCCTTCTCTTTTCTCTTTTTAAGTAACTGTTTCCGGGCCCGGTTTACAACCTCTAATAACCTTGAAGAATGAAAGGGCTTGAGAAGATAATCAGTAACCCCCAGCCGAATCGACTTCTGAGCATATTCAAATTCAGCATGACCCGAAATGATAATAGTAGACATATCGGCCTTATTATCTTTAATTTCCTCAATTAACCTTATCCCTGATATGTCGGGCATTTTAATATCAGTTACCAGGATATCAATCCTGACATTATTCAATATTTTAAGGGCTTGTTTGCCATTCCGGGCTGTGTACACTTTATAACCGTTATCCTCCCAGTCAACATGACAGGCAATTTTCTCCAGTAAAGGCTTTTCATCCTCTACCAGCAGCAGGTTATACAATATTCTTCCCTCCCATGATTAAATTAATAAAACTAATACCCAATTATCATAAAAAACAATCTACCGGAATATTTAATCTAAACCTGAATTTTTTATTATTAAATTCCATTATTTTTATCTATATTACATATATTCTACATTTTTTAAGTATAACCTGTTAAAAATTGTATTCTTTTGTGTTGTGGATTTACTCCCACCTCCAGAATCTGATTGCCACAATCAGGGAAACCATAAGCCACCCTCCAGGAAATTAATAATTGATATAACCATTTAATAATGTTAAAATTAACATAACTTAAAAGTTATATTAAAGGACTTATTTTAAACCTTAAGGCCTGACATTAAGACTATACTGTGGTGATTTTTATGAAAGTTTCTAATTTTAACGAACTTTATAACAAATTAATTATCGATTTCTTAAAAAACCTGGAATTATCAGATGTAAAAACCGAAACTACTGGAAAACACGCCAAATCAAACACAACAACTCCTGACTTTCCGGTAAGGGTTGATAAAATATCTATACCCACTGATATAAAAAATATATTAAAGGGTTTAGACCCCTTACTCCAGGAAAAGTTAATAAAATACTGGATTAACCATAAACTCCCTCTGGACATCAAACTTTTGACCACATTTATTAAATTAATTAAAAAAACAAGACCCGGAGCAAATCTCAATACCATGGTTAAAAGCTTTGCTCTGTTAGTTAAAAATAAATTACCCCTGGCTTCGGAGCTCTTCAAAGGGTTAATACTCTCATATAATTCCAGGGAATCAAATTCTAGCGAATCTTATGTATTTCAAATGGGGGGATTAAGGGATCAACTCCCCCGGAAGTTAACCAGAGAGTTCCTTTTTTATCATCATGATTCCCCGACCCGGATAGAAGCTAAATTAAGTAATTATACAGAAAAACTTAACGAACTATTACAAACCCTTGAAAATTTAAAGGAAAATAACAGTCAATATAAAAAGCTGTTTAACCAGATTACTGGAAATAAGTTAATTAACCTGACCTCAAATGAAAACCTCCTGTTATCCCTTGAATTACCACTGACCTTTCCAGATCAAAACCGGCCTTTGCCCCTGTACTGTCAGATCTGGAACCAGCCCCGGTCAAAAAAAGGAGGTAACCAAAATGGAAAAAATAAATCATACCAGATTGTTTTCTTAATTGAACTACCCCGTAAAGGACTGATTAAAGCCCAGATTATATATAAATCTGGCCACATAAAAAGCTCATTCCAGACCGGTTCTAACCGCACCGCCGAACTCATCAAACAAAATCTACCACAGCTTATTACCAGGTTAGAAGAAAATGGTTTTTCAATAGACCCACCCGTAGTAGAAACCATTAAAGAACACAGATTTGATTCCGGGTATAAAAAGTCCGGAACCAAATCGATAACTGAAAACTTCAGGGGTCATTTTGACTTAAGAATCTAAATACATAACTTTGTTATACTCCAACCAATTCTGTTGTAAGTACTTCTTTTATTATAGGTACTTCCCTATAATCAATTATGTAATAAGAGTCAATTAATCAAATTTTATAATAACAATTTATGAGCCCGGTTTTACAGCCAGAAGTATGGAAAACCCCGGATGATGAAAGATCCCTAATTGCAAAGGTGATTTTTATATGGATAAAAAAGTAGATAATAAAAAACAGGACAAAATAAAAAAGGCAGTAGCCTTAAGATATAATACCAGTAAGGATAATGCCCCCCGGATTGTAGCCTCCGGTAAAGGAACAATAGCAGAAAAAATAATGGAAACAGCCCGGAAACATGATATCCCTATAGAAAAAGACCAGGACATTGTTGATGCCCTGATCCGGCTCAATATCGGAACTGAAATTCCTCAAGAATTATATAAAGTAATTGCTGAAATATTAAGCTTCATTTATAAACTCGAAGGTCTCAAATGAAAGACCTTTATTAACTACCGGTCACTTCTTTAATTACCGTTAAAGCATAATCAATATCCTGACGATTAACATCCAGGTGAGTAACCGCCCGGAGGGTATCTTTAGCGATTATACTGACCCTGACCCCTCTCTTAATCAATTCTTTAGAAAATTGTTCTGCTGTCAGGCCCTTAACCTTAAAGATAACGATATTGGTCTCAACTGTCTCCGGATCAATCTCTATATTTTTAAGCCGGGCCATCTCTTCGGCCAGATACCTGGCATTATCATTATCTTCCTGTAAACGCTCAAGGTTATGCTTCAGGGCATAAATACCTCCGGCAGCAATTATCCCCGCCTGACGCATAGCCCCTCCCAGCCTCTGTTTCCAGTATCTTGCCTCTTCTATAAAATCCCTGGAACTGGCCAGTACTGAACCAACCGGAGCCCCTAACCCTTTACTGAGATCAATCCAGATAGAATCAAAGTGTTCAGCATACTTCGAAGCTGGAATACCGGTAGCGGCAACAGCATTTAAAAGACGAGCTCCATCCATATGGGTCTTTAGATTATGCTCCCGGGCCAGCTGGCAAATATCTTCAATTACATCCAGGGGCCAGATGGTACCTCCTCCCAGATTTGAAGTCTGCTCAATGGAAATAAGCCGTGTCCTGGGGTGGTGGTAATCAGATGTCCTGATGGCCTTTATAACCTGTTCAGTGGTAAATATACCATTCTCACCATCTAAAGGGTTAATTGATGCACCACTGATAACACTGACCGCTCCCCCCTCAAAATGAATGGGGTGGGCTGTTTTATCCATGATAATTTCATCACCCGGCCGGCAGTGTACGGCAAAGGAAATCTGATTGGCCATTAATCCCGATGGTAAATAGATAGCGTCTTCTTTTCCCAGTAATTCTGCTACCATTTCATTCAGGCGATTAACAGATGGATCTTCCCCCAGTTGCTCATCGCCAACCTCGGCTTTAGCCATAAATTCTCTCATTTCCTTAGAAGGTCTGGTTCCAGTATCACTGAATAAATCGACTTTAAGCTTCAATGAATTACCTCCTTTATGAAATAAAGTTCTTACATATATTTTCTCCAGACAAAAATTTTGCTATCTATTTGTTCTCAATTATAACTTTTTTTATTGTTTAACTAATAGTATTCCTTACAGTATATCTTTTACCCTTTCCAGAACCTCATTATAGACCCTTTCCCGTGACTCTTTACTTACTACAAAAAACTCACAATCCCTTCTTTCCATTAAATTATTTATAAAGGGATTATTTTTAACGTTGACAGCTCCCAGGACGGGTTTAGGGGTATCGAGTAAGCCTTCTATTTTATTTATAAAGACATTTGCTTTAAGTTCAAATTCTCCCAGTCTATCTATAACGAGAATGTCACTGGATACAAAACCCCTGGCCAGGAGTTCTACCCCCTTTTTATCATAAACACTGCTCCTTATGTGCCAGGTCTCATCTCCCTGCCGTCTGGCAACAATATTCTCAGGATCAAGCTCCGGAACCTGGTTATTTCCACACAAAACCCTGGCGTCAATCAGAAAACATTCTGTCCAGTCTCTCTCTTCTTCTACTATTTCCTTGATAATAAACCCCCCGGAATTTAAACCGAGTTCCTGAATTACATTTTTGATAATGGTTGATTTACCACTCCCGTCATCACCACTTAAAAAAATATTGTTAGGCATAAAAACCTCCCCCCAGCCTGTCTAATAAAAAAGTATTAACCAAAGTCAACTTAATGCCAGTAACCAGATTGGTATATTTAATATATTCATGGCCTTTTATTAAAAATCCTGCAATAATATTACAAATTTTAGACTTTTATGAAAATAAAAATAAGATATTAGTGGCCGGTGTTAGAGTTAGAAAAATCAATTATGAAAAAAACCTAAATTAAAAAAATGACTGCCAGTTTGGAAGCAGTCATTTTGTAAACCCATGTAATAATCCAGTAATTAAGAAGGTCTGATTAATTAACTACCTCCTTCAACTTCATCAATAAAGGGAAGGGATGGAATTCCTCCATTCCTGGTAACAACAATAGAGGCAACTTTATTGGCAAAGGTTAATATTTCTTCAAGTTTTTTTGTACTTAAGCCTTGTAGGTTAGTAAGATCAGCTTTCACCAGACTGCTTAATACTGCAGCCACAAAACTGTCCCCGGCTCCGGTAGTATCTATAGCTTTTGTCTTAAATCCTTCTACCATTCCATAACCAGCTGATGAATAATAAAAACAGCCTTCTCCCCCCAGGGTTACAATTATTAGCTCAGGCCCCTTTTGATAAAACTCCTGACAGGCCTTAAGTATACTTTCCTCTTTTAAATCATTCAACCCTGTCAGTACCTTTAACTCCTCTTCATTTATTTTTAGAATATCTGCCTCTGGTATAACCTGATTAATTTGTTTTACCGCTTCCTCAAGAGAACCCCAGAGAGGAGGTCTAATATTAGGGTCAAAGGAAACAGTAACCCCTTTACTACGGGCCTGTTTTATAAGTTTAAGGGTAGTCGTTTTTGACGGATCAGTAATCAATGAAATAGAACCAAAATGGAATATATGACTCCCCTCCAGATAGTCAAAATCTACCTCTTCAACCCGGTAAAGCATGTCAGCCCCGGGTTTCCTGTAAAAAGCAAAATCCCGTTCCCCATCACCCCTCAAGGAGACAAAAGCCAGGGTTGTCATGGCTTCTTCAGTCAAAACCATCTGGGAGGTATTGACCTTATTATCCTCAAGAGTCTTTTTTAAAAAATAACCAAAAGCATCATCACCAACCTTTCCCATAAAACCGGCAGACACCCCCAGGCGGGCCACCCCGACCGCTACATTAGCTGGCGCCCCACCGGCCGCCCGGTGAAAATCACTTACCTCATGGAGGGCACAATTTACCTGGCGGGGTACAAAGTCAATTAAAGCTTCTCCCATGGTTATAACTTCTGGCACAATAATCACTCCCCGGTATAAATCATTTTTTATCAAAGATAACCTATAGAAACAATCATAAACAAAATAAAAGGGAGTATTACTACCTCCCTTTTATACTATACCATATGTTTTCTGAATAATACATACCTGTTTCTAAATTAAATGATTTAATAAAAGATTTACGACCAGAGTTTTGCAACCAGAAAAATCCATTATAAAAAACTCAGAATTTAAAAAGTTAAATAGAGAATAAATAAATTATTTAAATACTTCCAGAACAGAACAGGAATCCATCCTGCTATCTACTTAATAAAACCCGGTCATCTGTAAAATCGTGGCCACTTTTTTCGTTAAACTTTTTAAGAAGCCCCTCAACAGTTGTATTCTCCCGCTCCTTATCTTTCAAATCGAGGATTATTTCTCCCCTGTCCATCATTATGGTCCTGTTTCCCATCTCCAGAGCCTGTTTTAAATCATGGGTTACCATCAATACTGTGAGGTTATTCCTGTCCACAATTTTCCTGGTTATCTCTATAATTTTTACAGCAGTCTTGGGATCAAGGGCAGCGGTATGTTCATCCAGCAAGAGGATTTCAGGATTACCGGTGGTTGCCATCAATAAAGTCAGGGCCTGCCTTTGTCCTCCTGACAGTAATTTTACTTCGTCGTTTAATCTATCCTCCAGGCCCAGACCCAGCCAGCTTAAGGCCTCACGATATTGGGACCTTTTCTCCCGGTTTAGCCCCAGTTTTAATCCACGCTTTCTACCCCTTTTGTCAGCCAGGGCCAGGTTCTCTTCAATAGTCATTTCAGAGGCTGTTCCCTTTAAAGGATCCTGAAAAACCCGGCCTATTAAAGACGCCCTTTCATAAACAGTTAAATTGGTAACATCCTGACCACCTATCCTTACTTGACCCCGATCAGGTAAGTAAGTTCCGGCCACAATATTTAAAAGAGTAGATTTACCGGCACCGTTACTCCCGATTATGGTTACAAAGTCTCCCTTTTCCAGTTTTAAATTAACTCCCTTAAGGGCATAGTTCTGGTTTACCTTCCCAATATTAAATACTTTATGGATATTAGTTAATTCCAGCATGCTGATCGCCCCCTTCCAGCAGGTGTTCAGCGAATTCATCCTGAATCATAATCTTTCTTAAGGAAGGGGCCCCTAAAGCCAGAATAACCAGCAGAGCCGTTACAATTTTAAGATCAGTCGGAGCAAACCCCAGCTGTAAGGCAATTGAAATAGAGAGACGGTAGATGATAGACCCGGTAATAACGCCAAGAGTTGCCAGAGGTATTTTACGGGACCTGATAACCACCTCACCGATAATGACTGAAGCCAGACCAACTATAATCATACCCATACCCATTCCAATATCGGTAAACCCCTGATACTGGGCTACCAGGGCCCCTGACAGGGCAACCAGCCCATTGGCCAGGCTTAACCCTAATATTTTTATAACATCAGTATTGACCCCGAGGCTTTCCACCATTACTGGGTTATCTCCTGTCGCCCTCAGGGACATCCCTATTTCTGTAAAAAGGAAATAGTCAACCAATAATTTAATCAGTAAAACTATTATTATAAAGGCCACAAGTGATACATAAGATGAATCTATCCCCCACCCCTCCAGAACAGAAATGATGGTTTTTGTTCTCAGGAGGGGAATATTGGATCTTCCCATAACCCTTAAATTAATAGAGTATAATGATGTCATTGTCAGTATACCGGCCAGAAGGCCTGCTATTTTCAGTTTGGTATTAAGAATACCGGTTATAACCCCGGCCAGGGCCCCAGCTACAAAGGCCAGAAAAGTAGCTAAAAAGGGATTTAAGCCAGAAACAACCAGAATAGCAAGAACAGCACCTCCCAGGGGAAAACTTCCCTCAACAGTAAGATCGGGGAAGTCCAGTACCCGGAAGGTTAAAAAAACCCCCATTGCCAGAAGACCATAGGCCAGGCCCTGCTCAAGGGTTGGTATTATTAATCCTAACAATATCCTCACTCCTTTAAAAATAACCGAGCTTAAGGGCTGTTATCTCAAATCAGGTTAAACAACCCCTGCCCGGTTTAATAATTGAATACAGACCGACCGTAACGGCCGTATAATTAGGCTTGTTAATAAAATATATCTAATTAATAGATTTTTGCCGCCTCATTCTTAAGCTCAGAAGAAATGGTAACTCCCATTTCTTCAGCCGCCTTTTCATTTATTACCAGCCTGACCTTATCCTGTTTCTGTATTGCCATCTCTTCCGGTTTAGCATCATTCTTAATAACCTCCAGGGCCATCTCCCCTGTTTGATATCCAAGCTCGTAATAGTTAATACCTACAGTAGCCAGACCTCCCCTTTTGACCGAGTCCTCTTCCCCGACAATAAGTGGAATATCATTCTCTTCGGCAACTTTAACCACCGATTCAATGGCAGAAACCACTGTATTATCGGTTGGAACATAAATGGCATCTACTCTGTTTATTAGAGACTGGGCCGCCTGATATACACTACTACTATTACTGGCAGTTGCCTCTACCAGTTCTATATCAAGCTCCTTGCAGACTTTACGGGCTAAATCCACCTGGACAACTGAATTAACCTCACCGGCATTATAAACCACTCCGATTTTAGTGGTATCAGGTTTAAACTTCAAGAGGAGATTAATCTGTTTTTCTACCGGTGTCATATCAGTAGTCCCGGTCACATTGGTTCCCGGTTTCTCCATAGACTTAACCAGGCCAGCTGCTACGGGGTCGGTTACTGCCGTAATAAATATCGGTATATCCTTTATCGTATTGGCAACAGCCTGGGCTGTTGGAGTAGCAATTGCCAGGATCAAATCAGGTTTTTCCCGCTTAAACTTTCCGGCAATCGTCCTGGCCAGAGACATATCGCCCTGGGCATTCTGATAATCGTATTCAATATTTTCTCCTTCCTTATACCCATTATCAGCCAGGGCATCGATAAAGCCCTTACGGGCTGCATCCAGAGCCGGGTGTTCAACAATCTGAACAATACCTACTTTTAGTACCTCTGATTCCTTCTCACAACCTGCTGCAAACAACAATAAAAAAAAGACCATTCCTGCCAGAACTACTTTCCTACTCACCTTCTCCATTATCAAAAATCCCTCCAGTAAATTTGAATAAAATTATGTAATTGTTAATATTTATAAAGATTATAACATGGGTTATTTTGGTTGTCAAACACATTATAACAGCCCGAATAACAGGTTTCACCTGGCCCCGATGCCCCCCTTTTATCCTCTTTTTACTACAATCCATTCAATCCCTTAAAGTATATTTACTTTTAAATAAGTTATTGACATGACGGGCATTAACATTACCTTTAAAGTAAGTTTTCTTTAAGTTCACAGGATACAATAATTGACAGGATACAATAATTAAATGTTTTTATTAAAAAACAGAGGTATATACCTGGTTTGTACCATAAAAACCCGGGGGTTATTTAAGATTATTTTTATAAAGATTTCTTTTCGACGTTATATTTATGCACAGTAACGATACATGTTGAATATACTAATCTGAGATATAATTATAATTCAGGGTGATAGTTATGAACACTTATAAAAAATGGAGAGGGCAGGTTGTTGGTGTTAACAAAAAGGTCCCCCTCAGTAATAACAGGCTTTCCACCTATGTTAATTTTGATAACGCGGCCACAACCCCACCATTTAAATCGGTAATAGAGCGGATTACTGAATTTGCAGGCTGGTATTCCTCCATTCACCGGGGAAAAGGCTATAAATCAAGATTATGTTCTACAATTTATGAAGAGGCCCGCGGGGATATTCTTAATTTCGTTAAGGCTGATCCCGATTATTATACCCCTATCTATGTTAAAAACACCACCGAAGCAATTAATAAACTGGCCTATACCCTGGGTCAGGATACTGATAATAGAAATATTATAATTACAACCTCAATGGAACACCATTCCAACGATTTACCCTGGAGAAAATACTTTAAGGTAGAATACATAAAGCTGAACGAAAAGGGGCAACTATCTCTTGATGACCTTGAATCAAAACTAATAAAACACCGGGGCAAGGTAAGACTGGTTACCGTTGGTGGGGCCTCTAATGTAACCGGTTATCTCAACCCGATTTATCAAATTGCCGGCCTTGCCCATAAGTACGGGACTGAAGTAATGATCGATGGAGCCCAGTTGATTCCCCACCACCCTGTCGAAATGAGTCCAAAAAAAGCGGGAGAAAGACTAGATTACCTTGCCTTTTCAGGACATAAAATGTATGCCCCTTTTGGAACGGGAGTCCTTATAGCCCCTCAAAAAACCTTTGCATCAAATACTCCAGACCAGGTCGGTGGGGGAACAGTTGATATAGTAACCCCTGATTTTGTGAGGTGGCATACCCCCCCACATAAAGAAGAAGCTGGCTCTCCCAATTTAATGGGGATAGTAGCCCTGACTGAAGCCATTAAAATTTTAAATGAATTCGGAATGGAGTCGATTTTGAATCACGAAAAACGGCTGACTGATTATACCCTGAAAAGATTAAATAAAATACCTGATGTCATCCTTTATGGAAATAAATTTAATAGTAAGGATAGATTAGGAATTATCCCTTTTAATATTGACGGGTTATCCCATGAATCAATAGCCACTATACTGGCCGGTGAAGGTGGTATCGCCGTAAGAAATGGCTGCTTTTGTGCCCAGCCCTATGTCCAGCAGCTCCTCAATATATCTGAACAGGAAATACGGGCCAGAATAAACAATCCTGACCTACCCCATCCCGGTCTGATAAGAATTAGTTTTGGACTATACAATACATTTCAGGAGATTGATAGGTTAATAGATATGGTTAAAGTAATAGTCTCAAATAAAGAGTATTATTACAGAAAAACAAAAATTAATTTTTAACAGGAAAATTGCGAGCATTATTTAACTAAATGTATTTTTCACAAAGTATTATCTATTTTTGAAGAATCAAAAATACCCTCCATGATAATAATAATAGTAGTTAATGATAAGGAGTTAAATACGGAAGAAGTTGTTGTTAAAAAACATAATACTAAATTACTCCTTAATTTTTTAAAGCAGAACTTGAGCAAATTAACATAATATTTAAACTCTGGAGGTTATTTATAGTGACAAAGAAATTAAACATCCTCATGTTCAGCTGTGAATATGATAAGGCCCTGGCTGCCTTTATTCTTGCCGATTCTGCCAGGGCTATAGATATGGAAGTATCTATGTTTTTTGCCTTCTGGGGCCTCTTTTTATTAAGAACACCCGATAAACTGGACTATAAAGACAAAACAAACTTAGAAAAAATGTTTGGGGCAGTAACCCCGAAGGGACCAGATGAATTACCTTTATCCCGGATGAACTTTAGTGGTTTTGGTAAATTTATGCTGAAAAAAATGATGAAAGATGACGACGCTCCAACCCTTAAAGGTCTTCTTGAAGAAGCACATAAAAAAGGGGTCAATTTTTACTGCTGTAAGCTTTCCAGTGAAGTTATGGGGATAAAAAAAGACGAGTTGCCATACAAAACCAAAATAATGACAGCAGAGGATTATTTGAATGATGCTCTCAATTCAGATATTCAACTTTTTATATGAAAATTACTACTGTCTTATCACCCTGGTAGTGGTAAAAATCAAAAATTTTCTAAACCGATCTTATTAACTCTGGAGAGGGGGTATTTTTTAAGAAATTCACCAGCTCCCTCTCATTATTAATCTCTCCATCTATAATAATACCACCCCTGGCAACATCCTCTATCTGATGAAAGTCAGATCCTGATATTAACTTGAGCTCATTATTAATAGCAAACTGGTAGGCCAGATCATTATAGGAATCATGCCTGGGGTTACCATTATAGACTTCTATTCCATCAATTAAAGAAGGATTGACCGGATTGAGTCCCGGTCTGAAGGGATGGGCCTGATAGACAAGAATATCATTATCATTAACCAATGTTTTAAAGTCTTTAAGAGTTAATGTAAAGAGCCTGGGATTATTTATCAAAAATTCCGGGGTTATACCATAGACCAGAAAGTCATTGGGACTCTCTTCAAAGGTTAATTCTATTCCCAGAAAAACCTTTAGACCGAGCTCCCTACCTCTATTGAAGGCTGTACTATAACCAGTAAGATACCTTTTTATCTGTTCTTCCCAGCCCAGTGATTCTATATTATCAAAAAAACCCCGTTTATAATGGTCAGTAATTACCACACCATTATACCCGGCTTCCTTATATAATTCAACCATCTGTTCTGCCCTTACCTTGCCACACCTGCTTGTCTCTGCTGTATGAACATGCATATCGAGTTTGAATCCTGACATATGTCCTCCCTCATTTATGACTACATTCGCAAAATTTATTTTACCACAATTCAGCCTTCAAATCCTCTATTACATTATATACAATGGGACAAATATAGGTGTTATCAATCATTTCCAGAAACCTGTGGTTAAACATTTTTTTTGTTAAATGTGGATATGACCGGCAGGAATCGGGTCTTACAGAATAAATTGTACAGGTATTACCATCTAAAAAGGGACAGCTCTCACCCTTTAAAGCAAAACCGGTTTGCTGCTCTCTAGATACATATTTATTCTTAAAATCATTAATACTTATCCCCAGTTGCTCAGCAATTCTTTTTATATCATACCTGGTAAATCTGGGACTTAAATTCCTACAACAATTACCACAATTCCGGCAATCAAAAGAAGAAAAATACTTATTATTCAACTCCCGGACCAGGTTGTCCACTTTCCAGGGATTACAACCCCTGATAAAAATCCTGAATTCCCGGTTTTCATCCTCTTTTTGCCGGGCCAGTTCCTCAAGCCTTTTCTGATTAATAACCATGTTAATAAGTTTTAACACTCCCACCTGAAATATGATAAAAACTTAAATAAATTCTGATATCCAGTTAAAGATATATTAAACCATTTTTAGTAAAATGTCAACAAAACTGAGAGTTTTTGTGGATAACTTGTGGACAAATTGTGGATTTACTGTTAATAATTAAAAAGTAACAAAGAGGCCCCGGGACAGGACCTCTTTGTTACAATTTATACTTAATTTAGCTCTGACACACAAAAATGTAAACCATTTTTCTTATTTAGTGACAGCATTAACACTGGCAGGAGTCATAATATAATCAGTCAGGATGTCCAGGGTTACTGACCCTGATTCTGGTATAACTGCATTGGGTTCACCTGGTATATCGGGGGGAGTTACTCCATAATAACCCATTGCCTCTACATACTCAGAGTTATTATCCAGGTCTACCATGGCATAGACATAATAGGTCCCTGGAGTAACAGAAGCAGAATAACTGATCTGGTCTTTATTAGTATACTCCCCGGCTATAAATGCCTCCTGTCCATTCCCGCTATCAGTATCAGTATCAATAAACACAATATAAAACCCTGTTGCCACTTCCGGTAATGTTATAGTTCCATTAACGTTAAGCTCCTTTGTGGCATACATATCAACATTAAAGTTAACTTTGCCGGTATCAGGAACACTTGCCGTAGGGGATGTCGGTAAGGTTCCGTCAGAGGCCTGGCCATGCACTCCTTCATAAATACCTGATTTTGCATAAATATAATAGGTTCCCGGGGCAACATTGTCAAAACGGAAAGGTGCCTCAGTAGTTGCTGTCTCCACAAAATAGTCAAAACAATCAACATACCCATCGGTTTCATCCAGGTTGTCATCCAGGAAGACAGTATACTCCTGGTAAGATACAGATTCCGGGAAGGTTAAAGTCCCTTTAACATTATAGGGGTCACTTACTTCTACTGTAACCGTACCTGTAGCCGTTTCCCCAAAGGGATCACTTACCGTATAAGTGAAGGAATCTGTACACGGACTGGTGGGGGCTTCATACATTAAATCCCCATACTCATCTACATAAACTAAACCATAAGTGGGCTGGGTAAAGCTATCCAGGGTCAGTGAATCACCGTCAGGATCACTCGTATTATACTCATAGTCAATCCATATTGTACCATAAACATTAGCAGTTTCCACAATGTCCCCAGCTACTGGAGGGGCATTTTCGGTAACTACTTCGATAAATACCGTACCTGTATCTGATCCATTACCATCACTAACTATATAATCAAACTGATCTGAACCGGTATAATCAGTATCAGGAGTATAGGTTATCGTATAATCAGGGTTAACTGTTACACTACCATGGACTGGGTTTGTGCTTATACTAACCTGTAAGGTTTCAAATTCAGCATCATAGTCATTTTCAAGGACATTTATCGTAAGAGGGTTATTCATCATGGCATTGACATTATCATCATAAGCCTCAGGTGGGTCATTTACAGGTAATATTTCAACAGTAACTGTCGCTGAATTTGAAATATTATTGTTACTATCAACAATGGTGTAAGCAAAGGATGCATTTCCATGGTAGTCAGTATATGGGGTAAAGGTGACCGTCCCATCATTATTATTAATGACAATCCCCATAGTAGCTGAATCATTAATTTCATAAACACTTATGGGGTCCCCTTCCGGGTCAGTATCATTGGCCAGAAGGTCAATTGTGGTTGTAGTGTCTTCGTCCATAGTAATAGAGTCATCGTTAGCTGTAGGAGCAGCATTACCACTACCAATGGTAACATTTACAGTAGCCTCAGCTGTTAACTCACCATCACTTACAGTATAAGTAAAGCTGTCAGAACCTGTATAACCATTGTCAGGAGTGTAGGTTATAGTTCCATCACCATTTTTTACAGCTGTTCCATTTGATGGAGCAGTAACACTCTGTAAGGTCAGGGTATCCCCGTCTACATCAGTATCATTAGCCAGGACATCAACTACTACTGGTTGATCTGCAGTAGTGGTTACATTATCATCTTCTGCAAGGGGGGCATTATTATCACTGCTACCAACAGTTACTGTAATTATGGCTTCTGTCTGAAGGTTTTTATTATCAGCTATTATATAAGTAAAGGTATCTGTTCCGCTAAAAGCAGGATCAGGGACATACTTTATTGTCTCTCCATCAACTATTGAGGCCCTACCATGGGAAGGTTGTCCCACTTTAATTATTTCCAGGGACTGTTTTTCAGGGTCGGAATCATTTGTAAGGGGTTTAATGGTTACCGGTGTGCCAACATCTGTTTCAACTGAATCATCCTGGGCTACCGGAGGCTGATTTTCGCTGATAAAAATTGCCTTGATAGATTTATTACTATCCATGACAATCTTGTTTTCAACTACATCCTTTCCATCAGGGCCACCCCAGCTATCAAACAACCAGCCTTAATCAGGACTGGCCTTAAGACTTACAGTTGTCCCTTCAACGAACTTCTGACCACTTGAAGGGTTAACCTGTCCCTTGCCCTCAATTTCAATTGTAAGGGTGTATTTCTTATCAGATAGTATGTCATTATTACTACAACCAACCATCGCTACCAACATTACCAGTACTGCTATTATAATGGTTTTTTTAAACATTATCTTTCCCCCCTAACATAGAATAAATTAAAAACTAAATAATTTATAGATATTTTTTTATATTAAACTATATATTAAACTATATATTTAGTTAACTTTAACAGGTATGAATCAACCACACAATAAGGATTAATAAATCGTCTTATAATTTAATAACACCGGGGAATAATAATAACAGAAACCAAATTAGATTGGAGGTAATTATGGAATACGATAAAAAGAAAAAAAATAACAAGAAAAACCAGAAAAATAAAACCGATGAAGAGTTTTTGGTACAATCCCCCAGTATAAACCCAGATGACATAGAAATAGATGATGAGATATCTCCAGATGAACGATTAAGAAAGAAAAAGAAAGAAGACCATTAATTTAACTTTCAAGAGGAATCCTTGCTTCAGGGGATTCCTCATTCTTTATCTTATCCCGTCTTTAACTACATAACTTAATTTAAATAACCATTTATTTAGAGATAACTAAAAAATTATATCTAGAGTTAGTTATACAAGTTCTCATAATTATCTACTGTTCAGTAACTTTTGAGTGAAAATTACATAAGTTTTATCCATTGACTCTTATATTATCTTTAATGTTTTAATTTGTCTGTTAAGTTTAAAAATCATAATTTAGTTAAACAGTTGGTTAAATTATATACTTTTTTTAATAACCTGTCAAGATTTGCTGAAATAAATACGTTTTTCTTTTATATAAAGTATATATAAAATTTAATGTATTTTATTTCTCTAAAATTTGTGGATAACCTGTGGGAAAAATGTGGAATCATTGTTATTAACCTGTTAATAAAAAGTTTAAATGGTATTTTTAAAATATAATTACTCTTAAATAACAGATTTTTAACGTTTAACCTGACTTAATAAATAGTAAGTTTGTTATACTCTATATCAGTTACTTTAAATTTATAATAACTAAAATCACCGGTATCCAGTCTCCATATTGCTTCAGCCCTGGTAGGAATTTTAAATCCACCCCGGTCTTTATAATCTTCAACTAAAACTAAATAATCTTCCAGAGTAGCTCCTCCGGCTCTGGACATATACCTCTTACAGGTATAACTTATAACTTCACCCTTATGATTGAAATTAAAAATCGCTGATGCTGATAACCCACCATAACTCATAATAGCCCTGGCAGAGTTTGAATCTACTTCTTCCCATTCTATATAGTTACTCAAGGCAGCTTGCGGAAACCATACTATTTCCCCTAAGTACCTGAGCAAAGTTCCCTGGTCAATTTCCTTTCCTTCAGCATTTACAACAGGAACTAATGCCATAAGTTTTATGAGCATGTTACCTTTTCCCTTATAATACCTATCTCTTCCATTAAAATATAAAAAGGGAGCCATCCTGACTTTTACCTTCCAGACAAACCCGGGTTTGTCAACTGTAAAATACTGTTCAGCCCGGGCCGACATCCATGGCTGGTCTTTTTCAGTCCTTATCATACCCTCCTGTTTTAACCTCACCGAATATATTTTTTTGCTACCATTAACTCCTGAATACCTCAACCACTTCTGGACAGGCTCAGGTAAACTTTTTAATTCATGTTCATTTATATGCCAGCTTGATTTATAATTGTCAACAAATAACTGGTTGACTTCCTCTTCAATTTTTTTGTTAAAGGTTATATTTCCCAGGCTAATTACCACTAATCCAATGACCAGACTTATTACTATTATCTTAAAAACTAAAATTAATATTTGCATTAGCTCCCGCTCCCCTTACTTCTTTTTATTCTTCCTTTAGTAGACCACTGAATATCAGATTAAAATGGTGTTCTATTAATCTATTAACCTGATCTTCAGAAATATCTTTTTCAACAATTAACTTAATAATTAATCCAAAAGTAGCGGTCCAGATAACCTGAGCCGTAAGTTCAGGGTCCCATTCTTTAAAATATCCCTCACTAATTCCCTTTTTAATATTATCAACCAGCATCTTTAAAGCCAGACTATCCTCTGAAATCCCCCTGCCCAGTATAGCTGTCTTCTTGATTATATCTTCGTTACTACTGAGCATAAAAGTTTTGTAGATATCAGGTGAATCCAGGGCTGCTTTTATGTAACAGGTAAAGGCATCTTTTATTTCTTTTTCAGGCCTGCCCTCATTTTGTATAACTGATTTAACGGAGTTAATAATATTTTTATAACCTTTACTTAATAACACCTGAATAATTTCATCTTTGTCCTTAAAATAGTGGTAAATAATGGCCGGGGAATAGTCCATTGACCTTGTGATTTTTCGTATAGATAATCCCTCAATACCTTCATTAGCTATTATACCCCGGGCCACTTCAAGAATTTTTTGTTTAATTTCCTGATGTTTTTGCTGCTGGCGTTCTTTCCCCATAGCAGGATACCACCTCTGGAAATAGTTTTTAACACTGTTTATTTTTTGAACACTGTTAAATTATATTATAAACCTGATTGATTTAATTGTCAAGTTTTTCTGTATTTTATTGTTTTATATGTAAAATAACTTCACTATCTTACTTTTGTAGACATAAAAAAAGGCCCCGTTTAAGGGGGCCTTCTTTTACATTTATTCAAACCATGATCTGATTTCACTACTGGAAGGAACCTTCCCCTCTACCTTTATTTCACCGTCTATGACAACAGCCGGGGTCATCATAACCCCCCTGTTTACAATTTCATCCAGTTCCTCCACTTTAACTATTTCGGCCTCAACATCTAAGTTCCTCAATTCATTTTTAATCAAATCTGTAGTTTTCTGACATTTAGGGCAACCACTACCAAGGACTTCAATCTTTTTCATTTTACTTCACTCCTTTAAATTTATATAATTTTATTTTAAACTACTATGGCACCATAAATTAGTCCACTGATTGTAGCCATAGCTACAACTAAACCTATAAAAACAAGTGTCTTTTTAGTTCCCATAACACTGCGAATAACAAGCATATTGGGTAGACTTAAAGCCGGTCCGGCAAGTAAAAGGGCCAGGGCTGGTCCTTTACCCATTCCCAGACCAAGAAGTCCCTGTAAAATAGGTACTTCAGTCAGGGTAGCAAAATACATAAATGCTCCCAGAATCGATGCCGTGAAATTTGCTAAAATAGAATTACCTCCCACAAACCTGGTAACCCAGTCTGGCGGAATAATACCAGCATCGGTACCGGGACGTCCCATTAAAAAACCGGCTATTAGAACCCCGGCAAACAACAGGGGTAATATCTGGGCAGCAAAATCCCAGGTAGAATCTATCCAGTCTTTAAGTTCTCCCTTAGTAAACCAGCTCTTTAAGATGATTACCATTATTATTAGTAAAGTAATAGTAATTATCCATTTAATATTAAATATTTTCACCCAGAAACCTGTTGCCTGTTGGGGTTTACCCCAGGCGGCAAAAATTAAAATTAAGACCAGGGTCATAAAATATATTAAGTTCTGAAGACCAGTTCTACCCGCAACACCCTCAGTATTTTTACCCATTACTCCTTCAAGCCTCTCTTTATCTTCTTTACGGAAGATTACTGCCATCAGTAAGCCAATCACCAGAGCAAAGATAACTGCACCAATAGCCCTGGCCAGCCCCATCTGCCACCCCAGTATCCTGGCTGTCAGAATTATAGCCAGAACATTAATGGCTGGACCTGAATACAGGAAGGCCGTAGCTGGACCAATCCCGGCTCCCCTCTTATAAATACCGGCAAAAAGGGGTAAAACAGTACAGGAACAGACAGCCAGAATGGCACCTGATACAGAAGCTACTGTATATGAAACCCATTTTTTAGCCTGGCTTCCGAAGTATTTAATTACGGCCTGTTGTGAAATAAAATTGGCAATAGCACCGGCAATAAAAAATGCGGGTATCAAACAAAAAAGAACATGTTCCCTGGCATATTCCTGTAGCATTAAAAAGGACTCGACTATTGCCTCCTGAATTTTTAAATTATGAAATGGAACAAAATAAGCCATCATAAATATGGTGACATATAATATAAATTTTTTTAGTCTGGTCAAATTTATCACTCCTTAGTTTATTCCCAGTTCCTGTTGTTTCCTTTTTAAATCTTCCTGTAGTACTTTATCAAGGCACCCGAAAAATCCACTGACACAAGGGGTTCTCAAAAAATATGTTACTTTTAAACCTTCTTTTCTGAAATCGATGAGCCCGGCATTCTTTAAAACCTTAAGGTGTTTTGAGACTGTTGGCTGGCTAACACCCAGAATCTCTGTCAACTCACATACACAATGTTCCCCTTTTTGACCCAGGATATCTATTATCTGTAATCTTGTTTCATTAGCAAGGGCTTTAGCAATTGTAGCTCTGGCTTTATATATATCTTTATTAATAAATATCACCACCTTTATCATATTTCTTATTAACTATATTACTATATTGGAATATAGTTGTCAATAAAAAATACTAAAGAATATTAATATATTGATAAACCAAAACCCTGGCCCGTGTTTTTACCCGGGACCAGGGTTATCTGGAATTATAGCAATCATAATATCTTTAACATTATACTTTAGTATTATATTCCGTTTTTGTTTTTAACCGGTTCTATATTGTAGTTCTTTCTGTTCCAGTTCTCTGAACGATTTTACAAAAAGTAAGGCACTTATAAAATAAAAACAGAAAGTCAGGAAGTAAGTAGCCTGATATCCAAAGTGGTTTATAATCCAGCCAGCAGCTGTGGCACTACCTCCATGGGCAATACTTTTACTGGTTCTCATAAGGCTACTGGCTATTGTCTGCTGGGTATCAGGTGTTATCTCCATAGCAAAATCAGAAGCTATTGGCCGGGCCATATTTACTAAAGCTCCCCGTAATAAAAAAGCCATACTGACAACGGCAAAATTCGGTACAAGAACTATTGCCAGAAGGAAAGGTAGGGAACCAAACTGGGCCACTCCGACCGATTTTACTTTCCCGAATTTGTTGGTAAGGAGCGGAGTTAGAAATAAAGCAAGAGCTATAGCAGCCCTGTATAAAAACATTATAGTACTTACTCTTTCAGACCCAGCCCCCAGATTTTTAGCAAGAAAAACACTAAAAAAGGGAGCAATCATTCCACTACCGATACCAAAAAACAACTGGTAGAGACTCAATCTCCTGATACGTTTTTTCTTCAGACTAGTGACTAATCTTGCTTTCTTTTTACTGCAATTAAATTTATTTTCCTTTTCATAAATAAACAGGGCTGGAATTATTGCCCCCAGAGAAATAATTCCCAGTGTAATTAAGACATATTGATAGGCCAGAACTGTATTTGTTTTACCTGCTAATATAGTATTGAAAAAAAGTGGTGGTAAAAACCCAACTAAAAGGGTACCGATTGTTCTGGCTGCAGTCATCAAGATAAAATTAAAGCTAAATAATTCCTCCCTTTCATTATCATCACTATTGTTAGACAGAAAAGGAGCCATCATTACCAATAAAATAGCAAAGGCTGAACCATATATAAGATTTGCCCCTATTAAAATAATCTTGTTGGAAGTAATTCCCTGGACGATTAAAGAGCTCCCTATTAGAAAACTGGCCATTAATAATATCCTTTTTGGTCCCATCTTCTCAATTAAAGCTCCCGCGGGAATAGCCAGGATACCTGTAGCCAGAGTCCGGGCAGCTACCGCTTTACCTACAAAACTCTCTGTATAACCCAGCTCTAAAAAATACAAACCTAAAATGACCTGCATAGCCCCGAGACTGATAAAACTAAGGACAACACAACCGAGAAAACTCCTGGCATTAACAGAAAAATTCCTGATACGATGAACATAATTTGTTAATTGTGACATTGTAACTGTGTTAGTTTGACCCTCCAGTTTAAAATAAATTATTATACGGTGATTTATCTTAACATACTGAGTAAGAAAGTCAAACTGCCACAGCATCAATTATTTTTTTCTGGTTATACTCAACTCTTTCTACCCCTGTAATCCTTCAATAAATGACGATATTCAGGTTTATGCTTCGTAAGATTATTTGTCATACTCTTTGCTTTATTAAAAAAAGACTTACTAAATAATTTTGAAGATTTGCATTATTTAAAATATCACATTTTGATAAATGGTTTACAGTTACCTACAAGGATTAAAATATAATTATTATGGATTTAGTATAATACCTTATTAACAACTATTTAACTGTAAAGGAGATGGTTCAACTATGAAATTAAAGGGAATCAAAATTGTAAAAGAATACTGTCCTCAAAACCACCCCTGCCCTTCAAAAAGCATATGCCCTGTAGGTGCTATTAAACAGAAGGGATTTGGAGCTCCGACAATTGATGAAGAGAAATGCATCTTATGTGGTAAGTGTTTAAACACCTGCCCGGTTTTTCAACCAATACCAGCTTAAACCTGAGTTTTTGTTTGCTCTCCTAAAGGGGCAGTTTTTCTGCCCACTTTATTACATATTTGTTCATAACCAGAATTAAATTCTCCTGTTTCAGGTAAAAATCAAATTAAAACAAAAGGAAATTAAATTTACAGGAATATATTTTTAATTGACATTGCTTTAATAACATATTATAATTATTTTTAGCTGTTAAATAGTTTATTTTATTTAAAAATAATAAAACTTGTTTTAACCACAGGGGAGTAGTTCAAAAAAGTAAAGTCAACAACCGGCATCCTGGCCTGGCTTTACTTGCATAATGTAAATTATGTGAACAAGACCTATGGCAGTATCTGTCATCAGGTCTTTTTTTGTTTTGCCAATACTGGTGGACAAAGTATCCCATGAAGAAAGGGAGGTTTTTATGGAAGCATTAATACATAATTATTTAGTTTCATTTCCCACCCTTGCTCTACTTATAACGATTGCTATAATGCTTTACATTCTCAGTAAAGGTGCTGATATCCTGGTCGATGAAGCAGTTAAGCTTTCTCTACAGTTAGGTGTTCCTAAAGTAATTATTGGGGCTACTATTGTCTCCCTGGGTACAACCCTGCCCGAAGCTGCTGTCTCTGTTCTGGCTGCCATTAACGGCAATCCTGATCTGGCTTTGGGAAATGCAGTTGGTTCAATTATTGCTGATACCGGCCTTATAATTGGTGTGGCGGCCCTTTTAGGATCTCTACCTGTTAGTAAAATGATTGTCAATCGTCAGGGACGTATCCAGGTCTGGGCTGGTATTTTACTTGCTCTTGTTAGTCTTCCGTTAGTATCTGGTTCCAATATACCTCAGTGGATAGGGTGGGTATTCATTGTGTTGCTGATATTGTATATCTATTCCTCTATTAAATGGACCCAGAAAACCGATACAGGCCAGACTGCGGCTACCAGTATTTCCCGGGGGAGTAACGCTAACCAGCCAACCCCTGCCCAATCAGACGTTTCTGTTGAAATCACTATTAGTGAAGATAGTGACTCATTGGTTTTAAGGATATTTAAACTGTTTGCAGGCATTTTCCTGGTTATAGGATCATCAAAGGTTCTTATCCCGGCGGTAGAGATAACAGCTATTCGTATTGGAATTCCCGAGAGCATTATTGCAGCGACTCTTGTCGCTTTCGGAACCAGCTTACCTGAACTTATGACTGCCATTACTGCTGTCAGAAAGGGGCACGGAGAACTGGCTGTCGGCAACATAGTGGGGGCAGATATTTTAAATGTACTGTTTGTAGTTGGTAGCGCTGCCTCTGTCACCGCGGGAGGGCTAAATGTGCCGGCTAATTTTTACAGGCTTCAAATACCAACTATGGTCATTATTCTGGTAACATTCAGGTTATTCTCCCGGGGAAGAAATGAAGAGATTACTAAAAAGGAAGGCATTGTTTTATTTCTTCTATATGTTATCTACCTGATTTTAAACTATACCTGGGTTTAAAAAAATAAACTGTTCAAAAAAGACCGGCGCTATCTATTGCCGGTCTTTTAAGCTTTTTTTACCGATTTTTTTAATTTTTAACTGGATAATCTGAATTAGTTTTTATTTTTTCTATAGTTTGAAATAATATGTATACCAAAATGGAAAAAATAAGAATAATAACTGATGGTAATATTTTGTTAATGGGTACGAATACCATCAGAAATGAATTGGCAAATGCATGTAAAATTATACATAAGAATATACTTCGCCTTGCTAAATATACTATTGACAGCAAAAATGATAATGACATAACAAAAATTGCAAAATGGAGAAAGTTCATATCAGCCTGATTAGTACCTTTAATAAACCATAATGGTATATGCCAGGCAGCCCAGACAAACCCCACCATCTAGCACTTACAGCTGGCATAAATCCTCCAGCAATATAAAAAATCATCATCAAAGGTGTTCCATACTGAAGAAAGTTATATTGATTGGCAACAGCAATACTCCCCCATAAAATCCAGGTTAGCCCAAATGTAAAAACTAAATACTTTTTTACTTCCCTATTCATTAATATTACCCTTCCATTTTGAATTTAAAAAATATTTTTGCAAAAAATCCTGGAGATTGTTAGAATAGTTTCCCAAACATCTTGAGAATCCCCTCTTATAAAGAAAAAAACAGGTGTCAGTACGGTGGGAACACACACTAAAAAAAAAGGCTCCAATTTAGGAGCCTCATAAATAAGAGATAATGACATTAGCAAGTTTAAACTATAATTTGGGGACCAGAAATAACCCGGATCTCCGTATAAGCTACATCTGAGGTAGATTTAATAACTGTTGTTCCAAATACTCTTCCACTTCTTTTGCGGTAGATAAACTTAAAGCCTCTCTTGCCATCTCTTTAGCTTCCTCTAAGGTCATATTTCTAATAATATTTTTAACTTCTGGAATTGAAACTGCACTCATACTAAATTCGTCAAGCCCAATTCCTAATAAATAAGGAACCATCCGCTTATCTCCCGCCATTTCTCCACACATTCCAACCCAAATTCTTTCTTGATGAGCAGCATCTACTACTCGCTTGATTAATCTAAGCAAAGCAGGATGAAATGGCTTATATAAGTGCGATATATTTTCATTCATTCTATCTGTAGCAGTTGTATACTGAATTAAATCATTCGTTCCAATACTGAAAAAGTCTGCTTCTTTAGCTAAAATATCAGCCGTCATAGCCGCTGCTGGAACCTCAACCATCATTCCTACTTCTAAATCAGAATCAAATTTAACTCCTTCTTCCCTTAAATCAGTTTTCACTTCTTCTAAAACCTGATTAGCAGCTCTTAATTCTTCTACTGAGGAGATCATTGGATACATTATTTTAACTTCCCCATAAGCACTGGCCCGTAAAATTGCTCTTAATTGAGTTTTAAAGATATCCTTTTTATCTAGACACATTCGAATAGCCCGATAGCCTAAGAATGGATTCATCTCCCCTGGCAAATCTAAATAAGGTAGCTCTTTATCCCCACCTATATCTAAGGTTCTAATTACTATTGGTCCGTCTAGCTTAGTTGCTACTTCTTTATAGGCTTTAAATTGTTCTTCTTCTGTAGGTAAGGAGTTACGGTCCATGTATAAAAACTCACTTCGATAAAGTCCAATTCCTTCGGCTCCGTTATCCAAAGCTCCTACTACATCATCAGGAGTCCCAATATTTGCGGCAACTTCCACCTGATGACCATCTTTAGTCTTAGCTGGTAACTCTTTAAGTTCCGCAAGTTTTGCCTTATGTTCTTCATATTCTTTCTTTCTTTATATTTTTCTACCACTTCTGAAGTAGGGTCAATAATTACTTTCCCATCTAAACCATCCACGATCACCGTTACTTCTTTCTCAACTTCAGTCAATAAATCATTAACTCCTACCACAGCAGGAATTTCTAAAGACCGTGCCATAATAGCCGTATGGGAAGTTCGACCTCCAATCTGAGTTACAAATCCTAATACTTTATTCTTATCTAATTGAGCTGTATCTGAAGGAGCTAAATCTTTAGCCATTAGAATAACTTCTTCATCTAAATTCATTAAAGAAACAGTATCATGTCCTAATAAATTCTTTAAAATTCTATCTCCTACATCTTTAACATCTGCAGACCGCTCCTGCATATATTCATTATCCATATTAGCAAACATAGTAGTAAACCTATTCACTACTTCATCTACTGCTGCTTCAGCATTAACATTTTCTGTATCTATTTTTTCTTCCACTGCTGAAATCAATTCTGGATCGTCTACTACATTAAGATGAGCCGCAAAAATTTCTGCCTCATCGGCTCCCATCTCTTTATTAACTTTTTCTTTTATCTTCTCTAACTGTTCCCTGGAAGTTGCAACAGCATCATGAAATCTCTGTTTTTCTTCTTCGGGATTATCAACTACTTCTTTTGAATAAGATAAGTCTTCATCATTCATAATTACTACTTTGCCAATTGAAATTCCCGGTGAAGCTGCTACTCCTGTTAGGTCTCTACTCATCTTATCAACTCCTTAGTTCTTTTCTCCAAATTTATCTTCTATTAAACCAACCAGAGCATCAACTGCTTGACTGGCATCTGCTCCCTTTGCCAGAATAGTTATTTCAGTATTCTGATCAATTCCTAAACTCATTAGGCCAATAATACTTTTAGCATTAATTTCCTGGGAATCTTTAACTACCTTGATGTCTGCATCATACTTTTTTGCCATCTCCACAAACATAGAAGCCGGTCGAGCATGTAAACCTGTTTTATTGGCTACTACTACTTTCTGCTTAACAACTGAATTTTTTTCCATTAAACTCACCTCTTATATAAAATTAATAAAAATATTTTAGTAAATAAAACACGATGCAACGCTAGTGAAAGATTATTATTACTTAATTAACATTTCTTCTATCTTAATTAAAACATCATGTTGGTTATCTACTGTCAGCATTTTCTCTACAAAACCATATTCATTAATTAATTTCAAAAGTTCAGATAAAGCAGAGAGATGGGAAACTTCATCTATAGGAGCTAATGTAAAAATTAAATGAACAGGATCATAATCATGACCAAAATTAACTCCCTCTTTTATAATCCCTAATCCCATACTCTTTTTTACAACTCCATCTTCAGGTCTAGCATGTATTAAACTAATATGAGGGGATATTACTACGTAAGCACCTTTTTGTTCAATGACTTCTATCGTTCGCTCAACATATTCTTCTAATATATGACCCTGATCTACTAAAGGCTTTGCTGCTACTCTAACTCCTGTTCTCCAATTATCTACCTTATCAATTACTGCTATATTATTTTCAGTTAACAATTCTAATAGTCCTTTACCACTCTCTTCTATACTTTGCCTGTCAGCTGTATCATCTATTTTATCTAAAACTTTAACTCCTTTAGAAGCAAAAAAATCTCTTAAATCTTTTTTTAGGCTATCTTTATCTCCTACAATTGCTTCTTGCTCTATAACCTCAATTACTTCTTCAATATCAAAGGAATAATCTGTTATAGATTCAGAGTCCTCTTTAATTTCAGTGGAATCAAAAATATCTCGCTTACTTTGAATAATAGCTTTAACATTTTTCTTATCCTTCTGGCTTAATAGAGGATTAACCTGTAATACTAAAATATCATCAATATCTAACGGGATAGTTGTAATAATTAAATCAATGTTTTTTAAATCAACTTCATTATTCTCTAATTGAATAACAGAAACAACATTACAAATTTTGATCTCAGAAAATTCTTTACTTAATCTAGAAGATAACAAGTTAGTTGTTCCTACTCCACTTGAACAAACTAAGACTACCCTTAATTTTCTGCTAGATTTACTCCTCTCTAAAGCAGCTCCAAGATGAAGGGTAATATACCCAATTTCATCTGAACTAATTGATTTTTGCAACTTGCTCTGTAATATCTTAGCTGCCCTTTTAGCTGCTTTAAATATTTCCCCGTACCTGCTTTTAACATCTAACAGTAAGGGATTTTTTAATGGTAGGTCATATTTTATACGATTAATAGTTGGTTTTAAATGTAACGCCAGACCAATTATTAATTGAGTATCATCAATTAACTTAACCCCTAAATAGTCTTCAGCTACCTTAACCATTTCTTTAGTTAAAATAATCAGCTCCTGGTCTAAATCCTGGTTGATAAGTTTTTTATAATCGTCATCACCTATCTTTTGCCATAATTTAGCCCCCATTAAATGTAAGGTAACATAACCTATCTCCGAATCTGGAATGCTTATGTCAAAAATTTGCTCCATGATCTTTCCTATCTTCTTGGCTATCTTATATTCATCACTTTTTTTAATAACCTTTAATCGTTCCTCGGGTAGCTGAATATCTTTTCCTTCTAATAATCTGCTTATTGCTAAAGCTAAATGAACTAACAAACTAGCATACGCTTCATCAGCAAATTGAAATCCTAATTGCTTTTCGGCAAAAGAAATTACACTTTCAATCTTGGTCAAATCAATACCAGATACTAATTTATCAAATTCTTTAAAAAACCCCGGCTCTAAATTTCTTTCTTCCAATGCTTTTTTCTGAATTTGTCGTAAAAATCCAACTAATTCTTTTTCATTTGCTGTTTCTTCTAAAACATTCATCATGGCATGTCTAATATCTATCTCGTCACCTTTTATTTCTAAACCATAATTGGTCTTTCTAATAAGAATTAAATTGTGCTTTGATAACCAGTTTTCAACTTCATCTAAATCTTTAATTATTGTTGACTTACTGATGCGTAACATTATTTCTAATTCTTTGATAATAATCGGTTCATTAGCCTGAAATAGTCTAAATAAAATTAGATGCTGACGCTCTTTAGGAGATAAAATTCTTTCAAGGCCATAAAGATTAGCTAATTCTTCTTGTATCTTATTTAACTCTTCTTCTTTTCCCTCTAAATAAACCCCAATTCGTGTTTTTCTTATTAATTTAGCATCATAGGAAGAGATACTAGATTCAATATCATCTAGATCATACCTGATCGTTCTACTACTAACATTAAATCTATCAGCCAATTGTTTAATAGAGACAGCTTTCTCCTGGTCAATTAAATATTTCAATAATTGACAAACCCGGGGTTTTAAACTCAACTTTTTGCCTCCTTACTTATTTAAAGGGAAAAGCTCTTGTAATTAATTGCTAGAATTTTAAAACATTTTTAACAAATTTATTTGTAATATTCTTAGCAATTTTTTCTAAAATCGAAGAAATAACTCTTCTTTCATTTTCATTCCTTTAATTTCCTCTCTATCTAAGGAATCATCATAAGCTGCTCCAGTATGCTTTTTTATTGAATCACGTTGTAAGCCTCTAAATATTAGCTATTCTCTCCAACAACCCTATTACCTCCTTGTAAATAATACCAACTTATCCTATTACTATTTTTGTTGCCAGACTTTTGAAAAACTCGCAATACCAGTATCAGTTAATGATATTAACTTTTAAAGAGTAAAGAAGGGTATTAATGCCCTTCTTTACTCTTTAGATTTAAAAAATTATTAACTAAATAATTTAGCTATCGTTCCAATAATAATACCTACAACTCCAAAATCAGCATCTCCAAAAGTAATATTAGCAAATCCTAAATTTCCTAACACCGGAAGTAATAAAGCTGGCAAGAAAGTAATCATAATTCCATGAACAAATGCTCCTAAAACAGCTCCCTTTTTCCCACCAGTAGCATTACCAAATACTCCAGCAGTAGCCCCACAGAAAAAATGAGGTACTAGTCCTGGAATAATTAAAGCCAGTCCTAATGGCCCTAGCAAAAACATTCCTACAATTCCACCTAAAAAACTAGATAAGAAACCAATAGTTACAGCTGTAGGAGCAAAATTGAAAGTAACCGGGCAATCTAATGCTGGTTTAGCATCTGGAACTACTTTTTCAACGATTCCTTCAAAAGCTGGGACAATTTCTCCCAAAATCATTCTTACACCTGACATGATAATACTAACTCCTGCAGCAAAAGTAATCCCTTGCATTACAGCAAACATAAATAAGCTCTGGTCTCCTGCATATTTACTAACAATTTCTGGACCAGCCTTTAGAACAATAATTAAAAAGATAACTGTCATTGTTATAGCAGTCGACAATAATGACTGTTTTAAAAAGCCCAATGACTTTGGAACTTCAATATCTTCTGTAGAATCTTCTGGATTCCCTACTAACTTGCCTATAAAACCAGAAACAACGTAAGCAGTAGTTCCAAAATGTCCTAAAGCAATATCATCACTGCCAGTTATTTCTTTCATAAACGAGTCAGCCAATGCCGGCATCAAAACCATTAGAAAACCTAATATTGCTGACCCTACAATTACTAATGGAGCTCCAGTTAAGCCTGCAGTTCCCAATACAGCTGCCAATAAAGCCGCCATAAAGAACGTATGATGTCCTGTCAAAAATATATACTTCAATGGAGTAAAACGAGCATAAGCCAGATTGGCTAGAAAGCCAAATCCCATAATTAAAGCAGTTTCTTTTCCTAATGTTTTTTGTGCTACAGCTACTACAGCTTCATTAGTTGGAACTACCCCATGAATATTAAAGGCTTCTGTAATGATTGGCCCTAAATTATTTAAACTTTGAACTAAAACCCCTGCCCCTGCCCCCAGGATAACAAAACCTATAATACTTTTAAAAGTCCCTGACATAATTTGAGAGAAGTTCTTTTTAGCAGCTACCAGACCAATAAATGTCATTACTCCAATTAAAACAGCTGGCTCACTTAATATATCATTAACTAAAAAATCTAAAAATTGCATTTTATTCCTCCTCGTTTGTTTTTAAATGATGAGGAACCAAAACAAAGGCAACTCCACAATTAGCTAAAATACTTATCAAATCAGAATAAAAACTGGCAGGTTCTTTGTTAGTCATCCTACGAAACCTGGGAATATTCTCATTTAATTTTTCCTTCGAAAATGATTCTGTATCAATTTTATTAGCAAGGCTTATACCCTTTTCTAACCAGGCAGCTAAAGCCAGTGATGAAGCCTTATCTGCTTGTGTAGTTCTAAAGGCTGCATTATAAGCTGGAGTTTCAAAAATCAAAGTAAGATTAGATACTCGAAAAAAATTTCTTAAATTAGATATCTTCTCTTTCAATTTGCGTGTTTTAGGAACCCAGTTATAACCTGCCATTTCAGAATAAGGTATACTTTGGGCAATCTTTTTTTCTTCATCACTCTGCTTTTCATCTATTCTAGCTAAAGTCTCTCTATAATTAGCTTCTAAATTAATCCAGAAACTGGCCGGAAGAGAAAAAATATTTTCCAGTTTAATAGCAGTTTCAGCAGTAATGGCTGCTTTTCCTTTAATAATTTCATTAATGTGCTTTTTTGAAAAACCAATTCTTTTAGAAAGTTCTGCCTGTGTCATATGATTTGTTTCTATCAATTCTAATAAGGTTTCACCTGGAGGTATTGCAATATCTGGATAATATTCAGTCATGATAATCAGTCACCTCCCAAATTTCAATTTTATTAATTTCATGCAAAGGAATCTCCTCAATATCTCTATCTGAATCTATAATCGGTTTGAAGACTATTCTATATCCACCTATAACATCTACCGCAAAAAAACCTTTATACTTACCAGATAATTTATGTCTCCTATATGGTGGTTTATGTGGAACTTGTGCAAGGTTTTCAAAGGCCTGCAATTCATTTAGCCTTCTAACTAAAATCCTTGCGGTTTTTACTCCAAATTTTTTTTGCGCTTTTTTATGTTTTGTATATAATTTTAATAGTTTTTTACTTTTAAACTCTAGAATCATTATATTATAAAAACCTCCAGATGTCAATTTTAATTAACCTATTAGGTTAATTAAAATATATAACACTCATCAGCTATTAAAAAAATTATCTGATTGTCCAGCATTTAATAATATAGTCACTCAAATAATTTCCTTTGTAAAGATTTCATTAATAACTCACTATTATTTCTATTTTTATTAATTTGGTTTTCTAGTAAATTACATAAGGCCATTAATTTGTCTATTTTTTTGACAATTTGTTTCTGTTCATTTAACGGAGGTAAACCTATAACAAAATTTTCTATAAAATCTTTTCTAATTCTTTGCTGTCCAGCTGTTCCAGTAAAAGTTGAAACCCCTTGATTAATAAAATTCTTTGCTTTTACAATGTAGAGGAAAAATTTCATATCTATTTCTTTTAAGTAGCTGGTAAGAACATGCAATTCAGTTGTCCCAGCTCCATAACCTGAATATAAATTTTTCATGATTGCTGATTTTCTATTTTCAAAGCAAGGAGTAATCTTAGCTACTACCAAATCATTTTCTTTAAAATGAGTATAACCTTTTTTTACTTCTTTCCATAACTTCTTTTTATGACTGTGTTTACTTAAATAACCATCTTCAATCAGCTTCATTGGAACAAATGACACTTCTAAATTATCATTTAATTTATTTCGTTGATTAATTATCATTATTTCTCCCAACCTCACCCATTCCCAGCCTTTAGGTAATTCAAAGGGAATTTCAGCTTCTTTTATTGGTGGTAAGGGTTTGGTTTTTCTAATTTTCTTTTCTTTAATTAATCTTTCTTTTTCTTTATTTATTTTTTCAATTAATACTGATGCTGGTTCATCATCCGGATCCTGAGGCACAAGCTTACCCTGAATAGCCAACTGGAGAATGATATCTTTTAAATCATTTAAATTTTCAGGTGTTGTATATACTTCTTTAAGGTTTCTAATTATAAATGTTATATTCTTATCTAATTCTTCTTTACTCTTACTCTTTTGAATTCTATTTGAAATACTCTTTGATACTAATTGTTTTGCGTTAGCCTTTTTTTCTAATGATACTTCAAGTTGGTCACAAAAGGTCATTAACTCATCCAATTTGTTTACGATACGTTTCTGTTCATTAAGAGGTGGTAATGGGAAAATAAAATTTGCGACCTCTTTCCCAGATACTTCTTTAAAAGTAGTCCCTGAAGCATTATCATTTATTCTTTTGGCATCATACATCAAAAAATAATAAATATATTGATTCATATCCATAATATATGGAACACATGATTTAAATCCTTGATTTGTTGCTAAATCATTTTGTGCAATTGCTACATACCCTATAGGAGCTCTACTTGAAAACAATACGCTTCCTTTGGGCAAAAGTTTTGCTGAACTATTTTGCAAACCCAATTTAGTAATATTTCTCCGTCCCCTAGAAATATACTTTGATTTAAGCCCGTTTAAATCTGCTGGGGTTAACCATGCAATATTACCATTTTCCCAATACGCATGTACTTTAGTTTTAGGAGTTCCACCTCCAACTATCCTTCCGATATTCCCTAACCTCACCCATTCCCAGCTTTCAGGTAATTCAAAAGGAATTTCTTCTTCTTTGATTGGTGGTAAGGGTTTCTTTTTTCTAATTTTCTTTTCTTTAATTAATCTTTCTTTCTCTTTTTTTATTTTTTCAATCAATACTGATGATGGTTCATCATCCGAGTTCTGAGGCACAAGCTTTCCTCTGACAGCTAAATTTAAAATTAAATTTCTTAATTCCTGAATCTTTTCCCTGGAATCAAAGATTAACTGAAAATTATCTATAATTTTTTTCATATTACCACCTACAATAACTTTCTTAGTTCAGCAATGATTTTTTCTTGAATTTCTTCTACCTCTTTAACAGCTTCATTATATTTTTTTAAAATAACCTCGGGGTGATCTAAATCCTCTTCTTCTACATTGCGATTTTTAAAATCCAGATTATAATCACGCTCAATTATTTCTTCTTTTGATACCTTCCAGGCAAATTCATTCTCTTCCCTTTTATCCCACCACTCTTGCTCTGCTTTAAACTCTTCCATACGAATTGGTTTGGTTTTGGTATACTTTTTATAACCCTCAGGTAGTTGATGCTCATAATACCAGACTTCTTCTGTACCAGTCCCATTGTAATCAAAAAATAAAAGATTGGTATTAATATCTGTATAAGGCGCAAAAACACCATTAGGTAACCTTACAATAGTATGAAGGTTAAACTCGTTTAATAATTTTTTCTTTATAACTATTTTAGCATTATCATTACCAAATAAAAACCCATCAGGTAAAACAATACCTACCCGGCCTCCTTTTTTAATCCGGTGAAGAATAAGGGTCATGAACAGATCAGCTGTTTCAGATGTTCTATACTCTGCAGGAAAATTCATTTTAATACCTTCTTCTTCAGTACCGCCAAAGGGAGGATTCATTGCAATAACATCATATTTTTTTTCTTCTGGATAATCTCTAACATTTGTTGCCAAGGAATTTTGATGAAGAATATCCGGGAAATCTATGTCATGGAGAATCATATTTGTACAGCATAGTAGATGAGGCATCGGTTTTTTTTCAATACCATGTAAAGAATTTTTAATAGTTTCACTTTCCTCAGTAGTTAAATTTTCTTTACTTGCTTTCATATGCTCTAAAGCTGATATTAAAAAACCTCCTGTACCACAGGCAAAATCTGCTACCTTTTCACCAATCTGTGGATTAAGTCTATCAATAACAAAATCAGTAACTGCCCGGGGTGTATAATATTCCCCTGCATTTCCTGCCGATTGAAGATCTTTAAGTATTGTTTCATATATATCATTAAAAGCATGTCTTTCTTTATAGTCCCCAAAATCAATTTCATTGATCTTATCAATTACTTGCCATAGTAAAACACCTGACTTCATGTAGTTATTTGAGTCTTCGAATACATCTCTTACCAATATTTTTCTCCTGTCAGTATGTTCATCAACAGAGAGATTTTTTAGTTCCTTAAATAACTCTTCCACAAACTCTATAAGCTCATCTGAACTCATTCTATCAGCTTTGCGCACACCAGCCCAATTACCCCATTGATATTTTTCAGGTACAAAAGGGCCTTTAAGATCATAGTCATCTTCAAAAGCCCATTCTTCCTGTTCTTTTGTATCAAAAATTTTTAAAAATAGCATCCAGGTGAGTTGACTAATTCTTTGAGCATCCCCATCAACACCAGAATCCATTCTCATTATATCTTGAACATTTTTTACAAAATTTGTTAAAGTCATTTCAACTTACCTCTCCTTTATATATTTCTGCTTCTAATTCCTTAATCGCTTCTAAATATTTTTTCTTTCCGCCAAAGAGTTTAAATATTCTTCCTGGCATACCTATTTGCTTAAATTCATCAAGTTTAAGGATTTTTATATCTTCTATTTCTGTAATGTTGCTGTTTTTATACTTATCAAGAAGAATCTCAAGGACTTTTCTTGCTTGCTCTCCATATTTAGTGAAATAATTTCGCTTTTTAACATTATTTATTCTTTCTGACTTTGTTAAAGGCTTGGCATCAAAAACTATATGACAAATTAAATCAAAATCATCTATATCCTCTTTGCCTACCTCTTTTCTAAGTTCATCAAGTATAATTCCCTGTTCCAGTAACTCATCATATATAACCTGTTTTTTTTCTTCTTCAGTCCATCTCCTTATAAAATCGTCAAGTGTAGCATATTGTTTTCTAATATTTTTCTTTGTATAGTCTACATAGGATTCAGAAACAAGTTTACCATTAGCATCAAGATACTGAACCCTTTTATTAATTAAATTAACCTCGACATCATCCACATAGTATTTTACTCTTCCTTCTTCATCCCCACCTTCATCATTTCCAGGTATTCTATTACCACCATTAACATCATTTCCTGGGTAGTTATCACCATCTTCATCGTCAGGTATTGGATATCCATCAAAGTCAGGGTCAGCAAATAACCTTGTAGCTCCCCTAAAATCTAAAATAGTAAAATAATATTTACCATAATCAGGCCTTAAACGTGTCCCCCGCCCTATTATTTGTTTAAACTCAGACATAGAATTGATCGTCATATCAAGAACAATAAGCTTACAGGTTTGAGCATCAACGCCAGTTGTCATTAATTTAGATGTAGTCGCAATAACTGGATAAGTCTCAGAAGGTTCAATAAAATTATCCAGCTGAATTTTAGCCTCTGGATTATCCCCGGTAATACGCATTACATATTTATAATTTTGCTTTACAAGATCTGCATTTTCATTCACTAATGCCTGTCTCATATTCTCAGCATGTTCAATATCCTGGCAAAACACAATAGTTTTAGCAAATCTGTCTTGCAACTCCTCTTTTAAATACCTTGTAATTTCTTTTGCAACTAATTCATGTCTTTTTTCTAAAATTAATTCTCTATCAAAATCATTAACATAATACTCTCTATCTTCCATAACTCGCCCATACTTGTCAGTCTGACCTTTAATTGGTCTAAATCCCATTAAATCCTTATCTAGTCCCATTCTTACTACCTTATATGGTGCTAAAAAGCCATCCTCAATCCCCTGCTTCAACGAATATGTATAAATTGGTTCTCCAAAATAACCTTGAGTTGATACATCAGCATCCTCTTTTGGAGTAGCAGTTAATCCAAGATGTGTTGCCTGATCAAAATACTCTAAAACCACTCTCCAGGCACTATTTGCCCTGGCACTTCCTCGATGACACTCATCTATTACAACAAGATCAAAAAAATCAGGACTGTATTCCTCAAAGGTCTTTTGCCATTCTTCAGGACCCGTCATTGACTGATATAGGGCAAGATAAATCTCATGGGCATGAGAAACATTTCCTCTTTGAATCTTAATCATCTTGTCACCAAAAGGACTAAAGTCACCCGTTATTGTCTGGTCAACTAAAATGTTACGGTCTGCAAGAAAGAGGATTCTTTTCTTTTTACCCGCTTTCCACAATCTATGGATAATTTGAAAGGCTGTAAAGGTCTTACCGGTTCCAGTAGCCATAACAAGCAGAATACGTTTTTGCCCTTTGGCAATTGCCTCAACTGCCCTATTTATGGCCACCCTCTGGTAGTATCTAGGGGTTTTATAATTTATTTGATAAAAATAATCTTGTAAGTACAACTGCTCCTGTTCTCTGGTAAATTCTTTCTGCTTACTAAAACGACCCCACAATTCCTCTGGAGAAGGAAAATCTTCCAGAGCAATTTCTTTTTCTCTACCACTATTGCGGTCATGCTCAATGAAACCTTTGCCATTGCTAGAATAAACAAAGGGAATATCTAAAATTTCAGCATACTCCAACGCCTGTTGCATTCCTGCACCTATAGGAAGGGTGTCTTTTTTAGCTTCAATAATTGCAAGGGGTATATTACTTTTATATTGAAGAATATAGTCTGCTCTTTTGGGCTTAGCCCTATTAACAAGCTTACCACGAACAATCACCCGTCCATCAGTAAAGCTATACTCTCTAAGCACCTGTTTATTTATATCCCAGCCTGCATTCTGAATAGCAGGTGTAATATACCGCATACAAACTTCAGTTTCTGTAAGAGCCACAATTTTCACCTCCCTATTTTAAATATAAATTTACACGTTTACATATTCATCTATCATTTATATTCTTGTATCCTTTAATTAATAATTTTCTCCAATAATTACATATTTCCTGCAACTTTTTATACTTTACAACAACACCATTACTTTCACTAAATAGATTTTTTAAAGCTTTATGAATATTTTTCTATTAAAAATAAACCTCCTCTAGGGAGGCCTTATTTCATTAAATTTTTATGCATTATTTATGATACGGTTCACCTTTAATTATTTTAAAAGCACGATATAACTGCTCCAGCAATATCAGCCTTATCATCTGGTGGGTAAAAGTCATATGGGAAAATGATAAAATATAATCTCCGGTATCCAGGACCTTCTGGCTTAACCCCAGGGCCCCTCCAATAATAAAAGTTATATTACTGTAACCTTGCAATTGCAGATTTTGAATAGATTTAGCCAGTCCCTCTGAAGTCATTGGCTTCCCTTTAACATCCAGTACGATAACATAGGAGTTTTTGGGGACATTCTTTAATAGCCTCTCCCCTTCTTTTTCTTTGACTTTTTCTATCTGGGCTCCACTGGCATTGGGAGGGATTCTTTCATCATCTACCTCGATTACATTTACTTCGGTATAGGGCTTTAGTCTTTTTAAAAATTCTTTTATTCCAGCATTAATGTAGTCCTCCTTTATTTTTCCTACCGCCATAATATTAATCTTCATAGCCCTGTCCTCCCTTTATAAATAATTTTTTTATAAATAATTTTCTAAAAAACCCCTGACAGTACTGATAGGAATAGCAAAACCTATGCCAAATCCCTGCCTTATAATAGCAGTATTTATACCTATAACCTGACCCTGATCATTTAAGAGAGGGCCACCACTGTTTCCGGGATTTATGGCAACATCTACCTGAATCAGGTTTCTTAACTTCTGTCCATTTTCTGTATATATATTCCTGTTGAGGGCACTTACCACTCCAACAGTCAGGGTATTTTCTAACCCGAGGGGATAGCCCAGAGCAATAACAAGTTCACCGGCCCTCAACCGACGAGAGGTTGATAATTCAAGAAAGGGTAATTCCTTTTCATTAATCTTTATTAAAGCCAGGTCATTTTTAGCATCGGCTCCAACCATTTTTCCTGAATAGACCTTCTCCCTGTCGGGGATCACTACACTTATTTTCTCAGCTCCCTGAACCACATGGTAATTTGTTAATATATAACCTGTATCAGTAATTATAAACCCCGACCCAAACCTCTGCTCACTTTTTAAAAAAAGAAACGAAGGCTTTTTTCCAGTAGTTATTTTAACCACGGCCCGGGACACATTTTTTGAGATTTCAGTTATATTACCCCTGCTTTTTACCTTATTCTCAGACTCATCTTCAAAGATAATGGGTATTCTCTTAACACCGGGTCCTTTAAACATTGATGGGAAGACAAAGTAAATGATTAATATACCTGCTAACAGAGCAATAATTACAAACCAGAGAAACGAATACCAGTTAATCTTCTTTCTATTATTTTTGTTAAACAAGGAATCCACCGATGACACCTCTTTTTACCCCACCCTATAAAGGCGGGTAGGCTTTTCTCGATACGCAAAATCCACTTCAAGGTCTCTACCAATAATAAACCCTTCTTCCTCAAGACCATTTTTAACAGTTATATAGGCCAATTCCGGTATATTATTATCTTGACTTAGATGAGCCAATAATATGCGGGGAAAGTTATCTTCTATTAATTCTGGTAATATGGCAGCCGTATCGTCATTGGAAAGATGGCCCTGTGCACTCCTGATTCGCTTTTTTAAAAACCAGGGGTAGGAACCGGTCATCAACATATCGAGGTCATGATTGGCCTCGATAATAAGAAGGTCTGAACCTTTAAGGTATGCTTTAGCTTCATCTGGCATTATACCCATATCTGTGGCCAGCCCCAGTTTTAAATTTCTGCATTTAAATACAAAACCGACCGGGTCTTCGGCATCATGGGAAGATGAAAAAGGAATTACCCCCAGATTACCGATTGAAAAATCCCCATCAAATATTTTACAGTTATTACTTTTTATTTCACCGAGACAGGGTTCAGCTGCCTTCCAGGTAAGTTCATTGGCAAATACAGGAATATCGTACCTCCTTGATAATATTCCAACCCCTTTAATATGGTCCTTATGTTCATGGGTAACCAGTATGGCATCTATATTCCCAGGATCCACCCCTACTTTTTTTAATCTTCTGGCTATCTCTTTACCACTTAACCCGGCGTCAACCAGGATATTAACCTTTCCATCTGTAATATAAACACAATTTCCTGAACTACCACTGGCCAGAACCGATACATTAACACTCATAAAATTCACTCCAATATTTGCAGGATTTTATAAAGAAAAAACAGAATTATTTATTTAAATCAAATAAAATTTATTATAAAATAAGTAACACCGGTAAATTTATGAAACCAGTATAATTAAAATAAATATATAATACCACTTAGGAGGTTACACAATATGATAAAAGTAATGGTTGTAGATGACTCTGCCTTTATAAGGCAAATTATGAAAAAAACCATTAATCAGGAAGACGATATTGAAGTTATTGCTGTTGCCAGAAATGGTCAGGAATGTCTCGACCTGATTGAAGAAAAACACCCTGACGTAATCACTCTGGACATTGATATGCCCGGTAAAGACGGGCTGGAAATACTTAAAGTATTAATGGATAAATACAGTAATATTCCTGTTATTATGTTAAGTGCTATTGACAACCGGGATACAGTTATGAAAGCCCTGAAACTGGGGGCCTTTGACTTTATTCCAAAACCCTCCGGGAACATTTCTTTAAATATTAATGATGTTTCAAAACAGTTAATAACTAAAATAAAGGCCGCAGCAGGCAGTAATATATCCTGTAGTAAGCAGGGTAAGCAAAAGGCCACTGAATTTGATCATAAGCCAGGAGATTTCCCGGTTATTGCCATCGGTAGCTCCTCGGGAGGGCCAAAGGCCCTGAAAGAAATACTACCTGTTTTTCCGAACAATCTAAAGGCAGCTCTGGTAGTTGTCCAACATATGCCACCCGGTTTTACAGCGTCTCTGGCCAAAAGGTTACATCAGGAGTCGAAGATTACCGTAAAAGAAGCCAGCGAATATGATTATCTGCAACCGGGGGTAGCCCTGATAGCCCCGGGGGGCTATCACCTGGAATTTAATCCTGAAGGAAGAGTTGTTTTAAACCAGAAACCACCGAAATGGGGTGTCCGTCCCTGTGTAGATTATATGCTCAAATCGGTAGCAGACATTTATAAAGAACGGGTCATCGGAATAATTTTAACCGGCATGGGCAGAGACGGGGCTGAAGGCATGAAACAGGTAAAAAAATATAATGGTTATGGAATTGTTGAGGATAAAAGCACTGCCCTCGTTTATGGAATGCCCGGAGCTACTATTGAAGCCAGAGCTTATGATGAAATTCTTCCCCTTCATCAAATACCATTAAAAATAATAGACTTAATAGAAAGGAGAAAATAATGGGCCTGAGTTTCAACGAATTTAAAGATGAAGCAATTAAAATTCTGAACATTGATCTTGATAGTTATAAAATAAAAAGGGTAAAAAGGCGGACCGACAGCCTGATGCGCCGCCACAACATTAAAACCTATGACGACTGCCTGGAGCTTATAAAAAGAGATACAGATTTCAGGGCAGCCTATTTAAACCATTTTACCATAAATACCTCGGAGTTTTTTAGAAACCCCGAAAACTTTGATTACTTACGTGATAAAGTCCTCCCCGGTCTTTTTAATAAACAGGAAAAAGTCAAAATATGGAGTGCCCCCTGTTCCAATGGGGCAGAACCTTATAGTATTGCTATCATCCTGGAAGAAATGAATATCAAGCCTCATCGCTACGAAATCCTGGCCAGTGATATTGACCCGGATATTTTAGAAATGGCCAGGACCGGTATATACAGTAATAATATACTACAAAACGTTTCCCCTGAATTACTTAAAAAATATTTCTCTCCTGTTCAGAAAAATAGTAACAGCAAATATCAACTGACTAAAGATATTATTAACCGGGTGACTTTTGAAAGAAAGGACCTCCTTAAAGAAAACTATTCCTCTGACTGGGATTTGATATTAAGCCGAAATTTCTTTATTTATCTAACCAGGGAAGTCAAAGAAAGATTAACCAGGAAATTTACCATGGCCCTCAAACCAGGTGGCTATTTGTTTCTGGGGAATACAGAATTTATCTTTGACCCCAGAAGATATGGCCTGACAAAACTGTATTCTTCTTTTTATAAAAAGGAAGACTAGGCATCAAGTTTATCCTGCCAGCTTAAATGGTAGATTAAACTAACAATCCCGACCGCAAGGTCTTCATTCCTGACAACAATTTCATCAGGGACAACAATCCGGGTGGGGGCAAAGTTCCAGATGGCTTTAATCCCCGCCCTTACCAGTTTATCAGCTACTTCCTGGGCAGCACTGGCCGGTACAGTAATTATCCCCAGGTTAATGTTACCTTCCTCCACTACTTTATCCAGATCTTTCATGCTCTCAACCGTAATAGGACCAATTCTATTACCAATTTTATCGAGGTCAACATCAAGAACATTTGTTATCTTTAAACCCATTTTTTCGAAACCTTCATAATTTACCAGGGCCCGGCCCAGGTTACCGGCCCCTATTAATACAGCAGGCCATGTCTTATTTACCCCCAGAATCTTTCCGATAGATTTTTTCAGGTCATGGACATCATAACCGACACCACGTCGCCCAAATTCACCATAGTATGATAAATCCTTTCTTACCTGGGTAGAAGGAATACCGAGCCGACCACCAAGCTCTTTTGATGAAATAACTTCAATGTTCTCAAATGTAAGTAATTTATCCAGACACCTGTAATAAAGGGGTAACCTTTCTATAGTTGCCTTGGGTATAGAATCTATATTCTTCATGACTCCACTCCTTTCAAACCTTCCTTCTTAAACGTCCAGTATGCCAGATAGGCAAGGGAAAATTTATCAAAATTATCATTAAAATTATACCATACAAGGTAATTAGCTGCAATAAATGAGCTTATACCAAATAAAATTCTGATAACCCCGGGTCAGACCCAACCATTTGAAAAATCATCATGGTACCAGTATAATCATCGATATTAAAAACCCACCATCCACAGAAAAGGCTGGTGGGTTTTAAACTCTACTTCCTGAAAAAGTTTAACTATTTTACCTGACTACCACTGGATATATCCTTCTCAACTGTAGTCAGAGTTAATTCACCACTGTCATTGGAGGCAGCCAGCACCATACCTTCTGATTTTACCCCAAAAATAGTAGCCGGTTCAAGATTAGCCACCAGGATTACTTTTTTACCAACAAGTTCCTCAGGATTATAGTGTTTGGCTATACCGGCAACCACCTGTCTTTCCTCGTCTCCCAGAGACACTTTTAGCTTTAAGAGCTTATTACTCCCCTCTATTTTTTCTGCTTCCTTGACCTCAGCTACCCTTAAATCAAGTTTAGTAAAATCATTAAACGAAATAGTTCCTGTATTTTTATCCTGTTCTGCCATATCATTACCTCCTTTTCCTTTATTATCACTGGTTTCCTTATTTTCATTGTTGTTCAGTCTTTCAAAATATTCTTCTATATCAATCCTGGGATAAATCGGTTTACCCTTTTTTACTTTTCTTCCCGGAGATAGTAGACCCCATTGTTTTAAATCACTCCATGATGCTTTCTCTATTAAATCCCTGGCATTAATCTGTTCACCAATCATGTATGGTGTTTCCACCAGAAATGGTTTCAGCATACCGGCAATAATTCTCAGGGCCTCAATTAAATTATACAGAACAGTCCCCAACCGGTCTTTTTTATCCTCATCCCGGGCCAGAATCCACGGGGTTGTCTGGTCTATATACTTATTACTTCTCCTGATAAAATTCCATAATGACTCCAGAGCTACTGCATATTTGAGGTTGTCCATACTGTTATCAATTTCATCCAGGGTTTTCAGGGCATAATTCTTAAGGTCTTTATCCACCTCTTTCTCAACACCTGGTTCAGGTATTACCCCGTCAAAGTACTTATCAACCATAGTAACAGTCCGGTGCAGAAGATTCCCGAGGTCATTGGCCAGATCAGAATTAATTCTCTTAATTAAAGCCTCAGTTGAGTATGTCCCGTCCTGGCCAAAAGCAACTTCACGTAACAGATAATACCTTATCGGGTCTACCCCGAAATCATCTATAAGTTTATTGGGATCAACAACATTCCCCTTAGATTTTGACATCTTCCCGGTTTCAGTTAAAAGCCAGCCATGGCCGAACACCTTTTTAGGTAAGGGCAGGTCGAGGGCCATTAAAATTATAGGCCAGATAATGGTATGGAATCTCAGAATATCCTTACCAACAATATGGACATCAGCCGGCCAGTAATGATTAAACTTTTTATCATCAGATAAATACCCAATAGCGCTTATATAATTACTTAAGGCATCAAACCACACATAGATAACATGATCATCATCTATGGGAACCGGTATTCCCCAGTCAAAGGTTGTTCGGGAAACACTGAGGTCTTCAAGGCCAGATTCAATGAAATTTATCATTTCTTTACGACGGCTTTCAGGTTGAATAAATTCCGGGTGTTTTTTAATATGTTCCAGAAGACGGTCAGCATATTTACTTAATTTAAAGAAATAGCTCTCTTCTTCTACCCATTCAACCGGACGTCCACAGTCAGGACAGACCTTTTCCCCTTCTAACTGCCTTTCAGTCCAGAAAGTTTCACAGGGAGTACAGTACCATCCTTCATATTTCCCTTTATAAATATCTCCCTTCTCATATATCTTTTTGAAAATCTCCTGGACCACCTTTTCATGGTCAGGGTTGGTTGTCCTGATAAAGTAATCATAATCCACCCCAAGTCTCTTCCATAAATCCTTAAAAGTAGCAACAATTTCATCAACATATTCTCCGGGTTTTTTACCCGCTTCACTTGCTTTTCTCTCAATCTTCTGACCATGTTCATCAGAACCTGTCAAAAACATGGTATCATAATCCTGCATCTCTTTGAATTTGGCCAGAGTATCAGCTGCTACAGTGGTATAGGCATGACCAATGTGTAATCTGTCACTGGGATAGTAAATAGGAGTTGTCACATAAAATGTTTTTTCGGACATGATATTCATCTCCTTTCCTTCACAATTCAGTTGTCTACAACATTATGCAAACATGTTAATGGATGCTTTCTATACCTCTTTCTCACTATACATTTTTCTAGAGACTCATTTTTAGAATCTGGTAGACATCATCTTTAGTGAGTTTTTTATACCCACCCAGTTCTTTATTAGAAACAGCACTCTCGGCCATTATTTCAAGTTTTTCTTCACCTATATTATAATCAGCAAGCCGGGAAGGGGCTCCCATCTCGTTAAACCACTGCCGGGTTTTCTCAATACCCTCCAGGGCAACTTCCCGGTCTGTTTTATCATCAGTTGAGACCCCGAAAACCCTGACCGCATACTGGACAAATTTATCGAGCCCTTCATCCATTACATACTTCATCCAGTTGGGAAAGATTATAGCTAATCCTCCACCGTGGGGGATATCATAAAAAGCGCTGAGCTCATGTTCAATAGCATGAGAAGCCCAGTCGGTCTCCTTCCCCATAGCAATTAACCCATTCAAAGCCATAGTACCACATAACATAATGTTGGCCCGGGCCTCATAATCTTCAGGATTATCGAGAACCTTCTTGCTTTCCTCCCTCAGAGTTATTAAAATACTCTCAGCCCACCTGTCCTGAACAGGGGTACCCGGAGTATGGCTAAAATACTGTTCATAGACATGAGCCGCAATATCGACAATACCGTAAACTGTATGTTCCTCAGGAACTGTACAGGTATAAACGGGGTCAAGTATGGAAAATCTGGGGTTTACTGCCGGGGTATGTATAGCAAGTTTCTCATTAGTTTCAAGGTTAGAAATAACAGCGTTTCCGTTCATCTCAGTACCTGTCGCTGCCAGGGTTAAAACAGCCCCAACCGGAATAGCCTTATCAGGCTCTCCGTCCATAGTAAACATCTCCCATGGGTCTCCATCGAACTTAACACCGGCGGCAATTGATTTAGCAGTGTCAATGGTACTCCCACCACCGACCCCGAGTACAAGGTCAACATTATTTTCACGACAGATTTTAACACCTTCGCGAACCTTGTCTATTCGTGGATTGGGCTTGACCCCACTTACTTCATGGATGTCTATCCCATTTTCATTTAAAATGCCAATAACCTCATCATAGAGCCCTATCCTCTTAACACTACCTCCCCCTGTAACCAGGAGAACAGAATTTCCAAATTTTTTTACCCTGTCTCCCAGTTGTTTAATCATGCCTTTACCAAATAAGAGCTCTGTAGGGTTATGAAAAGTAAAGTTATTCATATCACTTCACCTCTTTACTATATTATTCTAATTCTATAAAATTTAATTCTCCCTGTCAACGTTTTTCGGGCCTGGCTTTAATAACTACTGCTTTTTTATAAACCTCCTTTTTGGGGAGGCCTCTGACTCTGGAGACTTCTTTAATAGCCTTTTTCTTGGTATAACCCTTATCCATTAACATTTTAATATGATCTACTACACTTAATGATCCAAAATCCCTGCCAGTTTGATTCTCCTTTACTCCCCCCTCGATTACTATTACAAGCTCTCCTTTTATCTTACGTTTAGTGGCTTCCTCTAAAAGTTCAGATGGAGTCCCGTACATCTTTTCCTCATAAACCTTTGTTAACTCCCTGATTAAAGCAATTCTCCTCTCAGGAATATATGTATGTAAATCCCTTAAAGTCTTTTTTAAGCGATGCGGGGATTCATAAATAATAATGGTCCTCTTTTCATTCTTTATATCTTTTAACCTTTCCTCCCTGGTTTTCCCTCTCCGGGGTAAAAACCCTTCAAAAACAAACCGGTCAGTATCAAACCCTGAAACAACAAGGGCACTAACAGCAGCTGTGGGACCGGGTACCGGAATAACCTTAAACCCCCTGTCTATCACCTTCTGGATCAATATTAAACCAGGATCAGAAATGCCGGGCATTCCAGCATCACTGACCAGGGCTATCTTCTGACCTTCTTCCAGTTTATTTATTAATTCCTCTGATTTTTTCTCTTCATTGTGTTCGTGGTAACTTGTTAACGGGGTAGAAATATCATAATAATTTAATAATTTAACCGTGCGGCGGGTATCTTCAGCCGCAACTAAATCAACCTCCTTCAGGGTTTTTATAGCCCTGAAGGAGATATCCTCGAGGTTGCCCAGCGGAGTCCCACATATATATAGCTTCCCTATTTTATTCATTATAATCATCCCCGCTGTAACCGTACATTCTCTTAACAGTATCAGTATACTCCTGAGTATTCCCTTTATAGACCACTAAATTGGGTTCAACCTCAAGACCGAGACCTCCCCCTTTTTTAGCCTCAATCAGAACGGTTTTGGGATTCAAATTTTCCCGGGACTGAACAAAACAGAGCCTTTTCGGCTCCAGTTTATTTTCCCTCATCAGGGTTATAATTTCCGGCAAACGCCAGGTCCTGTGAACCATGGCCATCCTTCCCCCCAGTCTTAAGACCCGGGAACCCTGTTTAATAACGTCTTTCAGGGTTATAAGTATTTCATGCCTGGCAATAGCCTTTTCCCTGTTTTTAGTAATCTTTCCCTTGTCAGGAGGCATATAGGGAGGGTTACAGACCACCAGATCAACACTTTCTAATTCTATATAGTCATCTATCTCCTTTATATCCCCTTCGATAAATTCAATAATTTCTTCCAGCCCATTCATCCGGGCACTCTTTTTAGAAAGCTGAACCAATTCGGGGAGTATTTCCAGGCCAATAACCCGGCCAGGCTTCTGTTTGAAAGCCAAAAGCAGTGGAATTACTCCACTGCCACTACCCAGGTCAACAACAGATTCACCATCCTTAACCTTTACAAAATTGGCCAGGAGCACGGAATCTGTTCCAAATTTAAAATAATCTGTATCCTGTATAATCTGAAGTTTTCCCGGTATTAAATCATTTACTTCTTCCATAATAGAATTACTCCTCTATCTGGTTTTCTAACAACTGCAAACAAAAGAGACAGTCACCTTTTCTTTTTTCTCCAAAACTTAAATGACAGACATGATAGCCTTCATTATAAAGATGGATAAGATTTGAATAACCTTCCCGGGATTGCTCATTCTTTCTGTCAAAAACAATCTTCTTCAACTCTTCATTCTCTTCCCGGAGAGTCTGATTCTCTTTATATAAATTGTAGGTTATATCCTTTAACTTCTGAAACTTAAAAGATAATTCCTCTATCTGTTCCTGAAAATAGGCCAGGGCACTCAGTATTTCCTCGTCCATCAATGGTCACCCCATTCATTTTTGCTCCCTTTCATTACCTTTGCCACTACTATTTTCATCGGTCTATCAATCTCAACATCGGTTTCTTCAAGGTCAACTTCAACGTATTCACCTTCACCAACATCTACTTTAATGGTCTTCTTAACCAGATTGCGGTCTACAATTTCACCTTCACCGATATCAAGTTCAACTGTATCTCCAACCTCGGGCATCTCTTCTTTTAACATTTTATATATCTTTGATTCAAACTTAATACAGCACATTAACCGACCACATACTCCAGAGATCTTGGCAGGATTGAGGGAGAGATCCTGTTTTTTGGCCATTTTAATAGTAATGGGGTCAAAATCACGTAAAAACTGAGCACAACAAAGTTTTCGGCCACATATGCCAATACCCCCCAGCATTTTGGCCTCATCCCTGACACCAATCTGCCTTAGTTCAATTCTGGTCTTAAAGACCCGGGCCAGGTCTTTAACAAGCTCCCTGAAATCTACTCTGCCATCAGCTGTAAAATAAAAGATTATCTTGTTGTGGTCAAAAGTATATTCTACATCGATTAGTTTCATGGGTAATCCATGCTTATTAATCTTCTGAAGGCATATCTGGAAGGCCTTTTTCTCCAGCCTTTTGTTCTCTTCATATTTTTCTTTGTCTTTAAGGTTTGCCTTCCTGATAACTTTTTTCAAAGGGGGCACTATTTCGTCTTCACTAACCTCTTTTTTTTCAGTTACTACTTCACCGTACTCTATACCACGGGAGGTTTCTACAATAACATGATCACCCTTTTTAAGTTCAATATCTCCCGGGTCAAAATAATATATTTTTCCAGCTTGTCTAAAGCTTACTCCTATTACTGTATACATAATTATTACACCCTCTTAGCTCTAATTTTCAATAACATAACCTGTAAAGCCAGGTCTTTCCTGACATTTGCTTTTATATATTTCCTGGTTTCTCCGATCAATTCAATAATAGAGATCAACTCTTCAGTTCTATAATTTCGGGCCTGAACCTCTATTTTATCAATAAAATCATAATTTACTATATTATCTTTAATTCCCTGATTATAAAATATTATATCTTTAAACCAGCCAGATATCAAATCAAACAGAGGTAAATCTTGCTGAAACCAGTCAACCATTTGCTGGCTTTTATTGAAAATATCAACTGCCCTGAGATGGGTTAAATTACACAAAAAATCAAACAATTCTTCTCTGATTAACAGAATATCTTCCTTTTCCACTAATTTAAGGGCATCACCAATGCTCCCCCTGGCCAGTGTAGCAATCAAATGAGCCTTTTTATCCCCGATACCTTTATTAATCAGATATTCCTTGATTATTTCCCGGGCAATATTGCTTAGCTGAATTTGCTGGCACCTAGATATTATGGTTGATGGCAGTTTATTTAAATCTTCTACCAGTAAAATAATAACTGCATAATGGGGTGGCTCTTCCAGTGTTTTTAATAGACTATTGGCTGCTTCTAAAGTCATGGTATCGGCCCCGTCTATTATATATATCTTTTTCTTGCTTTCATAAGGTTTATAAACTATCTCTTTCTGGAAATTTCTTATCTGGTCTATTTTAATACTATTATTTACCGGCTCAATTAATTTTAAATCAGGATGATTAAAATGATCAATTTTTTTACAGGCCATACACTGACCACAGCTGTCATCTACTTTATTATGGCAATTAATTGCCCTGGCAAACTGAAAAGCCAGGAGTTTTTTCCCAACCCCATCCCTACCGTTGAAAAGGTAGGCATGATTTATTCTATTATCCCTTAATTCTTCCTTTAAAATCTTTATAGCCCCATTTTGCCCGATAATTTCATTAAACCCCATATTTGATACCCCTTAGTAATTATTAACTATATTCTATCTATTGAAACTTTTGTAGCCTGGTTTCTTTTAAATGAGTACTTTTCTTTTATATGAATACTTATAGAATATCTGTTTACAGAAATACCTTTTTACAAGAACAGTCCTGTATATCTACCCACAGTCGACCTGACATTAAAACTTAAAGTAAATTCAATCAGAAGAATTTTAACCGAATATCAGAGGTGTTTATTTCTGACGACTATGGGGTTTAGGTCTCCTACCGAAATATAACCCACTATTTAGTAGTGGGTTTTTGATATTTAAACATATTTATTTTTATGACAAAATTATAATTTAATATATTTCTCTACATCTATAATGAAAACAGTAGCCCCACCAACCTGAACCTGCATGGGAAAGGAATAATAACCTTCCAGGGAACTGGCAACAGGTGACATGGGGGCAATTGTTTTCTCCCTTGATTTACATTTGCTTTTTATTATATCAAGTAATTCTTCAATGTGTTCTTTATCTGTTCCAATAAGAAGGGTGGTATTCCCTTCCCGTAAAAAGCCACCGGTACTGGCCATCTTGGTAAATTTATAGCCAGCTGTAGTTAACTAATCTATTAAATCATGAGCATCATGGTCATTAACCACCGCAATAACCATTTTCATATTCTCGCTTCTCCCTTCTCTCATTTAATTAAACACCCCTTTACCTTATGATATATTTCCCGGTGTATTTCTTCACGGGAACGATCTGCATCCAGCATAATAAATCTCCTATCCTCTGCAAGCTGATGATAGGCCTGTCTTACCCTTCTATGAAACGTTACTAATTCCCTTTCCAGCCTGTCTCCCTGGTTGTCTGGAGAATAACCCCTGGCTCTCTCTAATCCCTTCTCTACATCCAGATCCAGAACAAAAGTAAGGTCAGGCCAGCACCCATCAATTACCCATTCATTTACAGTTTTAACTACATCTATATCGAGCCCTCTTCCATAACCCTGATAGGCAATACTTGAATCGATAAACCTATCAGCAAGGACAACCTTTCCACTCTCCAGGGCTGGCTTTATCAGCTCTACTACATGCTGAGCCCTGTCAGCAGCATATAATAAAAATTCAGCTTTAGCCCCCATAATGTTATCAGGATCTAATAAAAGCTTCCTTATTTCTTTCCCAATTGGGGTGCCACCTGGCTCCCTGGTTATAATAACATCAAAACCGTCCTTTTTTAACCTCTTATAAAGCATTTCTATCTGAGTAGATTTCCCGGAACCCTCTATACCTTCCAGGGTAATAAATAACCCTCTCACTGTTGTTCTCCTTTCTGTATTATATAGTGTATATTCTACAAAATCTATTTAAATCCTTTTTTCATCCCCCACTGAAGGGGTAACCATCAACAATTCCAGGTTTTTTTACTTAACCGTTTTTCATCACCCATCGAGAGGGGTAACCCCTTTTTTATCAAGATACTTAACCAGTAGTGGAATTAATACAAGCTGAGCTATTATACCCGGTAAGCCTTTTACAAGTATACTCCAGATATATATTAAGGGGTTATCTACCAGCTTTAAAAACACCGCCATTACAATTGAAGCCCCGAACCTTCCAGTTACCATACTCAGAATCAGACTGAAATAAATGTTTGAATTTTTTCTTCTGTAAAAATAACCCATAATCAGGCCATAAAGGCCCAACTCAACCACCATTACCGGAAGCATCGGGAAAACCGGTGGCATACCGGTTATAAGACTACTTAATAAAGGTGTTAAAACCCCGACTATGGCCCCGTACAGGGGTCCCAGAAAAACTCCACTTACAAACACCGGTATATGCATGGGTAAAAACACCTTTCCCAACCCTGGCCAGTAATGAAAAATCATCGGTAATAAAATACCAATTGCCACAAAAATAGCTCCATGTATAACTTTTTTTATATTCAAATTTTTTTCCCCCTTTTTTATAACCTATAAATTTAACCTGAATGTTAGTAATATTATTTTAAAAATAACATTAATAAATAGATCTATGTAACTACCATATATATGTTATCATATTTGGTAAATTTACTCTACTATTTGATTAAATATAACAGGTTAAAATGTAGATAAAAACCCATCCAGGAAAAAGTATAGATAATTTAATAGATAATTTAGAGGATAGCATCTCTATAATTCCTGTATTTGTTATAGTTTCTTATTTTTTGTATTTTCTGAATAAGATATTTTCAATAACAAATAATATAAGTAAGACCCATGAGCGCAAGATTAGTTAACCACCAAAACTATCGGGGCTATGTTATAAAAATATCCTGAGGCCATTTAATCAAAAAAGAAAGGGTGGTAAGATGGTTTTGAAAAACACCACTGGAGAAAATCCAAATTTAACCCAGTATGAAAAAATAGACCAGCACGAATTCCTCGTAGCCTGGTCTATGGGAATGAATGATGAAGAAATCGCCAAAAAACTGGGGGTTTCAGTACCCCTGGTTAAAGAATTTAAAGCCAGCTTATTTTCCAACAATTAATCTTCAATGGTTTCTAAATATTTCCCTGCCTCCATAGCGGCTATGGCACCACTGGCTGCAGAAGTAACAACCTGACGGTAATGGGGGTCCTGAACATCACCTGCTGCAAAAATTCCTTCCTTACTGGTCATTAATCTGTCATTGGTTATAATGTAACCCCTGTCATCTACTTCCAGCTGCCCTTTAAACAGATCTGTATTTGGTTTATAACCTACAGCAATAAATAAAGCTTTCACATTTTCAAGTCTGGTTTCTTCTCCGGTCTTATTATTTTCTACCAGCAGGCCTTCAACTTTATTGCCTCCAAGTAATTCCCTTACTTCTGTATCCCATAATATTTCAACTTTAGAATTATTTTTAACCCTGTCACCAAGAATTTTAGTACCCCTGAACTGATCCCTGCGGTGTATTAAATAAACTTTAGAGCAGAAATTAGTCAGGTAATTAGCCTCTTCAAGGGCAACATCTCCACCACCAACAACAGCCACTTCCTGATCTTTAAAAAAGGCCCCATCACAGGTGGCACAGTATGAAATACCTTTACCGATAAAGTCCTCTTCCTTCTCAAGACCGAGTTTCCGGGGGGAAGCACCGGTAGCTATTATTATAGAATCTGCCTGATATTCTCCCCCATCAGTTTTTATATTATAAGGACTGTTATTAAAATCAACGTTTTCTACCACTTCATACTGTAAGCGAACATCAAACTTTTGAGCCTGTTCAATAACCTTTTGCATTAAATCAAAACCAGTAATTCCCTCAGGGAATCCCGGGTAATTTTCAATTTCAGAAGTAGTTGTTATCTGACCTCCGGGCTCAGGACCAACAATCACCATCGGATTTAAACCTGCCCTGGCCGCATAGATGGCGGCTGTCAAACCAGCTGGTCCTCCACCTATTATAATCATTTTTTCTTTATTATTTCCTGCCATTTCTATGACCCCCTTAATATTCCTGCTTATTAATATATCCTCTGTACAGATAAAATAATAATATTTTTTTGATATTGATGCTGTAAACCTGACTACATCTAGATTAATACCACTACTACTAAAACAGTTCCACCCCCCATAAAAAAATAAGGGCCGCACAATGCGGCCTAAAAGTTATAATCTTTACCGGTAATATTAATGTAAAACCCTTTTTCCAGAACAGGAACCAGAGCATTGTCATTAAGGAGGGAATTATTACGATACCCCACCTTTAGTTCTAACCAGTCTTTTACAGGTATTATTACTCCCAGGTCAGCAACCAATTCATTAAAGGAAACCACATCCTGTAACCAGTGCTGGGTTTTAAAACTAATAATTACCGGTTTAATGTCATATTGTAATCCCAGAGAAGTTGCCGCGGTATTTATATTATATCCCTTCTCGGTATTATTTCTCCAGATAAGACCACCATTCACCTCTAAATTATTCTTGCTGAATATATTTCCTTTATCAAATACTTTACCAGCCCACATTGAAAGGATTAAGTCACCCTGTTTTTGCTTCCCAAAAGTTCTATCGGCACTGATTTTTTCTTTTAAATAATAATTCTGTTCAGGTAGATATAGCCCTTTCTGTTCCAGATAGAGATCCAGGACATGTGCTACCATATCATAATTGATGTTAACCTGACCGTCAGTCTTTAATTTATCCTGTCCGGAAGTCATCCTGGCAGTTAAACCCAGCTGATTCCGGTCCCAGTCATAGGCTATGGTAGACTCATAATTTATGCCGTGATCACCCTTATAGTCCAGGCCAACATCCACAGTATTCTTGGCCCCCAGCTGAACCTCATTTTCAATCTGATAGCCCTGTTTCAGATCTGCTTCACCATGATACATCAGTAAAGGCATCCAGTCTTTTTCCTGAGAAAGAGTTAGGGAAACATGCTGCTTCCAGTCTTTAATCCTATCAATCTCAATCAAACCGGTCAGAATGAGATTGTCCTCTCCATGGGACCTTCCTTCCCAGGCTAGAGAAGCCGAATATATATCCCTGGTGTAAACAAACTCTGTATTTAATAATGACTCAATTATACCTTCTGAATTCCTGACCAGACTGATATCGTTTTTATTTTTTAGTTGAGGTAAAATATTCCATGAATCCTGTAAACCAATCCCGGTCTCGTTTCCTGAAACCCCCGGGGGTTCAATAACCATATCTTCAATATTGCTATGTTTATGCCACAATTTTAGATTTAAATCATGCCCCTTAACCTGGAAATTGTAGGCGCCATTCCCTTTCAAATTCATGGCATTTCCATCTGTTTCCTTATTGGCCCGGTAATCTACCTCACCTGTAAGGGTCAGGACACCTTTTTCTATATTATTACGATATTCACCTTCTATATTAACTGCATGGCCCGAATCATTTAACGAACCCTCTCCCGTAAGTCTGGCTTTATCATCTTCAGTAGTTATATTAAATCCATAATACCTGGTGCAATCCAGAAAACCAGTTTTATAACGATATTTAATCCGCATTACCTTTCTATAATTACGGTAGTCAATATAAGTATAATGTTTATTAAAATATACCTTGCCTTCATAATAATCAAGGTAATATTCAGGTTTAAAGGCATTGATCAGATTACCATCCTGGTCAAACTCACATATATATAATTCTTCACTTCCGGAAACCACCGGGAAATGGTCGAGTTGATAGGGACCACTGAAATTATCAAGAGGAATTTCCTCCAGGGCTTCTCCTACTTCACCGGCCCCGGCATAAACATTTAATTTTTTATTATCAAGCTCCCTTGTCCAGGCCATGCCGAGGACACCTGAATCAACTTCTCCCATTTCAACAATATCTTTTTCCCTACTGGCTGTTATTTTTAACGGGGAACCCTGTAATATATCTATACCATTACCATCCTGCTCCCTGTTTTTACGACTCCTGGTTGATGATATTATCGATAAATCCCAGTCTTTCACCCCTGTTTTATATTCTAAATCAAGCTCACCACTCATTTTGAGTCCATTGTTAAAATTAAGGTCAAGTTGAGCTACACCATAATAGGACTGCTCTTTGTTATCAGCTTTTACAAAATCACCTTTGCTTATATAAAAATCTTTCCTTACAGCCAGACCACCTGCTACCCTGATAGTTTCAGGCTTTGTAATATTAACAAATCTACCGTTTCGTTTTTGCACTATCCAGATCAGGTAATTCCCCTCAGGGATACCCTCAAGGTAGTATTTACCATCATGTACAGAGGCCAGACTACCATTACTTAATTTTACGTAAATATTTTTATCTAATGGTGAATCATCCAGGTCTTCCCGGTAGCCAGTAATTCTACCAAGAATATCGCCACAACTGGCAAATACTCCTCTGCTTATAATCACAGGAGCACTTCCCTCTCTAGCTACATAACCCCCATAATCACCTTCAGCCGTGCCACTGACAGTAACCCTGTTTCTCAATTCACCTTCCGGGGCAGCCGGAGTCACCACCACAGAATATTTTACTTCAAAAAAGTCACCAGGAGCCAGGCTACCAAATTCCCACCTGAGACTATCCTTGTAATCACTAACGGAAAGATCCCGGGTTGATTCAAAACTTCCTTCCAGATAGGCCAACCCTTCCGGTAACCTCTCCTGAAGACAGGTGTTATTGACTCTGGATGTCCCTTTATTTTCAACGTAAACACTGTATGTAATAACATCACCTGGTCTGGCCTGGGTCTTATCAGCCTTAACATCTATATAAAGGGATGAATTATGGCTCAGAATAATATCCTTTTTGAGATTAGATTTTTCCTCAAGGTAAAACACAGGGGTACGGTACGGCAGATAATTTTCCCGGGAAAGTTCCAGGTAATAATAACCACCGGCCAGGTCATTTATTCTAAACTTGCCCTTAGAATCGGTTATTGTCTCTGTTACCTTGATACCACTTTCACTGTAAAGGTCAATACTAACTCCGGGTAAAAAACCACCTTCTTCACTAAAAACCCGACCTTTAATGGAAGAATCACCGGGGGCCGTATTATTACTAATCTCGAGCGTTCCTACCCCGATAACTTTAAACCAGTCAAGCAAAGGCCAGGTATCGGACAAGGAAAAAGCCTCAATAATATAATAATACTGTCCATCAGGCAAGACTTCATTATCAAAACCCTGGCCGTCCCAGGATATTTTATATATCCCCGTTTTATCAAAGTACTTAAACCACAGGTCATCAAAAATACTTACCATATTTCCATCAACATCAACTATATAACCAAAAACCGGGATATTCACAAACTCTTCTGTAATATTAAACGATATTTCAGTTGTATCCTTAATTCCATCACCATTTGGTGAAAAAGGATTGGGATAAGCAAGGCTTGAAGATAAAGACCCTGCTGTTAAATTAAACCTTATTGCCGTCTCATAAATTGCTTTCGGGGAAGAAGAAGCTTTAACTCCCGGATTTATAGCCAGTTTATAATCAAATGATGCAACATAACCCGGTGACTTACGGGGAAGTCCTTTACTTACAAGGGTTGGTTTTGTTTTAAGGGGCCTCCAGTTGGTTTTACCATTGTCGCTATGTAAAGCCCATGAAAGGTTACTGATCGGTATCCTGGTCCCGTCATTATTATTGACAAGATCACCGGTAGCTTCTATATATAACTCCCATTTACGAAGGGGGGAAACTATACTGAGATTGGTAGCATATGGGATAATATATCCACTGCCATCAGGACTAATGTTAACAAACTTAACAGTAGAACTGGAAAAATCAACATCTATATAATCATCGGTATCACTGGCAAATACCCTGGAAAATTGGCAGGCCCAGGTTATAAATAACAGGAAAATAAGTATGAGGAAAAATTTATCCCATCCAGGTTTTTTACCCCCCACTAAAATCCCCCCTAATTAACTTCCTACGGTTGAATCATAAAACTGGTATTTTTGCGTAACGATTTATCACCGTAAATAACGGTAATAATTCCTTCATACAATCCGGCCGGTATACCCCCCTGCCATGTATATACCTTTTCAAGGCTCTGGCCAGGTTCAACTTTTAATCCCTTAAGGGGTAAGAAACCAACCCGGTTACCATCAAGATCTTTAAACTCCAGCATACCCTGTAATTCGAGTAATGTATTACCCTCATTGGTAAATACAACTGTGGCCTTGACAGGTTTTCCTTCCTTAAAATTAGGAATTGAAAATTTGCTTATAGCCAGTTTTACTACAGGTTTTTCAAGGAGTAATTCAAATTCCCTGCTCTCCATAATTTTATTGAAATTATTAACTACCTGAAAAACATACTGGCCTGTCTTTAGGTCAGAGGCATCAAGACTATCTTCTACTAAACTACTACTACCCGGTTTTATTTCCGGAACAGAAACCCTTTTATTAATTAAAGTGTTACCGTTTTTCTTACTAACTATCCTGATTTCCCCTTTAAATGTATCCTCAATATTACCTTCATTGCTGACAAGCAATCTATAGTTTATCCCTTCCTTGACAGAGGCTAAAGGAATCCCTACCCTGGTTAATTCAAGATTACGCCTGGTTAAGGTATAGGGCTCATGAATCCCAAATTTACCAGAAGGAATATTAAGTTTATAATTTCCCAGATACAATTCCCCTTTATATGTGTAAGAACCGGGAGGTAGATCAGATGGTTTCCATAATCCTTTAATCCAGCGCATATTCCCGGGCAATATATTCTCAGGTTTCAAGGGGATTTTGTCAATAACATCTCCCTCACTATAAACCAGAACACTACCAACCGGTTTACGATGAATTTTACTATTATTTTCAACAAGAACCTTAAAGGTCAAGGGTTCCCCTTTGTCAGGCTGTTCAACCTTAACTTCACTGATCTGTCCCCTGCTTTCTCCGGGATCCTTAACCGTGAGTAATGTCAGGACAGAAAACCTGAAGCTGGCACTGACATTGGTCCCATTCTCTGAAACGGGAAGGGCATCAATTACCAGTACAGGATAAATACCACCTGTTTCTATCCCCTTTAAATTAACCCGGGGATAAATTTCTTTTTGGCCACCCTTTTTCAGGGTAAAATCGGTATTTTCCAGGATCAGCATATCGGTCTTATTTTCTTCCTTTATAACAACAGTACCCTCCAGATCATGTTCAGCCGTGACTGCAAAAATCCTGACCTTGAAATCCATCGGGGAATTATTAGTTATAACTACAGGACCCAGTATCTCCCCGTCCTTAACCTCTTTTTGAATATATAACGGGGATACCCTGAGGCCAGCTCCTTCAACAGTAACAGCTTTAAATCCAATTAAATACAAAATTACAATTAATAATATTATAATTCTATGACTCCTGTTGTTAATAATGGAATTAATTATCATGAAAAGCTTCATCCTCCTTAAAGACAAGGTAAGGGTGGTACTTTACGCCCACCCTTGTCATCATATCCTGCTATAAATCTTGGTTATATCAGTTTATTAGCTACTAGTTTATTTGTAAGTTAATTTTATAAGTACTTTTATACTCAAATTTAATTAAATTAACTCAAACAAATCTGGCTATTTTGGTCTGTTTAAAAGGTTGAAGCAATTTCAACCATTAAATCTATACTATATGAAGCTACAGGGTCCTCAACTACCACTGGCTGCTTTAAATTAAGGGTCATATTATTAGTTCCTATTGAGGAGACTACAGTATAAATGTTTCCTGTAACCTGCAGGTTTTCGTAATTGGTGTCATTTAAAGCAACCTGCAAGGGATTGGTAAGGCTAACAGTTTGTCCACTGGCATCAGTACCGGTCATTTTGTTGGTATTACCCACTGGAGAAACCCTGACACTCCAGTCAGTATAATTGGCTTCAACAGTAAAACTTAAATTTGTTGTATTCTCACCATTAACCTGTAACTCACCAAAATTAATACTGGTATCTGTAAAATTAATATTTACATATTTTGCAACAGAAGCAGTTACATTTACAGTGCCCGAATCATTACCTGCTGCCATAACGCCTAAAGAAAGCACCATTGTCAACACTACAGCCAGTCCAAAAATTAAACCTTTTTTCATTAAAAATCCCCCCCCTGAAATATTTTAAAGGTATGTAAAAAGCAAAAACCGCCCCCGGTCGGGGCGGTTTCACTACTAGCTCCCTCTCCTTCAAGTGACCACGTACAAAGAAGAGTTCATAGCTTCCCATTCAATATTATTAAATTTTACAATAAATACCTTAAACTATTGGATAATTATACAAATTTCAATTTTATTATATCCTACTTTTTTCCCATAGTCAAGAAAAATCTAAATTTTTTATCCTCTGGAAAGGTGAGTAACTATAATTACTATACAATTAACATATTTTTAATAAAATATGTTAATATTTCAACCGGTTGTTGTAAAATATATTTAACTTTTTACTCCTCCCAGGGACAGGCCACTAACAAGGAAACGTGCCAGGAATATAAATACAATTACAACGGGAATGGCTACCAGAATTGATGAAGCAGCAAACATACCCCACTGGGTATCAAACTCACCGGACATATGCTGGATTCCCAGGGGCAGTGTCCATAATTCTTCCTTATGCATGATTACCCTGGCTACAATAAAATCGGTCCAGGCGGCCATAAAAGAAAACAATCCACTAATAACCAGTCCTGGTCTGGCCAGGGGAAAGGCTATCTTAATAAAACATCCCCAGTGACTGAGGCCATCAATCAAACCTGCTTCTTCCAGAGAGTAGGGAATAGTATCATAAAAACCCTTCATCTGCCAGACACAGAGGGGCAAAGCTGTTGTAGTATACATAATTATTAACCCGAGATAGGAGTTAATAAGCCCCATTCTGGCCAGCATCAAATATAATGGTAAAATCAACATGGTAACAGGAAACATCTGGGTTACCAGAAAGAACATTAATAATGGTTTCCGTCCCATAAACTTAAACCTGGAAAAAGCATAACCGGCAGTTGAAGCCACACTGATACCAATCAAAGTAGTTATTAAAGCTACCAGAGAACTGTTTAAAAACCATTTGGGGAACTCAGTATTAAAGAGGACATCATAATAAGACTTAAAACTGGCCCCTTCAGGTATGATTCTTAAATCTGTAGTATGAAGGGCATTTATGGGACGTAATGAAATAGAAAAAACCCTCAGGGCAGGATAAACAGCAATGACTACAGCTATTATTAATATGATATGAATTACTATCCTTTTTGGCAAGCTATCCTTATTCATTAGTTACTGCACCCCCTCTGTACCACGAATATACTTAATAAAGACTATAGAGAACACCAGCAAAATAACAAAAATTATAACTGACAGGGCAGCTGCGTAACTATATTGATAAAGTTCAAAAGCACTCCTGTAAACATAGCTGACAAGTATTTCAACCTTCCTTGTCAGGTTTCTTCCGGCAATAAGATAAATTACTGTTATTTTATTAAATGTCCAGACTGTACCCAGGACAATAGCCGGGGTCATAACCGGTTTCAGCATGGGAAGAGTAATATGCCTTATCTGTTGCCAGCCACTGGCCCCATCTATCCGGGCCGCTTCATAGTATGTTTTGGGAATGCTCTGCAGACCTCCCAGGGCAACAATCATCATAAAGGGAATCCCTAGCCAGATATTGGTAATCATAACAGCACCCCAGCCCCAGATATGGTGTGACAACCACGGGAGGGGAGACATATCAAATAACCTGTCAAGGACTATATTAACCGCTCCATATCTATAATTAAACATACCCCGCCAGACCAGGGCATTAATAAATTCAGGAATAGCCCAGGGAATAATCAACAGGGTTCGATAAAGTTTTTTAAACCTTAATTGCCTGTTTAATAAAATAGCTAAAAATATACCTCCGACAACATGGCAGAAAACATTAACAAAGGTCCACATGACCGTTTTTAAAAAAACTTCCCAGAAAAAGGGTTCCTTTAATAGCTTTATATAATTACCAAAACCAAGTAATTTTAAACGATCGCTGCTAAATCCTTCCTTTATAAAGAACCTCATATTATACATCTTGACATTCATAAAAGAAAGTCGAAAGTTAAAAACAAATGGATAAAAAACTACAAGAATCATTATTAAAATAGCTGGAAGAATTAATACATAGGCAAACCACTGCTGATGAAATTTTCGTGACAGGTTTGCTATTCCACCTTCAAAAGTTCTATTGGTTTTATTACTAAGTCTCACAGTAACCCCCTTCTTCCTATTCTCTCATCTTATTGAAAAGAAGAGTTAACCGGGTAAACCCGGTTAACTCCTCTCTAACTTAAGCCCACATTATTTTAATGCATTGCACCTACGCCTTCTTCAGCCAGATCCTGAGCTTCTTTGGCAGCATCTTCAGGAGTAGCACTACCATTCATAACATTCTGGATTGGTGCTCTCAGGGCATCCCAGATCGCCCTCATTTCAGGAACAATAGGCATTGGTTTTGTATGGTTAAGCTGTTCAATAGAACCCCTTAATATCGGGTCTTCAAACTCTACTTCTCTGGCAGCTTTGGTACTGGGAAGGATACTCAGTTCTTTTACCATACGAACCTGGTTTTCTTTCTCCAGTACAAAGCGGATAAATTCAAAGAGGGCCTCCTGCTTTTCTTCAGATAAACCTTCGGCCATGATGAAACCATTACCACTCATCATCGGTTTAGGCCACTCATAATCTTTGAATTTAGGTATGGCTGCTGTACCAAAATCAAGGCCTTCTACTGCTTTATAACCATTTAAGGACCAGTCACCATTGATAAGAAATACGGCTTTATTTTCTTTAAAGAGGCTATCTGCAATATCATAGTCACATTCTTCAGGGACAATTTTATGTTCAAATTTAAGATCCCTGATAAATTTAAAGGCATTAACTACACCATCAGTATTTAAGGTTGGCTGACGGTTTTCGTCCATAACCCAGCCACCGTGACCACTCATGAAAGGAATAAACCAGAAAGGTTCAGTCAGGTTATAAACCAGACCAAACTGGTCATTTACTCCGTCACCGTCCAGGTCTTTAGTATGTTTTTTGGCAATTTTAATTAACTCGTCCCAGGTTTTGGGTGGTTCTTTGACAAATTTCTTATTATAAAGTAGCATTAAGTGGTTACCCATATCAATAGGAACACCGTACATTTCTCCATCAAGGCTCATGGCAGGTAAAGCATTGTCAACCAGGGCATCTTTAATGTCCTGTGGTAAAATATCAGTAATTGGCTCTGCAATACCTAAAACGGCAAAAACACCGACATGGTCAAAGGGACTGATGGTAGCATCAGGACCTTCTCCGGCCATCATAGCGTTCTGGAAGTTTTCCCTCAAATCTTCAGTATTATAGTGGAGCATTTCAACTTCAATGTCTTCATGGGTTTTGTTAAATTCATCTACTAAACTCTGGAAATATGGATCCTGGGTAGCCTCATCATATTTTTCCCAGATAGTTAATTTGGTTACCGCCATGGTCGGCAGTGTAAAAATAAGCATTAAAGTAACAACAAGTAAAGCAACCTTTTTCATTAACAAACTCCTCCTTTAATTTTTTTGGAAAACGTTTGAATGGTTTTAGAAAACGTTTGAATGGAGAATTAAGAAAAGAAGCAAACGTTTGAATAAAGAATTTTAAGATAAATCAAACTCCTGGAAGTAGGGCCTACCCACCACCACCTTTATTAGTATGTAAAGTTGTTTAACACTCCTCTATAATTAATATTTAACATTTATTAAAATATTCCTGCAAATAAGATAAAAAAATTAATAAATATTTGAATTTATTAAAAATGAAGTTGCCAAAAAACTTTTATTTTTAATAACCAGGTTACTGATATTATTCCTGAGCATAAAAATAACCCCATCTTTTAAAAGATGGGGCTCACTGTTAACAAACTTGTTTAACTTTAAAGTCTTTAATTAACAGAATAGTTGGGGGCTTCTTTAGTTATAGTTACATCATGGGGATGGCTTTCTCTTAAACCGGCACTGGTGATTCTAACAAATTTGCCTTTTTCCTGTAGCTCAGATATGGTTCTGGCACCACAATAACCCATACCGGCCCTGAGCCCTCCAACTAACTGATAAATGGTTTCAGATAAAGGCCCACGATAGGGGACGCGTCCCTCTATACCTTCAGGGACCAGTTTTTTAACATCTGATTCATTCTGGAAATAACGGTCTTTACTACCTTGCTGCATGGCCCCCAGGGAGCCCATACCCCGGTATACCTTATAACTCCTGCCTTTATATATCTCAAGTTCTCCAGGGCTTTCTTCAGTACCGGCTAAAAGACTTCCAATCATAACAACATCTGCCCCGGCTACCAGGGCCTTAACAATATCACCCGAATATTTGATACCACCATCAGCAATCACAGGAATACCATATTCTTTGGCTTTTTCAGCACAATCATAAATTGCAGTAATCTGCGGTACACCAACCCCGGCAATAACACGGGTTGTACAGATAGAGCCAGGTCCTACCCCTACTTTGACTACATCTGCACCAGCTTTAATTAAATCTTCAGTTGCTTCTGCTGTAGCCACATTACCTGCAATTACAGGTACATCTGGGTAATTTCCTTTAATTCTTTCTACTGTCTTTAAGACACCAACGGAATGACCATGGGCAGTATCAATAACAATAACATCAACCCCTGCTTTAACAAGGGCTGCGACTCTGTCATCAGTATCGTCACTGATACCCACGGCAGCTCCTACTATTAACCTTCCTCTTTCATCTTTGGCAGCATGGGGAAATTCTTCTGCTTTTTCAATATCTTTAATTGTTATTAAACCTTTAAGGATATTATTTTCATCCACCAGAGGTAGTTTTTCAATTTTATGCTCCTGGAGAATCTCCTTGGCCTGTTCGATGGTGGTTCCCACTGGAGCTGTAACCAGGTCTTCATCTGTCATAACCTCATGGATGGGTCGATTATAGTCTTTAACGAATCGCAAATCACGGTTGGTTATAATCCCTACCAGTTTTCTATTCTCATCAACAATAGGTACCCCTGATATTTTAAACTTGGACATCAATGCCTCGGCTTCAACGATTAAATTATCTGGTTTTAAATAAAAGGGGTCTACAATAACACCACTTTCAGACCTTTTAACCCGATCTACTTCCTCAGCCTGTCTCCCAATACTCATATTCTTATGGATTATACCGATACCACCCTGTCTTGCCATAGCAATGGCCAATCTGGCCTCAGTAACTGTATCCATACCGGCACTCATTATCGGTATATTGAGGTTAATATTCTTTGTTAGCCTGGTCCTGGTCTCAACATCACGGGGCAAAACTTCAGACCTGGCCGGAATCAGTAGAACATCATCAAAAGTCAATCCCTCTTTAACCAGTTTATGCACTATTACTCACCCCTTGGTTTAATTTTGGTGATACAGTGGTATTACATTTACAAAAAGCACCTGTTATATAACGCATGTATTAAAATTTCCCATTTCAAAATAATCGTTACTGTTTACTAGAAAAAGCATTTCCGTTTAAATTATTGAAGCTATTTTAACAAAGAAGGTCCCCAATGTCAAGTTATTCAAGGAATGAGCATAAAAAAACAGTTAACCGCAAAAAACGGTTAACTGCTTGCCTTTCAATTATTTCCTGGGTAATGGTACTATCTTATCTTCCAGAGGTTCAGTAGATACAACTATTGTGACCGGTGGTAATCCCTGGACCTTACCTGTCAGCTGTATTTTCCCTGGAGTTCTCCCGGCCCTTATAAAGACAGCACCTCTCCCTACTTCCAGGCTAAAGGGGTTTTCTCCAATTAGTTCCCCCACCCCTTCCAGTTCAAAGAAAACCGGATGATGGGCCAGATGGAGGACCTGTCCGTGCTCATCCTGAAGCTCAACCACAACCCGGGTACAATCAGCACCATCTGCCGTAAGTTTAGTGTAATCCGGCTTTAATACTAACCTCTCCGGCCTGCCAAAGGGATAAATAGTGTGCTCGGCAACCTGTTTCCCATCTATTTTACCGACCGCTTTCAGGCAGGAAATGGTGCTGGCCCCCCACTCCCACCAGGTACAGTCTTTAAAGGTAAAGGGCGGGTGGGGTAAACTGGGGTAATCAACCCGGTTTGGTCTAGCTGATGTTATTAATTTATCACCAACATATAGTTCAACCTCTTCACAGTTACTAAAAACAATAACCTCATCGCCATAATCCTCATTAAAAGATGGGGTCAGGTATCGAGCAATAAATACAACCTTTTCCACATCCGGGTCTATCTGGCTTTTATAAAAATAAGCAGCAAATTTGGGTAACCTGAACATATCACAGACTCCGTGATAGCATACCCTGTCACCTGATCCAAAATCAGCATGGGTATTATAATCAAAGGCACACCACCCTGAGGCCCCTGCCAGATAAGGTACCCCATACTGCTTATCCTGTATATGGGCGTGCCGGACAGCGTGTTTAATTAACCTTTCGACACTATCATAGGCCTTGGTTGGATACATATGACCCATATATTCGGTTATCATATATGGTTGGTGGTTAGGTAATTTAATTTTTCCTTCGAGATTTAACTCAAAATCATTATAAGTAAATACATCTTCCAGAAACTCACTATCCTGAAAATTCCTTATCCCACAGGTCGGCCTGGTACTGTCCAGTCTGTGGGCAATTTCATTTGTCTCAAGGTAAAAATCATGGTTATCCGGAGATTCATTAATTCTAACACCCCAGAGGAAAATACAGGGATGGTTCCGGTCTCTGACTATCATCTCTTCAACATTTCTTTTAGATAACTCCTGCCAGTCCCTGTTCCCGATATGCTGCCATCCGGGGATCTCTTCCAGGACTAATAAACCTATTTCATCACACTTATCTAAAAACGAAGAATCAGCCGGGTAATGGGAAGAACGGACAAAATTTAACCCCAGTTCATACTTCAAAATCTCAGCATCCTTCCTCTGGCCCCGGTCAGGCATAGCATTACCTAGATACGGAAACATTTGATGCCTGTTAAGTCCCCTGAGTTTAAGGGGCTTATCGTTGATATAAAACTTTCCATCCTCTTTAAATTCCACTTTCCTGAGTCCGATTCTGGTTTTATAATCATCAACCAGCTTTCCTTCAACTTTAACTTCAGTATAAACATGATAGAGATAGGGATGGTCAGGATGCCATAACTCAGGTTCTTTTATCTTGACCTCAGGCTGCTCCAGAGAGGTTACACCGGGCTCAAGCAGGTGTCTGGATTCTACCATTGCCACAACCTTACCTTCTTTATTAATAACCTGACTATTTAAGACTATTTTTTGCCGGTTACCTGTTGTGTTTACGAGCTCAAACCTGGGTTTTATAACACCTGCTTCCAGGTTTACATCTTTAAGTTCAATAAAAGACCAGTTAATATAAACAGGGTCTACTATCACCATTTTAACATCCCGGTATATACCTCCAAACAAAAGGTAATCGACCAGGTTGCCTTCCGGGGGAATATCCTTTCTCTGGCTGGAATCCACCCTGACTGCCAGCAGATTATTTTCTCCAGATAGCAGATAATCTGTTATATCAAAACTAAAAGAAGTATAGCCCCCTTTATGCTCACCCACAAACTGCCCATTAACATATATTTCAGCAACCGTCATTACTCCATCAAACTCTACTATCACCCTTTTCCCTTTATACTCTTCTTCCAGGTAAAAAGGGCGCCTGTACCAGGAAACAAACTGATAATCAGATTCTTCAAAATAATGGTGTGGTAAAATCCTGTTGGGATGAGGTAGATTTACTTTCTCCATCCCTGATTGACTAAAATCTATTCCTTTTGCTCCTTCTATATCCTTATCAAGAAAAAACCAGTCCGTATTAAAGTTTAATATTTTCCGTTTCATTAAAAATAACCTCCCCTGTTATCCACAAAAATCACTGTTTGCAATACCTAAACTAGTTTTTTATTTGCCGGATCCCATTGTTAAACCTTCAATAAAGTACCTCTGCAGAAATATAAACACAATCAGTGTTGGAATTGAAGCCAGTAATGAACCGGCCACAAGCACATTCCATGAAGCTATAAAATGACCCTTCAATGTTGCCAGCCCGGCCGTAACCGGTTTAAAACTATCATTCCTGATAAGGACAAGAGCCCAGAGATAATCATTAAAAATCCAGGTAAACTCTAAGGTGCCAACCGCTGCCAGGGCAGGTTTTGATAAGGGGAGATAAATCTTCCAGAATATCATAAACTCTGAGCAACCATCTATTCTGGCTGCTTCTGATAGCTCATAGGGGATAGTCTTCATAAAGTTTCTCAAGAAAAAGGTACAAAATCCCATCTGAAAAACCATATGGATCATAACCAGCCCCCAGTAAGTATTATAAATACCGAGGGTATTAGAAAGTTTAAAGACAGGAATCATTAAAATCTGAAAGGGAATCAACATCCCACCTACAAAAGTCAAATAAATTATAATATTACCCTTAAACTTATAATGAGCAAGGGCATACCCTGTCAGGGAAGATAAAAACAGGGTTCCTATCAGGGCCGGTATAGTTACCACAAAACTGTTATACAGATACCTGCCCACCATACCTTCAGACCAGGCTTTTGCAAAATTAACCAGGCTTAAACTCCGGGGCCTGCTCCAGAAACCATTTGTGAGCAGATCATCCATTGACCTCAATGAAGTTACTATTGCTCCGAAGATGGGTAATAACCAGACCAGAACAAAACTCAGGATAATAGCAAAAATAATCCACTGTTTAAAACCTGACTTTTTTGGGGCTACCTTTCTCTTCTTTACTCCTGTTGTTGTGGGAACAATAGGCAATTTAATTCACCTCATCTTTCATGACCTGCTTCAAATAAATGATAATAAAGCCAAACATAATCAGGAATAAGATCACGGCAATGCTGGCCCCATAGCCCATTCTATAATTCCTGAAAGCTTCAAGATACATAAAATTAGCCAGGACATTTGAGGAGTTAAAGGGCCCACCTTCAGTCATGGTATTAACCATGTCAAAGGCCCTGAATGACTGAATTATGGTAACAACAAAAACAATTACCGTAGATGGTTTTAATAAGGGTAATATAATATGCCAGAATCTCTTCCAGCCATCAGCTCCATCAACCTGAGCCGCCTCAAGTACCGAGACTGGAATGGTCTTTAATCCAGCCAGAAATAAAATCATTACATACCCGACATGTCTCCAGACAGCAGCCGCAATTATACAATATAAAACAAGCCCGGGATCACTTAACCAGCCTCGCGTCAGGTGCTTTAAACCGAGTGCTGTCAGGGTATAGTTTAATAATCCCCCTGAGGGATCATATATCCAGGACCAGATTAAACCTATAACTACAGGAGAAAGGATCATGGGCATATAAATCGAGGCTTTAAACCCGTTACTCCACCTTATTTGATTATTTAATATTAATGCCAGAATAAGGCCAAGGACGACAGGAATGACCATAAAAATAACCAGCCATTTTATATTATTAACCAGTGACACTATAAAGACAGGATCATCAAAGAGCATTATATAATTCTTAATACCTCTGAACCTGGGTGCTCCCAGGCCATCATACCTGGTCAAACTTAGGAAAAACGTATACAGGGTAGGGCCAATAACCCAGATTACATATAAAATTAAAGGAATACTTAAAAAAAACCAGGCTATTTTTTGACGATGTTTGTTCATATTTCCACCAGCCTTTATTAGGATTTGCTGCTTCTTATAAGTATAAATTGGGAAGAGGGAAGGTCCCTCTTCCCGTTTCAATTGTTATTCCTGTTCTGAAAAAATCATCTGTCTCTGCCTTTCAAGGTTATCAAGAATTTTATCTATCTGATCAGGGTATGCCCAGAAATTCATTAATCCGTTCATACCTTTATCAGCCATAGTTGGAGGTGTATCCCTGTCATAGAACTGGGCCAGGGCATCGGTTCCCTGAATCATCTTAACACCCTTCTGGGTTAGAGGCGGGTAGGAATCCATTGGAATTTCATTATTAACCCCGATACGGCCTGTTTTTTCTATAAAGATCATCTGCCCTTCTCTGGAAGCCAGGAACTTGAGGAATTCTTTAGCAAGTTCCGGGTTTTTAGCTTTCTTAGGAATCATAAACCCATCAGTAGGAGTATCTTCCCCAATAGGTACATCTTCATTAATTATAGGGAAGCGGAAAAAGTCAAGGTCTTTAGCTACCTCCTCAGGAACAGCATCCAGAATAAACTGACCCATCAAGTACATTGCAGCTTCTCCCTTAACCATAAACCTTACACCTTCCTGCCAGGAATAGGCAGCCGCATTGTCAACAAAATATCCCCTATCCAGTAACTGACGCCAGTACTCAAATACCTTCTTAACCCGGGGATCATTATATTTCTCTTTACCTTCCATCAACCTGATATGAAATTCGGGCCCATTAACCCTCATGTTGAGATAATCAAACCACCCAGTAGCAGTCCAGCGGTATTTGGTCCCGATTGTTATCGGAGTAATACCGTTTTGTTTGAGGGTTTCACAGACATCTAAAAATTCATCCCAGGTCCGGGGTTCTTCAAGCCCATACTTATCAAAGATGGACTTACGGTAAAACATTCCCCACCAGTACCAGTTATAAGGAAGGAAATAAGCTTTTCCATTAACAAAACTTATACTCCTGAAAGCCCGGGGGAATTTATTGTAAAGATCCGCTTCTTCCCAGACATCAGTTATAGCCATAATTAAACCCTTGTTAATAAAATATTTTGCCCTGTTACCGGCAAACCAGGTGATGACATCTGGTGGATTATCAGAACTTAACCAGATCCTCAGGGCCTTTTTAAAATCTTCATGAGCAGTAGTACTTACCCGGACATCAATATCAGGGTGTGCTTCTTCAAAGGCCTTAATAACATCTTCAAAAGCTTCTTTGGGGACAGGGTCACTGATATAACTGTTAATAGTTAAGACTTTTTTAGCCATAGAAACAGTGGACAGAGAAACCAACAATACCAGGACCAGGCTCAAAACCATTAATACCCTTTTACTCATTAAAAAATCCCCTTTCTTAGAAATTATGTTTTGAAAATCTAAAAAATTAAAACGTTTTAAAATATAAAAAGAAAAAAACCCGTTTTATAACCACCTCCTATATTATATAAAAATAAAAATAGAACTGGTGGAATTTAATCAACTTATAATAATATATTTGTTTTCCGGGGTGATGTAGCTGAACGTCTGATAATTAAGTCGGTGTTGTATATTATAAATTGTTCATTTTTATCAACATGCTCCTCAAATATTAGTTTAAGGAGCAGTTCTGCCGCCTTTTTCCCCATCTCTTTTTTGGGAACATTTACTGTAGTCAGGGGAGGGTTATAAAAGTTTGATATTTTAATATTATCAATCCCACAGATAGAAATATCCTCTGGAACCCTGATTCCTTCCCTGGTTAAAGCCTGTAAAACTCCGATAGCCATCTCGTCATTTAAACAAACCAGAGCTGTGGGAAGTCGGTCATAGTTAAGCAGTTTTGTGCCTACTTCAATGCCACCCTCAATGGTAAGATAGTTATAAAACAGGAACTTATCTTTTACCGGTAAATTGTATTCAGCCATAGCCTTTTTATAGCCTTCCATCCTTTCAAGGCTCTGACCGACAAACCCTATATCCTCATGCCCCAGTTCAATTAAGTATTTGGTCAGTTTATAAGAACCTTCTTTTAAATCAGATTTAATAACGGGTATAAGTTCATTATCTGAACTTTCCCTGTCAATATAAACAACAGGGACATGGTTTCTGGCAAGGTCCAGGATTAGCTCATTATTTCCTTTCATCATCTCACCAAGACAGGCAAAAATGGCACCATCAACCATACCGCTTTTAAAAAGGTTAATATACCTGATTTCTTCTTCGGTTTTATAATCTGTACTACACAGAATTACATTATATTTCTTTTTATGCAAAGTATCCTTTATTGCCTGAGATAACTCAGCAAAAAATGGGTTTTCAACTTCAGGTATTACCAGTCCCACGGCTCTTGTTTTTCTTTTAACCAGAGCACGGGCTCTGGCATTTGGTATGTAATTTAACTCCCGGGCTACCCGGTGAACTTTTAGATAAGTTTCTTCTTTAACTTTATCACTTTCATTTAAAGCCAGAGAGGTTGTCGCCAGTGAAACCCCGGCCTTTTTCGCCACATCTTTTAAAGTAACTGCCATAAGACCAGTCCTTTTTAATTTTTAAAACGTTTTAAATTTTGTTACAAATATATTATATATAAATATTTTCATAAAGTCAAATTTTTTGAAAATTATTTTTTTAAATATTTTACTACCAGAATGAGCCCTGTTCGCAGCTTTCCTATCAAAGGTTTTCTTCTGGTCCGGGAGCGGCAATCAGTTCTAATTGTAAAGCTTTTTTTATAGCCTGAGCACGTTTATTAACACCTAATTTACCATAAATATTGCTTATATGCCATTTAGTAGTACCTACTGTAATATAAAGCTTTTTAGCAATCTCTTTATTAGATAAACCATTAACAATTAACCCCAGAATTTCAAGTTCTCGCTCACTTAGAGGTTCAATCAAATTTTGATTATTAAATGTGCTTTTTTTAAAGTCAAAGGCCTCAAGAATACCAGTAATGAAAGCCGGTGAAACATCTTTAACTTCAGATAAAAGTTTATAAATTACTTCACCCTCATCTAGAAATGCTCTGGTATACCCCTCTGGTCTAGCTAATTTAACTGCTTCAACCAGACATTTTAAAGCCTTATTTTTTTTACCCTCCAGATAACTGATTTTAGTTTGTAAAAGTCTAACAGTAATAAGATTACGCCCCTTAACCCCCAGATTATTAATCCTGGACAAAATAGAGTCAACTTCTTCTATTTTGCGTTGACTCAGTAAAACCCGGGTATAGGTAAACCCCATAAATATCCCTGAAATAGTTATCATCTGGTCAGGGAATTTTTTTATTTCTTCTGCCCAGAGAAAAGCTTTTTCTTTATTGTCTGCTTTTACATATAAATCAGCCTCCAGACAATTCATAAAAAAGATAAGACCCTTTAAACCCAGCTGCTTACCCAGGTTAATTATTTCTTCAACAAATTCTATCGCTTCTTCTTTCTTTCCAAGGGCAAAGAGGGTCTGTCCCATATACCATTCCCCAAGGCCCATAATCCTGACAAAGGACCACTCCTGGCAAAAAGTTATCCCCTTTTGAAGATAACTATAAGCTGATTTAAGTTGGTTATTTTCATATTTGAGGATTCCCAGAGGAATATATATTAAATTGGCCAGGGGATAAATTTTTCCCCTGGAATCGGTATATTCATAAAGGGAATTCTCACAGATTAAAACTGCCTCTTTTCTCTGACCCAGCCAGTTTAAATTTACGGCAAGATTGATTAAAGCAGTAATGGTGCCAAAATGAAAGTCTGTCTTCTTCCCAATATTCATTGCCTCTTTAAAGGTAATAACCGCCTCGCTATATTTCCCCATGGAGGCCTGAACCTGCCCCAGGGATAATAAAGCAGCTATTCGAAAGAAGTGTTCTTTATTATCAATCATGTCTACCGCTTTTTCAGCCATCTCCAGGTTTTTTTCTTGATGATCAAAAAGGACTATTAAGGCTAAAAACAAACCATAATAAGAGTCATTTTTATTAATATCTTCCCTGTCTTTGATAAGCTGGAGATAACCAGCTATTTCCCTCCCCTTTCCAGTCAAAAACAGGCACCAGGTTTTAAAAATTAAGAGTTTACTATTTTTTTTAAGCCTTTTTTCTGGTAAATATTCGAGATATTCTAAAAGGGTTTCAACTTCCCCTTTATTAAATAAATCAATAGTCAGCTTAGTAATTAGCCTCTCTAAAAGGTCTAAATCATCTGCTTCCCTGGAATGATATATGGCCTCATGCAGATAGCCCCTTTCGTCATACCAGCTTGCAGCTTTTTTGTGTAATCCTTTTTTTTCTTCTAAAGAGAGTTCAGAGGTTAAGAAATCCCGGAATAAGTGGTGATAACGATACCAGCTTTTATTTACATCCAGGGGTATGATAAAATGATTGCCTTTATCCAGCTCTGTTATAACACTTTTACTATTACTGTCTTCTGTTAATCTATTACAGATTGAATCATTAAATTTATTCAAAACTGAGGTTTTACAAAGAAAATCCTTGACTTCAGGCTTTTGCCTGACCAGAACCTCTTCAAAGAGGTAATCAATAACAAAACGATTACTTCCCGAAAAATTATCAATAAATACCTTTCTTTCTCCCTCTGCAGACTCTTTTAACGATAACCCGGCAAGCTGTAAGCCAGATACCCAGCCTTCAGTACGAGAATTAAGAAGAGAAACCTCCTCTTCATTAAGAGCTATCTGCAGGTTCTCTTCGAAAAAAGAACTAGCCTCCTGCTTATTAAATTTTAAATCCTTCATTCTTATTTCAGTAAGCTGATTATTTGCCCTCAAACGGCCCAGGGGAATGGGGGGATCCTGCCTGCTAATAATAACCAACTTAAAATCTAAAGGTAGGTGCTCCAGGAGATAAGAAATCCCCTGGTTTATTTGCCTGTTTGAAATAAAATGATAGTCATCCAGAACAATGGTAAGTGGTGCGGGTAAAGCCTCCAATTCCTGGATTAACAAAGAAATGAGGACATTGATAGGTGGCAGCTGGGGGGAAGCCAGTATACTCCTGATTGTTTTCCCAAAACCTTCACTAATTTCCTGGAGGGAGGATAACAGATATTCAAAAAAGGGAACTAATTTGTTATCCTCATCTTCAATAGAGAGCCAGGCATGTTTAATCTTATCCCTTACAAGCCAGTCAGTAATCAGGGTAGATTTACCATACCCTGCCGGAGCAGAAACTAATATTAATTTAGTTCCGTTTTTTCTACCCTCAGCAAGTTTATTTAATAATCTTTCACGGTGAATGATACCAGAAGGTAAAGGTGCTGGATGTAATTTTGTTTTCAAGTAGGCTGTTAAATTAAAGTCTTTTTTAAGATTATAACTCATATATTCAATCTCCTCTTTGACGGTAATTATAACTAAACTATTCTTTTAAAGGTCTTAAACTCCTTTTTTCGACAAAAAAATTTGGTTAGTAAAAAAAGCTATATATTTAAAAAAACCTGAATGGCTTACCGGACTGGTTAACCATTCAGGGCCCTTATTTTTATTCCCTTAAAATTTATAAGTTAAAGCAAGATTTATACCCAAACCACTAAAATCAAATTCTAATCCTTCTGTTTTGATTTTATTATTTCTATACATAACCTTGCCCTGCAAGTCCAGACTTTCTGTAATCTTTAAGTTCTTTTCTACCCCCAATTTATAACCAAAGTTCGGCCCCTCCCCGGCAAAATTAAAGCCATGTAACTCTAAATAATACAAACCCACTGCCCCAAAAATATAGATATCTGGCATCAATTCATAGTTAAATGTTGCCAGGTAGCCTGTTGTTCCTGTTTCATAACTACTATCCTGCCAGGCAACTTCCATAGATTCTATCTCACTTCCAAGGGCAAATTCAGGGGAAATCCACTTCCTGTACCCGATGAAAAAGAAAACACCAGCATCAACCTTTTCTCCCTGAAGATAATTATTTACTTCTTCTAAACTATAGGTGCTAAATCCAGCACCACCATAACCTTCCCAACTTCCGATTTCGGCAGCACAGGCAAATTCTGAAACCACAAAAATAATCAGCATGAAACTAATAATCAAACAGATATTTTTCATTCATTATTTCTCTCCTTTGTTTTTAAATTAAATAATCCACTAAAATTTATCATAATCTTATTTCCTGTCCAAAAGTTTTTTAAGCATGAGCAGTTATTGGAAATGCATAATTATCTAGACTAAAGTTACCTTTAACAAACAGGTAGTCATCCTCTTCAACCTGGTCATAAGTTCTGCTCTCTAATTCAAGTCCATTACTATCCGGAGTAAAATGAAAGATTGTTTCTATTGTTTTTGAATTTTGAAAGCTGGCCAGTATTCTTTTATAATCAATCTTAAGCCGGGAGATAACATCATAGATATGCAGCATGCCTCCTTTAACTGAAGCAATGACAATTAGGCCTTCATCTTCACAGTAATAGATGTTATTATTAAATATCTCCAGGCAATACCAGTAAAGAATATCTTCATTATTTGCTATAAAGAAATCATTTGCAGTAGGTACCCTTGATTTGGTAATCTCCTTTAATATTTTGATGTCCTCTAGATTTCCCATATCCAGTCTTCTAAAATTATAACCTGCTTCCCCGGGGTAAACATCCCTGGTAAAAAACTGAACCTGCTCTCTCCTTTCAAAACCAAAAGAGGGATAAAAGTCAAGGACATTTTTGTTAGCAAAGAGAAAAATGGCATCATAATCTTTTTCGTATTCTTTCAGAACATGTTTCATTAAATCTTTTGCCAACCCCTTGCCCCGATAGGTACTATCCGTCATAACCGTCCCTAACTGAATTAATCTTCTTTCTGTTTCTCCCATCAGTAATCTCATTTTTGTTATAGAAACATTAGAGACAATCTTGTCCTCATTAAGGAAAGAATAACAGATATAATTATCTCCCCAGAGACCTTGCTGGTACCAATTTTCAAAACTAATCCCAAATACCCTTTTGGCCAGATCATTGAAACTTTTTCTTAAAATATCATTATTTTTATAATCAGAGATCAATTTTAAATCCTTTAAATTCATAAAATCCACCTTCTTTAATTGAAATAGGTTTCTGGTAATACTTTATTTACCATAATGTCATGAAATTTGTCTGGTTCGGTCCATATTTCCCCATGGGCTGAATGCTCAAACCAGATTAATTCTTTACTGGGAGCCTGCAGGTTTTGATAATACTCTTCGATAAATTTGGCAGTATAATCATGCTTTCCTATCAGATAGTAGACTGGAATTTCAAGTCTATTTGCCTGTGTAACAAAATTTATATCCTGTAACTGGGAATACACTAGAGGATATGTCTTGAGTAAACCCTGAAAATACCTTATCCTGTCCAGCCAGGAATATTCCTTGAGCATTATCATACTACTCAGGGTATACCACTCCCTATTCTTTTCATTAAAGGGATTTTCAGCCCTATAATAACCGGCATAACTGGTCAGAAAAAGTCTATATTTATTTAGCATCCCCTCTCCATAATAAGGGGGTTCACCTGATGCCATTAATTTACTAACTAATTTATCATCACCGGCCTTCCGGGCTGCATTTAGAACATAGCGGTACATATATTGGTCTGTTTTTGCGATATTTACCATCTGGGCAGCACCAATATAAGCATAGAATTGGTCAGGGAATTTCTGAACAGCCATTGTACCAATGATTGTTCCCCAGGAATGACCTAATAAATATATTTTCTCTTTATTAAACCTCTTTTTAAGATACCCGGTCAATTCATTAATATCTGCAACATATTGTTCAACAGTCATAGACTCTTTATCTTTTATTGCAGGATAGGATTTTCCACACCCTCTTTGCTCCCAGTTGACCACTATAAAGTCATCTTCTAAATCCTTATTATACTTTAAAAACCTTCCCATTTCACTGGCTCCTGGCCCACCGGAAAGAAGTAATAAAATTGGATTATTAACACTTTTACCCCTAATAACTACCCACTGTTCCACTCCACCCAGCTCAATTTTCTCCATTGTTGCAATACTTCCAGGAATAACCTCTCCATTGGCATCCAGAATTGGTTCAGTACCTGCTGGCATAATAAACATCAATCCTATTAAAGCAATAACGATAACAGTCATAGACATAACTACCTTTCTTTTATTAATTGATTTTTTCATGTTAACCCCCGATATTAATTATAATTTTAGTAGTATTAAAAAAGCTATCCATAATTTTATTAGAATAAACGCCACTACCCGTTTCCAGATACTCCTTCTCTTAAATGGCAGCCACTACAATTTATCCCCTTTTTTTACTGATAACAAAGTTAATCCCAGATCCCTTACATGGTCTATTACTGCATGTAGAGTTGGCTGGTCAATTCTCCCTGTAATCTTTGTTTTCCCATCAGATTGCAGGGATACTTCCAGTTCCTCAAACATGATAAACCTTTTCTTTTTCAGGTGGCCTTTGACAGTAATCTCATAATAATCCATATTTTGTCTCCCCGCTTTCTTTGTTACCTGCTGTTCTGATTGGCATTTTTTTAGAGCTTAATCAAAATTAACTTGTAAATACATAATAACGCATAATCTATAAAAGGTAACCTATCAAAAGTTAGGTATTAAAAAAACCCTTACCTTTTTCGGTAAGGGCAACTATTTTAATATATAATACTTCATTAACAATTTATAGTTTATTTCGTTTTTGACTTTTACAATTAAATCCTTCTATAAAGTATCTTTCTTAAATTTTTGTATTTTAATTTATATGTTATAAAAATTAATTACTCCGCGGTCCTGGTTGTGGTGACCTTGTTGGACCTTTTACTTTTAATATTCCATCTTCAAAATATAATCTGTCAATGTTAACCGTCCTATCCCCACCCGGTGAATCGGGATAGGTATGGGTGTGATATACAACAAATAATTCACTGCCGTCTGGTGATACGGTTACGCTGTTATGGCCTGGCCCTGAAATGCCTTTGTCCATCCTTTTCGATAATATGGGGTTACCACTATATTTTATCCAGGGACCCAAGGGGGTTTCTGCCACAGCATAACCAATCGAATAATCCGGGGATGCGTAACAATTAGCTGAATACATCATATAGTACTTACCTTCATGTTTAATGACAAAGGGGCCTTCATTCCACTGCCAGGCATCATTTATCCCCTCCCAGTCCTGACTTGGTTGAATTGCTAAAACCGGGTCACCTTTTAATTCGAGAAGGTCCTGGCTCATTTCCTGTACATAAATTTGACTTATATGAATACCATTGATAATATTTTCAGAACAATCCTTGACGTAATAAATGTACGGGGTGCCATCTTGATCTATAAATATATGGGCGTCTATGAAGGATAAGCCACGGTCAAAAAGAGGAGCTTTAATATTTTTAAAAGGGCCCAGAGGACTTTTGCTACTAGCAAGAGCTATCTTTAAATGACCATCATTATCCCTGGCACTATATGTCATATAAAATTTATTATTATAAAAAATAACCTCAGGGGCCCAGAAATCTTCTGTTCCCCAGCCATTTTTTTCATAATAAGAATCCAGGGCCAACCCCTTTAATTCCCAGTCAACCAGGTTTGGTGATTCCCAGACCTTAAAGCCCCGGTTAATTGCTGAAGTAGCGTAAAGATAATACCGTGATTCATGTTTTAAGACATAGGGATCACCAATACCGGTTATCCCACCAACTGGATTTGTATAGGTATCTTTCATTTATAACCTCTCCTTTTTATATGCTTTATATCCATAACTAAAGTACTTGCATCAGGTTTACAAAAATAATTGGTGGTTCCCTATTGCTTAAAAACTTTCAGCTTTTTTTATTTGTGTTCTTGAAAATAATTTATAAGTTTATTTAATAAAAGACTGGCAATAGGGTGAGTATGATAATTAGAAATTAATTTTAATGTTGTAACTAATACCTGACCCCTGCCCCAGTTCATAACAAAGGTAGTTGCCCCAAAGTCACCTAACCATCCGGCAAAATTACCACTTATTATTTCTGTACAATTTAAATCAACCAGGTTTTTGACCTTGTAATCTGGATAGATATCTTCAAGTTCCCAACCCGAAATTTTTAAAAGGGGAATACCATCAAAAATATCTGTATTTATGAAATTAAAGGTAGCAGCCCTATCCCAGCTCTCGCCACCAGGCAATTTGGTAAAATTAATATAACCCTTATCCTGAATCCTGTTGCCATTTTCAGCCAGAAAAACTACCCGGGTCCCATTACGCACTTCTTTTAGTACTTCTTCAGTCAAATTATCAGTAAGTACAAGGGAATTATTAGTTTTCAATTCAAATCCATTGTTCTTAAGTTTATTTTTAAATTCATGAGATAAACCCTTTACCTGTAATGACTTCCCTGTTTTCTTTATTTCTCTTCGATTGGTTACCGTTAATTCTTCATAATTTGAAGTAACTACCTCTTTTTCCTCTTCCAGCTCAACCCTCAATTTAACCCCTCTGGATCCTGTCCAGTCACCAGGGAAGTTAAATTTAATTTCATCAAGACGCTGGTTTGAATAAGCCGGTATCTTAACAGGAAAGATCCCCTTCAATTCGCTTTCTTCCAAATACCATCTAAAAACTCCCTGAATCTTTTTATCACTATTGTTTATAACTATGGGAGTAAAGGAGCATTCTTCACCTGACCAGAAGTTATGTTTATTTATATTAATAGCAAGAATCACCTGGCCATTAAAATGGTTAATACAATTATTTCTAAATTTAGGATTTCTAAAGTAATCCAGAAATCCGTTAGTTTCCCATTCAATATCTGTCAGTTCTGTTACTACATATCCTGCAATCTCACTTCTTTTTCTCATCTCCTCTATAATACTCTTTACCCCTCTAAATTGCCTCTCCTGGGTTAAATAACATAGCTCATCATAACTTTTGAATATTTTATTAAGATTATATTTTTTATAATTTTCTTTCAGGGTAGCAGGTATTTTAAAGTCCTCCGAAAATAATTTTGAATTACCCCGGTACCATTCAGGCAACTCCTCATATGCCTCTTCGATTTTACTTATTTCCGGTAAGCCCCACATACCAAACTCGGAAACAATTAAAGGTTCTCCGTTATATTTATACCCGTCAACATAATTTGCTCCAGGTTTTTTTATAATATAATTATCCAGATCTTCCTGCCATTCTTTATGATTTTCCGGTACAGCAAAATATCGGTGGTAATCATTTATATCTGTTTTGACATGGGCCCATCCTGAATTGTCACAGATTAACCGGGTAGGATCCAGCTCCCTGGCATATTCATAAAAACCTTCAACCCACTTTTGCATATCCTTATTTTCTTTTAGTTTCCATTCCAGTCCCCACTCTTCATTGTATATACTCCAGGCAATAATTGAAGGATGGTTATAGTCTCTTTTAACCATTCTGGTAAATTCCTTTTTAAACCTCTTCCTTGCCTGCGGGGTCCAGCTGGCATAGTTAGCCGGTTCTTCCCAAATTAACATTCCAAGATAATCGGCCCAGTAAAGATATCTGGGGTCTTCTGTCTTTATATGTTTTCTTAAAAGGTTAAAACCCATCTCTTTAGCCTTTAATATCTCCTCTTTTATCAACTCTTCACTTTCCGGTCGGTAGATGGTTTTAGGCCAGAAGGCCTGGTCCAGGGCCCCTCTTATATATAATGGTTTATGATTTAAATATACCATCCCATTTTTATATTCTATTTTCCTCATTCCAAAGTAAGTTTGATAACTGTCAATTATACTATTGCCATCCTTTAATATAACTGTCATGTCGTATAAGGCCGGTGATTCTGGACCCCATAAATATAAATCTAAAATTTCCAGTTCATATAACTCCTGTTCATCCAGGAAATACTTATAAGTATGTGTTTTACTTCCCTCTACTTTATTACCATTTACCCTGGGGTCTATTTTAAATTCTATTCTGGGGTTGACTAGCCTATCTCTATCTTTTATTTTAACTTGGGTTATAGCCCGTTTATTATCAATATCAGGGGTGATAAGAACATTTTCAATAAAGGTTTTGTCATATCCAACTAATAATACATCCTGCCAGATACCACTTACCCTTGTATACCAGCTTCCCTGTTTGCCATGGGGAATCTCATCATTATCATCAGGATCAAAAACCCTGACCACAATTAAATTATCCCCTTCTTTAAGGTGCTCGGTAACTTCAAAATCGAAAGGGGTATACCCTCCCTCGTGGGAACCCAGGTATTTACCATTTATCCATACATCAGACACATAATCTACCGCTTCAAACTTTAAGAAAAATCTCTTAAATTCGTGGATGGCTTCATTTATATTAAACTCCCTTGAGTACCAGGCATAGCCTGTATAAGTAACCATCTCTTTATTGTAAGTTTGCCAGGCCCCGGGGACCTTAACGGACTCACCTTCAAAACCGTTAATATACCATTCATTCTGTTCTCCAATTTTTTCTGGGTCTGTCGTAAAGTTCCATAGTCCATTTAATTCTTTAATAATACATCCCATCAGCACTTTACCCCCCTGCTATTAACTTGAACTATTTTTTCAAAGCAATATCTCCAACAATCTCCTGTTTATCTCCTTTAGCAATTTGTTTAAACACTTCAACCACAGGGGTTTTTACCCTTTTTAACACCCCGTTAAATTGTATCTCAAGACTCCATAGACCCATTTCTTCAAGGTATTCTTCAACGGGTTTATGACCTTCCATATAATCCCAGTTTACCAGGTCAAAAAGTGGCCACCAGGTATAACCGATCAAGGGAATCCCTTCTTTCCTTAAATCCCTGACCAGCCCTACTGAATCTTTCAACCAGTTTATTCTATCATTGACTGTACCATTAGTACTTGTTTCAGTTATGACTACCGGTCTTTTATACCTTTTATAATATTCCTTTAATACTTTTTCCAGCCCTTTAGCCCCACCCCAGATTAAACCGGTCTTTATATCGTCATTGTCCTTAAATACCCGGTTAACAGATAATTCAGGATAATAATTTAATCCCATTATATCAATGGTTATCCGATTTACTTGAAACCATTTAAAATCCTCGTTAGTAAACCCGTTTTCTTTCAAATAATTATATAAATAGTGATTTTTATTAACTCTACCTGTTATTAAATCAAACATTAAAAAATGTCTTTCCTTTTCAAATTTAACCCGATCTTTCAGAGACTTATCATCTGTTAAATAATCACCGGTTGCTTCTACATGAATCATTTTGGAATCAGGATTTACTTTCTTTATCTCTCTAACTGTGTAGATAATTCCTTTACATAAATTCTTCATAACCTGAACAAAACCACTGTTACCACTTAAATACGGGGGCCAGAAACCCGTTTCCCCACAAAATTTAGCATTAATATAAGGTTCATTTAGTGGAGTATAATAAATAATATCCTTATACCGGGCAGCAAATTCCCTGGCATAACTGGCTACTTTACTGGGGTAATTAGGATTAATAAATTCATTATCTAACCATAGTGGTGTCCCGTAATGCATTAAATCTATAATGGGGCTAATATTATTGACATTTACCAGATAGTCCAGGACCTGATCAGTCCAGCTCCAATCAAAAACACCATCAGCAGGGTTTACCCGATACCACGGTATACCATATCTCGTCATCTCAAAACCCGATTCCTTAATTAAATCTATATCTTCTTTCCAGAAGATATAATGCTGGGTCAATTCGTATTCATCAAGTCTCCTCTTCCCCGGTTTGACCTGACCTACAAAGGTATCTTCAATACCTGTTATCCAACGAAAATCTGATGCTTTCTTGCTTTGTCTTAGAATGTCTTGGCTCATATAACTTCCTCCAGTTTTAATATAATAATTGTAATATTAAATTATTCACACTGGGTTAGCTACCCCTTAAGTCCTGTTAAAGCTATACCTTTTATAAAAAATCGTTGGGCAAACAGATAAGCAACAACAATAGGTAATAACGCCAGAGTAGCCCCGGCCATTAATAATCCATATTCAATTACATGTTCCCCCATGAATAATGCCAGTCCTACCGGAAGGGTCCTCATGGTAGAACTACTTGTCATAACCAGTGGCCATAAGAAATCATTCCAGTTATACATAAAATGGAAGATTGCCAGTGTTGTTAATGCCGGTTTTGACAGGGGTAATATGATGTTCCAGTAAATCCTGAATTCGGAACACCCGTCTATCCTGGCAGCATCTTCCAGTTCCCCGGGAATAGTAATAAAGAACTGTCGAAGCAAAAATATACCGAAGGCATTGCTGGCTCTTGGAATTATCAACGCCAGAAACGTATCCAGCCAGCCCAGGTTAAATAATATTTTAAAAACAGGTATTAAAGTTACCTGAAAAGGCACCATTAGAGTTGCCAACACCAGTATAAATAAAAACTTTTTTCCCGGAAAATTAATACGGGCAAAAGCATATGCAGCCATAGAATCAAAAAATACAGATATTACTGTAACCCCCACTGCGAAAATTACAGTGTTGATAAAAAACCTTACAAAAGGGATGCTCTTCCAGATGTTTAAGTAAGATTTTAAAGTAAATGTCCTGGGAATCAGGGTTGGAGGATAAGACACTATATCGGATTCTATTTTAAATGAAGTTAACACCATCCATATAAAAGGGTATAAAGTAATAACTAAAAAAAACAGTAAAATGAAATATATAAGGATTTTATTAATTGTTCTGGTCATTTTCATCCACCCCTAGTTGTCTAGATCCATTTTAAAGTATTTAAGCTGGAAAATAGTTACTATAATTATTATTATAAATAGAGTATAGGCAATGGTTGCTGCATACCCCATCTGAAAGTTTTCAAACCCAAGGTGATAAATGTACTGTACTAATGTTTCTGTGGAAAAGAGAGGGCCACCTTTTGTCATAACATAAACCTGGTCAAACACCTGAAAAGATGTAATAACAGACATTATAACTACAAAAGTCATTGTTGGTTTTAACAGGGGCAGCGTAATGTGAATAAATTGTTGCCATTTGTTGGCCCCATCAATTTCGGCAGCTTCATAATACATATCACTTATACCCTGGAGGCCAGCCAGAAATATAACCATATTAAACCCCATATTCTTCCATATACCAACCAGAATAACAGCCGGCATGGCCCATTTAACACTTCTTAACCAGGCGTAGGTATTAAGTCCAAATAGCTTTAAATAATATGATATTATACCGATATCAGGATCCAGCAAAAAAGTCCATATTATTGCGATAACTGACATTGAAGCAATAGCCGGTAAAAAATATGTCATTCTGAAAAAGTTTCTTCCTTTAATTTTTGTATTGACCAGGAGGGCTAATATCAAAGATAAAGATACTCCAACAGGTACATAACCGATGGCATAATAGGCAGTATTCCTCAGAGAATTCCAGAATCTCCAATCAGAAAACATCTCATTATAATTCTGTAGCCCCAGATATGTTTTTTCCGGAGAGATTATACTCCACTCATAAAAACTTAACCTGAATGAATCCACAATAGGGAAAAATATAAAAAACAGAAATACGATCATACTGGGTATAATGAATAAAAACCCCATCAGTTTTCGCCTATATTTGTAGTTGGTTTTCATTTTGTTTAAAATATTCAATATCTTCCGCCTCCTGTGTAATCTCGGGTATAATTAATGTATGGGGCCCGGATAGAACCCCATACAATTGTGTTTTTACATTTAATCTATAATTCTTTTAATTATAAATGCTGCTTCGTCTAGGGCTTCCTCAGCTGTAGCTTTATCATATAGGACCTTTTCAAGGGCAGGAACAATAACATCTGAATTAATTTTGTTGAAATTCTCTAATTTAGGCAAATAAAACCTTGAGTCTCTGGCAGCTCTAGAAAATTCAACTACAAACGGATTTTGAGCCAATTTTTCTTCTGTAATATCTATCCTGGTTGGGGGGAAACCAGATCCTAGAGACCAGTAAATTTGTGACTTTTTAGAATTCCAGAATTTAAAGAATTCATAGGCAGCTTCTTTCTTATCCAGGCTAGCTTTGTTTAGTACCATGGCTACACTGGTACCGAGGGTTATTCTCCTGCCATCTTCCCTGGCAGGTACCTGGGCCACACCGAAATTTATGCCAGCATTTTTAAAACCATTTACCATCCAGGGACCACAGAAATACATAGCTGCCCTCTGGGTTTCAAATAATTTATCACATTCAGCCCCCGTCAACCCAATGGGCGAAATACCGTCTTCTTTAATAAGACTGGCCATGCTTTCTACCGCTTCCACAGCTTTCGGTTTATTTATAAAAACCTCTCCATCTTTGATTATCCGACCACCATTCCCCCAGATAACTATAGGCCACATGGGAATAGTCTGCTTTGCAGCAATTACAAAACCATACTGGTCTACTTTACCATCATTATTAGTATCTTTTGTAAGCTTCAGGGCATATTCTTTTAATTCTTTCCAGGTTCTTGGAGGATTATTGGGATCAAGCCCGGCTTCTTTGAACATATCCTTGTTGTAATAAAGAAGTAAACTTGTGTAATTCATTGGTGATCCGTAGGTTTTACCCTTCCATTTAAGGTTATTATACATAGCCGGTATCAGGGTGTCTTTATCAATATACCCTTCATATAAGTCATCAATAGGAGCAATAACGCCTGACTCTGCATACCGCGGAATATAAGAAGTATCAAAAGCAGCAATATCAGGTCCTTTTCCTACTGCCAGGGAAGGCAATAATTTCTGAAAAAAGCTATCCCAGGGCATGATTTCCATTTTTATGTTTATATCAGGGTGTGTTTCATTAAATTCTTTTACCAGGCCTTCAACCTGAACCCTGTCCGGTCCCGTAAATCCATTCCAGAATGTTAATTCTACCTGCTTTGCCATAGCTACTGTACTGAGAGATAAAATCAAAACAATTACCGAAATTACTTTAACTAAATTATTTTTTGTCATTACTATACCCCCTAAACATTTTTTACCCACCGGACTTTAACTTTTGTTAAACCTTTGTATGTTTTATTAAACTAAAAAACATTATTCAGGGCCGGCCCTGGACCAGCGGGTATTAACTCTGATTTTATTGGTGTTATTATGACTTATTTTCTTATTCTATTATTAATATTCTATTTTTATTTTAAAATTCCTTCTTTTTTTTATAAAATATTTAAAATAATATTAAAATAATAAGTCATTCACTATAATCATACCGGAACCTCATAATGATATCCTGCTCGTAATTCCCGAATTTACGTCCAAAAAGGTTTAAACCACCTACATTTCTGGCATCGTCTTTGATACCAATCTTGACATCAACATAACTCTTCTCCTGAATGTTTAAATCGCTTACTGTTATATTAGAAATCTGTTTACCATCAATATAGGATCCTTTTCCATTTACCGTCCAGATCTTTAATAATCCATACTGGGTCTGATCCGAGTTCCACCAATCCGGGTTTAATTTACCCCTGGTTTTACCAAAATCGCCCGGAGATGTCCAGGTTCCTATTTCTTTGCCATTTACCCACACGGTAATGTCAGAAGGCCAGTCCTCATTGTAGTGAGGGGCTTCTGAACATACCTCCATACTCAACTCCAGTTTCTTCAGAATAGAATTAGCCGGGAGATTATTGGGAAACCTATACCTGACATACCCTTTTCTAAACCACAAAAGCTGAGCATATATATGTTCCGGTTCTAAAAATGCCCTTTCATCATCTAGAATACCTACATATCCTGACTCAGTTGCCAGGCCACAGTTGGGCTCAACATAATAATCTTTGTAATTTCCTATAGGCATAGATATTTCCACTAAATTTGTATCAAAATCTATATTTGTTCCTGGAAACCTTATAAGTAAACTATCATAAGTACGCCGGCATATCTTCTGGGAACCGTGGCTTCCTGGTTGGTAATTGGTTTCAATTAGACCCGCTTCTTCCAGTTTTTTTATATTAACAGTAACTGAAGGAGCCGGCATATCGAGTTTTTCTGAAATTTCGTTGAGATTCATCTCCTGATTATTTAATACATCGAGTATCTGAAGCCTTGACTCTGAAGCCAGGGCTTTAACTATCTTTAAGACATCTTCATCGTTTTTAATTTCAAGTACCCTTCCCCGCATACCAATACACCTCTTCTGTTATAATTTATTATTAATTATATATATATATTTATTTTAACAATTATTAAAATAAAATGCAATAAAATAAATGATTTTGTTTCTATGTAATACTGATTAAGTTTATTTAGTAATAGAAAACAATTAATTTATTAAATCAGAGGATTATTGAATCTAAAAATATTTAACGGCAAACTCAAGATAACCTTATCAACATTTTTATAAAAACTTTATATAACCATAAACCTATTTATATAAATGAAAAAGAAGGGCATTTGCCCTTCCTTTTATACTTCATTTTACCAAAATCCCCGGCCTTTTTATTTTTTGTCCCTGGTATTGGACTTCTATCCCTGGCCAGTCAGGGTCCTCAGTAAGGATTTCAAAACCTTCCTCTGTAACTAAAATAGTATCTTCACTCTTAACACCCTTTATCGAGGGGTTCCAGGCAAAGGCCTGATTGGGACAGACAACCTCCTCTAAATCCGGTGTTGCTATATAATCCCTCGTTTCATAGCCTGTAGCCCCTCCCTGATGGTGGTATTGCCATTCCCCAGGGTAACCTTCATTTTCATAAACAGCAATAGCTTTACTGAAAATATCAGAAATTTTACTGCCAACCCGGGTGTTGAGTATAAAGCTGGCATCTACCCTGACCACAGCCTCCAACTTTCTTTTTAATTCATCAGGGAGGTTTCCAAAGTGGACAAACCGGGTTAAATTTACAATCAAACCATCTCTCTCAGCACAGGTCACTACCATAACATACTTATCTATTTTTTTATCTTTTGGAATGGGGTGGCGGTAATTATAAATACGTTCATCAGAACCGACCAGGATTAAAAGGGGATTTATATTATGAGCCCATAGTTTAGAAGCAAGCTGGGCCCTGATTTCATTCTCGGTCTTACCCGTTTCAATATGGTGACAGGTATCTGACATAATTTTGCCCACCTCTTTACCCAGTTGGCGATACCTCTCCATTTCTTGAGGTAATAAAGAAAACCTCAGTCTTTTAATTTCCATACCAACATCAAGGACACCTGGAATAAGAATATCACTCCCCAAATTATATTTATCTATAAGGACTTTAAGGTAATTGTCAGCCCTATACCAGTCATCTACAATATATTTATAATAATCCTGGTCCAGGCCTTCTTCTTCCCGGATTCTCCCGGCCTCAATATTATTGGTAACAACTTCAATTCTGTCTTTAAAAATAATAAGCTTCACAGCACCTTCATCACTGGCAAAAACAATTCTATTATCGATACCTGTTAACCAGGTAATATTACTATGACTGGTCAAAACAACCCCATCAAGCCCTTTCTCCTTCATCAACTTATCTATTTTTTCCTTCTTTACCAGGGTTTCCTCCATCTCTATCAACCTCCAATCTTCTTGCCCCTTCTGCCGGTCGACTTACATAGATTTCAGGCTCTATCCCGGTTTCCCGTTTATAACCTTCTTTAATCCCTTTTATAAAAACTTCAACATAATTGATGTCAACAAGATTAACCGTACAACCACCAAAACCGGCCCCGGTCATCCTGGCTCCCAGAACCCCTTCCTGTTTAAGGGCCACGTCTACCAGGCAATCCAGTTCCCGGCAGCTAACCTCATAATCGTCCCTGAGGCTTTGATGTGATTCAATCATTAGCTGTCCAAATTTCTCAAAATCATTATTTTTTAGGGCCTCGACACTGGCCAGAACCCTTTCATTCTCACTGACTACATGATGAGCCCTGCGATATACTGAATCAGAGAGTTCTCCCCTGTATTGTCCTACTTCATTGAGCTTTACATCCCTCAGGGCAGTTATGTTACGGCCCAGCTTCTCATTAAAAAAGGCAACAGCCTGGTTACACTCTGACCTTCGGGTATTATATTCAGAATCAACTAGCCCCCTCCGGGCTTTTGAGTTACAGATTACTATCCGATACCTTTTATCTTTAAAGGGAATTAGTTCATATTCATTGGTTCGGCAATCTATCAGGAGGGCATGGTCCCTGTGGCCAAGGCGGGAAATATATTGATCCATAATCCCACAGGCCACACCGACAAAATTGTTTTCTGCAGCCTGGCAGAGCAAAGCCATCTCCACCGGGTCTATATCCAGTTCATTTAAATCAGCCATGGTCATGGCTGTAACTACTTCCAGGGCAGCTGAAGAGCTTAACCCTGAACCCTGGGGCACATTACCGGTAAATACCAGGTTCATCCCCTTTAGTTTATGACCCTTTTTCTCAATTTCATCGGCAACCCCCATCACATAATTAACCCAGGTGTGTTCCTCATCTTTTTCAAGTTTATCCAGGTTAAAGCACAACTCAGTATCGTAGTCAAGAGAATAGACTTTTATTTTCCGGTCATGCCTTAACTGACCCAGCATGGTGACATTTTTTTCAATGGCCATTGGCAGGACAAAACCATCATTATAGTCAGTATGCTCTCCGATTAAATTAACCCGCCCGGGGGCTGAATAGGACCCCTTTTTCAAGCCATTATCACCATATCTATTCTCAAAGAACTCCCATAATTCATCTACGCTTTTCATACCAATCACCCCTGTCTTAAAATCTATCAACCCCGGTTATAAATGATACTACATATCTTCAAAGGAAACTGGACTGGTTTCCCTCAATACAGCTGCTTTATTTTCAGCCAGAGAACCGTTGATGAAAGTACCTGCCCCGGCTTCACTACCGGCCAGGTATTTTAACTTGTCTTTTGTCCGGTATGGTGGATAGAACTCTATATGGAAATGGGAATAGTCAAAACCACTACCATCAGTAGGTTGTTGGTGAATACACATAATATAAGGGAAAACAAACTCAAAGAGATTATCATATTTCATAATTAATAACTTTAATATCCGGGCCAGGTCCTTTTCCTCCTCAGGTCCGAACTCAGCCATTGAGGGTAAATGTTTGTTGGCATAAATGTGAACTTCATAGGTATATCGGGCAAAAAAGGGAATAACGGCAGTAAAAGACTTATTACTGGCTATTATCCGCCTGCCATCCTCCTTTTCTTCCCGGAGAACCCTGCAGAAAAGGCATTCCCCTTCCTTTTCCAGATGTTCCTTACTTGAGTTTAACTCCCGCTCTATTATAGGGGGAATAAAGGGATAGGCATATATCTGGCCATGAGGATGGTGTAAAGTAACCCCGACTTCCTCCCCTTTGTTTTCAAAAATATATACATAATCTATAAAATCCTTTTTTCCCAGTTCCTGATAACGATCCTTCCAGACCTTAACCAGTTTTTCAAATTTACTTAACGGCTGTTGGGACATAACCCCTTCATGCTCTGATGTAAATAAAACGACTTCACATATACCCTGTGCCAGATCTACAGGATACAATTCGGAACCCTCTATATCGGGCTCGGGGGCATCTGGCTGCAGGGATGGAAATCTATTTTGAAAAACAACTATATCATAATCTTCAGCCGGGACTTCGGTGGGAAAGCCACCTTCCCTGGTTGGACAAAGGGGACAAAAATCCTTCGGTGGTTTAAAAGTCCTGTTCTGCCGGTGGGTTGCTGTAATAACCCACTCCTTTAAAATCGGGTTCCACCTTAATTCAGACATTTATTCTTCCTCCCTTTCTTTTTCTTTTTTATCTCCATCTTTAGCCTCCGTCTTTTCCTCCTCAAAGGTATAATAAATTAAGTAACGACCATCATCCCTGGTTATCCGCTTTTTATTCATTTTCATTAAAACCACCCCTTTTATGCCATTGCCAGGCAGTTTCAATTATAGTTTCCAGGTCAGGATACTGTGGATCCCATCCCAGCTCCTCTTTAATTTTATCTGAACTTGCCACCAGAACAGCTGGATCCCCGGGTCGCCTGTCACCAACCCCGGCTTCAATCGGTTTGCCGATAACCCTGCTGGCAGTTTCAATTACCTCTTTTACAGAATAACCTTCACCATTACCAAGGTTATAAATACGGCTCTCCAGACCCCGTGTTAAACCTTCAATAGCCAGGACATGGGCATCAGCCAGGTCATTGACATGGATATAATCCCGGATACAAGTTCCATCCCTGGTCGGGTAATCATTCCCGAAAATATATAGCTTATCCCGTAAACCCAGTGCTTTCTGAAGTACAATGGGAATCAAATGGGTCTCAGGGTCATGGTCTTCCCCAATTTTACCTGATAGATCGGCCCCGGCTGCATTAAAGTAACGGAGGGATACATACTTAAGTCCATAAATTTCATCATACCGTTTCATCATCTTTTCAAAAAAGAGTTTACTCTCCCCATAGGTATTTGTCGGAGCTGTTGGATGATCTTCTGTGATGGGGACTTCCCTGGGTTCCCCATAAACTGCAGCTGTAGAAGAAAAAACCAGGTATTTCACATCATTATCAACCATAGCTTCCAGTAAATTTAAGCCATTGGAAACATTATTTTTATAATACTTCCCCGGGTTTTCCATTGACTCTCCTACCAGACTGTGGGCAGCCAGATGAATGACACCATCTATTTCATAATCTTTCATTATGCTGTCTAACAGCTCTCTGTCCTTGAGATCACCCTTAATAAACTCACCGCCCAGGACAGCTTCCCGGTGACCCTTCTCAAGATTATCCAGGGTAACAACATTATAACCAGCCTCAAACAGGCTTTTCACTACATGACTCCCAATATAACCGGCTCCTCCTGTCACCAGTATATTCATTTATCTTCCTCCTTTTTTAATTTAAAAATTTCCTGCAGGACTCTGGTACCGGCCCCGATAGCACCAACCTTCTCACCAAAAGCAGTCCCTGTTATTTCAAGGTCCCTTGACGGAACCTTAAGGGCAGTCTCTAATACCTGTTCTTTAATAACCGGAAAAATCAAATCCCTGGCCAGTAAAAAGTCTCCTCCGATTACTACCGCTTCCGGGTTTAAAAGATTAACCACATTTCCTATTCCCTTACCTAGATACACGCCCGCCTTTTCAATTATAGAATAGGCCCTGGATTTTTCTTCACGGGCTAAATCTATTAAAAGATTCCACTCCCGCTTTATATCATGGAATGATATATGTTCCGGTAGTGAATCATTATATTCCCTGACAAGGTTATTAACAGAAACCAGGGCTTCAATACAACCGCGATTACCACAACTACAGAGGGCCCCATCTTCAACAATAGTCATATGGCCGAATTCCCCGGCTCCGAAATCTCTACCATAGAGGAGTTCTCCTTTAATAACTATAGCTGAACCTATCCCTGGCCCGGTGTTAATAAATATAAAATTATCCCTGCCTTCCCATTTTTCAGCCAGGGCCATCATCCTGACATCATTATCCAGCATAATAGGAATCTGTAATTCCTGTTTTAATAATTTACCTATTTTAATATTCTCCCAGCCAAAATGGGGGGCATACAGGGAAACACCTTCATCTGGATCAACTAAACCATGAATCCCTATCCCGAGACCAAATACCTTATCTGGATTTTCTACATAACCAGTAACCTCTTCAAATATTGTTACTGTAGTCTTTAAAAACCACTCAGGTTTAAAACTATCTACCTGTTTTTTTATAGTTTTAATTACCTTCTTATTTAAATTAAGTAGAACAGCCTTTATTTCCCCTATTCCCCATTCAAGGCCGATTACGTAGGCTCCTTCTGGATTTACCTCCAGTAAGATGGGTTTTCTTCCTCCCCGGGATTCTCCCTGCCGGGTTTCTCTGACCAGATCCATCTTAAGGAGATCCTTTACTATGTTGGAGACAGTAGCCGGCGTTAATCCAGTAATCTCAGCTATTTCAGCCCTGGAAATAGGCCCTTTATTATTTATTAATTCTAAAATTGTCTGCTGGTTTATTTTTTTCATTAATTTAAAGCTTCCCCTCTTCAGTTTAATTCCCCCTTTCACTCTGGTTTTGTTAACTTCGTTTATTTAATTAATTAACTAAGTTTATTATAACACTTCCTCTTTTATCAGTAAAGTAATATTTTATTTTTATTGGAGGAAATAATTTAGAATTTAAAAGAATTTCATAATAAATATTTTTCATAATTAACTTATATATATATCTGCTTTAAGTAAGCTGCTTTAAATATAGCAGGATGGACTACTGTTTCACTAACTCCTTTAATTTTTTACGAAGGGTTGAAAATCAGGTATATTTCAGCCTGACAGATATATCTTTCAATGTCAATGATTTGATAATATAATTTTAAAGAAGTGTTTACATATATATATTACGTTTGTAAGATTTCCGTATTTGTAATATAATTAAAATAGTATATCTTAACAGTTAATAAAAAAAGGAGGTATTACTTTGGCCAGTCAAGTTTACTTTGCCAGTACAAGAGCTAGCGGTCATAATGAAAGTCTTGTTGAAAAACTGTACAAACTCTTTTTTAAAGCCGGTTTTCATGAATTTATTGAAGAAGACGATCTTGTAGCCATAAAACTTCACTTCGGTGAAAAGGGAAATACCGGATTTATTCGCCCCCTCTATATCAGAAGGATTGTTGAAGCCATCAAATCAAGGAAAGGAAAACCCTTTTTAACAGATGCCAATACCCTTTATGTTGGAAGCAGGGCTAATTCGGTTGACCACCTGAATACAGCCATCGCCAATGGTTTTAGTTATGCCACCATCCAGGCTCCATTGATAATAGCCGATGGACTAACAGGAAAAAACTTCACAGAAATACCGGTAAACCTTAAACACTTTGATAAAATAAAAGTTGGTTCAGAAGTTATGCATGCCGATGCTCTAATCACTGTTTCCCACTTCAAAGGCCATGAATTAACAGGTTTTGGAGGCACCTTTAAAAATATTGGTATGGGACTGGGTAGTCGCAGTGGAAAACAGATGATGCATTCCGATGTCCTGCCGGAAATAGATGAAGAAAAGTGTGAAAAATGCCGGAAATGTGTTAAATTCTGCCCTGAAAACGCAATTACCATTAATAAGGAGACAAGTACCATTGATCAGAATCTCTGTATCGGCTGTGGTGAATGTGTTGTTACCTGCCCCACCGATGCCATCAAGATTCAATGGGAAAGTACCAGTCAGGGAGTTCAGGAACGTATTGTAGAATTCTCCTATGGTATTATTAAGGAGAAAAAAGACAAGATAGGATATATAAACTTTGTCATGAATGTCACCCCTGATTGTGACTGTGCATCCTGGAGTGATAAATATATTGTTGATGATATCGGTATCCTGGCCTCAAAAGATCCCCTGGCTCTGGAACAGGCGTCTTTTGACCTTGTCAATAAACAGGATGGACGCCACAACACTGCATTAAAGAAAAATCACAAACCAGGGGAAAACAAATTTAAAGGGGTCCACCCCAGTACCGACGGTGGTGTCAGGACCCTTGAATATGCAGCCGAACTGGGGCTTGGCTCCCGTGACTACGAATTAATTGAAATATAATCTTTTACAGATTATATTAACTCTGGTTATACCCTGATTATCAACATAATCTGTTTTAATTTAACCCTTTACTCAAGTTATCAATACACTCTATTAATTGGCCAGGTATTATTACACCCCCGTTCCCGGGGGTTTCTTATTTTTCTCCAGCAAGCCTTAATAACCTTTCCCATCTTTCATTAACCCGTTCCTGGAGTATTTTAATTATATCTTTATTCTCTTCTTTAAAAAGATGTTTAAATCTCCCCTGAGGTTTAAGCCACTCCTCAACAGGTTTTATCTTTTTGGGTTTATGAGTAATGTGGTACTGTCCTTCTTCTATTTCATAAAGGGGCCAGTACAGAGTTTCCACCGCTATTTTGGTTATTTCCATCCCCTTAGACTCGGCTGTCCTCCAGCCACGGGGGCAAACCGATAGAACATTGATAAAAGCTGGCCCATCAATAGCTACTGCCTTTTTAACTTTTTTCCGTAAATCCTTCCAGTGGTATGGTGAAGCCTGGGCAGCATAGGGTATATTATGGGCAGCCATTATTTCAGTTATATCCTTCCGGAACTGCTTCTTGCCTGGAATAACACTACCTACCGGACTGGTCGTAGTATTGGCCCCCTGGGGTGTAGCACTGGAACGCTGGATTCCAGTATTCATGTAGGCCTGATTATCATAACAGATATAAACCATATCATGTCCTCTCTCCATGGCTCCTGACAGTGATTGAAAGCCGATATCATAGGTTCCGCCATCACCACCAAAGGCAATAAAGGTAAACTCATCATCAATTCGCCCCTGTTTTTTCAAAGCACGATAGGCTGTTTCTACACCACTCAGAGTTGCAGCAGCATTTTCAAAGGCATTATGGATAAAAGAACAGTTCCAGGCACTCTGGGGGTATATTGAAGAAGAAACCTCCAGGCAACCGGTAGCTACACTGACCACTACCGGGGTATCAACTGCCTTTAAAACATTGTGTACTATAATGGAAGCTCCACAGCCCTGACAGAGCCGGTGACCACTGGTAAATTCCTCCCCTATTTGAGCACGGTTTGTTTCCTGGTTCACTTCTGGTGTCATTTTTACCCTCCTCTGTTTGACTTTACTGGCAGGGTTAATACCCATTGAATCAAATGTGTCAGGCAACTATTATCTAATTAACTGATAGCATTATATCTAACTGTATTTAACCCTGTACCCCTGAAAATTATTCTCTAACCCCATAATAGGTAACTTTCTTTTCTTTCTGGCCCTCTTTGATGGCAACCAGTTCCCGTAAAATATCTTCGATATTGCTAACATTAATATCCCTACCACCAAGGCCATAAATATAATTTACTACCTTCAGATCCCTGGAAGAGTCATATAAAGAAGCCTTAACATCAAGGAACAGTGGGCCTCCATTCAAGGAAAAGGTGTCAGCCCTATCAAAAACCCCCAGGACTTTTACTCCATTAAGGGCCCGAATCAGCTGGCCTGCCGGAAAGGGACGAAATAACCTTAAATTTATGAGTCCAGCTTTAATACCATCTGCTCTAAGATTATCGACAGCTATTCTGGCTGTCCCCATGGTAGACCCGAGTCCCAGCACAGCTATTTCAGCATCATCCATTTTATATGTTTCAAAAAAACCATATTCTCGTCCCGTCAGTTCCTTGAATTCTCTGGCCACTTCAGCAACAACATCAAAAACATGTTCCATCCCATCTATCTGCTGCCTTTTATGCTCAAAATAATAGTCCTGTAAGTCCAGGGGACCTACTGTAATTGGATTACCGGGATCAAGCAGGCTGTATTCTGGCTTATAATCACCGATAAAGTCTGTAACTTCTTGATCGGTCAGGGGTTTTAAATTTTCAACAGCGTGACTAATAATAAAGCCATCCATATTAACTATAACCGGTAGCCTGACATTTTTATGTTCGGCAATCCTGACCGCCTGAATCAAATTATCATAGGCCTGCTGGGCGTTTTCACCAAATAATTGAATCCAGCCAGAATCCCTGACCCCCATGGCATCACTGTGGTCACAGTGTATATTAATTGGAGCACTGAGGGCGCGGTTTATAAGGGGCATCACAATGGGGAGACGAAGTGAAGCCGCTATGTAAACAATTTCCCACATCAGGGCCAGTCCATTGGCTGATGTAGCAGTCATGGCCCGGCATCCTCCGGCAGCTGCCCCTACAGTAGCACTCATGGCACTATGCTCGCTCTCTACTGTAATAAATTCAGTATCCACCTCCCCGTCGGCTACAAACTGAGAAAACATCTGAACAACTTCGGTCTGGGGAGTAATTGGATAAGCTGCAACTACATCCGGGTTTATCTGCCTCATTCCCAGGGCCAGGGCCTCATTTCCGGTTAAAGCAATCTGGGGTTTCATTTCTTTTCTACCTCCTTTATTCTGATTTCTTCTGATGATCTACCTCTTCAGTTTCATCATTAACATCACCCTTGTCCTCACTTATCATTTCCAGGGCCTGAACGGGGCACTGGTTGGCACAGATACCACATCCCTTACAGTGGTTATAATCAATCCCGATAACCTTTCCCTCTTCAACATCAATAGCTATATCAGGGCAGTATACATGGCACAAAAGACACTGAATACATTTTTCCTCACTCCACAGGGGACGTTTTACCCTCCAGCTCCCGGTCCTGTATTTGCTGGCACTACCGGGGTCCTTAATTACACCACCACGGGGTAGTTCTCGCCATCCTTTTTTAGCCATTAAGCCCTTTCACCTCCCGGTAAGCCATGTCTATAGAGCGCATATTTCCCTCAATTACCTCTGGTTTGTGGGAAAACTTTTTTTTCAATTCTTCACGGGCCTGATTGAGAAATGAATCCTGGTCCATTAAATTAACTACCCTGTTTATTGCCCCCAGCATAGGTGTGTTGGGAAAAATTCGTCCGATCTCTTCCTCAGAAATTGTATTGGCATCAATTGTATAAGTATTAACATCCGCAGCCAGGCCGAGTTTATCCCTGATTTTATCGGGCTCATAATCAGAATTTATAATAAGATTACCCCCTTTTTTTAAATTCTGGGTAATATCCACCGTTCCAATCAGGGTCGGGTCCAGGACCACAACCAGGTCAGGGGTTTCAACCTGACAATGGAGATGAATGGGACCATCACTTATTCTAGTATAAGCAAGAACCGGGGCTCCCATCCTTTCCGGACCATACTCCGGAAAAGCCTGAATATGTTTACCGGTAGCCGATGCTATTTTAGCTAATAAAATAGAGGCGGTCTTTGACCCCTGACCACCCCTTCCGTGCCATCTTATTTCCAGCATATTTTTTACCTCCTGTATTTTTTAGCCCTGGATAATAAGAAATTATATTTTTCCCGGGCAGCGTGAATTTTATAAATTGCATGATCGATTAACATGGGGTCGGTTACACTATTAAAATACTCCTGGGCCTGTACCCATTCTTCATGAGCTTTTTTGATTTTCTCCTCAAGAGATGGTTCCCCTTTTTTAATTACCTTAAAATCCTCAAGGTAAGGTTTAACATTATTCCGGAACCTGTAATACCTTTTTTTGAAAACATCCATTAATTTTTCTTTAAGCATACCAAACCCTCCCGACGTTAACGTTGTTATTAATTTAATAGCAAACGGACTCCAGCAGCTAAAAAAAGAACACCCACAAACTTTACCCAGGTAAAAGGAACCTGTTCCAGTCCAAATAAACCGAAATGATCTATACAGGCTGCTGTTAAAACCTGGGCAGTAACAATGGAAGTGGTAGCTACGGCTACTCCCAGTTCAGGAATACTAACCATCACCAGATAGGTAATGGCAATCCCCAGAACACCCCCAATATATAAAAACCAGGGGGCACCCTTCCATGAATTAAAATTTCCATTTTCAAAGTTAAATATAAAGTATATTAAAAGAATAATAGCTGCAGTAGCATGGACAATAAAATTGGTCTCCATAAGCCCAATTTTTTTGCCAAGGACCGAATTAATCGACCCCTGTACCGCCATTGTTAAACCGGCCATGGCTGCCAGCAGCAGGTAAAGCCATGAATATCCTAACAAGAGGACACCTCCATTCCTACCTTATTAGTCTTGACATTATAAAGCCCGTTTATTCAGTCATAAATGAAAAAAACGGTATTTTCCATGACGGAAAATACCGTTTTTGAAAGCAGGTTTGGTATATTCAATTTGTTAATAGCTGAACTACGATCATTTACGATCATTATAATTGCTATATAACATAAAAACAGTATTAAAAAATATTTATATATAATGACTATATTTATATATAATGACTAAAATTAAGAGAATATAATTACCGCTAAAAAAAGATGCCTGGCAATTACCAGACATCTATATCACATTTCTCGTCTCCCTTCTAATGCTTTAGACAGGGTAACCTCATCAGCATATTCCAGGTCACCACCTACCGGGAGCCCGTGGGCAATCCTGGTGACTTTTACCCCCAGAGGTTTTATTAACCTGGCCAGATACATAGCAGTAGCATCACCCTCAGCATTGGGATCAGTAGCCACTATAACCTCTTTTACCCCCTCTTTCAAGCGGGGAAGGAGGTTTCTAATTTTTATATCCTCTGGTCCAATTCCATCTATGGGAGAAATAGATCCATGTAACACATGATATAAACCTTTGTATTCCCCTGTTCTTTCCATGGCAATAACGTCTTTAGGACTTTCAACCACACATATTAAATTATGGTCCCTTTCGGGTGAGGAACAGAAGTCACAGGGGTCCTTTTCGGTTAAATTATTACAGACAGAACAATACTTTGTTTTCTCCCTGGCATCAATCATGGACTGGGAGAGCTCCCTTACCTCTGAAGGGTTTAATCTCAGGATATAAAAAGCCAGGCGCTGGGCAGTTTTTGGTCCAATTCCTGGCAGCCTGCTCAATTGATTAATTAATTTCCCCATAGGCTGGGGATAATAACGCATTAGAACATCCCCGGGATATTCATCCCACCGGTGATTTTGCCCATTTCTTTATTGACCATATCGGTTACCTTTCTCATCCCTTCATTAACAGCAGCCAGGATTAAATCCTCCAGCATTTCCACATCCTCTGGATCAACAGCATCGGGGTCAATTTTGAGATCGACAAGCTGTTGTTTTCCATTGAGAACAACTTTAACTACCCCACCCCCGGCAGTAGCCTCAACGGTTTTTTCTTCAAGTTCCTCCTGCATTTTAGCCATTTTAGCCTGCATTTTCTGGGCCTGCTTCATTAATTTATTCATATTCATCTTAAAAAACCTCCTTTAATTTTCTATAACCTCATGATTGACCTTAATAATCTCTCCATCAAAAAGTTCCATAACCCTGTTTACCAGGTCATCATCTTTTTTGTTTTTTTCTTTTTTTTTAACAGCAGTATTATTATACCCCTTTTCTTTTTCTCCTGCAAGCCGGAATCTGACCTGACATCTTGTCCCGGCTATCTTACTAACCACATCTTCAATCAACTTTTTCTCCTTTTCCGCTCCTTTTTTATGAAAAGCCTTATCTTCAGGAAATTCAATAACCAGAACCTCACCATCAAAGGCAGCAGGTCGGGATTCTATTAAAAAAGCCTGGGCCTTGATATTTTTTTCTTTAATCTGTTTTAAGACAACAGGCCATCCTTTTCTGAATTTATCAAGGGTTAATTCGCCTCCTGAGGCATCTTCAACTCCCTGTCCACCACCCATATCAGTTCTGATGCCGGTCTCATGTTCAGGAGTGTTATCGCTTTTAACCCGGTTTTTGTCTGCTTTATTATCTTTAATACTACCTTTTTTATTCTTCTTTTTCACACCCTGTCCGGTCATAACTTTATCGCTTCCAGAAACAGTATTAAAAGTTGATGTTATTCTATCCCCATCATTAGCGGTTATTTTTCCTGATATTATATTTTCCAGCCTGGCAATTCTCTTTTCCAGGTCTATAATTGAACCTCCGGCCTCAGGGTTAGCCATCTTTATAATACCGACTTCAAGGATTAGCCGGGGCTCATCAGAATATTTAATATCACGCTCCATTACTGTAAGCTGATCTATTATTTCAATCAATCTGCTGGTCTTTATGGCTCTGGCCTCACCTGATATTTTCTCTAAAACCTCATCAGGATATTCTATAATCCTGGAATCAGGGCCGCATTCTTTTACAAGAAGGAGCTGCCTCCCGTATTCAATCAAATCACCTATAAGACGCCCTACATTATTTCCCCGACTGATTATTCTATTTACCAGTTTTAAAGCCTCAACCGAATTCCCGTTGAGAACATATTTGATAAACTGGCTTAAAACCTCCCGGCTTACCTTGCCGAGCATACCCTGCACATCAATGGGGTTGAGGTTATTACCTGTGTAAGATATCGCCTGATCCAGGAGACTTATAGCATCCCTGAGGCCCCCATTGGCTGACCGGGCCAGTATATTTAGAGCCTCTTCCTCAAATTCAACCTCCTCTTTTTCACAGATATAGCGGAGCCTCTCCTGAATTTCCCTGACCGGGAGCAGGGAGAAATCAAAGCGCTGACAGCGTGATAGAATAGTATTAATAACCTGATGGGGTTCAGTGGTAGCCAGGATAAATACCACCTTTTCCGGTGGTTCCTCCAGGGTTTTTAATAAAGCATTAAAGGCCCCTTTAGTTAACATATGAACTTCATCTATTATATATACTTTATATTCCCCCTCATTGGGGTAAAATTTAACCTTTTCCCTTAATTCCCTTATTTCATCAATCCCACGGTTTGATGCAGCATCAATTTCAATAACATCAATGGACTGACCTTTCTGGATCTTACGGCAGTTCTCACATTGACCACATGGTTCCGTAGTAGGACCATGAATACAATTTAAAGCCATGGCAAATACCTTGGCAGTTGATGTTTTCCCTGTCCCCCTGGGCCCGGCAAAGAGATAGGCATGGGCTATTCTACCACTTTCCAGGGCGTTTTTTAAAGTCCGGACAACATGGTGCTGGCCGACCAGGTCATTAAAGTTTTGAGGACGGTACTTTCTATATAAAGATAAAAATCCCATACAGGTTCACTCCCACAAGTTACTTCCGCTTTTATCATACCCTTCAAAAATTTATTCTAGAAATCTTTCTGTTTTCCTTCAAATATTTAACTATAAATAAAAATAAACCCCGGTACGGGGTCCTTTTGTATATATTTTAATTTATATTATATGAAGAAGTCTGCCGTAAATATAATTCTTCCTATATAAGCTAATTTCATAATAAAAAACTATAAAAATGATTCCATTTTAAAATAAGTAATGGCCGCACACCTGACTTCGAACTTTCCTCCCCGGGCGTTACCCTGGCAGTTAGCTCGGACCAGGCACCCTTACGGCACATGGAGGCATTTACTTACCGCTGCTTCCTCCCGGACCTGACGGGGTTCGTAAAGCTCCATTGCGTAAGACCCAATCGTCAACACCACTTACCAGGGGCAGACCCCGCAAAGGGAAGCCCTCGGCCAGGCCTCGACCCTGCTATAGCGGGTTGCAGGTTACAGGGCACCGCTACCACCCCGTCTAGTACGGCCAAATCTATATCAAGGGATTTCCCCCTGAAGCCTTTATATAAAAAATAATGGCGGAGAGGGAGGGATTTGAACCCTCGGTAGCCAACAGGGGCTACACATGATCTCCAATCATGCTCCTTAAGCCAGACTCGGACACCTCTCCACGCTTATAAGCTCTATTTATATTCCTGGCGGAAGGGGAGGGATTTGAACCCTCGAGACACTTAATGTGCCTACTCGATTTCGAGTCGAGCGGTTTCAGCCAGACTCACCCACCCTTCCCCGGGTTTGCCTCAATTCGCTGAAAAAATCCTTAATAATTTGCCGGCATTCAGCAGCCAGCACACCACTTTTAAGCTCTACTGTATGGTTAAAACGGTTATCCTGTAACAGGTTATATAAAGAACCTGCTACACCAGCTTTAGGATCAACCGCTCCATAGACAACCCTTTGAAGGCGTGCCTGCATAATTGCCCCGGCACACATGGGGCATGGTTCTATAGTTACATAAAGCTGACATTCATTTAAACGCCAGCTCGAAAGTTTTCTAGCTGCATCTCTGATAGCAACAATCTCAGCATGGGCAGTGGGGTCATTTTCAGTTTCCTTTAAATTATGACCACTCCCCACAATTTCTCCATTACAAACGACTACTGCCCCGATGGGTACTTCTTCAAGGGCTAATGCTTTTCTGGCTTCTTCAAGGGCAAGCTCCATAAAGTCTTCATCTGTCTTCATCTATATAAAGGCTTTATAAAAAGCCCCTATCCTCCTTAAATCAAAGGAATGGCGTGCCCGGAAGGACTCGAACCCTCAACCTTCTGATCCGTAGTCAGACGCTCTATCCAGTTGAGCTACGGGCACACCTTGTCAGCAACAATAATATTAACATATAAATGTGATAAATGCAAGTGTTTTTTAAAACAATTTTAATACTATTAATCAAACAATAACCTGAAATCATTATCGATTCCGAGAATAAATTTTACTACTACAGAAGGGTTTTGTCAAGACCCTCCACGGAGAAAATTGTTCCATTACCGCCAAAACTGTCATACAATAAAATTTTAACCTGAAAAAGGTCAAAACAATTGAAAACCAGTTATACTTATTATATAATATTAGTAACCATTACTAAAAAATAAAGGAGTTTTGTTATACTCACTGAAATTTTTTCAAAATAAATTTACTGGAGGTTGGTTATGAAAAAAACCCGCTTTGCCATTATAAAATTTAAAACCGGGGAAAAAAGGCCTTTCAGACTGATACTCCCCGTATTTTTGATTTCTTTTATCCTGTTTTTTATACCTTCAAAAACTATCAAAAAATATGCCAACACAGATTTTGATGTAAAACAATTTTTCAGGGAAGTAAGGAAAAAAGGAAAGGGAACTAAAATAAAGATAAAAGACAGGGAAAACGTTATTACTATTGAATTAAAATAAATTTCTGGACAGACTTTTAATCTTTATTAATATAGATATTTTATTCTCTTTATTATAAAAACTTACCAAATAAAGACTTACATAAGTAGAACAAAGAAACATATAATCAAAGAAAAAACCGGCAGGTTATAACCTGCCGGTTTTATTAATTCCTTACCACTACTCATTATCGGGTTCAAAAGCAGCAGCAAGACGTTTATAGGTCTCATATCTTTCTCTGGCATCCTGTTCAGCAATGTCAAAGTATTTTTCAGCGATTTCAGGGAAGGTCTTCTGGAGAGCAGTATAACGTACCTCACTCATCAGGAATTCTTTGAAATCACCAGTAGGCTCTTTAGAATCCAGCATAAATGGATTCTTGCCTTCCTCTTTCCTTAGAGGATTGTATCTATACAGATGCCAGTAACCGCATTCTACAGCCCTCTTTTCCTGTTTCAGGCTGCAGCCCATACCTTCTTTCAGACCATGGTTAATACATGGTGCGTATGCAATAATCAGGGACGGGCCTGGGTATTCTTCTGCTTCTTTTATTGCTTTCAGGGCCTGGTTCATATTGGCGCCCATGGCAATCTGGGCCACATATACATAACCATAGGTCATGGCCATCATACCGAGGTCTTTCTTCCTGATTTTCTTACCAGAAGCGGCAAATTTAGCTACAGCAGCAGTAGGTGTAGCCTTGGAAGACTGACCACCGGTATTGGAGTATACTTCGGTATCGAATACAAGAACATTTACATCATCACCGGAAGCAAGTACATGGTCGAGGCCACCATATCCAATATCATAAGCCCAGCCATCGCCACCGAAAATCCACTGGGATTTCTTAACCAGGTAATCTTTGAGTTTCAGGATTTCGTTAACTTTTTCATTGTCACTATATTTCTTCAATAGTGGTATAAGTTTAATAGTGGCAACTTTGGATTCTTCACCTTTATCTTTGTTTTCAAGCCATTCATTTAAGGCATAATTGAGATCACTGTCGAGATCCATATCGATTACTTCTTTAGCCAGGTCGGCAATCTTGTTCCTCATCTGTTCTATGCCAAGATACATACCATATCCGTACTCGGCATTATCTTCGAACAGGGAGTTAGCCCAGGCAGGTCCATGTCCTTCTTCGTTAGTAGTGTAAGGAGTAGATGGTGCTGATCCACCCCAGATAGAAGAACAACCAGTAGCATTGGCAATTAACATCCTGTCTCCGAATAACTGGGTAACCAGTTTAGCGTAGGGAGTTTCACCACAGCCGGCACAGGCACCGGAGAATTCGAGAAGTGGCTGAGCAAACTGGCTTCCTTTAACAGTAGCTTTATTCATTAAGTCATCTTTAACAGATACTTCAGAAACAGCAAAGTCCCAATTTTTCTCTTCTTTTTCAACCTGGGTATTGAATGGTTTCATAACCAGGGCTTTTTCTTTGGCCGGACATACCTCAGCACAGACACCACAACCGGTACAGTCTAATGGACTAACCTGGATACGGTACTGAAGTCCCTTGAGCTGCTTACCGATGGCAGGTTTAGTTTCAAACCCTTCAGGAGCCTTATTGGCCTCTTCTTCGTTAAGCAGGAAGGGCCTTATGGCTGCATGAGGACAGGCCATAGCACACTGGTTACACTGAATACAGTTATCTATCTGCCATTCAGGCACATTAATAGCAATTCCACGTTTTTCGTAAGCAGCAGTTCCCTGTGGGAAGGTTCCATCTTCCCGGCCCACAAAAGTACTGACAGGCAGTTCGTCACCTTTCTGCTTGTTAATAGGTTCAACAACCTTTTCAACAAACTCAGGTAATTCTTCTTCTTTGGTAGCAGCTGCTTCATCACTTGCATTAGCCCATTCAGCAGGAACATCAACTTTCACAAGGGCATCAAGGGCCTGGTCAACAGCCTCCCAGTTCATCTTAACAATCTTGTCACCCTTATGTCCATAGGTCTTCTTAATAGCGTCTTTCAGGTATTTAACAGCATCATCAACAGGAATGATGTTGGCCAGTTTAAAGAAGGCAGTTAACATGATCATATTAATCCTGCCACCGAGACCAACTTTAGAAGCAATATCAACAGCATTGATAATGTAGAAATCTATATTGTGTTCTGCCAGGTATTTCTTCATTCTGGCAGGGAGTTTCTCCTCGAGTTCATCTTTAGACCAGGTACAGTTGAGGACAAAGGTTCCTCCATCTTTTAATCCTTCAAGAACATCAAATTTATCTACATAAGATTCCTTATGACAGGCAATATAATCTGCTTCTTCTACAAGGTAGGTGGATTTAATGGGCTTCTCACCAAACCTCAGGTGAGATACTGTAACCCCACCGGATTTCTTGGAGTCATAGGAGAAGTAACCCTGGGCATACATATCAGTATTATCTCCGATAATCTTGATAGCGTTCTTGCTGGCACCTACCGTACCGTCAGAGCCAAAGCCCCAGAGTTTGCAGCATTTAGTACCTTCAGGAGTGGTATCAATCTTTTCATTAACAGGAATTGAGGTATTAGTTACATCATCTACAATAGCTACGGTGAAGTGGTCTTTTGGTTCATCGGCTTTTAAGTTGTCAAATACAGCTTTAATATGGGATGGTGTAGTATTCTTGGAACTTAAGCCGTAACGTCCACCGATAACAAGAGGAGCATCTTCTTTTCCGTAGAAAAGACTCCTGACATCTTCATAAAGGGGCTCTCCCACAGCACCGGGCTCTTTGGTCCTGTCGAGGACGGCAATCCTCTTAACGGTTTCAGGTAGAGCTTTTAAGAAGTATTTTTCAGAGAAGGGACGGTAGAGATGAACCTTAATTACACCAACTTTTTCTCCCCTGTCAACAAGATAATCAATTGTTTCTTCAATGGTTTCAGTTACAGAACCCATTGCCACTACAACGTATTCAGCATCTTCTGCTCCATAGTAATTGAAGGGGTGATATTCTCTTCCGGTTAGTTTGGTAATTTCTTTCATATAATCTTCTACAATATCAGGTACAGCATCATAGAACTTGTTACATGCTTCACGAGCCTGGAAGAAAATATCAGGATTCTGAGCGGTACCTCTGGTTACAGGATGCTCAGGATTCAGGGCATTTTTCCTGAAGTTTTCTACAGCTTCATAGTCGACTAACTTAGCTAAGTCATCATAGTCCATAACTTCAACTTTTTGAATCTCATGAGAAGTACGGAAGCCATCAAAAAAGTGTAAGAACGGAATTCTGGACTTAATAGCAGCTAAGTGAGCCACACCACCGAGGTCCATTACTTCCTGGACACTTCCAGATGCTAACAGAGCAAAACCAGTCTGACGGGCGGCCATTACATCAGAATGATCCCCAAAAATTGAAAGGGCATGGGTTGCTACAGTACGGGCACTAACATGGAAAACCCCGGGTAACAACTCGCCAGCGATCTTATACATGTTAGGAATCATCAGTAACAGGCCCTGGGACGCGGTAAAGGTAGTTGTCAAGGCCCCTGTAGCCAGAGAACCATGTACCGCACCAGAAGCTCCTCCCTCGGACTGCATTTCAGTAAGTTTTACCGTCTGACCGAAAATGTTTTTACGACCATGGGCACTCCACTTATCAACCAATTCGGCCATTGGTGAAGATGGAGTGATGGGGTAAATGGCTGCTACATCTGTAAAAGCATAGGCAACATGGGCAGCAGCAGTGTTCCCATCCATGGTCTTCATTGTTTTAGCCATTATTTCTAATTCCCCCCCATAGTATTTATATATTAATGATAATTTTATCCTTCTTAAGTATATTACAATTAAAAAACCCTGTCAAATTTACAAAATTTCCGAAAATTAAGGGGAAAATCATTAACCGGAAATATCAATTATAGGCTCTGAAATTTAATTAAATATGAAATAATTTTCTTTTACCATTTTCCCTTTAAAGTAAGTTAAAAAGAGCACCCTTACCGGGTGCCCCTTTTAAAATGGTATAATTACTTCATCCCCTGGTCTGATTTCAGTTAAATCATCCTTATATCTAATTTTTTGTGTTTCTTTATTTTCTTCTGATGATTTAACTTTAAGCTGGCTTTTTGTAATTACTACATTAAATCTGTTATTTTTATATTGAAGGGGGAAGTTAATTTCATCCCATTTAGAGGGTAAAACTGGATTAAAACTGAGATTATCATTATCTATTTTTAACCCGGCAAATCCAAATACCACCATCTGCCAGGCTGCTCCACAGGCTGCTGTATGAATTCCTCCAATAAAAGTGCCCCCGCTGACAGCTTTGTTTGTGTTATAAAGATCAATAGTACAGGATTTTATAAAATAACTGTAGGCTTCCTCTACATAACCTATCTGGCTGGCTATAATGGAATAGGCTGACGGGCTCAATGAAGAACCATGCTGGGTCCGGGGTTCATAATAGTCATAATTAGCCTTCATAACTCCTTTACTGAAAATGTTATGGAGGCAGAATAACTGGATAACATCAGCCTGCTTGGTAACCTGGGTCTCCACAGCCACCCCATTGGGCCAACCCCAGTACTCACCAGGGTCTAACAATCTCTTCTCCAGCTCATCAGGGCGGGTATCTTCTAGATCAAAATAGCCATCAAACTGTTCTATTAATAAAGTTTCTTCATCAGGTTGAGGGAGGTAAATAAGTTCAGCCATCTCTTTCCAGTCTTCAATTTCCTTTTCCGTTAACTCTATTTTTTCCATTAAGTATTCCAGCTCTTTTTTATTCTCGTCTTTCATTTTATTATAAATATCAAGAGCTCGCTCCAGGGTATATTTAGCCTGATAATTGGTGAAGGCGTTATTATCAACATTTTCATGATATTCATCAGGCCCCAACAACCTGATAAACTCAAACCTGTTTTTGTCTTTTTTAAAATAAGCATGGGAATATAAGAACCGGGATATTTCAAAAATCATTTCAGCTCCGTAATTAACAATAAAATTCCAGTCACCTGTAACCTGGAAATAATGCCAGATGGCATAGGCAATATCAGGTGAAATATGGATCTGCCAGTCATTAAAATGGTTATGAATTTTCCGCCCACTAATAACATCTTTAAAGAAATATGAGGGACATAATTCTTCACCAGTTTTTCCACTGACCCAGGCATAAAAAGCACCCCTGTAACCCAGTTTTCTGGCCTTTTTTCTGGCCCCATCAAGGGTGTGGTAACGGTATTTCAAAATATTACAGGCAGTTTCAGGACTGGTGTAAAGGAACATAGGCATATTAAAGATTTCCTGATCCCAGAAGGCAGCCCCCTGATAAGCCTGACATGAAAGCCCCCGGGCCCCGATGGGTAACCTATCACTGTGGGCAGGGGTCGCAATTCTGTTATGATATAAATTGAATCGAAGAGCTGTTTGCCCCTTTAAATCTCCCTTAATTTTTATATCGGTTCTATTCCAGAAATTTATCCAGTTAGCCCTGTTTTTTTCTCTAAGCTCAGTAAAAGTAGACTGAAGGGCCTTTTCCAGATCTTTTTGGGCCTGGTCTAAAGGATTCTTGATATCATTACTCGAATATATACTTATAACTTTTTCCAGTACAACCCTGGTACCGGGACTTAGTTTGAATTTCAATTCCCTTAATATTTTCCTGTCTTCTTTGATTATTTTTTCAAACCGGGGAGTAGCACCATCAAGTCTATATCCTTCAACTACATCAAGCTGGATCCCCCTCTCTCCGGTAACAGTTTCAATAGCCAGATATTTGTCTATTTTTTTAAGGTCATATTTTTTAAAATGTTCACCGTTTAAACTCCACACCACTCCATCAATACCGGTAACCAGGGTTATTTCTGCTTCTTTTTCAACGGTAAAGCTATAACGGAAGGGAATTAAATGAAGATTGTGATAACTGGCAAAACGGGCTGTTTCAATATGGACTTTATTCCCTTTATTACCCTTCCAGGTAAATTCCTCTGAGTATAACCCTTCTCTCAGGTTTAGCCCTCTTCTGTAATTACTGATCTCACCTTTGTTAATGGTTACTCTTTCCCCATCTACTTCAAGTCTGGTATAAAGTCCATTGGGAGCATTACATAATTCACGCCATTTCCCATCAGCCATATCATAAGTATCAGTAACTATACAGGCTACATACTCATTAGCAGTCCAGTCAGCAAAGGTTCCCCTGTATCCCAGATAACCATTACCTATAAGATAGTTACTACCGGTAGTAACCATCTGCTCATCTTCATATTCTCTTTCAAATATTTCCCATCCTGTTTCTGTGTATAAGTTGTTTTTCAATTCCATGGTATATTTAGATCCCTCCTTTTATTTCAATTGAAAGCTTTTTATAATATCATCAAGTTGCCTGGATAGTTCAGATAAGGATTTAGCCATGTTTATAAATTTTGTCAGTGAATTAACTTGTTCATTACTGGCTGTAGCAATTTGCTGGCTACTTGCCGAGCTCTCTTCAGCATAATTAGCTATATTATCAAGGTTTTCGGCAATATGACTACTGTTTTCATTTACTTTATCTACCAGCCCGGTGGCTTTTTCAATACCCCGGTTAACCTCAACCAGGGCCTGATTAATTTCCATAAAGGCCCTGTCAGCCAGTTTCACAGCCTTTTCACCCTCCTGGATTCTGTTAACACCTTCAGACATTTTCTGGCTCGCCTGCATGGTTTCTGTTTTTATCTTCTCAACCAGTTTTCTTATCTTATCAGCTGAGCTCGATGATTCTTCAGCAAGGTCCCTGATTTCATCGGCGACAACAGCAAAACCTCGACCCGCTTCACCGGCCCGGGCTGCTTCCACAGCTGCATTTAAGGCCAGCAGGTTGGTCTGCTCGGCAATGTTATTAATAATCTCCAGAATTGAATCAATCTCAACCGAGATATCTTCTAAGGCACCGATATCGGTAGCTACTTCCTGGACAAAGTTTTTAATCTCTTCCATCTGACCCTCAACTTTTTTCATCCTCTTCTGTCCCGAGCGGGTCGCCTTATTCATTTTTTGGGAGACCTCTTTGACCTGGTTATTTTCCTGTTGCAGGCCATCAATCTCCCGGGATAAGGCCTGAACCTCAAGGTTAATTTCATCAACACTTTCAGCCTGTTTTTCAACCCCTACTGCCAGCTCCCTGATAGACTTAGTAACTTCATTTGAAATACCTTCAACCTCATCACCGGCCCGGGATAACTGCTGTATAAAAGAAGTCAACTCCCCTGTTACCTTAATGGCGTGGGTGATAATTTCCTTTAAATTTGTATACATTCTGTTAAGGGCCCTGATGAGAATACCCGTCTCTCCTGAAGATTTATAAGAAAGGGGTTCAATTGCTAAATTTCCACTGGCAATCAACTGGGCGAAATCAATAGATTTTACAATAGGCTTAGCGATTCTGCGTCCCATATAGGCAGCAACTATAACCGCCACCAGTATTTCCAGTACGGTCAGGGTAACCAGAATCCTGGTTAAATCAAACATCTCCTTTAATATATCCCTTCTAGCCAGGGAAATACCCAGAATATATCCATTTAACAGGGGTACATGGGCCATAAACCGGGCTTCCCCGTTTTCTTTATAATCAATAAATCGGGAACTGGTCTCTGTTATCTCTTTTGTTATAGAATCCCTTTGCTCTGGTTTAATAGGTGGAGCTACAAGGTACCGGTAATTATTGTCAAGTAAAAAGGCATAACCACTCTTAAATACCTTAATTTTGCTAACCGTTTCTCTGAATATTGAAAAATCAATATCAAAACCGACTACCCCGATGATTTTACCGTCTTTGTATACAGGTTTACGATATGAAATTACATCATCTGTTTTTTTCTTAAACCATTTCCCTTCTTTTATTTTTACTACTTCTTCATACCAGGCAACCTTTTCTTTTGACTTTTCTGAAGTCAGGTCTTCCAGAGATTGTTCAGCATCTTTAGTCCCCGTATCCCGGGAATATTCTATTACAAAATTACGCCCTATCATTTCCGGATTTACCATAAAAAATGACCTGATTATATGCTGGTTTGTATCAGAAAATTGTTTTAAAATTGGTTCTACCTTTGATTTATAAACCATCACATATAACCTACTACTCCTCATCTGTTCTTCTTTAAAAGTAGCTGCCAGGGCAGTTGCCAGACCATCTGCTCCACTTTCTATGGCTGTAATCAAATTATTTAAAGAACCTACCTTACTTTCAGTAAGTAAAAGAAGCTTATCCCTGGCTTCATTTTGAATAACCCTGCTGCTTTTGTAAATACTATAACCCCCAGTGCTGAGGGCCACAATTAATGATATAACTGCAATAGCAGCCATTATTTTATAACTGATCTTCTTCATCCTGCTCCCCACCTCTTAAGGTTTTTTAGCCTTTTTTAAATTCCCTATGGGGTAGCTCTGAAATATATATTAACCTTTGACTGCTCCTGCAGTTAAACCCTGGACTATCTTCCTCTGGAAGATTAAAACCAGGATTACAATAGGGATAGTTACAATTACTGCTGCTGCCATCCGCTCCCCGAAGGGTTCCTGACGGGCAAAATTACCAGCAAAATACTGAATAGCAACCGGAACTGTCCTGGCCTTAACATCTATTGAAGTAAAGGTCAGGGCAAAAAGATATTCATTCCAGGCTGCAATAAAAGAAAGTAACCCGGTAGTAACTAATGCCGGAGCTGTAAGTGGTAAGAGAATCATCCTGAATGTCTGGAAGGGGGTAGCCCCATCCACCTGGGCTGATTGCATAATCTCAATAGGTAAATCCTTAAAAAAGGCAGTCATAACCCAGGTTGTAAAAGGTAAGGTAAAAAGCATGTAACTTAAAATCATACTTAAAATCGCATCAAGATTCAGGTAATTGATAACAGCATATAACCCTGAAAGTACCGTCACCTGAGGAAACATGGTCATGGCCAGTATTACATAAAGGGAAGGCCGTTTCCCCTTAAACCTGAGTTTACCCAGGGCAAAGGCCGCAAAGGAACCAACAAGTAAAGCAAGTAAAGTTGTAAAACCGGCTACAATGGTACTATTTAAAAGTCCCCTCATAAACTGGTCATCCTCAAAGACCGCTTCATAATTACGGAGATAAAAAGAAACCTCTCCTGTTTCAGGATCAACAGGTAAAAAAGTTGCCGGGGTCATAGACAACTGGGCTTCTGACTTAAAAGAAGTATTAACAGCCCAGTAAAAAGGGAAAAGCAGATAGAAAATTACCACAGTCAAAACCAGATAAAATACTACCTTCTTAAGTGATAGATTTTTTAGTTTAGTCATCAGCATCAACTCCTAGCATCCTGATGTAGACAATAGCAAAGATAAAGATCAGGATAAAAATTATTACCCCGATGGCAGATGCCAGTCCCATATTACGGGCATTTATTAACTGATAGTAATTAAAACTGGCCATTGAATATCTTTTCTGGGCCAGGATAACCTGAAATATATCAAATACCCTTAAAGCATCCAGAGTCCGGAAGACAAGTGCTACTGCCAGAGACGGTTTTAATAAGGGTAACGTAATTGAGAAAAACTGCCGTAATTTACTGGCCCCATCAACATCAGCTGCTTCATATAATTCATCAGGTATCAGCTGTAACCCGGCCAGAAGAAGCAGGGCCATAAAAGGAGTGGTTTTCCAGACATCAACCATTATTAAAGAAGGTAACTGTAATTCCGGTGTTGACAGAAAAGCGATATTCCCATCACCTATACCTAGTTTATCGAAAACAGTATTAAAAAGACCGATCCGGGTGGGCTCCAGCATCCACTGCCACATCCGGGCAGACACAACTGTAATTACCGCCCACGGCACGAGCATAACAGCTCTAACAACACCACGTCCCTTAAATTTACTGTTAACCACCAGGGCAATACCAAGTCCCAGAATTGTTTCCAGTAATACCGATAAAACTGTAAAGACCAGGGTATTCCAGATAGAGCTGATAAAATCAGGATTGCTTGCTCCAATGACAAAACGTTTTCCAAAAATCTGAAACTGGCTCAGGGGACGGTATAGCCTTGGTCGTCTCGGTAAAACCCTGATTGGTCTCTGATACTGGGGTTTACCGGTCCTGGGGTCAATTTTCTGTTCTCCTGTTTCTTCATCAATTATTGGTTTAAGTTCCTTGATGGTAATACCGAGGAGTTCTTTATAATTTTCAAGCCCGATAAAATGAGTTTCTTTGGTAGTGGCAAAGGTTTTATCAGTTAAGCTGGTATAAAAAACCTGGCCTAGAGGATAAAAAGCAATTAAAATCAAGATTATAAAAGCAGGTAACAGCAGTTTATAGGCAAGCTGCTGCTCTTTTTTAGCCAGGCTTGAACTGCCATATTTAGCCATAGTATACCTCCTTTATATAGCAAGTAGGGGGGCCCCTTTTAAGAGGCCCCTGAATTCACTATTGTGTCTAAATGCATCTCTTTTTATTTTTGAGGTTCACCAATTTCAAAACCGGTTAAATCCTGAAGATCTAATTCTAAGTATTCCACTGCAGTCCTGGCATCCATTTCACCAGAAAGGACTGAATGTACAGCCTGGAAGAATAACCTGGAGACTTCATTATAGTTAGGAGCAGTGGCAGTAGAAGGACGGGCAACAGCATTTACAAAAACATCATAAAGCTTACCAAAGAAGGGGTTAGCTTCCAGGACTTCTTCATCTTCATAAAGGGCTTTAATGGTCGGATTAAAGGAACCTTTGGTAGCCCGGAGTTTCTGAATTTCATAACCGGTCAGGAAGAAAACAAAATCAGCGGCAACTTCAGGGTGTTCACTGTACTTGCTTACAGCCAGGTTCCAACCACCGAGGGTAGCAGCCCCGTTACCACTATCACCGGCCGGTAGGGGAGCTACATCAAACTTGCCTTTGATGGCAGACCCTTCAGCATTACCAAGTTTATAACAGTAAGGCCAGTTTCTCATAAAGGCGGCATTACCTGCTTCCCACATCTTACGGGTGCTTTCTTCAACAAGACCAGTTGTTCCTGGAGGAGAAATCCAGCCTACCCAGTCAGCGGCCATTTCGATGGCTTCTATTGCCTTTTCATTGTTAATAGTAATTTTTTTGTCAGGACTGATAATAGTTCCTCCACCATTGGAGGCAACCCATTCTAAGGCATCACATGTTAAACCTTCATAAGCATTACCCTGCCAGATATAACCCCAGAAGTCCTGGTTTCCGGCAGCCCTTTCTCCGGTCTGAATAATCTTGGCCGCCCTTTCTAATTCTTCCCATGTTTTGGGGACTTCCAGGTCATATTTTTCAAGAAGATCCTTACGGTAGTAAAGAAGACCGGCATCAGTAAACCAGGGCATAGCTACCAGTCTGCCCTCAACAGTATTATTTTCTACAATAGGCTGGAAGTGATCATCAACATATTTTTCAGCCCCATACTCATAAAGATCAACAAAATGTTCAGCTAAATCCCCGGGCCAGATAACATCAATCTGGTAGACGTCAATTTTGGGGCTTTTTGCTTCCAAAAACTGAAGATATAACCCGAGCCTGTCATTGGCTAAATCAGGTGTGTCCAGTACATTAACCTTTACATTGGGGTGTCTTTCCATATATAATTGAGCTGCTTCTTTGGTCAGGTCGAGCTCGATACCTACACTACCACCAGCAATTGTAATTTCAACCTGTTCTTCTGCAAAAACAACACTACTTAATACCAGCATTAATGAAATAACAAGTATTAAAGATAACCCTTTTTTCATTAATTGTCTCCCCCTTTAGTAATTTTTAAAGTTAACTATTAATTAAAATCAATTGCCAGTCATCACCTCCTCTTACCTACCACCTCCCCGAAATGCATTTCGGTGCTTTCCCTTTCCACAAGTTTATGGGGAATAAAAATCTTATTATTTGAAAGGGGTTTGCCCTGAATTAAACTATCCAGCATTTCAACAGCTTTACTCCCCAGCTCATAACCAGATTGTTCTACAGTAGTAAGTGCTGGTTTAACAAATTTAGATAAATCAATACCATCAAAACCAATTACTGAAATATCACGGGGAATAGAAATTCCCGACTCTTGAAGATAACGGATAGCCCCTATTGCCATTTCATCATTAAACGCAAAAATAGCGGTCAAATCATTATTCCTTGATAATAATTCCTTTGCCCCTGTATAACCACTTTCAAAAGTATAATCTCCCTCTGCAATTAGCTTATCGTCTAACTCTATTCCATGATTTCTAAAGGCAAGTCTAACACCTTTAATTCTTTCAGCACTAGCCACCGCATCTGAATAAGGACCCTGGATAACACCTATTTTTTTATGGCCATTATTGACCAGATAATCAACCGCTTCATAGGCTGCAGTTACGTTATCCACGGTAACACAGGAAATATCAGGATCATTAATATAACCTGAACCAAATACCACCGGTATTTCACTTTCCTTAACCTTTTCCAGGAGGCTACTGTATATATTTGCTGAAATTATAATTATTCCGTCAATTTTCCGCTGCTTCATAATTTTTAGAAATTTTAGTTCAAGTTTAAGCTCTCCATCAGAATCACCATATATAATGTTATAATTACGCTGCCTGGCTTCATTCTCAACACCTTTAAGAACCTTGGCCAGAAATGGGTTTTCCATTCCAGCCCCGATCATCCCGATTAATCGACTTGAGTTAGTACGGAGTATACGGGCCTGATCATTTATTTCATAATTAAGTTTTTTTACAGCTTCCATTACCCTCCGCGCCGTATCCTCTTTAACCAGGGAACTGTTATTAAGGACACGGGATACGGTGCTCGGGGAAACTCCTGCAAGTTTTGCAACATCTTTCATTGTTACAGCCATATGTATCTAACCCCTTTTAACCCTATATAATGAAATCCATTTCATTTATATATTTCAAGACAAAATCCAAAATTCCTTCTTTTTTATTTAAATTTTTTAAAAATTTTTTGTATTATAATTTTCCTCAATCTATGGCTTATTCTATGGCTTATTTTACATGATTTTGGTTTATTAAAAATTTGTAATACTACTTGATTTTTTGTAAATTGTTTAATATAATGAATTTAAAGAAAAATGTCAGTATTAATTTTTTTAGTCGTTTGAAAATTTTAAAATAAAAACCAGGTGATTACTTATTTTTCCTGTTATAACTTATGTAGCTTTTATATGTAGCTTTTATTGGTATTTATTTTTGGTTTACTTATCACTTACTTATATTAGTTTTACAAAAAGGAGGTGACATATAGCTTTGTGAGCCCTGAAAATAAAGGAATTCCAGAAATATTAAGGAGTTATATTCCTGTAGTCAAGGCTTTAGGTAAAACCCTTGGAAAACATTTTGAAATAGTTTTACATGATGTCACTAAAACAGAATCATCTATTATTGCTATTGAAAATAGCCATATAACCAATAGAACAGTGGGCTCACCTTCTACTGATTTTTTAATAGACCTTATTAATGGTTATTACCAGAACAGAACTGATATGGAGTTAAATTATATAACAAGAACCAGAGACGGTAAACAGCTTAAATCGTCAACGGTCCTCATTAAAAATGAAAAAGGAGAAGTTATAGGAGCCCTGTGTATCAATATCGATTTAACCAGTATTAAAATGGCCCAGAATTTCCTTGGAGAAATTTCAACCGTAGAAAAGAAAAAAGAACCCAAAGAAAAATTCCCTGAAGATGCTGAAGACTTTCTTCATGTAATGATTGAAAATAGTTTAAACAAGGCGAATAAACCTGTCCCTATGCTCACCAAAGAAGATAAACTTAAGATAGTATCTTACCTTGATAAAAACAATATATTTAATATTAAGGGCGCGGTTGATATGCTGGCAGAGGCTTTAAATGTTTCCCGGTACACCATTTATAACTATTTAGATGAGTCCAGGGTGAGTGCTAGCAGAGAGTAGATGCAGCGGTAATAAAGGTCAGGGTCAAAAAATATTAAAAAATTTAGGAGGGAATTACTTTGAAAAAACAAATTAAACCTGAACCCTTTAAAATCAAGATGGTAGAACCTATTAACCTGATTCCAAAGGAAGAAAGAAAAAAAGCACTGGAAAGAGCAGGCTATAACCTCTTTGCTTTAAAATCAAATGAAGTTTATATCGATCTCCTCACCGACAGTGGTACCGGAGCAATGAGTGATAATCAGTGGGCAGGACTAATGCTGGGTGATGAATCCTATGCCGGAAGCCGTAACTATTTCCACCTGGAAGAAACTGTAAAAGATATTTTTAATTACGATTATACTATTCCTACCCACCAGGGCCGCGGGGCAGAACAGGTTCTCTTCCCCCTATTAATTAAGGAGAAAGGACAGTATGTTTTAAGTAATATGCATTTTGATACCACAAAAGCCCACGTTGAACTGGCCGGGGGACGAGCCCGGAACTTTGTAATTGAAGAATCACGGGATACAACAATCTACCACCCCTTTAAAGGGAATTTTGATATCGAAAAGATGGAAGGTTTTATTAAAGACAAGGGTGCTGAAAACGTCGCTTTTATAATTATTACTATCACCTGTAACAGTGCCGGTGGTCAACCTGTGTCCATGAAAAATATAAAAGAAGTCAGTGAAGTTGCTAAAAAATATGGAATCAGGGTCTTTATCGATGCTGCCCGTTATGCTGAAAATGCCTACTTTATTAAACAGAGAGAAGAAGGGTATGCCGACAAGAGCATCAAAGAAATCGTCCAGGAAATGTTCAGCTATGCAGAAGGTTTTACCATGAGTGCTAAAAAGGACGCCATTGTTAATATGGGTGGTTTAATCGGTATCAAGGATAATGAAGACTTATACACCCAGGTTCGCTCCCGGGTTGTACCTCTTGAAGGTTTCCCGACATACGGTGGTCTATCCGGAAGGGATATGGAAGCCCTGGCCCGGGGACTTAAAGAAGGTATAGAATTAAGTTATCTTGAATATAGAATTGGCCAGGTCGAATATCTGGGAGAACAGTTGAGGGAAGCTGGAATCCCCATTCAGTATCCGACCGGTGGTCATGCTGTCTTTGTAGATGCCAAAAAAATGTTGCCCCATATCCCCTATTATCAGTTCCCGGCCCAGGCCCTGGGTAATGCCCTTTATCTGGAATCAGGAGTCCGGGGAGTAGAAATTGGCTCCTTCCTCCTGGGTAGAGATCCAGAGACAGGTGAGCAATTAGAATCTCCCTTTGAACTACTTCGCCTGACTATTCCAAGGCGGGTTTACACCAATAATCATATGGACTTTGTCGCCCAGGGATTAATTAAAATCAAAGATAAAGCTGAAGAATTAAAAGGACTGGAGTTCACCTATGAACCTGAAATTTTAAGACACTTTACTGCCAGATTAAAACCTGTTGAGGGCTAGGTCATAGTTTATTTACTCCCGGGGCCTACTCCGGGCCCCGGGACTATATTACTTCTATACTATATTGCTTCTATACTATATTCCTGTACTATATTACTTCGAGACTAAATAGACAATATGGTTATGCCCCATTAATCTATCCCCACGGTTCGGTTTTATTTTTATTAATATTTTTTAAAATTATCAAAAAAATTAGAGTAGGGAGGAAAATTAATGAATCAAAGAGAAACATGGACCGGTAGAATTGGATTTATTCTGGCCTGTGTTGGTGCTGCGATAGGACTGGGTAATATATGGATGTTTTCATGGAGGCTTGGGGCATATGGAGGTGCTGCCTTTTTAGTTCCCTATTTTATCTTTGTATTTGGACTGGCCAGCACCGGATTAATGGAGGAATTCGCCTTCGGGAGAAGCCAGCAGAAAGGGGCCATAGGAGCCTTCGAAAATGTCTTTAAAGATAAAAACCCTTCTCTGGGGGCAACCCTCGGAACCTTACCTGTTCTAGGTGTAAGTGGAGTTTTTATCTTCTATATTATCGTAGTTGGCTGGATATTAAAATATTTTGTCCTGGCTTTAACTAATTCCTTTGTCGGTATGGATATTGCAAACTACTTTGGTCAGTTTGCCGGTAATAGTGCCAGTATCCTGTGGCATGCCCTGGCTGTAATTTTAACTCTGGCAATAGTTAAACTTGGTGTTCAAAAGGGTATTGAAAAAACCAATAAATTTATGATGCCTACCCTGTTTATTCTATTAATCATCCTGATGATCAGATCCTTAACCCTGGGTGGTGCCATGGAAGGTGTTAAATTCATGCTGGTTCCAGACTGGTCAAAGCTATTACAGCCGGTTACCTGGGTAATGGCTCTGGGACAGGCCTTTTTTACCGTATCCCTGGGTGGAGCTGCTATGCTGGTTTACGGTAGTTATCTGAGAAAAGATGAAGATATTCCATCTTCAGCCCTGCAGACAGTTGCTTTTAATACCAGTGCTTCCCTGCTGGCTGCCTTTGTCATTATCCCGGCTGTCTTTGCCTTCGGTCTTGACCCTCAGGCAGGACCACCACTTCTTTTTATAACCCTGCCTAACATTTTCAAGGCAATGCCGGGTGGATATATCTTTGGTGTCCTCTTCTTCTTAAGTATCGTATTTGCCGCTATATCATCTGCTGTAAACCTTATGGAAGTACCTGTTGAAGCCATGATGGACAGATTAAATTTAAGCAGGGGAAAAAGCACCCTGATAGTCGCTTTACTTGGTTTTATTATAGGGTTACCCCTGGATACAAACATGGCCTGGTTTGGTAAATTTGCTGATTTTGTCACCATCTATCTGGTGCCTATCGGGGCCGTTTTAGCAGCCTTCGTCTTTTTCTGGGTTTACGGTGTTTCTAAAGCCAGGCAGGAAATTAACCGGGGTTCTTCACGACCCCTGGGTAAATGGTGGGAACCTTTCGCTAAATATGTATTTGTGGCTGTAGCTCTAATTGTGCTGATTCTCGGTGTTGTATATGGTGGTATTGGTTAAAATTAAAAATGCTGGCCGTTCAATTAAAACGGCCGGCATTTATTATACAAAAACCTGAATTAATTCTGGTTTTTTCAATAACTGGCTTTGTTTTTTTTAATGTTAAATGTATAATTATAATAGATATATTACTATAATAGATTTATATATAACTTAACAGGACTTTAACTTTACTTAGGAGGGTGTAAATATGGAAAAAACAAAAATTAATACCACCAAAAGTCCAGCTGCAATTGGACCTTACTCCCAGGCTATAAAAGTGGGGAACATGATCTTCACCAGTGGTCAGATTCCCTTTACTCCTGAAGGAGAACTGGTTAGTGAAGATGTCCAGGAACAGGCCCGCCAGTCCCTTACAAACATAAAAAATATCCTCGAAGAAGCAGGCAGCAGTATGGACAAAGTAATAAAATGCACTGTTTTTATTGATGATATTAACGATTTTGGCCTGGTTAATGAAGTTTACCAGGAATTTTTCAATGAACCTTACCCTGCCAGAAGCTGTGTTGAAGTAGCCCACTTACCAAAAGATGTTAAGGTTGAGATTGAAGCTATCGCCCTTGTTTAGTACGAGAAGGTTAAAGATATTCTTCTATAAAAGATTTACATCTTTTGATAATACCTACATCTTTTAATAATATGGATCTTTGATTTTACTAATAAGTTGATGTTTACCAGAAGAAAACCCGCAGGCAGTTAGCCTGCGGGTTTTAGTATTATTAAAGTAATATCTCTTTAACCCTTTTCCCTGTTATTCCGGTCATATTTAGGAACCTTAAACCCTGTTTAATTTAACCTTCCGTTTTCATATACCTTAAAGTAGTTACTTTAAGGTATAAAAACCACAAAATTGTGCTTTGACGTTATACCTACGTTGATGATATTTTATTTGTTCATCTAGTTTAAAGTTATTACTTTAAGGTTACTTTTTTAAAGTTAAAACCCTGATAGAATTGAGTACCGCTAACAGAGCAACCCCGACATCTGCAAAAACAGCGGCCCACATAGTAGCTAGACCAAATAAACCTGCTACGAGAATTAAAAATTTTATCCCGAGCGACATTACAATATTTTGCCAGACTATGCTTCTGGTCCTCCTGGCAATAAAAATTGCTTTCCCGAGTTTAGATGGTTCATCTGTCATTATAACCACATCAGCAGCCTCAACGGCAGCATCTGAACCAAGACCACCCATGGCAATACCGATATCAGCCCGGGCCAGAACCGGGGCATCATTAATACCATCACCCACAAAGGCAACCCGCCCGTGATAGGTCCCATTTAATACCTCTTCAAGTTTGGCCACCTTATCACCGGGTAATAAACTGGCCTCATAATTATCTAACCCCAATCTTTTACTGACAGCAGCCGCTGTTTTTTCCCTGTCACCTGTAAACATGGTTATATCTTCAATACCGAGTTTTTTAAGAGACCTGATGGCTTTTTTAGAATCTGACTTTAATTCATCAGAAATAATAATATAACCGGCATAATCTTTATTTACAGCAACATAAACAATACTTCCTTCACCACTTGCCTCTTTAAATCCGATAACCTTCTCTCTTTCCATTAAGGTCTTATTACCGAGCAGAATCTCTTTCCCATTTATGGTTGCCTCAATCCCCTGTCCCGGTATTTCATTATACCCCTCAATATTTACTAAATCGGGTTCCTTACCATATGCCTCCTTAATGGAATCAGCAACAGGATGATGAGAATAATACTCTGCTGTGGCCGCTAGTTTTAATAGTTTCTCTCCGGTATAATTCCCCGTTGCCGAAACCTCCTGAACCCGGAAAACCCCCCGGGAAAGGGTCCCTGTTTTATCAAAAATAACCCTGGTTATATTGGCCAACCCTTCCAGGTAATTACCCCCTTTTACCAGGATACCATCCCGTGAAGCCCGGCCAATCCCGGCAAAGTAGCCCAGGGGTATTGAAATAACCAGGGCACATGGACACGAAATTACAAGAAACACAAGGCCCCGGTATAGCCAGTTACTAAAACTACTCCCGGGAAAGATCAGGGGAGGGATGAGGGAAATAAAAGCAGCAATTCCGACTACTGCTGGAGTATAATAACGGGCAAATTTAGTGATAAACTTCTCTGTGGCCGCTTTTCTATTACTCGCCTCTTCAACCAGATTCAGGATTCTGGAAACCGTTGATTCCCGGTATTCTTTAATAACCTCAACAGTCAAGACACTGTTCTTATTTATAGCTCCGGCCAGAACCTTATCACCTTTATTAATCGCCCTGGTGACTGATTCCCCTGTTAATGAAGAAGTATCCAGCCTTGACTTTCCCTTTATAACCCTTCCATCCAAGGGAATTCTTTCCCCGGGCTTAATTATTATTTTATCACCAGGCTTTACCTGTTCGGGGGATACCTGAACTATTTTGCCTTCTCTAATTAGATTGGCATAATCGGGTTTTAAATCCATCATCTCTTTAATAGAACGGCGGGAACGCTTGACCGCTCTTTCCTGCAGGTATTCACCTATTTTATAAAATAACATTACAGAAACACCTTCAGCAAATTCACCGACACCAAAGGCCCCCAGGGTAGCTACGGTCATTAAAAAATTCTCATCAAAAAAATTCCTTTTTCCAATATTATAAATAGTTAACTTTAATACACTTCTTCCCACCAGCAAATAGGCCACTGAATAGAGTAAAGGTATACCAAAGGGAACAAAATCAAAGCCTCTGTAATCAAAGTAAAGGGTTAAAGCAAACAGGAGTATACCTGATATAAGTAGCAGATCATAACTTTGATGTTTCCCTTCATTTTCAGATGTTATCTTATTTTTAAGTGTGCTGGTCTCTCCAGCTTTATTTGTCCGGTTTTGATTTTCATTTTGACCTGATGGTTTTACCGTTAAACCAGGTTCTATCCTGTCAGCTATTTCCTGGACCTGACTTATAAGCAGACCAGCTTCAAAATCCGCCTGTTTTTTAAGAAATACTATCAACCGGCCCGTTGACAGGTTTAAAGTGGCATCATAAACCACCGGCAACTCCTTTATTTCCTGTACTATTTTGCCGGCACAATTGGCACAGAAAAGCCCCTCTAACATATATTCTTTTTTAATGAAAGATAATCCCTCTTTTTTGTTATGGGGTAATGTTTCCTGCCTGGTTTTTAAATTAGTCAACATAGTTATCAACCCTTTTTATCTCATATTTGAACAATTATTCATATATTCAATATTAGTATATAATATACAGGTTAGAAGTGTCAATGAAAATGAAGTCAATTAGATGTCCATAGCTTTTTAGATCTTTCAATAATTTCTTCCTGGGGGGGTTTTTCCGGCCAGAGGTCAATAACAGAACCTTCCCTCATGGCAGCAGCAATATTGTAAAAAATCTGTTTATCACTGGCCAGTTCTCTGAGCAATTTTTTAACCTTATCCCTGGTAGTCTGGCCATCATAGGGACAGGGACTCTCCGGGGGATTATAATCCATGTACTTCCGGGCTCTTATAATTTCACTCTCCCGTAAATAAACAAGGGGCCTGATAACATATACCTCGTTCCTGGAAAGATATGTCTTCGGTAAAAAGGTTTTTACCTGCCCGGCATAAAGAATACTCATCAAAAAGGTTTCTACAGCATCATCATAATGATGCCCATAGGCAATCTTATTAAAACCATTTTCTTTCATAAAATCTACAATAGCCCCTTTTCTGAAATGGGCACACCTGGCACATGGTTTTTCAGTTTTCTCACTGAGAATATAGCTGGCAATCTCAGTTTCTAATACATAGTATTTAACACCCAGCCGATCACAGTAATTTTTTAGATAATCAAAATAATTCTTTCCTCCATCAAAACCAAGATCTACCGTAAGAGCTGCTAATCGAAAGTCCAGGGATGCATATCTGTTAATCAGGGCCAGGACATATAATAAAAACGAACTATCTTTGCCCCCCGATAACCCTACCAGAATATTATCCCCCTCTTCAATCATGTCAAATTCTGTAATAGCCCTGGAAACCTTTCTGACATATCTTTTAGGAAGTCTTAATTTCATTGATAGCCCTCCAGTTAATAATGCTTCAATGATTATTAATAATGTCAATTAGTATACAAGTATATAAACCAGTTTCATGGTCACATTTACTACCAGAAAAATCAATCTAGGAAGACTCTGGATAAGAGCTGGAAATAGTTAATTACTATTTTTCTTTTTTTTAGTAACCGGTAATATTCAGCTAACATCTTATCTAATTCTTGACTTTTTTCAAGAATCCTTCTATCCTGGTGAAATTCTTTCCCGGCAGCTATCTGGTGTAGTTCCTGACGTAATTGTTCAATTGCATCCATAAGCTCCTTAATATGTTTCTTATCCATGGTTATAACCCCCCTATACTTAATAATCAGTAATTACAGATTCTATAATCATATTGTACACTATTTGTGCAATTTTATCAATATTAAAATTGCCTTTAATTATTAACTTATTGTTAATTTATGATTAACCATTTTTACAAATATTATTTATTTATGTATATATTTGCACTATTTGTTTACACAATGGGTATTATAAATATGGTATAATAACCCTGGGCTAGGGGGGACTTTATGGAAAAGTTCGGTCAGAAACTGAGGAAATTAAGGAAAGAAAAAAATTTAACCTTACGGGAATTGGGTAATAAACTGAACTTATCTTTTTCATTACTGGCTATGTATGAAAGGGGAGAAAGAACACCATCACTGGATAAACTACTATTAATTGCAGATTTTTTCAACGTATCAACTGACTATCTTCTGGACCATTCGCCCCTGGAAGATCTGAATAGAAAACTGGGTATAATCCCCTATCTTGATAACAATAACTTTAATGGGGATGACAACTCGATAATTTGTGAGGAAAAACTCATCAATTATTATTCCAGAAACTCAATTAACCAGAAATATTTTTATCTTAAGGTTGAAAAAGATGACATGGTCAACAGCAGAATCCATCCAGGGGATCTGGTACTAATACGAAGGCAAAAACACCTTAAAGATGGAGCTGTCGGAGTGGCAATATATAAAGATGAGCTATACATAAGGCGGGTATATAAAAATGATAATTTATATATACTCCAGGCTGATAATCCCGACTATACTCCACTGTTTGCAAGTCAAAAAGAACTTGACATAATCGGTCAAATAATTATGGTAATTTTCAAAGTAAATTAAAAGGAGGATTTATACTATGACCCTGATTTTTATCGGTCTGGGCGGTTTTTTAGGAGCCCTGGCCCGTTATGGAATTACCAGATGGGCAGAAACCAAATGGGAGGGTTTAATGCCCTATGGGACTTTATTAGCAAATGTAATCGGCTCCTTCCTGCTTGGCCTGCTGATGAGCATATTTTTAGAAAAAAATATTCATCCTGGAATAAAAGTTGGTCTAACAACCGGTTTTTTAGGGGCTTTTACAACCTTTTCTACTTTCGGTTATGAAACAGCTTCTCTGATTATAAAGAATAACATTCCTACAGCAGGACTCAATATCTTTGCTAATCTATTTTTAGGTTTACTTTTTGTTTTTATGGGAATTTATCTGGGCAAACTAATATAACTATTATAAAAGTATACCTGCTATAAAGGGAAAAATTTAAGGTATAAACACCCTGAATTTACTTTTTTAAAGCTTAATAACCAAAAATACAACCTCCATAAAAGCAGGGGCGATTTTTAATCGCCCCTTTTTGTATAATTAACCAGGTTACCGATACCTTCTATATAAACCTCCACTTTACTATTCTCTTTTAGAGGGCCAATCCCCCCCGGAGTCCCGGTGATGATAACATCCCCTGGTTTCAAGGTCATTATCCCGGAAATAAAAACAACCAGGTCATAGACATCAAAAATCATCTGGTCAGTATTTGAACCCTGTTTCACTTCCCCATCCACCTTTAATTCTATCCTACCACTACCGGGTTTAAATTCATCTGAAATCACAGGACCTAAAGGTAAAAATGTATCAAAAGATTTTGCCCTTGTCCATTGTCCATCCTTTTTCTGGAGGTCCCTGGCCGTAATATCATTGCCACACGTATACCCCAGAATTACATCTTTTGCTATTTCATGTGAAACATTTCTGGCCTCTTTCTGGATAACAACAGCCAGTTCGGCTTCATAATCAACCCTTCCACTCTGTTCAGGTAATATAATATAATCCTCAGGACCTATTACTGATGTAGGGGGTTTTAAAAAAATAACAGGCTCTTCAGGTATCTCCATATTTAATTCCCGGGCATGGTCATAATAATTTAAACCAACAGCAATAATTTTTGACGGCTGACACGGAGCCAAAAATTTTACATCAGCAACTGAATATGTCTTACTACCATCCTCTTCCCAGCCAGAGAATGGATCCCCTTTGATGGGAATTACCCTGTCCTTTTTTAGCAATCCATAATATTTTTCCCCTTTAAATAAAAACCTTACAAATTTAATTTTCTTCCCACCTCCATACCTATAATTATAATGCATTATCTATTTATTTCTCCTGTTTTTATTTATATCCTTTTTGGGATGTAAATTATGAACAAAGCGGTCCCCGGCCATAATTATCCAGAAGGTAAAAAAAGCCTCAATGACTGGTATTAAAAAACAACATTTTGCCATTAATTACTGAAAATTTTAATGATTGTTGACACCCGATCATTATAATAAACACTGGTGTAAAATGTCTGTACATTAAAAAACACAGGGCAAAAGCCCTGTGTATCTTTCTCTGGATACTGAAATTATACTATTTTAAATTAAACATCAAACTGACTTACGGCCTCGGCTAAATCTTCTGCCAGGTCTGCCAGTCGTTTAGCCCCGGACACAATCTCCTCAGTAGCCGCAATCTGTTCTTCACTGGAGGCAGCAACTTCTTCTGAATTGCCGGCAGCTTCCTGGCTTACAGCAGCTACATCATCTATAGCCTCACTGACCTGCTGACTAATGGTAGTAACTTCGGTAGCATTTTTAGCTACAGTCTCAATAAACTGATTAAGTTTATCGGCAGACCCCTCAATTTCGTTAAAGGCCTTACCGGTCTGTTCTATGGTAGCAACATTGTCATCTACTACCCGGGCACTCTCCTCCATTTTGTTGACAGCCTCGGCGACACTATCCCTTATCTGGCCAATTATATTTGATATCTTTTCAGTAGCCTCCCCGGATTCTTCAGCCAGCTCTCTGATTTCTTCAGCTACAACACTGAAACCCCGGCCGGCTTCTCCAGCCCGGGCTGCTTCAATAGCAGCATTTAAAGCAAGTAAATTAGTCTGGGCTGAAATACCATTAATTAATTCTACAATATTTCCTATTTCCTCTGAAAATTTACCAAGTTTATTAATCAGTTGAGCAACTTCAAGGGACGTATCCTTTACATTATTGGCCTTATCAATGGCTTCAGAAACAGATTCATTACCTTTGTTTATACTTAAAACAACCTCATCTGAGGCATCCTTCATACTAAATGACATTTTTTCCATCCTGTCGACAAGGTTCTTCAGGTCATTCATCTTATTGTTTACCTCTTCAATCTGGGCACTCTGTTCTTCGGCCCCGGAGGCCACATTCTGGATAGCACTTCCTACCTGCCCGGCAGTTTCCCCAACCTGGTCACCTGAAGCGGAAAGCTCCTCACTGGATGAAGCCAGCTGTTCTGAAATATCCATAATTTTTAAAATAATATTCTTTAACCCTTTATACATATTGTTTAAGGCCCGGGAAAGCTGTCCGATTTCATCCCCGCTCTTAACTTTCAGGGTATCAAGCTTAAGGTTTCCCTTCTCGATCTGACTGGCAAATTTTACAGCTTCCAGAACCGGGGTTGTTATAAAACGGGCCATTAAATACGCCGCTATTGCTCCAACCAAAATGGCTACAGCAATTATAGTTAATGAAGAACGGATTGCAGTACCCACCTCAGAAAAAGCCTCATCAGCCGGTAACTGGACAACTGTACCCCAGCCTGTCCTTTCAATAGGGACATAAGCAGCAAGTTTATCTTCCCCTTCATAAGTATATTCCCCGACATCTTTTTTACCCTTAATAACATTTTTAACCGGTTCTAATTCAGAGGCATCATACATATCTTCGGCAAATTTTTGATCAGGATGGCCAATTATCTTTCCAGTGTTTTCAACAATAAAACCATATCCATTTTCACCTGGAGTTACCTGGGAGGCAATTTCACTTAAGATACCGAGCTCAACACTGGCTCCAATAACTCCCACTATCTCCCCATTATTTGTAATCGGACGGGCGTATACAACTATCGGAACACCCCGGCTGCGGGATATCATAACCTCAGAGAAATCACTCTCGCCCCTGATAGCCTTCTGAAAATAACTTCTATCAGACCTGTTTCCGAGTGAACCTTCTGTCTTAAATATTTGCATTCCTGTCTTATCCATTACATATACATTGGCTAAATACTCATTTTCGTTGACTGTTTTCATTAAAATATCTTCCATTAATTCCGGGTCCATACTTTTAACAGCATCTGTTTTTGACACTATCTTTATAATATCTTCACTGGTCTTGACAACATTAACAACCTCTTTAGCCAGGCTTTCGGCGAGTTGCATATTGGTATTATATGTCCTGTCTTCCAGGATGTCTATCTTTTCAGTAACAGATATGTACCCGAAAATAGCCATTGGTATAAGCATTAATACAATAATAAATAGCATTAATTTTACCTTGAATTTCTTATTTAGATTCATATATTATCCCTCCTATGTAACTAAAATATTTTTTAATTTATACTGCATATAATTTTCTGTATACTGTAATAATTTCAATATATTTATAGTCCTGATAAATTTATCTAAATAAACAGTTATTTAATCCAAAGTAGTTATTAATACCCTCCTTTCTCCTGAAACATTACTTAAATTATATATGAATAATGTATTTTTTTCAAAAAATTTATCGATAAATGTAAAGAAATTCACACCTGATTATTAGCCTGCATTGTAATATATAATAAAAATGTAAAGTTGATTACTAATTGTTTCTATATATATTGATATAATGATATTAAATATAAAAGTTTTTTAATCTGGTTGATTTTCCAAAAATATTAAAAAAAGGGTGAGGTTATAATGAAAATAGCTATCATTGGCGGGGTTGCTGCCGGTACCAGTGCTGCTGCTAAAGCCCATCGCGAAAACCCTGAGGCAGAAATTATACTATTTGAAAAGGATGAGAATATATCCTATGCCGGATGTGGACTTCCTTATTATATTTCCGGGGTTACAGACAGCAGGCAGAAGGTAGTTATCAACACACCAGAGGCTTTTACCAAAAAATATAAAGTTGAAGTCCGGACCGGTCATAGAGTTGATGAAATTATTCCTGATAAAAAATTAATAAGATACAGGAACTTAAAAAATAACAGGGATGGTGAATACCGGTATGATAAACTTATAATTACTACCGGGGCCAGTCCCGTAATACCTCCCATACCAGGGATAAAATTAAATAACATTCTCACCTTAAGAACTATTAACCATGCCGATATGATAAAAAATATTTTAAATAAAAATAAACCTGAAAGGGTCAGTATCATCGGAGCAGGCCTGATTGGACTGGAGATGGCTGAATCTTTCAGTAAACTGGGCCTTAAAGTGACAGTAATTGAAAAATTACCACAGGTTCTTCCTCAGTTCAGTCCGGAAATGGCCCAAATTGTGGGTGCCCACCTGAAAGAAAATGGAGTAGATTTATTACTCAAAGACGGAGTAGTTAAGTTTACAGGGGACAATTCTGTTGAAAAGGTAATTACCGAATCCGGACAGGAGATTAAGACCGACCTGGTTCTGGTTTCAGTTGGTATTAGACCCAATGTTGAGCTGGCCCGTAAAGCCGGTATTAAAATTGGACCAACGGGAGCCATTGCCGTTAATAACAAAATGCAAACCTCTTTATCTGACATCTATGCTGCTGGAGATTGTGCCGAGAGTACCGACCTTGTAAGCGGTAAATCTATCTGGGCTCCCCTGGGTTCTACAGCCAATAAACAGGGACGGGTAGCCGGTGAAAATGCAGCCGGTGGAAATAACAGACATGATGGTGTCCTGAAGACTGCGATAACAAAAGTCTTTGATTTAACTGTGGCCAGAACGGGACTTTCTGAAAAAGAAGCCAGTGAAGCCGGTTTTGACCCCATAGGTGTTAAAATCAAAGCTGTAAACCACGCCGGATATTATCCCGGCCTTGATAAACTCCATATAAAAGGAGTTTTCGATAAAAAAACAAAACGAATTATCGGGGCTGAAGTTATCGGGAAAAATGGCGCTGATAAAAGGATAGATGTTTTAAGTACAGCCATTTACAGCAAACTGACAACACATGACCTTTTCCAGCTTGACCTGGCCTATGCCCCACCCTATTCTACCCCGAAAGATGCCGTAGCCAGACTGGGAATGGTTTCCCAGAAGAAATTCAAGTAATATCAGGCCTATTATAAGAAAGGTTAATATAAACACAATTAAATCAGTTATTAAAAACCCTGCCGGTAACCATGGTACCAGCAGGGTATTTACGTCCTCTGATATAAAACCAGGCAAATTCTTATAAACTTTATATTTTGCGATCAGAAAAATCAACCATTATCCTGAATTACATTACTTTAAATAAAAGGTCACCCACATTAACCCCGAGCATACTGGCAACTATGTTGCACTTGGCTTTTAGTAAAAAGAATATAGGCCTTTTTTCATCTGATAATCCCTCCAGATTACCCTGGCCTTTACTGATAACTATATCAGCCGAAAAAAACAGATTAACAAACTCCTGACTGGCCCTGGCAAGTACACATCCAGGAGTATCACAGCCACTGGAAATAAGTCTAGCTTTTTGAGGAATCCCTATTTCCCGTGCCTCTGCCACGGTAACATCATTTAATACCGGAATATCTCTAACTGCATATACGATATCCACCTCAAAATTCATTAATTCTTCGATCAATAACATATCGAATACGGCTTCTCCGGCATTGTCGGCTACAATAAGAACAGTACTACCACTTTTAAGCTTTTCTTTAAAAATATTATAATTACTGTAGGCAAATCCGTTTTCAACAGCATTTTTAACAATATAATCTATATCAACATCAAGGCTGACCCCGGCGTCTATTGAATTACCGGTAGCTGACATAATTAAAGACCCAAGGAGGGGGTCCTCATAACTTTCAATAATTTTTTTAACTTCAGGGTATATCCTGAGGGCATGTCTCATATTTGTATCTTTAAATTTTCGGTACGGGTCATTTACGTTAAGTTTGCTTTTAATAATATGCTGCATCCGGCTTACTATTACCGGGGCTATATCCTCAGAATTTATCTCAGGAATCATCCTGGCATATTCATCGACTATTTCTTTTATAAAAGCTTCATTATCTGTTATCATACGGCTGGCTTCAATGGTCTGGCGTAAGATACATGGTAAACACTCTAATTTTAACTTCATTTATATCTCCTTTCTCAATTTAAGCTTAAGGTTTTTTATAATAATACATAGACATATTTAAACGCATTCATAATAAAAAACATTAATTTATATGTTTTGTTCAGAAAAAATCAATAAAAAAGACCATGAATTTAAATGTAAAATACTATCACTGGTATTCTCAACTGATATAATTATATGAATATTACGGTCATATGTCAACAATGTTTTTCTTCAGGATCTAATAAATCCATATGTCCTGTAAAAAATGTGATTTTGTTAACAAAAACGGGCCTGCTCCAGGGCAGGCCCGTTACTTAAAATATATAATATTTTATTAAATATCCATTATATTATCAGAATATATTTACAGGTCTTCTTCTTTAATTGTATAAGTTGACGGCATAGTTGGACTCCAGTCCATATAAATAGGAGCAGGATAAACAGAGAATCCACCTCTGGCAGTATGTTCAAGGTTTTCAACTAATTTCTCTAACCTATTATAAGGAGTAACAAAGACTATTTCATGGTTTTGAGCTCCCCCGAAAACCCTTTCTCCAGCACAGGGGAAATCAACCCTGGGTTTATTATGTTCTAAAACATAACCAATTGAAGAACATAATGCGCCTTCGGCAACTGAGTCAGCTGAAACCTTCTCTCCAGAATCATAGGCATTGGCATGAATTAATCTTACAATCTGACCGGAATTACCATGAACAACTACAACATCAGGTTCTACAGTCCCCTTTTCCAGAGGTTCAACATACATAGCATCATATTCTTTACCTTTATCCCCAAGTTTAAAGGTATTGGCAAAAAAGTTCTTACCGGCCTCATTGTCTTTACAGTATATACCTACAGCAGCTTCTCCGGTTTTAAAAACATCCGGGGTTTTAATTAATCCTGCACAGGCAGCACCAAAGGAACAGACCATTTTATCAGGAGTACCACTGTTGGCTTTACCCATGGCACGGGCCATATAAACTAGCTGACATATATTCAATTTGCGTTGTAGAGGTTTAAGAGGTAAGTCATCCCGATTCCTGTAAAGCTTGATTGCTACCGGACTGGTATCCAATTTCAAAATCTTTTGAAGTTTCTGGGCTAATTCTTTTTGCATTATTTTTCCCCCTCAATTAGTTTTTAATAGTTGTTAATTTGTAACACATGTTCACAATTATTATATAGCATATGCTCATAAATTGCAATTTTTTTCACAAGCTTTACCGGGGCATCTATCGCTGAATAGTTTAAAAATTTTAAAATAACTCTACTATTTATACAATTAGCTACATTTAAACCCCATTTGTCCTCTTGTATTTTTTATCTATTACTGTTATTATAATGTTTAGTTGTATCTTTACATATGATAATATTTAAAATTAAAAAACTAACTCTGATTATCAATATTATAAAAATGTCAACAAAATTACAATATTTAAATTAATATAATTTTAATGTGTAATACTAAACTAATAAGGAGGAACTAACAATGGTAGAATTAACATTGGATGGTTTATTAAATAATGCCAGTGAAGCTAAAGTTACCAGGGTTAATGTAGAAGAAGGTGAAAAAATAAACAAAGGCGATCTCCTTTTTGAAGTAGAGGCCAATAAAGCCGCCATCCCTGTTGAATCTAACTATGAGGGAAAAATTACTAAAATTGCTGTAAAAGAAGGAGATGTAGTTAAAAAGGGTGACCTTCTGGCTACCATAGAAGAAACAGAAGGTGAGGCTAATCAAAAACAGGAAGATACCAATCCTGAAAAAGCAGGCAATGCTATGGAAGCTGACATTACTATTATCGGGGCAGGCCCCGGTGGTTATGTAGCTGCCATTAAAGCAGCCCAGATGGGAGCTAAGGTAGTCCTGGTAGAAAAGGATAAACTGGGAGGTACCTGTCTCAATCGTGGCTGTATACCTACTAAAGCCCTGGTCCGGTCTGCTGAAATATATAACTACCTGAAAGAAGCAGATGATTTTGGCTGCCATGCCGAAAATATCTCCCTTAATATGAAAAAGGTTATTAAAAGAAAGGATAAAATTGTTTCCCGCCTTGTCAAGGGTATTGAATTTCTCATGAGGAAAAATGGTGTTAAAGTCATCCAGGGAAGTGGTCAGATTAAAGACCCCGAAACAGTCTATGTTAAAAAAGATAATGGTGATGTAGTCATTAACACCAGTAATATAATAATTGCTACCGGTTCAGTACCGGCCCATCTCCCCATTGAAGGAGCAGATTTACCGGGAGTTATTAACAGTGCTGAAGCCCTTGAGCTGGAAGAACTACCTGAAAAAATGGTCATAGTCGGTGGTGGTGTCATTGGAATGGAATTTGCTTTTATCTTTAACAGTTTTGGAGTTGACGTTACTGTTGTCGAATACCTTGATGATATCCTGGCCAGCAATGATTCTGACATCTGTAGTGAAATTACATCAATAGCTGAAAATAGAAATATTAAAATATTCACCGGATCAAGGGTAGAAAAAATTAACGAAACTGAAGATGGTAAATATATTGTCTCGTTTACACAGAATGATAAAAATAAATTTGTTACTGGAGATAAAGTCTTAATGGCTGTTGGTAGAAAACCCTTCTTTGAAGGAATCGGAGTTGAAGAACTGGGACTGGAACTTAATGAAAAGGGTCGGGGTATAAAGGTTAATGATAAGATGCAAACCAGTATTCCCAATATATATGCCATCGGTGATGTCACCAGTAAAATTTTACTGGCCCATGCTGCCTCCCACCAGGGTATAGTGGCTGTTAAAAACATAATGGGAGAAGAATGCAAGATGGATTATGGGGCTATTCCCGGCGCTGTCTTTACCGACCCCGAGATTGCCACAGTAGGGTATAATGAAAAAACAGCTACAGAAGCAGGCATTGAATATAATGTTGGGGTATTTCCCTTTAAAGCCAATGGTAAAGTCCTAACCCTTGGTGAAAACAAAGGTTTTATAAAAATACTTACTGAAAAAGACACAGATAAGGTTATCGGTTGTTCCATGATAGGACCACATTCCACTGATTTGATTGCTGAAGTTACCCTGGCTGTTAAAAATGGCCTCAGAGCTGAAGACATAGCCGAAACCATTCATGCTCATCCAACAACAGCAGAGGTAATCCATGAAGCGGCTCTGTCTGCTTATGAAAAACCACTCCATACTTTTCAATAAGTTGAAATGCAAACAATTTAAGTTTTTAATCCCCATTCAGAACTCCCACCCAGAGATGCTAATTATGCCAGGAAAACCATTAAAGAACGGGCTCCGTTATCGAAGGAGCCCGTTCTTTTTTAAGAACTCTTCAATTCTTTTTACAAGGTGTTTCCCATCATCTACATCGAGTGACATTCTTTCAACAGGACACATACCCGTCCCTTCCCGGTTTTTAATAAAAGGTGTTCTCTCCCGGTAATTATAGCTTACTCCGTTTTGTTCTAATAACCTGATGGCCTCTTTTGATATTAACCTGGCATATATTTCTTTAATTCCGTAAGCTACACAGAGTAAAGCCGCCGCTCGCCCAATGACCCTGTCGGCCAGACTGGCATCTTCAAGCTCGTGGGCCAGATCAGTTACTGCCATATATATGGGTTTTATTCCATTATCATCACTGACAAATAAAACCTTACCTTCTTTAACTATTACTAATGTCCTCTCTTCTCTTTCCAGAATTTTTCTGGCTATATTCAGGTCATTATTCATTTTCGTCTTCTCCTTCCCCAGGAAATCTGCGTTATATAAGCCTTTCATAATAAAAATTTATATTATAAAAATTTATATTTTATTTGCTTCTCAGCACTTTATAAGCTATTTTTCATAAAAAATATATATTTAGCAAAAAATCAATCATAAAAGTCCATACTATACTGAAAGCTCCCTTTATATTAAATCATAAAAAAACCTGTATATAAAGATATAACAAATATAATTAAACCAGTTTTTAAAAGTATGTTAGTTTATCTGACCTCACCCATCGTTAAATTAACACCAAAAAAGGCTTCAATGAGGGCTCTTTAAAGCAATTATAAAATAAAAAACCCCCATCAGCATTTGATAGGGGTTTTATTATCTGGTTAATATCCATAATAACCAATATAATCAATGGCGGAGGGAGTGGGACTCGAACCCACACACCCTTACGGGCTTCACCGGATTTCAAGTCCGGCCCCTTGCCAATTCGGACATCCCTCCACTTAATCCGATATAAATTTTACTATATATAATCGGGTTTGTCAAGAGCCAGTTTTTTTACTGTGAAACCGGCCACATACCGGAAAATATCAGAGGGATACCGAATATTTAAAAGTATATTATAATTTTTCTCTTCTTTAATAACCTTAATCTATTCTTCTCTTTTTTACCTTACTCTGTCCTGCTTTTGCGGTAGTAATTAATCAAACACCCATCCAGGATAACCTGCCGCTGATCCGGGCTGAGGTTCTTTATTTTTAATTTAATATCAACCCTGTGAGCACCATCTATAATATACCCAGTTATTGATTCATTACCATCTGCGAGCTTCTGGCGGATCTGGGGCAAGTAGAGATAGGCCTCTTTCTTTATCTTATCCTTTTCGTCAGCATCAATGGTAAAGGGCACCATTCCCCAGTTAATAACATTACTGCGATAACGCTTGGTGGCATACTCCAGGGCTATATTGGCCCAGCCACCCAGTACCTTCTGACAGGAAGCAGCCTGTTCCCGGGCTGAACCATCACCGGGTTTATTGGCATAAATAACACTGCCGAATGACGTCTTTTTAACCCAGTCCCGGTAATTAATCTCAGGGTTAACCAGGTTATAGAGGTTTTTAAGTTCATCCATATCAAGATTCCCGTCTTCCAGAGCCCTTAATCTCAGTTTTTCAATTCCCTGAATCTTTTTGGCCCTGTTTACATAACCGGGATCCTTTCTGTAGAGAGTAAACTCAGCCAGCCTGATGGGGTTAGACCGGTATGAAGATGTCTCCCCTGAAGGAATTAATTCATCGGTCGTGGTCACCGGGTCATCTATAACCGATGCTATCTGGAGCAATAAGTTGTCCGGTAATGAAATCATCTGGGGCCAGTCCTTTATATTCGGCCCGTATTTTAATTCTTTTTGCGGATCTGGCTTGCCGTAACCGGCATAAACACGTTTTTCATAAATCCCCTTATCAAAATGATAACCCGGGTCAACCTCAGGAATATCTATTTCCGTAGCGGGTGTTAATATACCACCATTTAGAGCAGTGGCTGCAATAGAGCGGGTATCCATCAAACCTACCCAGGCAATCTGACCTTCACCTGGTTTTGACCCTTCCCGGTTCGGGAAATTACGAGTTGTATGTCGAATACTGAAACCATTGTTGGCAGGAACATCCCCTGCCCCAAAACAGGGCCCGCAAAATGCAGTCCTGGTAATTACACCGGCTTCCATTAATTTATTTATATAACCATTCCTGTTTAACTCTATATTAACTGGTTGACTGGCCGGGTAAACACTGAGAGAAAAAGGACCATTGCCGATTGACCCTGACTCCAGCATCTTCGCCATAACCGCAATATTCTCATATGTCCCTCCAGAACAACCGGCCACAACCCCCTGGTCTACTTTGACCCTGCCGTCAACTATTTTGCCTGTTAACCGCCCTTTAACACTGACATTAGTCAGCTGTTTAGCAACATCGTTCTCTACCTTACTCAGGATATCATGGGGGTTATTATTTAATTCAGATATTTTATAAACATTGCTTGGATGGAAGGGAAGGGCAATCATGGGTTCAATCTTACTTAAATCTACAATGATAAAACCATCATAATAAGCGACTTCACCGGGCTTCAACTCCTGATACTCATTCTCCCTACCGTGAATTTTGTAGTATTCCCTGACCCTGTCATCTGTAGACCAGATAGAACTTAAACAGGAAGTTTCAGTAGTCATGACATCGATACCATTTCTGTAATCAATGGAGAGTTCCTCTATTCCGGGACCAACAAATTCCATAACCTTATTTTTGACAAAACCTGATGAAAAAACCTCCCCGATTATGGCCAGGGCAACATCCTGTGGCCCCACTCCCTTACGGGGCTTCCCGGTTAAATAGACACAGATAACCTCAGGACGGGGAATATCATAGGTCCTGTTCAGGAGCTGTTTCACAAGTTCGGGGCCACCTTCACCTATTCCCATCGTTCCCAGGGCACCATACCTGGTATGACTGTCAGACCCCAGAATCATCTTGCCACACCCTGTCATCATTTCCCGCATATATTGATGAATAACCGCCAGGTGAGCAGGAACATAGTATCCCCCGAATTTTCGAGCTGCCGTAAGACCAAAAACATGGTCATCCTCGTTAATAGTACCCCCGACAGCACACAGGCTGTTATGACAGTTTGTCAGGACATATGGTAGCGGAAATTCCTTTAATCCACTGGCCTTTGCCGTCTGGATAATACCGACATAGGTGATATCATGTGAAGCCATAGCATCAAATTTAATATTAAGGGTTTCATCACCACTTCCGGTATCATGATCTATCAGGATTTGATAAGCCATCGTATTATTCCGGGCCACCTCAGGATTTAGACCATCTAAATTAGTATCAGATAAAGGAGATTGATTTGCTTTTTCCAGTTCCTTATTAATGGATTTTAAATCCTTAAGACTATCCCTGATAATCCTTCCTTTAATTAAATAAGCACCCTTTTTTTTAAGTTTAATCAAAATAACTACCTCCTTCATACTCACTTCTTTATTTTTTTATATTTTATTTTTTTATACCTGTACAAAAACATCTTCAAACCCCACTCCCCCGGGTAGGGTTTGAAGTAAAGGTTTAATTACATTCTTATCTCACAATTTCTACTCTATAACAGAGCTGGTTTAAAGTCAAAATATATTCATTTCCTGCCTGTAATAATATTAACTGACTTTAAGGTTTAAAGTTAAGGTTTAATTACATCCATACCCATATAGGGTCTTAACACTTCAGGTACAGTAATACTCCCGTCTTCATTCTGGTAATTTTCCATAATGGCAGCCACCGTTCTGCCAATAGCAAGCCCCGAACCATTCAGAGTGTGGACATACTCGGCTTTAGCCCCTGGCTCAGGCCTGAATCTGATTCCAGCCCGCCTGGCCTGAAAGTCTTTAAAGTTACTGCAGGAAGAAATCTCCCGATAGGTATCATAGGCCGGCATCCAGACCTCAATATCATAGGTTTTGGCCGAGGAGAAGGTTAAATCACCGGTGCAGAGAGTAACTACCCGGTAGGGAAGCTCTAGCATCTGTAATATTTCCTCAGCATTACGGGTCAGCTTTTCTAATTCCTCAAAAGATTTATCAGGATGAACAAATTTAACCAGTTCTACCTTATTAAACTGATGCTGTCTGATAATTCCCCTTGTATCCCGTCCATGGGCTCCGGCTTCTGCTCTGAAACAGGCACTGTAAGCAACATGATATACTGGAAGGTCTTCAGCATTCAATATTTCATCCCGGTAAAGATTGGTTACAGGCACTTCTGCTGTTGGAATAAGGTAATAATCGGTTCCCTCAACCTTAAACATATCGCCGGCAAATTTTGGTAACTGTCCGGTTCCGATACAGCTATCACTGTTTACCATAAAAGGTGGAAATATCTCCGTATAACCATTTTGGGTATGGTGGTCAATCATAAAACTAATCAGGCTTCTTTCCAGACGGGCACCGGCTCCCTTAAGGAAGGTAAACCTGGCTCCAGATACCTTGCTACCCCTTTCAAAGTCGAGAATATCCAGTGCTTCTCCAAGGTCCCAGTGGGGTTTAAACTCAAAATCAAACTTGCGGGGTTCACCCCAGCGCCGAACCTCTACATTATCATCTTCATCTTCTCCCACAGGAACGCTGTCATGGGGCATATTTGGTATAGATAAAACAACCTGCTGTAATCTCTCTTCTATCCCTCTTAATTCCTCATCATATTTCTTAATAGTGGCCGAAACCTCTTTCATCTCTGCAATAATATCACTGGCATCTTCACCGGCCCTTTTTAACTCCCCAATTTTACTGGAAACAACATTCCGTTTGTGTTTTAACTGTTCTACTTCCTGAATAATTTCCCTCCTTTTCTCATCCAGTTCCTTAAATTCATCGAGGGGGGCTTCAGTCCCTCTTCTTTTAAGCATATCAGCCACGGTTTCAAGATTTTCCCTGATGAACTTCATATCTAACATTTTACCACCCTCCTTTTTTAAATCAAAAAAACTTCCATCCCTGAACAGGGACGGAAGTTTAATTATTTCCGCGGTGCCACCCTGATGGCTAAACTAATCTTGTATAAACACACAGGTTTTAGTTTAACCACTCTGGGGCTATAACGGGCTTAACCCGGGTCTAGCTACTCTGGACTCAGGGCCACTTTCCTCGACCACATACAGGTTCACCAGACCACTCCTGGGGGGATTCTGAACCCTTTCTGGCTAATTTCCACCAACCATTAGCTCTCTATAACAGAAAGAATACCTACTATTCCCAGTCATCGTATTACCAGAATTTATTTTTTTACTATTATAATATATATTTTATTTAAATTCAAATGTTTTTTTAAATGTCTCCTCTTTTCTTTTTAACCAGAAAACTGGCAACCTCATCACCTGAAGTCCCCCGACCAAAGCCAGCATCCATTCCGGCTTCTACAGCAATATCATTACTGACCTGGGTCCCACCGGCTACTAATATTACTTTATCCCTTATTCCCTTCTCTATACATAAATCATTTAGTTTTCTCATATTAATACGGTGAATATCGTTGTGGGTAATTATAGTACTGATCAAGATAGCATCAGCATTGGTCTCAATGGCAGCATCGACCACTTTACTTACAGGAACCGAAGTCCCCAGGTAGGTAACTTTAAACCCATATTTTTCGATACCACCATGTTTAATATCAATAATCTCCCTTAACCCTACTGAGTGTTCATCTTTACCTACCGTTGCCGCTACAACCCTCATGGGGTTTTCGTCAATAAACTCCCTTATTTCATCATCGGGGAGGGGTTTTTGCTTTTCAGGAATTCTCAGTTTATCAACCTCAATATCAAAATCCACCTGCCCTTTTACCTCAAGGAGGGTACCCTCAGCCGGGTGCATAACCTCCTTATGTATCACTTCAGGATTTTTCAGGCCCATTTTTCTGGCTATTTCCAGGGCGGCTACTTCTGCAACATCCTGGTTAATGGGCAGGAAGATAGTAATATTAACCCAGCCATCTGCCAACCATTCCACTTCCGGTTTTAAAAGGTTACCTTTACGGTATTTTTTATTTTTTTCAAGCCGTTTATGGACATTGTCCTCATCATCAAGTTCATCTATAAAGTCAATTTTATCTGGATTATGAAGGGTACAGCCACCTATCAGGTCACATGGTTTTTCCAGTTCTTCTGGTATATTATTCTCCCCGAAGTGGTCACATACCGGAGCCAGGTAATCATCATCCCTGGGGACAATTGTTCCTGCTGCTACCCCGCCATCTATTTCCCGGGCAATACCATCACCATTTCTTTCTGGATACCTTCCAGAATCAACGAAAAAACCTGACTCTACAGCTTTAAAGTATCCTCCAACTTTAAGGATTTCTTCCAGGAATAATACAGCTCGCTCCTTCAACTCCCTGGCTTTAACTTTAAGGTAACCCTCCTCCTTAACCTCTACAACCTCTTTCAGACCATCCATGCCGGCAAAGGCCTGTTTTGCTGTATCCACAGCCTGAATATTGTTGTAATGCCAGGGTACATTCCTTCCTTCATCCGGAGTAATAGTGCTCTGAATATCAGCTGAAGTCAGTTTTGTTATCAACAGGTTTAAAGTATGGGTTACAGTAGCCTCTCTTAAAGATGACTCCATGTATTTAGTATTCTGCTGGGCCCTGAAACGAAAACCTTCAAATAAATCCCTGAGGGCCACAGCATAGGGAAGATTTATCCAGATATCGGGTGATGGTGACGCAGTCGGTGGCACTGTTGACAGGGCTATCCTGTCTTTAGGAATACCTATTTTCAAAGAAAATAATGAATTTATAGCATGCTGTACAAATAATTCGGGCATAACCTTCCAGGCTTCCCGGGCCGTAGCATTGGCATTATGGGCCCCATCTATCTGGAGCAGACCGGCTCCGGCCATAATTCTTTTAGCCTCAGCTGCATCGACAAAAGAGCGAAGCATATTGACATCACGGTACAGAACATTATATTGCGGATCCTGATGAGCACCATTAACACCCTCCTCTGCAAAGAGAACCGCAATCTCAGGACCGGCCACACCGCTGACATAGGAATGAAAATTAATAGGTCGGCCCACTTCATCCTCAATTAAGTCCAGAGCCTTTCTGGTAGCCCTGATCTGTTTCCTGGTTATGGGGATACCCCCAACCCCTTCAGGAGTACCTTCAATAAGTCCATCAAAATGACTCTGTCCAGCAGTCCTGATAACCATGATATGGTCAGCTCCATGCCAGGCTGCCATCCTCATTCTCCTGATATCATCCTCAAACCGGCCAGAAGCTATCTCGGTGGTAATTACCTGCTCAGGTTGGGGGTCAATCCCACCAAAGTTTTTGGCTGCTGGAAGGGGAACACTGTTTTTTAAATTTTCGCTGGTATCCTTATAGACAAAATCTCCGATCTTATGATTTTCTACTTTCTTACGCCAGGTCCAGCCCTTACGGCGAGGCCGATAATTTTCAAGATCTTTTAATATTTCCTCGATGTCAAGTTTTTCAGTAGGCTTCAGCTTTTTCACGTCCGGTCACCCCCCTCAAAAAGACCTCGTAATTCTTCTACCGACCTCTTACCCTGGCTAATTGAAACCCCGGCTTCCTTTACCGGAATACCCTCTTTCTGTGACAGTTTTAAAACAACATGGCCCGCTCCTTTTCCCAGCAGGCCTGCTTCCACAACCTTGTTGACTATGGCCTTGGCCTCAAGACTATTAAAACCCATTCTCAACAGGACAGATCTTTCAATAGATTCGGAAGTATGGGTCCTGGCCAGTTCCAGCAAGGGATCAACAATCTTTTCAGTTAATTGCCAGAACCTTTCATTTAATTCTTTATCAGAAAGCTCCTTAAGGTGTTTTCTCCTCTGCTCAAAATCATCTTCTCTTTTAATCCCCATAATTTTCCTCCTTCCCTGACTTAAATCCCATCCTGATATTTTATTAATCCTCAATATCCAACCCCAGGCTTTCTTTTAATAATCTCAGGGCTTTATCGGGGTATTTTTCACTCAATATGCCCATAGCAGCCATAATATAATTCCTGTCAATAAGAATTTTAGCATCTTCAGGAGGAAAAAGTCTCGAACCCCGGTATTCAATAACTCTGGTTAATACTTCATCACCCCGGCCAAGCCTGGTTAAAGCGCCACCGGTTCCGATAACCCATCTAACACCACTTAAATCCTTACCTTCAGCCACCGTTTGCCTGCCCTGGGGTCCAAAAAAATCCCTGAGCCGGCCGGCATGCCTTTTTATTGCAGTCAGGGCTGCTGTTTCTGCCAGAAGTCGGACAAAGCCCCTCTCTTTTTCATTACCTGGTATAGCTTTAACTTCTTTATATTCATACCCATTCTTCCGGGTTTCTTCTATTAATTTAAAAACATGGGGGGCATTAATAAAAACCCCCAGATCCCCTTCCACTGTTCTTTTGGCTACCGGTTCAGGGTTAATTAAAACCTGTTTAACCCCGGGGGTATCTTCTGTCACCGAATGAACATCAGTAGTGGCCCCTCCGATATCAATAACCACCAGATTACCGATATCCTCCCGTAACAACCGGGCAGACTTCATAACAGCCCCCGGAGTTGGCATCATTTCAGAACTTAACATCGGTTTTATCTTTTCCATACCCGGAGCTTTAATAATATGACGGGCAAAGACCTGTTGAATCAGTCTCCGGGTTGGTTCGATATTCAGGGTATCAATTTCTGGATAAACATTATCAGTTATAAGAATATCCTGCTGGCTATTGTCAAAGATATCCCTGACTTCGTCCTGAATGGCTTTATTCCCGGCATAAATTATAGGAACATTTAATTTCATTTGAGCCAGAAGCCTGGCATTGTGGAGAATAACCTCTTCTTCCCCATAGTCAACCCCACCGGCCAGCAGGATAATGTTGGGGTTGATCTCTTTTATCTTATTTAATTTAGATTCCCGGAGTTTACCGGCTGTAACCATTTTGATAACAGCACCGGCCCCGAGGGCTGCCTCCCGGGCAGCTTTAACAGTCATATCTTTAACCAGTCCGTGAACAGTCATCTTCAACCCCCCGGCAGCACTGCTGGTAGCCATAAACTCAGACCAGGTCAGGTCATCTGCTCCCAGGACTTCCTTCAGGTTTTCAATAGCATTATTCAAACCTACCGTAACATCTCCCTCGAGTACTGTAGTCGGAGCCAGACCCTGTCCTTTTAAGCGGGGAGTGCCCTTTTTTATCCCGGTAAACCCGTTAACTACGGTCGTTGTGCTCCCTATTTCGGCTATTAATAGATCCAGATCCATACCTGAACCCCCTTATTCTATCTCATCCAGCATCCTTTTCACTACTGACTGGCTTTCATTAATCTCTTCAGATAGAAACTTAATTTCTTCTTCTGTTAATTCTGTAGTACCAATACTTTTTATAACATTCTTCAAATAAGACTTCTTGATTTTCTTTAGATCCAGGGGACGAACCTTTATCTGGGTCGGATCTTCAGGGATAATTACTGATTCCCCGCCCTTTTCTTTATCGGGATTACCCCTCTTAACTTCAATACCATTTTCCCGGGCAAAGTTTAACTGGGCATAGGGGTGTTTCCCGGCCCCGGTGTATTCAGTCTCCTGAACCACTATTACCTGGTCTTCATCCATCTCCTGGGCCAGGGCAAAAGCAGCTGCCAGAGAAGTGTTCCCGGCCGGCCCTCTCTCGATACCTTCAAGCTGGGCCAGGGCCTCGGTTATATAGAAAACCTCACCCTGTTTTACAGTTAGATACCGGTCCATATAACGCAGGGCCCTGGCTGCATTCCGGGGTACATCGGCTCGATCCGGCCAGGTTGCAAAGGGTATACCAAACCCGGTATGCCCGGTGGTAAAAGATTTTAGATTAAAATCAGTATCACTGGCCATATGAAGCCCATAGAGGTCAACACTGGCTGCAATAACTTCAGTCTCGTCACAACCTGCTTTTTTGAGGCCTCTGGCCGTACCCGTTAAATTGCCTCCGCCGGCATGGGTACAGACAACTGCATCCGGGACCCGGTTAATCCTTTCTTTAAGCTGGGTAACAATTTCAAAACCCAGTGGCTCCACTCCGGCAATACCGAAGGGAGTATATAAAGAGGCATTAAAATAACCCGTTTCTTCTAATACCTTTAAAAACATATAGAAAAGTTCCGGGCCCACTGAAAGTTGTATAACTTCAGCCCCATAGGCCTCACATTTCCTACCCTTTTCCAGTATTTCTGGCTGGCCTACCCCGCGGCTGTCAAAGGTCTCCTGGACGATGATACAGTCCAGCCCCCTCATGGCTGCCTGGGAAGCTACAGCTGCCCCGTAGTTACCACTGGTGGCTGCAGCAACCCCCCTGTAACCATGCTTCTGGGCATGATAAACAGAGACTGACGCCCTCCTGGCTTTATAACTACCGGAAGGGTTGGAGGCCTCATCCTTCAAAAATATCCTGGCACCCTTTCCCTGGGGAGCCAGTTTTCGGGCCAGCTCAGTGATATTTTTTAGTTCAAGAAGAGGAGTATTCCCAACTCCCACTTCAGCCTGAATCCTTTTTATTTCCTCCAGGCTATAACCAACCTCTTCCATCATCCGTTCATAGTCAAAAACCAGCCTTCCCCTGGAGAAACGGCTATAGTCAATCCCCACCGCCTTTTTCATTATATCATTTTTCCTGGCCATAACTGAATTATAATCAGTGGCTGTCATTTATTTAGCCCCCTTTTTTTAAGTATTTCCCTGAGTTCCCTGCCGACAGGAATTAGTTCAGGAACAGGGCGGCCAAATTTATGTTCATAAGACGGGTCCGGGTCTTCCAGTATTCCCTGTATTTCCCTTCCTATATAGGTTTTAACGGTAACCTCTTCCCCTACTCTAGCATCTTCCATTAAAAAACCTTTAACCCGTAATTCCAGGGGAACCTTTTTAGTATCTTCGGGGAGTTTCGCCTTCCTTTCCTCTGGTTCAAGGACTATTTTTTTCACCTGAACCCAGCTTCCGGCTTTAACCTTTTCCATATGTCTCCCTCCAGTAAAATTATTTTTAAACTATTTAATATACCTGGGGACCGGTAAATCCATCATGGATACCAGACCAGGTCGGGCTTCAATTACAGCAGGAATCATGTTGACAGCAACAGCCTGTGTCCCCTTACCCCCCGGTATTTCCGGTTTTATTCTCAATTTAAGGTCAGGATCCCCGCTGATTTCAATATAGTCACCTGTTTCCACCCCTTCTTTCTCCGGACAAATCTGCTGGGGGTGTTCAAGCTCAATAATTTTCTTACCATCTTTTAAACCCCAGGCGATATGATTACACCCGGCAACCATTCCCGGCTCTACCTTAATATAAGGTGTTTCCCGGTGGGTATTTGAGATAATAGGTTCCCGTTTTTCCTTAATCTCATCCAGATCCCACCCAATAGTATCTGCTATCATTCTGATAGATTCCGGAAAACCGATATGACCGGTTATTTCCCCTTTTTCTACCCCTTCCTTGAACTCCTCAGGAGTAGTTCCTACTCCCTGGGTCTTCATAACAGTAGGTCCAAAAGGAGACAGGTCATTAACACGGGTAGCCTTAATCTTATTAATTTTACAGCTTACAGCAGACAGGGTAACCACCAGGGTATCTAGAACAAACCCGGGGTTAACACCTGTTCCCAGGACAGTAACTCCATTTTCCCTGGCTAGTTTATCTATCTTATCTGCAAGCTCTGCTTCCTGGGCTTCAGGATAGGCCATCTCTTCAGCTATCGTAATTACATTTAAACCATTATTGACTGCCCTTTCAATCTGGGGGAATACTTCCCGGGTAAAGGAAGTAGTAGCAATGATAACCAGGTCTGCATCTTTAAAAGTATAGTTAAAATCATTTTCCACCTTGATTCCCAGGGACTCTCCTCCCAGAATTTTACCTAAATCTTTACCTTTTTTGTTCTGGTCCCTGTCAATTCCACCTACCAGTTCTAAACCTCTTTTCTCTGTTATTAACCTGGCCATCCCCGAACCCATAGCCCCCAGTCCCCAGACTACAATTTTAAATCCCATAGGCACCCTCCTTATTTTTTATTTGTTATTTGTTTGTCTTAATTTGTTTTTTAAAACACTACATTAATTATGTTATCCCGCTGTTAAAAACCGGCAGGGGTAAATATTAAATTGCTTATATTTATACACAAATGTATAATATTATACATTTTTAAAGGGGCCCGGAAGACCCCTTTGTTAATACCAGTCTTTAATCTGTTCTAAAAGCCCTTTAATACCCTGTCTAATGGATAATGATCCAGGGAGAAAGCATCGGCAACCGCTTTATAAATAATCTTACCATCATAGACATTTAAACCTAAAGCCAGGGCCCGGTTTTCTTTGAGGGCCTTTTTATATCCTTTGTTGGCCAGTTCCAGGGCATAGGGAAGGGTTACATTGGTCAGGGCATATGTTGAAGTCATTGGCACTGCCCCTGGCATATTGGCAACAGAGTAGTGAATAACGCCATGTTTTTCAAAGACCGGGTCATCATGGGTCGTTGGATAAGTTGTCTCCACACATCCCCCCTGGTCAATAGCCACATCTACGATAACAGACCCCTTCTTCATCTGTTTTATCATCTCTTCTGTCACCAGATGCGGAGCTTTAGCTCCGGGAATGAGGACACCACCAACTACCAGGTCGGCATCTTTAATTTCCCTTTCTATATTATATGCATTGGACATAACTGTTTTTACCCGTCCCCTGAAAATATCATCAACATATCTCAGCTGGGGAGCACTGATGTCCAGAATAGTAACATCAGCTCCCAATCCAACGGCCATCTTGGCAGCATTAATTCCAACCGTTCCTCCTCCTATAATAACAACCTTACCGGGATTAACCCCGGGTACTCCACCCAGTAATAATCCCTTTCCACCATGGGCCTTTTCCAGGAAATGAGCTCCCACCTGGGTAGCCAGCCTACCTGCCACTTCACTCATGGGGGTTAATAAAGGTAAGGAGCCATCATTAAGCTGAATAGTCTCATAGGCAATACCTACTACCCTTTTTTCCATAAGAGCCTTTGTTAAGCGTTCTTCAGCAGCTAAATGAAGATAAGTAAACAGGATCTGGTCGGGTTTTAAATAATTATATTCTTCGGGAAGGGGTTCTTTAACTTTCATAATCATTTCTGCTTCTTCGAAGACCTGCTGGGCAGTTTCCCCTATTTCTGCTCCGGCCTCTTCATACTCACTATCTTTAATCCCACTACCCAGGCCTGCTCCCTGCTCTATAATCACCTGATGACCTGCTTTTGTTAAAGCCTGAACTCCGGCGGCAGTAATCGCTACTCTGTTCTCATTATTTTTAATTTCTTTAGTACTCCTACTATCATAGGCCTTTTCCCCCTTTTACTATTTTTAAATGCTGAGGGTGACCCAATACCCCCCATACAATATATAGTTCTAGATCGTTAATTTTATTTCCTTCCTGAATATTTAAAATTTTAAAATAACAATTTATGCAACTTTATATTTTAAAAGTAAATATGCAACTGCCTGTTTTAAGAGAAAAAAAAATTAATCCCCAACCCAAAAAGTGGGTGGGGATTAATTTTATTGCACTCATGCCAGACCTATAATTTAATTTCAATTTCAGCTTTATCCCTTAATTCCTTCAGGAAGTTATTCCAGGCTGTCTGTTGTTTTTGTTGAAGGAGGTTATTTTTAATCTTATCTTTTACCTCATCAAAAGGAGTAATTCCCTCTTCAACTTTATCTTCTACTTTTATAATATGGTAGCCGTACTGGGTTTTGACCGGGTCACTTATCTGCCCAACCTTGAGGGCAAAAGCAGCCTCTTCAAATTCCGGGACCATACGCCCCTTGCCAAAATAACCTAAATCCCCTCCATTTTTACTGGAAGGACCAGTAGAATACTCTTTGGCCATTTCCCCAAAATCAGCCCCATTTTCCAGCTCATTTAATATCTCCCGGGCTTCTTTTTCAGTTTCAACTAAAATATGTCTGGCCTTAATCTGGGTTCCATGTTTAAAGTTTTCCTTGTTATTATCGTAATATTCTCTGACAGCAGATTCCTCTACACTAACATCTTCCATAACCTTTTCCCGTAACTTATTAATTAAAAGGAGGTCACCATTTTGTTCAAAAAAGAGGTTTTTATATTGATCAAGGGATTCAATTCCCTGCTGATTTAAAGCCTGAAGTAACTGCTCTTCGTTAATATTATTCTTCTGTTTAACCATTTCTATCTGCTCATTAAATATCTTATCCATTTCCTCTTTGGAAACATTGATCCCCTGATTTTTGGCTTCCTTTATTAAAAGTTCCCTGGTAATCAATTCATCCAGTTTAAGTTTACGGTACTCATTAATTAACTCATTACCAGCCTCTGTAGATAAAATCAACTGAGTAAACTCACCATTAGCCTGATATAATTGCATAATAACATCCCGGGTCCGGGCATATTCATCAACTTCAGAAATCGTAATTTCCTTACCATCAACTACTGCTGCAATATTGTCTGTCTTTTCTACTTTATCCTCTGCCAGCACTGAAAAAGATATAACTAATACTAAAGCCAGAAATAAAAAAACACTTCTCCTAAACCTCATAAACTTATCAACTCTCCTTTAACTTAACTTTTAGTCTTTAATTAGCTCTCTTTTATAATTCTATATCATTACTGAAATACCTGCCTGCCTACCAAAATTTTTTGAATAAAGAACAAACTGGACTTAAATTTACAATTATAACTCTACTGAAAATGCCATAGATTAGCAATGTCCATAAAATTAATAATTGAATAGGCACAAATTTTAATATAAAAGCTTTTGATATAAAAGGTATAATAATTTATTTTAATCATTGGTTCTTAAATTAATCATTGCTTTTTAAAAATATAGATCCTGATATAAATTAATCTCCGGAATTTTTAGAATAATAATTTTTGGAATAATAAATAAAATCGGGCATAAAAAAATGGCTCCCCGAGCAGGACTCGAACCTGCGACTCGATGGTTAACAGCCATCTGCTCTACCAACTGAGCTATCGGGGAACGCCACTTATTAAATCTATTAAATTTTAATATTAAATATCCGGCAGCGACCTACTCTCCCACGGGGTTACCCCCGCAGTACCATAGGCGCTGGAGGACTTAACTTCTGTGTTCGGAATGGGAACAGGTGTTGCCCCTCCGCTATTGCCACCGGAAAACTTTTTGCTTATCTCTCATTCGCATATTCTATTATAACAGATTTTTTCGCCTTGTCAACACTTTATTTCAGCTTTTTTAACTTTTTGGCCTCTCAATATTAACCACTTTCACACCTTCAAAACAGCATACAATGATGAGATGAGATTAAGCCCTCGACCTATTAGTACCGGTCAGCTTAACGAATTACTCCGCTTCCACCTCCGGCCTATCTACCTGATCATCTCTCAGGGGTCTTACCTCCTTAAAGAGTGGGATACCTTATCTTGAGGGTGGCTTCACGCTTAGATGCTTTCAGCGTTTATCCACTCCACACATGGCTACCCAGCTATGCCCCTGGCGGAACAACTGGTTCACCAGCGGTGTGTCCATCCCGGTCCTCTCGTACTAGGGATGGCTCCCCTCAAGTATCCTGCGCCTGCGACGGATAGGGACCGAACTGTCTCACGACGTTCTGAACCCAGCTCGCGTACCGCTTTAATGGGCGAACAGCCCAACCCTTGGAACCTGCTTCAGCTCCAGGATGCGACGAGCCGACATCGAGGTGCCAAACCTCCCCGTCGATGTGAACTCTTGGGGGAGATAAGCCTGTTATCCCCGGGGTAACTTTTATCCGTTGAGCGACGGCGATTCCATGCTCCACCGCCGGATCACTAAGCCCGACTTTCGTCCCTGCTCGACCTGTATGTCTCGCAGTCAAGCTCCCTTCTGCCTTTACACTCTTCGTGCGATTTCCATCCGCAC